>NZ_JBNRIL010000001.1:812690-1382411 GCF_053557995.1 Bacillus sp. XB1 | reverse complement strand
ACAGAGAAGGAAGGAAAGCTGAGAACTTCCTAACGCAGAAAAATAACTTACCACCTTAGAGCTGCACTAGGGAAATGAAGTATCTAGTGCCGTGTAAACGACGTTACCGTAAATGAAGCCATTGTATATTTACAATGGGAATCTGGGTGGAACCACGGGTAAAAGCACGCTCGTCCCTATTTTAGGGATGAGTGTGCTTTTTATTATGAAATGGAGAGATGAAAAATGAAAGAACAAATGATTGAAATTAAATTTCCAGATGGTAGCGTTAAAGAATTTGTAAATGGAGTTACTTTAGAAGAAATTGCTGGATCCATTAGCAGTAGTTTGAAAAAGAAAGCAGTTGCGGGGAAAGTAAATGATGGATTATATGATTTACGCCGAAATATTGAAGAAAATGCGGAAGTGGAAATCATTACTATAGATTCAAATAAAGGGGGAGAAATTGCAAGACACTCCGCGGCACATATTTTAGCGCAAGCTGTAAAAAGATTGTATGGTGATATAAATCTTGGAGTAGGGCCTGTTATTGAAAATGGATTTTATTATGATATGGATCTTCCAAGTAGTGTAAACATAGAAGATTTACGAAAAATCGAAAAAGAAATGAAAAAGATCATAAATGAAAATATAAAGATAGAACGAGTTGAGGTTTCTCGAGAAGAAGCAGCTAAACTGTTTCAAGAAATGAACGACCGCTTGAAATTAGAACTTTTAGAAGCAATTCCTAGTGGGGAAAGTGTAACACTATATAAACAAGGTGAATTTGTAGATTTATGTAGAGGACCACATTTACCATCTACAGGTTATTTGAAAGCATTTCAATTAACTCACGTTTCCGGTGCATATTGGCGAGGTGATAGTAATAACCAAGTGCTTCAGCGCATATATGGTGTTGCATTCTCTTCTCAAAAAGAATTAGAAGAGTATTTACATTTCGTTGAAGAAGCAGCAAAAAGAAATCATCGTAAGTTAGGCAGTGAGCTTGAGTTATTTATGTTTTCTGAAGAGGCTCCGGGAATGCCGTTTTATTTACCGAAAGGACAAATGATTCGTAACGAATTGGAAGCATTTTTAAGAGAAATTCAAAAAGAGTATAAGTATCAAGAAGTACGCACTCCGTTCATGATGAACCAAGAAGTATGGGAGAGATCCGGGCACTGGGGACATTATAAAGATAATATGTATTTCTCTGAAGTAGATAATAAAAGTTTTGCATTAAAACCGATGAACTGCCCAGGGCACATGCTTATGTTTAAAAATAAATTGCATTCTTATCGTGAATTACCGATTCGTATGTGTGAATTTGGTCAAGTACATCGTCATGAATTTAGTGGTGCGTTAAACGGATTATTAAGAGTACGTACTTTCTGCCAAGATGATGCACATTTATTTGTAACTCCAAAACAAATTGAAGATGAAATTAAATCAGTAATGGCGCAAATTGATTACGTATATAAAACTTTTGGATTCGAATATGAAGTAGAGCTTTCTACTCGTCCAGAAGATTCAATGGGTGATGATAAATTATGGGAGCAAGCAGAAGCGGCATTAGAAAATGTATTACAATCGCTAAATTATAAATATAGACTAAATGAAGGTGACGGTGCATTTTACGGGCCGAAAATTGATTTTCATATTAAAGATGCTTTAAATAGAAGCCACCAGTGCGGAACAATCCAGCTTGATTTCCAAATGCCAGAGAAATTTGATTTAAATTATATAGATGAAAATAATGAAAAGAAAAGACCAGTTGTTATTCACAGGGCAGTTTTAGGGTCATTAGATCGCTTCTTAGCAATATTAATTGAGCACTTTGGAGGTGCATTCCCGGCATGGGTGGCACCAGTTCAGGTGAAAGTCATTCCAGTTTCGAATGCAGTTCATGTACAATACGCAGATGAGGTTGCGGATAAATTAGCACAAGCTGGTGTTCGTGTCGAACGAGATGTGCGAGATGAAAAATTAGGATATAAAATAAGAGAAGCACAAATGCAAAAAGTTCCTTATATTCTTGTTATTGGGGATAAGGAACTGGAGAACGGAGCTGTAAATGTACGTAAATATGGGGAAGAGAAGTCGGAAGTGGTTACTTTAAATGTATTTGCGGCTAGTATTGAAGAGGAAATAAAGAATAGAAAATATTGATTGTAAAGAAAACACACTATTAGCAATTAGTGTGTTTTCTTTTTTATCTTACAAAAATGTAAGGTAAATGTAAGCGAAATCGAGGGAACGAGTTGTAGAAAAATGAGAATATGAAGTAGGAAAAAGGTTCATGTTACAGGTGTAACTCTTCTTGAATGAATAATTAAAAAATTCTTAAGAATTCACATGACAAAATAATAAGAAATATGTGAGAAATTAATTTTATACAAAAGGGATGGAGTGAAAGAGATGTCAACAAATGTAGTTACTGTAGAAAGTGTAGAAAAAACGTATGGGAAAAGAAATGAGAATCAGTCAAAAGCATTAAGGGGTGTATCGTTAAGTATTAAAGAAGGAGAATTTGTCGGGATCATGGGACCTTCTGGTTCTGGAAAAACGACTTTACTTAATGTGATAAGTACACTTGACCAAGCGACAGGTGGTAGTGTGACAATAGCTGGTACAAATATTACTTCTATGAAGGGCAATGCGTTATCTGATTTTCGCTCTCAAAAATTAGGTTTCATTTTTCAAGATTTTAATCTTCTAGAAAACTTATCAATTTATGAAAATATCGCTTTACCACTTTCTTTGCAAGGCGTACCGTCAAGTGAGATTACTGGAAAGGTAAATGACGTTGCGAAGAAATTAGGCATCACCGAAATTTTAACAAAATATCCGACGGCTGTTTCTGGAGGACAAAAGCAAAGAACAGCGGCGGCAAGAGCTTTAGTACATAATCCAGCAATTGTATTAGCAGATGAACCGACAGGTGCGCTTGATAGTAAAAACGCAAAAAGTTTATTAGAAGCAATGCAAGATTTACATGAAAATCATAATGTAAGTATTTTGATGGTTACACACGATGCATTTAGTGCAAGTTATTGTGAGCGTATTTTATTTATTCAAGATGGTCTTCTTTATAAAGAATTAAACCGTCAAGGTACTCGAGAGAATTTCTATCAAGACATTTTAGGTGTGCTCGCTCATATGGGCTCAGCTGCTGAGTCTAAGTAGGGGGCGAAACTATGTTATTTAAATTATCACGTCATAGTATGAAAAAGATGTTAAAAGATTATATGGTTTTACTTAT
Organism: Bacillus sp. XB1; assembly: GCF_053557995.1. Taxonomy (NCBI): domain Bacteria; kingdom Bacillati; phylum Bacillota; class Bacilli; order Caryophanales; family Bacillaceae; genus Bacillus; species Bacillus sp. XB1. The sequence continues at coordinate 1,379,170 of NZ_JBNRIL010000001.1, read as the reverse complement.
TGGCCTCGTTATTAGTATTAGTATTTTCTACATGTTCCAAACGATGGCGATGAATAGTGAATTTACGAAAGATAATAGCCTAATTAGTAGTATTAGACTCGTCTTTTGGGTAGGTGCAATACTATTATCTTTCATTACTGTATTTTATATTATATATGCCAACTCTTTCTTACTCACGTTAAGAAGAAAAGAACTCGGTATGTACATGATGCTTGGTGCGAAAAAGAAAAAAGTAGCACAGTTATTATTTATTGAAACATTCGGTATGGGGATTGTCAGTATTATTATCGGTATTTTAGTAGGGATGTTACTTGCAAGTGTAGCAGGAAACTTTTTAATGAATGGAATGGAAATTTCAGCAAAAGGTAGTTATGCATCTGTATACACACCAGCAATTTTAGTCACAGCTATTTTCTTCTTAATACTATTTTTCATTACTGGCTTAATGAACAGTGTCCGATTGTTACGTAAAACTGAATTAGAGTTAATTCGTGAAGATGAAACACTAGATGAAGTGAAGAAAAGTAAAACTCGCATTATAATAATGACAGTACTTGGTGTATTACTAGTAAGTACAGGGTACTATTTTATGATCAATGTAAAAATATATGCTGAATTAGGTTTTATTATAGCAACCATCGTTACAACACTTGGAACATATTTTATCTTTAGTTCATTACTTCCATTTTTTGTGATGAAAATTAAGGGGAATAAAAAACGAAATGAAACTGGTCTAAATAGTTTTACATATGCACAGCTACGCTTTCGAGTAAATAGTTTATCGAGAGTATTAGGTACTGTAGCAATGTTAATTGCATTAGGCGCAGGTGCGATGACGGCAGGTATGGCGTTCCAAAAAAATGTAGGTATTATGACAGACTTTTCTCGTGTATATGATGTTGTAATTCATGATCCGAATGATCAAGACAAAGCTGCCTTAAAAGAAATGGAAATTGTTGAAGAAAGCAAGTACAAATATAAAGTAGATGGAGAAGCGGTTTATTATTTACGTAACGACTTAACTGCGAAACCGCCACTTGTTTCAGACCATTTTGATACAAAAACTTTAAAAGAGCCTGTTCGCAAACGTGTGACTGAACCTTTAACTGAACCTGTATATTCAGCTTTAGAGGCTCCTGAATTAGCAAAATTCCCTCATATGCCAAAGGATTGGGAAGACGCAGTTGTAAGAGAGATACAAATTACGCATAATCAATTTAGCGGAAAGCCAGTAAGAATTGCAGACGAAGAGCATTATAAAGGGATTCAAGGAACAGAACATACTGTAACATTAGCAAAAGTAGATGATATGAAAAAATATAAACCGTTATTGATCGAAATAGATAAGAGACAAAAAGCACAAATTGAAAAAGCAACAGGTGAAAAGGTAGACTTATTTACGAAAATGACAATTTATCAGTTTATGAACAGCTTCATGAGCGGAACGATGTTTATGGGATTTTTCCTCGGAATTGCCTTTTTAGCAATGATGGCAAGTTCCCTTATGTTCAAAATATTAACAGGTGCTTCTCGCGACGTACGCCGTTATGAAATGTTACGAAAAATTGGTGTGAGACGTAGTATGTTAACGAAAAGTATATATAAAGAAATTTCATATTTATTTATCTTCCCAGCGATCATTGGCATTTCTCACGTTTTAGTTGGGCTTAACTTATTCAGCTTTATATTAGTTGACCCGTTTGTGAAAGTGTGGGTGCCAATAGGAATCTTCTTAGTCATTTATTTCATGTATTACTGGATAACTGTTCAACTTTATAAAGGTATGGTAATGCCGAAAGAAGAAGTAGCTAAATAGTTTATGAAAAGAGTCCTTGTGTTGAGAATAAGGGCTCTTTTTTATGTTTTTTATAAAGAAGGAAAAGATTGGATAATGGTCGAAAAATATAATGTAACTTCCAAGAAATTACTAAAATAATACTATTTTGTCGAGAGAAAGGATACGAAGTATGAAAGAAATGCTACAGTTATTTCGCAACAAAGTGTATGCACGTTTTTTCTAGCAAATATTTTAGAGCGACTCGGTTCTATGATTGCTGGAATTTTTTTAATATTTTATTTGCTAGATTAATACGGAAAACAACCAGTTTACGCAACGATGACACAAATTATGATTGCATTACCTGCATGAATCTTTTTTCTATTAGTAGGGACAGTAGTGTATCGTTTTGATAGACAACGTATATGTACAGTAAGTAACATATGTTGTTCGCTCTGTAATATTGGAATCCTAATTTCGCTTTATTACGGGATGATTATACTTGTCTTTATATTTTTATTTTTGGAAAATGCATGTATACAATTTTTCTCTCCATTAGAACAATCGATGATACAGGGAGTAGTTGAATCAGACCAATACGGTGCAGCAGCAGGTATTAATCAAATGGTAAATAGTTTGTATGCTTTGTTTGGTGTAGGAATTGCAACGATGGTGTACTGGACTTTTGGGATTTATCGTGTTTGGTTGATTATTTTTTGTTACGTGTTTATTCCAAGCTATTTTACTAAGTGGGAAAAAGCGAATTCAAGGTATGGTTGAAGAGGTTTGATTTTTTCTGAATATTCTTTTTTAAAGGGGTAATAGTTATGTTGATGCGAACTGCTAAGTGGTGTGGGATTACTTGTTTACAATTATTCGCTGCAATTCTATGTATAATCTGTTTAGGTGCGCTCCCTCGATTATTTAAGGGATTACAAATTGATTTAATTGGTTTTTGGAACACGATTGTGTTTATTGGAGGAAAGTTACTCCAACCTTGGGAAATTACATATGGATTTCGAGATTCGAGGAAATTATTTCCGCAAATATGGATTCATTATTTAGAGACAATGTTTGTATTTATTTCGGCATTTTTACTGTCATTACTTATTGCGTATGTTCTCGTTGTGTGGGTATTACAACGGTCTCAATCAAAGCAACGAATGTGGAATGGGATTTTTGTTGTACTTGAAAGCATCCCAGATATTTTAATAATTTTATTATCGCAACTTCTAGTCGTAATAATCTTTCAAAAGACAGGCTTTATGCCAGTAAAACTAGCGGGGATTGGGGAGGAAAGGGCTCGCCTATTGCCAATAATATGTCTAACTTTGCCTACAACACTATTATTTATTAAGCTACTACTATTACGTTTCAGAGAAGAATTAGAGAAAGATTATAGTATATTTGCTAAAAGTAAAGGGCTTAGTTTACGACATATTTTAACAAATCATATTTCAAGAAATGTTTTGTTAACAACAATCTATTATGCAAAAACAAATATTTTATTTATGTTATCAAATTTATATATTATTGAATGGATATTTAATACGTACGGTATGTTTGTTTTTGTAAAAGAAAATTCGAAATTAGAAATATTTACAGTAAGTTTAATTATATTATACGTACCGCTTTTTATACTATTTCGTTTATTACATACGTTTTTACAAAATGTAATAAAGGAGCGTGTTTAGCATGTGGCAAGTTGTAAAAAGAGATGTGAGATTTTGGTTTGGTGTTACTTTTTTAAGCGTACTTATGATTGTTAGTATTGGAAATACTTTATTTTTCGATGGGAATATCCGTGAACTTACGATGATGTATAACGAAAAAGGAGAACTAGAGGCTGCTCCATTTTCACCGTCGAATAAATTTTGGTTCGGTAGTGATGAGAAAGGACGCGATCTTTTCCAGCTAATAATAGAAGGAGCGAAATGGACAGTTGGTGCGAGCGTAATTATAGCGATTCTACGAGTTATAGTTGGAGGAGGTATTGGTTTGCTTCTTGGTATGTATAGCAAACGTTCTTTTCCAGTTATAGCATCTTTTTTTGATCCGTTCAGCATTGTACCTATGGTTATGATTTCTTTTTTTGTGTTAAAGGAAGTTTTAGTGTTTGAAAATGGGACAGTACCAGAGCCGTTTCATTTAAGGCTAATATTTCAAATGGTTATCCTTACATGTTTAGCGGTACCAACAATTATGTTATATACAGCGCAGGAAGTCCGTCGGATAAAAAGAGAAGAATTTATGATGGCAGCAACTGTGCTTGGGGGCAGTAAATGGCATAGAGTGAAAAATCACGTATGGCCACACGTATTACCATCATTTTTTTTACTTGTTGCTCAACAATTTGTGAGTACTTTATTACTTCTCTTGCATCTTGGCTTGTTAGAGTTATTTTTTGGTGGAACAATTATCTTTGGTACAGAGGCAGATAGTGTAACAAAAGAATGGACCGGCCTAATTGGTCAAAACTTCCGTCATTTAACTACTCATACATGGATTGTACTTATACCGATTGCTTTTTATAGTATGACAATTTTAGCTGGAAATCTAATTAGTAATAGCATGCAAGATGCGATTAAGTTAGGAAATGTGAGAAAGCTAGAGAGGGAAAGTAAAGAATTACAAGTAGAGAAACAAGTACAACCAACTATGAATGACTTTTCTTTTTATAAAGAGATACAAAAATAAAAAAAGATAGCTGAAGACAAATTGTTTTCAGCTATCTTTTTTCGTTTAAAGTGGAGGTAAATCAATCTTACCTTCTTCAAATAATTCTTTTATCATATGCTTCGTATAACCAGCGGCTTGACCAAATGTGATTTTTGCTGGCATTGGTGCTTCGTTAGCATCTACAACTACATCAATAATACACGGTTTATTTTGTTTTACTGCATTTTCGAAAGCGGGAAGGAGCTCATCTAAATTCTCAACACGGTATCCAATACCTCCACACGCCTCTGCATATTTTGCGAAATCTGGGTTCGTTAAGTCTGTTTCGAATTCGATATTACCCATGACTTCTTGCTCGAATTTAATCATCGCAATTTTATTATTGTTTAATACGACGACAACGATTGGTAATTTATATTTTACAGCTGTTACGAAGTCATTCATCGTCATTCCAAATCCACCATCACCACAAACTGCAAATACTTGTTTATCCGGGAAAGCAATTTTTCCAGCAAGTGCACCAGGTAAACCGCAGCCAAGTGTTGCGAGCCAGCTAGAAATGATAAATTGTTGGTTTGTCATACGGAAGTGTCTTGCTGTCCATACTGTTACATTTCCGACATCGACTGATAGAATTGCATCATCATGAGCTACTTGCTGCAGAGCATGCATAACACGTTGTGGTTTAATTGGAATGGAAGAGTCTTCTTCTTGATCGTGTAATTTATCTTCCCACTTTTTCATCATTTCTTGGTGCTGTTCTAAGAAGGAATGGTCTGTGTGTTCTTCCACATTTTCAATTAACCATCGTAATGTTTTATCAGCATCACCAGCTAAACCAATATCTGTCGCATAACGTTTCCCGATTTGGGCAGGATCTGTATCGATATGAATTGTTTTTGCTTTTTCAGGTAAGAAGCCGGTGAACGGATAAGAAGTACCGACCATAATTAAAGTATCTGCATGCTTCATTGCTTCATAAGAAGGTTTCGTTCCAATTAATCCTAATCCACCGATACAAAGAGGATGCTCATCAGGAATAATTCCTTTAGCAGGTAATGTAAGTACGATTGGAGCACCAATATGTTCTGCTAATGCAAGTAAAGATTCTCTCGCATGTTTTGTTCCTTTTCCAGCTAAAATCACAGGCTTTTTCGCTTCATTTATTGCGAGTTTCGCTGCATCTAAATCTTCTTTTTGTGGAAATAATTCAGGCAAAGTAAAAGAAGTATTTGTAACACGGGCACCATTTTTCACTTCGAATTTTGGGACATCATCTGGAATAGTAAGAACGGATACACCTTTTTTCGTATAAGCCATTCGAATTGCTTGATTCACTACGGCAGGTAGTTGCTCTGCTGACATAATACGCTGGTTATAAACCGCAACATCATCAAACATTCTTTCTAAATTTACTTCTTGGAAAAAGTCCGTTCCAAGTAAATCGGTTTCTACTTGACCTGAAATTGCTAGAACAGGGGCTTTATCGAGTTTTGCATCATATAAACCATTTAATAAATGAATAGCACCAGGTCCTGCAATTGCCATACAAACGCCAAGTTTTCCTGTTAATTTCGCATAGGCGGCCGCTGCTAATGCACCAGCTTCTTCATGGCGAACTTGAATGAATTTAATTTTATCTTGTTTTTTTCTTAAAGCTTCAATGATAGAATTGATGGAATCTCCAGGCATACCGTATATGTGTTCTACTCCCCAATCAATTAATAAATCAACTAATGCTTCACCTGCTGTTTTCCCAAACATAATTGTTCCTCCTTATAATAGGTAGATAACATTATGTTTTGAATAAAAAGGAAAAATATACAAGTAAGAAATTTATCTAGTTATTTGTAATCCAAGAATCAGTGTGGGAGGAAAAAAAGTTTCACTTTAGCAACTTTAATGATGACCAGCGAATAAAGTGAACACTGTTATTAGTAAAAAACCACTAGTTGCCCACATTAGAAATGTAAGGAAAGAGAGCTGTTTCTTAGCTTTCCAAAGCATTTCATGAATTGTGACATATCCAAGTGAACCAATAGCACTTCCCATAATGAGGCCTTGCAGGTGAAGAGCTTTTCCTTCCATCAAAATGCCAAAAACTGTGCCAGTACCGAGAATAAGAGAAAGTAATAAAGTCGTTAATAAAAAGGAAATATATTTATGTTTTGTAAAAAGAAATGGAATAATTAAAGCTAATCCTTCTGGAATATGGTGAACGACGATTGCTATTAAAAAGGGAATGGCAGAGTCATTATGATTTATAAAAGCTGTACCTAACGCAAATCCACTAGGTATATTATGAATAAATATAGCGAAAGAGAGAAAAAGGAAGGTTTGCCATGCTTGTTGATCTTTTTTATGTATCATTGGATGGTGACAATAGTTATCTAATAAGCTCATAACTAAAATACCGATAGCTATACCAAGTATAGGCCCAATCATTTCGTAGCTTGAAAATGTTTCAGGAATAATTTCAAGTGATAATAATCCGAATAAAATACCACCACATAATGCGTATAAACGCTGCATCTTTTCTTCAATGAGTTGGTGTGTTGCTACTCCAACAGCACCTCCTAATAGTAATCCACCGAACGAAAAAAATGTTACAATCATTGGAATCCATAAACGTTCCATAGTATCACACTCCGATTCTATTCCCTTATTTTTAGCTTACGAAAAGGAAAGTTAGATTAGTCCAAGTAATTGTGTTTGATTATAGAGAAAAAAGTAGTGATTCGTTATAATTTATATATTAATTTTAAGTGAGAAAATGAAAAGGGGAATTGGTTATGCAACAAATTAAAAAAATAGGAAACTCATTTTGGTATATGACACCTGTTTCTGAAACAGATAGACCTATCTTAGGAATGGTCGTTGGACAAGAAAAAACGTTAATGATTGATGCAGGAAATTCAGAAGAACATGCACAATTATTTTTAGAAATGTTAAAAGAACAAAATATATGGAATCCTGATTTTGTAGCATTAACGCATTGGCATTGGGATCATATTTTTGGATTATCTGTCTTACAGAATGCATTAACTATTTCGCACGCTGAAACGAAAAAAGAAATGCAGGCAATAGTATCTTATGAATGGACAGATGAAGCGTTGGACGCACGCGTAAAAGAGGGTACTGAAATTGCATTTTGTGCGGATTGTATCAAGAAAGAGTTTGAAGAAAAAGCGAGAAATATTAACATTATTCCTCCAACCTTAACGTTCCAGGATCAAATGGAATTAGACCTTGGTGAAGTGACATGCGTGTTAAAACATGTGGGCGGAGATCATGCGCATGATTCAGTTGTTATGTATATAAAAGAAGAAAAGATATTGTTTGTAGGAGATTGTATATATGCAGATATTTTTTCTTCAAAGTGGAACTATACGACGAAAAGAACGTTTAAATTGATAGATGAATTAGAGAAATTTGATGCTGAGACATATATTCTTTCTCATGGGACAGCTATAAATCGAGACGAGTTTTTACAAGAAATTCATTTGCTAAAAACAGTAGGAACATATACAGAAGCTCATAAAGGCGATGAAGAGAAGATAAAGGCAGCGTATAAAAAAGAGCTAGATAGAGAATTAAATGCAGATGAGTTAGAAACAATAACGTATTTTGTCAATGGTTATGAAATGAATAATCTGTAAGACACTACATTAATCAAATATAATTAAATTGCACAAAAAGAGTATTGAAATTTAATTCAATACTCTTTTAAATATTAAGTTCCAAGCAATTTCTAAATTTTTTGGCTGGTTCATCATCTGGATTTATACCACTTTCAAAACTGGTAGTGAAAGGTAACCACTGCCAATCTTCGCATCCTACAAAAGCTACCCTTGACCAATTCTCAATGAATTCAATGAAATTATTCGCAATCTTATACCCATGTCCTTCTCCATCGTCGTGGCTTAGGTAAACTATTGGAGCATCTATATCATCTTTCATATCAAATGCTAAATAATCTCCATTTCCCACTTCACAAAATGCTAATTTGTTGTGCCAAACTACATCATATTCATCATCTATATTTGAAAAAAACTCGTCAACCAAGTCTTTACGTTCTTTTTCGAATTTAGAAAGACTTTCTAAACTCCAGTGGGGTGTTCCGCAAAAAATATCAGTAAATTCATTTGGTAGCTCTACATCGTCAGGTAAAAACCAGCGTAAGCTAAAATTTCCTGAGAACTCTAAAAGTACTTTTTTGAAGCTATTTGGTAGTTTAATATCCAGTTTTTCTTCTACTTGGATTATTTGTTCAAGGGAAGATGGTTCATCTATACAAACTTCTTGAACTTCACCACCTATGTATTTAATTCTAGAAGTTATAATTTCTATTCGTTCTTTTAGTAACTCATAATCCATCTTATCACCTCATGTTATATTAATTAAAGTATATCATTCTTAATAAATTTTTTTCGTGTTATTGAGGTTTCAAGTAGCAGCTTTTTTAGCTAATTCAGTAATGTATTCAAAGAAAACATCATGTTTTACATCATAAACGATATTTACAGGTCGTCCATCAGTAGTTTCCTCTGTACGTCCTTGGCTTGGTCCATATGTATGAACGATACTATTAATCGTTTCAGTTTTTGCAAGGCTAGTGTTTCCGACAAAGGCGGTAGTTAGTACATCCCATAAATAGTAAGTAGAGTTCGTTGAGAAGTGAACGAGAGGGGGGACCATTGCATAGCATTGACCAAGGAAATCCATACCAATATACTTTCGCTCTTTTGCCCACTGTTCACGTATGTTTATAGTTAACGGAACTTGGTTTGTACTTTCTAGTTTCACTAAGTCGATTTTAATTTTTGCATCCCATACACGAGCCACCGCTTCAGGGTCCCAAAACGAATTCCACTCAGCTGTTCCATCATGCTCTGGTTCATGTACATTGCCAGCTTTAAGAAATGTACCACCCATCCAAACGAGGCGTTCAATTTTATCTTCGATTATGGGAGCTTCATATAATGCACGAGCAAGGTCAGTTAGGGGCCCAGTAAATAATAAAGTTGTTTTTCCTTCCGTTTGTAGAAGCGTTTCTATTAAATGATGATGCGCGGGTTTTGCCACCACGGGTGTTACAACTTTTCCAGACTCATTTAAAATTGGTAGAGCATCTACATAAAATGCATGCATCCGCCAGTCTTTCGGAAACGGGTTTTGCCCGCGAGAGTTTGAAGCGGCTACGGCAATATTACCTTTGCCGAAGCGATCGATAATTTTACGACTGGCAGACATTGCGGGTTCTAAATAGCAGTCTGCTGGGATAACAGATACACCGGTAAGCTCAACGTTTTCCATTTGAAGTAATAAAAATAATGAAATTAAATCATCTACACCGCCATCATGATTGAAGTACACTTTTTTCTTCATTGTAATCTCCATCCTATATGATTTAGTTAGAAATTAAATATGAATTGAGGAAAAGTCATCAATAATTTCCACCACTTCAATTTCTCCATTAATCAGTAACTCAGGAAGATCATTTCTAATATTTCCTTTCCAATACTCTCTAGCTTGTTCGATTTTTTGAGAAAAAGGAATTCCATCTTCTTTCGGTAGAAGATTCCCGTCACCTTCAAAAGAACTTCCGATCACTCGTAGTTTAACAATCTGTAAAACTTCTCGATTGTAAGAATCAAATAGCGCTCTCCATTTCAAAGCATCCTCATAGCTTTTAGCAGCATATAAGCAAGATAACCTGGAAGGGTATTCAGGGAATTTTTGTAGTCTAACCATTTCTACAATTGTTTCTCTAACTGCTCTAATTGTTTGATCCATATAACTCATAACTACTTTAGTATTTTCATTGTTTATATGTAATTCGTTATTTTTATAGTGTTTATTTAAAATTTGTATGCCATCTTCACCACTAGCATTTAATTGTTCTCTTTCAAAAAAGAAGTGATATAGAGTATTGTGTTGATTTTTGTTAAAAGGAATGATTTGTCCGATATGCATTTTTTTCCTTGTTACGATGTGATATGCGTAAAATTCTGCTTCATTCATGGTTATCCTCCTAGTAATAGTGTAATGCAATGTTAAATTTAGTAATTCAACATTGCGATATATATATCCTCTATAAGTAAAAGTGAGAATTTGAGTAGAAAGGAAAAAATGAAAACGTTTTAAATTTGTTCACAAAATGTTCACTTACGAAGGGGTTTCCAATGTCGATATAATGACAAAGACTCAAAGAGAAAGGGTGATGAAATTTGCCAACAACAAGAAAGGAAAACCTCCAATTTGGCATGATGATGTGCCTTGGGATGGTTATCGTAATGACGTTTTACAATTTACTAATGAATGAAACAGGAGGACCAATTTATATTAAAGAGATTGCATTAGAACTATTAATTGGCTTTATTATTGCACTATTAATTGAAATATGTATCGTTGGACCTTGTGCGAAAAAAATTGTATTCATATTGCCATTTGATAAATCTAAAAAAATAAATATTATCGTTGCAATGGCGACAACTATGGTAATTGGAATGGTGTTCTTTATGTCATTTTTCGGTATGGCTATGATGTATTTACATGATGGACTACAAGGAGATTCATTTGTTTCCATTTATTTTACGATTTTTATTAAAAATTTCATAATGGCATATCCATTACAATTAATTATTATGGGACCGCTTGTACGTTTCTTATTTGCAAAGTTTGTTATGAAAAAGAAATCTTTTAATGTAGCGTAATTTTCATTTATAAAACATTATATATAAATAATAAAAAAACACATCTCGCATTTTTGAGGTGTGTTTTTTTGTTCATTCCAAGTTATTTTCATAGTGATGTGACATTTGTCCTTTTGCCATTATAGGATGATGGTTTTTAATTAAGTCAGAAATAAAGGAGGAGATGATTTTTTGAAAGGTATTATATTTGCTATTTTTGCGGGGATATTTATAACACTTCAAGGAACCTTTAATGCGAAACTTAGTTCACATATCGGTATATGGTCGACGAGTATTATAACCCATTTAATTGGATTCATTATTGCAACAACTGTATTTTTGTTAAAGAAAGAAGAGAAAATAACGGATTTAAAGAGTGTGAAAAAAATATATTTAGTAGCTGGTGCACTTGGTGGGTTAATCATTTGTGCAGAAACAGTAGCGATACATGCAATGGGAGTTACAGTAACAGCGGGAACACTTATGGTTGCTCAATTATTAACAGCAACTTTTATTGAGATGAAAGGATTATTTCAAATGAAAAAGATACAGATGGAGAGATATCATATTGTGGGAACAATAATAATGATTATAGGTATTGTTGTATTTAATATGTAAATGAAAGGAGAAATGAATATGGAGGATAGATCAGGTTTAATTACGCATTATTTGAAAACCAATAAAACGCTCGAGGTTTTTTCAGAAATAGATACAGCTTATTTTCAATTAAATCACTTTGAAAAAGGCGAGCTCATTTGCAATATAGATGACGAAATGGATCGTTTATATTTTGTTGTTAAAGGTAAAGTAAAAGTTTATACGATTACACCTGAAGGGAAGAAACTAATTCTTCGCTTTATCAATCCATTGGCCATTGTTGGTGATATTGAACTAATTCAAAATAGCAAAGCACATAATGTCGTTGAGGCTTGTTCAGATGTTGTAGCAATCTCTATTTCTAATACGGTTATTAGAAACAAGTTATTACATGATCCTATATTTATAAAGTTCTTGCTTGAAAACATTGCGAACACGTTAAAAATATCGACTCGTTTTACTGCTCTTAATTTACTTTATCCTGTAGAAGTACGTGTAGCTAGTTATTTGCTTTCAATTTCAACAGATAGTAACGGGAATATGTATAAAGGGGATTTGGATGCAACTTCAGTAACGAGTATTGCAGATTTTATAGGGGTAAGTTATAGGCACGTAATTCGGGTATTACAAAGATTTTATAATGAAAAGCTAATTGAAAAGAGTAATGGAGTTATTGTAATTAAAGATTTTTCTAGAATGAAGGAAGTCGCTAAAGATAATATATATGAGCAATGAAAGGGAGAGGAAGATTTTGATTGGATTTAGTTTAGCTATATTAGCAGGAATATTAATTAGCGTACAATCTGTTTTTAATGCAAAAGTAAATGAAAATGTAGGACAGTGGTTAACGACTACATGTGTCCTTGGAATAGGTCTCATTAGTTCTATTCTATTTTATATCATTACAGAAAACAGTATTAACATTAAAGTGTATACTGCAAATTATTTGTTTTATGTAAGTGGACTGTTTGGTATCGGGTTAATTATTTGTATAATGGGTGCAATAAAGAGTCTAGGTCCAGCATATACGGTGCTAATTAGTCTTATTACTCAATTGGTCGTTGCGTTATGCATTGATACATTTGGATTATTTGGAATGGAGAGTATTCCATTACAAGTAAATAAATTAGTTGGTATAGGTTTATTAATTGTGGGAGTAGGAATTTTTAAAAATCTATTTTTGAATAAGAAAGCTATTAAAATAACTGAAGATGAGATTTAAAGAATATAAAGGAAATGTGTTAATGTTCAGATTATATATTTATGCAGTAGGGAATGCTTTTCTTATATGCCCTGTTTGTGAAAGATTTGTATCTATTTAATAAAAAAACGTGAGTTAGCAATTAGCATAGTTGAAAGGAAAACATCGATATGTCGAGGTCTTCTTTATTTATTGTTTTGAGATTATAAGAATTTAAGTATAGGATTATGAGAAGTGTTTTTAGATAAGGAGAATATGACTGGAAATTAAAATATTACTAAATATACGTAACTAATGAATACAATGTCTTTTTCAGTTATTAAGTTGTAAATCATTTTATGATAAAATCTTTTACATAATTTAATAAAGGGGTAGTATTCAATGGGTTATTTCTCAAATGGGTTATTAGTTTTGTTTGTGCTAATCGTATGCAGTTGTATATTTTTTGGTTGATAATATAATGAGAGTCTTATATAAAAGAAGTTATCTTAAGTGGGGTAACTTCTTTTTATTTTATATTGAGAAGGAATTCTATCTTTCTTATTGAAGTTTGTTCTAGTTATTTTTACATCGATTACATTTGTGTAAAGGGAATTTTATGAAATATAAACAAGCCAGAGAATAGGGAGTGTTTACATGGAAAATAGTATACGCTACACAAGTGAACACCCTACAGATTTTAATGGATTATTATCCTTATACGAATCTTTAGGATGGAATTCTCTTAAATTAACGGTTAACGAGTTAGAACGAATGTGTAAGCAAAGTTGGTATGCAATTTATGTTTTTGATGATAAGAGGTTAGTAGGGATGGGGCGTGTCATATCAGATGGAGTCATAACAGGTATTATTTGTGGAGTTGGTGTATTGCCAAAATATCAGTCTAGTGGCATCGGAAAAGAAATAGTGAAACGATTAATCCAGCACTGTGAACAAAACAAGGTTATTCCACAACTTATGTGTGTAGAAAAATTGCAATCTTACTATGAATCTATAGGTTTTGAAGCATTCTCTATTGGGATGACAAAACATATTATAAGATAGAGGTGCTTTATCTTGCTATTTGTCGGGTAGTAAAACCCCACGGATTAAAGTTTCACTTTATATTTTCAGTTTACTTGTACATATTTTCAAACTTCAACATAAAGGAGAATGGCTGTATGGAGATTGCTAAAGGAGTAGAAATGTTACAACTTGAATTTCAAGAATTTGTTATTCATCCAATTCTTTTATGGGATGATGAAATGGCAGTATTAATAGATACGGGTTTCCCAGGACAAATTGAAGATATACAAGTAGAGATGGAAAAGGTTGGGGTATCATTTGATAAGTTAAAAGTCGTGATTTTGACGCATCAGGATATTGATCATATAGGTAGTCTGCCAGAATTGTTGCAGCGCTGTCGAAGTAATATTAAAGTTTATGCGCACGAACTAGATAAGCCATATATCGAGGGGGATTTACCTTTATTGAAGGACGGAAATGTAGAGAACCGCCCAAAAGGAAAAGTGAGTGATACTGTGATTGACGGGCAAGAACTTCCGTATTGCGGTGGAATACTAATTCTTCATACTCCAGGGCATACTCCGGGTCATATTAGTTTATATTTGAAACAAAGCAAAATTCTTATTGCAGGAGACTCTATGTATAGTGTGAATGGGATGTTAGGAGGAATTCACGCCCCAACAACTATAAATATTAAGGAAGCAAAGCAGTCTTTGAAGAAGTATTTAAATTTACATATTGAATCTGTAGTTTGTTACCATGGGGGATTAAGTAAGGAGAATATAAATGTTCAACTTCAAAATTTGTAAAGTTAAAATGGAGTTTTTTGTTAAGTGGCGTTGAAGTATAATCTGATTATTAGTATATAAATAAATTATAAAAGAGCATGTTTGAAAAAATTAAACATGCTCTTTTATTAAAGTAAATCAGTTTAATATGAATGACCTAACCCATTCCAATAAAAAGAAACGATTTCTTGTGCTAATTCATCTATATTTGCCAGAATAGGATTGTGATTTTCATCTTTAAAATTCCCAATTGATAATAAAGATACGAAAGCATGAGCCACAAATTTAGCGTTTCCTTTCGGAATTTCTCCCATGTGCATCGCAGTATCGAGTGCTTTTTCTAGCACTTCATACATATTATTTTCAGCATTTTTTAATTGTTTCAATTGTTCTTCAGATAACGACATTTTAGCATCTTTCATAAAATTTTTCATATCAATATCCATCGTTGCGTGTAAGTAAACTTTGGCGAAGTCTAATAATCTTTCTTCTAAAGTTTTGTTTGTAGAGAGTATTTGAGACATATTCTCTCGTATACGTATCATCATTTGGGTCATAGTAGCGGTAAATAAATCGGCTTTTGTTGAATAGTAATAGTAGACGGTTGCTTTCGTAACACCACAAACTTTTGCGACTTCACCCATAGAAACGACTTGATAATTTTGTGTAAGAAATAAGCGAGTTGCCACTTCTAAAATGGTTTCTTTTGTAGATTTTGTATTTTTATTTTGCCGTGGCCTTCCGAGAGGACGTTGTTTTTGTTCCAAATCCATTCGCTCCTGACATTTATTCTTGAGATAATTATAACATAATTTTCAATCATTCTTGATTAATTAACCTACCAGTATATATAATTAATAATGAAGGAAAAAAGGAAGGTGGGTTTTTATGAAAAAGCACCCGTTACATATGTTAGGGAGGCTTGTAGCAGGAAAAAATACGCAATGGATCACTTTATCGGTATGGGTTCTTATTACAGTATTACTTTCATTTACGTTACCACAAGTAAACAGTACGAAAGAACCGAATCCAAAAAATTTACCTGAAACAGCTATGTCACAGCAAGCGGAAGCGCTTATGAAAAAAGAGTTTCCGAATAATGCAGGGAATCCGTTGTTAGTAGTATGGTATAGAGATGGTGGATTACAGTCACAGGATTATAAACTCATACAAGACGTTTATAAAGAGTTAAAAGCTAGTCCTTTAAAAGAACAATCAACGTTACCGCCATTTGATACAATTCCAGAGCAAGTATTATCAAAAAGTGCATCAAAAGATGGTACATCATTTGTTACACCGGTATTCTTTAATAAATCTGCTGGTACGGATATATTAAAAGGAAATCTTGAAGAGTTTAGAAAAATAGTGAATAGTAAGGTGGATGAAGATCCATTTAAACAAAAAATAAGTGAATCTGGTTTACATGTTCGATTATCTGGACCTGTAGGTATTCAAACGGATGCAGTTAGTTTATTTAGTCAAGCAGATGTGAAATTGTTAGTGGCTACTGTATTATTAGTCTTGGTCCTATTAATTTTGCTTTACCGTTCGCCAATTTTAGCAATTTTACCTATACTTGTTGTTGGCTTTGCATATGGTATCATTAGTCCTACACTCGGTTTTTTAGCTGATCATGGATGGATTAAAGTAGATGCCCAAGCAATATCAATTATGACAGTATTATTGTTTGGTGCTGGAACGGACTATTGTCTATTTTTAATTTCGAGATATAGAGAGTACTTGTTAGAAGAAGAAAGTAAATATAAAGCATTACAACTTGCGATTAAAGCTTCTGGCGGTGCAATAATAATGAGTGCGTTAACTGTTGTACTTGGATTAGGGACATTATTACTTGCTCATTATGGTGCCTTTCATCGATTTGCAGTACCATTTAGTGTTGCTGTATTTATAATGGGAATCGCGGCTTTAACGATTTTACCAGCACTATTATTAATTTTCGGTAGGATTGCATTTTTCCCGTTTATACCGAGAACAACTTCAATGAATGAGGAGTTTGCAAGAAAGAAAAAGAGGGCTGTAAAAGTTGAAAAATCAAAAGGCTCCTTTAGTAAAAAACTTGGAGATGTAGTAGTACGAAGACCTTGGACAATAATTATGCTAACTGTGTTTGTATTAGGTGGATTGGCTTCGTTCGTACCACGTATTCAATACACATATGACTTATTAGAATCGTTTCCAAAGGATATGCCTTCTCGCGAAGGGTTTACGTTAATTAGTGATCATTTCTCGGCTGGTGAACTAGCACCAGTAAAAGTGGTTGTTGATACGAAAGGAAAAGAGCTTCCTATTAAACAAGAACTAGAGAAATTTTCTTTCGTAAATACAGTGAAAGAGCCAAAAGAGGGAAAAGAAAATAAGCAAATACAAATGTATGAAGTTTCTTTAGCGGAAAATCCATACTCAATTGAAGCGTTAGATCAAATTCCTAAATTGAAAAGTAATGTAGAAAAAGTATTAAAAGATGCTGTGATTAGTAATGCTGAAGAGCAATTGTGGATTGGTGGAGAAACAGCTTCATTATATGATACAAAGCAAATTACTGAACGTGATGAATCAGTAATTATTCCAGTAATGATTAGCATTATCGCTTTACTATTACTTGTCTACTTACGATCGGTTGTTGCGATGGTTTATTTAATTGTAACTGTCGTTTTATCATTCTTCTCAGCGTTAGGAGCAGGATGGATATTGCTTCATTACGGTATGGGAGCGCCGGCCATTCAAGGTGCGATACCGTTGTACGCATTCGTATTTTTAGTTGCTTTAGGTGAAGATTATAATATCTTTATGGTTTCAGAAATATGGAAAAACAGAAAGACACAAAATCACTTGGATGCAGTAAAAAATGGTGTAATACAAACAGGTAGTGTTATTACATCGGCAGGTTTAATTTTAGCAGGAACTTTTGCAGTGTTAGGTACACTTCCAATTCAAGTATTAGTTCAATTTGGTATTGTAACTGCAATTGGCGTATTACTAGATACGTTTATCGTAAGACCGTTACTTGTACCCGCAATTACAGTTGTGTTAGGCCGATTTGCTTTTTGGCCAGGTAAACTTTCAAGAAAGAGTGAAGAAATACAAAAGGTGGATGCATAGTGAAAAAAGCCAAGGGTATTTTCCTTGGCTTTTTTCAATGTAGTTAATTAATTTTTTGAAGTCAAATCATCAGCTGCAGCGTGATCAGCATCTTCAATTGTTGTTTCGGGCATTCCGTATAAGCCGTTCATTGCTTGTTCTTCAATAGTAAGGTTTGCAGTATTATTATTTTGAATAGATGTAGTATTTTCAGTAACATTTTCCTTTTTATTCATATTTTTGTTATTCATGTATGTATCCTCCAAATTTCATTTGATTTATCTATAGTATGTGGATGGATTTCAAGAAATATGTGAATTGATTCTTACATATGTTATATAATTAAATAAATAATTAGGGTGAAATGTAAACTGTTAGGAGTGAACAATTATGGTGAAAGCAAGGGAAATAGCCTTCTAAAATAAAAAGAAAATTTTAGGAGGCTATTAGAATGAAGTTTCATGTAATTGATAGAGAAGATTGGAATAGAGAGCAGTATTTTGAGCATTATTTAAAGTTGAAATGTACATTTAGTATGACTGTTAATGTTGATATCACGATGTTATTAGAGGAAGTATATCAAAAGGGAATAAAATTTTATCCCGTTTTTATATATTTAATTTCTAGAGTAGTAAATAATCATAAAAAATTTCGAACATGTTTTAACGATGAAGGAGTTTTAGGCTATTGGGAGGAAATGATACCGAGTTATACAATCTTTCATAAAGATGATAAGTCTTTTTCAAGTATATGGACGGATTATTCAAGTGATTTCCGCACTTTCTATAAAAATTATGAAGACGATATGAGATGCTATGCTAGTGTTCATGGTCTTTTCACGAAAGAAAATATTCCTCCTAATGTATTTCCGATTTCTAGCATACCTTGGACTAGTTTTACTGGATTTAATCTTAATATTAATAATGATGAAAATTTTCTATTGCCAATTATAACTTGTGGGAAATATTTTAACGAAGGAAATAAGGTTATGCTACCAGTTTCATTGCAAGTACATCATTCGGTTTGTGATGGATATGATGCGAGTAAATTTATAGAAGATTTACAGCAGTTAAGTAATACTTGCAATGAGTGGCTTAAGTAATATCTAATTTTTAATTATATAAAGTGAAACTTTAATCAGTGGGGGGGTTCAGCCCTCACCAATCGGGATTTTACGGGCAATTGATCCCCCACCTAACTTCTTTGCTTTCGCTGAATTTTGAGGTGGGGGTCTTACTGCCCGGCAAATAGCGGAATAAAATTGAAAATGAATAAAAGAAGAGACCATGTTGATATTACATGGTCTCTTCTTTTATTCATTAATACTAAGTAATTGTGGAAAATATAGGGTGATTTGTAGTTTAATAGTAAAGAGAGTGATTAGTATTAATTTTCTTTGTTTTTAAAATTTTAAGCATGTAAATGTTTAACAGGGGGGGGATAAAGTGAAATTCGTAAGCATTGAAAAAGATGAAATCTTAATTGGGGATATGGCAAAATTGTATTGTAAAGTATTTGAGAAAATAAATTTCAATGAAATAATCGAGCGAATGAATAGGCATATAGAATATACAGGTTTTAAAGGTATAGTAGCAATAAATGATGAAAATGAAGTAGTTGGCTTTACTTATGGTTATCGCTCAATCGAGGGACAGTACTATAATCAATTAATGAGAGAAGCGTTACATCTAGAGCAAGTAGACGAATGGTTACAAGATTGTTTTGAATTTGTAGAGTTAGCAGTCCACCCACAATATCAAAATGAAGGTCTTGGAACGAAATTACATAATGAATTACTAGAAGGGATTCCAAATAGAACAAGTGTTTTAATAACACAAATAAACAATGAAAAAGCACGTTCGTTATATGAAAGATTAGATTGGATAAATATATTGGAGCCATTTCATCCAAGTACAAATGATGTTCCATATGTAATAATGGGAAAAGCATTAAAAACAAAAGTGAATTGATAATTATGGCATTCACAAAAATGGTTGGTTTGTAATAATGAAGGGGAAAACGAAAATGACGAGAATATCTATAGAAAAAGCTACAATTTTAGATGCTGAGAAATTAACAGAAATAATGAAAAGAACATTTGATGCAGAAGCAAAACAATGGCTATACGGCCAAGATGATGTCATTGATTATAACATTCAACCGCCAGGGTATTCTTCAGTTGAAATGATGGAATATTCCATTGAAGAATTGGATTCTTTCAAAGTTGTAATGGATAAAGAAATAATTGGAGGGATAATAGTTACGATTTCTGGTAAGTCGTACGGTCGAATTGATCGTATTTTTGTAGATCCTGTTTATCAAGGAAAAGGAATTGGATCACATGTTATGAAATTAATAGAAAAGGAATATCCAAACATAAAGATTTGGGATCTCGAAACATCTAGTAGACAAATTAATAATCATCACTTTTATAAAAAGATGGGCTACCAAATGATTTTTGAATCGGAAGATGAGTATTGTTACGTGAAAAGAATAAAAACAAGCTCAAACAAAGAGAGTGTAGTTACAAATAAAGATATGAAAAATAGTCAATACGAAAACTGTAATTTAGCAAATACAGAGTATTATCAAGTGAATTTAAAAAACAGTTCATTTGTTGGTAGCAATATAATGAATATGAATATGAGTAATTGTAATGTAAGTCAATCAAAGTTTAGAAATATAAATTTTAGATGGTCATCATATGCAGATTTAAATCTTTCTGGCAGTAAATTTAATTTGGTGACTTTAGGTGGAGTGCAATTTAAAAATACAAGTCTCGGAGATGAGAAGGAACCTATTGTATTCGATAAATGTGATTTGGAAGGTAGCACTATAAGTAATAGTAATCTGAAAAATATTGAAATAGAAAATTGTGATATAGTCGGCATGAAACTAAATGGTATTCCAATTGAAAATTTTCTTGATTTATATAACAAGGTGAAAAGTTAACCAAATCCATTTATGTCGTTAATCTTTTTGAAAATTAAGTGTCATATCAAAATAATTATGTAAAAATGACATAAAGAAATACGAGTGAGAAGGTCATTCATACACGTTTCTAGAATACACACAAACAAATATATTGTTATTTATACGGAGGAGAGAAAGATGGGGATCAACGTTAGAGCAGTAGAAATACAAGATGCTAGAGCAATTCATCGTATATGTATACAGGATGACGTTTTACCGTATATGGTTTTCTTACCTAGCATGCGTGTAGAAGCTATGGAAAATAGAATTCGAAATTTAGCACCAAATCAATTTGAATTTGTTGCAGAATATGATGGAGAAGTTGTTGGATTTGTAGGTTTAACACAAAGTCCGGGCCGAAGATCTCATTCAGGCGATTTATTCATTGGGGTAGACAGTGAATATCATAATAAAGGAATTGGGAAAGCACTTCTTATGAAGATGCTTGATCTGGCTGATAATTGGTTAATGTTAGAGAGAGTAGAACTAGGTGTGTTAGAAACGAATCCAAAAGCAAAAGCTTTATATGAAAAATTTGGATTTGTAGAAGAGGGAGTAAAGATAGGGAATTTGAAAGCTCACGGAAAGTTTATTAATGAAATTATGATGAGTCGTTTTAGACCGAATGGTTTAATTGTACATAATTAATAGTTAAAAGCATGACAGTATACTGTCATGCTTTTTCATTAGAATTTGGCTGTAATAAAAATAATACTAAACCAATAAAAATAACAGTAATTCCTAGTCCTTGTTGTAAAGAAATAGTCTCATGTAATATAAAGTACGCTAGCATACAAGTGCCAATTGTTTCACCTAAAATACTCATTGAAATTACAGTAGCACTCATCCATTTTAATAACCAATTAAAAATGGTTTGTCCTAAAATTGTAGCAATGAAAGCTAATCCAATAAAGCACAACCAAGTTTGTGTAGAGTAATGGATGAAAGATTCTTGTTGCATGAAAGCAAATATGCTAAGAAAGCCAGCACTACTTCCATAACTAATTACCGAATAGGGTATAAGTGACAAATCTTTACGAACGTGTTGGCTAATGAAAAAATAAGCAGTAATGATACCGGCAGCGATAAATGCTAAAATATCTCCATATAAAGCTTCTCCACTAATTTTGAAATCTTGCCAGCCAATGATGATACTACCTGAAATAGCGATGAGGCAACCAATAACCGCTCCTTTCGTAAATCTCTCCTTAAATAAAAAATAACCACCAATCATTGAGAACAAAGGTTGTAACGTTACGATAACTGTAGAGCTTGCTACAGAAGTATATTGTAATGATTCAAACCATAGTACATAATGTGCAGCTAAAAATAGCCCAGATGTGAATCCGAATGTCCATTGTTTTTTCGTTAAAGTTTTTAGCTCATTTCGACTATTTTTATTAAATAGTAATAACGGTAACAGGATCAGTGTGGCAAAGAATAATCGGTAAAAAGCAATGATTGTCGCAGGAGCATCTGCCAATTTTACAAAAATTGCTGAAGTTGATAAGGCGAATACACCAAAAAATAAGATGAAATATGAAAGAATAGGTGATTTCAAAGTTTGTCCCTCCGATAGAATGTTTATTATAATAAACTTAATGCGATATAATGTACAAAAGTAAGTATATAAGTCCCGGAGATAATAGGAAAGGATTATTTGCCTTTGTTTAGTATGTCAGCACAAAGACAATGAAATATGCATTATGATGGACGAAAGGAAGTTTTACTATGATACATGATAGGCTTGGACAAACAGTATTAAGTTATCGTAAGAAAAATAATATGACAATTCGTGAATTCGCTGATTATGCAGGGATTAGTACATCACTAATTAGCCAAATTGAAAGAGGACATGCTAATCCTTCTTTAAATGTTTTGGAGTTAATTGCAAAAGCATTAAATGTACCGCTATTTACACTTTTTATTAATGATATCGATACAGATTCGCTCATTTCTAAGAAAAAAGATCGAAAAAAAGTATATCGGGAAAACAATGATCATATTGTATATGATGTATTAACACCTGATTTTATGAAAGCACGTATTGAAATGTTAATGATGGATTTAAATAAACAAGCAAACACAACAGAAAGTCATTATTCCCATGAAGATAAGGAAGAGATTGCTGTTATTATGAAAGGGGAAGTGTACGTAGAATTGGAGGGAAAAGAATATTTTTTAGAAGAAGGCGATGTTGTACGTATTCCACCAAATGTGAAGCATCGATTTTTGAATAAAAGTGATGAATCGAATCACATTTTATTTGTACTGACACCATCTTTAGGATGAAAATATAGTGATTTTAACTAGAGGAGAAAGAAAATGGAAAACAAAAGTATTTTAAAAGGCGGCCTTTCAATTATTTCTCAATGTAAAAAAGAAACAAATGATATTTGGCATGCGCATTTTGGAGCAGCTGCAATTGCTAGTTATTTTTTTATGAAAGATAATAATATTGATGAAGAAACAGCTCGTAATATGTATTCGCAAACAAGGATGATGCTGAACAAGAAAAAAATTGGTGAGATGATTGATGATAAAAAAGAAATAGATTTTAAAATTGCGGAAAATATGATTATAAAATCTTTAGAACAAACGATTGATGAGCTTCATTGGGTGGGGCATAACGTCATTTATGCGTCATTAAGTTTATTAGCTATGAAAGAGCTACAAAAATGGGGTGATAATCAAGCAATTGAAGGGATTACTACTCTTATTTTATCATTTCGAAAAACAATTCCAGGTAGATCGTGGATTGGTTATACGACGAAAGAAGTAAAACAATTAAGTTTTGAAGAGGAGATACAAAGTGAATTGAGTAATCCAACACAAGTATCTCAGTTCATTTTAAATGAGTTATCGAAATTTAATAGTATTTATCGAGCGGAATCACATCATGATTTAATTGGGCATTTGCTTACATACTCCCACGCAATTAATATAATGTACGATTTAGGACATATAGATATATTTCAACGAGGGATACGTCCGCTGTTAAAACTAGTATACGTACTAAGAGCTAGCCAAAAGCTCAAGCTGAATACGGAAATAACTTTACACTCACCTATAGATCGATTACCTTTAATTCAATCTAAACGTGCAAATATTTTACCAACTGAAAATATATTTTGGATAAAAGACTATAGTGAATTCGATTGGGATTTTGGTCATGTATTTAAATTCTCATATAGTTATTTTAATCATATACAGAGAGCTCCAAATTATAAAGATATCACATTAGAAAAATTCCGTTATGTTATTCATTCTTAATGAACGTTAATGATCTGTAAAAGGATGTTTAATCTAGTTTCTTTTTTTGTTAGTAGTATATTATTTTTTCAAATATGTAAGATTTTACATGTGTATTTTACTTTTACTAATTATGTAAGTAGGCTATACTGAAATACATACATTTTATTTTTGGAGAGATGTAAAACGACATGGAACTAGCGAAATTGGAAAAAGTAATTGAAATAAAAAAAGAAGAACTTTTATATTTAGTATCGGATTATGGAATTCAACATGAAAAAGTATTGGCATTGAGTCAAGAACTAGACAAATTAATCAATTACTTTATGTTTTTAAAATAAAGAGAACTATGACGGGGTTTGTAAATGTTATAGTTCTTTTTTATTAGGTAATTTGAAAATATATTCAAATATATTGTCTAATTTCTTACAGAATGCGCAACTTGCTAGTCGAATATAAGGACTTTTGGTTATAATAAAAAGGAATTATTAATTGTATCGGTTAGGAGCGCAGCACATATGAAAACAGTTGTTGTTATCGGTGGAGGTATAACGGGACTTTCTACTATGTTTTATTTAGAAAAATTAAAAAAGGATTATAATATCGATTTAAATTTAATTCTTATTGAGAAAGAAGAGTATTTAGGTGGTAAAATCCATAGTGTGGAAGAAAAGGATTTCATTATGGAGTCAGGAGCGGATTCAATCGTTGCTCGTAATGAATATGTTATGCCACTTGTAAAAGATTTAAATTTAGAAGATGAAATGGTATATAATGAAACGGGTATTTCTTACATATATTCTGAAAACATGTTACATCCGATTCCTTCTGATACTATATTTGGGATACCGATGAGCGCCCAGTCTTTGTTTAGCAGTACGCTAGTCTCAACGAAAGGGAAAATCGTAGCTTTAAAAGATTTCATAACGAAAAATAAAGAGTTTACGAAAGATACATCACTTGCTCTATTTTTAGAAAGTTTCTTAGGGAAAGAGTTAGTGGAAAGACAAATTGCTCCTGTACTTTCAGGCGTATATTCTGGTAAATTGAATGAGCTTACAATGGCATCTACATTACCGTATTTACTGGATTATAAAAATAAGTATGGAAGTATTATTAAAGGTTTTGAAGAGAATAAAAAACAATTTCAATCAGCAGGAAATAAAAAATTCGTATCATTTAAAGGTGGACTATCTACGATAATTAATCGCTTAGAAGAAGTGCTCACTGAAACTGTCGTAAAAAAAGGTGCTATAACGACGGCTGTAAGTAAACAAGAAGATCGATATGAGATTTCTTTTGTAAATCATGAAACAATACAAGCTGATTATGTTGTTTTAGCAGCTCCGCATGATATAGCACAAACTTTATTACAGTCTAATGAGTTAAATGAGCAGTTTAATACATTTAAAAACTCATCTCTTATAAGTATTTACTTAGGATTTGACATACTAGATGAACAACTACCAGCTGACGGCACAGGGTTTATTGTAACGGAAAACAGTGATTTACATTGTGATGCTTGTACATGGACAAGTCGAAAGTGGAAACATACATCGGGTAAACAAAAATTATTAGTAAGAATGTTTTATAAGAGCACCAATCCGGTATATGAAACAATCAAAAATTATAGTGAAGAAGAATTAGTACGAGTAGCTTTATATGATATTGAAAAGAGTCTCGGAATTAAAGGTGAACCAGAAGTAGTCGAAGTTACAAATTGGAAAGATTTAATGCCGAAATATCATTTAGAACATAATCAAGCGGTTCAAGCATTGCAAGAAAAAATGACGAATCTTTATCCAAATATATATTTAGCTGGTGCCTCATATTATGGTGTCGGAATTGGTGCGTGTATTGGAAATGGAAAGAATATAGCCAATGAAATAATGGCTACATTAAATGAATAATACTGTAGAATAAATAAAAACTGTTCCTTCAGCAAAATGGAGGAACAGTTTTTATTTATTTTATTTGAATGGAAATTGTATTGTTTTTTACATTGTTTTCTTTTAATGTTAATGTTATTTCTCCAGACTCTTTAAATGAATACGGTGATAGTTGATAAATATCTTTTATATCATGTTTTTCTTGTAATTTATTTACCGGTATTGATATGATATTTGGCTTCCATGTTTCTTGTTTTCCTGAAGGATATTCTATAAGTATTACCGGATTTTTTAACTGTATTGTTTTCCAAGAGACAAAATATAGTTGTACTTCTGTATCTTTTTTTAATAATTCTTCGGAGAAATAACCGAATTCGCCTACATTACCGAAAACAGTATAGTTTTGATTTTTTAATTTAATATCTAAATAACTAGGTTGATATGTTACCGCATGATAAGTTCCATATGAAAGTGAGAGTATGGCAGCGATTAAAATACCGATTGAAAATGTCCTAAAGCTATTACCTTTAAAGCTAGTCATCATGAATGAGTTTGGTGTGAATTTTTTTGCGAATAAAAAAATAAGTAATATGAGTAAGAGGGATAAGCCGATGAATATATACATAGATTTTTACACCTCCATAGCGCAAAATGGATTAACTATATTTTACCATAAATGTATGGGTTAGGGTGGTTGTTTAGAAGGAAAAAATGAAAGAACAAATTCTTTACAGTTCTTGATAATTTAAAATTTGATTTATGAAAATTATAGTGTCATGTTTGAGTCGCAATCAGAAGGTATCCAATTCGTGTATATAGAATAAAGAGGGAATGCGCCATTAGAAATGTTTGACTTATGGAACAATAAGGACTTTACTAATTATACATATTTTTTCTGATATAATGAATGAGTAGAGAGAAAGGAGTGATCCTATGGCATTTCCTATATTAGAAACAGAACGCTTACGTTTAGTTGAAATAGAACAATCTTATTGTCAAAAAATATATGAAATCTTTTCATTGGATGAAGTGACGTGTTATTACGGTATGAATTCTTTTACGGAGTTTGGACAAGCTTCACGTATGATCGAATCTTTTTCAAAAAATTACTTTGAGAAAAAGGCAATACGATGGGGAATTGTGTTAAAAGAAACGAACGTTTTAATAGGAACAATTGGACTAAACAATTTACAATTATGGAGTAAACGATCTGAGATTGGATATGATCTGCATCCTCGCTATTGGGGAAATGGTTATGCTTCAGAAGCAGCTGGAGAAATTATTAATTATGGATTTAAAGATTTAGGTTTGTTTAGAATTGGAGCTATTACATATCCTGAAAATGTTACTTCTTGTAGAATGTTATCTAAAATTGGCTTCCAAAAGGAAGGGCTATTGCGCGGATATATTCATCAAGGAAATAAGCAACACGATGCATTATTGTATTCTATAGTGCGAACTGATGTTGAGGACATAAATTTATAATAAAAAAAACCTCTTAATTAAAAGAGGTTTTTTTTATTATAAATTAACCTAATTTAGGTAATAAACGTTCTCCGCTTTTCATGCTACTTTTACATAAAGGGCATTTAGGCTCTTCTTCAAATGAAAAGTTCTTTCTCATCCATCCTAAACAATCCTCTGATTCACATTCCCAAACAGGGGTTTGTTCTGGTGGTACTTCTGCTACATCGTTCTTTCGATTGCGATACATGTAACCACTCCTTTTATGTAAAAAATTTTAGTTATATATTAAAAAGGTTGTTAACCTTGCTGGTAACAACCTTTTTATTGTTTGAATTATAGCTTTACAACGTTTTTAGCTTGAGGTCCGCGGTTACCTTCTTCAACTTCAAAGCTAACTTCTTGACCTTCGTCAAGAGACTTGAAGCCGTCGCCAGTGATAGCTGAGAAGTGAACGAATACATCGTTACCGTCTGCAACTTCGATGAAACCGAAACCTTTTTCGCTGTTAAACCATTTTACTTTACCTGTTAATGTCATGGTAATGCCTCCTAAAAGTAGAAAAATTACAATATGATCGGCCTTATTTGAATGAAAATAAAATTTCACATATTATCAAAAACCCATAAGGAGTACAAACTGTCCCTGATTGATACTTGATAATATGCAAAGAAAATATAGTGTTAAATTGACCTTAATTACTATCTTACAACAAATGGTGGGAAATAGCAAGTGCTGGTAATACCACTGAGTAATCTGGGTGATAATAGTAAAGGCACAAAGGAACCTCTTTTATTTATATATTATTCCTAATTGGGATTTATGCAAAATCATGTAAGAAAAACTTAGAGTAAATATTAATAATATATTTTTCGTGGTAAAATATGGTTGGTTACTGTTGGTAGTTAAATATTATAAAAGGAGAAAAGAAAGTGAAAAATAATTCATTTATAATAATTGAAGCAGCAAAAGCAGGGAGAAAAAAGGTCCATCCAGTCTTTGCTGTAATATTAGCCATTATATTTTTGACTTTAGGCGAACTTTTTATGTTATTTATGTTATTTTTACCGAAAGCTGAAACGATATTCATGAAAGGTATTTATGACAATGTTAGAATGGTGTTAACGTTTGGCGGAGCTATATTTATTTTATTTATATGGGTTCGTTTTGTAGAAAAAAGACCCTTTTCATCCATTGGCTTTTGGAAAGAGAAATGGATGAGAAAGTATTTAAAAGGTGCGTTAATAGGGTTTTTATTTATTTCAACGCCAGTTATTCTACTATTATTAATGGGGAGTGTGAAATTGCAAGTACAACATATTACCTCAACAGTGATAGTAGGAATAGTAGGATCTCTAGTTGCATTTTTAATACAAGGGGCAACGGAAGAAATTATTGTACGAGGTTGGTTATTCCCGGTTCTTTCTGTTAGAAGTCGTATATGGGTTGGAATAATTGTAACTTCATTTTTATTTGGATTTCTTCATCTACTTAATCCAGGAATTACAATATTATCTATATCGAATATAATATTAGTGGGTGTTTTCGCAGCTTTATATGTATTGAAAGAAGACGGTCTGTGGGGAATATGTGCATGGCACTCAATTTGGAACTGGGCTCAATATAATGTATATGGTTTTGCAGTTAGTGGCACAACTGTATATTCTACTCCAATTTTTAAGTCTATAACAAATGGACCAGAAACATTGCATGGAGGCACGTTCGGAATTGAAGGTAGTATCATTACAACAATCATGCTCACTGTCGCTTCAATTGTTTTATGGAGAAAGTTATGGGGAAGAAAAGCGAAACAACGAAATTTTAGTTAATGAAAGAGGGAGAAACTATGGGGATAATAGCATTTGAGGGAGCAAGCGCTGTTGGTAAAAGTACCACGTGCCGTGAATTAGAAAAGAATTATGGTGCTTATATAATACCTGAAGTGAATTCTTTATTTGAAAGACCAAAAAATGAACATAGAACATGGTATTTTGAAAAACAAGTTGAGCGCTGGAATATAGCTGTTCAGAAGTCAAAGCAATATGAATTAGTAATACTCGATGGCGATATATATCAGCCACTTAGTTATAATTGGTGTTTTCATTTTGATATATTTAATCAGCCATTATCTTTAATAGAAAATTTTTATAAAGAAAAGATGATAAATAGGGAAATTGGTTTTCCAGATCAATATTTTTATTTATATACGAACGATGAAGAACTTAGAAAACGGAAAGTATCTGATGAAACGAAAAGAAGGAGAAACTTTGAAAAACATTTACATATATCAAAATCGTTTCAGCGTTATTATGAAAATTTAAATACTGTTACAGATGGGTATTGTAAATTAATTGAGGCAAAAAGTGTAAGAAATAATGAATTAGAAATAGTGAGAAACTCACAAAATTTGAACGTGTGTGAAGAAAGACGTTTTGATGTTTCGAAGTTAGATGCTATTACGAAGTGGTTAAAAGAAAATCGTGCATAAAGTAAAAACAACGAGTGTTGTAGAACGCGCTCGTTGTTTTTTTGTTTCTTTATAAATATAAAGGAAAAATTTGTAGAATATTTTCATTATTTAACAGAATAATCTTTCAATTTTAAAGAAAAAGAAATACAATATGAGGAAGTATATATAAATAATATGATAGGGGATGGGATGCGATATTTTGAATGAAGTAACAGTTTTTATATAAGAAATAATTAGGTAGTCAGAACGGAGATATTTGGGAGGAAACAAGCGAGATGAAAACATTTTTGAAAATAATAGGTGTTATAGCTGGTATGGCGGTAATTGGAGTAGGTTTAACATATGGTATGCTGCATTATTTAAATAATAGTAAACCAGCTGCGAAAAAGGCATCACCAGCTGCTCCAGCAGTAGAAGTATTAGCTGATAGTAACGTAAAAGCAGAAGATGCAAAGCTTTTAGAAAATGGAAATTATTCATTGCCGAATAGTGGTTTTAATAAAAATTTTAAATGGACAGATGAGAACATACAGACAGCATTACATGAAATGGCACATCAAAAAGCGAAAGCTGATCAAAAGTGGGGCTATATTTTTATTACACAAGAGCGGATTGAAAGCTTAATTGATATTGTAAAGAGTAATGATCTTGTACAGGGAAGTACATATGTAGAAATTTTAGAACGATGGAAACAAGGAAAATATGAAAAGGTTGATGGGGATCACAATAAGATTTGGAAATTACAAAGTGGGAATTTAGGAGAAGGAAAAGGAGTAATGTCGCAAGCTGAGCAAAAAGAATTAATTAATCAAGTGTTTATGAACAAAGGTACATATTCAGGTAGTAAATTAATTGCAGGTGGGGAACAGACTAATAAATAGTATACTAATTAATGAAAGAGAGTAATTGCTTATTAGGCAATTACTCTTTTTCTATGTACGTCTTAATATTTTAGTCTCGTTCAAGTAAGGAAAGGAACGATTGTAATACCGGGGAAATCCATCTAGATTTATGATAGATTACATAACTTTGAATAACTGTTGGAGTTTCGATAGGTTGAAAACATAGTTGTCCTTTTTGGCAACTTTCTTGTACAACGATATAAGGAAGAATTGAAATGCCTAACTCACACATAACGGATTGTTTAATGACTTCAACATTGGAAGTTTCAAATGTTTTAGCTGGAATATTTCCACTTTGACATAAAAAACGATCTACCATTGGCCTATAGCCGCAGCTTTGTTCTGTAAAAATGAACTGGGTGTCCTGTAATAACTGGAATGGATTTGTATGCGCAGAGGAATAAGCTGGTAAAATCCATCCAAATGTTTCATTACTAAAAGTACGCGTAATAAAATCATTATGTTCTATACTTTCTCCAATTATGAAGACAACGTCTGTTTCTCCTTCACGTAATTTTTGTAATGCTTGTTCATTTGTGTTTGTTTCAAGTACGATATTTACTTTCGGATTTTTCTGTTTGTAAGTACGTAATAATTGTGGTAATCGGTATACCGCTAATGATTCATTAGATGTAATACTTAATGTACCTTCTAAATAATCTGTATTTTGGGGGATTTCTCGCGCTTTTTCATATATTGAAAGTAATTCTAATGCATAAGGATGAAATTGATGACCTGCTTTTGTAAGTAGCACTTTTTTCCCTAACCGATCGAAAAGAGGAATATGTAAATCGTTCTCTAAAGCTTTCATATGTGCTGTAACAGTAGATTGCGCATAACCTAGCGCATGCGCAGCCTTAGAAAAATTACCATACTTCACAATGGCGCAAAATGTTTTAACATGTCTCATTTCCATAAGCAATCCCTCTTTTATTATCATGATTTTTGAATGATTATATCATGTATTTTAATTTTCCAAATGATTAAATTCTGTATAAAATGAAATTGTAGAAATATTCATTCAGGTGATATTGGAGGAGAAAAGATGAAAAAAAAGGGCTATCATGTAGCTGTTGTTGGGGCTACAGGTGCGGTAGGACAAAAAATTATTGAACTGTTAGAGAATGAAATGAAGTTTAATATAGTTGAAGTTACATTGCTTTCGTCAAAACGATCCGCTGGTAAGAAAGTAAGATTCAAAGGAAGAGAGATAATTATAAAAGAGGCAAAAACAACTAGCTTTGAAGGTGTAGATATTGCCTTTTTTAGCGCTGGGGGAGAAGTATCTAGACAATTTGTAACTCATGCAGTTTCTAGTGGTGCGATTGTAATTGATAACACAAGTGAGTACCGAATGGCGCAAGATGTACCGCTCGTTGTTCCGGAAGTGAATGCGCATACTTTAAAGCAGCATAAAGGTATCATTGCAGTTCCAAATTGTTCAGCATTACAGATGGTAACAGCACTTCAGCCGATTCGAAAATCATTCGGTTTAGAAAGAATTATCGTTTCAACATATCAAGCCGTATCGGGTTCTGGCATTCATGCGATTCATGAATTACAAGAGCAGGCTAAGTCTATGCTTGCTGGTGAAGAAGTGAAAAGTAGTATATTACCGGCGAAAAAAGATAAAAAACATTACCCAATAGCGTTTAATGTACTGCCTCAAGTAGATATATTTACAGACAATGATTTTACTTTTGAAGAAGTAAAAATGATTCAAGAAACGAAGAAAATATTAGAAGATGAAAACCTGAAAATGGCAGCTACTTGTGTACGTGTTCCAGTTGTATCAGGGCATTCAGAATCGGTTTATATAGAACTGGAAAAAGAAGCAACCGTTACGGAAATTAAGGAAGTATTAATGGATGCACCAGGTGTTATTTTGCAGGATAACCCTAGTAAACAGCTGTATCCAATGCCATTATATGCAGAAGGGAAAATAGATACATTTGTCGGAAGAATACGTAAAGATCCTGATATGCCAAACGGATTCCACCTCTGGATTGTTTCTGATAACCTATTAAAAGGTGCGGCTTGGAATTCAGTTCAAATCGCAGAGACTTTAGTAGAAAAGGGAATACTTTAATCTAGTTTGAAAAACCGGGGAATCGATAATCATTTTCCGGTTTTTATCCCGCTATTTGCTGGGCAGTAAGACCCCCACTGATTAAAGCTTCACTTTATTTAATAATTGTTTTCTTTATTTCGCCCAACTTTAATTTAAATTAGTCGTTATTGAATTTTTATAAATATCTACTTTATGTGCAGTGAAGCATAAGGTTTTGGATTCTGCATGAATTGTTAGGTTAATAATAATCGATAACGGCATTTCGACCGTTTTCACAATATCTTCTATAGCAATATACTCATTTTCTGCTTCGTTATAATAAACAACAGAACGAATTACTGCCTCGTTATTTTCAATGTCAATTTCACACATCATAGGGAATTTTTCACCATTATGTAAGAATAGTTCGCCTAGTACGATTGAACCGTTTAGCTCCTCTGTAAAATTAGTAGTTGCTGCTGGTTTTACCCATGTTTCGTCATGTTCTTCGTTTTCCTCTTCATCTATTGCCCATTCCCAAATGGGGTTTTGTTTTAGGTCTTCAATAGTTAATTCATCAATTGGTTTGCAATTGCTCATACATAAATTCTCCTTTTGCTTTGATAAATAAGTTTCTTAATCTCAAAAATTAGATGATTGCTTACGAGTAAGTTCAATATAGTATTTTGCTCATTTGATATTAAACTATTTTATTTTGAAGTAAAGCTTCTGTAGCAATATTAACAAAAAAATAATTATTTAGTAAATAATTATTAGTGGAGGTTTTAAAGTGGCATGGAGTTAAGGTAAGGTAGTAAAAAACATCAAGAATGAATGGGATTCATTTGGTACGATATGGATATGTTTAATAAGAGGGGGAATTTGATGTATCAAGTAAAGGGGTATTTTTCATCGCTCAAAGGAAGTCATTATGAAATTGGTAAGCAACAAGGTGAATTTGTGAAACAACATTCTTATCTTATTCCGCAATTTATAGAGCAAGAAAACTTAATATCGCATAACCATTGGACAGAATCTAGAAATATATTAAATCAATATTGTTCTGGAATTAATGAAGAAATTGAAGGTTTTTGTGAAGTGTTAAAAATTCCTTCAAAAAATATGATGTATTACTATCAAACACTATTGAAAGCAGGTTGTAGTCATTGTGCAGTATTACCTAAAAAGACAGATTCAACTCACACTTATGTATTAAGAAATTATGATTTATCACCAGTAATAGATGATATGCGTTTTTGCTCGACGCATGTTGAAGGTGCGTATGCACATAGTGGCTTTTCTACTCAATATTTTGGTCGAACAGAAGGGGTTAACGAACATGGATTATCTGTTACATTTTCAGCATGTGGTCAACCAGTAGGAAACATTGCAGGTTTAAGAAAGCCAATGGTAAATGGTTTACAGTGTTTTGCGGTAATTCGATTGTTGTTGGAGAAATGTAAAAATGTGCAGGAAGCTAAATCACTAATAGAAGAAATACCAATTGCTAGTAATATTAATTTAATAGTAGCTGATCCTTTAAACGCAGCACATATTGAAATATTTGACGGTCATAAATCCACAACAACGATTGATGGTGACAACCAAACTTTTATTGTATCAACAAACCATGCAGTTAGTTCATCAATTAAGAAATTAAATAATAGGAAATTAGAACAATCTACAAAGAGATATCATGTTTTACATGAGCATTTAAATGGATATGAACAAGTGAGCATAGAGTCTTTAAAAAAGTTAGTAGAAGAAGAATATCCTGATGGACTGACTGTACATAACTATGAAGAATGGTTTGGAACTTTACATTCTGTATTATTCGATTTACATGATCGTACAATGAAGATTTGTTTCGGATCACCACTTTTAAACGACTGGTACTCATTGAAAGTTGGAGGAAGTATGCCGTTTTCTGAGGTGAACGTGAACTTTAAAAATAAAACTTATACTGACTTTTGGAGGGAAGATAAGAATGAATTGATGCCTAAAAGATAAATGAGATAAGATGATAATGAAGAGAGTGCATTTACACTGGAGGGATTACCAATGCTAAAAGTTATGTTACCATTTGTTCTTATCTTTTTTCTTGTTATTGCGATGTATATTGCTTATCAAAAGAGAAAAAAATCTGGGATAAAAGGATTGAAAAGTGCGTTAACTTCTATTTGCTTCTTTTCACTCGCAATTTTAAATATGTTTGCATATTGGTTTCACTTTGGCGGTGCTTTTACTTGGTTATTTTCAATTGTATTATTGCTAGTTGGTGCATATTTTACTAAATATATTCCAATATCTAAAAAGGTACATTAAAATCTATAAGAGTTTAATATAATGTTTACTTTGTTTTGAAAAGAGATTATTCTACTAGATCGTTGTGAAACGGTTTCATAGGATAATCTCTTTTGTTTAGTTTTGGAAAGAACGTACTGTACTTTTTAGTTGCTCAATAAATTCTCGAGTTGCAGCACACATATATTTATCTTTTCTATAAATTAGCCCTATTTCAATTGTTGGAGTAGGGTTTTCTATTTTAATAGCTTGAATGTTTTTATTTTGTAAAAAGTCTATATATGGTTTGGGTAACACTGTAATTCCCATTCCTTTGGAAACCATTTGGATTAAAGATTCCATCGTGCTAATTTCTAAAATTGGTCTTGGTTTAAAGTTGAATTTTTGACAATGAGATGTAATTAGTTCGGTTAAAAAGAAATTTTTAGGTAAAAGAATTAAAGGGTAGTTCTGTAATTCAGCAATAGATACATGATTACGTTCAGCTAATCGATGACCAGTTGGCACGACTAATGTAAGATCGCTTTTGTATAGAGGGATAGAGAGAATCTCTTTATCTTGCACCGGGAGAAATGTAATTCCAATATCTAGTTCGCTTCGTAATAATTTTTCACGAATATCTCCTGTGCGAAGCCCTAATACAGAAAGCTCTATATTGGGATATAAATTATTGAAATTTAAAATAGCTGTTGGTAGTAAATAATTTACGACGGTTAACAAAGCCCCTATTGTTAAGGAACCTTGCTGTAATCCGTTTAGGTCTTGAATAGCTGAACGAGCTTGTTCGACTTCATGAAAAATGGTTTTACTATGTGATAATAAAATCTTCCCTGCTTCAGTTAAAGATATTTTTTTACCAATTCGATCGAAAAGTGGCATTCCTACTTCATGCTCTAATGCACGTATTTGTTGACTTAGAGAAGGCTGTGAAATATTTAATTTCTCAGCTGCTTTTGTGAAATGTAATTCTTTTGAAACAGCTAAAAAGTATTCAAGTTGTCGTAATTCGATTGGAATCACCTCAAGTATAATAATAGGTTATACCTATCATTATTATATAAATAATTGAATTGAACAATGATTTTAAAGGTTTTATAATCATCTTTATATAGCAGAGAGGGTTGTAAAAATTAATTGAGAGAAAATACATGTAACACTTTTAAAGGAGGAAATAGAATGGCTAATGAATATCAATTATTATCTTTAAATATAGGATTACCAAAAGAGGTTACATACGGTGGAAAGGTAGTTCATACAGGCATAAATAAGAAACAAGTAAAGGAACCGGTATATTTATCCTTTGTAAAATTTAATGGGGATGGACAAGCTGACTTAGTTCATCATGGAGGAGTAGATAAAGCAGTTTGTGTTTATACTGGTGATCACTATCCATACTGGGAAAAAGAATTGAATCAAGATCTTGTATATGGGGCTTTCGGAGAAAATATAACAGTTAGTGGTATGAGCGAAGAGGATGTTTGTATTGGTGATACGTTTGAGCTAGGACAGGCAATCGTACAGGTAACACAACCAAGGCAACCTTGTTTTAAATTAGCAAAAAAATATAATATTCCAAAGTTACCACTATATTTTCAAGAAACAGGATATACAGGATTTTATTTTCGTGTATTAAAAGAAGGATGGGTATCATCAGTCGACACCTTAAAAAGACTACAGTCTGATCCAAAAGGTGTTTCAGTAGCATTCGCTAACCGTATTATGCATAAGGAAAAACAAAATATTGAAGGGGTAAAAAGGATATTAGAAGTAAATGCACTTTCAAATAGTTGGAGAAAGTCTTTTGAAAAGCGTATAAGTGGAGAAGAAATTAATACGAAGGAAAGACTTGAAGGGATAAAAGAATAAAAATATTTTATTATCAATAGTGTATTTCTATTAGTAAAAGCTAATTAGAAAGCGCTATTTTTATAAAATAAACTAATTAATATCCGAAAATCTTAATATTTTTTTATTCGACTTATTTTCAAATAGTCGAAACATAAAATTAATTAGACTTTTTTTTTATGTTTTATGATAGTATATTGATTGGTAAGACCTCTATTTTTAAGAGTAGGTCATATAAGTATATCTAATTTAATGGAATTTAACATTTGGAGGTACAACATGGGGAATGTTGAAAAATTGGCAAGTCTTCTAATAGAAGAACCGAAAAGGGAGCAGTTATTTCCTTTATTTGAAGAAGTGTTTGGAATTACAACTCAAACATTGAATGATTTTTCGGATAAAGGATATTGGGATGATACATATAAAGCTTTATCATTTTTACAAGAAGATAAAGTGATTGCAAATGTTGCGGCATTTTCACTCCCGTTATTAATTAATGGTGAAAAAATAAATGCGGCGGGTATTCAATCAGTAATGACACACCCTAATTTCCGTAGACAAGGGCTAATGACACAATTAATGAGTAAAATGATAGAAGAAATTGATAAGAAATGTGAATGTGCATTATTGTTTACGGAAAAACCTGAACTATATACAGCATTTGGATTTAAAGTTGTGCAGGAATATTTGATGACTATACCATATGATAAAAATATTAATAATAACCATTCACTACTTAAAAAGTTAGATTTCTATAATATAGAGAATAGACAGTTAATACATGAAACGATTGATAGTAGCCAAAGACTTTCAAATAGTTTTTCAACTTTAAACTTCCATCCTTCATTTTATTTGAATATGTATGATTCGGAATGGAATGAGAAATTGTATTATTCAGAGAAACTAGATGCTTTAATCGTTTATGAAGTAGACAATGAAAAGTTGAAATTATTTGGAGTATTTGCGCCAGTACTTCCGGTTTTAGATGAATTATGTGGAGAAATCAATGAAAGGTTTACGGAAATCGAATTTTATTTTTCACCGGATCAATTAGGGGTTGAGGATGTACAGTTTACAGAATTACAGTCTAGCAAGTATTTAATGGTTCGAAGTGATAAAGAGTTAGATTTTAAAGGTTATAAATTCCCAGTATTAGCGGAGTTTTAAATGTCTATATAAATGCTTTATTATGGAGGAGCTATGAATATATCGTATATACCAGAACGTATTGAGCAACTCACTATAATGAATGTACCTGAATACTATAAAATTAATGATAATCATGCGTTTATTGTCCGTTCGAAAGCAGAAACCGATTTTTGGCTTAAAACACATTATGGTTTTGAAGTAATGAATGGTCATGTATTTTATAATGAGATGATGACAGACTTTCAAGCTGAAGTTCAGTTACGTATGAATCCAAATTCAAAATTCGATCAAGCAGGTCTTTTTGTTATGATTTCGGAGAACTGTTGGCTAAAAACATCTTTAGAATATATCCCTGAAGGGCCATCTCACTTAGGTGCTGTCGTAACGAATAATGGATATTCTGATTGGTCAACGCAAGATTATCCAACAGAAGCAGCTAAGCAACAACTTCGTTTTCGAATTATTCGAAAACGCGGTGATTATACAATATATGTGAAAAAGAGCCATCAATGGGAACAAATAAGAATCGCTCATTTAATGGAGGATATAGGGAGTGAGCCTATTAAAATAGGTTTTTACACGTGTAGTCCTTCTAAAAATAAGGGATTTGAGACTGAGTTTTTAAATTTTACAATTGAAGAAATATAGATGAAAAAAACCGTATTCTTTTCATTAAGAATGCGGTTTTTGTATTTACATAATATAAAGCACATTTATTGACCAGAAAGTCATTAATACTTATCATTTAATAATGTTAAATATTAATTTGCATAATATAATAAAAGTAATGAAGAAATTACAAAAAATATCAATTAAATAAGGAGGGATATGAATTATTCAGTGGTAATTTTATGGGAAAAGGAGATTATGTATGAAATCATTTCGTAAGTTATTACAGTATTTAAAACCATACATGTTCTTCGCTATTATTGGACCGCTATTTATGGTACTTGAGGTTGCGATGGACTTAATTCAACCGACTATTATGCAACATATCATTGATGTTGGGATTGCAAATCGGGATTTAAATTATGTAATAAAAATGGGGCTTCTTATGATAGGAGCAGCAGCACTCGGTTTAGTTGGAGGGCTTGGGTGTATGATGTATTCTACAAAAGCAGCTGTTAATTTCGCTACAGACATACGAAAAGATGTGTTTGCGAAAATAGAAACATTTTCTAGTAATAATCGTGATTCATTTGGAACAGGTAAATTATTAACGATCGTGACGAATGATATCACTTCCATTCAATCGGCAATGACGATGACATTACGTGTTCTCGTTCGTGGTCCACTGTTATTTATGGGAAGTATAATTATTGTTTTTGTAACAGCGCGAGAGTTATTTCCAATATTACTTGTAGTTGTTCCGATTTTATTACTTGCGATTATTTTAATTGCAAGTAAAGCAAGTGGTACATTTAAAAAGGTGCAAGAGGCATTGGACAAAGTGAATACAAAGTTACAAGAAAATTTATCTGGTGTACGTGTTATAAAAGCGTATGTAAGACAAAAATACGAAATCGCCCAATTTGGAAATGTAAATACAAATTTAACGAAGATAAATATTCGAGCTGTGCAACTTATTTCTTTAATGATGCCAATCATTATGCTAGTTGTAAGTGGCGGGATTGTCGCAACATTATGGATTGGTGGAGAAAAAGTATTCAATGGAACGCTTCAAGTAGGAGCGATTTTGGCATTTATTAATTACTTGAATATCATTTTAATGTCACTTATGTCGATTAGCATGGTATTTATTCAAATTGCGCGAGCTTTTCCATCTGCGGATCGTGTACAGCAAGTGTTAAATACCGAGGTTGATATTATAAGCGCAGCTAATGCAATCGAACCTGAGAAAATCGAGGGGAATATCGAATTTAAAAATGTTAGTTATAGTTATACGAAAAATAATGAATACGTTTTAAAGGATATTTCGTTTAGCATACAAAAAGGTGAAAAAGTAGGGATTATTGGATCAACTGGAAGTGGTAAATCTACCTTAGCGAAACTGTTACCACGTCTATATGATGTGGATCAAGGTGAAATATGTATAGATGGAATAGATGTTAAAACATATGATTTGCAAAAACTCCGTGCTTCAATAGGGTTTGTACCTCAGAAGGCTTTGTTGTTCTCAGGTAGTATAGAAGAGAATTTACGTTATGGTAAAGAAAATGCAACACATGATGAGCTGGAAGTAGCAGCTGCATCAGCTTGTGCGACTGAGTTTATCAATAAGCTGGAAGAATCTTATCGATATAATTTAACACAAGGTGCGACAAATCTATCAGGTGGACAAAAACAACGTGTATCAATTGCAAGGGCACTTGTGAGAAAACCACCGATTCTCATATTAGATGATTCTACATCAGCAGTTGATGCAAAATCAGAGGCTACTATTCAAACAGCTTTAAAAACAAAATATAAAGGCACAACGACATTATTAATCGCGTCCAAAATTTCTTCCATAATGGATGCGGATAAAATACTTGTATTAGATAATGGTGAATTAGTTGGCAATGGTACACATGAACAATTGTTAGAACGAAGTGAGGTTTATCAGGAAATTTATCTTTCCCAAGGTGGTAATTTGCATAAAGAAGGTGGGGAAGAACATGCGTAATTTTCAAGGGCAATTTGCTAATAAAGGTGGACGAAACACACCGAAGATGGGAAAAGCTAAAAATGCCCAAGGAACTGTAATGCGGATATGGAACTATATGGGCTATCAAAAAGCTGCTCTAATGTTTGTTATATTTCTAGTCGTTGTTACTACTTTACTTGGATTATTAGGTCCCTATTTTATGGGAGTCATTATAGATCAATATATTGTACCGAAAGATTTAAGTGGTACAGCAAGAATGTGTATGTTACTTATCGCGATTTACGGTGTAACTGTACTTTTAACATGGTTACAAACATTTGTCATGATTAACGTTGCATTAAAAACAATTCAAAAAATACGACAAGATATTTTTGAGAAAATCCAAACGCTTTCTTTACGGTTCTTTGATGTGCGTTCTCAAGGTGATTTAATGAGCCGTGTGACAAATGATATAGATAATTTGAACCAAGCTTTGACACAAAGTGTTGTACAAATTATTTCATCAGCGCTAACTTTTATAGGTGTAACGATTGCGATGTTCGCCTTAAATTGGATTTTAGCAATTGTAACTTTAATTACAGTACCTATTATGTTTTACGTTACAAAAAAACTAGTTGCATATAGTGGTAAAAACTTTGCGAAGCGTCAAAAAGATTTAGGTGAATTAAATGGATTTATTGAGGAAGCAATTACAGGTGCGGATGTTACGACGTTGTATGGAAAAGAAAAAGAAACTGTACAAAATTTCAATAAAATTAATGAACAGCTAAGAGTTTCAGCTACGAAGGCTGATACATTTTCAGCTTTTATTTTTCCAAGTATGAACTTTATTAATAACTTAGGTATGGGGCTTGTCATTGGGACTGGATCAGTTATGGTCTTAAACGGAATGACAACAGTGGGTGTTATTGCGGCTTTTATTAATTATTCTCGTCAATTCTCAAGACCGTTAAGTCAATTTGCGACTTTAATGAATACAATTCAAGCGGCAGTTGCTGGTGGAGAACGTGTTTTTGAGATTATGGATGAGGTACCAGAAATTCAAAATAAAAAAGACGCATTTGTTGTACAAAATTTACAAGGGCATGTTGCACTTGAGAATGTTTCATTTGGCTATGCAGAGAATAAAACGATTTTAAAAGAAGTGAGTCTTAAAGCGCAGCCAGGAGAGACAATTGCTTTAGTTGGCCCGACTGGATCAGGGAAAACAACAATCATTAATTTGTTAACTCGCTTTTACGATATACAGCAAGGACAAATTCATATTGATGGAAAAGATATAAAAGATTATGATATTAATTCTTTACGAAGTAAAATAGGAGTAGTTTTACAGGATACGTATTTATTTGCTGGTTCGATTATGGATAATATCCGTTATGGACGCTTAGATGCTACTGATGAAGAAGTTATCACTGCAGCTAAGGCAGCATCTGCACATTCTTTTATTAAGCATTTGCCAAATCAATATGAAACAGAAATTGCTTCAGAAGGATCGAATTTAAGTCAAGGACAAAAACAACTTCTTGCGATTGCACGAGCAATTTTAGCAGATGCAGATATATTAATTCTCGATGAAGCGACATCTAATATTGACACAAGAACAGAATTACAAATACAAGCAGGGCTAAATAATTTAATGAGAGGTCGCACAAGTTTTGTGATCGCTCACCGACTTAAAACAATTGAAAAAGCAGATCAAATCCTTGTTATAAAGGATGGAAGAATTTTAGAAAGAGGGGATCATGAGTCTCTCATGGAAGATAAAGGGTTTTATTTTGATCTGTATACGAGTCAGTTTAAAATATAGTAAAAACATTGATATGTTGCGGTTTCTCTTGAGAGGAGAAACCGCATTTTTTATATTTGTAAATATTACTATTCAAATGGTTTTTCACTACATATTTTAACAGCATCCTCCTGCATTCCAGGCAAAACATGTGAATAGCGATTTAATGTTATGAACATATCTTTATAACTGAATTGTTCACTTACAGTCTTTAGATGTATACCTTGTTTCAAAAGTAGCGTAGCATGTGTATAACGTAAATCATAAAATCGAACCTTAAAAATCGGAATTTAAATAAAAAGAGCGCTGTTAAAAGCGCTCTGAGACAAACTATATATTTAGAGAGGAATCAAGATAATATATGGATATTGTTTGAGAATGTTGTAGGTTTTAATTAAAAATAAAGCACACATATAAGTGTGCTTTTATGAACGCTTTAGATTTGTATGACTATATAGTCAACATACAATAAAATATGCTTGTTTGATATAAATGTGTGTCAAATCTATAAAAATATATTTTAGTGTGTATAAGGAACATTAAATGTTAGTTAGCCAAGTCTTTTGTTTTTATCCCGCATTAACGGGCAACCCAATTGGTGAGGGCTAATAATCATGGGGGGATGAACTAAACCCCAATGATTAAAGTTTCACCTTATTAACGAATTTGTGCAACTGTTAACGCTGCAGAACGAATATCTACTGTACCTATTACTTCAACGGGGACAATTTGAATTAAATCACCTGGGTTTAAGTTAATTAGAATGACGCCACTTGATACATCGACTTCACCAGTTCCAATAATATTAGAACGGACTGCGGTTCCGGATCCTGCAATAACATTAGTCGATGAATTTAATGTCAAGAAAAAGCGTGCTGCTTCTGGGGCTACTGGAACGTTATCAAGACTAATCGTTAATGTATAGCTAATTTGATAAATACCAGCTACTTGAATTTTAATACCAGTTCCAGTACTAATTGTATCATTGATTACAGGGACAGTAATGTTAGGATTTGGGCCTGTACTAGGTAATAGTAGTGGTGTAAATAATGTTGCAAATTGAGGTGAAGTAGCATTGAAGGCAAAACCTAGGGCAGGTAGTGTACTAGGTGCTTGTGCTTCACAATTAAAATTAGCGAATTTACGAATGGATGAGCGCATATTTTCACTCCTTTCTTGTATTTAGATTTCGTGAGTATTAACTTCACATTTTGGACAAGCATAATACAATATATGAAAATTTATAGTAGATAGTGCACAAGCGTTACTATTACGGATAAAGCTATGAATAATAATAAATACAATATGGAAAAAGCAGTTAGCTAATTTAGCTAACTGCTTAGTCGATTCTCCAAGAGCAAATAGACGAAAAATTATTGCGCTATATAAAAGATCACTATAGATAAGTGCTCTTTTTGAGAGTGAGTATAAATTTCTATCATTCTATCTAGTATTTGCACTGTATTATGTAGTTGCTACTAAAATTGATGTGAATTTTTAAAATTAGAGGTTTCTTTTAATGAAACCTCTAAAAAGACAACTAAAGTTACGTTATAGTAAATTCAATTGCGATAGGAGTGCCTCCATCTAGGACTGCTCCTCCTACAATAGTAGCAGCTGTAGTAGTCACACCAGTAATAGTATCACCTGTTTGAATAACACCATTAATATAAAGTGTTAAAAAGGCATAAGAAGCAGGGAATGTTGTTACAGCACCAGTGTCATCAGTGAAGTCTGTGTTAGCAAAAGTTAAATCTGCTCCAGCAGCAGTTCCTGTTGCGGCTGTACTTACAAATCGTCTTCCAGCTATAAAAGGTTTAACGATAGGCATTTATGTTCACCCCTTTTTGAAAATTAACTCGGACAAGTGTTTTGAAAGTTTTGTCCTGTATCGTATAATATGCTGTGCTTCTACTAAGAGATACGGCTTGTATACTAGTAAATAAGTATAATTATTATGCGTTTTATAAGTTAGGTTCTTATAAGTAATTAAGTGGTTAAGGTTGGATTTTGTATATGGTATGTTTATGTTAAAAAAGAGAGCTCTTTTAGAAAGAGCTCTTAATCAAATTATTATCTTAG
The DNA here is from genome assembly GCF_053557995.1 of Bacillus sp. XB1. Lineage (NCBI taxonomy): Bacteria > Bacillati > Bacillota > Bacilli > Caryophanales > Bacillaceae > Bacillus > Bacillus sp. XB1. The sequence goes on along the minus strand of NZ_JBNRIL010000001.1, from coordinate 1,334,555 downwards.
TGTTGGAGGGAAACTGGCGGCCTCAGTGACAGATGGTAGAAATAATTTACGTGGTATGGTAATAAATTCAAGCGCAATTTGCTTTGGATAAAAAAGTATTTGAGTTAAATCTAGAGCATGTATTAATAGTATCATGAAGCTTGTAAGAATGATAAAACTACCCCAAAAGAAACTTTTTGAAGTGTTGCGGAAATCTTTTATTAAAGAAAAGAATGAAAAAAATGCGGTAACAATGAGAATAAAAAATTTATACTTATCAGCCATTGTGATCCTCCTAAAGAACAGTAATTTATATTATACCGTATTTTTCAATATTATTATAAAAAGATTTCAAAGTGAATAATAAGAAAAAAATAAAGCCATAACTTCAAACATTAGTTTAGGTTCTATTGTTTGAATTTTTTGTTTTAGAAGGTATATAATCTGAAATTGAAAATTTTCCAAATGAATTACCATTTTTTATTTCTGATCCAACATCAAGTGCTTAATGAAATGGTATGAAAGATTATAGGCTAGTGATACGAGATTAAATAAGAGGAATTTGCGTGCTGCAAGCGTCCTAGCTCAGATTTCTACTAGAGAAAAGTATTTAGTTGGAGTTGGTATGTTAATAAAAAACGGATGGATGTCGAAACTAAATATTCATGACATTAAGGACAAAGATCAGGAAATATAATTTGGTATTCTGGGAATAACCGGAGATCCGTAGTTAAGGTTGCATAGTATTTGTATTTTTTTTCTAATTTTTCAATTGTTGTTATGTGATGAGAACCTAATCCACGTCGTACACTATGTTGAGAAAGAGTCGGCCCAATTTGTAATTTTCGTTTTTTCATTGGATCGTTCCATGGACTGTAAAAAAATTTAAAAATAAAAGCAGGTTCCATGTAAATGCTATAAGGATAATGCGAACCATGTCTCCCGACTCTATAGTTCCCGTGCGAATTATTGTGAATTAATCTACCGTTAAGATATAGTTGATTTGGATTAGGTTGAATTATTATGCCGTGATAACGTTGTTTAACAAGCGGAGAGCTATATCTTGGATTAGTGTAGCCATGAGTCGGTTCGTCAATCATCATAATCATTCTTATTGAAAACATATTGCCACCCATAGTGCTAAGTGATTTGAAAAATTGTTCTTTATTATAACAGCACAGGAATTCTGTCGTATTCAATACCATTTTCCATCCTGTAATTTCTCTTTCAATTTCCATAACTTCTTGATCAACTAAATAAGCATCAAATTCGAGTGATTTTGAGTTTCGTATTTCCCAATTAGGAGCGAATGTTTTACAGATTTCAACTGAACGATCAGTGGATCCACGATTAATAAGAATGCCATGATCAAATAGCTTTGTATGGTGCATTAACCACCATGGAAGTAAATATTCTTCATTGTAAAAATGAGAAATTAAAGTAGTCTTAATCAAAATCACCTCCGTATTTAACCTGTTTCTTATTTAATATGATATGGAAGGAAACCTATTGTTAGAAGGTTTCCTCTTAAAAGTTTTAAACCACATAGGGTATGTGGATGGATTAGTATATAAAGTAGTCTGATTGATAAAGAGTGGTATTAAAAAGTACAAAATCTAAAATGAGCATCGAATTAGTGTATAACGATTGAAACAGCACTGAAAACTAATAAAACAGCCATAATGATGTTGAATAATTGGTTATGTTTTACTAATATTTTTTGGAATATTGAACCAAATAAACTCCAACTAAATGTACTTAGTAAACCGACTATACCTAGAAATAATGAGAAAAGCAGAAAACTTGAATATGAATTGTAGTAGGGGAGTATGAAAGTCGATACTACAGTCAGTCCGAATAATATCCCTTTAGGATTAACGAATTGAAGAGAAATCCCCACAGTGAATAAGTTTTTATTATCTTTTTCAACGGGATTCGTACTGCTTTTACTAGTAAGTATTTTAATAGCTAAATATAACATATACGCTACACCTAAAATTTTTAAAGGGAATTCGATTATGGGTAAGATATTAAGTAGTACAACATTAAAGAAACTACATAAAGAAGTGAGGATGAAAAAACCAAAAGCTACTCCGAAGCAAAAGTTTATGCTTCTCTTTAATCCATGTTGATTTGCGTATGTCATAGCTAAGAAATTGTTAGGACCAGGTGTGAAGCTACTTATAAATACAAATAACAAAAAAGAAAATATAGGCATTTGAACCCCCCTAATTATTTTTGTATGTTATAATGACCGAAAAGAACAATATAACGTGTGCTTTTTATTATACATAACAGTCGTTATATTGTATATAGTGTGGGAGTGTTTTTTATGGAAGAAATTCAACTTATACTAGCGAAAAATTTAAAAACTATAAGAGAAAAAGAAAAATTAAGTTTGGAAAAAGTTTCCCAATTAACAGGTGTGAGTAAAACGATGATTGGACAAATTGAAAGAGGAGAATCAAGCCCGACACTAACAACAATATGGAAAATTGCAAATGGCTTGAAAGTTTCTTTTACCTCTTTAATCAACAATCCTCAGCCTGATACGAAAGTGATTTTAAGAAAAGATATTCAAGCATTGTCTGAAGACAATGGAAAATATAAAGTGTATCCTTCTTTTCCTTTTCAAGATGATAGACATTTTGAAATGTATACAGTAGAAATAGAAACAGAAGGGAAATTAAGTTCAGAAGGGCATAAAGAAGGCGCAGAAGAATTTATTACGGTATTTGAAGGTGAATTGACAGTAGAAGTGAATAACTGTCAATATACATTAAATAGTGGAGATTCAATTCGTTTTAAGGCCGATAGATCACACTCTTATTATAATTTAGGGGAATCTTTGACTCGATTAAGCATGACAATTTATTATCCAACTGCATAAGTTTACATTTATAGTAACAAAAGATAAAACCATCTTTAAGAGATGGTTTTTATTTTTTATTACTCACAAAAAAAGACACTCATCTGAGTGTCAACATAGTATTGCTCTCGCGTATAGGATTGGAGTACGTTTCTCAAATACGTATTGAGATGGTTCGTAAAAAAGAAACTGTCTTCATATTTAATGTAACATCGGTGGAAGTCAGTGTAAATTGATAATATATATACGGAAAATTTAGTATAGATAGTTTCTACTATGAATATAGTGCAATTTGTTCTTTAATGCGCCACCACTTTTATGAAATAATTGGGAGGTTCTTATCATGACAGACTTAGTATTTAATAATGTTTATTAGAAAAAGAATGAATCATTTTTAAATCGATTCGTATAATTGTTAGAGAGGCACCTGTTGAACCACCTCCAACCAAATTAACGATGTATAATACGCCGAATAATTGAAGTGAAATTGTAGTATCGGCAATTAAATTATTGTTATAATTTGAAGTTGATATAGCGGGAGAAAAAATAGAACCAGGAAGTGGAGTAGAAGCGTTTAATAGTAGTTTTGTTCCAGCGAGTAGAGCAGTTGTCGTATTAACTTGATAGGTTAAATGATATCTTCTGGTTACAGGAATTGTAAATATATCGTTTGAGGCGTTAACTGTAAAATTACCGAGGCTTTGGTTATTAGAAAGAGGAATATTAGTTCCGCCTAATATCACAGTGATGGGATCACCTAATGTATTATTAGCGAACATAGAGTTTGTTGTAACTATTGACCCAGTATTTCTGGTAGGTTCAGTAAGTCTGTATGGAAGAATAATTTCAAGAGTCGTTGATACTAGTTTTTCTATTCTTTTTTCATTTTTATCTTGAGTATAAATTACCTCATTTTTAAATTAGAATGCAATAAGTTTCGTGTTTTTGGAATGGAACTATCATTTTATTATATTAATAGGGGTTATAGCAACGGTAAAATGTTTAATAACTGTATGAATCATTTGGAAAGAAAAAAGAATAGTTATGAAAGCATTTCTTAATAATAGACTCATACTTATGTAAGTTAATTAAAAATATGTGGAATGAGGAATTAAATTGAAGCGGAATGACAAATTATCAATAAATAAAGGTAAGATAGAACCTGAGAATATTGGACCTACATTTTCAGCTCTTCCACCAATATATATTCCAACAGGAGCAACAGGAGCAACAGGAGCAACAGGAGCAACAGGAGCAACGGGGGCAACGGGGGCAACAGGAATAACAGGAGCAACGGGAGCAACAGGAATAACAGGAGCAACGGGAGCAACAGGAATAACAGGAGCAACGGGAGCAACAGGAATAACAGGAACAACGGGAGCGACAGGAACAACGGGAGCAACAGGAACAACAGGAGCAACGGGTGTAACGGGAGCAACGGGAGCAACGGGAGCAACAGGAGCAACAGGAGCAACAGGAGCAACGGGAGCAACAGGAGCAACAGGAGCAACAGGAGCAACAGGAGCAACAGGAGCAACAGGAGCAACAGGAGCAACAGGAGCAACAGGAGCAACAGGAGCAACAGGAGCAACGGGGGCAACAGGAATAACAGGAGCAACGGGAGCAACAGGAATAACAGGAATAACGGGAGTAACGGGAGCAACGGGAGTAACAGGAACAACGGGAGTAACAGGAGCAACGGGTGTAACGGGAGCAACAGGAATAACAGGAATAACGGGAGTAACGGGAGCAACGGGAGTAACAGGTCCTACTGGGGGGATTGGCCCTCTAACAACAACTAATTTGCTATATTACACTTTTTCAGATGGAGAGAAACTTATATATACAGATGCAGATGGCATAGCTCAATATGGTACAACGAATATACTATCACCTACTGAGGTTTCATATGTAAATTTGTTTATCAATGGAATTCTGCAACCACAACCATTCTATGAAGTTAGTACTGGTAAACTAACTTTATTGGATAACCAACCACCATCGCAAGGTTCTTCAATTATTTTACAATTTATTATTATTAATTAAAAAAGACAGATTCTTAATGTGAAAAGGAATCTGTCTTTTTTGTTCTGAATTACATTCGGTAACATTAAGTGACGATAAATTCAATTGTAATTGGAATTCCGCCGTCTAATGCATCCCCACCAGGAATTGTAATAGCACCAGTAGGACCAGTAGTAACACTGGAGTTCACGCTTGGTTGAAGAATACCGTTCACATATAAGTTGTAATACGTGAAAGTCGGAAAAGCGGTTGCAGTAGTACCCGCATCGTTTAAACAAGCTGTGGCAGCAATTGCAAAAGCCGCACCTGTACCTGTGCCGGCTCCTAGTGTAGATGTAAATCTTCTAGATGCCATAAATGGTTGAATGATAGGCAATTAATTTTCACTCCTTACAATATTTTATTAGAACGAAGTATAAAATAACTTGTCCACTATATTGTATGAGAGTTTTTTATAATAGAAACGGCTTCCCCTTTAAAAGGGGAGCCCAATTTTAGTAAAGAAGTGTTCTTTATGTATATGAAAAAATGATGTTGTTACTTGCGGAATATATGTAAATCGTAAATTCGGTTTTTGTATTCAAATTAAAATGTGTCTTTGAACCTAAGAGATAAACGTGGAAAAATAAAATAAACTCTTAAGTTTAGGTATTTAATCTAAGCAGTCAATTATTAAAAACATATAATTAATATGTGAGTCATGAACATAATTAAATAGCGTTTGCAAGTTTAATTATATTTCATGTTTCCTATTTTAAGTCAATATATAACACATACTCTTTTACAACTTTATGATTCTTATAATAGGAAAAACTCAAATATAAAACAAGTAAGGAGGACATAAATGACAAGTAATAATTGTTTCGGTCATAACCACTGCAATAATCCGATTGTTTTCACTCCAGAGTGTTGTAACAATCCACAAACAGTTCCGATTACTAGTGAGCAATTAGGTAGATTAATTACTTTACTAAACTCTTTAATTTCGGCTATTGCAGCGTTTTTTGCAAATCCAAGTGATGCAAACAGATTAGCTTTACTCAATTTGTTTACTCAACTATTGAACTTACTAAATGAATTAGCACCTTCTCCAGAAGGGAATTTCTTAAAACAATTAATTCAAAGTATTATTAATTTACTACAATCTCCTAACCCAAATCTAAGTCAATTACTTTCTTTATTACAACAATTCTACAGTGCTCTTGCACCATTCTTCTTCTCTTTAATTATTGACCCTGCAAGTTTACAACTTTTATTAAACTTATTAACTCAATTAATTGGTGCTACTCCAGGAGGCGGCCCAACAGGTCCAACAGGTCCAACAGGTCCAGGAGGCGGAGCAACAGGAGCAACAGGAGCAACAGGAGCAACAGGAGCAACAGGAGCAACAGGAGCAACAGGAGCAACGGGAGCAACAGGAGCAACGGGAGCAACAGGAGCAACAGGATTAACAGGTCCAACGGGAGCAACAGGCCCAACAGGATCAACAGGAGCAACAGGTCCATCAGGAGTAACAGGAGCAACAGGCCTAACAGGATCAACAGGAGCAACAGGTCCAACAGGTCCAACAGGTCCAACAGGAGCAACAGGTCCAACGGGGGCAACAGGAGCAACAGGTGCAACTGGTGGTGGAGCTATTATTCCATTTGCTTCAGGTACAACACCATCTGCGTTAGTTAACGCGTTAGTAGCTAATACAGGAACTCTTCTTGGATTTGGATTTAGTCAGCCTGGTGTAGCATTAACAGGTGGAACTAGTATCACATTAGCATTAGGTGTAGGTGATTATGCATTTGTAGCACCACGTGCAGGAACTATCACGTCATTAGCAGGTTTCTTTAGTGCGACAGCTGCATTAGCTCCAATATCACCTGTTCAAGTGCAAATACAAATATTAACTGCACCTGCAGCAAGCAATACGTTTACAGTACAAGGTGCACCTCTATTATTAACACCAGCATTTGCCGCAATAGCGATTGGTTCTACAGCATCAGGAATCATACCTGAAGCTATTCCAGTAGCAGCTGGGGATAAAATACTGTTATATGTTTCATTAACAGCAGCAAGTCCAATAGCTGCAGTTGCTGGATTTGTAAGTGCAGGTATTAATATCGTTTAATTTGTTACAATGTTTAGTAGGAAATTAAACAGGGGTTTGTATATAGTCCTTCCTAATAAATTTAGGAAGGACTATATTTTTTAGGAAAATAAGTAATAAATTAATTGAACAATTACTCTTTGTTAAGTTCGTATAAAAAAGTATAATTTACCCTTTCTCATTTAAGTAATAAGTTATGTAACTTTAAAAATTTCCAATCAGTAAAAAAAGATGAATTCTTTTAAAAAAGAATTCATCCATAAGATAAACTATTTATTTTTATTACAGTTACATCCTTTTTTCTTTACATAGCCTTGCTCCGCTAAGTCTCTTTGCGATTGGGAATTGGAAGATTGAGAATTGGAAGATTGAGAGGATGCTGAAGAGCTACTATTTTTATTATAAGAGTAGTTTTTTCGATAGTTATAATTACTCATAGTACTATCACCTCCAATTTAATATATAAATATTATATGTATGTCCACTATCAATTGTTACTATTTTTAATAGGAAGAGAAGATACAATAAAAAAATCTCCTTGGTATTTTCCTAGGAGATAAATGATGATTCTTTTGAAAATTTACAAATTAATAGCCCCAGTAAAGAGGGAAGTAATAAGAATCTTGGTGATGCGGATTATGTTGTTGAGCGAGGGGCTGGGTTGGATAATTTTTCATTTCACGGTTTTGATTGCAGTTTGACGGAGGACCAATTACAGTAGTTGATTGAATAGGGGAAACCGCTTGTTTCCATTGTTGTTCATTGAGGCAGTAAGTATGTGCCATCATATGAGCAGGAGTTAATCTTAAAATATCAGAACCGAAAATAACTTCTGGCGCTGGAGCATTGAAAATAGCTAATAAATGAGTATTATTTGCTGTAGCAATTTCATAATGCCACCACGCTTGTGGAATGTTGGCGACTTGCCCGGGTTTTATCGGTAAGTTTAATATTTGATTCGTAAATGGATTAAGTAAAGAAACAACAGCAGCCCCTGAAATACAATAAACAAGTTCAGCTGCATTTTGATGAATATGTGGTTCTACAACATTTCCTGTACTTAAATAAATATCTAATAAAGAAGTATTTTCTAAAGTATTTAATTGTTTAATACCAAGTACATTTATATAATTTTGGGCATCTTTCCGAAAAAAATTACTTTTATTTACATCATAAGTAAAATTGGTTGAGGGGGAGGTATAGTCGATGTTGGCAGTCAATTGTATTACCCGCCTTTCTATAGGTAAGTTAGGTTACAAAATTAGGATATGTGTCTAGTCTTTGTTTTGTGCTGTTGTCGGTAGCTTAATAAATTCACTTATTCCATAAAGAATAAGGTGTTAAGACCAAACTATATTCGTATTCCCATTCATACTTTGGATTGATGGAAAAAAGTAATGAAAATGTTAATTTAAAATTACATCAATCATTTATAAGGAGTGAATGTTCATGTCATTTAGTGAAATGATTAGAAATGAAGTACTCAGCTGGGCGGGTGTTTCTGAAAAACCGCATCGATTTGGTGGTATTGAAATAAATTATGGCAAGAAAGAACTTGGCCATCTTCATGGTGATAAATTAGCTGATTTACCATTTCCGAAGTTAAAGCGAGATGAATTAGTGAAGCAAGGCTTGGTAAAACCACATCACGTATTACCTGAATCAGGATGGATCAGTTATTATTTAAAGAGTGAAGAGGATATTCCATTTGCAATTGAGTTATTTCGTATGCAATATGATCGAATTAAAAAGTAATGAAATAAAGTAGGATAATAAAAATTTATTTTTATGTCACATCCCTCCTTAATCGTTCGTCTTGTATGTAGAACGATTAAGGAGGGATTTTATTATGAATACATTTGATATAGCAATTGTTGGCGGTGGGCTTGCTGGATTAACAGCATCTATATATTTAGCGAAAGCTGGAAGGAAAGTGATTGTATTAGAAAAGTCCAGTCAATTCGGTGGCCGAGGGATGACTACAAATAAAAATGGAATCTGCATGAATCTTGGTGCACATGCTTTATATAGAGGCGGGGCAGCGTTTATAACTTTTAATGAGCTTGGTATGACTCTTCCAGGTGGAATACCATCTACAAAAGCACATGGAATATGGAAAGGGGATATATTCACTATCCCAACAGATTTTTACTCAATTTTATCAACACCACTACTTTCTTGGTCTGCAAAAGTACAATTCTCACGTCTTATGATTCGTTTAGGAAATTTAGATGTAGGAGAAGTTCCGAAAATGAGTCTAACTACATGGGCAGAAAATGAAATAAAAGATCCAATGGTTCGCAATATATTTTATGCGCTATGCCGAACAACAACATATACGTTTGCTCCTACAATACAATTAGCATCATCTGTACTAAAGCAAATACAGCTTTCTATAAAAGAGGGAGTGCTTTATGTAGATGGTGGTTGGGAGACGATAATAACAAAATTAAGAGCTATAGCGAATGATATCGGGGTGCAGTTTTTGGCTAAAAAGCATGTTGTGGAAATTGAGCATTCCGAAGGTAAACAAAGAATACATTGTGTTGATGATGAGGTTTTTGAAGTAGGCGCAGTCATCGTGACGACTCCGCCGAAAGAAGCTTGTAAAATAATAAAAGGTGCAGAAGGAACAAGTTTGCATAGATGGAGTGAACAATCTGTACCGGTTACTGTTGCTGCATTAGATATTGGCTTGAGACAATTACCCAATCCTACACATCAATTTGTATTAGGATTAGATCAACCTATATTTTTCACAAATCAATCGAGAGCAGCTAAATTAAGTGAAGATGGATCAATTGTAGTGAGTCTAATTAAGTACTATAATCCTGTACTCGAGATGAATCATATTCGTGATGATAAAGAACAGTTGGAAAGTACGATGGAGTTGTTACATCCAAATTGGAAAAGAGAAGTTGTTGCACAGCAATATTTACCGAAAATAACAGTAGTACATGATTTTCCTCATATTGACCGTGTTGAAAAAGCGGGCCCTAATATACCTGAAATGCCAGGTGTTTATGTTGCAGGAGATTGGGTAGGGCATGATGAAGTATTAGCTGATGCTGCGGTAGCAAGCGGGAAGCGTGCAGCATTATACATTTTAAAGCAATATGAAAGTGAGGCAGTTCATCATGGAAACGGAGCAGTTATATGAAGCGTATCAACCATTATTATTTTCGTTAGCATACAGAATCCTTGGGAGTGTTATGGATGCTGAGGATATCGTTCAGGATGTATTTATCTCGCTAAATAATATAGAAGATCCTCAATCTATAGAAAATATGAAAGCATATTTATGTAAGATGGCGACAAATCGTTCAATTGATAAATTACGATCGGCAGCGCATAAACGTAACGTGTATGTAGGGATGTGGTTGCCAGAGCCAATTGTAGAAGAGAGTGATGAGCCATCAAAGTCATTTATAATGAAAGAATCCCTTTCCACCGCATATTTATTACTTTTACAACAATTATCTGAGGTAGAAAGGATTGTTTTCATATTAAGAGAAGTTTTCAGTTATGAATACGAAGAAATAGCTTCAATTGTTGATAAGAGTAGTGTAAACTGCAGGAAGATCTTTCAACGTGCACGAAAAAGCATGTTGGAGAAACCGAAGCAATCAAAATTAAGCACGGAGAAAATGGCTTCTTATGTTGAAAAGTTTGTATCATCATTACAGTGTGGGGATGCGGAAGGTATGTTAGAAGTATTAAAAACAGATGCTATACTCAAAGCTGATGGTGGTGGTAAAGTTACGACTGCGATTAACCCGATTTATTCTGCGGATCGAATTATACGTTTGTTCTTTGGGATTGCACAACGATTGACAGAAGAGTACACTGTTGATTTCAAAATGGTCAATGGTATACCAGGAGTTATAGTTACAATAAATAATAAAGTAACTTATGTTCTTTCGTTTGTATTTGAAGATGAGAAAATTTCAAATATTTATATGATGGTTAACCCTGAAAAACTTATGCATTTAAATGTAAAAATATAAAAAAGCGCATTTCTTCAGAAATGCGTTTTTTATTATTTTTCTAACATTTCAAGAGGTACATCTTTTTCGCCAGCTACCTCAAATTTAATTTCCCCGTCTTCTTCATAAATACGTGTAATAATCGGTATAGTAATCATTAATTTTTTATGCTGCTTTCGTTTTCTAGCAGCATCTAAGCTAATCACGTTCATTTGTAAGCATCCTTTCTTCTGGAAATATATAGACAAAGAAAATGCGTCCGAAAAGGGCGCTTAATTGAATTTGAAATACCGATTCATTTAAATGGGGTTTATATAATTTAATAACTGCAATTTTAATATGAAATAATATAAATGGAATAATTGCACGTAGAAATTAACTTTACCAAAAAACGAAACAATATGCTATAAAAAAATTCAAATCTTTGTCATATAATAGGAAAAAGGTCTTTGTTTCGCATATAATGAAAGTAGACGGGCAGCAAGAGCTTTTTCATCATATTGCTTTGGAAAGGCGATGAAAAAAATGGATACGTTAGATTCATTATTATTTCAACTTGAACAATATGGAGAAGAGCATGATCGAAATAAAAAAACACGGGAAGAAAAATTACGGAATATTACTCGTGAGATGGGGCAATTTTTATCAATTTTAGTAAAAGGGTGTAGCGCAAAAAACATTTTAGAAATCGGAACTTCTAATGGCTATTCTACATTGTGGTTAGCTAATGCGGTAGAAGAAACAAATGGAAATGTAACAACTGTAGAGCTTTCTTCAGAACGAGTTGGAGAGGCACTTGTCAATTTTGAAAAGGCAAACCTTTTACAAAGGATTGATGTTCATAATCAAGAAGCAGGGGCATTTTTAGATGCGCAATTAGATCATTCATTTGATTTTATTTTCCTAGATTCAGAGCGTACGCAATACATGTGGTGGCTTGAGCATATAAAACGCATTTTACAACCAAAGGGTTTTCTTGTTGTTGATAACGCAACCTCTCATGCAAATGAATTAGCCGAGTTTAAAAAAATGATAGAAGAAGATGAAATGTTTGAAACGGTGTTATTGGCATTTCAAAATGGAGCATTCGTAGCGCGCAAGAAGAAATAGGAGTGAGCGCAATATAATTATCACATTGAAAAAGGGTGTATGTCAAAAGATTGAGTACAGAAGGATAGGAGAACATAATTTATAGTAACATACGAAGAATCCGCCTTCAGCATGTCGTTCTCTAGGTCTTAAGTCTGAGGAAAATTATGTTGTTTACAGGTATACTTATAGTAAGAAACAGGGAATGACTGCATAAACAGGCATTTCTAAAAAAATCGATTTCAAGCAATCAGAATGTATATGAAATACGATATAATAGATGAAATATAGTGCATATAAATTCGCACATATAAATAAAGGAGCGATTTTGTTGACTGAACTCGAGAAAAAAGAACCTGTATCGATCGTGAAAGATAATAATGTAGAAGTAGTAGTTGATACAGTTATAAAAGATGCAGAATTAGAGGAACTGAATAAAGAAGCTGATCTTTATGTACAAAAGTTAAATAGCGAGCAAAATACAGATTTATCAAAAGTATTGTCTCAGCTAGGAGATTTAGGAGATAAAGAGCAACAAGCAGCAGGACAAACGTTGTCAGCATTAAAACGTCCTGTAACAGCGATGATGAATGGAAAGAACGAAGAAATTCCAAATACATTGTTAGAATTACGAAAAGTGGTATCAGAACTTGATCCGAATTCATTAAAAGCAAGTGGTATGAAGAAAATTATGTTTAAAGTATTCAAGAAAAATCCACTTGAAACATACGTGCATAAATATCAATCTATAGATAAGCAAATTGAGGAGATTATAAGATCCCTTCTAATTGGTCGTGACAACTTACAAGAAGATACAGTTGGTCTTGAAATGCTTAAAGAGCAATCGCATGATAAAATTCACGCTCTTGATAAGCAAGTATACTTAGGGAAAAAACTTGCTGGCATGCTGGAAGCTGAGAAACAAAATCCAGAACGTCAAAGAGATATTCCATTAATTAACGATGCGTTAGAAAAGATACTTGTACGTACACGTAATATGCAGCAAGCGAAAAGTGTTTTATTACAATCTATCGCATCTGTAGACATTATTAAGAAAAATAATGAAAAGTTAACAGAGGCAATTCGTAATGCAATTACGATGACGCAAAACGTTGTAACGGTTTCAGCTGCTATTCAGTTAGCGTTAACAAATCAACGGAAAACAATCGATGCAGTGAATGCGACAAATGAAGCAATTGAATCGATGGTATTAAGTAATTCTCAAGCGTTAAAACAAAATACAGAAGAAACGACAAAATTGCTTGAAAACCCTGCTATTAGCATGGATAAATTACGTGAATCATTCCAAAATGTGTTCGCTGCAATTGAAGCATCTGAAAAATCGTCAGAACGTATTATCGAGTCAAGTAAGAAGTTCGTTATTGAACTAGACACATTTAATGATGAGATGAAGCAGAAACTCATTCAGCGTCCAAGGAAATAACGGATTATTAGAGGAGGTGAACAAATGAGTTTCATTCAAACAGTATTATTACTACTCGGTACATTGCTTTTAATAGCATTTACTGTCGTTGTTTTAGTCGTATATTTCGGACGGAAGCTGTATTTTTCATGGACGAAGCCATATAAAAGAGCGCAAGATTCTTTAGACAAGTTATCAAACAAATCAATACCGTTTCTACAAGAATTTACACAACATCCACTGTTTTATCGCTGGATTCGCACTGAAGGAAAGAAAGAACAAAATACATTAAATACTCTATTTTGTGCATCAGGTCAACGTACGAGAGAACAAGTCTTCTCGATGTTACCGAAAGAAAAGCAGAAAAAAGTGCATGTAATGGCAAAAACTACGAAAAAGCTTACGAATGAAGATATTGATGTAGCTGCGATGAAAGTGAAAGATTTCTTAAGACAAGAGACACAGCAAACTGTAAAACCGACAGACTTATCATTTTACAAATTGTATTTTTATGACCGTTATCCAGACGCATTAAATACAATTCAAGCGTATAAACGCTCAATAAATCCTTCATTACAAAGAACGGTTGATGATATTACAATTTCAGTATTGAATGCACTTCCGTACTATCAAGAGCAACGCATGTTTGAACAACAACATAAACTTGAAACGTTCTTAATGAAAGATTTAACGGCCATGTTATCGTTGGTAGTACAATTACCACCTTCACAAAGACCAGAGAAAGAAGAAGAACTGAAAATCTACTTGGAAAATTTCCAAAAAGAAATGGAAGTAGTAGAGCGAGATATTCGCGACTCAATTGATCACGATTTAAATGTGAAGATGAGAGCAGCGACTGAGAAGTTTAAGAATAAATAACAAAAAGCGCCTTAAAAGCTAAGTATCACAGCTTTAGGGCGCTTTTTGTTATGAGATTTTATTTTGCACTAACGGTAGTATGACTAGAAGCCACACTTTCATTATGCAATCGATCAACTGCAGTTACGACATACGTATACGTTTCTCCAGAAATAGCGGTTTTATCTACATAAATTTCTCCAAGTGTTGTTTTTCTTACAGTAGTAAGTAAATTTTTCGGATTTTGTATATCCACTTCATTTTTCCCATTCGCGCGGTAAATAGCGTAATAAGCAGAATCATTATCTCTATTGTCAATGATGCCAATTGCAATACCTTCATTTCTTGGAATGGCACCTTTTAAAGTCGGTTGTTTTGGTGGATCATGATCAATCCAAGGCATAGGCGGGATTAATGCAGGATGTTTATATATGTCTTTTGAGAGTCTATCTTTAACTCCAAGTGGATTGTTATTAATATCTTTTAAGCTAAAATGCATACTACCTTTTATTTCAGGATATAGCCGGTTTAATGCAATTTGTCTTGGATATTCTTCTGGATCAGACCAAGCAGGGACGGAGTTATTATTAATTTTATAGGCCGCTTGACCGATGTATAGGTGAATCGGTTTGTTATTTGTTTCTTTAACCCACCAATCTACTAATATGTCATATGCAGCTGGGGTGAAACCTATATTCCAATATATTTGCGGTGTAATGTAGTCAATATATCCTTTTTGTATCCACTCACGTGTGTCAGCATAAAGGTCATCATAGTTTCTTTGGCCTGCGGTTGTGTTAGAGCCAGTCGGATCGTCAGCTATATTTCTCCATACGCCGAACGGACTAATGCCAAACTTTACATATGATTTTTCTTGTTTTATAGCAGTATTTAAATCTTTTACAAGTTCATTTACATTGTTACGTCGCCAATCTTCTATATTTGTAAATCTACCGTTATTATATGTTTCGTACGTTTTCTGATCTGGAAATTCTTCACCGGCTACTTTATATGGATAAAAATAATCATCCATATGCAGCGCATCAATATCGTAATTTTGCACGATTTCTAAAGCACCTTCTGTTATAAATTTTTTCACTTCTGGAATACCGGGATTGTAATATAACTTTCCGCCATAAGGGACAACCCAATTGGGATGTTGCCTTGCAGGGTGATTATTTGATAATCGATTTATATCGGTGTGATTCATCGTTATTCGGTATGGGTTAATCCAAGCGTGGAATTCTATATTTCTTTTATGAGTTTCTTCAATCATAAATGCAAGCGGGTCATAACCAGGATCTTTTCCTTGTGTTCCTGTAATGTATTCAGACCAAGGACCGTAATTTGAAGGATAGAAAGCATCAGCGGTTGGTTTAATTTGTACAACAACTGCATTCATACCAGTGCTTTTTACATCGTCTAATAATCTTATAAATTCTTGTTTCTGTTTTTCAATGGGTAAGCCAGTTTTTGAGGGCCAATCAATATTCAGAACAGATGCAATCCATACAGCACGTAATTCATGTTTTTTGTATGCAGTATTTACTTCAGCATAAGTAGAGTGAGGGGGAATGAAAGAGAAAGGGATGAACAAGATGACGATACAACATATCATTAATAAACGTTTAACGATCATTTATACGCCTCCCTATCATATGATTATTTAAAATAATATAGGAGGCGAGGTTGACTTTGCAATAGAGAAAATTGCATATTGAAACATTAATTTAATAGGAAAAATATTTTTAATGAAATTTACTTTCATTATAACTAAATTCATTTACTACTTCATATGCTTGTTAGTAAAGTGAAACTTCCTTTCATTTGAAGGGTAATAAATTATAAGTATAGGAGGATTAATAAATGAAAGTTTTGTTCGTCTGTTCTGGAGGAATGTCCAGTGCAATTGTTGTAAACGCTTTAAAAAAAGAAGCGGAGAAAAATGGTGTGAACATGGAAGTGCATGCAATTGGAACGAATGAGGTAGAGGAAGAAGTAAAGAATGGCTGGGATGTCGTAATGGTGGCACCTCAAATAAGACACCGATTTGACTCTGTAAAAAAATTTGCAGAGGAGGAATCTATTCCGTGTGGCATCATTCCACCGCAAGCATACACGCCACTTGGAGGCCCGACTTTATTAAAAACTGTAAATGAATTAATTAGTTAGGAGGAAGCGTTATGAATAAGTTTGTCACGTTTCTTGATAAAAACTTATCTGGCCCGATGGCAAGGCTTTCTGAGCAGAGGCATCTACAAGCAATCCGTGATGGAGTTATTTCGGCGTTACCATTTATTATAGTAGGAAGCTTTTTTTTAATAGTAGCATTTCCACCACTGCCGAAAGATAGTTTCATATCGGTTTGGGCATTAAAGAATCAAACAAGTATATTGATACCATATCGTTTAACTATGTTTATTATGTCCTTATATATAGCATTTGGAATAGGATATAATTTAGCGAAAAGTTATAAATTAGATGCTTTATCAGGAGCACAGCTTGCGGTATGTTCACTACTTTTAACATTAACGCCTGAGTTAATTGATAAAAAAGGATTCATGCTTCCGATGACAAATCTTGGAGGTCATGGATTATTTGTGACGATGATCGTCTCTATTTTATCAGTTGAGATTTTAAGGTTTTGTAAGAAGAATAACGTAACGATAAAAATGCCAGAACAAGTACCACCGTCAGTATCACGTTCATTTGAAGCACTTATACCTGCAGCATTCGTTATTATTATGATGAGTCTTATTACAGTCGTTTTTAAAGTTGATTTACATTACGTTGTAGATAAACTAGCCGCACCGTTAGTAAAAGCTGGTGATAGTTACTTTGGCGTTATTATACCTGTATTTTTAATTACGTTTTTCTGGTCTTTCGGGATACACGGAGTATCAGTTGTAGGTACTGTGGCAAGGCCACTTTGGGATGTGTATTTAGGAAAGAACGGTGAAGCTGTAGCAAGTGGAGCGAGTCATTTTCCGTTTATTGCACCAGAACCGTTTTATCAATGGTTTATTTGGATTGGTGGTTCGGGCGCAACGTTAGGGCTTGTGTTAGCTATGATTGTATTTGGTCGATCAAAATATTCGAAAGCATTATCGAGAACGTGTATTGTTCCGGGGATTTTTAATATAAATGAACCGGTTATATTCGGTTTGCCGATTGTATTAAATCCAATTTTAATTATTCCTTTCGTCATTACCCCGTTAGTAACAGCTACTATAGCGTATGCTGCAACCGCAATGGGATTTGTAACACCAACGCATATTATGCCGCCATGGACATTACCTGCTCCAATTGGTGCATATTTAGCAACAGGTGGAGATTGGCGTGCGATTGTATTAGTTTTTATAAATATAACAATATCGTTCCTTATTTATTTACCATTCTTTAAAATGTACGACAAAAATATGCTTGAAATCGAAAAGAATGGTGACGGAGAGTCGGTTAATCCTTAATCTGCATGCTGTTATTTTGAGTGATAGACTTTTTGTCTATCACTTCTTTCACATTAAAACTAGAAAGGGGGAAATAGAATGAATATAAAATTTAGTTATAAAGGTGTGTTTTTATTACTATTTGGAGTGATTTGTGCAAATTTACTTTTTGTCCCTTTATTAGGCATGCTAAATTTATCACAAATGCATAGTATTTGGCTCGTTACAAGTATTGCGGCAAGCGTTTTGCTTACGGTAGTTGTTTCTTTCATTGATGGATCGTTTGCATCGAAAGCTCAGTTGTTTTTTAGATTTATATTGTTTTCGATTGGTTGTACGTTGGTTACTTACATGATTGTTTTTTAGTAAATAGGAGGTCATGCATGTTATGTATATTGCAGGGGTAATGTCCGGTACTTCGTTAGACGGAATAGATGTAGCACTCGTTCATATAGATGGAAGCGGTGTAGATTCTAAAGTTGAACTCATCCATTTTACTACTGTGCCATTTTGTAATGATATGAAAAATGATATCCAGCAGGCATTATCAATAGAAAATTCAAATGTACAACTTATATGCAGTTTGAATTTTAAACTCGGTTTACGCTTCGCAAACGCTGTAAAGGAAGTTTGTAAAGAGGCCAATTTTCCTTTGAGACAATTAGATTTAATTGGTTCTCACGGACAAACGATTTATCATCAGCCACAGCAAGATGGAGGTATGATTCCTTCTACATTACAAATTGGAGAACCAGCAATTATAGCGTATGAAACGAATACGACGGTTATTTCTAATTTTCGAACGATGGACATGGCAGCTGGAGGACAAGGAGCACCACTTGTACCATATTCAGAGATTATTTTATATCGTCACCAAACTAAAAATAGACTACTACAAAATATCGGTGGGATTGGTAATGTGACTGTAATACCAAGTCAACTAAGTGAGAAAAGCGTTATAGCATTTGATACAGGTCCAGGTAATATGGTAATGGATGAAGTATGTCAAAGGTTGTTTCAGTTGTCATATGATCAAAATGGTAACATTGCAAAACAAGGAGTAGTTGTAGAAGAGGTTTTGACATATTGTATGAATCATCCATTTTTGAAAATGAATCCACCGAAATCAACTGGTAGAGAACAGTTTGGAGAAGAATTTGTCAGTGAGTTATTAAAGCGGTTTGAAAAGCATAGTAAAGAAAATATATTGACGACTGTCACAAGGTTTACAGCAAGTTCAATTGTTTATCATTATAAGGAGTTTATTCTGCCGTATTATGAAATCGATGAGGTAATTCTAGGTGGTGGCGGAAGTTATAATGATACACTTGTAGAAATGATACGGCATGGATTGAAAGAAGAAAAATGTGCATTATTCCTTCAAGAAGATATAGGCTATTCTTCAGAAGCGAAGGAAGCAATCGCCTTTGCCATTTTAGCAAATGAAACATATCATCGTAATCCGAGTAATGTGCCGAGCGCAACAGGTGCTAAGAATTCCGTAATTTTAGGGAATATAACATTCCCTCCATACGCAGATGAAAATGAGGCGAACATATGAAGTATATGATTGGAGTAGATGGCGGGGGAACGAAGACAGAGGCAATTGCATTTGATCAAGATGGAAATGAAGTTGTAAGAGGTACGAGCAGATTTGGAAATGTATTAATAGATTTTGACCAGGCGCTTTTGCATATTATGGAAGCAATTAATCAATGCCAGAAGAGTTTAATGAATGAGCATTGCGTTTGTATTTGTTTAGGATTAGCTGGTATAAGCGGAGGGAATACAAATGAATTAACATTACGTTTAAAAAAGAAATACGGAACAAAAATTGAAATTTTTAATGATGCAATGATCGCGCATGCAGCTGCTTTAAAAGGTAAGGAGGGAATATTAACTATAGGTGGTACAGGTGCAATTTGTATCGGAAAGAAAGGGGAAGTATATCAGTATAGCGGTGGATGGGGACATATTTTAGGAGATGAGGGGAGCGGATATTGGATTGCATTACAAGCTTTAAAGAGAATGGCAATTCAGTTCGATCAAGGAATCAGTCTTTGTCCATTGAGTTTGAACATTCAAAGGCAGTTTCAACTTTTGACACCGTCTCATATAAAAAGCTTAGTATATACTTCTTCTAAAGATAAAATTGCAGCAATCGCGCCATTAGTTATTCAGGAAGCGAGAAATGGCAATGATAATGCGTATGAAATTATGATGCAAGCTGGAAAGGAATTGGCAAGGATTACAGTAAGTGTTTATAACAAGTTGAACTTTAAGCACTCAACGCCAATTGCAGTAAGTGGCAGTATATTGCGTTTAGTTCCTGAAATATTTGCTGTATTTAAGAAATGCTGTGAAGATAGTATGAAAGAAATTACATTCGTATCACAAGCAGAAATGGCAGTGAAAGGAACATATTATTTAATGAGGGATATATATTTTTAAAAATAGTGTATGAGAATTTTTGTATGATTTGTAAAAATATGATGTTAAAATGTATAAAGGGATGTATGTTAAAAACGTACAATATACGTAATAATTGAATATTGTATATGTAATCCCATGTAGAAAGTGAATGATTATATGATTAATAGTATGCAGTTTTTGTATTTGGTCGCTTCTTATTTATTTGGGAACATATTGACCGCTTATATAGTAACGAAATGGAGATATAACGTTGATATCCGAGATGAAGGAAGTGGGAATCCCGGCGCAAGAAATATGGGGCGTGTATATGGAAAAGGATATTTCATCGCTACATTTTTAGGTGATGCAATTAAAGGGGCAATCGTAGTTTCTATTGCAAAATACCTTTTTGGAGATTCTACATTTGTAATGTTAGCTTTACTAGCTGTTTTACTGGGACATATTTATCCAATTGTATTTAAAGGCAAGGGCGGAAAAGGCATATCAACATTTATTGGAGGATTAATCGCATTTGATTATTTGATAGCGCTTACTCTTGTTGCTGTTTTCATTATATTTTATTTAATTTTTAAAGGGTTTACTAAGCCAGGGTTAATTACAATTGCTTGTTTACCAGTTTGCATGATTTTGTATTCTTATTCTATTATTACGACTATTTTAAGTGCTTTTATCATTGTGCTTATTTTATATGTAAATCGAGACTGAAACGAAATTTTAATAAGTGGAGTAAATCTCCACTTATAATTTTTATTAAATACATAAAGGAGATAAGCCATGGGGTTAATTTATAAAGTTGCTGATCAAGATCGGGAATTTGAACGTATACATAAATTGAATTATAAAACATTTGTAGAAGAAATTCCGCAACATGAAGAAACGAAAGAGCGTGTTCGTATAGATCGCTTTCATGATGAAAATACATATTTAATTTGTTTAGATGAGGATAGATTAGTAGGTATGGTCGCAGTGCGGGGAAAACGACCATTCTCGTTAGATTATAAAATCTCAAATTTAGATATTTATTTGCAAGAGCATGGAGAAAAAGTGTATGAAATTCGTTTACTTTCAGTAGAACGTGAATATAGAAATGGAAGAGCGTTGTTAGGATTAATTCGTTTTCTACATCGTTATTTGCTTCTAAATGGATATGAATTAGCACTCATTTCTGCAACAACACGTGAACTACCTTTATATGAGCAAATGGGATTCAAATCTTTTCATACGTTAGTTGGTACAGAAGAAGCAGCCTTCCAGCCAATGTATGTTACTCCTGCTATGTTTGAAGAGTCGAGTGTTGGAGGGATTATGACGAAAGAATATACGTTTTTACCTGGTCCAGTAGATATTGAAGAGAATGTTCGAAAGGCATTTTCTACGCGGCCTATTTCGCATCGCTCTAAGTCATTTCAAGTGATGATGGACAATGTGAAAAAACGGTTACTTCACATGACAAAAGCAAAACATGTACAGCTTATGTTAGGAACAGGGACGTTAGCAAATGATGCGATTGCTTTACAGTTACGTTCTTTAAAAGGGAAAGGACTAATATTAACAAATGGAGAATTTGGAAATAGATTAGTTGGACATGCAAAACGAGCACAATTACATTTTGATACGTATAAAAAAGAAATGGGAGAGCCGTTTATTTATAACGAATTAGAAGAAATAATAATAACTGGAAATTATGAATGGCTTTGGTTTGTTCATCATGAAACATCTACTGGAATGTTAAACGATTTAAACGAGCTAAATACTCTTTGTAACGAGAATCAAATAAAACTATGTGTAGATTGCATAAGCTCAATTGGAGCAATACCATTAGACTTGAAGGATGTGTATTTTGCGAGTGGTGTTAGCGGTAAAGCGATTAAATCATATACAGGAATTTCTTTCGTTTTTTATAACCACATTGTAAAAATAAACGAGGCTGTGCCAGCCTATATGGACATTGGCATGTATGAAGAAAATGAAAGCATTCCATACTCACAATCATGGAATTTAATTTATGCATTGCAAGAAGCGTTGAAGAGATTTGAAGATGAAAAGGTATTTGTAAAAATTAAAGAGACATACGAGTATGTTGAAGAAGTTATTACTGACATGGGCTTAAAGCTTGTTTCACCTAAAGAACATGCCGCGCCAATTATACTTACTATTGTATTAAGCGAAGACCATTCTTCTAAAGTAGTAGGCGATGCATTAGCATTACAAGGATACATCGTTCATTATGAGTCATCTTATTTACAAAAGAATAATTGGATCCAAATTGCATGTTTAAATCATTATAAAGAACGCGATATGAAGAGGATGTTAAATTGTTTGCAAATGTGTTTATTTCAGAGTGGGGTACATATATAAAGATTTTTTCTTTTCGTATAAAGGAGCTACGACTTACGAAAACTTAGAAATAGAACTTTGGAAGAGGTGTCAGTATGATAACTAGAAAACTACCATTACATATAGACGATATTAAAAAAGCTCACAAGATTCTAGATAGAAATGCTCGTAAAACGCCATTAGTAAAATCTTTTTATTTGACTAGTAAAACGGGCGGAGAAATACATTTGAAATTAGAAAATATGCAATTAACGGGTTCTTTTAAATTTCGTGGCGCATTTAATAAAATGTCACGGCTCACGGATCAAGAAAAAGAAAGAGGTGTAATCGCATGTTCAGCAGGTAATCATGCACAAGGAGTTGCATTATCTGCTCATTTACTCGGTATTAAGAGTAAAATTGTTATGCCAATTTCTGCACCTCAGGCAAAAGTTGAAGCAACAAAAGGATATGGATCTGAAGTGATTTTACATGGTGAAACCTTTGATGATGCAAAGGTAAAATGTGAAGAAATTATAAGGGAAACAGGTGAAACATACTTACATCCATATGATGATGTAGAGGTAATGGCTGGTCAAGGTACAATTGGATTAGACATTCTTGATGATATGTGGGATGTAGATACTGTCATTGTACCAATAGGTGGAGGCGGAATTATTTCTGGTATTTCTGTAGCATTAAAATCTTTTAATCCATCCATTAATATAATTGGTGTCCAAGCAGATAATGTTCATGGAATGAAGGCATCTTACGATAAAGGCGCAATCGTAGAACATTATGAGGCCCCTACTATTGCAGATGGTTGCGCAGTTAAAATACCAGGAGAATTAACATTTGAAATTGTAAAAGAATTAGTAGATGATATTGTAACTGTATCAGAAAAAGAGCTGGAAGTAGCGATGAAAGATTTATTACAACGTGGGAAAGCTGTTGTAGAAGGTGCAGGTGCATTAGCAACTGCTGCACTTCTTGCAGGAAAAGTTGATAGTTATATAAAAGGGAAAAAAGTAGTGGCTGTTATATCTGGTGGGAACGTGGACTTACAGCGCATATCAAGTGTATGTGAGCACTTTTTTGTCGCTAATGAAGTGAAATAGTTTTATGAAAGAAGAGCTAAGAGAAATAATCTTAGCTCTTACTTTTTGTCTACCATTTACTGTAAGTAGCAATAAACTTGCAGAATTTGCTGTCTAATGAATTGTTTTATTTAAGCGCCTATTTTTACACATATCTTTAATGTTACAATAATTATTTCAATATTGTCGAAACGTAAGCAGAAATTTAATATAATAGTTTTAATGTGCTAATGAGCGGTGAGGAGGGCAGGTCATGAATAAAGAAGAACAGGTCATGAACGGTTTCAGGGAATTATATAATAAGCTGGTTTGGCTTAATAAAGATAAGATGGAAGAAGGTCTTAAAGGGTTTAAGTCTTCTGAAGTCCACTGTATTGAATATATTGAAAACAATGCAGATTCTAACGTGACACAACTCGCAGAGGCTTTTTATGTGACTCGCGGTGCTATAAGTAGAATGACTAAGAAGCTCATACAAAAAGGCCTTGTTGAAAGTTACCAAAAGTCAGAAAATAAGAAAGAAATTTATTTTAAGCTTACCGAACAAGGGAAAGAAATTTATAAAATCCATGAAGATCTGCACAAAGAGTTTCAAGAGCGGGATAAAGCTGTATTTGAGCAAGTAACTGAAGAAGAATTCGACAGTATAATTAGCTTTGTGGAAAAGTATAGTAGACATTTGGATGCAGAAATAAAGAAACAAGGTATACATATTAAATCGTAATACATTTTAATAATAAAATGGCAGCCTTACTCTAATATGAGAATAGGCTGCTTTTTTATTATTTTATCTTTGTTGACTAATCAACAAAACAGGGTTATCATTTTGTTGACGAAGCAACAAAACGTTTTAAGGAGAGAAGTTAAATGTCTATATTTAGATCACAAAATGAAAGGGAAACTGAAAAAAGCATAGATAAACATGCGTTACTATTTGGACTTATTTCTGTATTTCTTTGTGGTATAGGTTTCAGTATCATCATGCCTGTAGTCCCATTCTTAGTACAGCCATATACAAGTAATCCGGAAGAACAAGCATTAGTTGTTACACTACTAACTTCCGTATATGCGGCCTGTGTGTTTTTAGCTGCTCCAGCACTCGGGGGTTTAAGCGATAAGTATGGCCGTCGTCCATTACTTTTAATATGCTTATTTGGTTCTGCAATTGGGTACTTAGTTTTTGGCATAGGAGGAGCTTTATGGGTATTATTTGCTGGACGGATAATAGAAGGTATAACAGGTGGGAGCATAAGTACTATCTTCGCATATTTTGCAGACATCATTCCGAAAGAGCAGAGAACGAAATACTTTGGATGGGTGAGTGCAGTTGTAGGTGCGGGAACTATTATTGGACCAACTCTTGGGGGCTTACTTGCAAAGTTTGGTCATTCTGTACCTTTATACTTTGGAGCGTTCATAACTTTATTAAATGTTTTATATGGTATGAAATACATGCCTGAGAGTCTTGACAAAAATAACAGGTTAAAAGAGATTACTTTTGTAAGGTTAAATCCTTTTGCACAGCTAGCAAATATACTTTCCATGAAAAATTTAAAATGGTTACTTATCTCAGCGTTTTTACTTTGGATACCTAACGGATCTTTACAAGCAATTTTCACGCAATTTACAATAGATACTTTCAGTTGGAAACCTGCATTAATCGGACTTATGTTTTCAATTTTGGGCTTTCAAGACATTGTTTCACAAAGTTTTATCATGCCAAAGCTTTTAATCAATCTTAGTGATAAACAAATAGCTATTCTTGGGATGGTTTCGGAGATTATAGGATACAGTTTTATTGCAGCATCAGCTGTATTTTCACTCTATCCACTACTAATCGTTGGAATGCTAATGTATGGTTTTGGGGATTCAATTTTCGGGCCTTCATTCAACGGGATGCTTTCAAAGTCTGCCAGTTCTAGTGAACAAGGAAGGATTCAAGGTGGAAGCCAATCTATTCAAGCTTTAGCAAGAATGATTGGTCCTATTCTTGGAGGACAAATCTATGTATCACTTGGTCATGCCGCACCTGCTTTTATGGGTATGATTCTTATAGTAGCGGCAATAGCAGTTTTGTATAAGGGAACGTATGAAACTGTATAACAGATAGATATAAGAACAAATAAAAGGGAGTCAGAACTTAGGAACAAGTGCTGATTCCCTATTTGTTTACGGTTTGAGAGCTAAGAGAAATGCTTTTGTTTAGGAATTTATTCTGCTATGCTCTCATGGTGAAGGGTAATATTCAGTGAGGTGGAACTATCATTAATTACAGTTAGCTTTATTTGAAAGTAAAAAGGTAGGTAAATGACTAGATAATTTCATTATGCTTGTGCTGAAGTAAATAATGACTCCATCTTTACTTTGCTCTTTTCTCGAATTTCAGCATCTGCGTGTCTCATAACGTATTTATGCGCTACAGCGATTGCTAAAACATCATCTAATAACCCAATCCCAATAATAGCAGCTATATCTGGAATGAAATCGATTGTTAATACGTAATAAGATAAAGCGGCTAATATTATGAATTTCGCCTTAGTAGGTAATTCTTTCTTTTTCATTGTGTAGAATAAAATAATACTTTCATATACGCTAGATTTACCGAGGTTTACAGAGCTTTTTTTGAACTTTTTCCAAAGTGTCTGTTTCTCCATATAAACACTCCTTTTACAAAACATAGATTTTTTAAAAGGATGGACAAAGAAGTGAGAGATTAATCAATTTTATTGTTTTTCTTAATTATATATTTCCATAAAAATAGGGGATTACCTGTTTAAAATAATATAATGTGGATTATGTAACGATTCATAGTGTTCCGTTACATAGTATATATATTGTAAAATGTATGTGGATGATTTAGTTATTATTATGCATTTTATAAGCGGTATGGGGGAAGCAAAATGAAAATAATAGAACTACCAATTGAATTCGAATTTAACGGGCAAAAACAATGTATTTATCCAAGTTTAATTATATTACATAATGAATTAACGTTAGTCGATACAGGATATCCAAGTTTTTTACCTTTAATTGAAAATGCAATATTAAAACATGGATATGAGATAAAAAACTTAAAGAATATAATTATTACTCATTATGATGATGATCATATAGGGTCTTTATACGATTTTAAATTGAAATATCCTCAAATTAATGTTATTGCTAGTGAAATTGAATCTAACTATATTAGTGGTGATATAAAATCAGAGAGGTTAGTTCAAGCTGAAGAAATGTTAGAACGTATGCCAAATGAAGATAAAGAATTTGGTAAATGGTTTATACAACAGTTAAAAAATATAAAACATATTTCCGTCGATGAAAAAGTGCATGATGGTCAAATGATTTTGAATAATGAATGTCAAATAGTA
The DNA here is from genome assembly GCF_053557995.1 of Bacillus sp. XB1. Lineage (NCBI taxonomy): Bacteria > Bacillati > Bacillota > Bacilli > Caryophanales > Bacillaceae > Bacillus > Bacillus sp. XB1. The sequence goes on along the minus strand of NZ_JBNRIL010000001.1, from coordinate 1,307,568 downwards.
GCGACGCCAGGACATACTTCGGGGCATATTTCATTATATTTTCCGAATTTAGATTGTGTAATTACGGGAGATGCGGCTGTTCAAGAGAATCGTGGGTTAGTAATAGCTAATCCGAATTTTTGTTTAGATATAGAAAAAGCGAAACAGTCTTTAAATAGGATTAAAAGTTTTAAAGCAACACAGTATTATTGCTATCATGGAGGAAAGCTTACTGTATAAATTAATGAAAATCGGTCTTTCCTAAATCGAAAAGATTGGTTTTTAGTTCATATATTTTGCGATTTCAACCAAATCAGTAACATTATATTTCGGTAAAATTGAAATATATATGTAAAGAAGAATATATATAATTTGAGCAAGAGTATAGGGGGGAGAAGATGGGTTCGTTATTTGATGTAATAGCAGATATCATTTTATTTTATCCTCGAAATGACATGAAATTGAAACATCATATCGCAAAATTAAGTGAATTAGAGTGGTTTCGAAATCTACATGAAGATCTGAAGTATACAAGTTTAATTTGGAGTAATAGAAAAATTAAAAGGTATATTTTGACTTCTATAAATATGGAAGCATTAATAAAATCTGAGAAAAAGCAAAAAGAATTTGTTCATCTAGTACAGGATGAATATAAAAAAAGAAGATAAGAATTTTTTTATTTTTCATATTTGGCGAAACAAATGGTACAATGAAAGCTAATGTGAAAAATAAGGAAAAGAAGTGGTCTATTTGAAAAATTTTTTAGAATTAGGAATTAGTGAAACTTTTAATCATACATTACGTGAAAATGGAATTACAGAAGCAACACCAATTCAAGAGCAGGCAATTCCTGTTATTATGTCTGGTAAAGATATTATTGGGCAGGCAAAAACAGGTACGGGTAAAACGTTAGCATTCGTGTTACCGATTTTAGAAAAAATCGATTCAGAGTCTAGTGATGTTCAGGCTTTAATTGTTGCACCAACAAGGGAACTAGCCCTGCAAATTACAACTGAAATTAAAAAAATGCTTGTTCAAAGAGAAGATATTAATGTACTAGCGATTTATGGTGGGCAAGATGTAGCACAACAATTGAGAAAATTAAAAGGTAATACACATATTGTTGTTGCAACACCAGGACGATTATTAGATCATATACGCCGTGAAACAATTGATTTAAGTAATCTTTCAACGATTGTACTAGATGAAGCGGATCAAATGCTTTATTTTGGTTTCTTATATGATATTGAAGATATTTTAGATGAGACACCAGGTAGTAAACAAACGATGTTATTCTCAGCAACGATGCCAAAAGATATTAAAAAATTGGCGAAGCGTTATATGGATGAGCCGCAAATGATTCAAGTACAAAGTGAAGAAGTAACGGTTGATACAATTGAGCAGCGTGTCATTGAGACGACAGACCGTGCAAAGCCAGATGCACTTCGTTTTGTTATGGATCGTGATCAGCCATTTTTAGCTGTTATTTTCTGCCGTACAAAACTTAGAGTAAGTAAACTGTATGATAATTTAAAAGGACTAGGTTATAATTGTGCTGAACTTCATGGTGATATACCTCAAGCGAAACGTGAAAGAGTTATGAAGAGTTTCCGCGAAGCTAAAATTCAGTACTTAATCGCAACGGATGTAGCAGCTCGTGGACTTGATGTAGATGGTGTAACGCACGTATTTAACTTTGACATCCCTGAAGATGTAGAAAGTTATATTCATCGTATTGGCCGAACAGGACGTGCAGGTGGATCAGGTCTTGCAATTACGTTCGTTGCAGCGAAAGATGAAAAACATTTAGAAGAAATTGAAAAAACGCTTGGTGCACCAATACAAAGAGAAATAATCGAACAACCGAAGATAAAACGTGTAGATGAAAATGGAAAACCGGTACCAAAGCTGGCTCCGAAGAAATCAGGTCAAAATCGTCAAAGAGATAGCCGCGAAGGTTCAAGAAGTGAATCAAGACGTGATTCAAGAAATAGCTCAAGAAGTGATTCAAGAAATAATTCGAGAAATAGTTCTAGAAATGAAAATAACCGATCATTTAATAAGCCAAGTAATAAAAAAGGTAGTACAAAGCAAGGTCAGCAAAGACGTGGCCGTTAAATAGTTATAATTGTAAAAGAGTCGCAAAATATTGTGGCTCTTTTTTTGTTTGTATACAACAAGGATGATGGCAAGAAAAAAACAAAATTTCATTCACCGCATTTGAAATTTATAAAGGGAATTTTATAGTCCAAAACCATTAGTGCAAGGGTATTACTATCATTCAGCAGAACACTTTGGTTAAAAGAAAAGGTATTGAAGCGAGCGAGTATTTTCATTATACATTCCGCAATTATTGAAATAGAACAAGAGAAGTTTATGAAGGATTAAACTCGTATTGGTGTACGATCGTTGGAAACTGGAAAACTAATTTGTTAGTTTTGATCGATGAGGAACTCGGGAAGCACCACTGCCATCCTTATGGGGAAATTGCTTACGACGACGATGAGGGTAATGTAGTGATAATATGCGAAATAAGAAAAAAGGACTAGCAGTCGTACCTGCCGTCCTTTAATAGGAGAAAAAGTAATCTTGTTTAGAACTACGCATAAACAGAAAATCTGCTTGTAATTAGTTTTACCCTAAATATACGTGTCTATACAAAAAAGGGATAAGTAAAAAATACTTATCCCCGGAAGGGAAATCCCAAGTACCAAAATGGCTCGTATTGGTCTGCAGGTTCAAAAGTAGTATATGTAAAACGAAAAATCTCATACAAAAAGCAGACAACGATTTTGGTTGTCTGCCAGTGAGTTCAATGAGTTAGCTAATTGTGATAATTTGCATCCCCATTGCGAGAAGAGTGAAGCTGCTAGTTCAAACAGCTTGTTGGTATTATTTTCGATTTCTAAAAAAATATACATCAAAAGAAAGAGGTATTAGCCGTGGACACGGCGGCTTGAAAATAGTATGTATTTTTATTTGAAAAATATTCAAGGGGTGAAGAAACATGGAATGTTTAATAAAGGTGTTTGTTTTATTAATCAGTTAATTAATAAAACAAAATAGTTATTTGGGAGAAAGGGAAAATTAATATGAGATGAATTGAAGCTGTTGAAAAATTACTTGAAGTGATGAAAGAATGCTTTTGGAACGGAACATCTTTAAAGGGTGAAGCTAATGATTTTAATATTGTATCTTGGCTGATTGAAGAAGCGACGCGTAAAACAAAATAAAGATTTCATTTTGTAGCAATGGAGAATAGATATGTGTACTTATTGGGGGAAAGTAGATAAAGAGTTCTTTAAGAGGTAAGAACCGGAACAAAATAAAAGAGCGGCTAGCAAAAGCTAACTGCTCAATACAAGGAGATACAGAGAAGACTACTTTAAATGAATGTTGGCATACAGCCCACATTCAGTATTGACCGAATATTTATTTTAAATTCAATTTATTTAAAGTAAACATCCCAACAGATAAAATGGTTGCGCCTGCTACAGAACCTAGCCAGTCTCTCCAGCCTAATGTATTTAAAGATGCATCTGTTAAATCCGTAATTAAGAAGATAGCAAACATTAATACACCAAATGCTAAGCATCCCCAAAATGTTTGCAAATATTTAATAATCTTCTTTCGGAACTTGCTCATATAAATCACCCTTATTAATAATTTATATTTTTATAAATAAATTATCACATATACAAAAATTAAAAGTGCGAAATATGCAATATTACATATTGGAACTCAACAAAATACTCCATTGATAAGTACATAGATCGAACGGAGGCATCGTTCTTTTCCTAAAATGAAAGGTGACGATAAGAAACATGAGATACGTTTTAAACAAATTGAGCGGACGTTAAAAAATAAAAATTTATAAAGGAAATAGAAAGTATGGTGTTGTATATGTACGATAATAGGAAACTTTTTGCAAACTAAACATATAATTTTAATAGACCGACAGTCGGTCTGATGGGAAGGAGAACTTGAATGCGAATTGTAAAGGAGTATGAGGAGCGTAGAAAGGAAATTTTAGAAACAGCTGAGCGTTTGTTTCTTACGAAAGGTTATACGAAAACAACCGTGAATGATATTTTAAAAGAAATTGGTATAGCAAAGGGGACGTTTTATCATTATTTTAAGTCGAAGGAGGAAGTAATGGATGAAATCATTATGAGGATTATTAAAGAGGATGTCACTAAGGCGAAAAGGATTGTCTCCAATCCCGATATCCCCGTTTTAGATAAGTTATTTAAAATTTTAATGGAACAATCACCAAAATCAGGAGATGTCAAAGAAAAAATGATTGAACAATTCCATCAACCAAATAATGCAGAAATGCATCAGAAAAGTTTAGTGCAATCCATTATACATTTATCTCCTGTATTAACGGAAGTTTTAGAGCAAGGAATAGAAGAAGGCATATTTTCTACTCCATACCCACAAGAAACAATTGAATTATTACTCTCTTCAGCACAAGTCATATTTGATGATGGTTTATTCCAGTGGAAACCGGAAGAAATGATGAGAAGAGCTAAGGCTTATATTAAAATGATGGAAGTATCTGTTGGAGCGAAAGAAGGGTCCTTTGATTATATGATCGAGGTTTTAATGAAACAGAAATAGCTTTTTTCTGTTTGGGTGTTATAGACCGGCAGTCGGTCTAGACTAAATGAAGGATGTGATGAAGATGCCAGCAAGTATTCAATCTTCCTTGAAAGATTTTCACTTAATGGTAAGTGGTCAAATTATTACTATTTTAGGTTCAACACTATTACGTTTTGCACTGTCTTTATATGTGCTAGATATAACAGGACGTGCCGATATATTTGCAGGGTTATATGCCATAACGAGTATCCCGTTTTTGTTAGCTCCTCTTGGCGGAGCGATAGCAGATCGTTTCAACCGCCGTAATGTAATGGTCATTTTGGATTTTATAAACGCTGCTATTGTATTAAGTTTTATAGTTTTGTTATTAACTGAATCGGTATCTATTTTATTGATTGGAGCAATTATGTTTTTACTAGCAGTCATTAGTGCAATGTACTCACCAGTTGTTATGGCAAGTATTCCGCAATTAGTTCCAGAGAAAAAGTTAGAACAAGCAAACGGTATCATAAATGGTGTGCAAGCATTATCTAATATAGTTGCACCTGTACTAGGAGGAATATTATATGGCATAATTGGTTTGAAAATGCTCGTAATAACAAGTTGTCTTGCTTTCTTTTTATCTGCAATTTTAGAAATGTTTATTACAATACCTTTTATAAAAAGAGCGCAAGAAAGCCATATCATACCGACAATTGTAAAAGATATGAAAAAAGGTTTTCTTTATGTTTTAAAGCAACCTTTTATTTTGAAGGCTATGTTACTTGCAGCTTTACTAAACTTAATTTTGACACCGTTATTTGTTGTTGGAGGACCTATTATGTTACGAGTAACTATGCAGAGTAGCGATACGATGTATGGAATTGGAATGGGATTAATTGATTTTGCAACCATATTAGGGGCATTGTCAATCGGTTTCTTTGCTAAAAAGTTACAGATGAAAACATTATATAATTGGATGCTTATCATAGCTTTATTAGTAATGCCAGTGGCACTATCAGTTACACCGTTTATTCTTAATTTAGGATACTATCCACCATTTATCCTCTTTATACTTTCTTCTCTTCTAATCGCAATGATTATGACAATTGTATCCATTTATGTGATTACTGTAGTCCAAAAGAAAACACCAAATGAAAATCTAGGAAAAGTGATGGCATTTATAACAGCGGTATCTCAATGTATGGCACCAATTGGGCAAGTCGTATATGGTTTTATGTTTGAAGGATTCAGTACGAAAATTTATTTACCTATATTTGCTATTAGTTTCATAATGATAATAATAGCGGTGGTGACGAAGAAAATATTAAGAAATGAAGGGAACTAGCTTCATATGCTTAGAGTATTAGCGAAACCCAATCCTAATCAATTCTTCATCATTTATTTCAATTACGAATCTATATTCTTTGTCTAATAGCCAGTAATAAAAACTGACTGCATCAACGTCAACTAGTGATTGGAATACTTTATCAAGATTTGTACTTACTACAGGGATTTCATAGTTATCCCATATTATAAAAATCTGTTCGTCAAAATCTAGTTGGTTTGCTCTAATAAGGGAAATTAGTTGTTCTTTGTTCGAAGCTATGAATTGATTATCTATCTGTTCCCAATCTATTCTTCCCGAGACAGTTATAGGAAATGAATTCATTAAAATAGTAGCAATCTGCTGGCTTTTTTCTTGGGAGAAAATGAGAGTTTCGTTTCCTAGGGATTCAAGGCATTCACTAAACAAAGGGTTTGTGTCATTGTTGTTTTTGGTTTTCAGTGCTCTTAACTTTTGTCGCAATTTCCATTGTCTTGACGATCTATCATCCATTTTTAACATTCCTTATACAATTATTTAAGAATGAGTATAGCATATAAGGGAAGTCTTTATGAAAAGGAACTTTTTAAATATAAATTAAACAAAAGCGTTATTTGAAAAAAAGCCTTTTAAGGAAAGATAAGAGGCCATCAAAAAATATAACAACATGAAAATTTTATATTATGTATATACAATTTAAAGAGTTAGTGGAAATAATAAAATGTATAAAATTCTTATAAAAAAGCCCTAGGATTAGGGGGTCTAGGGCTTCCTCTGTTGGTATATCTCACACGACATTATAAAAAGAAAAGAACTTAATGAAGATAACACATGAATGTTTCGTAAATGTATCAAAAAAGTGAACAAAAGCGTTATTTTAAGGACCATGATATATCATCAAGGGCTTTATAAATATAACTATACATTCGGTAAAAGAGATATTTTGGATTGTATTTTTGTTTCCAGTTCATAATAATCACCTCTCATACAAATAGTTTAATTATATTATAAGGTTATTAAAGAGAATGTTAAGAAAACTTGATATGAATTAAGGTGAATTTAAACAAACTAGTAATTGTAATTAAAAAGCAGTTAGCTTTTGCTAGCTGCTTCACTCACTGGGAGTTTTTTTATGTAATTTAGATAAAGAAACTAGCCATTAAAAATATTGCTTCTATCAAAATTAGAGAATCAACTAAAATCAAGAACTGTTTTTTCTGTAGCTTTTGAAATTCCTTTATTAATCTAAAAACTGCACTTATTCCGAAACAGATGTATAACAAAATCATTATTATTTTTAGTATTACTAACATTCCTAATATAATTAATTAAGTATCAGAAAATATATCCATGTAAGTTTTTAACAAAAACCTTATTTAAATAGAAAATGCCAGCTGAAATGTCAAGGGTGTATCAGCTGGCACTGAAATAGATATTAAATTTTAATATTAGGTTTTTTAGTTCGTACTTTTGTTCTTATTTCTAGAAGAGATTGTACCAAATATTGCTCCGGACATTGCTCCGATCAAAGTCATAAAAATTGCACTCCATACTGCAAATGACATAATTACACCTCCTAATAATAAAATGCTGCAACTATGTTTTTATTATATATGAATTTTAGTATGTTAAGTGGGGGAAAAGTTAGAAAATTAAACAAAACCGTTAATTAAATTAAAAAAAGAGCCCCGCGATAATGGCTGCAAGGCTTCATAAGGTCGAGTTATGTCGTACTCACAAGGGATTTTAACATGAATGTTGTGGTAAACATACTGGTAAATGTATCTAATTTATTTAGAGCATTTATTTTAAACCAAAACGCTATTTGATAAGTATATGTAAAAAAAGAGCGCCTTGTAAAGGCACTCTTTGCAAAGTCTTTTGTCTACTGTCGTGTTTTTATATTTACAATTCAGTAGCTTTGAAAGTTCGTTATTTTTAACAAAAATTTAATTTTATGGAAATGAAAACCCTAGTTTCCTAGGGTAATGGTATAACAGCCAAATATATTTTATTCTTTTATATCGTAACTTAATTTTACGTTAAAAACATCAGGTAAGTGTAACCAATTGCAGAAAATAAAAGAGCAGCCAGCAAAAGCTAACTGCTTGGTTCTCCAAGGGGAAAGGAGAAAGGTTAGGGATTTCATTAAATGAGTTTTGGCTATTGCCTATCTATATTATTAACGGAATATTGAGTTTTATTCACGAAGAACGATGTTTAACTTAATGCATAGCCAACAATCAAAGTTAGTGTTAAAAACACTGATAATACCAATGTTAGTAAGACTGTTGCTACACTTCTAAGCATCGCAATCCAATTATTTATCTTAGAAAATCCTATGATGTCTGCAAAAAAGTTCCTATTGCTAAAACTAGTAATATAAACAAAGGGTGAATGTGTAATAAATCCGTGAAAAATTTGAATAGTTCAAGTGAAATTTCAAAATATAAACGGAATAGCCCAACGCAAACTAAAGAACAAATAAAGGATCATAGATTGATGTTATGCTTCATAGCTTTCTCCTATGTTATCAAAATAGTTTTACTCAATTTTAATGGAAAATAAAAGAAAAAGATAGCGGTTATAAATTAAAATGAATTTTTTAACAAAATAGATCCTTTGAATAGAAAGTGAAGTAATGTAGGAGTTTTTTCTTTGTTTGAAAGTTCAAAAAGATATATAATAATTTTCTGACTATTAATTTGTGGAGGGGTATTAATGAAAAATGAAACGTTACACACACAAGAAGACATTTTAAAAATGCTTGATTCATTATTAAGACCTGCAGAACCATTTTGGAATGAATTTTATGAGAATAGAGAAAAGGATGTTCCATTTTTTGGAAATGTTCCAGATGAGAACCTAGTTTCGTATATACAAAAAGAGAGAGTTTCAAAAGGGAAAGTATTAGAACTTGGATGTGGTCCAGGTAGAAATGCCATTTATTTAGCGACTCAAGGATTTGATGTAACAGCAGTGGATTTATCTGTAGAAGGCATTAATTGGGCTAAAGAAAGGGCATTGGCAAAAGAGGTAGCAATTCATTTTATTTGTGATTCAATTTTTAATTTAGAGGTTCAAAACGAATTTGATTTTGTATACGATTCGGGCTGTTTGCATCACATTCCACCGCATAGAAGAATAAATTATGTGGATTTAATTAAAAACTCATTAAAATCGGGTGGTTATTTCGGATTAACATGTTTTGCGGCAGGTGATTTAGATGAGCGAAATGGATCGGAAATAACAGATTGGGACGTATATAGAGGGTGGAGTCTACAAGGTGGTCTTGCATACTCGGAAGAAAAGTTAAGAGAGATATTTAAAGAATTTGAGGTAATTGAGATTAGAAGAATGAAACAAATGAAACAACCGAAAGAAATGTTTGGAGAATCATTTCTTTGGACAGCATTATTTAAGAAGAAATAATAAAGTAGATAATTGACAAACTCATCGTTTTTATAGACAATATATTAAATGGAACGTACGTTTGGTTTTGTTGGCGTATGTTTTACATAAATACATAACAAGGGGCTGTCTCCATATGAGTAACGCAAATCAAAAAATTACTACGTTTTTAATGTTTGAGGGCAAAGCTGAGGAAGCAATGAATTTTTATACGTCACTATTTGATCAATCAGAAATTGTAAGTATTTCTCGCTACGATGAAAATGGACCTGGTAAAGAGGGAACTGTAATTCATGCAACTTTTACGCTAAATGGCCAAGAGTTTATGTGTATTGATAGTTATGTAAATCATAATTTTACATTCACTCCAGCTATGTCTCTTTATGTAACTTGTGAGACAGAAGAAGAAATTGAAAAGGTCTTTCATAAACTAGCGCAGGATGGAGCGATTCTTATGCCTTTAGGTTCTTATCCGTTTAGTAAAAAGTTTGGCTGGTTAAATGATAAGTATGGTGTATCTTGGCAGTTCACTCTTGCTGAATAAAAAAAGAAAAAGCGTAGCTTATTTGTTTAATGGATTTAGTTAAAAGCTTGAAAAATGAAATAACATAAAAAAGCGTTCCAACTGTCAACAGATTTGGAATGCTATTTTTATGTGGAAGTGAGTTGTTTAAAACTTACCAATTCTACGATTATTTTAAATGAATGGAATAGATGTATAATTTTTTGTCTTTTTAGAATTTTTAGCGATTATTAGCGTTTATCTGTTAATATAAATATAGACAACTATGTATGAACTATCAGGCGGGTTAATAGAAAAAGGAAAGCATAAATAGTTAATAATTTTACACTTAAAATGCAACTAGATTGTTAGGAGGAATAATTGTAATGGATACTACACAACAAAACAGTAATGCATGGGATAAGAAGGTGGAAGAAGGTTCTAGATACACGCAGTCTGTAAGTAGCGAGATTATTGAGAAAAGCAAATCAGGTGAATGGGAGATTACAGTCACTACGGAAAAATCAGTTCCTAGAGAATGGTTTCCAAAGTCATTAGATGGATTAAAGATACTTTGCTTAGCATCAGGTGGCGGACAACAAGCACCAGTTCTATCTGCTGCTGGAGCAGATGTAACAGTTACTGATATATCTAAGAAGCAATTGGAACAAGATGAAAAGGTAGCAAAACGGGATGGTTTAACTTTAAAAACCGTACAAGGAGATATGTCAGACCTTAGTGATTTTGAGGAAGAATATTTTGATATTGTTGTAAATCCTGTGTCTAATTTGTTTGTCAAAGATGTTCATCTTGTATGGAATGAAGTTTCTAGGGTTTTAAAGAATAAAGGTGTTCTTATTGCTGGATTTACAAATCCGTTACTATGGATTTTTGATGATAACCAAGAGCAAAAAGGTATTCTGGATGTTAAACATTCAATTCCTTCATCAACATTGGATTATTTACCAGAGGATGAAGTTCAAGATTACATCGATTCAAATCAAACAATAGAATATGCGCATACTTTAGAAGACCAAATCCAAGGCCAAATTGATGCTGGTTTTGCTATAACAGGTTTTTATGAGGATGATTTTGGTGGAACAAGGATATTAGATAAGCATATTAAAACATTTATTGCGACAAAAGCTATAAAATTAAAGATGGATTAAGAATTTTTGCTTGTCGCACGGGGCGTTAGTCGAAGAAGGCTCTTAAAATAGAAAAGGATGGTACTTTCCATCCTTTTCCTTATGTATTTTGAGTGTCGAAACTATTCTCAAAACAAGTTTTACACTACTAGTTGTATAATTAGGTTATGCTTTTATATTAAGAATTTTGCTGACCGAATCTTTTCCCGAGTTTAGCTAACAATTCAGGTTGATCGCTTTGGCTCATTATAACTTCAATAAAGATAAGTTGATTCTTATTAAAAATTATATTTGCTAAGGTTTCTGCTAATTCTGCTTCATTTTCTACTTTAAATGTTAGACTTTTTTCTTCTGATCCAAATATCATTGATAGTTTATTGTAATCCCACATCTGTATGTCATTATAAAGTTGGTTTTGTCCGTGAATGGCACGTTCAACAGTGTATCCGTTGTTATTGATTAAAAATATAATCGGTTTTAAATTTTGACGTAGTATAGTTGATAACTCTTGGGCAGTTACTTGGAAAGAACCATCACCAATAATTAAAATGTTGCGCCGTGATAAATTGGCGAGCTGTGTACCAAGTAGAGCGGGCAGTGTATATCCGATAGATCCCCATAACGGTTGTCCTACATATGCAGTGTTATTAGGTAGAGGGATAGCAGCACTACCAAAGAAAGGTGTTCCTTGCTCTACAATTAAGACGTCGTTTTCTTGTAAGAAATGGTACATTTGCTGCCAAAAACGTTTTTGTGTGACCATTTGTGCTTTTGGATTGAACTCTTCAGTAAAAGGTGATGATTCTAAAATAAATGGCTTAACGTCAAGGGTATCTTTATTACGATGCTCAATTGAATCACTTAAATGTTGTAAAACATCCTGCATTACAACTGGACCGTATTTTTCATCTATAATTTTCACAGTGTAGGGATGGATTTCCATAACTTGTTCTTTTGTAAAACCTTGTGTGAAGCCGCCTGTAATAGTATCAGTTAACTTCACACCAATACTAATAATACAATCAGATTCATCAATTCTTTTTCGCAAGTACGGAGAACTTACATCACCAGTATAAACCCCTATAAATTGAGGGTGTTTTTCTGGGAATATTCCTTTTCCCATACTGAACGTCGCGATGGGAAACCCAGTTTTTTCTACGAATTGATGTAAATTTTCTTTAGCGTGAAATCGATCTACTTCAAAATCAGCTAAAATAACAGGTTTTTTGGCACTATTTATTTTTGAAATGGCATGTAGAAGCATTTTATTTAATGCTTCTTTATTACTTAAAATAGGTTTATTTATAATAGGTTCTGTCGGTTTATTAATTGGTTTATTATACACATCAATCGGCAAATTAATATGAACAGGGCGTTTTTCATTCCAACATGCACGTAAAACACGGTCAATTTCCTCAGCAGCATGCTCAGGTGTTACATTTGTTTGTGCTATAGTGATTTCTCGATACATATTGGAAAAGTGATCGAACTTTCCATCTCCTAACGTATGATGGACGATTGCTCCATTTTCCATTATTTTTGTTGGTGGCGTACCTGTAATTTTTATAACTGGCACGTGTTCCCCATATGAGCCAGCAATACCGTTAATAGCGCTTAATTCTCCAACACCGAAAGTAGTAATAAGAGCGGCGATTCCTTTTATGCGAGCGTACCCATCTGCTGCATATGCAGCATTTAATTCATTACAATTGCCAATCCACTTTAAATTTTTATGTGCTACCACATCATCTAAAAAGGCAAGATTATAATCACCAGGAACCCCAAATATATGTTCAATTCCTAATTCGTGTAGTCTATCCAATAAATATGTACTTACAGTATATTGTTTTTTCAAATGAATCATCTCCTAATTATGCAATGAATGTTTCAATAGACTGAACAAGTTCTAATGCGTTGATTAAAATATTCATTACTAGATTGTGGTATAATTTACATACAGGGGGAAAGTAGATGACACAACATAAAGAAGAACAGATGAATGAGGCATTAGCATTATTTTATTTTGCATATAAAACATTTACTGAAAAGCCAGATGAAATTATAAAAGAATATGGCATTCAACGAGTACATCATCGAATTTTATTTTTTATCGCACGTTTTCCAGGGATAAGTGTAAATGAGTTATTATCACTATTAGAAATAAGTAAGCAAGCACTCCACGGACCGCTACGTCAACTTGTGGAAAAGGGCTTAATTGAGAGTAATGAAGCTATGCATGATCGACGTGTGAAACAGTTGTCTTTAACAGAAAAAGGTACAGATTTAGAGAAAAAACTGAGTGATGTACAAAGACAACAAATGGGTGCTATTTTTTCAAAATTTGGTGAATCATGTGAGGACAATTGGCACCAAGTTATGAATGAAATGGCAAATAGCCGATCAGGTTTTGATGCTTGGATATCGAAACGTGAAATACCAGTCGATCAAAAATAATGAAAAAACTTCTGTTTTTATCGTTTGAAAAAGAACAAATTTTATCCATACATTTGGCAACTATCGATTGGTCATAGAGTGAATGGATAAAAAGATACATTACTAGATACTTTATACGTGTACGCAATGGAACAATAAAATTCACATTTCCGAAAGGGGAATTATAATGATAAAACTTGTACTTATTCGTCACGGACAAAGCTTATGGAATCTTGAAAATCGCTTTACTGGATGGACAGATGTTGATCTATCAGAGAATGGATTAAGTGAAGCGAGAGAAGCAGGAGCAATATTAAAGAAAAACGGATATACTTTTGATGTGGCTTATACATCTGTATTAAAACGCGCAATTCGGACGTTATGGATTGTACTTCATGAGATGGATCTTACTTGGGTTCCAATACATAAATCTTGGAAGCTAAATGAAAGACATTATGGTGCATTGCAAGGGCTGAATAAAGATGAAACTGCTCAAAAGTATGGTGAGGAGCAAGTTCATATTTGGAGAAGAAGTGTTGATGTAAGACCACCGGCTCTTACTGAAGACGATCCTCGATATGAAGCGACCGATCCAAGATATAAAACACTCAAAAAAGGTGAATTTCCATTAACTGAATGTTTAGAGGATACGGAGAAGAGAGTACTTGCTTATTGGCATTCAGAAATTGCGCCGACATTAAAAAGTGGTAATAAAGTAATTATTTCATCACACGGTAACACAATTCGCTCGCTAGTAAAATATTTAGACAACCTTTCAAGTGATGGTGTAGTTTCATTAAATATTCCAACTAGCATTCCGCTTGTTTATGAATTAGACGAAAACTTACGTCCGATTCGTCATTATTATTTAAGTATGGATGGAGAAGTACCTGAAGGGGAAATTCCGAAACATATTTCTTTTTAATACGAAAATTTGAAATGAATGCTTGTCTACATATACAATATAGACTCATGGTAAAGTGAAATTTTAATCAGTGGGGTCTTACTGCCCACAAATAGCAGGATAAAAGACGTGGTACCTTCTAATATATATGCGATGTAGCTAATTTTAGAAGCTTGTCCACGTCTTTTGTCATAAAGAGAGCAGCTTGCGCATGTAATGATATCGTGAGTAGTTTTTGAATGGAGGGTGATGTGATTAATGATCTCTAACATTCGAATTGGCTTATTTGTTTTAGCGATTGTCTTTGTAGTCCTTGTTTTCTTTTATTGGAAAAATGAAGAGTTGTACGAGGAGAAGAAGCAACGTATTAGAAAGACTTGGTATGGTTTGTTTATCATATCTGTCACCGTGTATTTCATGATAAAAGGAATCGATTTAACCCTCTGGAAAAATCTTTTAATGTTTACTGCAATGGTTATTTTTGTTGATATTGCGTTCATTTTAACGCCTAATATTTCAGAAATATGGGGTGCGAAATTTAGCGATATTGGCAAGACAGTTCAATCCATAAAACGATCATTAATTGCATCTAAAGCAAGAGGAGAAATATACACGACAATTATTCAAAATGTTAATCCAGCAGTATTCGGTACGATGGAATGGCATACGGAAGAGGAATATACAAAGAGCTTAAATGCATTTTTAGATTCATATGGGGAAAAGATTGGCGCGAAAATTGTTGTTTTTGAAGCTGCGAAGGAATTAAATACAAACTTTCGTGGTATTCGCTCACAATTTAGTATTATCGTCCCGTTAGAACATATCGAGCAATTGAATGAGCAGAAAGCGGTGCAAGTAGAAAATGTCGGGATTATACCAGCAAAAATAGTAAGTGACGTTTTCATTGTTATTGATGGAAAGAAAAATAACCTGCAAGATCGGGATTTTGAAAATGTATATAATTTAACAATACATCATAGTTATTTTAGTAAATAAGGACAGAATCTTTTTCTGTCCTTTTCTTCTATACATAAATTAAAAACAAAATCCGACAAAGTTGAATAAAATTGGACAATCATTCCTACACTAGCATGTAGAGGTGATTGTAGTGGTAAAAGATTATGACAATGATTTTTTTAAAGAAGATAACGAAGATACAACAGATTTCTCTTTAATAAAAGGGGATACGTTGCAGCAAGTAGAAGAATTAGAAGAAGAATTAAAAAGAAAATCATAAGTGTACACTCTTTCTACATTTGCAATATAATATAAATAAAAGGTTGTATCTTTTTGAAAAGGGGGAGAAGAGATGGCTGAAGTCAATGTACAAAAGTCTTCGTTTTTTAAAGAAAAAAAAGAAGAATCCAATACAGATTTCTCTCTTGTGAAAGGTGCATTAACGGAGAATATAAATCGGTTAGAGAAACTGATGAATAATAGTAGTTCAAAATATATACAGGTGAAAAGAACAAAAGAAAATGCATAGAGCATTTTCTTTTGTTTTTTATTTAATAGTAAACTTATCTTTTACTTTTTTAGGTAAATCTGTTTTCTGAATCTCTTCATAGGACTTTACTTCAATTGATGATATTTCATTGTTGCTATTATCATCTTGATCTACATAAAGGCGTAAAAACGCGTCTTCATTTAATTTATGATTGTTTTCTTTTTTTGTACTTCTAAATGTAATTTGTTTTTTGACGCCATCTTCATCATATGCGGACAGCGTATAGTTTCGTAAGTTTCTATGATCTACTTTTTCGATAGTTCCTTCGCCTTTTATCTGCATGTAATATACATCTTTACCAATTCTATTTAGTGACGCTCTCTCACAGCCAATAGTAAAACTAAAAAATAATAAACATAGTGTAATAATTGCTAAAAACTTTTTCATTTTCTTTATCTCCTTTAATGTGTTTCTTTAAAAAGTATACGACTATTATTAAATAAGAAAAATCGATGTAGATTACAACGCCCTTACAATGTTGTAAGAGTGTTGTACATAAAATGAACAATAGAAGTTAAAAGAAAGATAAAATAATGAATCATGGTATAATGATATGAGACTTACATATTATTTTTTCATTTTGAGAGGAGCTTGAAAAATGTATTCTACTTTAGAACAATTAACAAAGCACCCTGTATTTTTTCATTTTGCAGAAATTTCAAAGATTCCTAGAGGATCAGGTAATGAAAAGGAAATTAGTGATTATTTAGTGGGCTTTGCAAAAGAGCGTAACTTAGAAGTCATTCAAGATGAAGCATTAAATGTCATTATTAAAAAAGAAGCAACAGCTGGTTATGAAAATGTACCAGCTATTATTATTCAAGGTCATATGGATATGGTTTGCGAAAAAAATCAAGCAACAGTACATGATTTTGAAAAAGATCCAATTGAATTACGAATCATTGGGGACATGTTATATGCAAATCAAACAACTTTAGGTGCTGATAATGGTATTGCAGTTGCGTATGCATTAGCTTTATTAGATTCAAAAGAAATTCCGCATCCAGCACTTGAAGTCGTTATCACTACTGAAGAAGAAACGACAATGGGCGGAGCTTTTGCTATTGATCCAAATCATTTTGAAGGAAAGATATTTATAAATATTGATTCTGAAGAAGATCATAAATTACTTGTAAGTAGTGCAGGTGGTGCGAAAGCTGTTGAAACAATTCAAGTAATTTGGGATGAAACGCCAGCGAATATGGATGCATACCGTATATATGTTGGTGGTCTAAAAGGCGGCCATTCTGGTATGGAAATTGATAAACAACGCGGTAATGCGAACAAAGTATTAGGACGAGTATTACGTGATTTATCAGTACATACGGAGTTTTACATAAGTGAAGTTCACGGCGGATTAAAAACGAATGCAATTCCGCGTGAAAGTGTAGCTACAATTTTAATTCGTACAGAAGATGTAGGACAAGTAGAAGAAAAACTAGAATCATGGACACGTGTATTACAAGAAGAAATGCGTGCTGTTGATCCAGATGTTCATGTTACACTGACAAAATTGGATGAAAAAGTTGAAAAAGTATTTGCTAAAGAGACACAAAAGCAGCTTATTTCATCATTATTCTTAATTCCAAATGGCATTCAAAGTATGAGCATGGATATTAAAGGTCTTGTAGAAAGTTCAACAAATTTAGGCGTTATTGAAACGTTGCAAGATGAAATTAAATTACGTAACGAAGTGCGAAGTTCTGTAAGTAGTTTAAAACAACATGTTGCAGAAGAAATCAAATATATTGCTGAATTAGTTGGTGCTACATTTGAAATAGAGTCAGAGTATCCAGAATGGCCATACAATCCAAACTCACAAATTCGTAATTTATTTGAGAAAGTACATCAAGAAAAATACAATAAAGAAATTGAAATCTTCGCTGTACATGCGGGGATTGAGTGTAGCGCATTCGTTCAAAAGATGCCTGAATTAGATGCAATTTCATTCGGACCAGACATTTTCAACGTCCACACTCCAGATGAACATATCAGTATCTCTTCTGTAGTGAATAACTGGGGATTCTTCATTGATGTAATGAAGGGTACGAAAGAATTAGCTAAGTAATAACGACGAAATAAAAAGGAGTCTATAAAAATTTATAGGCTCCTTTTTTGTATTGGAATTTATCCCACTATTTGCCGGGCAGCCCGATTGGTTCAACTAATAATCAGTGGGGGATGAATAAAACCACTACTGATTAAAGTTTCACTTTATGAGAAGTCATTTTTCGTTAGTATGTAATATTAAGCTTGAACAATTAATAAGGATGAATTGTTGATGTTTTTTAGTACTGATGAAGGGGTGGAGAAATGAAGGGAAGAAATCATTTTATTGTTTGTATGTTTTTATTGTTTTTCACATTTTGTTTTATTGGTGTTCAGAAAATAATAGCAGAAGAAGTTGAATTTTCAGGAACAACAGCTCCATTGAATGTAAATGTTAGAGAGGCAAAAAGTTTAAATGCAAATATTGTAGATGTGATTCCCGGAAATACAAAAGTATCTTTTAAAGGATGGGAGTATGGTGAAGCGGTTAAAGATTACTGGACAGGAAATTTAGATAATCGTTGGTTTTATTATTTTAAAGATGGAAAAAAAGTATATGTAACGTCAGCGTATATTAATGGAAATCCCCCAAGTACACCAACAGACCGTAAATTATCTGTACCTAACATATTACAAGAAAGATCAAATTGGTGTTGGGCAGGCACTTCGGTTTCAGTTTTAAATTATTTTGGGAAAACTCCTTCACAAGATCAGTACGTTAGGTATGTTAAGGGTGGATCATATAATAATCCTGCAACTTCACGTGAAATACAATATGGATTATCGGGATATGGTGTTAGCTCAGCTATAAGTTCTGGAGCAAAATCTTATGATTGGTTCAAAAGTCAAATTAATAGTAATCAGCCGATGATTGCACTCATTATGTGGCAAAATGGAGCTAACATCGGACACTTTCTAGTACTTGATGGATTTTATAAAGGGACAAATGGAACAGATTATATAACATACATGGACCCTTGGTATGGTGATCATTATAATCATAATTTCAGTACGTTCCATAACAATAATAATTTTTGGTGGAGTGAAACTGTTTATAATATCCATGCAAACTAATAATATTAAAAGCGGGGGTTCATAAATGGGAAAACTACTTAAGCTTGTGATACTGTGCATGTGCTTAATGACCGTTATTATTTTCGCTAGTAAAATTAGTTATGCATCAAAAAATAAAAGTGAATCAGTACAATCGATCGCATTAAAAGATTATCAATATAGTAAGGGAAGTTCTTCTGAAAATTTAAGTTTTGAAAAAATAACAACATCTCCATTTTCGTTACCAATCTATGAAACAATTCCAGCACAGCAAATTTTAAATAGCTCTGAATTTAAGAATTTACTATTACCAACAAATGAAAAGCTGTGGTTTATTATGAAGGGTGAGCAGCCAGAAGGACTAATTGTTGCGAATGATACTGAACCGATTCGAACGGGCGGAGAAAATAGAAGTAAAGATTTATATGGATTATATAAAGCAATAAAAAATAATACAAATGAAACAAAAGATATTAGTTATTTCGAATTTGAAGGGCAAGGAATATTGGTAGTAAATCAAAATAATGATCAAGAAATATACCTTAGTAAAGGTGCCGCTGCCATATTAAAACTTCCTGCTGGTCAAAAAGTATTGAGCAGTGAAGTAATACAGAAAATGAAAGAGAGAATTGTAACTGGTTTTGAATAGTGGTAATATCTGATTTTTTTGTTTATACAAGGTTGAATAGGGAACAGGATCAATGGTAGCATTAGGGCATCTTTACTGTTTGAAACCTAATAGTGTATATAAAAAGGTTAGAGAAGTTAATTCTCTAACCTTTTTATATTAATGTCTGAAATTTAAAAAGTGATGGAGTAAACCAAATAATAAAAGTTTGTCTGCTCTTCTATTTTTATTTGCAATTTAAACTCGTTATATTCAGCTATCTATTGTACAACCTTTTTACATAGCTGAATTTTTTTATTTGAAAATAAGGGTGCATCTATAAAACCATAATGATAAACTAAAATACCTAATTCCACTCTAGAATTAATATGCCATTTTTCTTTAATATGATTAATTATCGTTGAAATTCTTCGAGGGGTAACATATATTTTTTTTGAAATTTCTGCATCTGTGTATCCTTTTGCTACATAAATAGCCACTTCTAACTCTCTTTCGGTCAACATTCTTTTCATAAAATACGCTCCTTCGAAATTATTTATATAAAAATCAAAAGAAACTATTAAAAGAAATAAAGGTGAAAAATCATATTTATTTTAATCCGGCTATTTGCGGGTAGTAAGACTCCGACCTCAAAATTTAGATGTGGCAAAGAAGTCGGACTCCCTGTAAAAGCCTGCCTGGGGTGGACTAATAATCAGTGGGGGTGAATAAAACGCACATTGATTATTAGTGAACCATACTTTAATAATTTCTCGTATTGTGATACAAGTTTGTAAAAGAAACTATAAATCCATATAATTAGTAATTGTAACTATATCAATTTTACATTACATTAAAAGTTGGAAAATATTCTTATACTCATAAAGTGTTACATTTGAGGGAGGAAAGATGGAATTCTACAATCTTGGTATTATTATTAAAGAACTTAGAAAGAAAAAAAACATGTCACAATCTGAATTATGTCATGGAATATGTTCACAAAGTCAAATTAGTAAGATAGAAAAAGGTATTATTTATCCATCTAGCATATTGTTGTATCAATTATCTGAAAGACTTGGTATTGATCCAAATTATATATTCGCACTAACCAAAAATAAAAAAATAAAATATATTGAAAATGTAAAATGTGTAATGAGAGATTGTGTAAAACAAAAACAATATAATGAGCTTTATGAAATAGTGAAAAAAGAGAAAAATGATAATAATTTCCAATCAAAAGAGGATAAACAATTTTTATTATGGCATGAAGCGATTGCTATATATTATGTAAATGGAGCAACAAGTAATGCTTTTGACATTTTAAATAGAGCACTAAAACAAACCTTAAGTAGTACTAACTTTTTATCAGAAAAAGAAATAAGCATAATGAATTCAATTGCTATAATACATGCAGAAAATGAAGAGTATGAGAAAAGTATAAATATATTAAAACAAAGTTTAATTAATTTTAATAAGATAGAATTTCCTAGAGAAAAAGAAATCAAATTAAGACTCATTCATACGTTAACAAAATGTTTACACCTTGCAAATCAATATGAAGAAGCAATAAAGTATAGTGAAATAGGTATAAAATTAGCCATAAATATGAATACTTTATACTTATTAGGTGAATTGTTTTTTGAAAAAGGTGCAATTTTATTGAAAGTTCAGCACTCTAATGAAGTTGGTTTAACAGACATAAAAAAAGCATTATTTATATTTGAACTAACTGAAAGAAAACAATATATAAAAATGATCAAGGAAAAATATATTAAAAATCAAGAATAAACAAGAAAGAATTTTAACATAAACTATTCCTAATTGTTATTTATTTCTAAAAAAAGTACTGTAATACGAACTATTCCTAATTGTTGTTTATTGCTAAAATGAATACCGTAATATTAGATAAATATAAAGGGTGGCATTTTATGAAATCAAGAGGAATTACTCGTAAAGCAGATAGTATGGGGCGTATTGTTATTCCAATGGAAATAAGACGGAGTTTAGGAATTGTAGAAAAAGATTCTCTTGAAATGTTTATAGAAGAGGATCAGATTATTTTACGAAAATATCAATCTCCAAGAGCTTGTGCACTTACAGGAGATATTTCAGACAGCAATATTTCGTTAGCGAATGGGAAGATTATCGTAAGTCCAAACGGGATGGAACTGTTAATAAAGAAGTTACAGCAATATCTTTTAAAGTAAAAGATAAGTAAGAACTTTAAAATAGAATATACTTGGAAAAAGTCCTCTATTCATTTAGGGGGCTTTTTTATTGTTATCAATAAAATTGAGAGGCCGTAGTTGGTTCAATGGAATACGGATTACCTTATAAATAGTCTGACTATTTTTTATAAAAAAACTATTTATTTACATTTTTTTGTTTCGTGTTATATTTTTAATGTTAACATAGTTGTATTGAAAATTCTGATTTTAAAATTAGGAAAACTTTAGAAAATGAAATACTCTTACTTGAATTGAAAATCATATAAACATAGTTTGAAAGTAAAGTATGAAAATGAATCAGATTTTCAAATTAAATTTGCCAAATCAATGGAGGTTCGTGGGGGAAATGTAACTAAGAAGAAATCTCTTATACTCCATGTTTTTTATTTGTAAATCGGTAATTCTAATAGCTCTGACGAAAAGTAAAGGAGTAAAAAAGAAGTGGATAGTTTGTTTAATAGAAGATAGGGTGTAAAAAATAAAACAACGGAGGTTTTATAATGAATAAAGGAATACTGCAGATTACAGAAATTGAAGAAATTACTATTCCGAATCTATTGAAGGATAAAATGAAGAATCTGATAGAAAATGAATTAAAAACTCATAATCCTTATACTTGTGATCAAGAAATAGCAGCATATTTTTCAAAAGAGTGGCTTAATTGTTTGATTGACTATTCAAAGAAAACTCCGAATTCAGACATGAAAAATCTACTACATATGATAAAAATAGCGAATTGTGGTGGGAACGTACCGCCTATCCTTATTAAAAATACTCCATGTGATCCTATAGAAACACTATTACCTGGGGAAAATCGCAGAGGTTTTAATTATGGTGAAGACGAACACGATAGAATGAAAAAATATTTTTATGCAGAATGGGTCACCTGGCTTTTTGCCACACTTTTTAATTATGATGCTTTAATTCACCCATCCGAACATGCAGGGAAAAATAGATTTCATCTCATTTCACCTTTAAACAACGATGAAGTTTTGCGAAATGTCGGTGCAAGCACCGGTGGCGGGAACTTTTATCAACATAACGATGCCACAGTGTATACAGATATGAAAGACCAATCAGATATTGAAGCAAGATTGAAAACATTCAATACGAATTTAGAAATTGTATCAAATAGACTTAATAAATCCGTGGAACGAATAGTGTCTGAAATTACTTGTGGAAAATTTACTAGAGTTGATGCTCTTTTATTAAAAGGAGTGTTAAATTTAAAAACTCAAACTCATATTGGAACGCCAAAATTACTTCAAAAGCATCTTGAAGAAAATTTCTTCAGTAAAGATGACATATTGGCGATAAGTAAAATGCCTATTGCTCATATCGCAGGAATGGCTGATGGTGAAATATCGGGATTTGTAGGGGAAATAAACCAAATTATATTTTTAGATGATAATGGTGATATTATTGCAACTTGTTTAAATGGAGCAGAGAATAGATTGATTTATGTAGGAGAAAGTGAAGAAGAAAAATTGAAATTTGACATGTTTTTAGAACTCTTACGAACAACGCCTACTTATAAGGTTCCACTTACATCTGAAGATTTATTAATTATCCCAAATTCATACTATGGTAAACAAACAAATGTAACTCATGGTAGAGAAAGGTTATCTGAGGAAGAATATAAAATCCCGATTGGAAATAATAAATACGGAAGAAGAATTGTTTGCAGGCAATACGTTTCCAGCCGATTACGTGATCAGAAAGAAAGTTACTTTAAAGATTTAATTAACTAGTTTAAAGAGAGGAGGGAAGATGGGGAGGTTTGGGGTATAATAGCTCAAGCCTTCCCATATTCTTTGTATGGATTTTACTATTGAATTACTCATACTACTATTTTTAGTAGCTGTATTAGCAGGATGGATAGATACGATTGCTGGAGGCGGTGGTATGATAACTATCCCGATAATGTTATTAGTAGGTATGTCTCCTTCTGTAGCGATAGCAACTAATAAACTGCAAGGGAGTAGCGGAACTCTCATGGCAACAGTGTTTTTTATTAAGAAGAAAGAAATTAATCTTAAAGAAATGCGTTTGTCCATCTTAATGACCTTTTTTGGATCAGTTTTCGGTGGATGGCTTGTTTTACAGATACGGGCAGAATATCTAATTATGATATTACCTTTTTTACTTGTTTTTATTGGCATTTATTTTCTATTATCTCCAAATATAGCAAACGAAGATCGACCGAGGAAAATAAGTATGTTGTTGTTTGCGTTAACAGTGGCTCCGTTACTGGGATTTTATGATGGTTTCTTCGGCCCAGGAACAGGTAGTTTAATTGCTTTAGCATTCATTCTTTTATGTGGATATAGTGCTACACGGGCGACTGCAAATGCTAAGATTTTGAACTTTACAAGTAATTTCGCTGCTTTGTTATATTTTATTATTTTTGGCCAAATCGATTGGACAATTGGGTTGATTATGATGCTTGGTCAAATTATAGGATCATATATTGGAGCGAAGATGGTGCTTACAAAAGGGACGTCATTAATACGACCAATAGTGGTTATTGTTTGCTTTGTTATGGCAATTAAAATTTTTTTACAAAATATAAACTAAATGTAATCAATATATTATTTGTATCGAAGTTAGAGTGTTTTCATGTTTTTATTGCAGTATTACGCTGTTTAAGATGTGTTCAAAATTACACAATTTGACTAGTGTAATGTATTGCGTTATGCTTTTTTATAGTATAAAAGAAAGGCTTGAAGATAATGATTCGTCGTTTGAGAAAGCTAAAAAATGTAGCAGTCGTAGTAAGCTTCTAAGTAAATAGCAATATATATAATACTTAGAAGCGAGGAATAAAGTTATGAAGCATCCATTATTTAATCATTGGTCAGAAACAAAGTATATAAAAGATATAGTAACAAATCCACTCATTGAAGTAGGAGAGTACTCCTATTATTCAGGCTATTATAGTCATCAAAATTTTGAAGATGGCTGTGTAAGGTATTTGTGGGGAGATGCTAAGTCCCAAGCACTGTTCAATCCAATTGAACAGATGGGATGGCACCTTGACAAACTCATTATTGGGAATTATGTTTGCATAGCAAGCGGGGTAGTCATTTTAATGGGTGGTAATCATAATCATCACTCAGAATGGATTACAGTATATCCATTTGCTGAGCAAATTAAACAATCATATGAACCTAAGGGAGATACAGTCATTAAAAGTGATGCTTGGATTGGAATGAATGCTATAATAATGCCTGGCGTTACTATTGGTGAAGGTGCAATTGTTGCTGCAGGAGCAGTCGTAAGTAAAGATGTTCCGCCGTATACAATAGTTGGTGGAAATCCTGCTAAGGAAATAAAGAAACGATTCACTGATACAGAAATAAACATGTTAATGGAAATGCGTTGGTTTGATTGGGATAGGAAATTGATTGAGAAGGCAATTCCGCTGTTATCTAGTCCATCCATCGAACCATTATTTGCTTTTTATAAAAATGAAGTGAAAAATAAATAAATCAGTTAGAAAAACTACATCCAGTATAGGGTGTAGTTTTTTATTTTTTGTAAATGTGGAACAAATGTATTATTTAGATTGTCTATTAACTGTAATCCTAAAAAAATATGAAAGTGTGAATCATTTTGAAAAATATAAGGGGATTAAAAATAAGGATATGTGTGGGAATACAAAGTATTAGCGCACCTAAAAATGTCGGATGAGATGGTCTATATGAAAGCGATTCTAACGTTTTATATGTATATACAATTTGAGAACACTTTCTATTTTTTTGCGGGATTATGTTAGAATAACGCTTTTTTTAAGTACAAAGAAATTGGAGGTAACAGAAGTGAAAGGTATGTTTTGCAATAGAGTTATTGCAATAGTAACAGTGCTTACAATATTTTGTAGCATGGTCGTTACAATTGGAAAAGCAGCAGCGGAAACAGATCCTGCTATAGACGTTGAAGCAGGGTCAGCAATTTTAATAGAAGCAAATTCTGGAAAAATTTTATATGAAAAAAATGCAGATGAATCATTGGCAATTGCTAGTATGACAAAAATGATGAGCGAATACTTAGTTTATGAAGCGGTGGATAAAGGAAAACTTAAATGGGATCAAAAAGTTAAAATCTCTGAATATGCACATAAGATTTCGCAAGATCGTTCACTATCAAATGTTCCATTAGAAAATGGTGGCTCTTATACGGTAAAAGAGTTATATGAGGCAATGGCAATTTACTCTGCAAATGGTGCAACAATTGCTTTAGTTGAACAGATTGCTGGTAAAGAGGTCAATTTTGTAAAAATGATGAACGATAAGTCAAAAGAGTTTGGTATGAAAGATTATAAGTTTGTAAACTCTACTGGCTTAACAAATCAAGATTTAAAAGGATATCATCTAGAAGGGACAACTCTAGAAGAGAAAAATAAAATGTCTGCAAGGGATTGTGCAATTTTAGCACAACGTCTTATTCAAGATTTCCCCCAAATATTAAATACAGCAAAAATTCCTAAAAAAACATTCCAAGAGGGTGGTAAATATCCAATTGATATGGCGAACTTTAACTGGATGTTAAAAGGCTTAATTAAGCAATATGAAGGTGTAGATGGTTTGAAAACAGGAACGACTCCAGAAGCGGGAGATTGTTTCACTGGTACAGTAGAAAGAAATGGTATGCGACTAATTTCTGTAGTGATAAAAGCAAAATCTCATACGGCACGTTTTGATGAAACAAAGAAATTATACGATTATGGATTTGCGAATTTTGAAGTGAAGAATGTCTACGGAAAAGATTCAGTAATAAAAGGACATGAAACAGTTCGAGTGGCAAATGCAAAAGACAAAGATGTAGTAGTTCAAACGAAGCAAGCTGTTTCACTTCCAATGCCGAAGGGCAATAAAGACATTTATAAAAAAGAATTTAAAGTATCGAATAGGGAACAAGAAGCGCCTATTAAAAAAGGTGTAACAATTAGTAAAATGATTATCTCGTCTAAAGATAATACAGATCCTGGGTTCTTATCAGGTAATTCATTACAAATAGACCTTGTAACAAAATCTGATGTGGAACAAGCAAATTGGCTTACACGTTTTATACGTAAAACAGGATCTTTTTTTAGTGGTATGTGGGATCGTACGATTGATATAGTAAAAAGCTAATTTTATAGGATACAACTAAATATTAGTTTGAAACAAAAGGTTTCAAAGCACTATAGATTCTTATGTGGATAGCTTGGAATGTCAGGGTGTAATTTTTTCTTCTTACTTTGTGCATTGCAATGACACTACTTTTTTCTATAGTTTCGTATCATGTAATCGAAAAGAAATGTATCAACTGGGCAAAACAAAGAACAACAAATTTTTTGAAAAAAGTATAATTCCTAGAGGGATTTTATTTCTTTAGTAAATATAGTAAAGTGGAATATAATTGAAATCGAAAACCACTTAGAAATAACAATTACGGTGTGAGCTATTGTATAGTATAGATATGTTTAAAAATAAAGGGGGAATACATATGTGGAAGCGATTTGTAGCAATTGGTGATAGTTTTACAGAGGGGATAGGGGATGAAGTTGAGGGAATTGCATTAAAAAGCTGGGTAGATCATTTTGTTCAACTGTGTGAAAACGATATAGAATATGCCAATTTTGCAAAGCGTGGGTTAGTAACTGAAGAAATTCGCTTGCAGCAATTGGAAAAGGCGTTAACTTTTAATCCAGATTTGGTTAGTCTCATTGCAGGGGCAAACGATGTTTTAAAAGGACGTTGGAATCATGATGCATATAAGAACGATATGGAATTTATGATAGATACATTAAGTAAAGCAGGGGCTGATATTATTATAGCAAACCTTCCAGATTTTACAGTTAGGCTCCCTTTTGCTTCTGAAAAAAAACAAGTAATAAAAGAACAATTATTAGAGGCAAATGAAGTTATACATTCACTGAGCAGAGAGTATAAGCTTCATCATGTTGATTTTTGGAATCATCATTTAGTTAACGACAATACGCTTTGGTCTAAGGATTTAATTCATCCAAACTCAAAAGGATATGTAAAAGTTGCTGAATTAATTTTTAGTAGTTTGCCTGTACAGAAGACAAAATAATAGTTTGCAATGTAACGAATATGATATTAAGTGTATGAAGCTATGTTTTTTAGTAAATGGAAAGAACTAAACATTTAGCAAACAAAGCGTTTCTACGATATATTTCTACAGTAGTGCACAAATACAGAATCACAAAGAAAGATCACTTATGGAAATAGGTGGTCTTTAAATGTTTTTATAACTAAATTAGTATATACTGTATTACTAACAGTTTCGTACTACAAAAAAATTAAGTTCTCTTATAGAAAAACTGATATTATCTTAAAATATAATAACATGTTCAAATCATATTTTAGGTATGTATCCTAATTGTGAATGATGTGTAATTTTTTTGAAGTATAAATATCCAATAAATAAAATAGGTAGTAGGTGCAGAAGTATTAATACTATAGTATTCAATTCTTGTTATGAGTACATTAGTGATTGGTAATATTATATTTTTATTATCAACTTTAGTTATTGGAATTAATTTGCATAGAAAATATGTAGGATAAGAAAAAATAAATATACTTTATTGTATATTTATTTTTTTGTTTAGTAGGATTTATAGTCTCTATAAACTATTATGTTAATAAAATTAAAAAACTTAATTCTTGATATCCTTATGGCTAAAGCTATCTATAAAATGACAATATAACTAAATAATTGTTTGGTATGATTTGTGGATTTAGTTTTTTATCCGAATTTTCTGATTCAAATATTTCAACTTTATGAATATAGTAGGTGAAATATTTGTGTGATAGTATTTGAGATAGAAAAAAGCCAACTTTAAAAAGGATGTGAATTGAATGTGCAAACGACTGTAAAGGGTTATATTAAGGAAACGTTTAGCTGTTATTAGTGTAAGGTAAAGAAATATTTTGTAACAGTTGATATAAAAATGAAGAAATAGGTACGCTTTCGTTTGTCTGACTATTTTAAATATATGAAAAACAAGAGTGGTTTGAGTTTTGACGAAGTTAAATTCTAGGTGAGATGTCAATAATGATTAATTAAGTTTAATAAAGAGGTACCTTATACGCAAAAGCGTTTATATTAGTAACCTAAGGAGCTTGCTTTTATGAAAACTACTGATTCAAAAGGCCTATTAGGAAATAGGGTTTATTTACAAGTTTTCTCTGCCTATTCATTGCTTATGCTTGGTGTTTTTATTGATATGTTAGCGATTATGACTATAGTTGGGTTTGAATGGGAAGTAGATCCTACTATGATTGGATTGATTCCTGTTGCATATGCACTTCCTGGAATTATTTTTGGCTCATGGGCAGGTGTTATTGCAGATCGTTTTAGAAAAATTCCAATTATGATGTTCTGTAATCTAATGGTTGGTCTAATAACAATTGCTCTTTTATTTGTACAAGATATCCACTGGCTCTTAGTGGCATTAATGATTCGTTCCATTTTTATTGTTTTCTATTATCCTGCACAGCAAACACTAACAAGACAGATTGTATCCCCGGACTTGCTTACTAAAGCAGTAAGTATCAACGGAATAGTAGAGCAGGGTACAAAGATAGTAGGCCCACTTATAGGGGGCATGTTGCTGAGCTGGTTTCAACCAGAGTTCTGCCTCATTATAAGAGCTATAAGTTGTTTATTAGCTACCTTAGTTCTCATACCCACAATAAAATTTAAAGAAACTATATCGAAAGAATTTGTTGAAAAGCAAAAACAAAGTACTTGGACCGCTTGGGTACAAGGGTGGGGTTATGTGTTATCTAATCGGATAATATTATCAACCATGATTTTCGTTACAATAGCCATGGCAGTATTACAATTAGTAGACTCACAATTCCCAACTTTATTTAAGAGCTTATTCCCACATGATAAAAGTAAAATGGGATATATCATTTCTATTATTGGTCTTGGCGGAATACTTGGTGCATTACTAACTCAGAAATTAAAACAATTTCAATATGGCTGGGTAGTATGTGGAGGTATGGTTTTAATGGGAATTGGTTTTGGGGGGATTGGTTTGATAACGCCCGGTACGGTCTTCGTTTTAGCCTATTTAATTAGTTTTATCGCTGGTATCGGAAGTGGGCTGATGCTTGTATCTAATCAAGTCATATTACAAATAGAATCCGATCAAGATCAAGTAGGAAGAGTATTTGGTATTCAAAGCAGTTTAACAAATGCAGTTTTAATTATTTCTCCTGCTATGAGTGGTCCATTAGTGCATTTGTTTGGAGTAACTCAACTCTATGTTTATGGAGGGATTGGGCTTGTTATTATTGGAGTAATTGGAGTTTCACTGCAGAAATATTTATGGGCTAAACATAAACACGAACCTATAAGAGCAAATAATTTTTGAAGGGAAGATTTTTATGACCAATGAGGAATGTTATCCATTAAGCCATCCGCAGCGAAGAATATGGTATACAGAAGTTATTCATTCTGATAAAGGAATATGTAATTTAAGATTTTTATTTAAACTTCATCGAAAAATGAACTATTCAAAATTAAACCAAGTTGTGAATCGCGTTATCAGTGAAAATGACGGTCTGTGCATTAGGTTAAAAGAAAATGGGCATCAAGAACCTAAACAATATTTTATTAAACATGAAGAACAAGAATTTGAGTTTTTTGATTTCAGTAATGTGGAGAATACAAATTTGCTTGAGGAATGGATTGAGCAGAAAGCAAAAGAAACGTTTACATTATTTAATTCGAATTTATACTATTTCGCTTTAATAAAATTAAACGATAATGAATGTGCGGTCTTTGGAAATGTTCATCATATTATTATGGATGGTTTATCAATTCAAATATTTACTGAGCAGATTGCAAAATATTATTATGACATGCATAACGAGAATGAGGAAGGCGAAATTAAAAATTCATATGTTCAATTTCTGACTAATGAACAAACATACTTGAATAGTAGTCGTTTTCAAAAAGATCAAAAATTCTGGTTAGAGGAATTTAAAACACTGCCATCTGTGACCGGGTTGAAGCCTTATAATACGTACCAAGTTAGTACCAAAGCATCACGTGAGACGTTTATATTAACGGAGCATTTGAAGAGAAAGATAGAAAAATTTTCTGAAGATTACAAATTTAGTTTATACACCCTTTTTGTTGCTGCTTTCTCGTTGTCCATGTATCGGTGGACCTCATCGCTTGATATTGGTTTAGGAATGGCTTATGGCAACCGTATGACTAAAATGGAACGAAAATTGATTGGAATGATGGTGAGTACAGTTCCTTTAAGAATGGATATTGATCCAGAAGAAGAAGTACTTTCATTTATTAGTAGGGTGTCCAGAAAACAAAGTAAATCATTAAGACACCAGAAATATCCATTTGATTTGTTATTAAAGCAGATTAATAAAGAGAATAACAGTAATGTGAGACTTTTCGGAACTACGATTGATTATAGGGATCGTGATGAAAGTGGTGACTCACTATGGATTCCAAACCGTGAAGAAGTACAAGATTTTGCAGTGCATATTGAAAATCTAATTGATATAGACTCTTTACATGTACATATTGATTATCGTGAGGAGCTATTTTCTAAGGAAGAGATAGAACGATTCTTTAACGTTATGCTAGTGATACTGGAAAATATTTTTGAAAACCCAAAGCAGAAGGTGGCTGAAATAGAAATCATTTCTGAGGAGGATAAAAGAAAAAGTTTAGTTGAGTTCAACAATCCTAAACTGGATGTCCCGCCTCAAGTAACTATTCATGAAATGTTCGAACGGCAAGCGATGATTTATCCAAATGCTATTGCAGTTACGTATGAAAAAGAAAAAATTACTTATAAGGAGCTTAATGAACGTGCAAACCAGTTAGCTCATTATCTGCAGAAAAAAGGAGTAGGACCTGATACTTTAGTTGGACTGTGCGTTGAACGTTCCCACGAGATGATTGTAGGTATTTTAGGGATTTTGAAGGCTGGTGGGGCTTATGTCCCACTTGATCCAACATATCCAGAGCAACGACTTCAATATATTTTAGAAGATGCTAGCATTCAGTTATTCGTAACGCAAGAAAGTTTAAAAGAATTGAACTGGTTACCAGAAAATGTTGAGTCGATTTGCCTGGATCGTGATCAAGATGAGATTGGGAAAGAAAGTAAGACTTTGCCGGTTTCTGGTGTCGGTCCCCAAAATCTGGCATATGTAATCTATACTTCGGGATCAACGGGAAATCCAAAGGGCGTTATGATAGAGCATCACAATGTCATTCGGTTGTTTAAATCGACGGATTGTTGGTATCAGTTTAATGAAAAAGATACTTGGACGCTTTTTCATTCGTATGCATTTGATTTCTCAGTATGGGAAATTTGGGGAGCATTATTATATGGTGGAAAATTAGTTGTTGTTCCGTACTGGATTAGTCGATCACCTAAGGATTTTTATCAATTATTAGTGGAGGAAGAAGTCACAGTTCTAAATCAGACACCTTCCGCATTTCGACAATTAATACAAGTGTGTGAACAAGAAGATGAGAATAAAAATTTGCAGCTGCGTTATGTCATATTTGGCGGAGAAGCGTTAGAACCTACTAGCTTGTTACCGTGGTTTCAAAGGTATGGGGAGAAAAACCCACAGTTAATTAATATGTATGGAATTACAGAAACTACAGTTCATGTTACATATTATCCAATTACTTTAGATGATGTGCAGCAGGCTTCAAGAAGTAATATTGGAAAGCGGATTCCCGATTTAGAAGTGTATATACTAGACGCTTATCAACAACCTGTTCCTATAGGTGTTGATGGTGAACTTTATATTGGCGGAGCAGGGCTTGCACGTGGGTATTTAAATAGACCTGAATTAACAGCAGAGCGTTTTATATCTCATCCATTTAGTAGTGATCTGAAAGCAAGATTATACCGGACAGGAGACTTAGCGAGGTATTTGCCAGATGGGAATCTAGATTATCGTGGAAGAATTGATCATCAGGTTAAAATACGTGGTTTCCGAATTGAGATTGGGGAAATTGAGTCTACTTTACATACATATGCATATGTAAAAGAGGTAGTTGTAATTGTAAGAGAAGATCAGCCAGGCGATAAACGATTAGTAGCATATGTTGTAGGAGATGGAAATGTAGATGCGTGGAGAGAGTATCTTAAAGCGAAACTACCAAGTTATATGGTTCCTTCGGGATTTGTGGCGATGGAAGCTATTCCACTTACAGCTAACGGTAAAGTTGATCGTGAGGCCTTACCTATGCCGGAGGAAACGCAGATTAATAGTGAATGTGTTGGCCCTCGGAATAGTAACGAACAGATACTAACTACCATTTGGAAGAGAGTATTAGGTGTTAAAAAGGTGGGAATCTATGATAATTTCTTTGAAATTGGTGGCGACTCGATTCTCAGTATTCAAATCATATCTCAAGCAAGTCAAGTGGGGTTAAAACTTACTCCAAAGCAAATGTTTGAATGCCCAACTATCGCTGAGCTGGCACAAGTGGCTATAGAAACGCAGGGAGTACAAGCGGAGCAGGGAATTGTGATAGGTGATGTGCCTCTTACTCCAATTCAGTGCTGGTTCTTCGAGCAAGAACATCCACATACAGAGCATTGGAATCAATCAATGCTTTTAAGAGTAAAAGAAAGATTGGATGTGAAATTACTAGAGGGAGCGATATTAAATTTACTGAAACATCATGATGCTTTACGTTTCCGGTACGAACAGTTACCAAACGGAACGTGGAGGCAGAGAAATGAAGGGACTGATGAGCTGTCAGTACTCCATGTTGTAAAACGGAATCAAGTTAATGAAAAAGAGTGGAATAAAATAATACAAGAAGAGATGAATATTCATCAAGCTAGTTTCAATTTAATTACTGGTCCGTTAATGAAAGTAGTGTACTTTGAAGATAACTTGATTGAAAATGATCGAATATTCTGGGTGATACATCATTTAGTAGTAGATGGAGTGTCATGGAGGATTCTATTGGAAGATTTACAGGTGGTATATAACCAGATGAAACAAGGTCAAGAAATTCGCTTACCTGCGAAAAGTACATCTTTTAAAGAATGGTCTGAACGACTTCAGACATACAGTGATTCGGGTATTTCAAAAGAAGTAAAGGATTATTGGAATGAACAAGTAGAAAAAGAAACGATGAAAATTCCAATGGACTATCCCATACAAGAAACGACAGAAGAATCGATTGATCAAGTGACGAGGACTTTAGGAATAGAAGAAACACAAGCATTGTTTCACGAAGTTCTAGTCACTCATAAGACAAGGATTGATGAGGTACTATTAACGGCATTAGGACAAGCTATCGTCGATTGTACAAATCAGCAAACCGTTTCTATTCATCTAGAAGGACACGGGAGAGAAGAGATGATTGAAGGTATTGATTTATCAAGGACAGTGGGCTGGTTCACGAGTATTTATCCCGTTCATCTCAATTTTCAAGGAACTCAGACACCTATTGAAGGGTTAAAGGCAGTCAAAGAGCAATTGCGTCGAATCCCAAATCGCGGAGTTGACTATGGTATTTTACGTTACTTGAATAAAGGATTACTTCCGTTTTATCAGCAAAAGCCTTCAATAAGCTTTAACTATTTGGGCCAATTTGATCAGGTGTTTTCAAGGGACTCTTTGTTTATGCAAGAGACAGGATTTACATTTTTAGATCATGCTCCAGATTCCAAACCATCTCATCTAATTGATGTTATTGGAATGGTGAAAGATGAAAAGTTACATTTTATTTGGATGTATAGTAGGGAACAGTTTTCTAAATTAAAAATTCAAGTGATAGCAGATGGTATGTTGAGGCATCTTCGTCAACTTATAAATAAACCAACAACAGAGTCTGCTTTTACGGTATCAGATTTTGCTGATGCAGAGGATCTTACGGAAGAAAGCTTGAGCAAAGTATTACTTAAATTAACAAAGAAGAGGGTGTAAAAATGGGAGACGTTATTGATATATATGGTTTATCACCTTTGCAAAAAGGAATACTGTTTCATACTTTATACGATCAAGATGATGAACATTCTTTTTCCTATATTGTACAAGTAGGTTTCTTGCTCGGGGGGCAATTGGATGTTGATACTTTTGAAAAGGCTTGGGAATATGTTATTAATCGACATGAGGTTTTACGTTCAGTATTTGTATGGGAGGAAGTAGAAAAGCCACTACAAGCGGTTTACCAACGTCTTCCTTTTACTATTCATCAAGAGGATTGGAGCACCTATCCACATGAGGAAAGGGTGAAGAAATTACAACAGTTTTTGAATGTAGATCGTAGAAAAGGATTTTTATTGGATGAAGCACCATTGATGAGAGTCACTGCGATTAAAGAAGCAAAAGAGGAAACGAGAATTATTTGGACACATCATCATATTTTGCTAGATGGATGGAGTGTGTCATTGGTCTTTAGTGAAGTGATGGAAGTTTATCTCAAGATGATAAAGGGAGAATTATTGACTCTTCCTAAATCTCTTCCTTATAAAAAATATATCCAGTGGATAAATAAACAAGATCAAAGTCAAGCAGAGGAATTTTGGAAAGAAGAATTAAAAGGGTTCTATGCACCTACGCCATTAGCAATGGAAAGAAAGGATCAAGGACAAGAGAAGGGCTATGGAGAGTGTGTTTATCAAGTATCTGAGAAACTTACTGAGAAGTTACAAGAGTGGGTACGAAATAGTCGATTAACGTTGAATACGTTAGTACAAGGTGCATGGGCTTATTTGATGAGTAGGTATAGCGGTGACAGTGACGTCGTATTTGGCGTAACTAGCGCTGGACGTCCTACTGATTTAATGGGAGCAGAGAATATGGTGGGGCTATTTATTAACACATTACCTACCAGAATTCGATTAACGGATAATACATCAGTAGTAGATTGGCTTCGTAAAATACAAATGAAAGAAATGGAACGAAGACAGTATGAGTATAATTCGTTGATAGATATTCAAGGCTGGAGTGAGGTTCCGCGAAATAGCTCCTTATTCCATACCTTGTATGTGTTTGAAAATTATCCAATTCAAGGTGAGAGAAATGATGATTTAAGATTACTAGATGTTACAAGCACGGAACAAACAAATTATCCTTTAACACTCATTGTAATGCCCGGTAAGAAAATTACTTTAAAGTTGATGTATGATCGAAGCTATTTTAATGAAGAAACAATAAATCTGATTCAGAATCACTTATTGCAAATATTAATTCAGATGACGAAGAGCCTAGATTCAAAACTATTTGAAATTACTCATTTAACAGAAGAAGAACAGATACAGTTACTAGAGGAATGGAATCATACTCAATTTAATTATTCGGCTGAAGGCATGATTCATACGATGTTTGAGGAGCAAGTTAAAAAAACACCGGAAGCAATCGCGGCTAGTTACGAAAATGAACAAATTACCTATAAAGAGTTGGAGAAGCGTGCAAATCAGCTAGCTCATTATCTACAAAAGCATGGTGTAGGCCCAGAGTCTCTAGTTGGAGTATATATGGAACGTTCATTACAAATGATGATAGCGTTATTAGGTATTCTAAAATCAGGAGCAGCGTATGTTCCACTTGACCCTACTTATCCAGAGAATCGACTTCGATATATATTAGAGGATGCTGGAATCGAAGTACTAGTGACGGAAGAGGATTCTAAAAATTTGTTTGTATCTGAAAATATAGAAACGATTTGTATGAATAAAGATTACACTGCAATTGAAAAAGAAGAATCAACCCCATGTATAAGTGGTGTAACAGGAGAAAATTTAGCGTATGTTATGTATACTTCAGGATCTACAGGGAATCCAAAGGGAGTAATGATTGAGCATCATTCAGTAATTAATTATCTAGAATGGATGCAACATAAATATCCGCTTTCTGAAAAGGATGTGGTCTTGCAGAAAACGCCATTCTCATTTGATGTCTCTGTTTGGGAATTGTTTTGGGGCATTCACGTTGGTGCAAGTGTATCTTTCCTACCTCCAGGTGGAGAAAAAGATCCTTCTATTATAGCTGAAGTGATTAAACAACATCAGGTTACTATAGTTCAATTTGTACCTTCGATGTTATCTGTTTTCTTAGACCACTTCAATCATATTGAATTGAACATGAATTGTTCGTCCGTACGCCATGTATTTTCTGGTGGAGAAGAACTAAGTTCAGGGTTGGTTAGACGATTTCAACAGAAATGGAATTATAGTGGACAAGTGAAATTAACCAACTTTTATGGGCCAACTGAAGCCACTATTTATGTGAATGCATTTGATATTCAGCCTAATCAAGAATTTGTTTCTATTGGGCAGCCAATACAGAACACGCAATTATATGTATTAGACCAAAATCAACGCTTGCAATCAATAGGAATTGAGGGTGAGTTATATATTGGTGGTGCTGGTTTAGCACGTGGATACTTAAATCGTCCGAATCTTACTGCTGAAAAATTCGTTTCGCATCCATATCGATTTGGGGAACGACTATATCGAACAGGAGATTCAGTAAGATATTTAACTGATGGGAATTTAGAATTTATAGGTAGAATGGACCACCAAGTCAAAATGCGTGGTTTTAGGATTGAATTAGGAGAAATTGAAGCGACTTTAGAAAAATGTTCGTTTATTAAAGAGGCTGTCGTATTAGTTAGAGAAGATCGTCCAGGTGATCAACGATTGGTTGCATATGTAATAAGCGATGGAAATACCGAGGAGTGGAGAGAGTATTTACAAAAACAATTACCAAATCATATGATTCCAGCGCACTTTATAGATTTAGAACACTTCCCGCTTACTCCAAATGGGAAAATTGACCGAAAGGCCTTGCCAGCACCTGATGAGCAAGCTATTGAAGATTTAAATGTGCTACCTCGGACGCCATCGGAAGAGCTTATTGCCTCGGTTTGGAGTCAAGTGTTAGGAACAGAAAATATTGGCATTCAGGATTCCTTCTTTGAACGTGGTGGGCACTCACTACTTGCTACTCAAATTGTCTCTAGATTGCAAGAAATGTTCCAAATTAAAATTCCATTACGTGAACTTTTCAAGCACGATACAGTGGAAGCATTGGCGAAACGAGTGGATCAGTTACGAAAAGAAGATAAAAAACGAGAGGTTGCTCCTCTTGTACCTATGAAACGAGAAGAAGTTATCCCACTTTCCTATGCGCAGAAACGTCTATGGTTTATTGATCAATTAATGCCAAATAGTGCTATGTACAATATTCATGCAGCGTGTCGCTTAACAGGTGAATGGTCAATTGAAGCATTGGAGGTCGGATGGAATCAATTGTTGGAGCGTCATGAATCATTAAGGACGACAATTCTAGAACAAGAGGGTGAACCTTTTCAACAAGTTCAATCTCATGTGTTCAGGCATATTCCTCAAACGAATCTAACAGATCTTTCTTTGGAAGATAGGGAAAGAGAAATGAAACGCCTTATTCAAAACGAGGCGGAGGAACCATTTCATTTTGGACAAGGTCCTCTGATTCGAACACGAATATTGAAAGTGGACAGGGAAGAATGGGTTCTCATTTGTACGATGCATCATATTATTTCAGATGGATGGTCAATGGGAATCTTACTTGAAGAATGGATGGCTTTTTATGAAGGAGCACTAACCGGAAAACCAGTGGAATTGAAGGAGTTATCTATCCAATATGCAGATTTTGTTATGTGGCAGAAGGAATGGCAAAAAGAGGAGAGTTTGAATCAGCATCTTCAATATTGGAAGGAAGAATTATCTGGGGAACTACCGGTTTTACAATTACCGATGGATCGTCCTCGACCTGCAGTTCAAACCCATCGTGGTGCAAGTCAGTCCTTAATAGTGGCGAATTCCTTACAGGAAAAGCTCAAAGATTTAAGTTTGCAAGAAGGATGCACTTTATTTATGACATTGATGGCAGCGTATCAAAGCTTCCTTTCTCGTTATACAGGACAGGACGACATTATAGTTGGAAGCCCCATCGCTAATCGAAATGTGAAAGAGATTGAGGGATTAATAGGATTCTTTGCAAATACGTTAGTTTATCGAGCTGATTTCAGTGGAAATCCGACGTTCCAAGAACTATTGTCGCAGATAAGAAAAAAAGCACTAAAAGCATACGAGTATCAGGACATCCCATTTGAGAAAGTGGTAGAATCCGTAAAACCTGAACGGAATACAAGTCATTCACCAATATTCCAAACTATGTTTACTTTACAGAATACGAAACAAGAGTTTCTTCAGCTATCCGAAAGACAAATGGAACTCATGGAAAGCCATGTTTCTGTTGCCAAATTTGATTTGAGTTTATTTGCTTCTGAGACGGAAGAAGGATTATCACTAACCTTTGAATATAATACTGATTTGTTTAATGATACAACCATTAAACGTATGGTAAATCATTTTGAACATTGGTTAAATCAAATTGCCTCTTATCCAAAATGTTTATTATCAGAATTGAATATGTTATCGAAAGTGGAATATAAGCAACTACTAGAGGAATGGAATGAATCAGCCGTTATAGATATAGAAGATAGTACGATTCATACAATGTTTGAAGAACAAGTGGAAAAAACACCAGAAGCAATTGCAGTAGTGTGCGAAGATGAAGAACTAACATATCGAGAGTTGGACGAACGCTCGAATCAGTTGGCACATTATTTACAAAAAAATGGTGTAACATGCGAAACATTGGTTGGGATTTGCGTTACACGTTCATCCGAGATGATTGTCGGTCTCTTAGGAATTATGAAGGCGGGAGGAGCATATGTCCCAATTGATCCAGCGTATCCGGAAAGTCGACTGCAGTACATTTTAGAAGATGCTCAAATAAAGGTACTGGTGACACAGGAAAAGTTACAACAAAAAATGGTTATACCTACATTCGTTAACGTCATTTGTATTGATCGTAATCGAGCAGAAATAGAACAAGAAGTTACTACGGTATGCACGAGTGAAGTGACGGGTGATAACTTAGCCTATATTATCTATACTTCAGGTTCCACGGGAAATCCAAAGGGAGTAATGATTGAGCACAGGAATACAGTAACAATGATTCATTGGGCGCATCATACGTATTCTCGAAAGGAATTAGCGGGAGTATTAGCTTCAACTTCACTATCTTTTGATTTATCCGTTTTTGAAGTATTTGTTCCCTTAACGATGGGTGGTAAGGTGATTGTCGCTGAAAATGCTCTACATCTAGACAAGTTGTCTACCAAAGGTGTGACTTTGGTTAATACTGTGCCATCGGCAGCAAAGGAACTGGTTCGAGCAAAAACAATTCCTTCTTCAGTAAAGGTAATGAATTTGGCTGGAGAACCGTTACCATATCCGCTTGTTCAAGATTTATACGAGAGAAGTACGATTGAGAAGGTGTTCAACTTATATGGACCGTCTGAAGATACTACGTATTCCACGTATCTGGAATTAGAAAAGGGTGTCATGCATAGGGTACCACCAATTGGTAAACCAATCTTCAATACAGAAGTATATGTATTGAGTGCTGAACAAAAAATGGTTCCAATTGGTGTAGTTGGTGAGTTGTACATTGGTGGATCAGGGTTAGCACGTGGATATTTAAAACGCCCTGACTTAACGAAAAATCGATTTATACCGCATCCGTTTAAAGAAGACGAGCGAGTATACCGGACTGGAGATCTAGTAAGGTATTTGCCGGATGGAAATTTGGAGTATGTCGGACGAATTGATCATCAGGTGAAAATTCGTGGGTTCCGGATTGAACTAGGAGAAATCGAAGCGGTATTACAAAAGCATACATTAGTTAACGAAGCTATTGTGATGGTGCGGGAAGATTATCCTGGCGATCCACGTTTGATTGCCTATGTTGTAGGAGACGGTGATTCTCAAAAGTGGCGTGATTATCTCAAGGACCAACTACCAAATTATATGATTCCATCCTATTTTGTTGGATTAAATGCATTTCCACTCACTCCTAATGGAAAAATTGATAGGAAGGCTTTACCAGCACCAGAGAAGCAGGAGATAGCGAGTTGTTATATTGCTCCTCGTACGTCTACGGAAAAAACAATTGTTTCAATATGGCATGAAGTTTTAGGCATGGAAAACATCGGAATTCAAGATTCGTTTTTTGAAATTGGTGGACATTCATTACTTGCTACGCAAGCTGTTTCCAATCTTAAAGAGGCTTTTGGAATCGAGATACCATTGCATGATTTATTTATGTTTCATACGGTGCAGCAATTGGCAGAACAGATTGATCAATTGCTCGATAACAAAAATCAAGAAATGCAGAATGATAGTAAGGAGAATATAAGCCTTCAAGATTATATTCAAAAAGAAGCAGAAGTCAGTAATGATGAAGAATTATTAGAACTGCTTAAGCAATTAGAAGAGTTATCAGAGGAAGAAGCACAAGGGATATTCGAGAGTAATTTGATTGAGGAAGGGGTAAAAAAATGAGAAGTGATTTACTTGCAAAGCTGAGTTCACTTTCTCCTGAGAAGAGAGCATGGCTTCAGAAGCAAATGCAAAAAAAGGAGAATAAAGAAGCACTCCCGTTGTCTTATGCACAACAACGTTTGTGGTTTATGGACAGATTTAACCCAAACAGTTCTTTATATAATATTCCAACAGTATGGCATCTAAAAGGAAATTGGATACCTGAAGCATTAGAGAAGGGATTCAATAGACTCATTGAACGTCATGAATCATTACGAACTGTTTTTAAAGAAATAGGAGAACAGCCTGTGCAACAAATTGTCGAATTCCTTCCTAGAGCATTACCTGTAAGGGATTACTCTCAACTTCCTCTAGAAGTAAAAGAAAAAGAGGTAGATAGTTTAATTGCGAGAGAAGCGCAAGAACCATTTGATTTAATGAATGGTCCTTTAATTCGTAATCAGCTTGTTCAATTAGAGAAGGATGAATGGTTATTACTGTGTACGATGCATCATATTATTTCTGATGCTTGGTCCATTGGTATATTCATGAATGAATTCCTTGCTTTCTATGAAGAAGAAACGGGCGGAAATCCTGCTAAATTAAGTTCATTATCTATTCAATATGCAGACTTTGCGAAGTGGCAAAAGGGGTGGTTGCAAGGTGATGTGCTAAATCGTCAGCTTACGTATTGGCAGGAAGAATTGTCTGGTGAGCTTCCTATCTTACAACTGCCAGTGGATCGACCTCGACCGGTTAAGCAAACTTACTCTGGGGCTGCGCATCATGTGATTTCTCCTTATAAATTGCTCAGTCAATTGAAGGATATAAGTCGACAAGAAGGATCTACTTTATTTATGACTTTAATGGCCGCATACCAGAGCTTTCTTGCTCGTTATACGGGACAAAAAGATATTCTAGTTGGTAGCCCGATTGCAAATCGGAACCATAAGGGAGTAGAAGGATTAATTGGTTTTTTTGTTAATACGTTGGTTTATCGATCAGATTTGAGTGGCACCCCTACTTTTCGGGAGATTTTGAACCAAACAAAGAAAAAGGCGTTAAAAGCTTACGAATATCAAGATATACCATTTGAAAAAGTGGTAGAAGCTGTGCAACCTGAACGAAGCATGAGTCATTCTCCTATATTTCAGACCATGTTTACGCTACAGAATATAAAACAAGAACGACTAGATTTGCCTGATAGAAGTATTGAAATGGTAGAAAGTAATATGTCTATTGCTAAATTTGATTTGAGCTTAACTGCCTATGAAGTGGAAGAAGGTCTATTCGTCTCATTTGAATACAACACGGATTTATTTGATAGTAGTACCATTGCACGTATGGCAGGACATTTTGAGAACTGGCTAAATGAAATCACGTATCATCCAGATGAATCATATACAAAGCTGTCAATGTTATCGGATACTGAGCAAAAACAACTCCTAGAAGAATGGAATGATACGGACGTAGTTTATGGTCATGATTGTAT
This sequence comes from Bacillus sp. XB1, assembly GCF_053557995.1. Classification (NCBI taxonomy): domain Bacteria; kingdom Bacillati; phylum Bacillota; class Bacilli; order Caryophanales; family Bacillaceae; genus Bacillus; species Bacillus sp. XB1. Next base: position 1,264,927 of record NZ_JBNRIL010000001.1, on the reverse strand, counting down.
GATTCATGAGCTATTTGAGCAGCAAGTTGCACGGACACCTGACGCAGTGGCGGTAGTTTATGAGGGTGGAAAGCTAACGTATCAAGAACTAAATGAAAAATCGAATCAATTGGCACATTTTCTACAAAAACGAGGTATCGGACCTGAATCATTGGTTGGTATATGTATTGAACGTTCTCCTGATATGATTATCGGTCTCTTTGGGATTTTGAAGGCAGGTGGGGCTTATGTCCCACTGGACCCAAGTTATCCTGAAAACCGCCTGAGATATATTTTGGAGAATTCACAAATTCAAGTGCTGTTAACAAAAGAGGCACTACAGGACTGGTTACCTAAAGATATTCAAGCAATTTGTTTAGACCGGGATCAAGTGATGATTTCTAAAGAGAGTAATTTAGCTCCGGTAAGTGGAGTAACAGCAAATAACTTAGCCTATATTATATACACTTCGGGTTCGACGGGAAATCCAAAGGGGGTAATGATTGAACATCATTCCGTTATCAACCGCCTACAGTGGATGCAGAAAAAATACCCATTGTCCGAGGAGGATACAATCCTACAAAAGACACCGTTTTCATTTGATGTTTCTGTATGGGAATTATTTTGGTGGTCATTTGTAGGAGCACGTGTTTGTTTACTTCCACCAGGAGGAGAGAAAGATCCTGCGGTGATTGAGGAGTATATTGAACGATATCGCGTGTCCACCATACACTTTGTTCCGTCGATGTTATCTACTTTCTTAGATTATATGGAACTATATAATTCGAAAAGGGATGTATCGTCTTTAATTCAAGTTTTTACTAGTGGAGAAGCGTTAAACACTGAGCATGTTCGCCGGTTTAAGGGGATCTTTTACAATGTTCAGCAAACAAAGTTAATTAACTTGTATGGTCCTACTGAAGCGACTGTGGATGTGACTTATTACGATTGTGATTTAGAAAAAGAAGCAATGATTATTCCGATTGGTCGTCCAATTGATAATACAGAGTTGTATGTGTTAGATCAATATCAACAAGTGGTCCCGATTGGTGTGGCAGGGGAACTTTACCTTGGAGGAGTAGGATTGGCACGTGGCTACTTCAATCGACCGGATTTAACTACTGAACGTTTTATTCCGCATCCTTTTAAGGACGGGGAACGATTATATCGAACGGGTGACTTGGTGAGATATATGAATGATCGTAACTTAGAATATATTGGAAGAATAGATAACCAAGTTAAAATTAGAGGATTCCGAATTGAATTGGGAGAAATTGAAGCAGCTTTACATGATCACTCATCTGTAAAAGAGGCAGTCGTGTTGGTGAAGGAAGAACGACCAGGAGATAAGCAGTTAGTAGCTTATGTAGTGGGTGAAGGGGATGCTGGAGAATGGCGTGAATATCTCAAGAAGCAATTACCACATTATATGGTTCCGGCATACTTTTTCCAAATTGAAGGTATGCCACTCACTCCAAATGGTAAAGTGAATCGGAAAGCATTATTGGAATTAGAAGAACAGTTCATAAGTGAAGATATTACTTCATCACGAACACCAGTGGAGGAGCTCATCGTTTCCGTTTGGAGCCAAGTGTTAGGAATAAAAAATATTAGTGTTCAGGATTCCTTTTTTGAAATCGGTGGTCATTCACTACTAGCTACTCAAGTAGTGTCACGTTTACAGAGAATTTTTCAAATCGAATTACCAGTACGTGAACTATTTGAATATACAACGGTGGAGTCACTGGCAAAGCGATTAGAACAGTTACGTAAAGGAGATAAAAAACGAGAGATTCCGCCACTAATACCAATGAAACGAGGAGAAGCTATTCCACTATCTTATGCCCAACAACGTTTATGGTTTATTGATCAATTTACACCTAATAGTGCCCTTTACAATATGCCAATGGTATGCCGTCTTACAGGGAATTGGCTACTTGAAGCATTGGAAACGGGATGGAATCAACTAATAGAACGTCATGAATCACTGCGGACGGTCTTTCAAGAGGTGAATGGTCAACCCGTACAGCAAATTGAACCGTATGCTTTTCAATCAATTCCGAAAACGGATTTAACTATGCTTTCTTCTGAAGATCAAGAAGAAGAGGTTAAACGTTTAATTCAACAAGAAACAGAAGTACCATTTGATTTAACAGAGGGTCCATTAATCAGGACAAGTATTTTGCACGTGGGAGAGGAAGAATGGATACTCCTTTGTACTCTACATCATATCATTTCAGATGGATGGTCAATGGGAATCCTACTTGAAGAATGGATGGCATTTTATGAGAAAGCAACGGATGGAAAGGTAGCGGAACTTGAACCATTACCGGTTCAATATGCCGACTTTGCTCAGTGGCAAAAAGGATGGTTAAAGGAGGAGGTGCTTGATCAACAACTCCAATATTGGAGGGAAGAATTGTCTGGGGAGCTTCCTGTACTCCAACTTCCTGTGGATCGCCCGCGTCCCGCAATACAAACTCATCACGGATCGACATACACTATGGTTCTGCCAAGCACGCTACATGATAAATTGAATGAACTTAGTCGAAAAGAAGGGGCTACGCTCTTCATGACGCTTTTAGCTGCATATCAAAGTTTTCTATCTCGTTATACGGGACAAGAAGATATTCTGGTCGGAAGCCCAATTGCGAATCGGAATTATAGAGAAATTGAAGGACTAATTGGTTTCTTCGTTAACACGCTGGTTTATCGAGCTAATTTGAGTGGTAGACCGACATTTCAAGATGTACTGTATCAGGTTCGTCAAAAGGCATTGAAGGCGTATGAATATCAAGATATTCCATTTGAAAAAATTGTAGAAGTTGTGCAACCGGAGCGAAGTACAAGTCATTCGCCAATCTTCCAGACTATGTTCATCTTGCAAAATATGAAACAAGAGTTACCGGTGTTATCTAGTAGAAGTATTGAAATGATAGAAAGCCATAGTCCAATTGCAAAGTTTGATTTAAGTGTAATGGCAGTTGAGACGGAAGAGGGATTACTTTTTACTTTTGAGTACAATAAGGATTTATTCAATGCTACTACTATTGAACGGATGGCAGGACACTTTGAGAAATGGCTACATGAAGTTTCTCATCGCCCACAAAATCCGTTGCATAACCTGAGCATGCTATCAGAAACCGAGTGTACTTTGTTATTAGAAACATGGAATGACACTGTAATAGAAATGTCTCATCAGGGTCTTATTTGCGACAAATTTGAGGAGCAAGTAGCAAGGCGTCCTGATGCGATTGCGATAGTTGATCAAACAAAACAGTGGACTTATGGTGAACTGGATACACAAGCAAATCAGTTGGCAAATGTTTTACAGCGAAAGGGAGTAGCCCCAGAGTCAGTGGTAGGGGTTTATCTTCCGAGGTCAGCTGAGCTGATGGTAAGTTTACTAGGCATTTTAAAAGCTGGTGGAGCTTATGTCGTTTTAGATCCGTTGTATCCAAAATCAAGGTTAGAATACATGATTGAAGATGCAGGAATTCAATTTGTAGTGACGGCGGAAGGACAAGAAGGACATTTCGCACACGTCGAAATGGTGAGTTTAGAAGAATTAACGGTGGAAAGCGTAATCGCACCTACACGTCAAATAAATCCAGAGAACTTAGCCTATATTGTTTATACCTCTGGTTCTACAGGAAAACCGAAGGGTGTAATGGTTGAATATCGCTCATTAATGAATATGGTTTCTTGGCATCAGGAAGTTTATCATATTTCAGCAGAGGATCGTGCGACTCAGATTGCAGGGGTTGCTTTTGATTCGGCTGTCCAGGAAATCTGGCCGTATCTAACTGCTGGCGCAGCACTCTACTTGTCAACAGAGGAACTGAGAATTAATCCAGAAGCACTAAGGGACTGGCTCATTGATTCACGAATAACAGCTAGCTTTGCACCTACGCCTATTCTGGAAAGGCTGTTGAAATTATCTTGGCCAGATAAAACGGATCTTCGTTTTATCATTACTGGTGGGGATCAATTAACGCAGTACCCATCTAACGATATTCCTTTTGCGGTAATTAATCAGTATGGTCCATCGGAAAATACCGTTGTTACCACAGATTGTTATGTACCTGTAGGAGTGACAACAGGTACGCCATCGATTGGTCGACCGATTGCAAATACAGAAGTTTATGTGTTAGATTCTCATCTTCAGCTAGTACCAATTGGCGTAATTGGAGATCTCTATATTGGAGGGAAGAGTCTTGCACGTGGATATGCTAATCGTCCGGATCTTACAAAGGAAAAATTTATTCCACATCCTTTCAAGTCAGGAGAACGTCTCTATTATACAGGAGACAAAGCAAGTTATCTTTCTGATGGTAATCTCCAGTTCCATGGACGTATAGATGACCAAGTAAAAATTCGTGGTTTCCGGATTGAATTGGGAGAAATAGAAGCTGTTTTGCAGGCACATTCTTCTGTGAAAGAAGCAGTTGTATTGGTACGAGAGGATAATCAAGGTGATAAGAGATTAGTAGCTTATGTAGTTGGTGAAGGAAGTGTCCATGAATGGCGAGAACATCTACAAACACATTTACCAAATTACATGGTTCCAACAAACTTTATTGAGATGGAATTTTTACCACTTACACCGAATGGAAAACTTGATTTGAAGGCATTGCCTATACTTAGTGAACAATCCGCTGAAAATACTGTATACCCAAGAACTCCGCTGGAAGAACTTATCGCTTCAGTGTGGAGTCAAGTGCTAGGAATAGGAGACATTGGTGTTCAGGATTCTTTCTTTGAGCTTGGTGGTCACTCTCTACTTGCTACACAAGTGGTCTCACGCTTACAGGAAGTCTTTCAAATCAAATTGCCAGTACGTGAACTGTTCGAATATTCAACGATCGAGGCATTAGCGAAACGAATGGATCAGTTACGTAAGGGGAATGAAAAACGAGAAATTCCACCATTGGTGCCGATGGAACGTGGAAATAATATTCCACTATCTTATGCCCAACAGCGCTTATGGTTTATTGATCAATTTGCACCTAATAGTGCACTTTATAATATGCCAATGGTATGCCGTCTTACAGGGAATTGGTTACCTGAGGCATTGGAGTTGGGATGGAATCAGTTGATAGAGCGTCATGAATCTTTGCGGACTGTATTTTATGAAGAGGATGGCCATCCTGTGCAGCAGATTCAACCGTACGTTTTTCGTCCGCTTCTGCAAATGGACTTAACTAAGCTTTCATTAGAGGAGCGAGAAAGAAAGTTGGAGCAATGGATTCAAACTGAAGTCGAATCTCCATTTGATTTAGAACAAGGGCCATTATTCCGTGGGAAACTCATAAGAATTTCAGAAGAAGAATGGGTTCTTCTGTGTAATATGCATCATATTATCTCGGATGGGTGGTCGATGGAAATCTTGCTTCAAGAATGGATGGCATTTTATGAGAATGCGATTGGTGAAAAACAAGCAGAGCTGCAACCACTACCAGTTCAATATGCCGATTTTGCTCAGTGGCAAAGAGACTGGTTGAAAGATGAAGTACTATATCAACAGCTTGCATATTGGAAGGAAGAATTATCTGGTGAGTTACCAGTCTTAATGTTGCCAATGGATCGTCCGCGTCCGCCAGTGCAAACCCATCATGGATTAACTCATAATGTTTTGTTGTCACGCTCATTACTGGATAAATTAAACGAACTAAGTCGTCAAGAAGGGGCCACACTTTTCATGACCTTATTGGCATCGTATCAAAGTTTCCTTGCTCGTTATACGGGACAAACGGATATTATTGTTGGTAGCCCAATTGCAAATCGAAATTATCGAGAAATTGAGGGGCTAATTGGTTTCTTTGTCAACACTTTGGTTTATCGAGCTGATTTAAGTAATGCACCGGCATTTCAAGAGTTGTTATCTCAAGTACGGATAAAAGCATTGAAGGCGTATGAGTATCAAGATGTTCCGTTTGAGAAAATTGTAGAGGTTATCCAACCTGAACGAAATACAAGCCATTCTCCGATTTTTCAAACCATGTTTACTTTGCAAAATACGGGACAGAAGCTACCAGAACTACATGGAAGAAATATAGAAGTAATGGAAAGTAATGCTCCGATCGCTAAGTTTGATTTAAGTTTAACTGCTGCAGAAGTGGAAGAGGGTTTATTACTTACTTTTGTTTATAGAACTGATTTATTTGACAGCTTAACTATTGAATCCATGGCTGAACATTTTGGGAACTGGTTGAATGTAATCGTGGAGAATCCTGATAAATCATTAGCTAAGTTGCCTATATTATCAGGATTACAGCAAAAACAGTTGGAGGAGTGGAATAATAATACTGTAGCATATCCACAGGAAAGTACGATTCATCAGCTGTTTGAAGAGCGAGTAAATCGTACACCTGATGCGGTAGCAGTGGTAGATGAAAAACAGCAGTTAACATATCGAGAGCTGAATGAAAAAGCTAATCAATTGGCCCACTATCTTCAGCAATGTGGGATTGGGACTGAATCATTAGTTGGAATTTGCTTTGAGCGTTCAGTTGAGATGATTGTTAGTATTATGGGGATCTGGAAGGCTGGAGCAGCCTATGTTCCATTGGATCCATCATATCCAGAAAGTCGCCTACGATATATTTTGGAGGACACTGGAATTCAAGTATTAGTTACGAACGAGTCATTGGAAGATTGGATACCTAAAGAAATCAAGATAGTTTGTCTAGACAGGGATCAAATAATGATTTCACAAGAAAGCATTCTTTCACCAAAATGTGAAGTAACAGGAGAAGACTTAGCGTATGTTATCTATACTTCAGGATCAACGGGGAATCCAAAGGGTGTCTCGATACAGCATCATTCTGTACTAAACTTGTCGTATGGTTTACAAAAAGAGGTTTTCGAACATGAGATACCATCTAACATGCATGTCGGTTTAAATGCGTCAATTGCCTTTGATGCATCTATCCAGCAATTACAAATGCTGCTTTATGGTTCAAGTTTGTATATTATTCCAAGCGAAGTACGAAGTGATCCGGAGCAGTTTGTAGCTTATATTAGGGAGAACAAGTTAGAAATCTTTGATATAACACCTTCATTGCTTCAATTACTTATAGATGTCGGATTGTTAGAAACGTGCGATGGCGTTCATGTTCCAAGTAAGGTACTGGTTGGTGGTGAAGCAATTATGCCGTCATTATGGGAACAGCTAGTAGAGACTGATAAAATCCAGTTTTATAATGTATATGGTCCTACAGAATGTACGGTTGATGCAACATGCTATCATATCAAGAAAGATAGTAAGAGAGTAACAATTGGACGTCCATTGCCTAACATCCAAACTTATGTATTAGATAGAAATAGGTTGCCAGTTCCAGTTGGTGTAATGGGGGAACTTTATATCGGAGGAGCAGGTCTAGCAAGGGGGTACTTGAATCGTCCAGAGTTAACATCCGAACGATTTATTTCTCATCCATTCAAAGAAGGCGAGAGGTTATATAGAACAGGTGATCTTGTGAGATATCTTCCTGATGGTAATATAGACTACTTAGGAAGAATGGATAATCAAGTGAAGATTAGAGGATTTCGAATTGAACTTGGAGAGATTGAGTCGACTTTACAAGAGCATGACTTAGTAAAAGAGGCAGTTGTAATGGTTAGGGAAAATCAGTCGGGAGATAAGAGGCTGGTAGCTTATGTAGTGGGCGAAGGCAGTTTAGAAGAATGGCGAGAGTATCTTAAAACAAAACTGCCAATCCATATGATACCTTCCTACTTTGTCGAAATGAAAGAATTACCGCTAACCATAAATGGAAAGATTGATCGGAAATCGTTACCTATACCAGATTATCAAGGAACACAAGAAGGATACGTGGCCCCAAGAAATGAACGTGAACATAAGCTTTCTATCATTTGGGAACGTGTGCTAGGTTCAAAACGTATTGGTATGAATGATAACTTCTTTGAAATTGGTGGAGATTCAATTCTTAGCATTCAGATTGTCTCGCGCGCGAAGCAAGTTGGTTTACAATTGACACCAAAACAAATATTTGAACACCAAACAATTGCTGAGTTGGCGCAAGTAGTCAAAGAAGAACAAGGTGTACAAGCTGAACAGGGAATTATAACTGGAGAGACGATACTTACACCTATTCAGCAAAGGTTTTTTGCACAAAATCATCCTAACCCACATCATTGGAATCAATCCATGTTCTTTAGAACGAAAGAGAAATTGGACATAGGATCACTGGAAAAGGCGGCAGGTAACCTTCTACTTCATCATGATGCTCTGCGTTTAAGATATGAACGTTTACCTAATGGGGTTTGGAAACAGTGGAATGAAGGAATAGAAGAACAATTGATGCTTACTGTCATTTCATTAGACGAAGTGCCGGAAGCTGATTGGCATCAGGTTATTCAAAAAGAGATTAATATTGCACAAGAAAGTTTGAATTTACATGATGGTCCGCTAATGAGAATGGTGTATTTTGATGAAGGTGAGCACGCTGGCCGATTATTTTGGACAATTCATCATTTAGCCGTGGATGGTGTTTCTTGGCGAATTTTATTGGAAGATTTGCAAACAGCATATACGCAAGTAGTCCAAGGGCAGAAAATTCAATTACCTATGAAGAGTACATCTTTTAAAGAATGGTCGGAGAAATTACATCATTACGCTGAAACTGGCCTATCAAAAGAAGTGCTACATTACTGGGAGGAGCAGGCTGAACAAGACGTAGTTAAATTGCCAGTAGATGGTACTATAAGTAATCCAGTAAGCGCAGTAACTGAGGAAATTACTGTGGTGTTAAATGAGAATGAGACCCGTATGTTATTGCAAGAGACTTTAAGCACTCACCGTGTCCAAATCAATGAAGTATTATTAGCAGCATTAGTACAAGCTACGGCAGCATGTACGGGGCAGCCGATATTGAGCGTAGATTTAGAGGGACATGGTCGAGAAGAGATTATTGAAGATGTTGATTTATCGAGAACTGTGGGATGGTTTACAAGTATTTACCCAGTTCATTTAAATATTACTAGTGCTAATACGCCAATTGAAGCATTAAAAGCAGTTAAAGAACAAGTTCGCAAAATTCCTAATAAGGGTGTTGATTATGGGGTGTTGCGTTACATGAACGCAACAATGTGTGAGCAATTAAGCTCCCAATATACACCGTCTATTAGTTTTAACTATCTTGGACAATTTGACCAAATGTTTTCTAGCGATGCAATGTTTATTCCGGAGAACGAATTTAAGCGTTTAGATCATGCTGCCGGTTCCAAGCGATCGCATGTAATTGATGTAATTGGGGTTGTAACGGATGGAAAACTTCAATTCACTTGGGTATACAATGTTGGACAATTTGCCAAATCAACGATTCAAAGTATTGCACAGAATATGCTATATCAACTGAGTACATTGATTCAATTTTCAGATAGAGAATCTGCACTGACCATTTCGGATTTTGCAATGGCTAATCTTAGCCAAGAAGGTTTGACAAATGTACTAAACAAAATGCATCGCGGAAAGAACAATCAGATTACTGATTTATATCCACTATCACCTTTGCAAGAAGGTATGATTTTCCACACATTGCATGACCAAGGGGATGAACATGTTGCACCGTATATAGTGCAATTGAGTTTTATGATTCGAGGAAAAATGAATATTCCTACATTTGAGCAGGCGTGGAAATCTGTAATTCAGCGGCATGAAATTTTTCGTACAGGATTTGTATGGGACGAAATTGAAGAACCTGTACAAGTGGTGTATGAAAATATCCCATTTAAAGTGAATAAAGAAGACTGGCGTACAATGACAAGTGAAGAGATAGAGGAAAAAAGAAAAGTCTTTTTGGCATTAGATCGAAAACAAGCCTTCCAATTTGATGAAGCACCATTGATGCGGGTAACAGTCATTCAAGAAGGTGAGGAAGAATATCGGATTGTTTGGACCCATCACCATATTTTACTGGATGGATGGAGTTTACCATTAGTATTTAATGAATTACTTACAGTCTATCAGAAGAGAATGAATGGAGAAGCTGTGAAGTTACCTAAGTCCTCACCATATAAGAAATATATCCAATGGTTAAGAGAGCAAGATAAGGAGCAGGCGGAACAATTCTGGAGAGAGAAGCTAAAAGGTTTTACTGCGCCAACTTTGCTGGGCTTAGAAAGTAAAGAGGAAGAAAAAGGTTACACAGAGAAGGTTACGTATTTATCAGAAGAGCAGACTCAAGCGTTACAAGGATGGGCGAAACGCAATAAACTTACTTTGAGTACAGTAATTCAAGGTGCATGGGCATATCTCATGAGCCGATATAGTGGAGAAAATGACATTGTTTTTGGTGTAACAAGCTCAGGGCGTTCTACGGAGATTATTGATGTTGAAAACATCGTAGGTCCTTTCATTACAACGTCACCGACGCGAATTCAATTGATGGATGATATAAAATTAATAGATTGGTTGCAGAAGATACAAGAGGAAGAGATAGAAAGAAGACAATATGAGTATGCTTCTTTGACAGAGATTCAGGGGTGGAGTGAAGTTCCTAGAGGAATACCGCTGTTCAATAGTTTATATGTGTTTGAAAATTATCCAGTGAAAGAGGAGTCTTCAGAAAATCTGGAAATTGGTGAATTGGAAGGGGTAGAACAAACCCACTACCCATTAGGGTTAGCTGTAGTTCCAGGAATCCAGTTATCGTTAAAGTTAATGTATGACCGTAGTAAGTTTAATAGAGTAACCATTGAACGAATGCTGGGTCATTTACACAAAGTGTTAATGCAAATGCTCAAAAACATTGATCAAAATCTATCGGAGCTAGTATATATTACGGAAGCTGAACAAAGAAAGCTATTGGAAGAATGGAATAATAATACTATATCCTATCCACGTGAGAATGCAATCCATCAACTATTCGAAGAGCAAGTAAATCGTACGCCTGACGCGTTGGCAGTGGTAGATGAAAAACAGCAACTAACATATCGAGAGCTGAATGAAAGAGCTAACCAATTAGCCCATCATTTACAGAAATGTGGAATTGGGACAGAGTCATTAGTTGGCCTTTGCTTTGAGCGTTCAGTTGAGATGGTTGTTGGTCTCATGGGAATTTGGAAGGCCGGAGCAGCCTATGTTCCATTAGATCCATCGAATCCGGAAAGCCGCCTACAATATATTTTAGAAGACACAGGAATTAAAGTGTTAGTTACAAATGAAGTATTACTAGGCTGGATTCCTAAAGACATTAAGACAGTTTGTCTAGATAGGGACCAAGCAATGCTTTCTCAAGAAAGCAAACTTTCACCAATATGTGAGGTAACAGGGGAAAACTTAGCGTATGTTATCTACACTTCTGGTTCGACAGGGAATCCAAAGGGAGCTTTAGTACAGCACCATTCTGTAATAAACCTATCATATGGTTTACAAAAAGAAGTTTTCTCACATGAGATACCTAGTAATATGCGCGTTGGTTTGAATGCATCAATTGCCTTTGATGTATCTATTCAGCAATTACAAATGCTGCTTTATGGTTCAAGTTTATATATTATTCCAAGTGAAGTTCGCACTAATCCAGAACAATTTGTGTCCTATATTAGGGAGAATAAATTGGAAATGTTTGATATGACACCTTCATTACTTGAATTACTAATAGATGGAGGATTGCTAGAAATAAGTGCTGATGTTCATGTACCAAGCAAGATATTGGTCGGTGGTGAAGCAATCATGCCGTCATTATGGGAACAGCTAGTAGAGACTGAAAAGATTGATTTTTATAACGTATACGGTCCTACAGAATGTACGGTTGATGCAACATGCTATCATATCAAAAAAAATAGTAAGAAAGTAACAATTGGACGTCCGTTGCCGAACGTTCAAACTTATGTATTGGATAAAAATTTGTTACCTGTTCCAGTTGGTGTAACAGGTGAGCTATATATTGGGGGGGCAGGTATAGCGAGAGAATACTTGAATCGCCCAGAATTAACAGCAGAGCGATTCATCTGTCATCCATTTAATGAAGAAGAGCGTTTATATCGTACGGGAGATTTGGTTCGTTATTTACCTGATGGTAATTTAGATTACTTGAGAAGAATTGATAATCAAGTGAAAATTAGGGGCTTTCGTATTGAACTTGAAGAGATTGAAGCGAGTATAGAGAGGCATCCATTGGTAAAAGAAGCAGTAGTTTTGGCAACAGAGGATAAATTAGGAGAGCAGAGATTGGTTGCTTATGTAGTTGGAGATGGTAGTATGCATGAGTGGCGTGAGTATCTCAAGACACAAGTACCAAATTATATGGTTCCCGCACACTTTATTAAGGTAGACGAGATTCCTCTTACAACGAATGGCAAAGTTGATCGAAAGGCATTGAACAATTTAACTATTCATAGAGAAAATAACTTCTCTACACCAATCATTCCAAGGGATGAAATTGAATATCAGTTGATTAAAATCTGGCAGGATGTGTTACAGATAGAAGATGTCTATGTAAATGATGATTTCTTTAATAGAGGAGGACACTCTCTCCTTGTAATTAAATTAGTTTCAAAAATTAGGGAGAAGTTTGGAAAAGAGATTAAGGTTTCAACATTGATTAAGAATCCAACATTGGAAGGAATCGCATGCCTTATTCGTGATAAGCATGATATGACGAAATCAGTAGCAGCGCTAGTTCCACTACAAGAATCAGAAAAAAGCCCTTTCTTCTGTGTTCATCCGTTTATGGGGAATGTATTCTGTTATATTCAACTAGCAAGATTACTTAAGAACCATTGTTCATTTTATGGTTTACAGAATCCTCTTATAGAAAAGGAAGAAATTGATGAATTGACCTTGCCGGAACTAATTCAACTTTACATTGAAGAAATCAAACGTGTTCAGCCAGAAGGCCCATATCGTCTTGGAGGATGGTCTTTAGGCGGTGCAATTGCTTATGAAATCGCAACTGTGCTAAAGAATCAAGGTGAGGAAGTTGAGTTGTTGATACTAATGGATACTAAAGTACCTTCAGAGCAAGATCGTAAAACAAGGGAGGATATGCTCTCATATATATATGAGCATTTCATTCCTAGAGATCTTACTGAGCAGGGGGAAGGCCTCTTCCATGAACAAGATATGCTTGTAGAGCGATTAATTATGGAAGGAGTACTCCCGCCTGATGCAGATCTTATGAATTTGAAGCAAGTTATCAATGCTCATAGGAAATGCCTGAACATAATGGCAGATCATGATTTAATACCATACTCTGGAGAAGTTCTCTATTTTAGTGCTGAGGAAGGAAAAGAGTTGTTTACAGATTGGGGACATTTATTAAAAGGAAGAGTAAATAAGTATTCTGTCCCTGGATCACATGAGGAAATAGTAGACTTCCCCGCAGTTGAAAAGATAGCTAAGTACCTATTAAATGAATTTGAAGGGATAAAAGAAACATCCCTTTCATTAACTGAAAAGTAGAGAGTGCAAAAGATGCAACGCTATGAACGAAAAGGGCAGCCCAATAACTGCAAATAAAGTGTAGGCAATAATGAATATATCAAGAGTATTACTTTTTAAGAGGATAATGTAAAAAGTAATTGGTAGAGACATAGAAATCTTTGTAATAGAAGCGAATGCCTGATGATATTACTGAGGAAAGGTGCATATTTTCATTGATATGTAAATATGCACCTTTTCTATTGTATTTGCAATTTAATAAAGTTAATTTGAATTTATGTAACGCACATATATGAAGCCATCTTTTAAAAAAGGAAGTGATTTATCATACACATTCAAGCTGTGAAAATACCAAAGAATATTGAAAGTCATTTGTTTAAGCAACTTAGTAACTTAGTTTCAAATGAGAAGAAAGAACGAATGAAGCGTTTATTAAACTCATGTGACGTTAATAGGACCCTGATAGGGGATTTACTAATCCGATCTCTAATCTGCCAAAAGTATAAAATTAATAATGAAGAAATTAGATTTAAATATAATGAGTATGGAAAACCTTTTGTTGAAAATTTTTCTGACTTTCATTTTAATCTGTCACATTCAGGAGAATGGGTGGTTTGTACTACTGCTAATTTTAATGTGGGTATTGATATAGAAAAGATTTCAGAGATAGAGGCTCTTAAATTAGCAAAAGAATTTTTTTCAGCGGATGAATTTTATGATATATCTAATATGAATTCTGATGAACAAAATAATTGTTTTTTTGATTTATGGACATTAAAAGAAAGCTATATAAAAACGATTGGAAAAGGGCTTTATACCCCATTAAATTCATTCTCTATAAAAAAAGAATCACGAACTTTAATTTCATACAAGAATATACCTAAAAACTTTTACTTTAAACAATATAACATTGATCCAAATTATAAGTTATCTGCTTGTGCAACAAGGGATGAATTTCCGCAAGAGATAATAATTAAAGACATTTATGCAATTTTCCAAAATATATACAAATTTGAAAGTAAGGAGAAAATCAATGCAGAAGACTAAACTTTTTTGCTTTCCACATGCTGGGGGATCTGCGTTTAGTTACGCAAAATGGAAAAATCACTTTAATCCATATATTGAGGTAGTCCCGATAGAGTTAGCTGGTAGAGGATATAGAATTGAAGAAAACTTGTACCAAAGTATGGAAGAGGCAGTAAATGATGTTTACAATAAAATAGTTATGCAGATAGATGATTCGCCCTACATTCTATTCGGGCATAGCATGGGAAGTTTGATCGCCTATGAAGTGGCCAGAAAAATAAAAGATTCTAAAAACGTATCGCCTGAATTTCTTGTTTTGTCCGGTAGAAATCATCCAAATAGTAAAATAAAAAATATCCGACATAATCTTTCTAATGAGCAATTTAAAAGAGAAGTTATTGCAATGGGAGGTACACCATCTGGGGTACTGCAATCAGAAGAATTAATGGAGATTTTTCTCCCTATTCTAAGAGCAGATTTTAAAATCGTTGAGACGTATATTCATGACAAAAATACACAACCATGTGATATTGATTTTCTTATATTTAATGGGGAAAATGATGAATTTACTACATATGATCAAGTAATAAAATGGGAACGATACACAAGTAAAACGTGTACTTTTCATTCTTTTGAAGGTAATCATTTCTTTCTAAATGAAAATATTGAAGAAATAGCAAATAGTATTAAAAGAAAGTTAGATTCTAAAAGATTATCAAATAGTTTTTAGTTTTTTAAGTATACTCATAGCTAACAAAGAAAAATATGAAAGATGAAAAATACAGGCATTGCTGAAATTTTATTGAATATATGCATAGAATCCTAAACGAACTGTTTAAAGGCAGAGACTCTAAGCAAAATGTATATGAATTAACTTTAGTTTAAGTTGGCTTTACCTATAATACCATTTAGAGTCTTTATTATACTTAGTACAAAGTACATAACAGTTAGGGATGCTGTATGTAAAGCTAATGAATATGTGAAGTGAAAAGGCCGACTCTTATAATTATGAGTGGGCCTTTTGGTTTTATGGATATCAAATTAGTGAGCAACATTTCAAAGCGTATCTTGTGATATAACTAAGTAGATTTTTTTAAACAAGGGGATGATGAGATGAATAAATTGAAGGGGAAAATTGCATTAGTAACAGGGGCTAGTAGAGGGATAGGTCGAAGTATTGCCTTACATTTGGCACAGGCTGGTGCGTTAGTCGTTGTTCACTATAGTGAAAGAAAAGAAGAAGCAGAAAGTGTAGTGGATAAAATTAAAAAAGATGGCGGTTCCGCATTTGCGATTCGTGCAGACTTAAGTACTTTTAATGGCATTAATAAATTGTATTCAATGATGGATCAATCTCTTCAAAAATATATAGGTGATACTACATTTGATATCCTTGTAAACAACGCTGGAATTGGGCAGGTGTTAACGATAGAGGAATCTACGTTTGAAATATATGTAATGTTTAGATACCTAAAGGAGTCTACGTTTTTTAGTAGGGTCTTTCTAGCTAATGATAAGGTACCAGCAAATAAACTATTTTGTCTAATTGACAAATAGAAAGTTTACATAACGTTTTTCTGGTAAATAATTATGAGTCAAATAGTGTGATCAATTAAGTTATTTAGTCCTAAATCATAAGATTTTAATACAAAATACTATAATTTGATTAATAATAGTAGTGAAAAAATATTAAATATATCTAAGTTTTAAAGCGAATATTAGAAACCGGTGTACCGCATTCTTATTTCAATAGCACATATGCAAGTATTAAAGTCCAGAACTCATCTGGTAGCGTTATGTACAATAAGGAAATTATGGGAAATAGACAACAAAATGCTGAAACGCAAACAGTACCTGTAAAAGAGGGAGATTATATAGAATTTACTCATATAGGAGGGGAAGCAGCAAAGGAAAAAACACGCGCGACTTTAACTAACCTTGAGAATGGAAAACAGGAATATATCGGAAAGAAAAGAACATATGGGGTTACATCTACAGGATTAATAAGACAATAAACGTATAAAAAAGTTGGGGAAATCCCCAACTTTTTTATACGTTTTAGTCAAGAAGATTCCTTCTTCAAGGAATACGAAGTGAGTAGGTAGAGGTAAATTGGCTTCGAATAAGGTATGGCAGGAAGCTTTATCAATAAGTATGCAAATATTTAAAAAACTAATTTTTATACAAAAAGTGTATACTTACGACAAAAAAATTTACCTTAACCAACAATTTTGCTTTTAGTAAATTTAAGGTGTGTAATTAATATACATTTTTCGAGGAAAACACAGAATTCTGTCAAATTATCTTCATTTACATGACTGTGAACGTGGTATAAAAATGAAGCATATCCAAAATTATTAAAGGGGCTGAAAAAATGATTAAAAAACTTATTATTGGTTCTGTTGTTTTAGGAACAGCAATAGGAGTAAGTAAACCTACATTTGCTTCAACAAATTATTCTCCATCACAGTTTCAAGATAGGGGAGATGCCCAAGTTCAATCAATACCATCGCCATGGCAGTATTTAGGGCAAACCTCTAGGGAACTTCAAATTAAAACTAAGGATCCAAAAGTGCTTGCTTTTGAATTAGCAAAAGAAGCTCCATTTTACGAAGATGAATTAGTGGATGTGTGTTTTGCAATCTTAAGAGAAAATGTAGATGTAGTATATTGGACAAGTAAGGAATGGGCTAGATTTGAAGTAGGAAATTACGAGTTTAAACATGAAATGAAAATTTATAGAGATAAAGAACGTCAGCAATTAATTACTTCAATAGAATCATAAAAAAAGAAGCTATCTTTAGTAAGATATGCATCTAATAATGTAGACAGGAAAAGAGAGCACATAAAACTGTTGCGATATTGGAAAGTAAACTAAAAAAACAAGTATAATTACTTGTTTTTTTAGTTACAGTAATTATTTAGAAGGCTTAGCTTGTATATGTTCACATATATTTATTGGATAACCATAATCCTCTCTATACTATGATTGGGATACAAAAGCTAGAAAGGTATCAATCCATTTATTCTTAAATTGAATTACCATTCCTCCGTCATGGTAGGTTTCGTTATATTTTGAAAAAACACTTCACAAACAATATGTATTACTTTATGGGAACATTATTAAATTTGAACGATATTAACAATACTTTGTTGATAATTAGCTAAAAAAGTATTGTACGATTAAATGTATTGTGTTACATTTATGTTACAAGATTGTTACGAAATATTATAATTATTTCTATATCATTTCCTTTTGTTTCCTTAATGTTACGAAAGGTATAGACGTGTTATGTGTATAGGAGTGTGTGTAGTAAAGAGTCTGAGTTGAAAATACGTGCACACTTTAAATTTCCTTTCTGTCTGAATGAAGAAGACTACCAACTAATTAAAGGGTTCAAAGTAACAACTTTAAATAAAATGTGCTTCCTTTCCCACACACAATTTAGTACATATTTAAAGTACAGCCTAGTTGCTACACAGACTCTTGTACATATAAACATTAAGGTGAAATAGAGATAAGGATTTATTACATAATAAGCATTACTTAGCTAAACGTAAAAATATTATCTGTGCATTTTTATGAAATGTTAAAATGTCTAGATGATATTTTTTGAAGATTTCTTGGATATGTTTATGAATAACAATTTCTAATACTTAATGATTCTCTACTACTGCAATATCCGATAATTTATGTAATAGGATTTATAAGGTGTATGTACATTCACTTATATAGGGAAAATGAGGTTTTTCATATGAAGTATAGTTATAAAGTGTTTATATTTATTTGGACAATTATTTTATTGTTTTTTCTGCTTTATTATGGTTACAGTGAAATTTCTGATACCAAGAAAGTGCCAGTTATAACAATCAAAAAATAGAAGTAAAGAATATTGAGAAAACCAAATGAGATAAAAATAGATACAGTAGAAAGGCTACTACAGGAAGTAATTAATCGTACGAAGTTAGAAGGTGAAAATGCATCTCTTTATAAAGATGCTATTCATGCAAGGTCGTTATCAAGTGGTCATAACCCATCGAGAACATGGGTAAAAACGTTACAAGGAAGTATGGGGGGATAGAATTCCAGAAGGCTGGAGGATATGTGGTGAAAATGTGTATGCTTGTCATGGCATTCACTACACAGCACTGACGTCCTATTTTTATGTCTTTTCAATATAGAATGAGAAAAATGAATGTTTATCGTGGGATGCAGCAGTTGCATGGTGTAAAAAGTTAGGCCTTGCACACGTTCCAGTGTTATATCGTGGCCCCTATAATGAAAAGGTAATTCGTTTGTGCTACAACGGTACTTCACTCTTTGGAGGGATTCAGGAGGGGTATGTACTTAGATTAACGGATGCGTTTCACTATAATGATTTTTCAAAATCCATAGCGGCATTTGTTCGAAAAGACCATGTGCAAACCAATCAGCACTGGATGACACAAGCGGTTATCCAAAATAAATTAGCAAAATAAAAACACGCAATTCCAAATGGAACTGCGTGTTTTTTCTTTTTTTAGCATCATTTGACGTTCATGTATGGTTACTCTTATTAGAGAATATGTCCCCTAACCACGGAAAACTATTAATTTATTAGTTTTTATTCGTAACTTTTAAAGTATCTAATACGACTTTAGTTGTGTCTGCAATAAGCTTATCATCATATTCTGCATCTTCTTTATCATGATTAGAAAGGATGGCAAGAACAATTGGCTTTTTATTTGGTGGCCAAATAATTGCAATATCATTCCTTGTTCCATAAGATCCTGCGCCTGTTTTATCAGCTACTTCCCATCCTTTTGGTACGCCCGCACGAATCAACTTATCTCCAGTCGTATTTCTCTTCATCCAATCTACTAATAATTCACGTTTCTCTGTTGGAAGTGCAGATCCTAATGTAAATGATTGAAGTGTCTTAGCGATCGCTTCTGGTGTACTGGTATCGCGCGTTTCTCCAGGATGTACTTCATTTAATTCAGGTTCAAATCGTTCAGATTTAGTAACCGTATCTCCCGTTTCTCTCAAGATTTTTTCAAATGCGGATGGACCACCTAACTTTTTAAGAATTAAATTATGTGCCGTACTGTCACTATATCGAACAGAAGCATCTGCAAGTTCTTTTAACGTCATTCCTGTATACACATGCTTTTCTGTAATTGGATTATAATTAGAAAGGTCTTCACGCGTATACGTAATCCCTTCATCAAGAGCTTCTATTGAGTTCTGACGTAAAAGAGCTCCCGCTGCTAATGATTTAGATGTAGAGGCAAATGCAAAACGATCATTTGAATGATAAGCAATAGTTTGATTTGTACCTGTATCCAGAGCATAAATACCAAGCTTAGCATTATATTCTTTTTCAAGCTTAGCAAAAGAATCATGACCTGTATTTTCTTGTTTAATTTGCTTTATTTGTTTTGTTTGCTTAGGTGGTCCAGATGGATTATTACTATTAGAACACCCTATTAGTGTTACACATGAAAGTAATACGACAGGTACAATCTTTTTGTAGGTAAAGAACTTGTTTAAAACGTACATGAATTTTCAACCTCTTTCAACGATATATGGATTTTGTTTTGGTATTTTAAATACCGATGTTAATTAAAGCGGGTGTTGGATACCGATACTTCTGAAGTTGAATTTTAACAGGCTAAGCAGAACCAAAGCGTTTATATGAATGAACAGTTGCTGTTTAGGGTGTTTCTTTTTTTATAGTTTACCTGTGAAAGTATTAAACTCGTAACATTTAAATGAAGTATCTCAATACACACTTTTTTACATCACTTTACTTTGGGGAATAATAAGTCCTTTCATATTTTTAGGGATACACATAATAGACACTCTAAGTAATAAATTTGTTCCATTTTAACTTGGTAAATGGTAAAGAAAATACAATGAATTGTAAATGAAATCTGTACGGGAATCTAGTACCGTATAGTACAGTGCATATGAAAAACTCCTCAATGCTATCTCTCAAAAAATAATAATTCTCGGCTTTATAGACTGTATTTTCAAAAATATTGCGAACTTGTAAGAAAAATGAAAGGTAATTCAATATGAGATAAACAACCTTACTACAATGAAAAACAGAATCATTATTAAAATCATGAGATACGATATCAAGTTATTTGCGTGTTTAATACATTTGACCAAATATTCCAGTTTTAATAGGAAAAGTCAAAATGTAGACAAGTATCTTCTATCAAATCTCATTCTTAGTGTGTACATTTGGAGGGAATTTCTCATATGAAATTAGTAAAAGTAAAAGATCTTAGTTAGGAGAAAGATGAGAATGCTAACAAATTCTATGGGAAGGTGAAGAAAGAAGGTAGCGTAGGTCTATTCATTAAGAGTAAGCTTGAGGAGATTATATCAGCTAAGTTACTCTTTAGCGACACAGTTAATCCTGAGGGGGATGAGACAATTACAAAAGAACAGCAAGTTGAATTTCACTTCTAAGAGGGGGCAGACGCCTCTCTTTTTTTATGTCGCAAATAACATTAATTCGTTAAGTAATTTATATGAGATTATCTTAAATAAGTTAGTTAAGAAAGAAAAATAAAAGTGAGTAACAAGATAAAAATATACAGGTACGTAAAAAATAAGGAAGTTGTATTTGCAAGTGTTTTAGTTGGGTGTGATATCAACCGTATGGGTAAAGATGAATATTACGTTCAAATTAATATGGATGGAAAAGGAGGAGTTTCAAAATCTATGGATGGTAAAGTGATGGGAAAGGAGTATGAATATACATTATCGGATTTTGATAAGGAAGGTAAAGAAAAAGAGTTAGAATTTATCGCACAAAAGAATCTTCGTAAAGAAGCATTCCTACGTGTATATCATTTAGATAAAAAGGTGTAACAGCTTGGGAGGAAGTGCTGGAAGACGGGATCCCTAAGAAAGCAAAAAAACTAGGTGTGAAATAATCAGTTATTTGTGATGGTGGATTCTCCTAGGTGGAGGGTTCGCCGTTTTTTATTATATGTTATGTTGTGGTTTTTATATAAAGCATATTGAAAAGATGGATTAAATCTTCTGGAATGATGTCTCCATAATTAATAACTTGTACAATAACCTTTCAATTATCACTAAATCCATTCATATCAACAAGTTGTCCCATATATCCCTTTGTAGCAATATCTTTTAAAGTACGCTAAAAAATACTCTTTATTTTATCTTTATCTTATCTTTACCTTATCTTTAAATTTTTATATTAAACTTGAAACCTTAAAGTATTAATGTATGAGTCTAAAAGGGTGGGAGATAGATGTTCATTACATAGTTTGTAAATAACCAATTACCTTTGAAAAATTAAATTTTTTATACGAGGAGGAATATATGAAGGATACAAGTAAAAAACAAATTATAAAAGTGTTCCTTATTAGTATTTTAGGCTTAGGAATAATACTTGGAATGCTATATTTTAATCATAAAACCAATATTCAACAAAATAAAGCGCTAGCCACCGAAAAACGTGTATTGCAATATGAATCTACCTTGAAGAAAGAATTAGAAAAATATAATTTAGGAGAGAAAACAGCAGTTTTATTAGGAATTATGTACCAAGAGAGTAGAGGTGAGGGAAACGATCCTATGCAGTCATCCGAATCACTTGGATTAAAGCCAAATGAAATTCAAGAGACAAGCTTGAGCATTGAACAAGGGGTAAAACACTTTGCTAAAATGTACAAATATGGAACGGACAAGGATGTTAGCATGGATACAATTATTCAAAGCTATAATATGGGGCCAGGTTATATTGATTTTGTTGCTAGTCAAGAAGTTAAACAACACTCGGAGGATTCAGCCAAAAAGTTTTCTAAGATGAAAGTTGATCAAAATCCAGCGATGTATACTTGTGGTGGAAATAAAAATAATTTTAGGTATCCATATTGTTATGGTGATTTCAAATATGCCACAAAGGTAAATGAAAAAACAAAACTTATTGAAGAACTTCTTCGAAATGTACATAGCGCTTCTAAATAAGTTGCAGAATGAAATATAATGATACCGTCAGTTAATAATAATAATAATAGCTAAGAAAAAACTACTTCCTTTCTTAATTCACATAATTTTCAAAAATAAATCCTGTGGATGTTAATATTTGTTATATAATATATTTGTCAAAGCATTACCCCTAAAGTTTCTACAGTCAATCTGTAAGATAGTTTGTTTGGCTCGTATATTCACCTTAAACTAAAAAGAACTTGTAGAGAGTCCTACAAGTTCTTTTTGTTTTAAGGGTTAAATGTGGATTTCAAATATAGTTGCAATTTTTTGAGGGGGAAAAGTAAATGTTTATAAAAACAGAAAGATTATTAATACGGAAATTTGAGTTCAAAGATTGGCAAGCTGTTCATGAGTATACATCAGATATCAATGTTATGAAATACATACCTGAAGGGGTTTTTACTGAAGAAAATACAAGAAACTTTGTGAATGAAAACATTGGTGAAAACGCTAAGAACTTTCCTGTAGTATTAATTGATAAAGATATTCTGATTGGTCATATAGTTTTTCATAAATATTTTGGTGAGCATACATATGAGATTGGTTGGGTGTTCAATCCTAAATATTTCAATAAAGGATATGCTTCTGAAGCAGCACAAGCTACATTGGAATATGGCTTTAAGGAAATGAAATTACATAGGATTATAGCTACATGTCAACCACAAAATACCCCATCATATCGAGTAATGGAGAAGATTGGAATGAGAAGAGAAGGCTATTTCAGGAAGTGTATACCACATGGGAATGAATGGTGGGATGAATATTATTACGCTATTTTAGAAGAAGAGTAGTGTTTCAGAATGCATCATTTAAATTGACACTCTTATTCCTAAATAGGCAAGTTGACTATCTTTATTGGGGATTCTTGCTACTAAAGGCGAAGTTTATTTTCAGTATCGCTGACGTGCAAAACTTTGTATAATCTGATCTTATCTCTAAATCACAACTGTTACCCCATCACCATCAAGTTAAAGTTTCATTTTATTTTGCTAACTTGATCGTGATGTGACGTAACCTTAATTATTTAAAAATTTTAAAAAGGCCCCTTAGTCATGTTAAAGGGACCTTGATCACGCAAATGATCTGTAAACCAATTCATTTTATATATATAGATCATTTGTATAATAATTTTTATAAATAATTGCTAAATAGTGAATTTACATAAATGCTTTTAGTAGTTCTTGAATTAATGGGATTGCTCCACCTATAAATTTTAAAACTGCCATTGCGATTTCCATATTATTCTCTCCTCTTTTTCGTATTAAGATGTAATAAATCTTTATAACCTTATTATAGTAAGCGCTTACAATTATAACAATACATTTTCGTATGCAATATTGCATATTTATACATTAGATCTCTATTATTCATTTTTTAATGGTACTATAGCGAGGTGAGAGTCTTTAAGGGTTCTGCTTAATAGGAGGAAATATGGAAAGAGTGCAAGCGATTTACAGTAATCAAAAATTTAAGAGTTGGGTTAAACAGGTATTAGCTGTAGGAGGAGTAATAGGGTGCTGTTATTTGGTGTTATATGTTTTCTGTTTCTTAGTTATCATGTAAATAGTATACAACTAAACTAGTAGAGTCTTGCCTAGAAAGGTAAGACTCTTTTATTGTAGTACCTGGAGATGAGCAAACTACATACAATATCTCTCAGGTTTTTCAGATCACTTTGTACGGTTTCTTGTTTAGAACACTAATTCCTAGCATTGAAAACAGAATTCTATGGATAAAAAATATGTTTTTACTAGATATAAATTAAAAAGACAAGCATAAATTATATTAGATTTTGACAAAGTCTTTTTAATTTCGAAAAGGATTTAAATCTTACTTATAGATTTGATTCCTTTTTATATAATATAATCCTTATATTGATACGTAAATATAATACAGTAATAATGATTTAAAAGCAAGAATTTTAGTAGCGGTACATTCACACATCCATCAATTTAAGATTTTAAAGTAGCTCTTAAACAAAAAAATTCTTTTTTTAATTAATTAATAGTAAACAAGAAAGATTGGCAAATTAACAACTAAAGAGATTTATTCAGGTAAAATCTATCAAAAGGTCCTTTACAAAATTTATACATAATTTAATTACAAAATAATGTAAAAATTATGCATTTTTGTAAAAGAAATTCATTGACACTTGTGTATATAAGTAACTATACTCGTTACATCAAATTGAATGCGTGATAATCCGATTTTATTATTATTACAAACATGTAAATATTAAAATAGAAAATTTCAATTTGATAAATACAATGGTAGAGGTGTTTATTTTAATGAAGCACAAATTAATTGCAACAGGTATCCTTGCAGGAGCTATATTATCCTATTCTTCTAATATTTTAGCAGATACTCATAAATTCCCTGATGTTCCTACATGGGCTGATAAATCCGTTAATTATTTAGTTGATAAACAGGTATTAAATGGTTATCCAGATGGAACTTTTGGTTCAAATGACTCATTAGACAGAGCTTCGGCTACAAAAATTATGACAAAAGTTTTAGGTATACAAATTGATCCTAATGCAAAACCATCTTTTACAGATTCACAAAACCACTGGGCTACTCCTTATATTGCTGCTGCTGAAAAAGCTGGGATTGTTAAAGGTGAAGGTAATGGAATCTTCAATCCATCCGGAAAAGTAACTCGCGCTGCTATGGCTACGATGCTAGTAAATGCATATAAACTACAAAGCACACCAAATCATAATGATCAGGTTAGATTTGAAGATTTAAAAGGGCATTGGGGAGAAAAATATGCCAATATTTTAATAGATTTAAAAATCTCTAATGGTACCGAGAACGGTTGGCAACCAAATAGATTTATAACACGTGCTGAAGCTGCTCAACTTACTGCAAAAACAGATATGTTACAACAAAATTTAAACGATGAAAAAGAGGTTATTACTGCTACCTCATATGAAGATTTAAATTTAACAGTGGCTTCGAAAATTACAGCTCAAGAGATTGATAGTTTTATTGCGAAATATCACTCGGATAGTCCTTTAGTTGGACATGGGCAAGATTTTATCAATGCGCAAAATCAATATGGCGTGAGTGCTCATTATTTAGCAGCGCATGCGATTTTAGAATCTGGATACGGAAAATCAGAAATCGCATATCAAAAACATAATCTATTCGGTCTACGTGCATATGATGGAGATCCGTTTAAATATGCAAAATATTTACCAAGCTACGGGGATAGCATTGCTTATAACGCTAATTATGTACGAGAAAGATATTTAGAAGAAAGTGGTATGTATTATAACGGCCCAACATTAACTGGCATGAATGTGAAATATGCATCAGATAAAGGCTGGGCTAAGAAAATTGCGGGTATTATGGAACGTATTAAACCGTTTCATGTAGAAGACTATACATATGCAAAAAAATTACCAAAGAATCCTGAAACATTAGATGTCGACGCGTTATCGAATGAAATTCCATATAAAATGTATGCAGACGGTTCAAGCTCAAATGTTGTATCATCAGCTGCTTACTACCAGGTACCTTATCCATTTAATTTAAAAATTAAAAGTAGACCAGATGTAGCTGTCGAGGAGAATAAAGTTGGTACAGTAACCCCTGGAACAACCATCTTTATTTATCGTGAAGATCCAAATGGATGGGTAGAATTCTCTTTTGAAGCTAATGGAGAAAAATATTGGACATTAAAAAATAAATTAAGTATGTAATTAAAAAGATCTATTGCACTAGTTTTAAAAGTATGGGATTGGACAATTGATTCTCTAGATTGGAAATACAGTAAATTACCCGTTGATGTAGCAGCTGCAAAGATTATTCAAAATGTCTTAGCAGGTGCGACATCCGCATGCTTTTTCGGGAAAATGTTGCGCAAAGTAGGTTCATTTTCAGCACTATCTCCTGGTTCACCGTAATCTTTAATGATGTAATATTCCTCATCTTAAATGTATATATTGAATATACGGATATATTGTGTTATGATGTGAATTAGAAACTCGCGTGTTTCAAATACAACATTTTTATCTTCTTGATGACCTCTTATCTTTCCGTAAGAGGTCCTTTTTTATCCCTCCGTATTGCATAGCCGCTAAAATACTATGAAAAGATACTAGAGACTACTACAATGTGATATTCTCTAGTATTTTTTCTTTATCCATATTATCTATTGTTGGGTAATCGATGAATTATTAATTTTTGTATGATTTTCACAAAATAACTTTGAACCATTATTTATTTCAATATAAAATAATAAAGGGGTATATATGAATAGGTATGTCCTTTTTATGTGATGATAATGCGAATTGAAGCGTAATACTGAAACGGTAAACGAGAAGAATCAGTGCCGAAACAGATAGTAAGGAAAGTAAAACAGTAACAGCAGACAATACTTATAATGAAAACGTTCATAATGGACTGTCTATGGATGGAGAAAAAATACGAAAAGATAAAAGGGGCAAATGAATATGAACAGAGCCTTTAAAGGTACCGTATTAGCAGGGATAAGTGTGGGTTTCTTGCTAGCTGGTTGTACAATAGAAACATATGTCCTAACGCAGTCCAGAATATAAGCAAGTAGATTAAGTATTCTAAGCAGATAAATGAAGACTATCACGATGAAGAAATTGAAAGACAACTAAGAGGTATAGCATTCTGACTTTCTAAATAACATGAGTGTTTCTATAGAATGAATCCTTAGGAGGGCTATTGTGGAACCTTTAATCAATGCTATTCTATACTTTGTATTTTTATTTGGAGCACTGTTTCTTATACTGGGTACTGCATTGGTTTTATTAATCGTGGCTGCATTACCAGTAATCTGGAAGAAGAATCTATCATTCCTAATGATTAGTTTAGGTATAAATATACTTGTCATTCCATTGTCTTTTTTTATTGGCGGGATGGCAACAGATTCTCCTGGTAGTACGATGCACGATTTTTGGGAAGTATTTTTCTTTATTCAGGTATTTCCGTTTCCCCTAGTACTGCTATCTTTAGTTTGGTGGCTTGTGCGTCGAAAAAAAGCAAAAGTTCATGTATAGTGTTTTTAATGCAAATAAGCTGTCCGTTTGGGCAGCTTATTATATTTATTACTAAGCGTGATTATTTCCAAAATGAATGCAATACCACTATACAGTTAAATTGAAGGTGAAACATATTGAAATCTTATCAAACTTTAGCCCACTTGTATGCATTAGGACTAGGCTGCGGACTTTGGAATAGAGAGGAGGTTATTTCATGGTGCGATAGGTTGATTGAAGCAAGTGATCACCCGCCATATGAAATTATGGAGATATCTTTAATGTCTAAAGCAAAGCTGATATATATAGAATCGGCTTTACTGTCATATAGCCGCATAGTTGATGAAAAACCCTTGGTAAACATCCTTCTTTCAGTCTTAAATGAAAAGTTAGTAGCTCAGAAATGGAATATTAAACAAGCGATTACTTGCTCTACTCGATTACTAGTAAATAGAGGCCTGTATTGGGAAGAAGAATATTTTGATTTATACAGCCTTAATGATAGCTATGACTTAGCACAGGAAGGTATCCATTTTAATGAAAAAGATGTGATTTCTGCTTATATCGATACATTAGATGTTTTTCGCATCCATTTTAACGAGTTTGAAGATCTCTATTTACAAGTCATGAAACAGAAGTGGCAAGGGGAGAGGGCAGGAAAAAGAATCATTGAATCGTAAGATTTATTTCCTGTATTTATCACCAAATTTATCTAGCCAAGACAAATCTGTCTTCGTGTTGATGAATTTTTGTCTCTTAATAGCTTAATGCTATCGTTTTTAATTTTTCCGACAGCAAGCAAAGTTAGCATGTTTAATGCATAATCAGACGCCTGTAAATGAGCATTACTATTTAAATTTTTACCAGAGAGTAATTTAGTTAATTAGTAGAAAAAGGAAGGGGCCTATTTGGCTCCTTCCCTTTTCTCATACATACACAACGCTTGTTGACAACTTATGAAATAATAGCATTCATCGCTATTAAAATATAACATTAAAAGCAATTAATTAGATATGTAATTTTGCATATATTGTACTATTTCATGAATAGGAACAAAACTATTTATTCCTTTCTGTATGGAGACAAATAGATTTAGGTTTACTTAGGGTAAGAAGACCTGATCATTGATTGCTGGTTAAACCATATTTCTACGTATTTGAAACAAATTATTTCACTGAATTGTATGTTAAAGAGAGTGAGGGATTTATGAAATGTAGATTATTCCTTGATTTCTTACTCGTGATTTTACTTGGACATCGGAAAAGAAGTTACGTTATATACGATTTCAAAAGGGGATATTATTCAGTGCATCAAAAGATGCGCTCCGTTTCCTGTTTCCTATCCTACTAAATTACCATTCCAAGCAAATTTCTTCTCTTTCAAACAATTCATCCATTGAATAAAGATAATTCGGCCATACGTATCGGAGGACATGAAACTTTCTTAATACCATTTGGAATATATTTCAATATACTTCCGATACTATAACAGATCGAAAATTTCTTTATTGGAGGTATATAATGGCATATCCATTTCGTAACTTAGTATTTGAAGGTGGCGGGGTAAAGGGAAGCGCTTATATAGGTGCCATCCGTGCACTAAATGAAGAAGGGATTTTACCAGAAATACAACGATTTGGAGGGACTTCAGCAGGAGCGATTACTGCATTACTTTTAGGTCTTTCCATTCCATTCGCAGATCTTGTAAAAATCCACAAAGACATGAATTTCAAAGCGTTTAAAGATGATGATTTTTCGATTGTACAAGATAACATTCGTTTATTTTTTGATGGTTTTGGTATCTATAAAGGGGATTTCTTCACTGAGTGGGTAGGAAAGATTGTTGAAAAGTGGACAGGGAGTAAGGACACAACTTTTCAGCAGTTGTATGACAAAACAGGAAAAGACGTGTTTTTCCAAGGAACGAACATTTCTACACACCAGCTTCGTACGTTTTCACGCGAAACGACACCTGATGTCCCATTAGTAGTTGCTGTGCGGATTTCGATGTCCATCCCATTCTTTTTTAAATCTGTGGAATGGGATAAAGATTATTATGTAGACGGAGGTGTACTCGATAACTACCCAATTCGTTTATTTGATCGAAAAAGTTTTGTGAATAAAGAAGAACACTTCACGACCACAGATACGATTGACGAGGTTAATAAACTGATAAGCAATATAGAGGATCATTTTACATTAAGAAGCTTACACACGAAATACAATGCATCTTTCTTTGATCCTACAGATGAAATTGTCTACAACAAAGAAACACTTGGTTTCCGTTTAGAATCTCAGGCGGAGGTTGCCATGTTAAAACATATCGCAACCTCAACAGAACATCATATTGGCCATTCTCTTATTCATTTTGCATGGAATTTGTCTCAAACCATGATCAAAGGTCATGAGAGCGGAAAAACCACCAAAGAAGATGCTGCCCGCACTGTATTTATTAATACATTCTTTACGTCGGCGTTTAATTTTGATATCACAGAAGAAGAAAAGAAAACACTCATGAATTCAGGTTATACTTCTACTAAAGACTATCTACATCAGTTTAATACGTCTGAAGTAAAATTGTTTAATCGACCATAAAGCCGAGTGCAATGCACTTGGCTTTTTTTAATCGTCCTGTAAATTCTTTTTTTAGTAGCTAATAAAAATTTAGATAGACTATGCATAGAACAAGAGAGAGGAGATAACAGAAAGTAATAAATATAAGTTTTGATGACTTCTTATTTTGTAAAACTAGGGTGTAGAAAGGGTGAAACAGGTGGAAGAAAAACGAATTATGATTTATACAATTTTTTGGCTAACACAGTACAAAAGAGAACCTTAAAACGGTGGATAGGAATGTATCAAAAAATGAATAGAGTAGCAAGGCGGATTTATTGTGGAAGTAGGGATTTTCCTTTTTCTTTCTACTGATAATAAAACGTTATGTAGACTGGGGATGTATAAGGTATTCATTGCTATTCCTTCAAAATGCTGATGTTACATCACATTAAAATAACCTCTAATTTAAGTATTGAAATTCTCTAAATCTCGATGTATTATATTCTTGTATTTTCTCACTTTGCGAAGCCTAGAAAACATCATCACTTCTGAAAGAACTCGAACTCTAGCCGGTTCTTTGAATTTACTTGAACTTATTTTTGAATCATTGTATTATATTTTCGAGTCTTACTCATATAAATCATTATCAGGAGAATCTGCAAATTTGCAGGTTCTTTTTTATTTTATTGAAAGTAAAATTTTAGCCAGTCGTTTATTTTCATATTGTTGGTTTTTATACGTGTTTGGTAAAAAATCAATGTGTTGCAAAAAAATACTATGCTGAAATCTAGTTCGGTATAGCAATGTGCATATAAAAGATCTCACTTTGCTATATCCCCTAAAAAGAGTCATAAAAATCTATATTTTTTTAATTCAGTTGCATACTACAAAACTTCTTTTAAAAGAAATGTATGTACATACACATTATATTTTGTTCTATAACTCTCTAACTTTTGTTCACGATAGTCTGTTAAGTACAGGATTATTGGCGGGTGGTGCAATAGGTGCAGAAGATGTGAAAACAAATGAAAAAGTACAAGTTGCTGTTGCAGGTAAAGAGGGAAATATGACGTATAAAGAAATTGATAAAGCGGAATCTCCATTGTTATTTGGAATGTATCCTTTATGTTAAGATCCTAATAAGAAGTTAGTTTTTTTTGATAATTAATATTTATACAAAATATATAATTAATATACTAAAACGTTTTTAAATTTTATTAATGTATTCCTTTTCATATGAATGAATTATTTATTGCAACAGGTTTCCCTTTCAAAATAAGATGTTCAAACAAAAGACAATATAAGTATCTTTATAATGATTTTTCAATATAATCAATGTGTTTATGAAAGGAACTCTGTGTTATTTTTGCTTTTTTACTAACTAATACAGCTTCAAACAAAGGACACAATTGCTACATACTAAGTGTAATTTATTACCTATTCAAAATTCTGTCTATTCAATCTTTCTAAAAATAAAAAAAGATTAAACTTATAAATATACAAGTTATAATGAGGGCGTCGAGACACAATTTATTACCTCTAGAGAAAATATCAAACCTCGTTTTGGATTAAAAATTCTAAAGAACTTGCCAGTAATTTTTTAAAATTGGACATACTGATATGATTACTATACGGAGGATAGCGGATTAGAAGGGAAGTTTATTCAACTCAATAAAGAAAGCGTTATCAAACAAAACTTGTTTTGAATCGATCATTCTAATAACTTAGATTCAACTACAGCTAAAAATAATAAATTATGGGGGTGCTTATATGAACATGAATGTAGCATCTATTAAAGAAAAAAAGATTGTTAAATACAAAAGTTGTTTTGATGTGATTGGGCCCATAATGATAGGCCCTTCAAGTTCACATACTGCAGGTGCTTTGGCTATTGGAACAGTTGCTAATAAATTATTTCAAGGTCTTCCCAAAAAAGTTGTGGTAAAGTATTATGAATCATTTGCTGAAACCCATAAAGGTCACGGAACTGATTTTGCAATTATTGCTGGTATATTAGGCTTAGCTGCTGATGACAGCAAAGTGCCAGATGCTATTAAAATAGCAGAGTCTAAGGGAATTGACATTACCTTTATTGAACAATTGGGTAATAGTCCTGCTGGTCATCCAAATACGGCAGATGTATATGCAGAGGATGAAAGTCGAAGTATTAGAGTAATGGGTATTTCGGTCGGTGGTGGGTTGATTGAAGTCAAAAATGTTGAAATTGATGGATTTAGCTTAAATCTGCAGGGGCCATTGCCAGTTGTTATTGCGATTTCAGAAAGAGCTGACTTTGAATTTGTTTTACGCAGGATCTTTAAACAATATGATGTGGAAATTAACAACTTTCATAGTTTGGAAGATAAAACAAAATATTTATATGCATTCGCTCTGGATTCGATATTGCCAGGTAATGCTCAGAAGGAATTAGGAGATTTAAGCAATATAGCTAATCTTATTATTCTTTAGTCACATTAAGGAGTGAAAAATATGTATATGGCCATAAAAGAAATTGTGGATGCAGCTAATAAAAGCCAAAAGCAAATTTATGAATTAGCAATCGAACAGGAAATCAAACAAACTAAAACTTCTTATGAAGAAGTATGGAGTAAAATGGAACGAAATTTAGCGACTATGCAACATGCAATAAATAAAAGTATCGAGGGCGACGGTGTATTTTCTCCAACAGGTTTGACCGGAGGGGATGCTGTAAAAATTAAAAACTATCGAGAAAATAGGAAAACTCTTTCTGGAGATTTGATGGTGTTAGGGATTCAAAGTGCTATCGGTGTTAATGAAGTAAATGCTGCATTAGGAGCTATTTGTGCAACTCCAACAGCAGGTGCGAGTGGGACGATTCCGGGAGTCCTATTTAGTATTAAAGATACGTTGCAGTTAAGTCATGAAGATATGATTCATTTTCTATTCACTTCAGCGTTATTTGGAACGATAGTCGCAAACAACGCTTGTATTTCAGGAGCGTATGGAGGATGTCAAGCTGAAGTAGGAAGTGCCTCAGCGATGGCGGCTGCAGCTGCGGTAGAAGCTGCGGGTGGAACGCCACAGCAATCTTCTGAAGCTTTTTCGATTGCATTACAAAATTTACTCGGTTTAGTTTGTGATCCGGTCGCTGGTTTGGTAGAAATTCCTTGTGTAAAGAGAAACGCCATTGGAACGGCAAATGCTTTAGCAGCAGCGGACATCGCATTAGCTGGCGTAAACAATCTCATCAATGCTGACGAAGTGATTGAAGCCATGTATAGAGTTGGAAGACAGATGCCTCGCGAATTAAGAGAGACAGGTTTAGGTGGTATTGCAGCTACACCTACAGGAATTGCCATTAAAAATAAAATCTTTGGGGAGAAACAATCAAATCAATAAGTTATCGAATATATTGTGAAGTTTTCAACAATCTTTACTCTATTGTTCGCCTAAGGATGTCTGTATATTGGGGGAGTTATCAATAAAATATACTACTATATAATTAAAATATTTTATAAGTGGTAACAAACCCTTCAGGTTGATGCTTCGCTAATTTTTTGATTTTTATTAACCTAGAAGGGGGATATTCGTTGTGGGGCACTATATAAGCTATTCATTTTTCAAGAACGGTCTATATTCCTATATCTTAAAAAGAGAATTAAGAATAGGACACAAGGAGGAATTATTATATGGATGGGAATACTGCAAAAAACATAGAATTTCAAGCTGATAACACTGCAGTAAAAAACGAGAAATATTTAGACCCTAAAAAGTGGCATAAACAGGATACTACCTGGGCATTGAGCCTTTTTGGAACAGCAATTGGAGCAGGAGTACTCTTTTTACCGATTAATGCAGGTTCAGGTGGTTTATTATCATTGCTGTTAATTACCATACTTGCATATCCTGTTATGTATTATTCACATAGGGCGCTTGCTAAAATGATTTACGCTTCGAACTCTGCCGATGAGGGGATTACAGGTACAATAAGAGAGTATTTTGGAAATAAGGCAAGTATCATTTTTAATATTGTATATTTTGTCTCCATTTATACGATCGTGCTGATGTACTCGGTCGCACTTACAAATACCGCTAGTAGCTTTATCGTGCATCAATTGCACATGTCGGAGCCTCCAAGGTCCATTTTATCGCTTGTTTTAGTACTCGGTCTTATCACTATACTAAATTTTGGTCAAGATATAACTGTAAAGATCATGAGCATGCTAGTGTATCCTTTTATAGCTTCTCTACTTTTTATCGCAATATCTTTGATTCCACAGTGGAATACGTCAATGCTTAGTTTTTCAGCTGTTTCTACTGCTTCAACAGGAACAGGATATTTAGGAACGATATGGATGATACTTCCAATTATAGTATTCTCGTTTAATCATTCGCCTATGATTTCGTCATTTGTTATGAAACAGAGAGCTACGTATGGAATAGATGCTACTGATGCTAAATGTGCTCAAATACAAAAAGTTTGTTATATTATGACATTCGCAGTTGTTATGTTCTTTGTTTGGAGCAGTACCTTAAGTTTGACTCCAAATGATCTTAAGGTGGCAAAAGAACAGAACTTGTCAATCCTATCATATCTTGCTAATGAGCTTAATTCGCCAGTAATCACTATTGCAGCTCCTATCATTGCTTTTGTGGCTATTACAAAGTCTTTCCTTGGTCATTATATAGGAGCGTATGAGGTAATGCGTGACATGATTATCAAGTCCAGTAAAAAACGTGGGAAAGATATAGGAGAAAAAACAGTTAAGACAATGATTCTTACTTTTGTCGTATTAACATGCTGGTATGTTGCTTATACAAATCCAAGTATTCTTGGAATCATTGATGCCCTTAGCGGTCCGCTAGTTGCTGCTATCTTATGTATACTACCCATGTATGCAATCCATAAAGTATCAGTACTTGCTAAATACAAAGGGAAATCTAGCAATGTATTTGTCATTATTATAGGTATTCTTACTGTCCTAGCAAGTATTAAGTCATTATTCTAATCCACTATTGTTAGTATCGATGCAAAAACCGTGGGATATGGAAAAAAGAAAGATTCTTATCGGAACTGAATTCTATATTGTTAAACTAAAGAAATCATGGTTTTGGACAAACTCCTCACATTGGAGAGTTTGTCTTTTTTTATCATTTTAGCCAAGAAGACCCCTTCCTCAAGGAACGCAAAATAAGTAGGTGGGAGATGAATTGGCTAAAATGATAAACTGGTGACCCCGTATGTAGAAGTAAAAAAGGGGGAAACTATTGTATAATTATCGATAATTTAGGGGGCGCCAAATGAAACATAATAAAGAAGTAACACTTGGGGATTACGTTGAATTTTCATATCGTAAAAATCACAATTTGAAATTAATGGGATTTGTGGTGAATGTTTTACAAAATACAATTGTTGTAGATATTGCGGAAAGAATGGATATCGAGGTAGATGATTTTAGGCAAGTTGTAAAGCATGGTTATTATAATAAAGTGGTTCATAAGCAAATAAAGAATAGTGTTTCATAAAAAGTGCTCCTATATATATAAATTTAGGAGCACTTTTTATGGAGAGAATTTTCGCAAAGATTTTTTTGTCTGAGGTATAAAATTTTCATATAAAAATACGTTTTGAAGATATTTTCTTATTTGTTAATTAATAATTTTTTCAATCTTTATAGCTGTTATGGATTTAAAATATTATTCATAAAAATTTCACATAATTTTATTAAAAAGAAAAATACTAATACTTGTTTTAATACTTTACTTCGAGTCATTAAAACAAATTTACTAACTACGAAACAAGGAGGCATCACTGTGGACATTCGTGAAGGATTAATTCCAACAGCTTTAGGTACAGCAGTGACAGCAGCAGGTTATGCTCTTAAACAAACTCGTGGAACTAATAAAATGATTGCAAATACAGTATTTGGTTTTGGTTTAGCACACGTCGTTTTAGGTGTAATCGATCTTGTTGAACATCGTCGTTAGAACGAAAGGCAAGCATTGATATATGCTTGCCTTTTTGGGAGTACATTTATTATTCATTTTTCAAAATATGTTTGTATGACGTAATCATTATCAATGTAATTAAATAGTTACACTACAAGAAAATTAGAAAGTAAAACTGTGAGCATTGAATTTTATGAAATGAGATGGTGATGGAATGGAATTTTCTTCTGAAAGTAATACGTATCATGCTGGTGACATTGTTTATATTTTTTACCGAAATCCTCATACTCAAGACGTAGCTAACATACAAGCTGCAGCAGTTGTAAATAATCCTGAAAGACCTAATGAATTAGCACTATTTCTTTACGAAACGTATTATCCACTAACAAATGAGATGGCTATATATGCTACCGAAGATGAAGCAAACCAAGCTTACACTTACTATTATGGTGATATTTCAGAGGGGATGTTAGAATGAATAAGCCATTTATGCCTAAGCTCGTATATTTTGAACCGAAAGCATTAGATTATCCTTTGGGGAAAGAGCTGTTTGAGAAGTTTTCAAAGATGGATGTTGAAATTCGACATACTACTTCCCATAATCAAGTAAGAGATTTGCCAGGGGATAACGATTTTCAAAAGTATCGAGTAGCAAAATCCACGCTGGTTGTTGGTGTTAGAAAAACACTGAAATTCGATACTTCCAAGCCTTCAGCAGAGTATGCAATTCCTTTTGCAACGGGATGTATGGGACATTGTCATTATTGTTATTTACAAACAACGATGGGAAGTAAGCCTTATATACGAACGTATGTAAATGTTGAAGAAATTTTAGATGCTGCTGATAAATACATGAAAGAGCGTGCACCTGAAGTAACAAGATTTGAAGCGTCGTGTACTTCAGATATTGTAGGAATCGATTATTTAACGCATACCCTTAAACGGGCCATTGAGCATTTTGGAGAATCTGAATATGGGAAATTGAGATTTGTTACGAAATTCCACCATGTAGATCATTTACTTGATGCTAAACATAATGGAAAAACAAGATTTCGCTTTAGTGTAAACGCTGATTATGTGATTAAAAACTTTGAACCAGGAACTTCTCCCTTAGCTAAACGAATTGAGGCAGCAGGAAAAGTAGCTAGAGCTGGATATCCTCTTGGTTTCATTGTAGCTCCTATTTACCTGCATGAAGGCTGGAAGGAAGGATACTATCATATGTTTGAACGCCTAAATGCTGAATTACCTCTTGATGCACGGGATGATATTACATTTGAATTTATTCAACATCGTTTTACAAAGCCAGCTAAGAGAGTAATTGAAAAAAACTACCCGATGACAAAACTAGAATTAGATGAAGAGAAAAGAAGGTATAAATGGGGGAAATATGGAATCGGAAAATACATTTATCAAAAAGAAGAAGAAGAGGATATAAAAAACTATCTGTATTCCTATATGAAACAGTTCTTTCCTAATGCAAAACTAGAATATTTTACATAAAAGAAACGAAAAAAATTCATTACATCATCAATCTAAAAAATTACTCACTCAAAAAAGTGATATTGGTCAACAATTCGCTAATAAATCATTTGAAAAATTTATATACGAAAGTCTTTTATGTAAAAAATATGTTTCATTATGAGCTGAACCCCAACAGTTAAACAGAAAAATACAGTGGTTGTATGAATATAAGTCCGGTATTGTACCGGGCTCATTCTTTTTAACGTTGTATCAATTCTTTTGTGAACATATTAATTTGAACATGTTTAAAAACGAATCATCTTTTGACAATGGTATTAGCGCTTTAGAAAGAACTTTCATAAAAAATGGTACTAATAATCCCTCCAAGTATTACTCCCATAGTAGAATCTAATAACAAAAATCTAATTGTTTAATTAGTAATTCTAATCTACCATTTTTTGCTGTACTATCAACTAAAGAAACAGTAAATGGTTGTTGAAACATATTAGAAAATCGAGCAATTAAAGACATAATATTATATTTAGCAAAAGCCGATGCAACTAAAGCTAATTTCGCCCCAACAAGTTGAACTCCATATCCTAAAACTTCTATAGAAGTCGTAAGCATTAAAAATAAAAAGATACAAATTACTTTAAAAGTAATAAACTCCATAATCATACCCCTTAAGTTTCTATAAATACATAACTCAATAATTATATTAAAAATATTCAATATTTTCATTAAAATGCAAATCAATTTCTATTTTATAATCAAAAACTATACTCCTTTATTTTGAATGATGGCATCACCTTTTATTAGAATTGTCCCTTGGTTTAGCAAATGTTTTTTTGTAAATAATATATTTGTTAAACCATTAATTAAGGGGGACTAGTATGCCGCAGGATCGAAAAGAAGAAGTGCAAAACGATACATATGAAGGAAAAGAGGTTATGCCAGATAATCCACAATATCTACCGCGTCACGTGCAAATGGAGCTGCCTCCCGAATTTTCTATAAATCCTCTTTTTGCCCGCAAAGGAGAATCAGTCGTTCCGCGCTTTCACATGCCTGATGAAGGCATGTTACCAGAAACAGCGTATCAAATCGTCCATGATGAAATGACTCTTGATGGCAATGCACGCTTGAATCTTGCAACATTCGTTAGTACATGGATGGAACCTACCGCAGAGCACTTATATGCTAAAGCATTTGATAAGAACATAATTGATAAGGACGAATATCCACAGACAGCTGAAATTGAGGAGCGGTGTGTCCGCATTTTAGCCAACCTCTGGCATTCCCCCAGCCCCCTTACAACTATGGGCGTTTCAACAACTGGATCGTCGGAAGCCTGTATGCTCGGGGGGCTTGCATTAAAGAGACGCTGGCAAAATGCACGAAAAAGAGAGGGTAAGCCGGTGGATCGGCCTAATATTGTGTTTAGTTCTGCTGTTCAAGTCGTTTGGGAAAAATTTGCGAACTATTGGGAGGTTGAACCACGCTATGTGAAGGTTAGCCCTGAGCATCCCCGATTAGATCCTCAAGGGGTCCTTGCAGCCGTGGATGAAAATACGATTGGTGTGGTACCGATTCTCGGTGAGACTTATACCGGACTTTACGAACCGGTTGCCGCCATTGCAAAAGCGTTGGACGATTTACAGGAGAGGACAGGACTCGACATTCCTATGCATGTAGATGCGGCTTCGGGCGGATTTATAGCACCGTTTCTTCAACCAGATTTAGTCTGGGATTTTCAGTTGCCGAGGGTGAAGTCCATCAATGTATCGGGACATAAATATGGATTAGTCTATCCTGGCTTGGGTTGGATAATTTGGCGGGAAGCTGATGATCTCCCCAATGATTTAATCTTCCGCGTCTCCTATTTAGGCGGAAACATGCCGACTTTTGCCCTGAATTTTTCACGTCCTGGCGCACAAGTGCTCCTACAATATTACAATTACCTGCGTTTGGGGAAAAGTGGGTACTATGATGTCCAAAGGGCTTCTCAGAAGGTCGCTCTTTTTCTTAGCAAGGCGATTCAGGAGATGGAACCGTTCGAACTTTTGTCCGATGGTTCGGATATTCCGGTTTTCGCTTGGCAACTGAAAAAAGGTTACACATTAAACTGGAACCTTTATGATTTATCTCGACAATTGCGTGTGTTCGGCTGGCAAGTACCCGCATATCCATTGCCTCCAGATCTAGAAGCAGTGACGATTATGCGCGTTGTGGTTCGAAACGGATTTTCTATGGATCTCGCGCATTTATTTTTGAGGAACCTCAAACAGGCCGTTGCCTTTCTGGATTCCTTGGATGGACCTATGCCACATGATACGAAATGTGATAATGGGTTTCATCACTAATTAGGGAGCAGCTCTCGTCGTCGTTAAATTGAGCTCAACACCCATAACTTTTCGAGCTATCGACTGGGAAGTGGTACAGAAAAGCTGATGGTTTCAACCAAGGGATACATGATGATAGGTGATGAACAAATTGATGCCTGAGGGCTTTACAATATCAAAACATACGCCTAGTTTTCAGAAATCTATTGGCTTTTCTTCTGGTTTCAAAAGACACAATTCAAATCTGTTGAAGAGTTAAAGAAATTTGTAGCTAGTATTTCCTTTTGGGAGGTACCATTAGCTGCTTTAGGAGTTACTCCACCATTACATTGGATTTTAGCGGATAAATGGGGTAAATCTATTGTATTAGAATCGACAAGGAGTAGTGACTAATAGTCCTGAGTTTAATTGGCATTTATAAAATTTAAGACAATATATAGGTCTTAAATCGCAGCCATGCGCGGGGGAGGTACCATTAAGTGCTTTTGGACAAGGTTCAGGTTCAATGGGACTTAATGGAGATTTCACCCCACCATCAAGGTTTATACGGGCAGCGTATGGTAAACAAAATATTCAGGGTATAGATAACGAAGAAGAGGGTATATCGGTCATTTTTCGTATTTTGTAAAATTGTGAGGTTCCAAAAGGAGGAGTAATAACGGAAGAAGATACATTAGATAATACTATTTATACAAGCGCAACGTGCATGGAGTCTGGTACATATTATTACCATATCTATGATTGTAGATAAATTATTGCCCTTCGATATTAGTAACAGGATAGCTGCTTAACGATAAAAATGAATTTGCCAATTTTCTTGCAAAATGTAACGGGTGCTCTACCGATTGGATATGAATATACATAATTAAGGGATTCATGTATAACCAGTGATTATGTAAAGCACTGACAATAATTCCTTGTTGTACAATTGATTTCATAAATGCAGGGATCTCTTCTTGTAGAACCGCGATTTCTCCTAAATTTAATGCATTGCCATTTTGATCCAACGATTCAAAACTTACTCCGACGGGAACTACATAGGCACTTGGTTTTCCTTGAACCAGGACCTTAAAATTGCGGTGAAAAGACACCGAACAACCACCTTGATTTATTTTACTCTTTCCTTTAAGAATTGCAGCAAATTGATCAGAAATGAAATTTAAATTAGACATAAGTTCAATTCCTTTCTCGTGCTAAATTTATTCATTTAGAAATTTAATTTAAAAAATGTAGTTCCTTCTTTTAAAGAAAAGAACTACTTATAAACAACTTTTCTCTAAAATAAACAGGCCGATATGTGCAATTTGTACCCTGTTTATTTTAGAAGAAATATAAATGCTATTTCCCAACAAACATAACTTAATGAACCCTTTCTATATATCATTATAAAGAACTCATAAAGTAGGCAATTGTACATCTTTATTTTATGTAGGTTAGATAAATATGTGCCTTAATAAGTCTGTGCTTTCTTTATGAAATTCTTATTGGTAATTAAACAATAAATTTAATATATTTTAATGATTGTATAGGGTAAAACTTAATTTGTTTTTTCATTGAGACTATTCGTTTTTTCCATATTTCATATGGGAGTAAAGCACAAATTATTAATCCTATTGTTCCTAAAAGTAGCTTTGTTAATTGAGCATCAACAAAATGTCTACTGTTATAACCGTAATGTTGGA
Source organism: Bacillus sp. XB1 (assembly GCF_053557995.1). Classification (NCBI taxonomy): domain Bacteria; kingdom Bacillati; phylum Bacillota; class Bacilli; order Caryophanales; family Bacillaceae; genus Bacillus; species Bacillus sp. XB1. The sequence goes on along the minus strand of NZ_JBNRIL010000001.1, from coordinate 1,223,508 downwards.
CAGCGACAATGGATGGAGGTTCTTCTGCTACGCTATATTTAGGAGGAAAGGTTATAAATTCACCGTCTACATTATCCCATGAAGATCGTTATTTACCGAACGCTTGGGTGGTAACAGCAAACCAAAAACAAAAAATAAAGATGACAATTGATGGGAGAAAAATAGATACCAAAACATCAGATGAATTTGATGCGAACATTTCAACGAATTTATGAATTATTAAAAATAGAACAAATACATGATTTTTATCTCGTTAGTTGGAAAATTAAAATTATTTTTTAAAATTAGAAATTATTATTTCATATTCATGATTTGCACAATATCAAACGAGAGTGATGAGGATTCCAAATTTACGGAATTCTTATCACTCTTTTTTAGTTTTTTGTAAATATGGAACAATATCCTTACTTTCACTGTCTATTAAGCGTTAAAACATTTTTTATTAAATAAATTAAGAAAGGAATCATCATTTTTAACTAAGGGAGAAGATTGAATTGAAAAAATTATGGATGCTGCTTTTCGTTTGTTTCGCGGTTATGTTGGTAGGATGTAATAAAAACGAACCGCCAAAACAAGCATTTGAAGAATATATCAATTTATGGAATGATAGAAAATTTACAAATATGTATGATCATTTATCAGATCATGCAAAAAAATCAATTTCTAAAAAAGAATTCACAGAAAAATATCAAAAAATCTATGAGGGGATTGGAGCTAAGAATTTAAAAGTTAAAATGAAAGGAGAGAATACGAAAGATAAAGAGCTTTTTCTTTTTGAAGTTAAGATGGATACCGATGTAGGATCAGTTTCATTCATCCATGAAGCAAAACTTGTGAAAGATAAAGAGTCCTGGAAAATAGATTGGACGCCAGACTTCATTTTTCCAGGAATGAAAAAAGATTACAAAGTACGTATGCAAATAGAGCAAGGAAAACGCGGAGAAATATATGATCGAAATGGAAAAGGGCTTGCAACGAATGGTAAAGCGACTGAGGTTGGAATTATTCCAGAGAAACTAGGCGAAACAGCAGCGCAAACGAAAGAAATAGTAGCACAATTACTTGATATGTCTATAGAAGAGGTCGAACAAAAGCTCACAGCAAAATGGATAAAACCAGACTCCTTTGTACCAATTGGTATTTTAAAAGAGGGAACCAGACAGAATGATTATATTGAATTAGAAGGAGTTTCATCTCACCCAGTAAATATTCGTACGTATCCATTAGGTGAAGCAGCGGCACACTTAACTGGATACATAGGAAAGGTGAATGCGGAGGAGTTAAAATCACTTCAAAAACAAGGTTATCAAGCAGATGATTTAGTAGGTAAGACCGGTTTAGAGAAAGTGTTAGAAAATAAATTGCGTGGTGAAAAGGGTGGACGCGTATTTATAGAAGATGAGAAGGGGAAAGAGATTAAAAACGTAGCAAAAAAAGAAGCAAAAGAAGGAGAAAATGTTACGTTAACAATTGATGCTGCAATTCAAGAAAAAATCTTTAATGAGATGAAAACTGAAGCAGGGTCTAGTGCAGCGGTCAATCCTAAAACAGGTGAAACAATCGCACTTGTAAGTAGCCCTGCTTATAATCCAAATATAATAGTTAGAGGAGCATCGAAAGCCCAACGAGAAGCATGGAGTAACGACTCGAAACTACCAATGACGAATCGCTTTACACAAGCATTTGTACCAGGTTCCGTATTTAAAACGATCACAGGTGCAATTGGTTTGGAAACAAACACAATAAATCCGAAGGAAGAATTTAAAATTCAAGGATTGAAGTGGACAAAAGATTCGTCTTGGGGAAATTACTATGTAACGCGTGTAAAGGATGCAAGTCCAATTGATTTTGATAAGGCAATGAAGTACTCTGATAATATTTATTTTGCTCAACAAGCTTTGAAAATGGGAAAAGATCAGTATGTAAATGAATTTAAAAAGTACGGATTTCATGAAAAATTACCAATCGAATACGAACTTCCTATTTCAATCATTGCAAAAGATGGGATAAAAAACGATATTCAACTTGCAGACACGGGCTATGGACAAGGACAAGTATTAATGACACCATTTCATTTAGCATTAACATATGCACCGATTGTAAATGAAGGGAATATTCCGTCGCCACATCTTTTAAAAGAAGCAAAAGTAGCGGGGAATTGGAAAGAAAATGTGGTTTCTAAAAAGAATCAAGAGATATTAAAGAGTGCATTAATCAAAGTCATTAATGACCCTGATGGCGCAGGGAGAATTGCACAGGTTGATGGTGTGACGCTTGCTGGTAAAACTGGTACAGCAGAACTGAAAGAGTCGAAAGAAGCAGACGGAAAAGAACTGGGATGGTTCGCAGCTTTCGATGCAAATGCGCCAGACATGATTGTTACAATGATGATTGAAGATGTAAAAGGAAGAGGAGGAAGTAACGTTCCAGGTGAAAAAATAAAACATGTATTTCAGAAATAATACTTAATTATAAGGTGAATTTTTCACTAAATTTATTACATGTTTGCTTAACTCAAAGATATAAATTGGGGGAAATATAGAACAATTAAATTTCAAAAAAGCATTCTTTCTAATCGAGAATGCTTTTTTGCTGTCATTCTAGAAAAGTTGACATTGTTAATGGTAAATAGAAGGGAATAGCAAATTGAAATGGACAAGTAGAGTGTTACGTTAAATTCAAAAAATAGATTATTGTGAGTGGATTTTTATCATTGTATGCTTTACTTGTTTTTTAGTAGTATTATTCTGCCTGAAAAAAGATAAACAATGGAACAAATGAAACTTGTATTTTGTCTATATATTGAAACCATAATAAAAAAGTGAGGGCAGTTTTATGTTTATTCAAATAAGTTTGAGGTGTGGAAATGGAACAGACGTTTATTGAAAAGTGTAATCATGATGAGCTGGACTATGTTATAAAAGACTATTGGCAAGATGTATGGAATTATTCATTTATTATTACGAAAGATCCACACTTATCAGATGATATCACGCAAGATGTATTTATAAAGGTGTTTAAAAATTGGAATTCATTTCGAAAGGAGTCATCTATTAAAACGTGGATTTTAAAAATCACAAGAAATACGGCAATAAACTATTTGAAATCCTCCTATTTTAAAAGGATATCTTTAATAGGATTTTTTAGTGACGATAAGCAATCCCTGTCAGCAGAACAAGAATTTTTTAAGCAAGAAGAAATGAATGATGTGTGGAAGGTGGTATTAGAACTACCTAAAAAGCACCGTGAAATAATTATATTGGATGCAAAATATGAATTATCTTATGAAGAAATGGCTGAAACATTAGGAGTATCCATTGGAACTGTAAAATCGAGATTAAGTAGAGCGAGAAGTAAGGTTTCAAAATTAATAGGGGAGGGTAGTAGTGATGAACAATAAACAAAATCCTGACTGGTATAGAAAAATAAAAAAAGGCCCAATGGAGAATCGTAAAGATGAAGAAGAATTTATTTCTAAAATAAAGCAGTCTATATATGAAAATAATGAAGTGGATTTTGAAAAACATAAAAGACCATTTCGTAAAAAAGCATTACCTATTGTAGTTGTTTTGGTTTGTACAATGTTATTTTTCATTGTTCAACAACCTTGGCTTGATGATAATAAATCGCCGGTACAAAGTAGTACTCAAATTAAGCCTAAAACAAAAGATGAGTCTGCTCAAGATCCATCATTAAAACAATTTATGAATGAACTATATCAAAGTACGAACTCAAAAAATGAAAATAACTTGTACAAAGCGTTAAATGATGAAGTTCTATTTAAAGGAAAGAGTTATAGGAAGGATGAATTGAAGTTTGATGAAGATATCTTTCATGAGTTGCAAGTCGCCCTTACAATGGGAGGAGAGTTTGCAAAAGATACAAAGCAAGTATATAAAGTACCAAGTGGATTGACAGAAAGTAACCAACCAAACCAAGCGCATTTTATATATGCAACTGTTACTGGAAATAAAACGAAAATTTTAGCTGAACCAAAGCGAGAATCACAAGTTTTATATGAAGTATCTAATGAAATGGTAAAAGCTTGGATTCCAGAAAAAGTACAGAATAATGGATATATAAAAATATCTACAATTAACGGTAATACTGGATATGTACAGAAAGAGTATGTTTTAACTGATATTAAATATTCATTTATGTTCGAAAAGAATAATGAAGGTATATGGAAAATAATAAATATAGATTCTATATGGTAAAAGAGGAAGGTTCATTAAAGTGAACCTTCCTCTTTATTTTTATTTTCGTTTTGAAGAGTATTCCAGTACTCTAAAATTTCTGATGTAACGAGAGCGGCAATGTTTTTTTCTGAATTACTACCAGGGATAACGACAGAAACGGCAATTTGTGGATCTTCCGTAGGAGCATACGCAATGAAAAGAGAGTGATTTATCATTCTTGCTTGCTCATTTGGAAAACCTGTAATACCTGTTTTACCTGCGACGTCAAAGGGCAACTTTTTAATTTCCTCTATATTTTGACTCATCCCACCTTGCACGACACTCCAAAAGTTCATCGGGTAACGATTTGAACTTTCTAAAATGGGTTTAAACTTTTTGGTTTCCTTACCATCTTGACCAATAATCGCACTTACGATTTGAGGTTTATATTTGTCGCCTTTACTTGCCAAAGTTGCTGCATATTGAGCGAGTTGAAGAGGAGTATGCACTTCATTTCCTCCCCAAGAGGCATTTAATAAAGCTGAAATCCCATTTTCAAATTTATTAGATGGATGGAATTCATATTGTCCGTCTTCTTCAAAGGGTAAATCAATCCCAGTTTTAGAACGTAGGCCGAATTGCATTAAATAATCTGTCCATATATGTGCCACTTTTTCTATATTTCCATTATTTTGGTTGAATAAGGGCAGAGCTACTTTTGCTGTCATAAATGTGTTAGATGAATTAATGATAGCCTGCCTCGGTGTAATCTCCCCTGTTGGTGTTCCAGGCGCATTCGTAATGTTATTTTGATTATCATACTGAAAAGTACCTTTATCTAAATAAGTATCTTCTGGTTGGAAAAGCTTTTCATTTAATCCAATTAAAATAGTGAGTGGTTTTATAGTAGAAGCCATATTTACATAAGATTCACCATACTTTAATTTTTGAATTGCTTTATTTTGCGAAAGAGATTTAATGTTTTCTTTTCTAGAAGATACATGTGTATTTAATATATTTGGATTAAAAGCTACCGAGTTGGCCATAGTTAAAATTGCGCCAGTTTTTGCATCGCTCACTATAGCATAACCAGCTTTAGCATCAGGTGTTTTCTTAATTTGAGATTTTAATGCTTCTTCTGCCTTTTGCTGCAACTCAGAGTCTAAAGCTAGCCGCACATCTTTTCCTTTTTGTACTTTTTGAATGTTCCATAAGAACTTTTTATTATTCAATTTAAAAATAAGAGTTTTGCCTGGTTTTCCTTTTAAATCATTTTCATATTGCAGCTCAATCCCGCTTTTTCCAACAGCCATATGCTTGGACTTAAGGTCATTTTCTACATACCCAATTACTTGTGAACCAATTTCGTGTTTAGGGTAATATCGAATCCATTCATCTTTAATTATTACATTATTGGGTTTGTTTTTGTTTATGAATGCAAGTTCATTCTCATTTATATCAGAGTATAACGGTATATCATTCATAGTCTTCTTTTTACAAGATTGTTGCAATTGAGATTTTATGTTCTCTGTAGAAATATCATGTTGAAACTCGCTTGAAAATTGGTTAAAAAAAGCTAATGTGTTTGATGTATCTTGTTTCGATAGCTTTTCATCATTAGAAGTGCAATATAGAGACTTAACTTTCTTATTTGTAGCTAGCATTACACCATTTTTATCAAAAATCTTTCCTCTTTCAGCTGAAGAAGTTGCGATAGTAATTGAAATGAAGTTGATTTTTAATAAAATTAGTAAAATCAAACCTACAATAGAAAGAACCGCAAAAAATCTCCATCTTCTTGTATGTAACATATAACCCTCCCTTATGTAGCCTATTTCATCTTATATTTAATTATTTTTTTTGTAAATGTGGAACAACTTTATTGTTTAGGTTGTCTATTAAGTATTACAGCATGAAGAAAGGAATAATTAGCATGAAAATTTACTAGCAAGTTTATATGTAAGTTTAATAAGAGTTATTATACAGTTTAGCACTTCTAATGCAAGTGGCAAAAAAAATAGAGAGAAAACAAGAAGGGAGAGTTATTAATTCCGTAGCTAAACGAAAAGGAATGGTTGCTTACAAGGATTAAGCAAAAAATTGAGGCGATATTTATAACCGATTATCGGTATCTAATATATAAGGAATGCTTTTAGTATTTGTAGCAATTCCTGAAAGGATTAAATGGAGGATTTATGAAAGGACAAAAAGGCAAGAAGCAGAAGACATATATATCTATTCGATTAAATATAATGTTCCTTTGCATATTTGTACTATTCTCAGCTATTATTATGCAGCTAGGAAAGGTACAAATCGTTGAGGGAGAGGCTTATAAGAACCAAGTGGAAAGTAGTCAAAATGCAATAACTAGTATTCCAGTTCCACGTGGACAAATTTTAGATCGAGAAGGGAAAACAGTTGTTAATAATAAATCTCTTCGCACAATTACGTATACAAGGGTGAAGGGAATTACGAGTGAAGATATTTTAAAAACAGCAAAAGACTTGGCGAAAGTACTTGAAATGCCTGAACAAGATATAAATAAATTAACAGATATCGATAAAAAAGATTTTTGGATGCAGTTGAATTTGAAACGTGCGGAGACAAAGATTACTAAGAAAGATATAGAAAAGTTTAAAGAAAAGGGTATAGAGGGAAAAGAGTTAGATAAAAAAATAGAAGACTTAAGACGAGGTCGTGTTACAGAGGTAGAATTAGCAGAATTAACAGCACAAGATTTAAAGGTGTTAGCTATTAAAAGTAAAATGAGTTCAGGTTATCAACTAACACCACAAATTATTAAAAAAGATGTAACAGATGAAGAGTATGCGCGGATAAGTGAAAACCTTGCGAATTTTCCAGGAGTAGATGCAACTGTTGATTGGGAACGTAATTATGTAAATGGTAATTTATTTCGTTCTGTATTAGGAAATATTACGAGTAGTGAAGAAGGATTACCGAAAGAAAATTTAGATTCTTATTTAGTACGTGGATATAACCGTAATGATCGTGTTGGAAAAAGTTATATTGAACAACGATATGAAGATGTATTACACGGCACAAAAGAAGAAGTGAAAAATATTACTGATAAATCAGGAAACATTGTTAGCACAGAAATAATCTCTAAAGGAAAAAGTGGTAATAGTTTAACATTAACGATTGATATGGAATTACAAAAGAAAGTGGAAGAAAGTATAGAGAAAAACTTGAGAGCTTTTAAGAGTTCAGAGCCACTGCTCGATCGAGCTTTTGTTGTCATGACGAATCCAAATAACGGACAAATTTTATCAATGGCAGGCAAAAAGATTGTAGAAAAAGAAGGAAGAATAGAGGTTGAGGATTTGGCATTAGGTAACATGACAACTTCGTATGAGCTAGGGTCAGCTGTAAAAGGTGCTACTTTATTAACTGGATATGAGACAGGGGCAATACATCCAGGAGATCAATTTTATGACGCGCCGATGAAATTTAAAGGTACACAAGCTAAGAAATCGTGGAATGTATCCGGATTTGGTAATATTAATGATTTACGGGCTTTACAAGTATCTTCGAATGTATACATGTTCCAAACAGCTTTAAAAATTGCGGGAGTCAATTACGTACCAAATGGCTCATTGGATATTAAACAAGGAGCATTTGATACGATGCGCTATTATTTCAAGCAATTTGGTTTAGGTGTCCCAACAGGTATTGATTTACCGAATGAAATAATTGGACAAACGAGAAAAGTAGATAGTCAACCTGGGTTTTTACTAGATTTTTCTATCGGTCAGTATGATACGTATACGCCGTTGCAATTAGCGCAATATATTTCAACGATTGCGAATGGTGGTTATAGAATGCAACCTCAAATTGTACAAGAAATACGAGAACAATCAATAAAAGAAGAGGTTGGCAAAGTTATACGTTCCATAGAGCCTGTCGTATTAAATCGAATTGATATGAAGAAAGAACATATTGATCGAATAAAAGAAGGGTTTAGATGGGTATTCCAAGAAGGTGATGGAACTGGCGTGAAATATTTCAAAAACGCGCCATATAAACCAGCAGGAAAGACAGGAACAGCCCAAACTGTATATGGTGGAGATGACCCGATTGGTAGAAATGCAAAAGGAGAACGTATGGAATGTTACAACTTAACGTTAGTTGGATATGCTCCATATGATAATCCAGAAGTAGCATTTTCCGTAGTAGTTCCATGGCTTCATGATGATAAAAATGGAATTAATTCTATAATTGGAAAGGAAGTATTAGATGTATACTTTGATTTGAAACAGCAACGTATACATGGTGAAGCTACTAGTACAGGTAGTTCTAAGCAAAATTAGAGTACTTTTCTCAGGGAAGAGACCCTGTTCATATAAAGCCATTTATAAGTAAAAAAATGAAATATGAAATAAGAGATAGAGGCGTCGTAGCTACTATCTCTTATTTTGTTAATAACTCTCATACTAGCTATAATTTTTTTAGTTTGTGGAACAAATTTGGTTCGGTGATTGTCTATTATGTGTACGTATAAAAAGGTGCTAAAAATTTGGAAGGAATGATGATTTTGAAAAATAAGAGGATGCTAAAAATAGGAATATGCGTTGGTATATTAGGTTTAAGTATTACAAGCCTAGAAGCTTTTACAGGAGGGGCACTGCAAGTTGAAGCGAAAGAAAAGACTGGACAAGTGAAACATAAAAATCAGGCGACGCATAAAGAGTTCTCACAACTTGAGAAAAAATTTGATGCTCGAGTAGGTGTATATGCGATTGATACTGGTACAAATCAAACAATCTCTTATCGATCTAACGAAAGATTTGCCTTCGCATCAACCTACAAGGCTTTAGCAGCAGGAGTATTACTACAGCAAAACTCAATTGATACATTAAATGAAGTAATCACATTTACGAAAGAAGACTTAGTGGATTATTCACCTGTTACAGAGAAACATGTAGATACTGGAATGAAACTAGGAGAAATTGCTGAGGCTGCTGTTCGTTCAAGCGATAATACTGCAGGGAACATTTTATTTAATAAAATAGGAGGACCGAAAGGATATGAAAAAGCGCTTAGGCATATGGGGGATCGGATTACTATGTCTGATCGCTTTGAAACAGAATTAAACGAAGCTATTCCAGGAGACATTCGTGACACTAGTACAGCGAAAGCTATTGCTACGAATCTTAAAGCTTTTACGGTCGGAAATGCACTTCCAGCTGAAAAACGTAAAATTCTTACAGAGTGGATGAAAGGAAATGCTACAGGGGACAAACTTATTCGTGCAGGCGTACCAACTGAATGGGTAGTTGGAGATAAATCAGGTGCTGGTAGTTACGGGACAAGAAATGATATTGCTATCGTTTGGCCTCCAAATAGAGCACCAATTATCATCGCAATTTTATCTAGTAAAGATGAGAAAGAGGCAACCTATGATAATCAACTCATTGCAGAGGCAACTAAAGTTATAGTTAAGGCTCTTAAATAGTATTTTAGTTTTCGCATTTTTAACATGAAAGTATTAAAAGTATAAAGTTAGAAAACGACTCTTTTCTTGTGATAAGAGTCGTTTTTGTATTCTTATTATTAAAAAGGTAAAAGTAAAAATATAACGAATATATATGACATATCTCATACGAAATTTCATGTACTGCATTATTTTATTAATTTAAATAAATTTCAAGAAAGTATAATATAATTCAGTTAGCATATAGAAGTGTTTGATGAGAATGTAAAGGAGAAAATATGAAAAAGAAAATTAATAGAATTGTAATGATTATTTGTATATTAGTAGGTTTTACAATCTTTTTATATTTACAGAACAATTTAATAAGTATAACTGAGGTTAAAATAACCTCTAGTAAAATACCATCCTCTTTTAAAGGGTATAAAATTCTACAAATTTCAGACTTACACAATAAAAAATTTGGCGATAATCAAGATGTGTTAATTCAAAAAATAAAAAGTATAGACCCAGATATTATTGCGATTACGGGTGATTTAATTGACAGTAAATCATACGATGCAGAAGTGAGTATGCAATTAATACAAAAAATGGTAAAGAAGTATCCTGTATATTTTGTGACAGGAAACCATGAACAATGGTCTGGAAAGTATAACAGTTTAGAAAAAGAGTTGAAGAAATATGGTGTCAATGTTTTAAGGAATGAACATGTAGGCATTCGAAAGGGTGAGCAAGAAATAAACTTGCTAGGTATTGATGATCCAGAGTTTGTTACTGGAAACCGTGATGAAGGAAATATTATAATAGATGAAATTAAAAAAGCAAAAATTGAAATGCAGCCAGATAGATATAATGTATTATTATCCCATAGGCCTGAATTTATAAAGGAATATACGAATGAGAGGTTGGATTTGGTTTTATCGGGACATGCTCATGGAGGGCAAGTTAGATTGCCATTTATCGGTGGATTAGTTGCTCCAAATCAAGGTGTTTTACCTAAATATACAGCAGGTTTATATGTAGAACAAAATACATCAATGGTAGTGAGTAGAGGATTAGGAAATAGTATCATTCCGCAAAGAATTTTGAATAGGCCAGAGATTGTAGTCGTGCAGTTAAATTAAGCTGTACGATTTTTTTATGCAAAAGTGAGTAAAGAGATTTTATGTATTTTGCAGGAGTTAACATTACAATTTTGTTAAAAATTTTCTACGTTACATAAAGTAACAAAATTTGACCCTGATTGTTTGTTATAGTGTAAATAATCAAAAAACTTAAAATTTGTCGAGTGAAAATTGTGATAAGTAATTCATGTAAAAAACTTAAAGGGGTGTACACATGCATAAAGAATATGAAATTGAAGAATACACGGCGATTGAGGAACAAATACATTATTATTGTAAATGTTTATTAGTAAGTCATCCTGATCAAATAATAAAGTATTTAGAAAAAAGGTTAGAAAAATATGCAGAAACATTACAATATGCACATTTATATCCTGACACAGTTATTTTACCGTTACAGCAATTAGTTATTGAATATTCTTTAGATGTTGCTAGAATTCGGAAGTATATGAATTTAAAAACGTAAAGTGAAATTTATAGTTTAAATGAAACAGAGTCGACTTTAGGAAATGAAATTCTAATGTCGACTCTGTTTCATTGTTTAATATCGTTGATTGAACATACATACTAATCAATGAAGTTTGACATATAATTAAGCAAGGGTAAAATAAAAGTGAGTACTCACTCATTTTATTGGAAAAGGAGGATGGAACGTGCAACAACCTTCAATTATTTTACGGACTGTATCAAAAAGTTTTGGAAAAAAAGAAGTGTTACACAATCTTTCATTGCAAGTTGAAAAAGCAGAAATTTTTGGTTTTGTTGGACCTTCTGGATCGGGGAAAACAACGCTCATTAAAATGATTGCAGGTATTAATGAGGCAACGAAAGGTGAAGTGCTTGTTAATAATACTAATATGCCTAATTTAAATGAAATGAAAAGAATTGGTTATATGGCTCAGGCGGATGCATTATACGAAGAATTGTCAGCATATGAAAATGCAGATTTTATAGCAACGATGTATGGACTAAAGGGAAAACGTAAAAAGACAAGAATTGCAGAGGTTTTTGAACTTGTACAATTGTCTCAGTATATGAAAAAGCAAGTACAACAATTTTCAGGTGGAATGAAAAAACGCTTATCATTAGCAATAGCGCTCCTTCACGAACCAGAAATATTAATTTTAGATGAGCCTACAGTGGGGATAGATCCGCTTCTTAGAAAAACGATTTGGGAAAAATTTTATGATCTTAAAAAGAAAGGCACAACGATTATTGTAACGACGCACATTATGGATGAAGCTGAATTTTGTGAGCGTCTAGGGTTAATTAGAGAAGGGAAACTAGTTGCGGTTGGAACAACTGAAGAATTGAAAAAACGCGTGTCATCTGGACGGATTGAAGATGTCTTTTTGCTAGAAGAGGTGGTGCCATCATGAGAGTTACTGGTGTAATTATACGTATTATTCGTCAATTTTTTCGAGATAAGCGTTCGTTAGCAATGATGTTTGGAGCACCGATGTTATTACTTTGGCTTTTGTCACTAGTGTTTACACAGAAAGACTATATACCGCAAATTGCTGTTGTTGATATGCCCGCTCAAATAGTAAAAATGATGAAAAATCAAGAAGCGTCAATTTATGAATACAGTAAGGAAAAGGCGATTTCTGAGTTGGAAAAACAAAAAGTAGATGCAGTATTTCGTATAGAGAATGGAAAAATGAAACTTCTGTTGGAAGGTAGTGATTCGTCAAAAAATCGTGCTGTACTTCAAGTATTGCAAAAAAGCACAGAGAAGAATGATGTATCGATTATGAAACCTGAAGTAAATTATTTACATGGCTCTAAAGACTTTACGATGTTTGATGGGCTTGGTCCTGTATTAATTGGTTTCTTTACATTTTTCTTTGTATTTATATTATCAGGTGTATCTTTCGTAAGAGAACGTTTAAGTGGTACGCTAGAAAGGTTATTATCCACCCCAGTAAGAAGATGGGAAATAGTCGCAGGTTATATTATTGGTTTTGGAATCTTTGCCTTTATACAATCCATTATTATCGTAAGCTTTTCCGTTTATATTTTAGATTTATACGTAGCTGGCTCCATATGGCTAACGCTACTTATTACATGTATGCTCTCTTTAACTGCACTAACATTAGGTACGTTTTTATCGGCATACGCAAATAATGAATTTCAAATGATTCAATTTATACCGCTTGTTATAGTGCCACAAATCTTCTTTTCTGGATTGTTTCCAATGGAATCTATGAATAAGTGGCTCCAAATGTTAGGGAAAGCATTTCCACTCACATACGGCGCTGACGCAATGAGACAAGTGATGATTCGGAATCAAGGGTTTACAGAGATTGCATTAGATCTTACTGTGTTATTACTTTTTTCACTATTATTTGCAGTAGGAAATGTATTTGCTTTAAAGAAACATCGCAAAATATAATAATGACAAAAAGGAGCTTTATAAATGCAGAAGGATTGGCTGGAGGAATTAATAGCTGCAACTAATACGGATAAACGAAATGAACGTCAAATGCGAATATTAGAGGCGGCTGTTGATATGTTTGGAGAAAAAGGATACGCTTCAACTTCAACAAGTGAAATTGCAAAGCGTGCTGGTGTAGCGGAAGGAACCATCTTCCGCTACTATAAGACGAAAAAAGATTTATTACTAGCGGTCGTAATGCCAACTTTAACTAAGTTCGCTGCACCATTTTTCGTACAAACCTTTGCAAAAGAAATATTTAAATCAGAGTATGAATCGTATGAAGGACTTTTAAGGGTTGTAATTCATAATAGATTTAAATTTGCTCAAAAACACTTTCCTATGATAAAAATATTAATTCAAGAAGTACCATTTCAACCAGAACTAAAAAATGAAATACAGCAATTAGTAGAAACAGAACTGTTTTCACATTTCAAAAAGTTGATTGTGAAATTTCAAGAAGAAGGAGAGATTATTGAGATACCACCATCTTCCGTACTACGTCTTACTTTATCAGCTGTATTAGGTTTATTATTAACACGATTTTTATTATTGCCTGAAGAAAAATGGAATGATGAAGCAGAAATTGAAAATACGATTCAATTTATATTGTATGGATTAACTCCACGAATTTAATCGTCGAAGTGTGAATTACATACATTACTTTTTAAGTAAAAATAAATCGCCTTTAAAAAGGCGATTTATTTTCGTTATATATTTTTGATAAATAAGTACTTGTTTATTAAAAACATTCTAAATCAGCGTGTTTCTTTGTCTCTTCTTCTAAGACCTAATAATCCTGCTAGTCCTAATAAACCAAGCCAAGCCCAATTATTATTTCTATCACGATTATCATTTAAATCATTTGTTGTATTTACATTTCGAGTTCTTACATCATTATTAACTCTGTCTAAATTATTGTCATTTACTCGAGTTGAAATATCAGTGTTATTCACTCTATTCATATTATTTCCATCGTATTCAGCTTGCGCAGATGTACCTAAAAACATAATAGAGAGTGCTAAAACACTTAAAATAGATGATAATTTCTTTTTCATAACAATTCCCTCCTTTCTTAATCATTAATTTCTCCGGAGCATCTGTGTATTATTCATTTCACAATATCTAAACCAGTATAATAGGGCGCACATTTATTGAAAATAGAGTTGAATGATTGTTAATATATTATTGGATATATATTTCTCATAAAAATAAATGAATCAAACTTTGCTTAAAATGTTAATCTTAGTACAATTTATAGTATACGGACTAGCACTAAGGAGGTAATGAGATGCGACAATTTGCAAAACCTACAATCGTCGTAAGTAAATGTTTAGAATTTGATGCTTGTCGATATAATGGAGAGATGATTCCAGATGTAACAATACGAAATTTGCAGCCATTTGTTACATTTATACCTGTTTGTCCAGAAGTGGAGATTGGATTGGGAACTCCTCGTGAAACGATACGAATTGTAGAAGAAAATGGTGAGAACAGACTTGTGCAACCGTCGACACGAGAAGATGTAACTGAAAAAATGGAGCGGTTTTCAAATGACTTTTTACAAACGATATCGGATGTGGATGGTTTTATTTTAAAGAATCGTTCGCCAAGTTGTGGTACGCGTGATGTGAAAATTTATTCTGGTTTTGAAAAAGCGCCAGCAAAGGGAAAAGGATCAGGCTTATTTGGCGGAGCAGTAGTAAAAAAATTTTCGCATCTTCCTATTGAAGAGGAAGGTAGATTGTCGAATTTTATTATTAGAGAGCATTTCTTTACAAGGTTATTTACAATCGCATATTACAAAATGATTAAACATAATAAAAATATGAAAGACCTTGTATCGTTTCAGTCGGACAATAAATATTTATTTATGGCATACAATCAAGTGAAACAAAAGGAATTAGGGCGTATAATTGCAAATCAAAAAAATGAAAAGATTGAAGTTGTATTTGAAAACTATGAGAAGACTTTATATGAATTATTTATGCGCACCCCCCGCTATACATCGAATGTAAATGTATGCGAGCACATTTTTGGATACTTTAAAACAAAGCTAAAAAAACAAGAAAAAGATCATTTTATAGAACTGTTACAAAAGTATGCAGAAAAGAAAATACCACTTAGTAGTTTACTTACAATTTTAAAATCATGGGCCATTCGATTTGATGAAAAGTATTTATTAAGACAAACGTATTTCGAACCATACCCTGAAGCATTAGTAGAAATTTCTGATTCGGGAAAAGGTAGAGATTATTAAACAATAAATTACATAATTCGACACAAAATCTCCTATGTTGTTGTAGAACAATGTAGGAATTTTTTTGTGCATTAGTACAGAATCTGTTTTAAAATTAAGTTATGACAGAATTATAGCAATTGTCTAACTAATATTCTTGTCTTTTAAGTTGTTATGTTTGTAGTAGAAACTCGCACGCTGTCGAAACTCAATATTCGATAAGGGGTGTGTAGCGGAATGGAATTTACTCTAACTCGCGAAAAACAAATGATTAAAGAAATGGTACGTGACTTTGCTGAAAAGGAAATCGCACCGAAAGCTGTATATTATGACAAAACTGCAGAGTTTCCATATGAAACATTTCAAAAAATGGGCGAACTAGGATTATTAGGCATCCCATTCCCAGAAGAGTATGGAGGTTCAGGTGGCGATACTGTATCGTATGCGTTAGCAGTTGAAGAAATTGGTCGCGCTTGTGGTGGCACTGGTTTAAGCTATGCTGCAACAATTTCATTAGGTGCTTCTCCAATTTATTATTTCGGTACAGAAGAACAAAAACAAAAGTATTTAGTTCCAATGGCGTCAGGTAAAACATTAGGTGCCTTCGGATTAACGGAGCCGAATGCTGGATCAGATGCAGGTGGTACTCAAACGAAAGCGGTACTAGATGGCGATGAGTATGTAATCAGTGGTGAGAAGTGTTGGATTACAAACGCAGAGTATGCAAATACCATTATTGTAACCGCTGTCAACGGTGTTGAAGAGAATGGTAGAAAACGCATTTCAGCATTTATCGTACCTACTACTAGTGAAGGATTAACGATTTCTAGTCCTTACGATAAAATGGGCGTTCGCGCTTCTAATACTTGTGAAATCGTACTTGATGGTGTTCGTGTACCGAAAGAAAATATTCTTGGTGATGTAAATAAAGGTTTTAAACAATTTTTATATACACTTGATGGAGGACGTATTTCAATCGCAGCATTGGCAGTTGGTATTGCGCAATCAGCCTTTGAACGTGCATTGCAATATGCGAAAGAACGTCAACAATTTGGAAAGTCAATCTCTAATTTCCAAGCGATTCAATTTAAATTAGCTGATATGGCGACTGAAGTAGAGCTAGCACGCAATTTAGTACATAAAGCAGCTTGGTTAAAAGATAACGATAAACCTTTCGGTAAAGAAGCGGCAATGGCAAAACTATTTGCATCGGAAGCGGCAAGCCGTATTGCGAATCAAGCAGTACAGATTCATGGTGGATATGGCTATATGCGTGAATATGAAGTTGAACGACATATTCGTGATGCGAAACTATTAGAAATTGGTGAAGGAACTTCTGAAATTCAACGTCTCGTAATTGCTAGACATTTAGGATGTAGATAAAAGGGAGGAATCACTATGTTTCAAAAAATATTAATTGCGAATCGCGGGGAAATCGCTGTTCGTATTATGAAAACTTGTCAAAAACTTGGCATTCGCACTGTTGCTATTTATTCTGAAGCAGATGAAAATGCCCTTCATGTGAAAATGGCAAATGAAGCTTACTTAGTAGGTGGACCGCGTGTCCAAGAAAGCTATTTAAACCTTGAAAAAATTATTGAAATAGCTAAGAAGACAAATGCAGAAGCAATTCATCCGGGTTATGGTTTATTATCAGAGAATCCGTCTTTTCCGGTTCGCTGCAAAGAAGAAGGAATCGTATTTATCGGTCCTTCAGAAGAAATCATTACGAAGATGGGAAGTAAAATCGAATCACGTATCGCAATGCAAGCAGCAGATGTCCCAGTAGTCCCAGGTATTACTACAAATATTGAAACTGCTGAAGAAGCAATTGAAATTGCAAAACAAATTGGTTATCCATTAATGCTTAAGGCATCCGCAGGCGGCGGAGGCATTGGTATGCAGTTGATGGAAACTGAGCAAACGCTCACCAAAGCGTTTGAAAGTAATAAAACGAGAGCGCAAAACTTCTTCGGTAACGGAGAAATGTATTTAGAGCGATATATAGCAGACGCGCATCATATTGAAATTCAGCTTTTAGCAGATACACATGGTAACACAGTGTATTTATGGGAGCGTGAATGTTCGGTACAGCGCCGAAATCAAAAAGTAATCGAAGAAGCACCTTCACCATTTTTAGATGAAGGTACACGAAAGGCGATGGGAGAAGTTGCTGTACAAGCTGCCAAAGCACTTGGTTATACAAATGCAGGTACAGTTGAGTTTCTTGTAGATGATCAGAAGAACTTCTATTTCTTAGAGATGAATACGAGATTACAAGTAGAGCATCCAGTGACAGAAGAAATTACGGGATTAGACCTTGTAGAACAACAACTTCTGATTGCAAGTGGAGAGAAACTATCATTTACTCAGGATGATGTAAAACGTAGTGGTCATGCCATTGAAGCTCGTATTTATGCAGAGGATCCGAAAACATTCTTCCCGTCACCTGGGAAAATTACAGATTTAACATTACCGTCAAATGTACGGATTGATCACTTCTTAGAAAATCATGTAACGATTACACCTTTCTATGATCCAATGATTGCGAAAGTCATTGCACATGGCGAGACTCGTGAAGAAGCAATTTCAAAATTACATGATGCTCTAGAGGAATTAAAAGTAGAAGGTATTAAAACGAACACACCAATGCTACTGCAAGTTTTGGAAGACGAAGTGTTCAAAGAGGGTATTTATACAACAGGCTTTGTAACGAAACAACTCGTTAAAAAATAAGATTTAACAATATTAAGGGGGAAAAAATGATGACGAAAGTATACGCATCGATGGCAGGAAACGTTTGGAAGATTGTTGTAGGAGTAGGAGATACAGTAGAGGAAGAGCAGGATGTCGTCATTTTGGAATCTATGAAAATGGAAATTCCAATCATTTCAGAAGAAGCTGGCACAGTTATGAAAATTAATGTGCAAGAAGGCGATTTTGTAAATGAAGGAGATGTATTATTAGAAATTGAATAGGGAGATATAGGGGGAAGCGAATTGAAACTACCTAATTTTGCTGTCATTAAAGAAGTCGGGCCACGTGATGGCTTACAAAATGAAAAAAAGATTGTTGGCACAAAAGATAAAGTAAAATGGATTCAACTACTTACAGAAGCAGGATTGTCGTATGTTGAAGTTTCCTCATTCGTTCACCCAAAATGGATCCCTGCATTAGCGGATGCAAATGATGTATTTTCTGAGCTGAAAAGGGATCCAAATGTTACATATGCTGCGCTTGTTCCGAATCAAAATGGTTTGGAACGAGCTTTTTTGCAAAATGTAGATGAGGTGAATGTTTTTTTATCAGCAAGTGAATCTCATAATAAAAGTAATATTAATAAATCGATTAAAGAAGCATTAGTTGTAATTGAAGATATAACAAAACAGGCATTATTCGAAGGGAAAAAGGTAAGAGGCTATGTTTCTACTGTATTTGGATGTCCTTATGAAGGGGATATAAGTGTCGCAGCAGTTGACGAATTATGTAATCAACTATTTTCATACGGCATTTATGAAGTTTCTCTTGGGGATACAATCGGTGTAGCGAATCCATTACAAGTAGAACAAGTATTAGAACATCTATTAAAGAAGTATGATGCTTCGCAGTTTGCCATGCATTTTCATAATACGTATGGAATGGCTCTAGCGAATGTAGTTAAATCATTAGAATACGGTATTACAACGTTTGATAGTTCTTGTGGTGGACTCGGGGGCTGCCCTTATGCACCAGGAGCATCAGGTAATGTTGCCACTGATGACCTAGTACATATGCTCCATAAATTAGGAGTCCAAACGAATATAGACGAAGAAAAGTTATTGAGAGCTAGTCAATTTATTCAAAGTAAGTTGAATATCCAATTACCGAGTCATGTGTATAGAGCGCTTCAACATAAAACGATAAGTAGGTGAGAAGATGCTACAATTACAAAACATTTCAGTTGATTATGTAACACCTCACGTTGTAAAGATTTCGTTATATCGTGAAAGACAAGCAAACTCATTATCTTTAGCGTTATTAGAAGAGTTACAAAACATATTAACTCAAATAAGTGAAGAGTCCAATACGCGTGTAGTTATTCTAACAGGTGCTGGTGAAAAAGCATTTTGTGCTGGTGCAGATTTAAAAGAGCGTGCCGGTATGAATGAAGAACAAGTTCGCCATGCTGTTAGTATGATTCGCACTACTATGGAGATGGTTGAACAATTACCACAGCCAGTTATTGCTGCTATAAATGGAATTGCACTTGGTGGTGGTACGGAATTAAGTTTAGCTTGTGATTTTAGAATTGCTGCTGAATCTGCAAGTCTTGGTCTTACTGAAACGACACTTGCAATTATACCAGGAGCAGGTGGTACACAGCGCTTACCGAGATTAATTGGTGTTGGTAGAGCGAAAGAATTAATTTATACAGGTAGACGTATTTCAGCGCAAGAAGCAAAAGAATACGGTTTAGTAGAATTTGTTGTACCAGCTAATTTACTTGAAGAGAAAGCGATTGAAATAGCAGAGAAAATTGCTAGTAATGGACCTATTGCTGTTCGATTAGCAAAAGAGGCAATTTCAAATGGTATTCAAGTTGATTTACATACCGGATTACAAATGGAAAAACAAGCGTATGAAGGTGTAATCCATACGAAAGATCGAATAGAAGGATTACAGGCATTCAAAGAAAAACGCAAACCGATGTATAAGGGGGAGTAAATATGTTAGACCAAAAACAACAATCTAATTCATTTGAAGAACGAGTTGAAACAATTAAACAAGGCGGGGCACCGAAATATCATGAGCAAAATAAAGCAAAAGGAAAATTATTCGTTCGAGATCGTTTAGCGCTTCTATTTGATAATGGCGAATATGTAGAAGATGCATTATTTGCTAACTGTGAACAAACAGGCTTACCTGCGGATGGCGTTGTAACGGCAACGGGTAAAATACATGGTCGTACTGCGTGTGTAATGGCCAATGATTCTACTGTAAAAGCTGGATCATGGGGATCACGCACAGTTGAAAAGATTTTACGTATTCAAGAAACAGCTGAAAAACTACGTGTTCCGTTATTTTATTTAGTTGACTCTGCTGGAGCGCGTATTACAGATCAAGTAGAAATGTTCCCAGGGCGCCGCGGTGCAGGAAGAATCTTCTATAATCAAGTGAAGTTATCAGGTAAAGTTCCTCAAGTATGCTTGTTATTTGGACCTTCTGCAGCTGGTGGTGCGTATATTCCAGCCTTTTGTGACGTTGTAATGATGGTAGAAGGAAATGCATCTATGTATTTAGGATCTCCTCGTATGGCTGAGATGGTTATCGGTGAGAAGGTAACTTTAGAAGAGATGGGCGGAGCTCGTATGCATTGCTCTGTATCAGGATGCGGAGATGTTTTATGTAAGACAGAAGAAGATGCGATTAAACAAGCAAGACAATACATTTCATATTTTCCAAATAACTACTTAGAAAAGACTCCATTGGTTACACCTCAAGAACCGAAACAATTCGATAAAACGTTAGAACAAATCATTCCAGAAAATCAAAATGCTCCTTTCAATATGAAAGATCTCATTAATAGAGTTATTGATGAAGGTTCATTCTATGAAGTAAAAAAATTATTTGCTCAAGAGCTAATTACAGGCTTAGCACGTATTGATGGTAAGCCAGTTGGTATTATTGCAAATCAGCCGCGTATGAAGGGCGGCGTATTATTCCATGATTCAGCTGATAAAGCTGCTAAGTTTATTAATTTATGCGACGCATATCATATTCCATTATTATTCCTTGCGGATGTACCAGGATTTATGATCGGTACAAAAGTAGAGCGTGCTGGTATTATTCGCCACGGTGCAAAAATGATTTCTGCAATGAGTGAAGCGACTGTACCGAAGATTTCTATCGTTGTTCGTAAAGCATATGGCGCTGGTTTATATGCGATGGCAGGTCCAGCATTTGAACCAGATTGCTGTCTGGCATTACCGACAGCTTCTATTGCGGTAATGGGTCCAGAAGCTGCGGTTAATGCTGTATATGCAAATAAAATTGCAGCTTTACCAGAAGAAGAGCGTGCTAGCTTCATTGCTGAAAAACGTGAAGAGTATAAGAAAGATATTGATATATACCACTTAGCATCAGAGATGGTGATTGATGGTATTGTTCATCCAAACAATTTACGTGAAGAGTTAAAAGGACGTTTCGAAATGTATATGAGTAAATATCAAGTATTCACAGATCGTAAACATCCTGTATATCCAGTTTAAAAGCCCTATTTAGGGCTTTCTTGCTCAAAAAGTTAAGGAGGGGAAAACATTGAAACAAGCAGTTTGGTTTCCAACAGAAGAGTACAAGGAAAAAACACGTTTATATGGTTGGATGAAATCATTGGGATATGAAGACTATGAAATTTTTTATAATAAATCTATTGAGGAAACAGCTTGGTTTTGGGGAGAGGCAGAAAAAGCAGTAGGCTATCAATGGATGAAACCTTATACAGAAGTGTTAGATTTAGAAAATGGTACACCGTTTGCACAGTGGTATAATGGCGGAACATGTAACGTTGTAGAATCAGCTTTATCCCGCTGGCTTGCGGATGAAGAGACGAGAATACAGCCAGCACTTCAGTACGAAGGGGAAAATGGAACTTCAAAATCATTTACATATGAAGAGCTTGACAACTGGGTAAGCCGTGTTGCAAATGGTTTGAAACACGCGGGTATTGAGAAAGGTGACCGTGTAACAATTTATATGCCGATGATTCCAGAAACAGTTGTTGCGATGCTAGCTGTAATGAAAATCGGAGCAATTATTTCACCAATATTCTCAGGCTTTGCGTCTGATGCAGTTATGACACGTGTGCAAGCGGCAGGTTCAAAAATGATTATTACCGCAGATGGATTTTCACGTCGCGGTAAAATTGTTTCTTTAAAAGATGAAGTAGATAAAGCTTGTGAACATTGCCCAACTGTTGAAAAAGTTGTTATCGTTCGTCATGCAGGAAATGATTTTACACCACATAACTATGACTTTTCGTGGAGTACGCTAGAAAAAGAAAAACCATTCATACATGCAGAGGAAATGCAAAGTGATGATCCATTGATGCTCATTTATACATCAGGAACGACTGGTAAGCCGAAAGGAACAGTACACACGCATGCAGGATTTCCTTTGAAAGCAGCTTTTGATGCAGGATTTGGAATGAATATTAAACAAGGTGATCGTGTATTATGGGTAACTGATATGGGCTGGATGATGGGGCCGTTTCTATTATTCGGTTCACTCATTAATGGAGCAACGATGGTTATGTACGAAGGTGTTCCAGACTTCCCAGAAGCAGACCGGTTATGGGAGACAGTTGATAAATATGAGATTACTCATCTAGGTATTTCGCCAACGTTAATCCGAGCATTAATGGCAAAAGGTGATGAGTATGTCAATAAACATTCTTTAAAGAGTTTGGAAGTATTCGCATCAACAGGAGAACCTTGGAATCCTGATCCATGGATGTGGCTGTTTGAAACAGTTGGAAAAGGAAATGTTCCAATCTGTAACTACTCAGGTGGAACTGAAATCTCTGGTGGGATTTTCGGTAATGTTCTTATTAAGCCAATCGCACCGATTAGTTTTAACGCATCTTTACCAGGAATGGCAGCTGTCGTACTGGATGATCAAGGTAAACCAATTCGAGATGAAGTCGGAGAATTATGCTTAGAGAAACCTTGGGTAGGTATGACGAAAAGCTTCTGGGAAGATGATGAACGTTACGTGAACACATATTGGTCACGTTTTGAAAATAAATGGGTCCACGGTGACTGGGTCATTTACGATGGTGAACAATATATCATCACAGGGCGTTCAGACGATACGTTAAATATTGCAGGTAAACGTATTGGACCTGCTGAATATGAATCTATTCTTGTGAAACATAACGATGTAATTGAAGCTGCTGCAATTGGTGTACCTGACGAAGTAAAAGGTGAAGTTTGTCATTGTTTTGTAGTATTAAGAGATCATGTAACATTCACAGGAGAATTAAAGAAAGAATTAATGAGTTTAGTAAACTCTCATATTGGAAAAGCGTTGTGTCCTAAAGACATCCACGTTGTAGAAGATTTACCGAAAACACGTAATTCTAAAGTAATGCGGCGTGTTATTAAAGCAGCTTACTTAGGAAAAGAATTAGGTGATTTGTCTTCACTTGTAAATCCTGAAGTAGTTCCGTTTATTCAGGGGTTACAGTCTAGTAAATTATAAAGTTAGAAAGGATCTCTGTATAAATAGAGATCCTTTTTTATGTTTATAAAAAGAAAAGAAGTGAATTTGATGAAGAAGAAAAATTCTACTATTAGTGTTAAGTATGTCTGTTTTATAGTTTTTATTAAAATACGATACTGTGGCATGTTTATTCATTGGAGTAATTAAATTTTGTTAAGGATGAAATTCAATAAAAGCGTTATTTTAATAGGCTGTTACGAAATTTAATTTGAAAGGCACATCCAAATGATAAAAAAAGAGCACTATAAAATCAGTGCTCTTTTTATTAGAAATTGCTTAGTTCTTAAAAATAAAATCATTACGGACAATTCACAATGGTAATAATGACGCTAGCCATTGTTCCAGGAGAATCAAGAAGAGAAGCAGTAACGGTTACTGTTCCAGGCCCATTAGCGGCTAGAAATACAGCGGTAAAGTTACCTGAGGCATTGGTAATGACAGCAAGAGGAACCATGAAAGCAAGAGATGGGTTACTAAACGAAAAACTGACCACTACCCCTGGAGTAGGAATACCGTTTACTAATACTTGACCCGAAAAAAATAAAGTATTATTTCCTTGAGTGGATACACATGCTGTGGTTTCGTTAGAAGTCAAGGTAATAGATGCAGGTCCAGCAGGAAGATTAAATCCAGTTGGTCCAGTTGGTCCAGTTGGTCCAGTTGATCCAGTTGGTCCAGTTGGTCCAGTTGGTCCAGTTGATCCAGTTGATCCGGTTGGTCCGGTTGATCCGGTTGGCCCAGTCGGTCCAGTTGATCCGGTTAATCCAGTAGCTCCTGTAGAACCGGTGGGACCGGTAGGGAATTGAAAAGGTTGAACAGTTGGAAGTGTAGGTCCAATAGAACCGGGATTAAGTGCAGCAAAAGATAAAAACTCGTCCATTATTTATCACCTCTAAAAATCGTATTACTAATAGTAAATGTAATGATAGAGCAAAGTGAAACGGACAAGCGGTTTTATTTTAACAAATTAAACAAAGTAGTTATATGATAGAAAGAGAGATTAGTATGATTCCTTTAGAAATTAAATATAAAAAGGCGATTATCTTCAAATCGCCTTTTAGGTAATGCCGTGTAATTTTATTCAGTTATTTGAAATATAGTTTCATTCGGTTTGGAAAATCCATACAGTTTCCTTGCGAATTTTAAAATTTCTTCTTCACTACTTGTTAAAGCCTTGACATCCTTGTTAAGGGAATGACCATCCTTCTTTACAGAAGATAATTTTTGTTGTTCCGTATTAAGTGTGATTTGTTTTTCTTTAATCATTTCTTGTTGGTTATTCAGAGAATATTGAAGGACAAAAATTATAGGTAATATAAAAGCCAAAGTAGTTATAATACGGCGTCTTGTTTTTTTTATACTACCTTGTTGGGTATTAGGATTCACTTGCTGTGAGGGTATATTAGGATTTGATTGGTGTGATGATACTTTTGGGATGTTTCCCATTAAAATGCCTCCATTACTGATTGTCGAATTTAAACCGTTTAATAGTATTATAAATGTTCAATAAGGATTTTAGAAGATATTTTAATATAGGTGAGTTTTGTAAAGTTTAAACAAAATCTTTATTTAAATAAAAGAAACCCCGCTTGTCTCTGGGGTTTCTGAAGGCAATGAAAGTACTCGACTAATTAAAGATTCCATGAATTTTTTGCTGAAAATACTGGTGAATTCGTCTGAAGTAATGAGGGCATCTAAAGCTTTATACGTACGTGAAGTAATTAAAAATCGATTTATAAGAGTTAGCTTGTTTTTTCTTAATAGCCCACCTAATCAGTAAATACATATGTCTGTTGAAATCTTTACGTGTTCATTGATAAAAAACTGATTATATTCAGTCAGCTTTTTGTATAATACATTCTAGTATTTATCGGTTCCAAAAGACATATTCTTTCCTTTAAGTTGGCATCGAAAATATTACCAATTTTTCCTTTTACAATGGCAACAAATAAAGAAACATTTACAACGACACTTATTTCGTTTAGAACTCCAATCATCATCACGATGACACTTTTCTTTAGATTTCCACCAATCATCATTACAATGTTTTTCCTGAGAACTCCAATCGTCATCACAATGACACTTTTCTTTAGATTTCCACCAATCATCATTACAATGCTTTTTCTGAGAACTCCAATTATCATCACAATGATGTTTTTCTTTAGATTTCCACCAATCATCACAACAATGCTTTTTCTGAGAACTCCAGCAATCATTTTTCCAGGACATTTATTTCTACCTCCTTTCAATAGTGTTCATATTATTCTATGTTTTAATAAAAAAATTGCTTGTTTATTAACCTACTATTTTATCTTTATATGATAGAGTGTCTTCTACTCGATATAGAGTTCATACAAACTATGCTAATTTTTAAGAGATAGTGGAGGGAACTACTACTAGTTATGGTATTTTTTAATAAACATTTGTTGAAGAAAGCGTTCTGATTACAAATAATATCTTATTTTCGAGTACGCTTTTTTGAATGTATATTTCACAATAACAAAGGAAAAATCCACAAATAAAGTCTATGTATATGTGAGTTAATGGGAAAATCTAGTGCGTTTTTAAGGAGCGTCTTATTTAAAAGAAAAAAGGTTTGTTTTAGAAAGCGGTGTCTAAACATTAAATGGAGTAGGACTAAATTCACGGCCGCTCATTAAACAAGCTTTTAATTAGGAGAGGTCTGTTTTTATAATGAATAATGAAAAGAAGGTTTGGTACAATTGCTTGTTTTTTTCTTTTTATGCGTTTGCCTCGTACCCTTTTAAGCTAGTGGACATACTTTACTAATAGAAATGATTAGGGGGTGAGGTATTGGGTTCTCGATTTAATAATTGTAAAAAGAAGTGTACATGTAAACAAGATGATTGTTGGGAAGTATTCGAAGAGTGTAAAAAAGAACAGCATGAGAAATGTGATAATTCTTGTGTACAAGGAATTAGAGATGAACTTAAGAAATTAATTAATCGAACAGTTCAAATTAACACAGAGGGACGTACTTATGTAGGTACTGTTTCGTCTGTAAGTTGTGATGTAGTTAAGCTTGCGGCTATTCCTGGATCGGTTGGAGTAATTATTTCCATTTGCAAAATTGAAGCAATTTTCCCACCTGTTACAACGGTTACGGCTGACTTTGATTTTAATGGTATTGATGTAGCAAACAAGGCATAATTATGCTGCTTTTTTGTAAAGCCATTCACATGAATGGCTTTATTTTAATTTCATATAAAAGGAGAATATATTCTTTATATAGAAATAAGTTTGAGGTTATAAAACATGATGTACGAAAGGAGCAAGGAAGTGATTAAACTAGAAACCTTTAAAAAATCTGATTATAAACAATTAATAAATTGGATTAATTCCGAAGAATTTCTAATACAATGGTCAGGTAATGCCTTCACATTTCCTTTAGACGAACAGCAATTAGAGAAGTATATAGAAAGTGCAAATACATTCGCTTTCAAAGTGGTAGATGAAGAGACTTCAGACGTTATTGGTCATATTTCGCTTGGGCAAATAGATAATATTAACAAGTCCGCTAGAATTGGAAAAGTATTAGTTGGTAATACGAAGATGAGAGGACGTTCTATAGGAAAACATATGATGAAAGCAGTACTTCATATTGCTTTTGACAAATTAAAACTACATAGAGTAACTCTTGGTGTGTATGATTTTAATACATCGGCCATTTCATGTTACGAAAAAATAGGGTTTGTAAAAGAAGGCTTATTAAGAGAGTCAAAAAGAGTAGGAGAAACGTATTGGAATTTATGGGAAATGAGTATGTTAGAATATGAATGGAAGAAGTAGCAACGATAGTAATTTATAATTATATTATGTTAACGAAAGGGTCTTGGTGGGTATAGTGGATAATAAAACAAAAATAATTTCAATTGCAGCTGTTTCGGGGGGAGGTAAAACTACAATTACAGAAAGATTAAAGCATAAGTTTAAAAACTCAAAAGCTTTATATTTTGATAGTTATACATTTGATAACTGTCCTGCTGATATTTGTAAATGGATTGATGATGGGGCGAATTATGACGAGTGGGTATTAACACCATTAATTCATGATATTGAGCAACTTATACAAAATAATAGCTTAGACTATATTATTATAGATTATCCTTTTGCAAACTTAAATAGTGAGATGCGAAAGTTCATTGATGTAACTATATTTATTGATACGCCTTTAGATATTGCGATGGCTAGAAGGATTTTGCGAGATTTTAAGGAAGGTACAATAGATGAAATACATAATGATTTGGAACATTACATGACATATGCGAGAAAAGCTTATTTAGAGGCAATTCATACTGTTAAGCCAAATTCAGATATCATATTGGATGGTTCTTTATCTGTAAGTGAAATAATTAATCACGCTGTAGAGGAACTTGGCCGAAGAGAAGTGATTGTCAATGGTTAAATGTATAGAGGAATATATACAAGTTGCTGATTTTAAAATGTATACGAAAATATTCCAAGGAAAGAAGCAGCAGCCTGTTATTATATTGGAATCAGGTTATGGTGATTATTCGAAGGCATGGAATCAAACTGCTGAAGAACTGACGGAATATGGTACGATACTTACATACGATCGGGCTGGATTAGGCAAAAGCGGGAAGAGTTCCAAGAAACGTATTAGTTCTGAAATGGTAAAAGATTTGAGAACATGCTTAAATCTTTTACAACTGAAGCCACCTTATATTTTTGTAGGACATTCTTTTGGTGGTATAAATGCACGTTTATTTACTGATTTTTATCCTGAAGATATGTTGGGAATAGTTTTGGTTGATTCGACACCAGAAAATTATAAAGAAGCATTTTTGCCAATCATGTCTCCAGAATTTCAAGAAGCTTACTATAAACAATTTGTACATGAAAGTTCTTATGAAGAGTTTATGTTTAGTCTGGGTGAAGCAGATAAATATTGTCAGTTGACGAGAGATATTCCACTCGTCGTGTTAGCTGCTGGTAAAAAAGCTTTTTATTCGCAAGATGCACAAATAAAATGGTTACAATTGCAAGAAGAATTATTACGATTATCAAACAAAAATAAACTAATAATTGCAGAACAAAGTGGTCATTATATTCAAAAAGATGAACCACATTATATAACAGATGCTGTTAGGTGGATAATTGAAGTAAGGGAGAGATAAATGTGTACACTTTATTTCAATATAATTGGCAAGTAAGAGATGATTGGTTTAAGTGGTGTGAACAACTTTCAGAGGAAGATTTACTTTGCAAACTGGGGGTATGTTAGAAACATTATTTCATATTGTAGATGTAGAGTATAGTTGGATTAGTGCTCTTCAAGGATAAGAAGATAGAGAACAGCAATTTAAAGATTATCAATCGATTCAAAAAGTGAAAGCGTTATTTAATTTATATAAACGAGAACTTGAAGTTTTTTTGCAGTCATAATTATCTAGCCTAGAATGCTAGCACACTTAAAATAAGACGTATAAAAAGTTAATCATTGTGTGCTTTGATTATATAATGTCGGCGAAATAAATAGTGTGAAGGACAGCTATCTTAACAAGTGTTTCATGTAACGTTCATATACTTTAATTTTTTATAATTAATTAAATTTGAATTTTGTTTGTTGTTAAGAAAAGGTGAGAAGAAAATAAAAAAAGAGGGCTAATGCCCTCTTTTTCTTTTAATTTGGTAATTAATCACAGATTGGTATCCCAAGCACTCTTAGAGCTAATGCTACTTGAAGGGAAATCTCTAATCTAGCAATTTCAATACCAGCTACTGAAAGAACTAAAAAAGGTTGTCCGTTTACAAATACAACGCAACTATCCATAGTTAAGCCTCCTTTCTAGTAATCTACTACAGTATATGAATAGAACTTTAATATGTAATAGTTCAATTGTTGGATTTAATAGAATTAATAGATTAACCCATTTAAACTAAACAAACGAATACAACGAAAGGAAACAGAGATGGATGTATGCCTCAAAAAACATAGGTTTTAAGACATGTAATGGGATATGAAATTCATCATATTGGTCAGCTATCTATATGGGCGAGGAAGTTAAACTTGCAACCAGTTTCAGCAAATTTGAAGAGGATGATAGAATTAAAAACCGACTTGCATCTCAAATGCAAGTCGGTTTTATATATAAGAAGATTTCTTAATTGAAATCCTCGGATTTTTTCTGACGTATATGTAAAAACATTAAGGTGGTAATGATTAAAAAAATCATTATAGTTTGTATAATTAAATTTTTAAACTGAAGTAATATTGTCCAGGATGTAAGGGCGTCTTTAAAAGCTTGGAGTGCAGAGTACGAGGAAGGATCAAAACCATACTGTAGTAACTTTTTTGTTTCAATAAATGAAATGTTTTCTTCATCTGCATCTAATATTACTGAAATTAGTCTAGTATCTCCAAGTTTTGCTGTACTAACAAAACTATAATTACCGTTAGTTGAAAAACTAGTTTGTAAGCCATCAACACCTTGAAGTTTAATGTTTTCATTAAGGGAATATATCATTTTATTCGTATTGAAAACTTGGGAATCTTTGAAGGTAAATTGGTAAGAGGTTAGTTTCGTAATATTCAATACATCTGGAAAATCTTTTACTAATCGTGCTGCTAGTTTAGCTGCATCTATCGCTGTTGTAGTTGATTGTTTATTTGTATCATTATTAATTCCAGTAGAGTTTAGAAATGGAGATGGTTGTAATAACTTTAGTTCTTTTGCTTTTTTATTCATTAATATTGTAAAGTTATCTTCATTTCCAGCAATGTGTTCTGCTAGAGCGAGTGCAGAACGATTATTCCCTGCCAGTAGCAATGCATGAAGTAAATCACGAACCGTTGTTTTATCATTCGATGTTACTTGTATAGGGCTTGTTTCTACTCGGAAAACTTCGTTACTTATTTGTACGAAGTCATCTAACTGTATTTTTCTATCATTTAGTTGCTCCAATACGATATATTCCGTCATTAATTTAGATAAAGCAGCTGATTGTATCGGAGTTTCTTCATTTTTTTTATAAACAATTTCACCTGAATTAGCATTTATTAAAATAGCTGATTTAGCTTGAATAATCGGACCATTTACATAAAGATAAAAATATAAAACGATAAGTGCAGTAATAAAAAAAGATAATAATAAAATAGCGAATTTCTTTAAGAATTGCATAAGCGATCCTCCTATTATGACATCAATACTAGTATTGTAAAAAGGAATGCTTAATTAGGAAGAAAGAAAAGATAAAGAATTTCTAAAGAATTATAAAGGATTATTAAATTTTGGGCATTAATGGAAAAAGTTCAATTTCTTATATGATAAGAAATTGAACTTTTTATTTATAATATTAACATTTGTATGGGAGTAGTTTTACAGTGAATGTTGTTTTTTCATCATCACTATATACTTCAATTGTTCCTTTATGCAATTCGACTATACTTTTTGCAATAGCTAATCCAAGTCCAGATCCACCAGTGTTTGTAGAGCGAGATTTCTCAACGCGATAAAAACGTTCAAAAATATGAGGTAAATCCGTACTAGGAATAGGTTGTCCGTAATTTGTTATATCAATTGTAATCATATTATTGCTTTCATAAGCAGTAAGGTCAATATAGCGACCTTCGCTTCCATAAGCGATAGCGTTTATAATAAGATTTTCAAACACACGCACTAATTTTTCACCATCAGCTAATACCATGAGCTTTTGAGATGGGAAAGAAGGTCGACATTCTATATTTGCTTCTTGAAATTGTATACGGAATTGAACAGTTAATTGTCCAAGTAACTCTACTATGTCAATAGGAACAGAATACAAGCTTAACTCTTTATTTTGAACACGTGTATATTCGAACAAGTCATTCATTAATGCATTAAGACGAGTTACTTTATCGTAAATGACTTGAATATAGTATCGCAATTCTACTTCATCTCTATAATTATCATGATGGATTAAATTTACGTATCCAACTATAGAAGTAAGGGGAGTGCGTAAGTCATGTGATACATTTGTAATAAGTTCACTTTTTGCTTGTTCCGCTTGTCTTTCTTCATCAATGGAGACTTTTAATTGTTCAACAATTTCATTGACCCCGATTGCTAATTCTTCTAGATAATTATGATTTACAATAGAAACTTTATGATTGAAGTTTCCATTTGCAATATAACGAATTTCTTCTATCATTTTTTTAATACAAGTTTCATAGTAAAGTTTTTTCTCGTGGCGATAAAAAATGTAAAGATAGGATGAAAAAATAGAAAATAAAAACAAATAAGATACAATCATCATCCATAACGATTCTTTAATCCCTTTATACTTTTCATAACCAAAAATTCGAATGAATTCTTTACCGAGTTCAGTTAGAGTAAGTGAACTCTCAATTACACTCGTAACGAGGCGATAAATAATTAATTCAGTAATAGGCGTGAGTGTGATAGCTAATAAGAGCCAAAAAATAAGTTTCCATTTAGGGATATCTTTTAATATATCAAATGCTTCATTTCTCAATTTTATAGCCAACTCCCCAAACAGTGTGAATAAATTTCTCTCCATTTATTACTGTTTCAAGTTTATCCCGTAAGTTGCTAATATGGACCATTACAGTCTTATTTGAACCGTAACCATCTTCATTCCAAACGCGTTCAAAAATTTCTTCTGAACTAAATACTCTTCCTGTATTACTTGCAAGCAAATATAAAATATCGAATTCAATAGAGGTTAGTTTAATATACTCTCCATTTACTTTAACAGTATGATTATGTTTGTGTATTTCAACAGAGCGAATACGAATAATACCATCTTCATTCTTTTGCGAAGTAGCGTTTTGGAAAGATGATCTTCGTAATAAAGCTTTCACTCTTGCTACTAATTCTAATGGATTGAATGGCTTGATCATATAATCATCGGCACCTGTCATAAGACCTAATATTTTATCCATATCTTCTGCTTTTGCACTAAGCATTAGAATTGGTACAGTATTATTTTCACGAACTTCCTGACAAACTTCTAATCCGTTTCGCTTTGGCATCATAATATCCAAAATCATAAGGTCAACTTCATATGTAGAAACCTTTTGCAATGCTTCATCGCCATCATAAGCTTTATAAATGTTATAGCCTTCATTTCGCAAATAAACAGCAAGTAATTCAACAATTTCTTTATCATCATCAATAATTAATATGTTTTTATTCATTGTGTAGTTCCTTTCCTTACAAATCATCAACATTACTATAATATCAAACATTTATGTACTTGTAGCGATGATTCTGTATAAAATTTCATGTAACGTATTAAAAAGGAGTAAAAAGATTAATAACGAATATAAAATAACGAGGATATTTAGATCCTACATTATAATGAAAGTTAGTTATAAGGGGGATTTTCTATGTTATGTAATGATATATATTCATTTACTCCAACTGGAAAAATAGAAAATGATATTAAAGCTTTTCTACTAAAATATAATAAAGAGTTTACATATAAACATTCAATTCGTGTGGCAAATGTGGCAAAAAAGATTGCAGAAAAGTTTCACGTAGATAAAGAAAAAGCAGCAATTGCAGGATATTTACATGATATTAGTGGCATTTTTCCGAACGAGGAGCGGATTGCAGTTACTGAAGAATTTGATGTAGAAATAGTGGAAGCAGAAAGAAAGTTTCCTATGATCATTCATCAAAAACTATCGAGAGTAATCGCAAAAGAAATATTTAAAGTAGAAGATGAAGAAATTTTAAATGCAATTTGTTGCCACACAACGTTGCGTAAACATGCAACGAAGATGGATTTAGTATTATTTGTTGCAGATAAAATAGAATGGGATCAAAAAGGGACACCACCATATTTAATAGAAATAAAAAAAGGATTGGAAAAATCTTTGGAAAAAGCAGCTTTTGTATATATTTCATATTTGTGGGAAAGGAAAGATACATTGAAAGTTATACATCCATGGCTAGAAGAAGCATACTGGGATTTAAAAGGAATTGTACAGTAGAAAGGACAAGGAAATGCAATTAAAAGAATATATGAATCAAACATTTCCAGGAGTTACATTAGTACCCTACTTATATTCTTAGTGGGAAAATCATTTACATTTTGATTTTGGAAAAGATAAATATCAAATTGTAGAAGGAACCGACAATTTAAATACGGAATACTTTTCTCAACTATATACATATAATAAATTCTTATTTGAAGACATATTTTCAAAAGAAGATGTAGTGTTTGTAGTGACAAATGTTTATAGATTTAAAAAGGAAAATATAAAAACTCCACAGAAAATAAATGTATACAATAAATATATTAAGAAAAGAGATTTAAGGTTTCATATAAGATAAGAAACGTTACCGTTCTTATTTGAAGATGAAGAAGCAGATTTATATTGTACATATCATTTTTCTTTAAAATGCCTTGCGGAACATATTAAATATGAATCGCTTATACAAGTTGCTAATCATGAGGATTTCTTTGATTTATATCCTCGATTTGGACGAAAAAAAGAAATTTCTTATCCAGATGTATTTCTCATAAATGCAACGAAAGATATTGTCATGTTTATGTATGATGATAGAGGATGTGAAGTAATTGCGAAGAATAAAGAAATAATACGAGATTTATATAAGAAATACAAAGAATGGATTCCAGATTATGAACGAGAAAGTATAGATAACTTATTTAAATGACAATAGGGGAAGTGAAGCGTGTAATGAAACGTATTGCAATTGTATCTGCATGGGAACCAGAACTGACGTATTTGCATCAACATTATCCAAGTGAACGTGTTGAAAAAAGAGCAGCTTGGGAATTTCATTTTCATACTATTAATGAGCTGGAAATTATATCAGTTGTTACTGGTGTCGGTAAAGTAAGCTGCGCTAGTTGTGTACAATTGTTAATTAGTGAGTTTCAGCCAGATGAGTTGTTTATGACAGGAATATGCGGAAGTTTATCAAACAAGGTGAAAAACGGTCATATTGTAGTCGCACTAAACGCAATACAACATGATGTTACTGCTGCTGGTTCAGGAGAAGATGTTTTTAATTTATATAACGGTAGAACAGCACCTATTGAAACAACAAAATCACTTGTAAGAAGAATAAAAAAAATACGATCGTATGATCCGATACATTTCGGTACATTTTTATCAGGAGATCAACGTATTCGTAGTTCAGAAATGAGATATTTACTCCATACCGTATATGGAGCATTGGCAGTTGATCAAGAAGTAGCAGCTTTCGCCTATGTATGCCAAATAAATAAAAAACCATTTCTCTGTTTAAAAGCTGCTTCAGATCAAGCAAATGATAAAACGAAAGAAGAACAAAAAATCTTTAAAATGCTAGCATGTGAAAGAGCATGTGAGCATTTAATTGCTTTTTTACGTGTTTATGAGGTTAATGTAGTAAATAATAGATAGTTTGTTATAAAACAAATCAATAGTGAGTTATATGTAGGGAAATGTCCGCTCATTTCAAATTAAGAGCTGAAATTTATAATAGATGGAATATATTATATGGGTACACGTTGAGTTTAATATAAGCAGTTGGAGGGCAATTTTATATGATTCAATATAAAAGGTGTAGTGAAGTAAATATTGATTTAGTATATGAAGCTTTTAAAGATGGATTTTCAGATTACATTATTAAGATGGAGGTTTCAAAAGAGGATTTTATACAACGTTTTTTGGGACCAGAAGGTAATTTGCTAGAACATTCTTTTCTTGCTTTAGAAGAAGGCAAATCTGTTGGCGTAATACTAGGTGGCATAAAGGATTATGAAAGTATAAAGACTATGCGCTGCGGAACATTAGCGGTTCATCCTAATTACCGCGGTATTGGTGTGAGTCAAAAATTATTTGAACTGCATAAAGAAGAGGCGATTCAACATGGATGTAAGCAACTTTTTCTCGAAGTCATTGTAGGAAACGACCGAGCGATTCATTTTTATAATAAGTTGGGCTATGAAAAAGTGTACGATCTTTCTTATTATAATTTAAATGATTTGACTAAAATAAAGAATAAAGTTTGTAAGGATATTGAAGTAAAACAATTAGAATTTCCAACTTTTAAAGATGAAATTCAGAAATGGTTAAACTTCCATATAAATTGGCAAAATGATATTGATTATATTAAAAAAACAAATAATGTATTTTATGGTGCATATGTTGATAATGACTTAAAAGGCTCTCTATGCGTAACTGAACAAGGTAAAATTAGTTTTATTTTCGTAGACAAAGGTTATAGAAATATTGGTGTTGGGATGAAATTATTACAAGTAGCAAGAGAAGAATTAAATTTATCAAGTTTATCAATTGGGTTTCCTAACAATAATTTATTAGAGGGTTTTTTTAAGAAATGTGGATTTGAAAAGAATTCTTTAGCGCAATATGAAATGTATTTATTACTCTAAGAGCGGAAAGATTTATTCTTTTCGTTTTTTATTTTGCTGTTATGTTGGTAAATGCTCCGCAATTATAATTTATAATGAGAGGGATTTTGTTTATCCTTAAGTTATTTTTTTAATTGTCAATTTCTTGCTAATAATTTTCTTTGTATAATATTCTAATTTTATGTAGAATAGATACGATGGGAGGGGATGAAAATGAATAATGGATTAAAGTTTAAGATTTTTGAATTGCATTGTCTCGTTCAAAAGACTTATTCTGATATTAAAATAGCATGTGATATTGCTATTTATCAAGAAAACACTTCTAAATATTTAATTTCATTAGGATTTTTAAATAAATCATATATGACTTATATAGAAGCAAAAAGATTCTATCGCGAAAATGAAGAGCTTGTAAGTGTAGAATTTGATAATTTTTTTGATATGTATGATAAATTAGAAAATGAATTAAAACAAGTTATTTCAACTGAAGATAAAAATCCTTCATCGCTACATAACAGATTTGATCAGTTTCAGCAGAAAGTTGAAAATATAAATGACCTAATAAAAGTATTGCAAAATGCTCGTTAATGAATGCTTTTTTCTTTTTTGTATAGAAATTATGTATTAAAAACATTTTAGGGATATTATATATTGAAGAGGTGGCTTTTGTAGATTACAAAAGTCATCTTTTTATGTTAGGAATAGATTGTATACATTTTAGCAGTTTCATATAAATAATAGAAATTTATACGAGGTAAATACCATGGGAAATAAAAAAGAAATAGCTATAGTTGCATTAACAACAGGATTTGTTTTAACAAGTGTAACACCATATGGAGTAGGTCATGCAGAGGAACCTGGTCAAATGCAAGTTGAAATTCAAGAGGATTCATTCCGTACAGGTGATCTTACACAACCATCAAAAAAGGCGCCAGAGAATGTAGTGAAAGATGCACTTAAGGAAAATACGGAGCATGCTTTGTCTCCAAAACAAGTTAGTGCAGAAACAGGAGTAGATTACAAGGTTCTTCAAAAACGTGGTTCTTATGATGGAACTACACTTGTGCGCATGCAACAAATATATGAAGGAAAAGAAGTGTATGGCCACCAGTTAACTGCTCACGTAGATAAAAAAGGTATTATTAAAAGCATTTCAGGAGCTAGCGCACAAAATTTAACACAAGAAGATTTAAAGAAACCTATTAATTTATCAAAAGAAGAAGCGAAACAATATATTTATAAAAAGTACGGAAACGACATTAAATTTATTTCTGAACCAGAAGTTAAGGCGGTTATTTTTGTTGATGAAAATCATGGGCAGGCTAGCAATGCATATCAAGTTACATTTGCTGCTACAACACCAAATTATGTATCTGGAACTTATTTAGTGAATGCTCATAATGGCGATATGTTAAAAGATATGGTACAAGAATCAAGTTTGAAAATAAGTGAAGAGTATGTTGAATCCGTTAAGGAAAATAAAACTAGCAATTTCACATCATTAACTGGAACAGGAAAAGATGATTTAGGCGTAACTCGTACATTTGGTATTTCTAAACAGACCAGTGGGAATTATGCGCTTGCTGATTACACAAGAGGGCAAGGAATTGAGACATATGATGTAAATTATAGAGATATTACAAATGAAGAAAGTTATTATCCTGGCATACTAGCAACTAGCGCTTCAACAACATTTAATGATCCAAAGGCGGTAAGCGCTCATTTCTTAGCAACAAAGGTATATGATTTTTATAAAGAAAAATATAATCGTAATAGTTTTGATAATAAAGGAAAAAAAGTAGTTTCAGTTGTACATGCATGGGATTCTGGAGGAACAAATGATCCTGAAAATTGGGAGAATGCATTTAGTACTAATATTAATAACATCAGTATGCTTTTATATGGAGATCCTATGGTAAAAGCGTTCGATATAGCCGGTCATGAATTTACACACGCAGTTACATCAAGTGAATCTAACCTTGAATTCTCAGGAGAATCTGGGGCAATTAACGAGGCATTATCGGATATTATGGGAACGGCTATAGAGAAATACATAAATAATGGGGAATTTAACTGGACAATAGGAGAACAAACTGGATCGACTTTTCGTAATATGAAAAATCCAACTGCAATTAATTTTTCAGAAGGACTACCGTATCCTGATGATTATAGTAAATATAATGATTTAAATGGAGAGGATTATGGAGGCGTACATTTTAATTCAAGTATTATTAATAAAGTTGCATATTTAATTGCACAAGGTGGTACTCATAACGGTGTAAATGTAAATGGTATTGGTGAAGATAAAATGTTTGATATTTTCTATTATGCAAATACTGATGAATTAAACATGACTTCTGATTTCTCTGAATTGAAATTGGCATGCCTTAAAGTCGCAGCTAATAAATATGGAACGAACTCAATTGAAGTTCAAGCAGTCCAAAATGCTTTTGATGCGGCAAAAATTACAGGAACGGTGAAAGAAAACGAAAAAACAGCAGAAAACCAAGCTCCAGAGTTAACTGTACCGTTTACGATTACACTACGTGTAGGTGATACGTTTGATCCAATGAGAAATGTAAAAGCTGTTGATAAAGAAGATGGTGATTTAACAAATAAAGTAAAGCATAAAGGCGATGTAGATACTTCAAAACCAGGTACATACATTGTGGAATACCTGGTTGTTGATTCTCAAGGGGGGAATGCAACGGCTACACAGACTGTAATTGTAGAGGGAAATGGCGAAACATCAGATTTAGAACCTAAATTAACAGTGCCTGTTGGAGCGACAATTCATGTAGGAGATTCATTTGTTCCAATGGCAGAAGTATTAGCTATCGATAAAGAAGACGGTGATCTTACTTCTAAAATCAAAGTTGATGGTGAAGTAGATACAAATAAAGCCGGTACTTACGTATTAAAATACACAGTTACAGATTCAAAAGGCCATGAAGTAACGGCGAAGCAAACTGTAACGGTCAAAGTTAGAGAAGAAGTTAAAAATGATAAACCAATACTAAAAGTACCTGCTACAACTTCAATTACTGAGGGTGATCAATTTGATCCGTTGGTAGGGGTATCAGCTACTGATAAAGAGGACGGTGACCTTACTTCTAAAATAGCGTATGAAGGAACTATAG
The DNA here is from genome assembly GCF_053557995.1 of Bacillus sp. XB1. NCBI lineage: Bacteria > Bacillati > Bacillota > Bacilli > Caryophanales > Bacillaceae > Bacillus > Bacillus sp. XB1. Next base: position 1,184,307 of record NZ_JBNRIL010000001.1, on the reverse strand, counting down.
ATACAACTAAAGCTGGTACTTATGAAATAATATATAGTGTCAAAGATTCCATGGGTAATGAGGTAAATACGATACAAAAAGTATTAGTGAAAGATAAAGAAACTAGCAAAGCTAATGGCCTTGCTAATAAGGCAAATAAGAGTAATATCTCTAACAACAGTAATAGCGATAAAAAAGAATATACATATAAGGAGCTTCCAAAGACGGGTGTAAGTACAACTAACAGTGCAGCAATCGGCATATTGATGATTATTACAGGCACAGTACTCACTTTTGTTCGCAAATTTAGAAAGATACAAAAATAATAGTAGGGATCATTCGTTTGAAGAAAAGAGTTCAGTATTCAAAAGAAATAAAGTAGAAAGTAAATAAAACGAAATATGGATTTTTTACTTATTAAGATTTTAATAGTTAAGCGGTACATTTGGCTTTTATAAAAATTTGCAGTTGGATACTATTCTGTCTACAGAACTATATTACATATAAAACACGTTACTATTCTCATTAAAATAAAAGAATAGTAACGTGTTTTTTAATTTGAAAATAGTATAAATCCTATAGCTCATGAATATAGGAGTACTTCTAATTTGCCATTGATAAGTTACTGAAAACACTTTGTTTTAATGGAAGTGTCACTCTAAATGACAACATGAGATTTTCGGTATTTACCAGGTGTTTCATTGGTGAATTTTTTAAAAATTTTAGTGAAATAACTTTGATCGCTAAAATTAAGCGAAGCGCATATATCTGATAAGGGATAGGTGGTGAAAGTTAATAATTTCTTTGCTTCTTCGACTCGTTCACGTTGAATGTACTCAATTAATGAAATACCGACTTCTTTTTTAAATAATATAGATAAATAATCTGAATTCACATTTGCAAATTTAGCAAGTTGTTTAACAGATATTGGATTGTAAATATTTTTAAAAATGTAGTTTTTACAAATAGCAATAGTCTGTGAATGTTGCTGTGTTTTTTGTGCCTTTACACGGTCTGCAAAGGTACAAAAAGCATTTTTTAATAAATCCCAAACAGATTCTTTGTCTTTTAAATCTTCTGTTCTTTGAATATGCAAATCATAAATTTTGTAAGCAATCCCAGATGGAAGTCCCCCTTTTATCGCATATCTAGTAGCGAGCGTGATGGATGAAATACAAATGTTTTTATGACGTCTTAATTGATGGAATGAAGATAAAGATGAAAGAGTCTCTTGTTGGAATTCGTAATAATATTTGAGTACGGTTTCTTTATCCCCGTCTTCTATAGAACTAAGTAGTTGCTGCTCTATATATAAATTATGATAAATGGATTCTTCTTTTTGCATTGAAATATATACATCTTCGTTTAAGATGCTGCTATGACTTATATGAAGTGAGTCACTGTTATTTGAAAAGGTGCTTACATCTGAATTTTTTTTATAGAGAATGTTATAGAACAATATCGCTATATTTACAAAGAAATTTTGATCTTTGACTGACAATGAAAAATAATGGTCTCTTGTTCTTTTATAATTTGGAATAAAATTAAGGTTACTATCCGCTTTACTTGTAGAAAAATTTACATGTGTCAAGGGCCCAATAATAACAGTACCGTTCACCATATAATCGCTCTTTATGTGAATTAAAATAAAGTGCCCTAGATATTCGTGAGTTCTGAAGATGGGGGAATTATATGTATCATTTCTCTGAAAAAGCATATGTAACTGTTCTATTTTTGATGTATATAACGAATGTGAATCATTTTTGGATTTAAATTCTAAAAGAATATTTTTGTTACAATCTAAAAAACAAACTGGAATTTCGAAAGATTGAAAAAACATATTGCAAATGTACTCTATCTCAACTAGACTGAGTTTTTTAGTCATATTCTTCCTCCTTACAGTTATGCGTAATAGTTAAATAAACATATATTCCTTTTTCATAAGTAGATACGGAAAACCTTTATCAATAAAAAATATAAATAAAAGTTATAAACTTCTAAGAATAATACCATAATTTAACATGAATAGCACATATTATTTGAATATACAGGTAATAGTTTTGGACAGTAACGTAAAATATGAATCGTCACACTTATTTGTTGGTTATTACTTATATGTATTAAAAAATGATTAAGATTGGATTTTAAATAGGGATAGGAAGTGAGATATGAATAGATTGACAGTAAGTGACTAGTCGAAATTAGCAGTGAAAGCTATTATGTAACAAATGTAATGATTCTTGAAATAGGGATATACGTGTAATTTAGGGGAGAAAATTACATATATCATGTGGAGAGACAACGTAATAATAGAAGATAAGAAAAGTGAATAAGTGATTGTAAACAATGGATTGTTGGACGACTATGTTTTATGTTATTCGTTTAAATCTGATACTTGGCACACTATTGCTTTTAAGAAGGTAATAGTAATAAAGAAATTTTTAAAATGATAGAAGTAGTAAAGGGGATAAGAGAAATGAAAAAAATATTTAGTGTGCTTTTAGTGTTATTCTTAACATTTTCTACATGGTCTAGTGTATTAGTAAAGGCAGATTCACCATCTAAAGGTACTTTAACGATTCATAAGTATGAACAAGAAAAAGATGGAGCGCAGGGACTAGAAGGTGACGGTTCTGCAAATCAAGAGGTGCCAAAAGATGTGAAACCATTAAAAGGTGTAACGTTTGAAGTGAAAAGGGTTGCTTCTTTTGAAAAAATTTCAAACGATGGGAAAATCGTAAAAGAAGACGTGAAACCTGTAATGGGAGCCACTCCAAATCAAGTAGTAACAGATGATAACGGACAAGCTGTATTAAAAGATCTTCCGCTAGGACGTTATGAGGTGAAAGAAGTGGCAGGACCTCCACATGTTAATCTAAATCCCAATACGTATACAGTGGATATCCCATTAACGAATAAAGAGGGTAAGGTGCTAAACTATGATGTTCACATGTATCCCAAAAATGAGATTAAACGTGGTGCAGTGGATTTAATAAAAACTGGTGTAAATGAAAAAGCATTAGCAGGTGCAGTATTCTCTTTATTTAAAAAAGATGGTACAGAAGTGAAAAAAGAGTTAGTAACAGATGCTAATGGTCATATTCGCGTGCAAGGATTGGAGTATGGTGAATACTATTTCCAAGAAACAAAAGCTCCGAAAGGCTATGTAATAGATCCAACTAAACGTGAGTTTTTTGTTAAGAACTCCGGAACAATTAATGAAGATGGAACTATTACTTCTGGTACAGTAGTTAAAATAGAAGTGAAAAACAATGAAGAACCAACAATTGATAAAAAAATTAACGGAAAATTGGAAGCGTTACCGATAAATCCGTTAACTAATTATAATTATGATATTAAAACATTAATTCCAGAAGACATTAAGGAATACAAAAAATATGTGGTAACAGATACTTTGGATAATCGTTTAGTGATTCAAGGAAAGCCAATCGTGAAAATTGATGGAGCAGAAGTAAATGCAAACGTTGTTGAGGTAGCTATAGAAGGTCAAAAAGTAACAGCTACAGTAAAAGATTTCACAAAATTAGATGGTAAAAAAGAATTTCATTTGCAAATTAAATCCCAAGTAAAAGAAGGAGTACCATCTGGTTCGGAAATTTTAAATACAGCAAAAATACATTTTACAAATAAAAATGATGTAATTGGAGAAAAGGAATCTAAACCTGTAGTTGTTATTCCGACAACTGGAATAATTGAGTTAACAAAAATTGATAGTGCTAATAAGAATAAATTAAAAGGTGCAGAGTTTGTACTTAAAGATAATAATGGAAAAATAGTTGTCGTAGCAGGAAAAGAAGTAACAGGTGTATCAGATGAAAATGGTGTTATTAAATGGTCTAACATTCCATATGGAGACTATCAAATTTTTGAAACGAAAGCACCAACATATACAAAAGAAGATGGTACAAAAGCATCTTATCAATTATTAAAAGACCCCATTGATGTAAAGATTAGTGAAAATAATCAAACGGTTAAATTGACGATTGAAAATAATAAAAGTGGATGGATTCTTCCGGTAACGGGTGGCATAGGAACGACTCTTTTTACTGTAATAGGCCTTACGTTAATGCTTACAGCGGCATTTGTTTTCTTTAGAAAAAAGTTTGCTAGAAATTAAGATTTTAGGAACATGTAACTATGGGAAAAGGGGAGAAGCAAAATGCTTCCCTCTTTTCGATATTTAAGCATATACAGAGGTGGAAATATGAAACGAAATCTTGTTTTGGGGGGTATTTTTTTATTTGGATTAGGTATTTTTTTATATCCTACTATTAGTAATTGGTTGGCGACTCGTGCACATTATTCTGAGATTAGCTCTTACGATAAGAAGATTAAAGCATTACAAAAGAAAGAAGTCGAACGTAGGGAAAAAGAAGCAGCCGAATATAATAAACAAGTTCAAATTTCTGCGAAAACATTTACAGATCCATTTTCTGAAAAAAAAAGTAATCATCAAGCGTATGCTGATGTGTTAAATTTAGGAGATGTAATGGGGTATATTGAAATATCGAAAATTAATATAAAACTGCCAATCTACCAAGGGACCTCTGAGGAAGTATTGGGTCGCGGGATAGGTCATTTAGATTTTTCTTCGCTCCCGGTAGGTGGAGAAAGTACGCATACTATTTTAACAGGGCATCGTGGTTTACCATCAGCAAAATTATTTACAGATTTAGATAAGTTGAGCAAAGGAGATCTTTTTTATATTCATTCTTTAGACAAAGTTCTTGCTTATAAAGTAGATCAAATTAAAGTAGTGTTACCACATGAAACGGACGATCTACAAATTGTAGAAAATAAAGATTATACAACTTTAATTACGTGTACGCCTTATGGAGTAAACACCAATAGATTGCTAGTTCGAGGTGAGCGCGTGGAGTTAAACGAGAAAGAAAAACAAAAAGTGAGTACAGAGATATTTATATTTAATAAGTGGACTGTAATAGTTACAATCCTATTGTTATGTGTGCTTCTAGTCGTAATTTATAAGAAAAAGTTAACTCGATAGAATGTATTTATCCTGCATTAATGGGAAGTGGGACCGGAAATTCAAAGATAAGTAAAGAAGGTATATAGGGGATGAAGTAAATCATCATTAATAAAAATTCATTTTATTCGATTATAAAAAAAATACGGTAAAGGTGGGAACAAAGGAATTGAGGCTACGATTAAAGCTGGTAAGTATTCATTTTATTGTTTTGTTAATGTTAAGTGTAAGTTTTGTCGTATATGTACCAAAAGAAGCATATGGATCCACGACTACCTTAGAAGGTCTAGGAGATATATCGCGTTATAATGCTGTTGTCTTTGGTAACCATAAAGCAATAGGTGGCGACATTGAAGGAGCAATTGCAGTTCAAGGTGATATGGATGCATCGGGGTATACGATTGTAGGTGCTGCAGCGGGAACATCTAATATAGTAGGTGAAAAATGGGTTGATGAGGGATATCCGTCCTTGTTATTGTCTGGAAAATTTAAGAAATCAAGGGAAGAATCTTTTATCATTCAAAACGGAATAGTCGTAATGACAAAAGAGAGTGATCCAGATCGCATCATACAATCCTCTTATGATCGTATCGTTTATAAAGAAAAACTAGAAATTGACGCGAAATTTAATGAATTTCGCAATATAGTGAACCAAGTCAGTAAAAATGCAGGTCAATATAAAACAAATACCCCAATTCCAAATATGAGTCATGGAATCGGAAAAGATATAAACAATCCTAATATTTATGTTTCATCAGAATTGACAGGGAAAATCAGTGTAGATATAAGAGATGTATTTTTGCCCAATGCTAAGGACAAAGATTTTATTGTAATGTATTCAGATGCAATAGAGGTTACATTTAAAAATGGGTCTATTCTATATGACACGAACAATATTGGAAAGGCTACAGATATAGTTCCTACATCACAACCATATTCGCCTAATTCCCCGTTTACTGAGCTATATGGGAAAATGATTTGGGTTTTTCCAAATGCGAAAAAAATTACAACAGAGGGATATGGTGTAGTTGGGAGTGTGTTTGCTCCCAATGCTGTATTAGAAACAAAAGGCGGTTCGATTAATGGACAAGCATTTGTTGGTGCGGTACAACAAACTGGTGGATTTGAGTTTCACAATTTCAAATTTAACTGGAAACATTGGAACAAGCCTAGTACAGGAAAAGTAAAAATAAAAAAGGTTGATAGTAATAATGATAATAAAAAATTGGTGGGAGCAAAGTTTAAAATTGAAGATTTAAATGGGAAAATAGTTGGAGAACTAGTAACAAATGAAGAAGGAGAAGCGATATCAAAAGACTTACCAATAGGAAACTATACTTTAGTGGAAAAAGAAGCACCTAAAGGTTACGAATTATCAAAAGATAAAATAGCTGTAAAAGTAGAGAAAGATGCAGAAGTAGAAATTAAAATAGGAAATAAGAAATTGCCCGATCCAATGGGAAAAATGAAGCTTGTGAAAGTAGACATAAGTGATAAAAATAAAAAGCTAGCAGGAGCAAAGTTTAAAATTGAAGATTTAAATGGGAAAATAGTTGGAGAACTAGTAACAAATGAAGAAGGAGAAGTAATATCAAAAGACTTACCAATAGGAAACTATATCTTAGTGGAAGTAGAAGCGCCAAAAGGCTATGAATTAGTAAAAGATAAAATAACTGTAAAAATAGAAAAAGATGCAGTGGTAGAAATTAAAATAGGAAATAAGAAATTGCCCGATCCAATGGGGAAAATGAAGCTTGTGAAAGTAGACATAAGTGATAAAAATAAAAAACTAGCAGGGGCAAAGTTTCATATAGAAGATGCAAAAGGAAAAGTAGTTGGAGAGTTAATAACAGATGAAAAAGGAGAAATGATATCAAAGGACTTACCAATAGGAAACTATACCCTAGTGGAAATAGAGGCACCTAAAGGTTATGAATTATTAAAAGATAAAATAGCTGTAAAAATAGAAAAAGATACAGTAGTAGAAATTAAAATAGAAAATAAGAAATTGCCAGATCCGACTGGGCAATTTGAAATTGAAAAAGTTGATGATAAGGATAGTGAATTAAAGCTAAAAGGCGCTGTATTTCAAGTGTTAGATAAAGAAGGGAAAGAACTTAGTAGATTAATAACGGATGAAAAAGGAAAGGTAATTTCCAACCAATTAGCAATTGGAAAGTATACGATTAAAGAAATAAAAGCACCGAACGGATACATGTTACTTAGAGATCCAATAGAAATAGAAATTACAGAAGCAGTAAAGACACAAAAAATAACAGTGAAAAATGCGAAGAATAATTGGGTAATTCCTAATACTGGTGGGAGCGGAACAACAATTTTTTACGTAATTGGTATTATGCTAATGTTTGGTGTGCTATATTTCTGTAAGAAAAATCGTATATTATGAACTAATTTTATAGAGTTAGACAGATTGTTGCGTTAGAGAGTTTTTAGGGCATGAGTTCGGTATTGTACTGGACTCATGTTACTACATTTGTTGAAGGAGGAAGGATAATAGTAAACATAGAATATATTAATGAATTAAAATGTTTAAGAGGTGAACATGGTGGCAATAAAACAAGACGAAATTAAAGTAGTTGTCGGAGCTGGAGTGTTTAATAATAATCCAGGCTGGATTCAAACGCAAGAAGATGAACTTAACTTACTAGATAAAGCTACGTGGGAAGAAAGATTTGAATACAACTCTATTTCAGCTATTTTAGCTGAGCATGTATGGGAACACCTTACTTTTGAAGAAGGTGTAAGAGCAGCTGAAATCTGTTATGAATTTTTAAAACCATCTGGTCATATTCGGTGCGGAGTCCCTGATGCATTCTTTCAGGATGAGGTATATCAAAATATAGTTCAAATAGGGGGACCCGGTCCGAAAGATCATCCAGCAGCAAGTCATAAAATCGTTCATAATTATAAAACATTAACGAAAATGTTTGAAACTGCTGGATTCGAGGTAGTTTTACTTGAATATTGTGATGAAAATGGTCAGTTTTATTACAACGAATGGGATGCAAACGACGGTGTTATTTTCCGTTCGAAAAGGTATGATTCTAGAAATAAAGGCGATAAACTTGGTTTTCCATCGCTAATTATCGATGCGATTAAGCGCTAATCATTTAACCAAAAAAGGAGTTAATCCCATGATTTCATAAGTCGCAAATGCGGCTTTTTTATTTGTACGTAAATCTATATTTAATTTTCAATACTATATAGCTCGATTTAGAAAATATTTAAGTTTTTCTCAGCGTCATTCACTTTAAATTAACACTTCGTTGACATAAATATTTATTTTATATTTATATTCTTGTAAAATAAAATGAGAACATATATTCTATATGAGGAGGCAATCAAAATGATAGCTGAAATTGGGAAACTAACTGGTGGATATATAGTAAAATTTGAACGCGAATTTCCATATACGGTAGAGGAAGTTTGGTCTGTATTAACAGAAAACAGTAAGCTGAAAAAATGGATGTCCAATTTACAGATTGAAAGCCTTAAAACTGGTGGAATAATAAAGTTCGACATGATGGACGGTTCATTCATAAACATTGATATTTTAGAGTGTCAACTAAACTCAGTACTTGAATTTACTTGGGATAAAGACCGTGTCCGATTTGAAATACATAAAGAGGAAAATAGTACTCTTTTATTCCTTAAAGAGTACATTAATGAATTAACAGATCATACACCGAGAGATATAGCTGGTTGGCATATTTGTTTAAATCTTTTTTCTTACGTTTTAGAAGGAGAAGAGAAAGAATTTTCTAAAGATGAATGGCAACAGTGGTTTGAAATATACAAGGATAAGATTCATGAAGTGAGAGGATAATTGCATAATAGGTAATATTCATTATGTAATTATTATATTTTAAAAATGCTTTTGTGAATAAATAAGAATAGAGGTTAATATGAAAGTAAATCAATTAATTGCTAATAACATAAATAAATTAGATGCAACTATACCGTTTAATAAATCGTTTGGAATTGCTGGGTTATCTGGATCGGGTAAAACAACTTTTTGCCAAACAATTGGTGAAGAATCAAAAAAACGATTAGTTTCTTTATTACCAAAGGCTGAATATCAATATTTATTTCCTAACATTATGGAAACAAATTTTAGTGCTATTAAGATGGAAGAAATGCCATTAGTACTTTTTCTAGGAAAATCATCGATTTCGTCTAATCCGCGTTCAACGATTGGTACTCATACTGGTGTTTTTACAGAGGTTCGGGAAAAACTTGCTGAAGTATTTAATCTTTCTCCAGAGGTCTTTTCATTTAATAATCAATTAGGCTGGTGTACTGGTTGTAAAGGCCGTGGTACTACAAAAAATGTTGAGTGTAAAAAATGTAAGGGAAAACGTTATAGTGAAGAAATTGAACAATATGAAATTGATTTGTTGGAAAAGCCACATTCAATCTCAAATATTAATGATTTAAGTGTTGAATCTATTCTTTCACTAGCAAAACAATTAAATATTAGTGAGGAAAAACAGCATATACTGCAAAATATTATTAATATGAACATTGGTTATTTAACATTAAATCGAATTATGGGTACGTTGTCAGGTGGAGAGTTAACACGACTTTATTTGGCTGAATTCATGGCAGTAAGTGAAAATGCTGTAATTATTATTGATGAGATTTCAGTTGGACTTGATCATGAAACATTATTACAAATTTTAGAAGAGATTAAACGATTAGGGTGTAAAAATCAAATTTGGCTTATTGATCATTCAGATACGGTACTAGATACAACTGATGAGCAATTGTTCTTTGGACCTGGTAGCGGAAAATATGGCGGGAAAATTGTGAAAGAATCACCAAGACCAAAGTCAATACTGTGGGAGCGAAATAAAGAAATACCAACAGAATATTATACATTCTATGATTTATATTGCCGTAATATCCAAATGGCGGAGTTTCAAATTCCTAAAAACAGGCTTGTAACGGTTACAGGAGAATCGGGATGTGGGAAATCTACACTTGTCAACGAATGTCTAGCTACAGATTTTTTAAAACGATATCCAAAAGATAAATTAGTTATGGTAGGACAAGACCGAAATCAATCAATTACAAGTCGATCAACTGTAGCAACTTTCCTAGATATTAAAAAGAAACTCACAAAGTATAGTGAAGACATTGATGATATTTTTGAGCGCTCGATTGAGGATATTATTGATGAACTTCCAAATGAAGATATCGCTTATAAACGTTTGAGCTTACTAATTAAATTAGGGCTTGGCTATTTAACATTAGAGAGAAAAACACAAACATTATCGACAGGTGAGTTTCAATGTGTTCATTTAGTTTCGGAATTATTTGCAAACACTAGAAATCCACATACATTATTCATTTTTGATGAGCCTTCAAAAGGTTTATCACAAAATATTTTAAATCAATTTATCGATAGTATTAGAGGTATTCTGCAAGATGAATCAGTTTCTATCATTATGATTGAGCATAATCGTTACATGTTAGAAAGCTCTGATTATATAGTTGATTTTGGAAAAAGGCAGAATGAATCTGTAGAGCATTTGGATGTTGTTAAACATGAGGATTACTATCGTCAAAAAAGTAATGTGAATAGCACAGAGAAAATAAATATCTCTTCAATGCTTAAGCAGAAAAAAGGAGTTCACTATTTAGAAGAAAATCATATTAACTATTTTAAAAATGCCGAAAATGTTTATAAGGGCGGTATTTTAAAAAGTTTATCATCAATGGCTAGGTTAATTTATGGTGAATATGAATCTGATACAATCGCACCTGTTATTGCTATTGATCTTGAAAGACATTTATATAGTCAATATAGTTTCTTATATGAGATTGGTGGATTAATTAATCATATTGTAGCTGCTCATCCAATTAATAAAGATACGAGAAGTTTTGATTTCTATTCACAGGACAATCATTGTCCATCTTGTTCTGGACGTCTTCAAATTGAAGTTTTTGATAAAGATATTGCCATTCAAGATAAAAGTGTTCCATTTTGGGATGGGCTATTCGATCAAGAAATCATGAAGGTATTAAAATTTTATCAGCATGAAAAAATAGAATTTCTATTCGAAGAAATAAAAAATGAGCTTGGTCACGATTTGTCAAAGAGCTATAATGATATGTCAGAAGAAGAAAAGCATACGTTTTGGTACGGATATTTTGAAAAATCATTTTATGATAAAAAAGGAAAGACACGCAGAACATGGGTAGGGTTTAATACAATTATTGGTGGATATATTGTTATTTCAAAAGCACCTATTAAAGAAGAAATTAAGAGTTCAAAAAAAATGATGAAATGTCCAATTTGTGAGGGGACGGTTTTAAATCATCATAAACCACTTAAATTTGGTAACGTAGATATTCGTGAAATAATCAATCAGCCTATTAATAAAGTATTGAAAATAGTTGATGATTTACCGGCACTTGTTAAATTGAAGTCTATTGTTGGTGGCGATATGGTATTGACGGAAGATGTTTCTTTATTGCCAAGAAAAGCACAAGTTGCATTGAAAATGTTTGAATTAGAACAAGCAAGCTTTTCAAACTATGAAATGGTGTTACAAAATGTCTTACCATTCTGGAGCGAAATAAAAGGAAATATCGAATCCATTAGTGTTAATAATCAGGTAACTGTTTGTGATTTCCCTAATGTTTATGAAACGAGAGAAACCATTATAGATAAGTATTTCACAAATGGTAAATATAAAAAACTTACGTATGTATACGAAGCGTTTGGATACAAAAAATTAGTTACCCAAATTAATAAAATTAAAAAAAGTAATCCATGTCCATTTTGTAAAGGTAAGAAAGTGATAACCGAAGATAATTTACATGATGGTGTCTTTAAACTAACAATTCCATGTGTAACTTGTAATGCAAGTGGTATTAATGACGAAGGGTTAAAAGAAGTTGTCGAGGGCGTGGATGTACAAACGTGGTTAACTGGAAAAGTAAGTGATGTTGTGAATGAAAGCTTATTAACAGAAGCTGTTGGACAAATACCCATTTTCAATCGCATACGTGAGTTGGATAAACGAGATATGATGGCGGTTTATGAATGTCTTGAGAGTAATCAGTAAATTTTATTAATATATGTTTTATTAATATAAATTAATAAAACATATATTCTTTATAATGTATATATTAGCGCAGTATGATTAATACAAGGTAATGAAAGAAGATCCAATTTCTTAATATCAAAATTAAGAAATTGGATCTTTTAGTATTTTTATGTCTCCATACAATATTTTTCAATAAGAAAAGAAGTAATATGGAAGGAGAGATACAAAACAAATAGTGATAAACGATTAATATATTATGTAATTATTATATTATAAAAGCGAAAATTAAGGTTTAAAATGGTTCGTAAGTGATATGTTTTTGTTTATTAATCTATTTTTCATTGTGTGATTTTTTAAATTTAACAGAAATATATACTTGAATGAAGTATATATTTCTGTTAAATTTATCCTATGGATAGAACAAGTTTAATTAAAGGTCATTTAGAAATGTGTGTATTATCTATTTTGTCGAAAAAGAAAAGTTATGGTTATGAGATTATGAAAGAACTTGAAATAAACAATTTAAAATTGAAAGGAGTAGGAAGTATTTATCCTATTTTAACTAAGTTGAAAAATCAAGAGTGGGTTAACACTTATCAAGAGGTAACAGACAGTGGTAAAGTGAGGATTTATTATGAAATTAATGAAAATGGGAAAATACGTCTTGAGAAGAAAATTAATGAGTGGTTAGAATTGCAATTGGACATTCAAACATTATTAAAAAGCGGTTTGAAAGGAGACCTTCTGAAATGAGGAATAAATTGATAGGTAAAGAAAAGCAATTTTTAAGAGACGTACTTAAGGAATTAAAGCAATACGATATTAGTTTAGAAGAAAGGGAAAATATTAAGAGACAAATATTAGAACATATTCAAGAGTGTCATGAACATGGTGAAGACAGTATAGATGATTTAGGTACCCCTCAATTATTTGTTAAAGATTTTATAGAAATAAATGAAATTGATTTACAAGTTAAAATGAAACAACTTCAAAATGAAAAAGGAAAATTCAACACATTTATCTTACGTGGCATATTCATCGCAATTATTACTTACCTCATCTCGCAAACTACATTTTCAATATTTTTAACTGAATCATTTAATTCAACTAATAGCAAAAATACATTTAATTATAATATTTTATATCGCATATCAGAGAATCAATGGTGGAACGTTTTATTAATAATGATTAGCTTTATGCTCTCTGTAGTAGTGTTTATTAGCTTAGTAAGTTATAAAAAAAGAAAGCTATCTAAAGTATAATGAAGAAAACTATCTATAAACTATTTCAAATCTATATTCTTTGTAATGTAATAGTATTATGTATCATTTATCCAAAAGCATATGCTCAGCAAGATATTAAAGCTACTTTAGATAAGTATATTGAAAAATTTATAAAGGAACAGAATATTCCAGGGGCTGCTGTTGCAATTGTACATAATAAAGATGTATTCTTCACTAAAACGTGGGGGATTACTGGGGAATCTGAAAAAAAAATAACTAGTAAAACACCATTTGCAATCGGCTCAATAAGCAAATCTTTAACAGCTTTAGCTATAGTGAAATTAATAGAAGACAAAAAGATAAAATTAGAGGATTCAGTTCAACAACATCTTCCTTGGTTTAAACTAAAAGATTCTCAAATATCCTCATCTATAACAATCCAACACCTTTTAACTCATACAAGCGGAATAAACACATATGAAGGCTTATTAATATCAGATAAGCAATCCAAAAGTTCTACAGCATTAAAAGAAAATGTAATGAGACTTTCAAATGTAAAATTAACTGCTCTACCAGGAGAAAAATATCAATATAGTAATGCGAATTATATTGTTTTAGGTGCACTTATTGAGGAAATTACAAATGATACATATTCCTCATATATGGAAAAACATGTTTTTCAGCTATTAAATATGAATGGTGCGGCAGCAAGTAAAGAAACTGCATATGAAAAAGGCTATTTAACAGGTTATCAGTCATGGTTTGGCATACCAAGAAAAAGTGTAGTATCCTATGATAATGCCGGGGCACCGTATGGTTATATTACCGCAAATTTGGAAGATATGATTCAATTTATTATGTTTTTGAATCGACAAGAAGATACTCAATTTTTAAAGAAAGAAAACATCGACCTTTATCTTACACCACTTTATAACATAAATTCAGAAAAAAGCTATGGTTTTGGATTAAGAACAACAAGTATAAATGAAAGCGAAACGATGATTTGGCATTCAGGATCAACGCCCGATGCTCGTACAGAAATATTTACTTTAAATAAAAGTGGCTGGGGTGGTGTGATTTTAACAAATAAAAATCATGTATTAGAAGAACCAGCACTTTCAGTATTAAAAAAGGGGATTATTAATATTTTGAATGAAGAAGAACCGGTTGATCCCCATAAAAGCATACCATTTACACAAATTGTTATGTCTACAGTTATACTCGCGCTTTTCATTTCATCAATTATGTTAATTAAAAAATATAAACATAAGGAAACTGTAAAAAAATTAACTTGGTTATTCGTAGGGGCTCTATTCCTACTATTATCTATTATTTTCATCCCACTTCTTACTTATTGTACAAGCTCACCATGGCGTACGATAAAAATATTTGCGGCAGATGTAGGTTTACTTACAAGTATTATAGTAATTTTATTAGCTGTGAACGGATTATTATCAATCTTTATAGGCATAAGACAGAAGAGTATATAAGGGTAAATAATTAAAGAAATATAATTCAAACGTTATAAACAGTTGACCCTCACACAATGTTATTGTTTAAGATAAAGTTGAGCTTCAAAGCAGATGTAACTTATAGGAGGAAATCATGTTTAAAATAGGGGATTTTTCAAAACTATCTTCCATTAGTATACGAATGTTGAGACACTACGATAAAGTGGAATTACTACAACCAGTAAAAGTCGATGAGCAGAGTGGATATCGATTTTATTCAGCAGACCAATTAAAAAAAGTAAATCAAATTCAAACGTTAAAAGCTATGGGGTTTAATATTGCTACCATCAAAGAAATAATAGAATGCGATAATATAGATACCATAAAAGAGCAATTTTTTAATCGTAGTGCTCAAATTAAAGAAGACATGAATAACCTCCAAAAACAATTACGTCTCCTCGAAGACTCAATGAAAACGATGAGAGAGGATGTTGTTGAGATGAATTATCATGTTTCAATAAAAGAAATTCCAGAAAGAACTGTAGCTAGTGTTAGAAAGATTATTCCATCGTATAATTGCGAAGGTGATTTATGGAGTGTATTAATGCAAGAAATTCAAATGAAAAATATTAGTATTGCCCAACCGAGTTATAGTATTGCGGTTTTCCATGATCGTGAATACAAAGAAAATGATGTGGATATAGAAATACAGCTAAGTATTCTTGGTAAGCACGAAAATACAAAAGACGTTACATTTAAAAATATGGAATCGACTAATGTAGCTTCTATAACAGTTAATGGAAGTTATGAACAGATGACAGCTGTAAATGAGGCTGCGGCAAAATGGATTGAGACAGAGGGTTACAAATTAGCAGGCCCGATGTTTAATATTTATCATGTGAGCCCAGCGATGGAATCCGATCCTAATAAGTGGGTTACAGAAGTTTGTTATCCAATAAACAAATAAGTAATAAAAAAAGGCATGTTTTATGCCTTTTTTATTTTATTAATATCTCAAAATATATAAATCTTTATCTTTACAGTTTTCGTATCGGACTATATAAGGCAATAAAGACTTCAATTATTTTAGTAAAAGCAGCTAAAGCAAATATAAATACAGGATTGTAGGCTGAAATAATTCCACCTACTAATGCCCCCAATGGCATAGATAATCGTGTAAGTACACGAGAAAAACCTAAAACACGTCCTTGCAAATTGGATGGAACAGTTTCCTGCCGAATTGATGTAACAATCGTATTCCATGTGATATTACATGTCATCGCGATTCCGAAAGCAATTCCGGGAGCAAGCCAATATGTACTCCACAAAGCAAATGTTAACCCAAGCGCTCCTAAAAATAGGAGTAAAGGAATAAGTACACCACGTCGAAATTTCTTTTCTAAAGGAACGGCAATTAAGCTTCCTAAAAGCCCACCTATTCCTATTAAAGTATAATTATAGCCACTTTGTGCGGAGGTGAGATTTAATGTCGATAATAAATAATACATAAGTACACCTAAAACAGCACTTGCTCCAAAGTTACCTACCATAGCTTGAAGTGACAAAGCTATATTTAACCAATCATTTTTGAGCCATTTAAAACCATCAAACAAATCATTTAGTACATTTTGCAATGTTTTTTTATCAGTATTCTTTTTATTTAAGTTTTTCATAGAAGGTAATATAATCACAGCAATTAATGTAGCAATAAATGAAAGAACATTAATCCAAAGTACTTGAAAGCCGCCAATAAAAGATATGAAAAGCCCAGCTATCATTGGACCAAACAAACTAGCCAATTGATTAACCATTTGATATAAAGAATTAGCCTTCGTTAATGATGCATCTGCGATGTGTGGAATGACTGTAACTGTTGTTACATCAAAAAGCATGGACATAACTGCTAAGATAAAAGTAATTACGTATAAATGCCAGACTTCTAATAGATGTAATGCATGTAGAATTGGTACGAGACTTACTAAAATAATATTGGTAATATCCGCCATCCAAAGTAACTTTTTTCGATCATATCGATCAACTAGTACACCAACTAAAGGGCCAAATAAAACGATTGGCAATACGTTAACAGCAAATAAAGAACTCATAATTACAGCTGAACCAGTTAATTGATATGCAATCCAAGGCAGTGCAAAAGTATATAGTGAATCCCCGATTCGTGAAATGAGTAAACCAAAAATAAAAATCTTGTATTCTTTTGAAAAAGTTGTCTTGACAGTTAATCTTCGTTCTTGTACAAATTTCACAATTGTATGAACCACCTTTAGTAAAGAGGAATTTGAAAATAATCCGTCCAATACGTATTAAATATAGAATTCTGTAAGAAGTTGTTGAATCCTACCTTTATAAGGTTAATTTTATATAAAAGTGTAGGGAATAGAAATTAGGGCGGCTTTTATTGGATGAGGCGGAATGATTCGAGAACAAAAAGGATTGCTAGATAAAGAGTTAATCTTACGACCTTTTCCACAACTTTTGTTTTAGCAGAACTAATAAAAGAGAATCCTATATTACTTCAGCAATGTTTAAATTAGCGACAAAAGCCACTGTAATAAGGGGCTTTTGTTGCTAATAATTTAATGATATGTGTACCCTCCATCTGGAAATAATACATTACCCGTAGTAAAACTATTTTGCATTAAATATAGAACAGTATGTGCAATTTCATTATTATGGCCAGGCCTTTTTACAAGAGAAAGAGATTTATAAGATTCATAAGCATTATCAAGAAATACCACCTAAAGTAGAATATAGCTTAACTGAACATGGAAAAACAGTCAGTACTGTTTTGGATAGTGTGTGTAGTTGGGGAAGAGGTCATTTAGAACATATAGATAAAGGTGAACTATAAAATTGTTATGTAAACTTATCGTCGTACGAAGTGGAATGGTGTTTTAATAATTTGTATTTTATAATATATAATTAAATAGTGTTGTAGGTTATTATACATATTTAATTCGTTTTTACAAAGGGGAGTTATAAGGTGAATGAATTAGAGTACAAAAGCTTTTATGATAAAGTAGGAAGATTAAATGGATGGGATTTTAGTAAAATAAAATGTGAAACTGTAGGAGAAATATGGGACTTTTATGGAGAAGTGAAAGAAAGATGTAAATCATCAGACATTCTACTTGATGTTGGTACAGGCGGAGGAGAAAATGTACTTAACATAGCATCATCAGCTAAATTGTTGATTGGAATTGATAATTCTAACGGCATGATTGAAACGGCACATTCTAATTTGAAAAAATCAGGTGTACAAAATGTTGAGTTTATTCAAATGGGTTCTGAAGCTTTAACGTTTCCACATGCGCATTTTGATATCGCTTCAAGTTGTCATGCTCCGTTTCTAGCATCTGAGTTAGCAAAAGTAATGAAACGAGGTGCTTTTTTCTTAACGCAACAAGTAAGTGAGAATGATAAATTAAACCTGAAAGAAGCATTTGGCAGAGGACAATGCTTAGGTGAACGAGATGGCACTTTAAAAGAAAAGTATATGGATGAACTTATTAGTGCAGGATTTGATCTCGTGCAAGTACGTGAATATGATGTTACTGATTATTACAATACGCCTGAAGATCTCATTTTCTTATTAAAACATACGCCTATTATTCCTAGATTTGGAGAAGAGGAAGAGGATTTTACTATTTTACAAAAGTTCATTGACACGAATAGTTCTGAAAAAGGGATTCATACAAATTCAAAAAGATTTATGATTATCGCTGTTAAATTATAATATATTTTAGCGTAAAAGCTGCTTTTCATTTAAAGAAAAGCAGCTTTTTGTGTGGAAAAGAATACAGGAAATACTTGAAAATAATAGAAATAAATAAAGTGTAAATCAAAATATGGAGGATAAATGTTTTGAAACGTTACTATATTAGCAATGAAAAAATAAATGTACATATTACTGAATGGGGGAATAATGACAAGCCCGTTATCTTTTGTTTACATGGATTAGGTAGTACGAGTTTAAGTTTTATAGAAATTGCTGAGGAATTAAAAGAAGAGTATAGATTTATCTCCGTTGATGCACCTGGACATGGTAAAACACCGCCATTTGAAAGAACAGAAGATTATGAGATGCAGAATTTAGCAAATTGGTTAAATGAAATAATAAATGAATTGAGAATCGAATACTTCTATTTTCTATCACATTCATGGGGAAGTTTTGTAGCGTTATTTTATTTGTTACATCATTCAGAAAAAGTACAAGGAAGTATTCTTATTGATGGTGGATATCAAACAAAAAGGCTTCAAGAAAAAACGTTGGAAGAAGAAATTGCTTATTATGAAAAGGACTTTGATGAATACGTTTTTAATAATTGGGACGAATTTTTCAAAAGTGAAAAAGAAGCTTATACTAGGTGGTCTTCATTGTTAGAAGTTGCTGTAAAGGACCTAGGGATCGAAATGGATAACAAAGTATGGTGGCATGCCAGGGGGAATACAGCTAGTAATATAATAAGAGGTATGTATAAAGATGAAACGATAGATATATATGAGAAGCTGCCGGCTAATATTGTATTACTCCGAGCTACAGTTCCACAAGTTTGGGCGGATTATAGAGATAAGACAGTAAATGTTTTCAAAGAGAAAACGGACAGTATAGTAAAAGTAATTCCTGATACTACACACATGTTGCACTGGGATAAACCAGAAATTGTTATAGCAGAAATAAAAAATAATTGGAGCTAACATATTCATACTAAAGTTGTAGTTTCTATATGGAAAATCCATCCTTCCGTTTGATTTTATCTATTTATAAGTGTAATACAATACGAATAGATAATAAGAAATGAGGGGGAATGTAAAGTGATTACACATATATCAGATATAAAACTACAAACGGTTTCCATAGAAGGGGTAAAACAAGTTTATAAGGACATATTATCTTTTCCAATAAAAAAAGAAACAGCATCCTTCATTCAATTTGAAGTAACACCTTATACAACAATTAGTTTTCAAGAAGTGTATGAACCAATTGCACCTGCACATGTTGCTTTTGAAATCCCATATTCAAAATTTCATGAAACAGCAAGATGGCTTGAGGAGTCTGGATTACTCATTGCGAAATGGAAAGATGGTCATATAATTGATGAAGAGGATGGTCGATTCAATTTATACTTTAAAGACGGAGATGGAAATCTACTCGAAATTATCGCGCATAGTTATGTTAAAGAAGATGTATTAGTACCGCAGTCACCTTTAAACATTTTATATGTAAGGGAAATTGGTCTTCCTGTTAAAAGTGTACCTATTTTTAGGGAATGGCTGAAATCAAATCTAAATATGAAAACGATGGAAGACGGGGATATTTTTAACTTTGTAGTTGGTGGCACTGCTTATGTCGTCGCAACTTGGTGGCAGCGACCTTGGATTCCAATCGCGATGAAAGCTCTATCACCGAAAGTACACGTTTCTTTCGGAACACCAGACGTCGCATTTTTACAGCGAATCCAAAATAACTTTAAGAAAAATGGTGTATCATTTGAATATAAATGTAATGAAGTATCATTTATTGAGCAAGGATATACATTTTCAATTGTGCATACATCAGAGTTTCATTCTGATATTCCTAAACAATTAAACTTACCGCTTTCTATTTAAGGATGGAAAGCGGTAAGTTTTTTGTATATTCGTGAAGAAGGTTTTAGCTAGGATTATAGTGAATTTAAAGAGAGGTATAAGGTGTTATTTTAATTTATGTTAAGGGGAGAAATGAAGTGGTTTTAGGTAATCCAATTGCAAAAGGGAATACAGCAGAAATTTATTTAACTGATGATAAGGTTGTAAAATTATTTAAAGATTACCTCCCAGATACAGAGTCTATGAATGAAGCAAAAAAACAAAAATATGCTTATTCATGCGGGCTGCCAGTTCCAAACGTATTTGAAGTGACAAAGATACACGATAGACAGGCAATTATTATGGAATACGTAAAAGGGGACAGTGTTGGTGATCTCCTACTTAATAATTTAAATGAGGCAGAGCGTTATATCGGACTTTGTGTTAATGAGCAAAAAAAGATCCATGCTATACGTGTGAATACAGATGAAATGGAGTTAATGAGGAAAAGGTTAGAGCGTCAAATTAAATCTGTACATAATTTGGATGAAAGCAAAAAGAAGAATATATTACAAAAATTAGATTCTATTACATTTGATTTTAGGCTATGTCATGGAGATTTCCATCCATTTAATTTGATTTTGAGTAAGGAAGAGAAAGTGAAAGTTATAGACTGGGTAGATGCAAGTTCAGGTGATATTCGCGCAGATGTATTTCGAACATATTTGTTGTACTCACAAGCTTCGGTAGAATTAGCTGAGATGTATTTACATATATATTGCAGTCGTACCGGCTTATCAAGAGATGAAGTTTTTCAATGGGCTCCTATTATTATTGCAGCTAGATTTTCTGAAAAAGTATCACCGCAAAATGAAGTGTATTTGAAAAGATTATTGAATCAGTATTTATAAGTCATAAAAAAGGCTGTCAGCAAATTAATAAATGCTGTTGTTTAACCAAAGTTTCCTTGTAGTTAAACAACAGCGTTCTTAAATATTGATATAGGTATTCTTATTTTCGATCTTCATCCTATAAAGGTTCATAATCCGTACTTGTTCCTCCGTTAATTCTTCTTTATCCCAATACATATGCATTAAGCTATATTCAAAAATCTCCTTTAATTTAACAAATAATGGAAACTTGTCTATCATCTCTTTTGGTAGTTCATTTTCCTCTTGGTAGCCTTCAAATAGTGCTTTTGTAATAGAATGTTCATAGTCAATGATATTCCCATTTCCAGCAAATGAATATTCTATCGCACTATAAATAGGAACGGCTAAATCGAATATGTAAAAATGTTTTTGGAATGAATCCAAGAGAATATCAACTTAACAAAATGTCTATTCAATCATTTCTTAAACTAAATTTAAATAAAGAAGGGGCGTTTAATATGAATATTTCTAGAAAAATAGAGGTTGAACAGTTGCGAAATAGGAAGAGTGAGCTATTTGATAAAGAGGTACTTAACATATTAAATGGTCAAGTTATGTATGAAGAATTTAAAAATAAAAAGCTAATGGGTGATTCTGATTATGCACCATTTAATGAGGCGATGTGTGTGAACCCTGCTACTACACAAGTTTTTGATGAGGACTTTATTAAAACAAGAGCGGAAGGACATAACAGTTCAGTAGAAAGTTATACAAAAAAGGTAATAGATCCATTAAAAAAACTTTTTACGAAAGAGTACAAATGTATTGTTTTATGGTTTGGTGAAGATATGTTTTGCCAAATGAATCTACTTACTTTACTTTCATACCTTGAGCAGTCGTGCTATGAAGGGAAAGTATACTTAAATAGTTTCAGGGAGGATGAATTTAAAGTAAATCAAATTGAACTTGAATTGGGGGATTATTCTACTATATACAATGAAGTATTGGTAAACCATAAAAAGACTTATCATAAAGTACCACCTGTAATGTATCAGGCTATAGATTTATATTTAGAAATGCTAAAAGAAGATAATATCGTAATGAAATTCATCTCTAAAAATAAAGGTTTATCAAATCAAGAATTATTAACAAAGTTGTTTTATCTTTTTCCAACAATCGGATATGGTGATACTCAGTACATAGAACTGATTAATAAAATGAAGAAGAAAACTACACCTAAAATATAGGTGTAGTTTTCTTCTTATAATTGCTCAAGTAATTCTAATTCTTTTTCTACAAATAGCATTAGTTCTTTAATGGTTTCACCAGAGAAATCAAAACGAATACCGGCTGCATCATATACTTCTTTTATAGATTGCGAGCTTCCTAGTGATAATGCCTTTTTATAATTTTCTAGTGTTTGCTTAGGATCCTCTTTATATTGTTTATACATTTGTAATGCCCCAAGTTGGGCAATCGCGTATTCAATATAATAAAATGGTACTTCAAAAATATGGAGTACAGGTAACCAACTCGTTGCTATCCAGTTTTCGTAGCCATCAATATGTATGACGCTAGATTGATAATGTTTTTGAAGTTGTAAGTATTTTTCATTT
This sequence comes from Bacillus sp. XB1, assembly GCF_053557995.1. Classification (NCBI taxonomy): domain Bacteria; kingdom Bacillati; phylum Bacillota; class Bacilli; order Caryophanales; family Bacillaceae; genus Bacillus; species Bacillus sp. XB1. Next base: position 1,161,493 of record NZ_JBNRIL010000001.1, on the reverse strand, counting down.
CTTTCTTCAGAAGTATGAATTGGATTTTCATACAGCCAGTGTTGAAATTGATCTACAATAAGCATAATAGGTAAATATGAAATAACATCTTTAAAGAAGTTAATTTTTGCTTGTTTTAAATCTTTTTTGTCTGTATAGAAGGTATCCCAATAATTAAGCGAGAATAACTCCATTGTCATACTGGCTAGTTCAGCTGTTTCAGCTGGAATTTCTATATACTGTCGTAATTTTAATGGTTTTATGAGTTCGTTATGAATACTATGACCCATTTCATGTATAAAAGTGATAATATCATCTTGTGTATAATTTAAGTTCATAAAAATATAAGATAATTGTGAAGCTGGTAAGTACTCACAAAAGCCACCAGCTGCTTTTCCTTTGCGGCTTGTTAAATCAAGACAATTGTGTTTATACATTCGGTTTAATAGTGCTGAAAATTCAACATCTAGTTTATTAAAGATATGAGTGCTCCTTTCAATTAAATCATTTTCATTTGCAATAGGTTTAAGTACTTTTTGATCTGGAGTTACAGCTGATACATCCCACGGGCGAAGCGTATCAACTTGCAGTTTTTCTTTTTTCTCTAGCATTATTTTATCTTTAAGAGGCACAACATATTTACGTATGGATTCGGCTAGTTCATAGCAATCTATCGCTGAATAATCAAAACGCTCGTATTTTTTGAACATATAATCGCGATAATTCTCTAGTTGAATATTTTTTGCTTTTTGATGGCGAATTTCAATTAATTGATTTAATATGTTTTGGAGTTCTTTTTCAACAGATAAAAATTGTTCAGAAATAATAGTTTTTGCCTTTTTACGGATGTCACGATTCGAATCTTGTAAATAGGATTGTAATTCTGTTATCGTTTTTTCTTCTCCGTCCCAAATGGCACTTAATCCTCCAGTGATTTCAAAGTACTCTGTGACTAATTTGTCTTCCTGTATTTCTAATTCGATATTTTCCTCACAAAATAACTTTTGAGCATTTTTTATTTTTGTATCTAATAAACCATATACGTTAGAATCTAATTCCATTCGAAAAGGTGACTCTAAATATTTATTATCCAATAAATTTTGGTACCGCTTTAAAAGTGGCTTTACAAATTGTTGATCATGTTCAAAAGTATCCTTTATTCCTTCATCATCCGTATTACATTGAAAGGCGATGTAATGTGATCTTAATTGTTCTTCGATTTCCCAAATTACTTTTGACTGCTCTTTTAACCAATTTTCAAGGTCTAGTTTTGAAGAAATCATCTTATTTAATAAAGTCGAAAGAGTTTTTTCCAATTGTAGTACATTACTAATATCAATCGTATTTACACGTTGCATTATATATCCCTCACTTTTTATTTATTCATAGAGATATTCTATTTATTAATTGTAATTCCCTTGTTAAGTGGGGAAAATGTGAAATAATGTTAAATTTAATAATTATAGAAAGTATTTATATGTCAAAGTAAAAAGTTTATCGTAAATGAAAATGTGTGGAGGGGTGCTACATGAGAAAGGGAACAAAGGTACTTGTATTTTTAATTCCATTTGCTTTATTATGTGCCTGTGAGAATGAGATTGAAGATGCTAAAAGTGAAGATTCTATAGTGATGGATATTGCTACAGTAGCGGTAAAGGAGGAATCTTTTTTTAGTGCTGCTATAAGAGATGAAAAAGCAAGAATAGTAGATTTAGAGATTGCTGATAGCGAAAATCCTAACGAAATAAAAAAAGAAATTAATAAAAGATTGCAAATTCAAGGTATTATGTCCTATAAAGTAAATATATCTCAAAGAAACAAGGAGATTGTAAATGCAGAACATAGATGGGAGTTAGTTTTTGGACAGATATTTGATGACGTATTCAGAAAAAATGGATATGAAGGGTTTGGTATTCAGCAAATAAATTATAAAAAGAATCAACCTGTTACCATTGATATAAAAACTAAGATTAGCGATGGTGAAGTAAGGGCGAGAGAACTTGGACAGAAAACAGAAAAAGAAGTTGAAGGGGTACTTAAAACAGTAGCAGTAAAGAAATGGATTGAAAATGATTCATATGCTATTGGGATTTACGATATAGATGATCGGAAAATTAACTAATTGAGGAATGAATGCTATATTAATTAAAAATCGATATAATTAAATATAGAATTACTGAAGGAGGTGTAAGATGTATAAGTATTTAAATATTTTAAACGACATAGAAAATATGATTCAAAATGGAGAAATAAGAGAAGGAAAGAAATTACCGTCTATACGGTCACTCGTTACGCAATATGAATGTAATAAGGCAACAGTTATACGTGCTCTTCATGAATTAGAAAAGCGTCACATTATATATTCTGTCCCTCAAAGTGGATATTACGTTGTTAAGAAATCTGGGAGTACCATAGAAAATAACGAGATAATTGATTTCGCTTCTTCAGCACCAGATCCAGATGTTTTCCCATATTTAGATTTTCAGCATTGCATTAATAAGGCTATTGATACGTATAAAAATGATTTGTTTGTATATGGAACGCCGAAAGGGTTACCATCTTTAATACCAGTTATTCAAAAACAACTAGCAAATTATCAAGTCTTTACAAAAGAAGAAAATATTTTTATAACGTCAGGTGTTCAGCAGGCACTTGCTATATTAACTTCCATACCATTTCCGAATGGAAATGAAACTGTATTAATTGAACAGCCAACATATCATCTATATATTGATTATCTAGAAATAAATAAAGTTCCTGTAATCGGTATTAGACGTACGAATGAAGGTATCGATTTGAATGAATTGGAGCAAATATTTCAAACTGGAAAAATAAAATTCTTCTATACGATACCGAGATATCATCATCCGCTTGGAACGTCTTATTCTAAAGATGAGAAAGAAAAAATCACACTATTGGCTAAGAAATACAATGTATTTATAGTGGAAGATGATTATTTAGCAGATTTAGAAACTGATTCAAAAGCAGATCCGTTATATAGCTTGGATAATTGTAGTTATGTCATATATTTGAAAAGTTATTCGAAGATTATTTTTCCAGGTTTACGGGTTGGAGTTGCGGTCATCCCACGATCCATTGCAACTGCTTTCTATACATACAAAAAAATACTAGATATTGATAGTCCGATGATTTCTCAAGCGGCTTTAGAAATTTATATAAAGAGCGGTATGTTTGAACGTCATAAAAATAAAATTAAATCTTCCTATCACAATAGATCTAAAAAATTAGCAGAAACACTAGAAAGAACTCATAGTGAAAACCCACTTTTATTCACATATAAAAAGCATAATACAATTGGAATTCATACTTGTTTAAAATTACATAAAACGAGTAGTTCAGAAATGTTTTTCAAAAGACTAAGTGAAAAACAAATAAGTATTGATACAATTGATAAAAATTATGTGAGAGGTTTTCCGAAAGAAAGACTATTAAAGTTAAACGTATCGAATGTAAAGGAAGATAGGATTGAAGAAGGAATTCGTAAAATAATAGAGGAAATCAAACAATTGGAACATATATCCTTCCAATTTAAAAAAGAAAAAAATGAATAAGTAGCTTTGTTGTGAGACGCAAAATAATTCTTTTGTTTGTGTGTATCGCTATAATAATTGAAGCTATTGTTGTAACTAAATATTATAATAAGGATGATAATTATAATCCTTCAAAGATACATGGCTCGATTTATTGGAAGATAATTCCTAAAGCCAATGCTTAATTAAGGTTATGGCGGGTATAAACCAATTAGAACGTGATCTGATTCGTAGGTGGAAACATAAAGGTATTGAACTGAATAAGAAAGAAGGAAAATTTAAAGGTTGGTTAAAGAAATACTATAAAAATCATGCAGGAATGAATTATGCAGTAAAGCTTTATGAAGAGGTAGATATGAATGTAAATCAAATTTGTGAAATTACAAATGTGTCTAGGGCCTCATTATTTAGAAAGCTATCGGAAAGGAACAGTTGATGAGTTATACTAAAAATCAGAAATATATAATAAGGGATAAATTCCATAGAGAGGTGGAATTACATGCCTAAAATTGATAATATGTTAGCGATTCTATGGATGCTTCGCTCAGGTAAAAAAATTACTGCAAAACAAATTTCAGAAAAGTTAGAGATGAATATAAGGACTGTGTATCGTTATATTGATACAATTTCAACAAGTGGTGTACCTATAATTTCAGAACCAGGACATAACGGTGGATACACGTTATTAAACAATTTTATTGAGGCTCCTCTTTTTTTTGATTTTGAAGAGCAAACTTCACTATTTCACGCTGCTGTTTTTGCAGAAGAAGCCGGATATTATGGAGGTGAAGCATTAAATAGGGCCATTTCAAAACTAAGTAAATACTCAAATCAAGAGCAGGAAGCAAAGATAAACCGACATTTAAGTAGTCTAGAAGTAATAAGTCGATTTAGTTCATCCTCTATGGAACATTTTTTGAAGGAGTTGGAGGAGGCCGTAACTGATGGGTATTCAGTAAAAATTCTTTATTATAAAAGTGGGAAAAAGCAATTAAATTATAGATTGGTCGATCCGTACAGAATTATCTATTGGAATAATAGGTGGTATGTGATTGGATTTTGTCATCTTAGGAATGATATCCGTAGTTTTAGGGTAGATCGAATTGAAAATTTAATGCTAACCGAAAATAAGTTTAACCGGCCAGAAAATTTTTCAGCACGTGACTTTTTTATAAAAAATCTTCTTCCAACTATAGAAGATAAGGAAGGGATTATTTCTTTGGTTATTAGTGGGGATAAAAGTGTATTGGATGATATTTGCCAACATTGGTTTTTAGGACATTATTTACAAGTGCGAACTTCAAATCAAGCAGTTTTTCTTCTTGAAAAAGATATGATACATACATATGTACCTTATTTACTTTTACCGTACAATAAATCTATTAAAGTTATTGAGCCAATAAGTCTTAAGAAAAGACTTATTGAAGTTCTGTCGGAATTAATAAAATTTCATGAAGTATGATAACTTCCCTGACGTTAACTGTCAGGGAAGTTATATTATAATATCCATATCAATTGTGATTGGAGTGATATGGGATGCAAACAAAAAAAGTTTTTCTATATGTATTTAATACAATGTCGGACTGGGAATATGGATATTTAATTACCGAACTAAATTCAGGAAGATATTTTAAAAAAGATTTAGTACCTTTAAAAGTAATTACAGTAGGAGCTAATAAAGAAATGATTACTACTATGGGGGGACTGAGCATAAAACCAGATATTTCCCTTGATGAATGTACTTTTGAGAGTAAAGATCTTTTAATTTTACCAGGAGGGACTACTTGGAGTGAAGAGATTCATCAACCTATCTTGGAAAGAGTTGGCCAAGCTTTAAAGTTTGGTACTATTGTTGGTGCAATTTGTGGTGCAACTGAGGCCCTTGCAAATAGGGGATACTTAGATACTAGAAAGCATACAACTAATAATTTAGAATACACTAAAATGGTATGTCCTAACTATAAAGGAGAAAAATTCTATGAGTTGAGATCTGCGGTATCTGATGCGAACTTAGTTACTGCATCAGGAATAGCTCCTCTGGAATTTGCGATGGAAGTACTGAAAAAATTAGATGTATTTGCACCAGATACATTACATTCATGGTTTAACCTAAATAAAACTCACAAACCTGAATACTTCTTTCAGTTAATGAATTCAATAAATTGATGAACTAAAAAATCAACTAAGCAGATTTATATTTGTTTAAATAATAACCATGCTCTAGACAATGTCAAAGCATGGTTATTGAATATAACTTAAAAATGGTTATAAAGTAATGAAAATCCCTTAACTTTGTATATTCGTATTTTCCTGACGTTACCTCTATAAAAGGAAATATGATAACAATCATATACCCAAAGTGATAGAACTGAGTTATAAAAAGTAGAAGAAAAGTGTTATGTTAATAATTTTTAGAGCACCCAATTGTTGAGTGCTCTTTTTGTTTAGGACATAATTGTTTTAAATGGAAATAAACTACCAATAGATGATATCTTTAAAGTATAGCATTTATTTTGAATGGGAGGGTGATGGAGTCTATGGGGGTACGTATAGTCGATGATTTACAGCAATTATCATTATTACTTATGTTTTTAAGTACATTTATATTTTACAGATACTTAAAGAAAGTGAAACGAGAGAGAAAATTGACTGGTTTTGAATGGACAATGTATTTTGTCACTCAATTTGCGACATTAATTTGGGCATTCACTTATTTTATTAAACACTTAGCTGAATCGTAATTTCTACTCATTTAAATCTAGTGTATTGTTATCTATTAGGGATATAAATATAGTCTGTATCTAAATCAATGACAGCATCGCTTAGGACTTCTTCTTGTAGTAATTTTGAGGATTTTTCAAAGTGATACCGTACACAAAATAAGCTTAGAAGATCTTCGTTAGATAACTCTTCACTTTTAACATGTAAATACATTGTTCTTATTTCGTGTATAGAGCAGGTAAGGCCAATAACATACTCATTTATTTCATATCCATCAAATTCAATTATCATATTATCACTGTTGGTTGCTAGCCAACTTTATAGCTTAATTTTAGATGAATCCATTATACATTGTTTGAAATTTAGTGAGAATATATTTTATAAAATGTGAGGGGTATAAATGGAACAAAATAAATTAGTTTTAGAAGGACCAAAACGTCTTAAGTGGAAAACATGTAAAATTAAGTCTATACAGGATAATGAAATTATCGTTAAAACAATTGCAGGTGCAATAAGTATTGGAGCAGAGTTACCACAGTATAAAGAATCGGATGTTACAGATACAAATCCTATCTATCCTAGAAAAACTGGATATGAAAGTTATGGTGAAGTTATTCAAGTTGGTAATAAAGTAACAAATTTAAACGTAGGTGATAAAGTAGTTTCTTTTTATGGACATGAAACGATAGGAATAGTTAAGGGAGATAAAGTAATTCGAGTACCTAGTTATATAAAACCTAAAGTTGCTTTATTATCTATTCTTTCGTGTGATGCTGCTAAAGGGGTATTGAAGCTAGACCCGCGACAGGATGAAAAAGTACTTATTACTGGAATGGGAGTTATCGGTTTACTCGCTTGTTATTTCTTAAAATACTATGTAGGTGTTAAGCATGTGGATGTTGTTGAGCCTAATAAAAATAGAAGAGAATTTGCAAAGAAGTTTGGTGCGAAAAACCTCTTTGATTCAGAAAAACAAATAATAGAAACATATAATTACGGTTTGGAATGTTCTGCTACAAATAGAGGGTTTCACACATTACAAAAGGCCATTAATAGTAATAGAGCGATATGTATTCTTTCTGATGGTAATATAGAAGACTTAACATTAACCGCCGACTTTTATCGAAAAGAATTGAAAATCATTGGTTCAAGTGATGGATATGGTTACCAAAAACATGCAGATTGGTTTTTTAGTCAAATAGAACAGACGCCATGGATAGAAGAGATTTTTCAACATGAAATTCATTATACTGCACTTGAAAAATGTTTTGAGGAATTAAGTCAAGGAATAATTACTCCTTTAAAAGTATTTGTCTCATATGAATAAAATGACAACGTACTTGTCACGTAGCTCACATATATTTTGTCATTAATATGATAATAAAACGAGGAGTAGCATGTACGTGTTAATTTTTAATAGGCACAACGGGTTGTTGCTCTTTCATTATGTACAAATCGTATATTATCTTTCTCAATGTACATATTAAGTAAAGTATTTAATATCACGTACATAAAAGGCGGGGTAATATGGATGGAAATAAGAAAAATGAAGAATTGAGTAAATTTAAGAAACAATGGTTTAATGAAGATAATCAACCAGTAGCTGGTATAGAGCTAGCCTTACCGCCTGATATAGGCAGCATGTTAGACTCGAAATCAGTTGATGATCAAAGTGGAGAAAGTAATAATGAATAAGTTTAATCTATACGCATCCATTTGGGTGCTTTTGTTTTTTTGACAATAGAAAATAGATCATCAAATTCTTATTGAAAAAAGATGGATCTAAATAGATCCATTTTCTATATATGTAAGTTTTAATTTTCACCAAAAAGTTTAAAGTGCATCTAGAATGCTAATAACATTTACCATTAAAGGATTGGGCTATTATGCATATTATTGTTGAAAGCATTATTTTAATTCTCACTGGGATTCTTGCATTAAAAATGACAGGTAGTAAATCTGTTAGCCAAATGACAAGAGCTGAAATCATCATAGTAGTATCAATTGCGCGTATTATTGTAGAGCCTGTATTAAGTAGGAATGTAGTCCCATCTATATTTGCAGCTGTAATATTTGCAAGCGTACTTCTTATCATTCATTTCTTTGAACTGAAATCAAGGGAGGCGGAACAATTCCTAAATGGCAGTAGCTTTGTAATTGTTGAAAATGGAGAGATTATTAAAGCGAACTTGATGAAGGCAAAAATGTCTGAACAACAACTTTATATGCAATTAAGAGAAAAAGGAATACATGATTTAAAGATTTTGCAGCAAGTTACAGCTGAGCCGAATGGACGTATTGGTTATCAATTAATAGAGAAAGCTCAACCGATAACTTTAGAAATGTTAGAAAAAACATTAGATCAGCACAAAATAAAAAGATAATTTCTTATGTGAAATGCCAATATACAATTGAATTATTGGCATTTTTTATTTTTTCTAAATGTAAAAGTTAATATTTAGAATAGATATTCAGCCAATCTTTAAATTAGATATAGGCTTATTAATATGCTATATTCAATGGAGCTATAGTGACTGTGGTGAAAAAAGCAGCGTTAAAATGAATAGGTCTTTCATGTGATATTAAACATGAGATAAGAATAAGGAGATAAAAATAAAATGGAATTTTGGGAATCAAGTTTTATTGAGAAACAAACAATGTGGGGATTTGAACCTACAGAATCTGCAATTTTGACAAAAGATTTTTTTCTAGAAAAGAACATTAAGGACATATTAGTTCCCGGTATTGGATATGGTAGAAACGCAAAGGTATTTATCAAAAATAGTATAAATGTAACAGGCATTGAAATTTCGAAAACAGCGATCGATTTAGCAAGAGAAAACGGACTAGAAGATGTTAGTATGTATCACGGTTCAGTAAACGAAATGCCTTTTGATAATAAACTGTATGATGGGATATTTAGTCATGCACTTCTTCATTTGTTGAATGGACAGGAAAGAGAGAAATTTATTGAAGATTGTTATAATCAGTTAAAACCAGGAGGATATATGGTTTTTACAACTGTTTCTAAAAAAGCTCCCATGTACGGAAAAGGAAAACAGTTGGATAAAGATTATTATGAGATAATGGAAGGTGTAAAAATGTTCTTCTATGATTCTGAATCTATAAAAAAAGATTTTAATCAATATGGATTAGTACAAGTTTCGGAAATTGATGAACCAAATAAGAACATAGTAAATAAACCTTCAATCAATTTCTTAATGATAAAATGTAAGAAAGAACGATAACTAAAAGTTATTAAGAATGATTAAAGATGTTTATATATTGATTATGCACAAATAAAAAGGACAAGCATATAATATAAATACCTTTTAACTTTAAGTAACCTTAACTTTCGTTAATAGGGTATCTCAAAATCCCCAAAAGAGCACTTGCGGAAACAAGTGCTCTTTTATTTTTTTGTTTCATAAATATTTATACTTGCAAATTTCGTGCAATAAAAATAAATCTGAGAGAAATAACCATATCTTTATTATACGATTATTTCTGAACTACAAACGTTATAGCATTTGTTTTTAATTGAATGTGTCTTTCATTACGAACTATATTATAAGCTAATTCTTTTATTTCAACTTTTACTTCTTTCCATCCTTTATAAATACTTTTTAATAGATGTATCATTTCATCAGTTGGGAGATTAATTTCAATTAAAGCTTCTAATTCTTCATTCGTTTTTAAATCAATTTCTTGTATGTTAGAGTTAATAATCAAACAATTAATACCGCCGTTTTTTGTCCCTTGTTTCATAGAATGGAGCACTTTTTTTAAATCTTCTTTTGATTTAACATGCTCTAAACTTGATACTGCAACGATATAATCATAAGCGTTAGAGTCAATATGATAGTTTTCAATTGCTGCTTGTTCTGTTTTTATAACCTCGAATACATCATGTTCTTTACTATAAGTTTGTAGCTTTGTTAAAGCGGAATTAAGTAAATCAACACATGTAACAGTGCCGCTAGTATTTCTTAATTTTTGTGCAATTGGAATGCTATTTCTACCGACGCCAGAGCCAAGATCAAGTACTTGCAAGTTGTTTTGTCCTTCAAAGTGATCCATCAAGTCCATAACTGTTTTAACCGGTTTGTACAGCCAAGAGCCAATTTCAAATAGTTTATATTGTTCATAGCAAAGGTCGTGATATTTCTTTTCTTCTTGTCTTATGTAATCGATACGGTTCATATTGTTTCAGCCCCAATATTTTTATTGCAAAATTCATATGTAGGACAACCTTTTATATTTGTTTGAATTCGAAAAATACCACCAGCATGTGGATACTCTTTTAATTCGTCATCTGTCATTCTTGTTCTGGCTGTTGTAACATATAAATCTTTTAAATTAGGCCCACCAAATGTACATGATGTAACATATAACGCAGGAATTGGAATGCTTAATATTTGTTCTCCAGTAGAGGGATGCCATCTAGTTATTTTTGAACCTCCCCAATGTGCAATCCATAAACAACCTTCTTCGTCAATTGTCATACCATCAGGTAGACCATCATTTTCAGAGAAAATGATTACATCAATTGGATTATGAATGTCTCCAGTACGTATATTATATTGATAGCGAACCACTTTTTTAGTAGGTGTATCTATAAAGTAAAAGTATGTATGATCAGGTGACCAAGCAATTCCATTTGATGTATTTACATGTGAAACTTTTTTCTCTACACTTAAATTATGATGTAAACAATACAAGGAACCTGCAGCATTCATACCGTATGTATCTGTAGAACCTGCCCAGAAACGACCAGCTGGATCACATTTTCCATCATTGAAACGATTTTCTATTAAATGTGGTTCAGGGTCAAAAATATGTGTCAGTTTTTCGGTATTTACATTAATAGAATAAAAGCCTTTTTCCATAGCTAAGAGTAGTACATCCTCTAAATATGGAACAACACAGCCAATTTGTTGATTGAGAGCAATTACTCGGTTCGTATTAGCGGTAGGATTGTATATGCATAATTTTCTCTCCATAATATCAACCCAATATAAAAGTTGCTTTTTTCCATTCCAACATGGTCCTTCAGCTAAACTTGCTTTAGCATCTAAAACTAATTCTATATTACTGAACAAGATGTTCACCTCGCGTTATAAGATATTAATATAATTCGATAAGAATAGAGGTAAACCTTTTAGTCAAAGGATATTAAAATTTATGCTGTAGAAAAATGACCTTCTCACAAGTGATTAAAAAAGTGTATAAACAAGGAGAGGAAAATGCATATGATGTTTTATGAGATTGTTTGCTTTTCTTGTAAGAATATATTTCGTGTTTACGAAGGCAGTGAAAAATATAAGCGATTTAAAGAGAAACCAAACGGGGCATATTGTTGTGATGAGTGTAGTCATAAAATTCAATTAGAAGCGATAAAGAATTTTTTTAGATAATTAAACTAAAATTCCGGAAGTCATAACTTAATTTTTATTTTAGAAGATTTTTTAAGAATAATGTCTAAATATAGAATGTAAATAAAGATGAAGTATACACAAAACAATTCGTTTAATCGATAAGTATATATTATGAAAATTGAGTTAGAAATAAAAACGGCAAGCTAGAATTCGCTTGCCGTTTTTTTTATAGTTTTGTATGTATTTGTATACCTTTTGCTTTTTCTTTTTCGTTCTTTACGCGTACAATTAAATTATAAGATCCAGATTTTGGTGCTTCAAAAGAAAGTAAACCTTCTTTTTGAGAAGTGACTTCTTCTTCGTAAATGACCTTATCGTCTTTAGTGATTTGTAATAAAATTGTACCCTCTTCAACGGTTGCATCAAAAGGAAATTGTACATTTCCTTGTTCAGTTTTGATCGTTTGTACATCGTAATACCCTTTCAGGGAGCCAATGTTTAAAGTTGTTTCGCCGTTTTTTTGAACCTTGGTGACTTTTACTGCTGTATTACCACATGCGCTTAATAATACAACAAGAGTTAGAATGAGAAATAAACGTAGTAATTTCATAGTGATCCCCTTTTTATCATTATAAAATTTTTCCAATGCGTAAATTAGTTTATCATTTTTTTATAAATAAATATATACATTAAAACTAAAAGTTGTTATTTAGTGATAATCTCTTATATACCATTTGGTTTCTATTAGTCTAAGAAACTTCAGTACATGTTGAATATTCAATTAATAAAATGTTATAGGAGTTAAATATTTTATCTTACTATTAGATTACTTGAATAAAAAGAAAATACCGAAAGTATATATAAAAGCAGGTACTTTCGGTGTTCTCTTTTTTACTATCGTGAATACATTTTCGGACATTCATCACCACTTGGTTCATAAAAACAATGGCTTTTAAACTGTCCTACAAATGGCTGATTATACCATTCAGGTGGACAAGCTCCAACTGGACGGAAATACCAAAGAGCCCATCGTGCAGGCCAGCGCCATTCACCTTGCAAAACTTTTCGTGCGATTTCTTTTTCTGATTCACGAGCACGTTGATAAAAATATCCATATTGTACTGCTTCAAATCCGCCGGGGCTTTGATATACGGCGTCTCGTACGGTACGGAGTTGTTTAAAATCTAAGCAATCACAAAATACACGATTTACTACAACGCATCCAACTAACTCCTCACCTTGGCGACCTTCGCCTTCAGCTTCAGCACGAATTAAACGAGCTAGTAAATCAACATCACTTTCGTTGTATGGAATAAGGGGCATAGTGATACCACCTTTCTGTTATAGTAAAGAGTGTATGTTATAAAACAATCTGCGTGCTTTTTTACATAAAAATAACATTTAATTTTAAGAGGAGCTTGTATAAAAAGAGCTAATTAGTAATAGTAGATAAATATAAAAGGGAGAGGTATTATGTATCGAATTCATAAAGACCATATCATTTACTCAATGTCACCAGAAAATAAGCCTTGTATGGAAGTGGAAATTGGGAGCAGTCTTGTATTTGAAACATATGATTGCTTTGAAAATCAAATCGATTCTGAAGATGTTGTGTTTCAAGAATTAGATTGGAACCGAATTAATCCAGCGACTGGACCTGTATATGTTAAAGGAGCAGAACCTGGCGATATATTAGCCGTAACGATTGAAAAGATTAAAATTGCAGAGCAGGGCGTTTTAACTACAGGTGCAAACCTTGGTGTAATAGGGGATGAGTTAAATGAAAATACAGTGAAAATTGTCCCAATACATAATGAACATGTTTTGTTTTCAAGTGAACTACAAATCCCGATTAATCCAATGATTGGGGTAATTGGTACTGCACCGAAAGAAGAGAGCATTTCATGTGGCACACCGCATGATCACGGCGGGAATATGGACTGTAAAGAAATTAAAGAAGGAACAACATTACTACTACCAGTTAATGTCCCAGGAGCACTATTAGCGTTAGGTGATTTACACGCAGCAATGGGTGATGGTGAAATTGGTGTTAGTGGTGTAGAGGTTGCTGGTGAGGTAACGGTAACAGTTCAAATTATAAAAGAAAAGAAATGGCCGTTACCAATGGCTATTCAAAAAGAAAAAATGATGACGATTGCTTCAGAGAAATTGTTAGATGATGCAGCAAATCGTGCTGTACGTAATATGGTGACATTTTTACATGAAGAATTAGCAATGTCTAAAGCTGATGCAACGCTTTTATTATCGGCAGCAGGTAATTTAAAAGTTTGCCAAGTTGTGGATCCGTTGAAAACGGCGCGTATGGAATTAGGGATGGATTATGTGGAGAAACTAGGATTTACTTTTAGTAAATTTCATATTAAATAGATAAGGGACGAAAAAGGATGCTTTTGTATAAAAGCATCCTTTTTTAATTTACGGATTTTGTGAAAAGAGGTAGTATTTATTTTATATAAGTATATTTGAGATTGTGGATTAAAAAGGAGTTCAATAATGGTCAAAATTATGATTGTAGAAGATGATATGAAAATTGCAGAACTATTATCAACACATGTTGCGAAATATGGTTATCAAGGAGTTATTGTATCGGACTTTCAAAATGTATTAGACATTTTTTTAGATGAACAACCAGAGTTAGTTTTATTAGATATTAATTTACCGAGTTTTGATGGGTACTTTTGGTGTCGTCAAATTCGCGGTGTTTCTACATGTCCGATATTATTCATTTCGGCTCGTGAAGGTACGATGGATCAAGTTATGGCGTTAGAAAATGGTGGCGATGATTTTATTCCGAAGCCTTTTCATTATGAAGTTGTAGTGGCGAAAATTCGTAGTCATTTAAGACGTGCATATGGAGATTATGCACCGAAACTAGAAGAGCGAATGATTGAGCAACAAGGCCTTTGTTTATATCCTGAAAGACTTGTATTGAAACTTAGAAACGAAGAGATTGATATAACGAGAAACGAAGCTATTTTATTAGAGACATTAATGAAAAATTATCCGCGTGTTGTGAGTAGAGAAGTGTTACTTAATAAATTATGGGATAGTGAATCTTATGTTGATGATAATACATTAAGTGTAAATACAACACGTGTGCGTAAAAAGTTACAAACGTTACATATAGAAGGTGCGATTGAAACGATTCGTAGTGTTGGATATAGATTGCATATTACTTGGGATACTGGTATAGAAAAATGATAAGATTGTTTATACGTGATCATATACCACTTATTTGCTTTACTATAATTCAACTACTAGCTATATTTCTCGTATATTGGTTTGATGGGCATAATCATATTACAACGGCGTTATATGCAATGTTTCTAGGTATTTTCTTTATGGGAAGTTATTTAGTGTTTCGTTATTTTACACATCGTTCTTTTTATGAGCGCTTAGCAAACCCGATGCAATCTTTGGATGAATCTGTTCAAAAATCTGATTTTGCAGCTGTATCGGCTGCTCTTCAAGAACTACTTGAGGTGCAATATCGACATTATCAAAATCAGCTGCAAATGCAAGAGAGAAAAAATAATGACCATTTAACCTTTATGAATCAGTGGATTCATCAAATGAAAACACCTTTATCTGTAATAGAATTAATTACACAGGATGAAGTAGATTCACGTTTTGAAAGTATAAATGAGGAAACTGATCGATTAAAAAAGGGATTAGAAATGGCTCTGTATGTCGCACGTTTAGAAGCATTTACACAAGATTTTTATGTAGAAAGAGTACAACTACATAAAATAGTGAATGATTCGGTACATGAGCATAAACGGTTCTTTATCCGGAATTTTGTATATCCAGAGCTTGAAATTGATAAGGACATTACTGTAGAAAGTGATGCGAAATGGTTACAATTTTTAATTGGGCAAATACTATCGAATGCGATTAAATATTCATCAGGTAGTAGAGAAAAGATTAAAGTGAAAGCTTGTAAGGAAGGTAATACCGTTATACTTGAAATTGCTGATAATGGCGTAGGTATACCGAAGCAAGATTTACCAAGAGTCTTCAAACCTTTCTTTACAGGAGAAAACGGTAGAGATTTTAAAGAATCAACAGGAATGGGGCTATATCTCGTATATGAAATTACGAAGCAATTAGGACATAGTGTAGAAATCCATTCAGAAGTTGATAAAGGTACGGTAGTACGAGTAATATTTTTTAATGTGTAAAAAGTGATCAAGGCTAAAGAACGTTGGAGATAAGTTTTTTAGCCTTGTTTTGTATTTTTTAAAAAGTTTTCATATGAATAAATGATACAAATTAGTAAAAATTAAAGATATGAGCACATGAAATTGTAAAAATAAACTTGAAGAAAAATAATTGCTTTTGAAGTACAAATAATAATATTTACGCATACAGTATTATCATGGTACAATTATGGTTATTAATGACAGAAAGGAATGATGGGTGGACGATGATTAACTAATCTTATTTTTAAATGTTGAAATTCAATAAATTTCAATTTCTAAAAAATAGGATTAGTCTGCCCAATTTCCATAGAACGGTATTGCTATTTATGTTACGTAATAGCTTATTTGGGTGTAAATATTTTAACGACTAATCCTGCCAAATTTATTTGGGAGGATTTTTTTATTCTCCCTTAATGAAAGGGATCGGTATTATGAAAGAACTATTAAAATTAAATGATGTTTATGTTGAAATAAAAGAAAATATGTTGTTAGAGAAAATGAATGTGACAGTAAAACAAGGGGATGTTATCGGATTAATTGGTAAAAACGGTGCTGGTAAATCAACGTTACTTCAATTAATAAATGGAAAGATTGAGCCTTCAAAAGGGATTGTTGAATGGCAGCAAATGAATATGAAAACCGCATATGTTGAGCAAGAAATAGAATCTTTTATTAGTAATGATGTAATTGCAAAAGAAGCAGAACTTCTTGCGAAATGGGGTGTGCCAACGAACGATTTTCATACTTTAAGTGGTGGTGAAAAGCTGAAAATTCGATTAGCAAAGGGATTTGCTGAAAATCCTAATGTCTTAATATTAGACGAACCGACAAATCATTTAGATGAGATCAGTACGGGATTTCTCATTAAACAAATAAAAAACATGAAAGGTACAGTTATCGTTGTATCACATGATCGATATTTTTTAGATGTTGTCGCAACAAAAATATGGTCAATTGAGGACAAAAAATTAATTGAGCATAGTGGTAATTATACGAGCTACATGAAAGCACGTGAGCAAAAAAGAAAGTCACAACAGCGTGAATATGAAAAGCAGCAAAAAAAGATAGAACAAGTAGAAACACATATAAAAGAATTGAGTTCATGGTCACAAAAGGCACACGCGCAGTCTACAAAACAAGAAGGTGTGAAAGAATTCTATCGTGTAAAAGCGAAGCGAATGGATGCACAAGTGAAGTCAAAACGAAAAAGACTCGAAAAAGAGCTGGAGAAAACGAAAGTAGAACGTGTGAAAGAAGAGTATTCAGTTGAGTTTTCTATTCAAGCGAACAAAAAAGTAGGAAAACGCTTTTTAGAAGTGAAGCAATTAAAAAAAGACTTTCATGGGAAAGTATTATTTGAAAACGTTAATTTTACAATTCAGCACGGTGAGAAAGTTGCGATTGTTGGACCAAACGGTAGTGGGAAAACAACATTACTGAAGATGATTATGGGAACGGAAACTGCTGAAGGAGAAATATGGATTTCACCTTCAGCAAACATCGGCTATTTAACACAAGAAGTTTTTGATTTACCGCTTGATAAAACACCAGAAAATTTATTTTTTAAAGAGACGTTTGAAGAAAGAGGAAAAGTCCAAAATTTAATGAAACATTTAGGATTCCAAGCGTCTCAATGGAAAGAGCCGATTGAGCATATGAGTATGGGAGAAAGAGTAAAGTGTAAGCTAATGGCTTATATTTTAGATGAAAAAGATGTACTCATTTTAGACGAACCGACGAATCACTTGGATCTACCTTCACGTGAACAACTTGAAAATACATTAGCTGAGTATAACGGAACATTAGTAATTGTATCTCACGATCGATATTTTCTGGAGAAAACAACTAACACAAAACTCGTGTTTTCAAACAATACGATACAAAAGCAGCTAGAAGAACCTACTAAAACAAGAGATGATATTGAAGAGCTACGTTTAACGTTAGAAACAGAGAGACAAGAAGTATTAGGGAAATTAAGCTTTTTAACTTCTAAAGACAAAGAATATAAAGCACTGGATGAACGGTTTATGGAACTTACGAAGCAGATTAAAGAGCTATAACGTAAGTAAGGGGGATTAACATGGGAGAAGAGAGATTCACTAAGTTATTTAAAATAGATTGTGGAGATATATACTTGCAAGAATTTACGGTCAAAGATGCAGAGAGTATTTATAAAATAGCAAATCAACCGGAAATAGCAAAATTTTTACCAGACTGGAAATCAACGAAAGAACAAAGGGTGGATTGGATTGCAGATTATGAAATACCAGCAAACAAAGCATTTCTTGATGCAGTGAAAACTACGAATAACATAGATAATCATATGTTAAAGCTAGGAATATTTAAGAAAGCTACAAATGAACTCATTGGATGGTGCTGCACGGGTATGAAAGAAGAACTCCCTTCACCAAACAGAGAGATAATGTATGCTATCTCAAATGAATATCAAAATCATGGCTATGCTACAAAAGCGACTAAAGGTTTAATTGACTATTTGTTTAAAGAAACAAATTTAAATGTCCTTAACGCAATTGCTTTAATTAACAATGTAGCATCAAATAAAGTTATTGAAAAATGCGGGTTTATTTATAAGAGCCAACAGAGGATAGAAAATCAAATATATAATCATTATATATTGAGAAAATCTGAGTGGATAAAAATATAACGTTTGGTAGTAAAAGACCGATAGCAATCGGTCTTTTCTCATTTATATAATAAAGATTTATTATACATTATATTTCCTACTACTATACAATTATTATAAGATAGTTATGCGTTAATTTTAGTTTGAAATAATTATGTTGTCAGTTTTTTTAGAAATCTTACAAGCGTGTAAGGTAAATGAAAGATGAATCAATATGAGCTGTAAGACAATTCATTTACACTTTATAGTGAGCAGTGGAAATGAAGGGAGAATATACATGGAAATTTTACATGCAAAAAGTATTAGTAAAGTATATAAAGGGAAAGTACCTTATAAAGCATTAGTTGATATTGATTTATCAATTCAAGAAGGTGAATTTGTAGGGATTATGGGGCCATCTGGTAGTGGAAAAACAACGTTATTAAATATGGTATCTACTATTGATTCTCCATCATCGGGAGAAATTTTAATAAATGGTACAAATCCTTTCCAATTATCATCAGAAGATTTAGCGTTATTCCGCAGAAAACAATTAGGATTTGTTTTTCAATCATTTAATCTTCTTAGCACACTTACTGTAAAAGAAAACATCGTATTGCCGATGACTTTAGATGGTGTTTCCGTGCAAGAAATGAACAAGCGATTGGAAGAGATTGCAGAGAAGTTAAATATTACAGATATCTTGAATAAAAGAACGTTTGAAATATCAGGGGGACAAGCTCAAAGAACAGCAATCGCTCGTGCGATCGTTCATAAGCCGCAATTATTACTTGCAGATGAACCAACAGGGAACTTGGACTCTAAATCTTCAAATGATGTAATGGAGATGCTTGATACTCTTAATAAAGAAGAAAAAGCAACGATGATGTTAGTTACACATGATCCGTATGCTGCGAGTTTTTGCAGTAGAGTAGTATTTATTAAAGATGGTCAACTATATAACGAAATTTATTGTGGTGAAAGCAGACAAGCCTTTTATCAAAAGATTATGGATGTTCTTTCTTTGTTAGGAGGGAAAAGGCATGACTTTTCGTCAGTTCGCATTTAATAATATTTTTCGTAATAAGCGTACATATGCTGCCCATTTTTTAAGTAGTACATTTTCTATTATGGTTTTCTTTACGTATGCTCTTTTATTATTTCATCCTGATTTACAAGGGGAATTAAAATCAACAAGTGCAACAATGAGTGCATATGGTACGATGGGATTTACAATTTCGCAAGGTTTGATTTTTGTATTTTCATTTTTCTTTATTCTATATTCAGTTAGTTCATTTTTAAAAACTCGTAAGAAAGAATTTGGCATATTAATGATGCAAGGTATGTCAATGAGACAGTTTAAGAAATTATTATTAATTGAAAATATGTTGATTGGACTTGGTTCAATTTGTATAGGGATTTTCATTGGACTCATATTTTCTAAACTAGTCTTATTGATAAGCGCAAGTGTATTAATGATTAATAATGGTTTGCCTTTTTATACACCAGTGAAGGCTGTATTATTAACAGTTATCACTTTTCTTTTCTTATTTTTCATTGTTTCACTATTTACATTTAAAATGGTAAAAATAACGGAACTTGTGGAACTTATTCGAGCAGAGGAAAAACCAAAACCTGAACCGAAATCTTCAATTTTATTATCACTGCTTTCTTTAATTAGTATAGGATATGGATATTTCTCAGTATTTCGCTTTATTTCAAGTTCCAGTTTTACTACGCTCGGAATGGGTGTCCTACTAGTAATTGCAGGAACGTACTTTTTATATACACAGTGTAGCGTTTATATATTACATCTTGCTAAAAGGAGAGAATCTTTCTTTTTAAAAAGAACAAATATATTAACGTTTTCTGAATTAATTTACCGTATGAAAGATAATGCAACGATGTTTTTTATTGTATCTATTATTTCAGCAGTTGCATTTACAGCTATTGGTACAACAGCTGCTATTGGTAATAGAAATTTAGTGTGGATGACAAACCCATATACATTTCTGTATGAAAGCTCTGAAAACAACAAATTGGTAGATAAACATCTCTCTATTATAAAAAAACACCTCTTGGATGCAAATATTCCGTATCGAATGGCTTCATCTTCAAGTAAATTTACAGAAAGTAACGTAAATGTATTGAAATTAAGTGAATATAACGAACTTACGAGAGCACTCGGGTACCAACATGAAACGATTGAAAAAGAAGATGAAGTTTTACTAATCCCTGGGAGGGTGTCACAAAAGCAAGAATTTAAAAATGGTGACTATAAAAAAAATATTGAAGTCATTCAAGGAGATTGGACAAAGACATTTCGTGTGAAGAAAACTGTAGAGAATTTAGTTTTACCACATGATTCTAGTAGTATTTATATTGCTGTTCAAGATCATGTGTATGATGAAATTCCTCTGACGAGTAATCCAGAGGATAAAGATATTCAACATCGTACTTACGGATTTGTTGTAGATGATTGGATAAGAACGAAAGAGATTTCAAATCAATTAAAGAGTATATTCGATAAAGATCTTAGGGACAGTGATTTCTACTTTGGAGCTTTAACATTAAACTTGTTGGAGGCAAAGCAAAAAAATGGTTTATTACTTATGGCAAGTGTTTTAGTCGGAATCGTTTTCTTTACATTTGCTGCTAGTTTTATTTATTTCCGATTATACACTGATTTGGACCGTGATCAACAACAATATAAAATGATTTCGAAAATGGGATTAAGTAAACAAGAGTTAAAAAAAGTTGTAACGAGACAGTTATTATTAATGTTCTTCTTACCGATTGCTGTTGCGGTGATTCATACTGTAGTAGCGTATACGGCACTGCAACAATTAGTTAGTTTTTCTATTTTAAATAGCTCGATTTTTATTTTAATTTCATTTATATGTATACAAGTTTTATATTTCTTTATTACTCGTTGGCGTTACCTACAAAAGCTTTATAAGACTATGGAGCAATAAAGGATATCAACTAATAAAATTACAGAAAAGCATGTAAAAAATGATATGAATTATGAAAGGAACCGTGATGAAAAGAACTTTAACTATTTTTATGTTAACTATAATACTTTTAATAAGCTTTAGTTCATGCTCTAAAAAGGATAACTCATTTCCTGCAAACGGTGTATTAATTATTGGAGATGAAAATAATATTTCACCAATTATTAATCGTTATCAGGAAATTACGAAAGAAAATGAAGTGTTTTCTGTGAAAAAAGGTGAAGTCGGAAATGGACATGTATTAATTTTAAATGAATCTACAGCACTAGCACTGATTAAAGAAAAAATTTTTCATAAACGAGGTAATGGCTCCAATTATATTTTAGATACGTTACCAAAATTCCCAAAAGAAGGATCACTATTGTTTACAAATGAAGACGAAAAGACTATGAAAAGTATTAAAATAGAAGGAAATGAGATTCCTGTTACATACGATAGTGACACTTGGATAGGAAACACTCGTAAATATCCAACGCAATCGTATGTGATTGTAGCAAAAAATAGCGTATATAAGGAAATAAAAGCAAATGAAACGAAAATGCACCTTCTTCAATTAAAGAGATCTCTAGGCGATGAAAGACCTAAAATGTCGACAGATAATACAATGGTTAATGAAAATGTCAAAGTAAAAAAGCTAATTAAAGGTTTGGAAGGAGAAGTATCTTTTCAATTTGTAACGATTGGCGAAAAACCTTAAAAAAGAGTTCGGAGTTGATAAAAATTTCATCAGCTTCGAACTCTTTTTAGTTTATAGACAAATCAATTATTATGCTTTACATTACTTCATTTAATCGAGTCTCGTTTGTTTCCTCAATCCCATTTGAATTTTGAACTGAATTATTTTGGGATTCTTTTTCTTTACGAGCCTTTTGTAGCATTTCAAGGATGATCCATAAGGGAACACCTTTATCCTTTAACATCTTCCATAAATCTAATTCATTAAATTTATGCTCAGGCTGTTTCATTTCTTTTTCAGATGAACGAATATCAAACTTGATAGGATCATTTATTTTCTTATTTTCAAGTTTAGTAGAAGAGATAGTATTATGCTCAAGAGTAGATGGAGTTATTTTAGTAGGTTGAGATAATGTATGAATATTTGATCCGATTTGCATGCTTTTTCCTCCTTTTCAAGCAATGAGATTAGTTTTCTTATGGTTTTTAAATCTTTTTAACATGAGGCAACTATATCTAATTATAAATTCAAATAAACAGATTTACAAGTTGTATTGTAAAAAGTAAATATTTACTTGAATTAATATTTATCAACATTTGTATATGTTTTCTATATATACAACGTATATAAAATACTTTACATTATGTTTAAGTTGTTAAAGTATTCTGTTAATTTTTTAAAAAAGAAAAATGTAAACGTTTTATTAGGGGGAGAAAGTATGGGGAAGTTATTTTTAAAAATATGTTTTTTCGCATTAGTGACCGTATGTTCATTCGCAGCGAAAATATCATACGCTGAAGAGAGGCAACAAAATAATTATCCAATCATATTGGTGAATGGATTTGCTGGATGGGGTAGAGAAGAAATGCTTGGCGTAAAATATTGGGGTGGTGTTCATGATATACAGGAAGATTTGAAACGCAATGGTTATACGGTACATACCGCAGCTGTTGGACCTGTTTCTAGTAACTGGGATCGTGCATGTGAATTGTATGCACAAATTAGCGGTGGGACAGTAGACTATGGTGCCGTACATGCTGAGAAACATGGACATAATCGTTTTGGCAGAACTTATAGTGGTTTTGCGCCGAATTGGAGTGAAACAAATAAAGTTCATTTAGTTGGACATAGCATGGGTGGACAAACGATTAGAACATTAGTACAGCTATTAAAAGAAGGTAGTTTTGAAGAAAAGAATTATGTGAAAAATCACCCAGACATCAAAATATCACCACTATTTGAAGGCGGAAAATCATATGTTCATAGTGTTACAACATTAGCAACCCCTCACAACGGTACAACACTTGCGGATGGTAGTCTTCTACTGCCGTTCGTTAAAGATTTACTCATTACAGCTGCAAGCTTTGGAGGAAACAATAATTTATCATTATATGATTTTAAATTGGATCAATGGGGTATAAAGAAAAATGCTGGAGAGTCCTTTTTCCAATATAGTAATCGTATTCTAAATAGTTCACTTTGGAAAAATACAAAAGATATAAGTCAATGGGATTTAAGTACAGATGGTGCAAAGGAGTTAAATAATTGGGTAAAGACGCAACCAGATGTGTATTATTTATCCTATAGTGGACATGCATCACAAGCAGCACCTATAACAGGTTTACATTTACCGCATATTACGATGAATAAAGTGTTGATGGGGAATGCATTTTTCTTAGGTTCTTATGCGAGATATGAAGAAAACCGTCCGTTAGTTGATACTTCTTGGTGGCAAAATGATGGTGTAGTAAATACGAATTCTATGATTGCACCATCTTCTAATGTTGCTGTAAATAATAATGGGTCATTACAGATTGGAAAATGGAATCATATCGAAACGAAAGCGAATTGGGATCATCTCGATATGGTAGGATTAAGTGTTTCAGACTCATTAGGTTTTTCTAGCATTCAAGAGTTTTATAGAACAATTGCTGAAAAGCTATCACGTTTACCGAAATAGGTAATAATAAAGCGCTCTCGATGGAATTCGAGAGCGCTTTATATTATATTGAAAGAGGGATTTGGTAGAAAAATATGGGGGGATATTATGAAAATTCAAGTTGTATTATCAGGATACGGAACAGTAGGCAGAGAGTTTATAAAATTATTAAATGAAAAATATTCATATATATATGAAACATATGGGATTCAATTAGTTGTAAGTGGCGTATTAGGGAGAAATATTGCAATACATAATGAAGACGGCTTATCACTTCATCATTTATTGATGTATGGTGGCGGTACCGCTGCAATTGAAAAATATTTAGAGTATCATCCGAAGGAACGTGCAACAACTAGCATAAGTGGTACTGTATTGGTAGAATCAACAGTTACAAATCTTAAAGATGGAAATCCAGGGAAACAATATATGAAACAAGCGATTGAGAAACAGATGGATATAGTAGCAATTTCTAAAGGGGCGCTCGTTACAAACTGGAGAGAAATAAATGAAGCAGCAAGAGGCGCCCATGTACGAATTCGATATAGCGGTGCAACAGCCGCTGCATTACCGACCCTAGATATCGGACAATTTAGTTTAGCCGGTTGCAGTATTGAAAAAATAGAAGGAATATTAAATGGAACAACTAATTACATTCTTACGAAAATGTATGAGGAAGATATGACATTTGAAGAAGCATTGAAAGAAGGACAAGATAAAGGAATTGCTGAGACAAACCCTATATTAGATATAAGTGGTTCAGATAGTGCGTGTAAATTGTTACTTTTGACAAACAGCTTAATGGAAACAGAGAAAACACTTACTGATATACATATAAAAGGAATCGAGCACGTTACAAAACAGCAAATTAGAAATGCTAAGGAACAACATAAAATTATTAAATTAATAGCATCAACATATAAGGATGAGGGTGGCAATGTCAATTTAAATGTTGAACCGTGCGAAATAGAGAAAGATCATCCGTTAGCAAAAGTAAATGGGACCGAAAAAGGAATTACGTTCTTTACAGATACGATGGGACAAGTTACTACAATTGGTGGGGCTTCTAATCCACGAGGCGCTGCAGCTGCAGCTTTAAAAGATGTAATTAACTTATATCGAAAAGATTTGTAAGACCGTACCGCCCTTTATAAAAAATACATATGTCGTGGACCTTTTGAGAATGAAATAAATATGCAAAAATGATTGCAGGGGGTAAGGAATTGTTTAAGGATTTTAAAGTTGTTAAAGATCGTCCCGTTTATATTCAATTGAAAGATTATTTGAAGAAGATGATTATGAAAGGGCATTTGCTCGGGGATCAAAAAATCCCATCAACAAGGGAACTAAGTGAATTACTAAGTGTGAGTAGAAACACTGTACTCGCTGCTTATGCAGATTTAGAGCAAGAAGGACTCATTTATGCAGTTAAAGGAAAAGGGAACTTTGTTGCGAAGGTGGATATATCTAACACTTCGTCTGTTGAAATAAATTGGAAAAATAAACTTAATACAGTGACCGCATTAGCGGATGAATTAGATTTAATGAAACATGGTGTTCGTTGGGAAAAGGGAATGATTGTCTTTAATAGTATAGCCCCAGATGAGAAGCTATTTGATGTTGAAAATTTCAAAAGAGCTTTTCTTACTCGTATGTCCATTGAAGGAGACATCGTATTGAACTACGGATATGCAAAGGGATATAGACCGTTAATGAATTATTTACTTCATTACATGGAAATGAAAGGTGTAGACATTTCGAATAAAGATATTCTAATTACAAATGGATTTACAGAAGGATTGGATATTGTACTCTCTTCTTTATCAAAAAAATCCGGTCGTGTCATTTGTGAGAATCCAACTCACCACGCTGCACTTAAGCTTTTCCGTTTACATGGACTTGAAGTTCATGGGATTGATATGCATGAGGATGGTATTGATACGAATGAAGTTGAAAAAAGTTTGCGTGAAAAAGATTTTGATTTTGCTTATTTAATTCCTTCTTATCATAATCCAACCGGTATTGTTACGAGTTCAGAGAAAAGAACGGAATTGATGAGGTTATTCTCAAAATACAACGTTCCTATTATAGAGGACGGATTTAATGAAGAATTACGTTATTCAGGTTCACATTTAGCTCCATTATTAACTTTTGCTGGAGCTGGCAATAATGTGATTTATA
Organism: Bacillus sp. XB1; assembly: GCF_053557995.1. NCBI lineage: Bacteria > Bacillati > Bacillota > Bacilli > Caryophanales > Bacillaceae > Bacillus > Bacillus sp. XB1. The sequence continues at coordinate 1,135,208 of NZ_JBNRIL010000001.1, read as the reverse complement.
TTAGTAGCTTTTCAAAGGTACTTTTCCCTGGTTTACGTGTAGGCTGGATTATTGCAGATAAAGAGCTGATTCATTATTTAGAAAGCGTAAAAAGAGCAAGAACGATTCACACATCTACGCTAGATCAAGCTGTTCTGTTTCAATATTTACATGAGGGATATTTTGAGAAATATTTAAAAAAGGCAAGATCTGTTTATAAGAAAAAATATGAGTTAGCTGTCGGGGCATGTAACCAGTACATTCATTTCAAAAGAATGACTGGAGATGGTGGACTTCATTTATTTATAGAACTAGAAGAGCATATGAATGCCCGCACACTTTTACAAAAGTGTTATGAGAAAGGCGTTACGTTTTCACCTGGAGATGTTTTTTACTCTGATGGAGAAGGAGCGAACACTTTCCGATTAGGGTTTTCGCGCTTGAAAGAAGAAGAAATAGTTCGGGGAATTAAAATAATTGGTGATACATTAAAAAATGAAATTTGGAGTTGAGAAAATGAAAATCGGTGTTATTATGGGCGGGGTATCGTCTGAAAAACAAGTTTCAATTATGACGGGGAATGAAATGATTGCTCATTTAGATAAAAATAAGTATGAAATAGTTCCAATTACATTAAATGAAAAAGTGGATTTAATTGAAAAAGCGAAAGACATTGACTTTGCGTTGCTCGCGTTACACGGAAAATACGGAGAAGATGGGACAGTTCAAGGAACACTGGAGAGTTTAGGGATTCCTTATAGCGGAAGTAATATGTTATCTAGCAGTATATGTATGGATAAAAATATTTCGAAAAAGATTTTACGTTATGAAGGTGTAGAAACACCAGATTGGATTGAACTTACAAAAATGGAGGATCTAAATCTTGATGAGTTAGATAAGTTAGGATTTCCATTAGTAGTAAAACCAAACTCTGGCGGATCGAGTGTCGGAGTGAAAATCGTTTATAATAAAAATGAATTGATCTCAATGCTAGAAACTGTATTCGAATGGGATTCTGAAGTAGTAATTGAGAAGTATATAAAAGGTGATGAAATTACATGTTCCATTCTGGATGGAAAACAGTTACCTATAGTTTCAATTCGACATGCAGCCGAGTTCTTTGACTACAATGCAAAATATGATGATACTAGTACAGTTGAGGAAGTTATTGAACTTCCAGCAGAAATTAATGAACGTGTAAATAAAGCGTCACTCGCTTGTTATAAAGCATTAAAATGTAGTGTTTATGCAAGAGTTGATATGATGGTGAAGGACGGAGTTCCATATGTAATGGAAATTAATACATTACCAGGGATGACACAATCAAGTTTATTGCCAAAAAGTGCAGAAGCAGCGGGAATTAGTTATAGCAAACTATTAGATATGATTATTGAAACATCATTAAAAGTTAGAAAAGAAGAGGGGTTTTAAGGGAATTATATAACTAATTTTTTTGACAGTTTCACGAAGTATGCTATGATGAATACATTATAAAAACAAAATATTTATCCACTAGGGGGGCCTTTTATAGGCTGAGATCAAATGTGATTTTGAGACTCTTAGTACCTGATCTGGTTAATGCCAGCGTAGGGAAGTGGGAAAGACGTTGCTATTTAATGAGTAAATAAATACTGTCAATTTCACTTTCTTTACGCCTGTAAAGAAAGTTTTTTTATTTTAAAGCGTTAATAGCTGTGGATAAATATCTATATTTTATATATTATTGGAGGGATTTAAATGACTTTTTCACAATCGTTACGTAAAGAAGTAGATTCAATTTGGAAAGCGAGTTTTAACCATCCTTTTGTAAAAAAACTTGGTGAAGGAACGTTAGATTTAGCTAGTTTTCGCTATTATGTTCTTCAAGATTCATATTATTTGAGTCATTTTGCTAGAGTACAAACATTAGGAGCTGCAAAAGCTCTTGAATTAGAAACGACAGCTCGTATGGCACACCATGCCCAAAATACATATGAGGCGGAATTATCATTACATGAGAATTTTGCTAAAAAGCTAGGGATAACAAAAGAAGAAAAAGATAATTTTATTCCTGCGCCAACTGCATATGCGTATACTTCACATATGTATCGTGCTGCGTATGAAGGACATTTAGGAGATATTATTGCAGCAATCTTACCTTGCTATTGGTTGTATTATGAAATTGGCGAACGCTTAAAAGAGTGCCAGCCGGAAGAGCAAATTTATAACGAATGGATTTCTGCTTATGGATCTGATTGGTTCCGTACGCTAGTTGAAGAGCAAATTACACGTTTAGATACTATCGCTGAAAAAGTAACAGAGACAGACCGCAAGCGTATGAAACAGCATTTTATTATTAGCAGTCAATATGAATATTCATTTTGGGAAATGGCTTATACATTAGAAAAGTGGCCAGTGGATACAGACGTAAAAGACGTAATTGGATAAAGAATAGAAGTAATGTTATAGCTAGGTATGGATCATACCTAGCTATATATTTTTTCTTGTCAAATTTGCGTAAAGTCATTAGTGCTACTGATATGGCGAAATAGAATATCGATAATTTAGCTCATTTACTTGTCTACGCATTAACTGGATAAACTTCTGTCACATTTATTTTACAATCAAAGAACGTAAATGTTGGTGGTATGAAGTTAAATAAGAAAAGAAACCCGAGCTGTTAGCTGTAACGGAGTTGTTTTTTCTTTGCAGGAATTTCTAAATTATCATGGAGTGTTGTTAATACGATATGCAAATATGCATATCGTATTTTTTTGAGTTCTTTATGTGTTAAAATTAGATATAGAGATATGTAAATATAAAGAAGCAAAAGCAGGAATATCCAATGAATTTTGAGAGGTGTTATATGTTTACAAATAAGAAATTAATTCGATTTGGTTTATCGTTGTTTGTATTTTTAGGGATAATTAATTTTACAATCAGCTATTTCCAAACATATCTTGAAACAGCAGCAGATATTAAATGGGTAATTCCAGAAATTTGGAAAACTATTTTGCTAGATGTTCCTCAAGGTATACTTGTTCTTTTAGGCGCAATTGCTTTATATGATTTCACAAAAGAGGCATCACAAAAAGACGCATCAATCTAAGTGTGTCTTTTTTAATTAACAATTTCATAGAGAGCTTTGCTGGAGAAATAGAATGAAAAGCCCTAATTAGGGCTTTTTTTGTTGGAATTTCTTAACCGTCATAAAAACTGGTCACTTGGAGGTGTTATAGCGAAAGCCACTTACAGTACAGAAAAATCTAAGCAGCAGACGGAAATATATAGGATATGGATCATAATTATTGAGAAATTAATTGAACTTAGTAAGTATGAAGATATGACGCTAGAATTCATATTTTTTAATTTTTATTTATCTCGCTATTTGCCGGACAGTAAGCCCCCCACCTCAAAATTCAGCGGAAGCAAAGAAGTTAGGTAGGGGATGAACAAAACCCCACTGATTAAATTTTCACTTTATAAAAATGAGCCCATAGTAAAAATAGGTATATGAACAAGGTGCATCATCTAGTGATAAGTCATACTTTGTTGGTGTACGTATTGAACTTAGTTTATAGCGCTATTTCTACTTAGATGTAACGAACAGGAATATAGGGAAGTATCGATGAGGTTGTATTTTATAAACGGAGGTTATGAAAATGAATCAGTTTCAACAAGAACTACAAGCGTTAAGCCTTAATGATTACCGGTCTGGAAATATTGTCTATTGGGACCAGCAAAACCAATATCCATATTACTATATTGAAGATGCTGCTCGTCGCTGTGGCGGTTGTGGTCGTTGTGGCGGTTGTGGTGGAGGTCGTTGTGGCGGCTTCCGTTGTGGTGGCTTCCGTTGTATTGGTTGCTTCGGTTGTTTTGGTTGCGGAGGCTGTGGCGGCTGTGGCGGTTGTGGCGGCTGTGGTGGTTGCTCTAACTGTTTTGATGGTTTTACTGATACTACCGGTACTATTGTAACGTATGAATATTGATAACAGCTATCTTGCTAGTTGCGGGCAGTAACATCCCAAAAAAAATTCAGCGAGAGCAAAGAGAAGTTAGGTGGCGGACTGCCCATAAAAGCCCGATTGGTGAGAGCTGATTAAAGTTTCACTTTATCAATTAAAAAACATTAGTTATATGTACGTGCCGACAAAGAATATAGCCATTATTAATGGATATATTCAATCATTCAAGTGAAAGAGTAACAATAAGATATATAGATGTAATCAAGATGTGATGGATAAAGCAATGACTAGATTTAAAATCTAATCATTGTTTTTTTCTTATGGTTTTATCATTAAATATCTGTCTAGTTTGGGCATTGCTTCCTTCTAGCTAATGATTTTATTACAACCGTGTAAGGTTAATGTAATGTTAATCGATAGTAAAATAAGTTGCTTAAGTGTATTTTAAATAAGATTAAAAAGTACTGTTTATCTACAAAATAATAGGGTAAATACTATGTAATTAGGAAGTGTATGAATATGGTTGAACTAAAATCTATTTTCCATTCGTATAAACTAAAGAGAAAAATAGCTAAAGATTTATACGGAAAAAGAGATGAATTATCACTGTTATTAAATGAATTTAATAATATGAAATGTACAGTAACATCTGAAAAGAAGAAAAATAATATATTATCTCGTTTGCAACTAATTTATCAAAATATGAAATCGGATAAGCAGTACCCTCTAGCAGTTGCTTTTGATAGTAAATTATTGGAGCGATTAGAAAAAGAATCTGTACATACTATTGAGGATGGTGTAACATGTCTACATTTAATGTTAGATATGAATTATGAGAAGATAAAACAATATGGTTCGGGTACAAGTAGGTCATTCGTTCCATTATCGCAGTCTTCTATTTGTCTTGCTGATTGTATTTGTTTAACAGGATTTGTAGTAGGTTTACTAGGAACAATTTCATTTGGAGGATTACTGTTATCTATATGTTCAATTACATAACGCTTAATATTTGTAAAGAGAGCGCCGATTTAAGGTGTTCTTTTTTAGTTTTTTGTAAATTTTTTGTAAATGATAAGTACAATACATTATATAAATTGTATAATTTAAATGTATTAAAATATAAATATAATGAGGTGCTGTATATGATAATTACTTTTAATTGTTAAAAGAGTCGATTTGATAATGTTTTATTCAGATAAATAGTTTTTACTTTTCTTTTAAATACTTGATTTAAATGGATTAGATTAAGTAACTATTGTTCTAGCTTTTTGATAATCAAGACAACTGAAGAAAGGAAGGAATCATTTTATGAAAAAATTAAGGCTGCTAACATTTGAAAATATAGTAGAACCCCTTTTAAATGAAAAGGTATCATTTATATACTTTCCTATTGAATGGCTGGACATCGTAGAGATACATTATAAGACATTTTTATTAACGAGTAAGTTGAAACGTTTGAATGAAAGATTGTATGATATGTTTTCAGATATATTGTTTATTCAGCATAATCCGTACGTATTAAATGAAAATATACCATGGATTGTATCAAAAGAACCTATTAAACAAGAGCAACTCGATTATATTTTTCAAAGTTGGTATGAGATTATTCATGATTGGAAGCCAAATAGATTAGTAGAACCACCAAAATATGAATGGCAATCCGATTTGATTTCTAATTTGCCAGTACTACATGATAATGAAACGTATTCTAAGTGGGTACCCGCTTTAATCTCACATATTTTTTGTGAGCGTCCTATATATTTAGAAAATACAAATGAAGAAGAAATCTATTTTTCTCCTCTTAGATCACAAAATATTTGTGAGGCGATGTCAGAGCCGATAAAAGATGAAAAAACACAAGATTTTTTCTCCTATGTATATCGATTCCAATGCATAACCCGCGGTGGTGAGAACGCTCCATTATTAAATATTTCAATAGGGATTCGGAGATTTTATCAAGAATATAAGATGATAGGTTAAACAAACCTTGATATAACAACGTTTGTTTAACCTATTTTTATGAATTGCAAACATTTTGCAAACATAAGTTATCCAAAGATGCTTTTACCAAATTTTTTAACGGCTTCTTCTTGCATGTTCGGTAAAACATGAGAATAAACACTCAATGTCATTGAAATGTCTGTATGACCTAATCTTTCACTGATAATTTTAGGATTAACTCCTTGCTTTAATAGTATAGTTGCGTGTGTATGTCTTAGATCATGGAACTTAATTTCTTTTACGCCTGCTTTGTGTATCGCTCTAATAAAATTTTTTCTGAAATTTGCTTTTTTTATAATCATTCCAAACTCATTACAATTAATTAAATCAAAATCTTGATAAGCAGAACCAAGTCTTAATTTCTCTTGATTAATTAAAACCTTATGCTTTTTTAAGGATTCTATAGTTTCTTTGGGTACAGGAATGGTGCGTTTTGACGAATTTGTTTTTGCTGTTTTTTTGATTTTATTGTCATGGCCAGATGTTTGGTTTATTGTAACGGTATGTTTTTCAAAATCAACGTCCTGCCATCGTAAGCCTAGAACTTCACCCATACGCATACCTGTAGTTATTGCAAGAAGATACCCAATGTGATATCGTGATTCTTGTGAATGCAAAAGAAACTTTTTTACTTCTTCCTCTGTCCAAGTTTGGATAGAGGTTCTTTCTTTTTTAGGTATCTCAGCAAAATCAGCTGGATTTCGAGAAATAATATTTTGTTTTACAGCGAGATTTAAAGCGCTTTTTAAAATTCTATGCATAAGCAAAACAGAATTGTTTGCAATACCTCTATCTATCGCGTTTTTATAGCATTTTTGAATGTGCATAACATTTAATTTATGGAGTGCGACCATTCCAATACTAGGTATAACATGTTGGTTGATAAATGCCCTATATCCGACAAAGGTACTTCTTTCTATACTCATACTTTTAATTTCTAACCAGTGATTTAGGTAGTCTTCTAAGGTAACTTTAGACGGCTCTATAAAAGTCCCTTCATTCAACTCTGTAATCTTCTTCGCAACATCAGCCTGTGCTTCTTTTTTTGTCTTATATCCAGAAAACCATTTTTGTCTTCTTTTTCCTGTCTCTGGATCAGGTCCGATATCAATAACAATACAATACTTATTTCCTCTTTTTCGAATATGTCCTTTCACTTAAAACACTCCTTCATTTATTTTGAATCATGTTGTATAAGTCTAGTTGTAATTTTGCTGCTATGAAAATTACATATTTGGACATATCAGCGATGGATATATTTTACCATATAAAAATAAATTCAGTTATAGGGTAGAGTTTTCATTTGTTGTTAAAAAATATTGAAATATCTACTCTAGTTATCAAATGTAATATTGCATATTTTATTGAGGCTCTAAAAAACAAGACGTATATTAATATTTTCAACTTTCTCAAGTATTTTCAGAATATGAGAGAATAGATGTTTGGGTTATTTATGATAGAATATTCTTAATAATATAATTTGACGGAACGAAAAAGACCCATAGCGTGTGTAATTGTGCTGGGAACACTTTTACACCGTTTGCCCTAATTGTAGTAGGGAAAACATTTGCCATGAGCCTTTCAGTTACGACTATGCGTAACATATACGGCTAGTTATAACACAGCCTTTAGATGTATTTCATCATTAAGGTGCGTTTTCATGATAGGGAAGTGTGTCTTGTTCCAATAAGGGGGACAAAACATGTGGAAAGCTCTAAATCAAATTGAAAAAGAGTTATGTGCAGCTGGAATAAGGAAAAATAAACTAGCAAATTATTGGGGAGTTAAGCCAAGTACTGTTACAAAAATTTTTAAAGGTAACATAGACATGAGTTTTGGCTTTCTTTCCAAAACAGTTATCCTATTAAATAAAGGCATACAGGTTCAAGAAAATCTATTAATGGATTATATATATGTAACGAAACCAAAATCAGAAAACTTACGTGAGGCAATGGAAGATTTAGCTTTAAGAGGAAAGTTTAATCTATTAATTAGTATTATAAATAGTGAATCACAATCAAAGGTAGCAGAAAATAGAGAATTTGCTAATGTGTATCGAATTATATATAAACGATATATAGGTGAAATTGATGCTGCACAGTACCATAAGGCATTAAGCCTGGAAAGTAAATCAATAAGAACAATAGAGATGGAAGTGTTAATTGAAATTTTATTATGTCAAGCGCAATATCAATCGGGTAACTTTACTTCTTTAATTGAGCGATTAAAATCTCTTGAAATAAAAATAAATAAAATAAGTAATAGGTACATTCGAGAATGTTATAAATTACGATATAAAGAAGCGATTGCCGTTACTTCGTTGCAGGGTGGTGAAGTCATTGAAGCAAGGCATGTTAGTATGGAATTATTAGATGATCTTGAATGGGATAACTTTTTTTCTTTTCCAAAAGTAAATGCATATTTAAAGTTAGGTGAATCGTATATTTTTTCAGCCAGTGAATATGAGAGATCAAGATATTATTTGGAAAAGACTCTAGAAGTAATAGGAGATAGTAAGACTAATGGAATTGAGAAAAAAAGAAAAATGGTACAACATACATTATCATTTCTAAAGATTCATCATGATAAAGAAATTAGTAGCTTAGATGTTGTTCATTTAGGTGAACTAGCATATTTGAAGATTAAACAAGGTAACAAAATGGAGGCGAGAAAACTATTGAATCAATTAAAAGAGAAGAATGGAAGTTTAACAGACATACAGACTGCATATTTAGCTTTAACATATGAAGGTACTAAAAAAGAAGAGTTAATGAAACGTTCTCTTTTGATGTGCCAAAAGTCAGGGAATATATTTTATTCGAATTTACCAAAAATGCACTTGGGTTTAATTTGAATAATTGGTATAATTGTCTTCGGAAAGAGGTGAAATAATGAAAAAAATAATTAAAATTATTCCTGCACTATTAATAGCTGCTACATTATTTATTAACACTGATTCTATAAAAGAAAAACCTAGTACAAATGATCCAAAACCTACAGTTCAACAAATGATGGTTGACCCTGGTGGTGGTTGGTAAAATACATAATAAAAGTTTATATATATTACAAATGACATCGTCTTAATTGACGATGTCATTTGTAGTTTTGGGGGAAATTTCTTTTTTCGCTGAAAAAAGAAAAAAGAAATTTTTGTAAAAAAATACAAAAACACAAAGAGGGAGATAGAAGAAGATGAAGAGCAAAGATGGGGAAGTTAATCTAATTAAACAAGCTTTATTACTTTTGCAAAAAGAGGATGATCCGAAAGAGGCATTATTTTCTATCTGTTTGAGTGAAACAAAAAAAGAAAAAGTTATGTAAAAAAGACTATCTAACTTTTTGATAGTCTTTTTACACTACATATTTCCTTTAGATTTCTCGTAGTTCACAAACATCTCTAATTGTTCTAATGCTTTTTTTCGTTGTTCTTCGGGTAAATCATTAATGATTTGAAGAATTTCGTGTGCTTCTTTTGTTAGCTGTAAATCTTGGCCCGCTGTTAAATCTGGTGAATCAGATAAACCTAACAGATAATCCGTTGTTACTTTTAAATAATTTGCTATCTTCTGAAGTGTACGTGTACCGGGTGCTTTTTTCCCTTCGACATAATTATAAACAGAAACATGACTAACACCAATTACATCAGCTAGCTGTTGTTGGGTGATGCCCTTCTTTTCAATTAATGATTTTAACCTCTCATGACTAAACATAATAAAAAACACCCCAAGTTTATTTTATATGAAATTATTTTTTAAAATCACTATTATGGTGTCACACTGTCATTATATATTAACTATCAGTTAAGTGGAAAGGTAATTTTTTTTTAAAAAGTTTTGGGAAACGCTTGAACTTAACCTAAAGTTAAGTTAATATGTAAATAACAACAAAAACGGAAGAGAGGAGTTGTTTATGAAAACTCTAAAACAGCTACGTGTAGAACAGGGATATACATGTAGGGAAGTAGCTGAAGCCGTAGGTATTACTGAAGTTTATTATTGGTATATTGAAAACGGGAAGCGTCGACCTTATTATGATTTAATTGTAAAAATTGCTGAGTTTTTTAAAGTGAAGCTAGATGCAATCAAAATTTTTTGCCCATAACTTAACTTGAAGTTAAGTTATGTTTGGTTAAGTAAATTAGAAAGGAGTAAAACAAAATGGGATTAGATCAAATCATTAAAGAGTCAATTCGCGAAGTTGTTCGGGAAGAAATTCAAGCAGCTTTAGCTTCATTCCAACAACAATCACAACCAAACAAGGTAATGCGAGTAAAGGAAGCAGCAGCTTTCTTAAACATAGCGGTTTGTAGGATGTATGAATTAGCAAATCATCCTAAGTTTCCAGTGATAAGAGAAGGGCGTAAACTACTTTTTCTACAAAAAGATTTGGAAGCATGGTTAGAAGCACAAAAGGAGGTGATCTAGTGGAAGATACAACATCATTAGTAGCATTCGCAATATTTATCGCATTTAGTGTATTGCTACTTTACATTACTTACGAACCAATAAAACGGTGGGCTTGGAGTGACGTAGAACAAAATAAAAAGACCCATGGCAGTGGGTCCTTTAAGAAAAAACACTTGTTATAAGTATATCACGGAAAGTAGGGAAATAGTACATGCGTTTAACTGAATATCAAGTGCTATTACCTAATAAATTCTGGAACTTAGCAGAAAGCAAGGATGAATTAAAAGAAATGATTGAACAGTATTTCAAAGTTGGTTATCCGCATTATGAAATTCAACGAATAATCAAAAGTGGACAAGCATATGTGGCAGTTTGTATCAGGAGGTAAATATTTATGGCAAACGTAGTAACTGAAATTGGTGGATTAAATTTCAAAGGTAATGTAGTGGATCACGAATGGTTTAATTACATCACATTTAGTAATGGTAAGCCTCACATTGTAGCAATTATGGTATTGAGCGAAATCGTCTATTGGTATCGCCCTACAGTTATTCGAGATGAATATACTGGCAAGGTTACTTATAAGAAAAAATTCAAATCAGATAAGTTACAAAAGAGTTATCAGCAATTAGCAGAAACATTTGGGTTTTCAAAACTACAAGTTAAACGAGCTTGTGACTTATTAGTGGATATGAACTTAATCGTAATCGAATTTAGAACAATCATTGTAAATGAAATCACTTTAAATAATGTAATGTTCGTTGAGCCTAAAGTAAGTGAAATAAAAAGCATATCAAGTATGTATCAACAAGTCGAAGAAGACCCTGTTGACTTTGAAGTAAAGAGGGTAGTCACTTCAAAATCAGGTACCTCTTCATATAAAAGTAATGAAGCTCCTGACTTTAAAGTAAAGACAAATACAGAGATTACTACAAAGAATACTACAGAGAATGTAAGTAGTAGTATCTTCTCTTTCTACGAAAATAATTTCGGTATTTTAAATTCATTCATAGCCGAAAGTATCTCGCAATGGGTAAACGATACAAGCGAAGAACTTGTACAAGCAGCTATGGAACGTGCTTTGAAACAGCAGAAGAAATGGAATTATGCTGAGGGCATTTTAAAACAGTGGGTTAACAATAACGTGAAAACTTTAAAAGATGTTGATGCTTTAGAAACTGAATATCAACGAAATAAAGGAGTGAAAAAACGTGTCGGAATCAATCGGAAGAGTGATGACTCGGATAGTGAATACATCGGCTTGTAGTGAAGAAACAGAAGGGTATACATGTGAACACTGTAATAAATATATCGCAGCAATTACTGTAGAAGTTCCGCAGTTACGTATTAAAAATAAAATACTTCCTACATGTGAGTGTGTTGTAGAACGTGAAGAAGCCAAAATACGTGAAGCTCAAAATTTTGCTAAGAAACGAGAAATAGAAAAGTTGTTCAGTATCAGTAATTTAGGAGAAAGATTCTCGAAAAGTACATTTGAATCATTTCTAGATAGAAACGGATCAGAGACAGCTTATAAAGTTGCAGTGAAATACGTGAAGACTTTTAAAGAGTGGAACGGGGAATCGTTAATGCTTTGGGGAGAACCTGGAAATGGTAAAACACACTTAGCAGCCGCGATTGTAAATGAGCTTTCTAAAAAAGGATACATTGTCGTATTTCAAAGCGTTCCAGAATTATTACAACGTATTCGCAGCACATTCAATAGTGAAAACAAAGAAAATGAAACACAAATTATGAGAGCACTTTTAGAATGTGACTTACTAATACTAGATGATATTGGAGCAGAAAAAACTACGGAATGGGTAGAAGAAAAATTGTTTAATATCATTGATGGTCGGTATAGAAAAGAACTTCCTACTCTATATACAAGTAATTTAGAACTCAAAGAACTGAAAAATCAAGTTGGCAAACGTTCATATGACCGAATGGTTGAAACAAGTCTAACTGTAAAAAATGAAGCTGCTAGCTATAGAAGAGAGATAGCGAAGCAACGTTTACAAAGGTTTATCGAAGCATAAAAGGAGGAAATAAAAATGTGCGTATTATGTCATGATACAGGGATTATTCGTAAAGAAACTTATCCGGGTGTAATTGAAACGAACGGTTGTAATTGTGAAGTGGCAAAGCGACAGCAAGCGGAAAACGATAAGCGTTGGCAAGCATGGTTAATAAAATTTGAATCAATGAAACAAGAATTAGAAATAAGCAAACAACAAAAAGTTAGTTAACAAGAAAAGGAGGATTTCAGTCGTATGAAGCCTACGAAAGTTGAAATCGATGTTACGGATAATAAAATTTATGTGGTTAAAAATGGTGAGGTTACTCCGCTGAATCCTCCAGTAACTGGATTTGGAGAACAAATAATTACTTGGCAAGGCGGGAAAGTTGATCGTGTATCAACTACAATCACTGAAAAAATTAAATAACTGGGGATACGATTATGAAGCAAATAACTATTGATGATGTTGTAGGTAGTTTCGACTACAATGCGATAAGTACCAGTGAAAAGTTTTTGAATCCAAGCTATGAAGTCCATTTTTACGATAAAGAGGAACGGCAAAAGATGGATTGTTTTGATGCTAAGACTGAAGTTGAAGCTTGGAATGCAACAATAGAAGAGCATGGTAAAGGTATTCAGAAGATTAGGATAACTCATTCAAAACGTACCAGAGCTGAATTTCTAGCGCTGGATTAGGAGGGGAAATTGATGGCTTTCAATCGTTGGTTAACTGATGAGGAATATCAGCAAGCTGAATCCAACGGTATTAGTAGAAGAGTTCTTTACATGAGAATGTATAGATACGGTTGGGACTTACAAGAAGCATTGACTACACCACCGAGAACATATTGGCATATGGGAGAAGGGAAAGAAAATAAGTGGTTGAAAATAGCGACGGAAAATGTAATTAATTCAAGTACTTTTTACAGCAGGGTAAATAATGGTTGGGACCCTAAAGATGCGGCAACTATTCCGACGCGTAAACAAATTGATAGGAAGGAACTTGTTAAAATCGCTGAATCCAATGGCATAAGCGTAAGTACTTTCAGATCTAGATTGAGTTATGGATGGGAACCGATAAAAGCAGCGACAACACCAACTAAGGCTAAAAATAAAAATATTAGTTAAGAGGAGTAGATGAAAATGAAAGTAATGGAAAACGGTGTGTTGGAAGCAACGAAATTAATTAGTGAAGCAAGAAAAGAAGGTCAAGTTATAAAAGAAGCTACTGTTTTACAGATTGCAAGCATTTTATCAATCGGCGAATTAAACGATTATCAAGAAGCAACTTTACGCACTTGGAATAACAAAACTGATTTTGGAGGACGTGTTTCTAATGCGGCTTTAGGACTTACAGGAGAAGCTGGTGAAGTTGCTGATATTGTTAAAAAAGCAATTTATCATGGGCATGGTTTCCAACCCTCGCATTGTCCAGGAGAAGAGGACGGAAACACTTATAAATTAGCCTTAGAGCTTGGGGACATTATGTATTATGTATCGATTATGGCGCATGAACTAGGATATACGTTACAAGATATTGCTGAAATGAATATCGCAAAATTAGCTAAAAGATATCCGGACGGATTTAGTCGGGAAGCAAGTCAAGCACGTGTCGATGTGAAGTAAGTAAAAAGTCCTAGCTTAAAATGCTAGGACTTAAGGAAGTAAAGTTGTTGCAATTGTCGATTCCATATTTATGACTGTAAGGAACTTTCATAGTATAACTAATTATTTATTATAAGTATATATAAATTTTAAAAAATTCTACAAAATAGTTTTTTATAGATTTTAATCAAATTTGAATTTTGTAGAAAAAAGGGGAATGAGAAATGTTTAAAAAAGGTGACAAAGTTATTATGCATACATGCGATGAAGCTAATCATTACAACGGTCAGGTTTGGACATGTAAAACCGATGAATTTATAACGGGCAAAGGCAAGTATAAACAAAGTCTCGTTTTCTTAGAAGGGTTTAGCGGAAGCTTCCTAACTAAGTATCTTCGAAAATCTAACTAAGGACGGTGTAAACGATGAAAAAAGTAACCATAGAATTTCACACAGAAGAAGCTCCTGAATACCAATATGTTTGGGATTACGAAGAGTCGATTGTAGAAGCTGTAAATAAGTATAAGGCGGTTAGTTTGACTAATTGGCATAGTCGTAAAAAAGAAGTCATTGTTATTAACAATATCAGAAGAATTTGGGAACAGAACTAAACAAAAGCGTTATTTTGTCGAAAAGTAATGCGGAGATAAATAAGACCGCTCCTTTTATCGGAACGGCCGTACAAATAACCTGTGCTGGAGGTCGCATCAAATGGCATAAGATGTTTTCTCTAAGCAGTATAGACAAGGATTTTTATGATTATACGTAAAAACGGCAGGCAACTGTTTAAGTTACCTGCCACGTTCCTGCATGACACGGAGGAGCGCTTTCCGTTTTGAAAAAGTGAAGCCGGGGAGAGATCGGCTTGCAGGTAGTATGTGTAATACAAAAAAGATTATTCATAATCAGAAAACTAAACAAAATAGTTATTTTACAACCAAAAATAAAAGAACCCGTTTGTTATAAACGGATTCTTCCCTTAAGGTGTGCAAGGAATACAAGGTAACTGGCCTAGGGAAACCTGTAGGATTCCTTGTAATTGTAATGTATGCAAAGGAATCAATAAGGTTAATGAAGTTTAAACAAAATTCTTATTTAATTAAAAAGAGCACCATTAGGGCAATATGGCGCTCTTTGACCAAGAACTATAGTGTGTATTTTTTTATAGTCCATATAAGTATATGGGAGTTAAAAATAAAGAGTGAATACATTTTAAATAAAATCGTTATTTGATTAAAAGAAAAAAGAGCACATGTTGATATGTACTCTAAGATGATCATTTTAATATCTATTTAAGTGTTTCTTCTGCATCAGGTGTATCAAATTTATCAATCACTTTAAAGATTACTTCTAAAAGAATAGTAGATAAAATCGCAAAGATTAATACAGCATGTGGTGATAATTGCACTGCTGTGAAATTAAATTTTGCTAGCCAAAAATATCCGACATACATTGTCAGGAAGGTACTAACAATTGAAATTGTAAATCCTAAGAAACCTAATTCTTTTAGCTTTTCTTCAGATAATTTAAATACGCGTAATACAAATGAGAAGATGATCCCAACTATGAAAAATCCAATACATAAGATCAATAGTGACATTATACTTGGGTATTCAACGTCATTAGGCATCCATTGTTTCATTCCTACAATTATGGCTGTAGGGAGCACGATAGGTATTAATAGTGGTGATACTATTAGAAAAAGAGCTAATAGTCTACTGATGTTGTTTGTTTCATTGTTGTTTTGATTGTTCATAAAGCCTCCAAAAATAATATAAAAATAAACACCCTAGTGGATTTTAGCATGAAATTATTAGTAAAGCCATAGTTAAAAAAAGGTGGATTTAAACAAAAACGCTATTTTGCAAAAAAAAGAAGCGCCTGACCAGGACGCTCTTCTAAATGCTAATATACAATACCTATCCAATCATAATGTAAATGCGTTAGGTATTTAATAATTACTTTTATAATAAAAATTTCATTTTGTAATAAATAAACAGAGCACTTACAGGAGTGCTCTTTAAGATAAGAGGTAACACCTTGAGATGGATACTTAGGTTAAGGGTATATGGCGTAGAAGAGAAATAAGACCTGAAATTTATAATTAACTTAATACAAAAAAGCAGTTAACAAGCGTTAACTGCTCCGTCCTCAGAGAAAGAGGAAAAGAACATTACAGAGGTCACTGTCAATTCAAGCTGTATCAGCCTATTTATAGTATTGGACATACTTTAGAATTTTATTCGGACAGACAAACCCAAAAAAGGCAGCTAGCAAAAGCTAACTGCTCAATAGTTTCATATTTTACACAGGGGTGAAATAGTGAATCTAATGAAGTATAACTTTTATAAAGGTGAATATCATTCGTATGTTAATCATAAAGGGATACGTTCAATATATGGGCGCATATGGTGATTTCTAATATGAAAAGAGAGCCAGGGGGCCCCTCTTTAATAGTTATTGGATTCGCTAGAAAAACGAAAAGCTTCAGATATATTTATGCATTAAAAATTTTGTGAACATGAAGTGCAAGGTCCACCAGTAGGTTGGAATACAACATTATCAACAAAAGCTGTTGCGCCTTCTCCCCCCGTAGCTAAGTTTTGGAAACTAATACATGCTGTAGTTACATCAGCAGGTATACACACAACAAGGGTATAATGTTGGAAGCCAGCTTGTTGTTGATTTGAAACAGGTACAATGTGCGGAATGTTTAATGGTCCAAGTGTTGTAGGGTTAGGAGGACATCCTTGACCAAGTTCTGGAAACGATACAGAAGCAACAAGGAGTGCTCCGTCTCTTATATCCCCAGCAAAAGAAAGGGTAAAGCAACAACCTTCGCCCACATCAACAGATTGGGTCATAATTCCTCCAGGTCCAATAGAAACAGCTAAAGCACTCAAGGTTCCATTTGGAAGAAAACGACCGCTGTGCGCATTTGGAAATCCTACTTCTGAAACATTTCCCGTTACAATCCATCCTGGAACTGGAGTACCTGGTGTTGCAGGTTCATCAAATCCAGGGTTATCAAGAACATTTGTACATGGGCAACATGCCGTAGCAGCTGGTCCCGTAGGTCCTGTAACTCCTGTAGCCCCAGTTGGTCCAGTCGGCCCAGTTGGTCCAGTCGGCCCAGTTGGTCCAGTCGGCCCAGTTGGTCCAGTCGGCCCAGTTGGTCCAACTTGAGGTGGGGGTACAGGGGGGAGAAAACACTCACATGGAATATGAAATTTCTTTTTAAATTCACTCAATTTTACACCATCCTTATCATTCACCCACTTACACACTACAACTTATGAATTGGTTAACAAACAAGTATAAGAAAAAGGCCCTTGAAAATTAAAATAAATAAAAAAATAAGCCCTTATGTCACAAATATAAACCCATTCCATAATATATAAGGAACATGGGTTCACTTCAAAAAGCTTTTAATATATATAAGGGAGTCCGCTTCCTAAATCAATATCGTTGAACCTGTTGCTCCTGTTGCTTCTGTTGGTAAAGTGAATGACGAAGAATAGATAGGAGAGTTGAATCGATTAAACTTGATTCAACAGCAACTCCATGTAAAACAATATTTTCTTCATTCATACCTTTACCTTCTATGATTGCTCGCCATAGGAGGTAAAGGTTGCAAAAAGCAAATCATGAAGTTGGAATGTAATTATATGGAAGCTCAAAGGTTGTTAAGGGGAATTAAAGAATGTATCGAAGTGAATGGGTTGAAGTGGACAAGCAGTTTTATTTTATAAATTAAATAAAAATTTCATTTTATATTAATTCGGAACACAAAAAGATCACTTAGTAAAGTGCTCTTGTGACGAGCCTCATTTTATAACGACTATTTTATAAAGAAAGGAACTCAAAATATTATATGTAAGTCTAGTTAATTGAGTGCTTTTTACAAATAAAGAGCAGCTAGCAAAAGCTAACTGCTCGGCCCAAGGTAATGGGTGTAGAGTAATGAAAAAGAATACTTTTCCTTTAATACAAAATCATATTTTGATTCTCGATAATATATGAGTATTAAGACAAAAACGTGCAATTAAAAGAGCAGCTAGCAAAAGCTAACTGCTCGGCTGGTTCTCCAAGGGGGAACTAGGAGAAAGTAACTTAATGGGTTGTCTACAGTATTGACCGAATGTTGATTTTTATTCAGGAGGTAGAGGGAAATGAATTTGAACTTACACGATGCAAAATTTTTTATAGAAACACCTGATGGAGAAAGTGTGGAAATAAGGGGCAGTGTTGATTGGGCTGATGTTCCTTCTGGTGAAACGAATGAATCTGGTTTTGATTTTAGTAGAGAAATAAGTGTGCCGTGCACTTTTGAAGAACCACAAAATATAAAAGAGTTAAAAGAAGTAGGTTTCACAGAAAGACAAGCCTGGAATATTCATTTTCGTAAAGGCGAAAGTTGGAAAGAAAAGTCAACAAAATAATCCTTTTAATAGAAAGCGAGGTTAGGAGAATGACTAATTTAAAGAAAAGAAAAATTAGTAAAGCTATCGCGCGTCGCACAAAGGCAGTAGAGAAATATCAAGTTGATAACGCTTGGAGAAATATTTTTGTGAAAGCCGGAATAATAAAATAACAGTACTGGAGGGATAGAAAATGAATAGTAAACAGTTTTTTGGAATGTATTTGGCTCTTTACTTAATCATCATGTTTGTGACCTTTAGTAATGCGAAAAGTTTCATAGAAGCTGGAATTATTATGGTACTTGTAATCTTGATTGCGGAAGTTGATCATAGATATGGATTTTATAAGGGAAGTAAAAAAGTTAAAAGCAAACAAATATAGTCCGGCTAGAAAACTAGAGGACACCAATTCATTAAAGCAGCAATTAAGGCTGTTTTACGAATAGGTGTCCTTTTTATTTTGAAAAGGGAGATGGGGAAATGAAGGTGTTAAAGGATCAATTACTTGAATGGAAAAAGAAATCCAAGCAAGGAAAGAAGAAAAACAAGAAAAAACAAAAAGAGAAATTAAGCACTCGTGATATTGAAGATTTAATGGGGATGCATAGACCTTGCTATGAACGAAGACGTGGAGCAATAAGACAAAAGTAATTTAAAAATAAAAAGGAGTGGTCTTACATGACTAAACAATTATCTTTCTTACCAAAAATCGATAGAACGGCGACACAAGAGGAATTAGAAGGTGTGTTGGAAAGCATACGTATACATAGACAATTCGGGATGATGCGTAAAGAAATGAAAGTCACTCCTTCTTATGAAATACGTGAGCATGGTCCTACACATACAGTTGGAAAACCATTAGAAGATGTTGCTATAGTAAATATTCAACAAAGCAAAAGAGAAGAGTGGCTTGAAAAAATGTCATTACGTATTGATCAGTTTCTAAATCGATTAGGAAACGGACGTGCAGGAAGTATTCAAAGAGATATTATTTATAAACGTTATTTAGAAGAAGAGGATGTGTGTGACTACATGGTTTATAACGAGATAGGGATGTCAGAGCGCACTTATCGACGTTGGAAGTCTAAAGCGTTTTATAAACTTGCTTTTGCACTAGGATTAGAAGTTTATGAGACAGAAGAAACTGGAGGTAATAAATAATGAATTTTGTTCAACCGATACGTGATCCAGAGCAAATACAACAAATTAAAGAATATCTAAAAGAAAAGAATGAACGCAATTATATTTTGTTTGTAATGGGAATTAATACAGGTCTACGTATTAGTGATATTTTAAAACTGAAGGTTGGAGATTTAAATGGCAGCCATATATCAATGCGTGAAATGAAGACAGGTAAGCAGAAACGAATTCAGATTACTGCAGCATTAAGAAGAGAGTTAAAGTGGTACATTGAAGATATGGAAGACTATGAGTATTTAATTAAGAGCAGACAAGGAAAGAATCGACCAATCGGAAGAAGCATGGCATATAAAATACTTAGTACCACAGCAGCAAAGTTTGGTTTAGAAGAGATTGGGACACATACATTACGTAAGACATTTGGATATCATATGTACATGCAGACAAAGAACATAGCTTTGCTGATGGAGATATTCAATCATTCAAGTGAACGAGTAACGTTAAGGTATATAGGAGTAAACCAAGATGCAATGGATAAAGCAATGACTAGGTTTAAAATCTAATCATTGCTTTTTTTGTTCAAGGATAGCAACACATGCTTATCGACTTAAGAACAGAAATTTACGCTTGAACATAAAATCAAATTTAGATGAGCAAAGCTATTTCAAGTGAATAGAATCCACTCTTTAAGAATACATAAAAAATATATATACAAGCGTAGTCTAATCAATACATCATTGGCGAAAGTAGAATTCTATAAATTTTGGAGGAAGAGATATGCAAAAAAAGGTTCTCCTGTTTACAGATTTAGGGATTGATGATGCGTTTGCTATACTCTACACCTTTTTTCGTAAAGACATTCAACTTGTAGGAATCGTGGCCGATTATGGAAATGTATCAAGAGAAAATGTAATAAGAAATATTAACTATTTAAAGTACATTGCGGGAAGAGAAGAAATACCTGTATTCCTTGGTGCTTCTGTACCGTTGACAGGTATATTGACTCAGTATTTCCCTGAGGTACATGGAAAAGTTGGATTAGGACCTATTATTCCACCTGAAATTTCATATCCAGTTTATCCTTTAAATGATATTTATCAAATTATAGAATCGAATTTAGAAGAACTTACAATTATTAATTTAGGAAGACTTTCTTCGCTAGCTACAACTTTTGTATTGAATTTAGAAACAATGCGAAATGTAAGAGAATGCATTTGCATGGGGGGAGCTTTTTTCTATCCAGGTAACGTAACTGCTGTGGCTGAAGCTAATTTTTACGCAGACCCTTATGCAGCAAACTTAATTCTGCAACATGCAAAGAACTTGACAATTATTCCTTTAAATGTGACCCAACATGCGATTGTTACACCCGAAATGGTCCAGCAAATCGATGCATTTCATCGGAATACACAGGATCTTGCAGGGCTTATCATTAAACCTATGTTAGATTATTATTATAATTTTTACTCCAAGTCTAATCCAGGTATAAGTGGAAGTCCTATGCATGATTTTGTAACAGTGTGGTATTTGCTAAATAGAGAGGCTGTTAGCCTTTCGAGAGTACCCATTAAAGTAATTCCTGATCAAGGGGAAGGGTTTGGTCAAAGCATTGCAGACTTTCGTTTTGTTACTAATCCAGGTTATAAAACGCATAATGTAGCTTTTCAGTTTGATTATGAAAGATTCAGGAAGGATATTATGGAAACGTTCTTAAAGAAGAGAGTGTAAAAGACTTTATTAACTTCAGATAATACGGATTATATGAATGAAATATCACTGCACTTCACGTACAAGAATTCGACTTTTATAGGTTAAAATTCGTCTAACATACATAGCTTCCGAAATGTTGGCTGTACCCTATCGCTATCAAGCTAACAGAATAAAATATTCCTGATTTCTGGTATATTAAAACTTTAAGTTGATGACCATGTGGTGCTCCCCCACATCCATCAACTTAAGAAAAGTAAACACCCAAAAAACAAAAAATGAGCTGACTTCTCAAAATAACTAACTATAGAGAAAGAGAAATTTCATTTAGTGGGTACTTCAAAACCTTAGCTTGATTGCGATGGGGTCACCATATCAAAAAAGAAAATTGTGCGTTTAGACATATTTTTCAACCGCTTCCTGTACGTTAAGGGACTCGTTATTTTTTTACAGTTTTTTATTATGAAATTCAAAATAACTAATTATAATAGATGAAAAAAACGATTAATAGTTGGGGTACGGAAAGGATTCGAATTTACATTCTTTCTCAATACATATCATGGATAAATAAAGTAAAATATGGGTTGGGGCTATGTCTCATGTTGTGTTAATCCTAACAATAACTAAGGGTACATAATATGCTTTCATACCTTTGAATAATTTTGTTATAGAAGGGATGGAGATTTAACTGGCTCAAATTGTTGGTATTGATAGATACCTTTGTACTGGGGCTTTAATCTATATGCGTGAGGGCCTTTCCCTAAGTCTTTTCAGGAAGTAAGGATCCGTAAGCAAACACTTATACAATATGAATAGAGGAGAGGAATGCCTTATGAAAATACGTAGTCAAATTACATGTGCAAGTCTGGCCCTTTTAATAGCTGGAAGTTCCCTGTTATATACAACACCAACCTTAATTGTAAAAGCAGAGCCTACTCAAAATGTATCTAGTTCGTTACAAACAAATACTCAACGAGATCGTACTTCCGTCAAGCAAGCAATGCGAGATACATTGCAATTTGGATACCCGGGGATACTTGCTAAAACTTCTGAGGGTGGAAAAACGTGGGGGTATGCCGCTGGAATAGCGGATCTGAGAACCAAGAAACCAATGAAAACAGATTTTCGCTTTCGCATTGGGAGTGTGACGAAGACGTTCACCGCAACAGTTGTACTTCAATTAGTTGGAGAGAATCGCCTGAAGCTAGACGACCACATCGAAGACTGGTTGCCTGGTGTCATTCAAGGAAATGGATATGATGGTAACAAGATTACTATCCGGGAGATATTGAACCATACAAGTGGTATCGCTGAATACTCAAGGTCAAAAGACGTTGATTTTACGGATACAAAAAAATCGTATACGGCTGAAGAGTTAGTGAGGATGGGGATTTCTTTTCCCCCAGACTTTGCTCCAGGAAAGGGCTGGTCTTATTCAAACACAGGATACGTATTACTGGGTATCCTTATTGAAAAAGTAACTGGAAACAGCTATGCGGAAGAGGTTGAAAATCGAATTATTGAACCACTTGAATTGTCGAATACATTCCTACCAGGCAATTCAAGCGTTATTCCAGGCACTAACCATGCACGTGGATATGTCCAACCAGACGGAGCAAGTGAGCTAAAAGACGTTACTTATTATAACCCAAGTGCAGGTAGCTCTGCTGGAGATATGATTTCTACTGCTGACGACTTAAACAAATTTTTCTCTTACTTGCTCGGTGGCAAATTACTGAAAGAACAGCAACTAAAACAAATGCTTACTACAGTTCCTACAGGAAAAGAAGGAATCGATGGATATGGTCTTGGAATCTATGAAACTAAGCTTCCAAGCGGTGTCTCGATATGGGGACACACAGGTGGCATTCTAGGGTTTACAACTCTTGTTGGAGGTAAACTTGGAGGTAAGCATACGTTGGTCGTCAATTGGAATAGTTTGGGTAGAACTGACAGTCCTAATCCTTTTAAAAAAATTTTACTTGCTGAATTTAGCAAGTAGGAAAAAAGGAAAAATTTATCGTATTTTTCATAGTTAAAAATATACTTTTCTGTTTCAAAAGCCCCAACTTATTTTCAAGAAAAATTTGGGGCTTTTTTTGTTTTGGTAGCGTTTATTCTCCTTAAGTTGATGGATGTGTGGTGCTACCCTATTCTATACAGTTACTCATTTTTATTGTGTTGTGTAACTCAAAAGAGAAAGTGCTATGAAGCTATTGATATCAAGGGCTGTAGCGTTTAGATTAGTTACACACAATATAAGATATGGGTAAGTCAAAGGGGATATTTTAACTCTTATATTTTAATGATAGAATATTAGATAAAAGGGGTGTTTAACCAATGGGAAAGAAAAAAAGGTATAAAAAGAGGATTGCAGTAGAAAAAAGAAAAGAAAATGTTAGAGTAGAAGAAGAGATTGTAAAGAAGATTTCCAACCAAAACTTATACTCGTCTGAAATAACTGGAATTTTATCGGATGCACAAAAAGCATGGCAGGAGAAAATGAAACCGATTTTTGATGCACAAGAGGCATGGCAGGAGAAAATGAAACCGATTTTCGATGCACAAGAGGCATGGCAAGAGAAAATGAAACCGATTTTCGATGCACAAAAGGCATTGCAGGAGAAAATGAGCCCAATTATAGAAATCCAAAACTCAATGCGTGAGAAAATTCAATCAATAATAGAGATGTATAACAAAATTGATTGGGATTTATTACGTGAAGCAGTAGCAGAAGAAATAAAAGAATTAGAGGGTATATTAGTAGAGCAAGAAGAGAATTATTGGTGTTTAGATATAGGTACTGCGACTGCTATAGTAAATGGAGTGATAGCAAAAGATGACTTGTCAGAATATATGGATGAAAATCTCGAATCAATTGTAACAAAGATAGTTCATGATCCTATATATGAACTCCATGCAACGTTAATCCAAGAAGCTTATCAAGCATATAAAGCCGGATTTTATAAATTGTGTGCAATGCCGCTTTTTGCAGCGTTTGAACATGTTGTTAAGTTATGGTGTTTTGGATATATAAAAAAGGATAATATAGTTGTTAATCATAAACCAAATAGATATGGGATTAAAAAGGTGATGGACCCTGAAAATTATAATCATGTAGAAAAAGAGAATTTAAATAAAATTTTTGTACTATCTGTATTTCGAATGTATGAAAAAATCTTTGCTGATATACCAAAGCAATTGGGGCAAGAGTTAAATCGTAATGCGATAGCGCATGGTTATCATGATTATGATTCTCTATCTAAGGTAGATATTCAAAAATTATTCCAATTGCTTAAGGCTACTTTGATATTAAAATCATTTGAACCATATAAAGTGGCAGAATCGTGACCGCTTTTTGGCAGTAAATGTGCCGGTTGTTTTGGGATTACCATGATATATTTGTATTGTGAGAAGTGGCGGAAAACACAACTCATAAATTCCTTTATAAACTATATGTTGTTTAAACGGTTTCGTAATGACGGCACATAAAATCCGAAACCAGCAGATGGTAATGATTGAATGATACCGTTATTAAGGAGAGCTTTTGCTCTTCTTCCAGTTACTTAATATCGTTGATACATATCGGTAGGTTATCATTAAGTTACTGGAAGAAGGATGAAACTTCACGTACCGGAATTAAATTACAAATTAATAATCGATAAAAAAAGCATCCATTCGGGTGCTTTTTATTTGGGAGGAGGATGAAGAATGAAACTAGATAAACAAGAACAAGCGGTGGCTATTGGTACATTCATTTCAATGTTAGGACAGGAACTTGTAAATGATCGTATCGATAAACAGAAATTAGAAAGTGTACTTCCTATCTTTAATGAAATGCAAGATAATACAACACCGAAGCAAAAGAGAGAAGCGATGATTAGTTTGCTTGAAAAAGCGGTAGATGAATTCTTAAAGTAATAGCCATAAAAAAAGGGAAAGCAACTCGCTTGGGGTGCGAATCACTTTTCCTGATGGCAATGTTAACTTTATTATAACAACTTGTATTTATTTGGTAAATGTATAATTGGAATATTCTTTCTAAAGGAGTGAGGATAGATGCAAGTCTACTGTTCTAGCTGCAATAAAGATTACGATATGCAACCACAAGTAGCACAGCTTCCCAAAAGAATTGAGAAGTGTTTCTACATTTGTCCACATTGTGGTCATGAGCATGTTGCTGCATATGTGAACGATAAGGTTCGTAAGCATCAAGCTGACATTACAAAGTGTCACGAACGGATTAATAAAAATAATCGGGCAATCGAGGATGAAATGAAAAGGTTGAGGAAGAGGATGGAAGGTGCCAAGTAAACCATTCAAGCCGTGTAAGTCGTTAGGTTGCAACGAACTAACACGGGATAAGTATTGTGCTAAACATATCGAAAAGGAAAAAGAAACAGTAAAATATTATGACAAACATATTCGAAACAAAAGCTCACGTTCATTCTACAACTCAAGATTGTGGAAGGATATGCGTGAGCTTATTTATCGTAGAGATTATGGCCTATGTGTTCAATGTAGAAGCAAGGACATCATTAAGATAGGTGATGTAGTCGATCATATCATTCCTATCCGTGTTGATTGGTCGAAACGATTAGAACCATCTAATTTACAAACGCTTTGCCATGCTTGCCATAACAAGAAAACAAAAGAAGATGAGAAGAAAAACAAAAAATAATTCGAAAGAAAAAAATCATAAGCATCCCCCCCACTATGAAAAAGAAAAAGGTGACTTCTTGGAGACCGCCGCCTAGCTTTCCGTGCAAAAAGTTCGTTTTATTCCATAAAAGGGGGTTCAGCCGAGGGAGGTGGTTCACATAGGAAGGAAAGCGAAACCGATTCATTTGCATTTATTAGAAGGTAATACAAATCGATTGACAAAAGATGAAATTGAGCAGCGATTAAAAGCCGAAAAACAGTTACAAGCAAAAAAGGACAAGGTAAAACCACCAACGTGGTTAGATTCAATTGCTAAGAAAGAATTTAGACGGATTGCTGGTGAATTACTAGAGCTAGATGTTATTACAAACATAGATGTGAATGCATTAGCAACGTATTGCGATGCTTACTCTGACTATGTTGAATGCACCAAAATTATACGAGAAGAAGGACTTCTTGTTGAATATACAAATAAGGCAGCTGAAACCAATAAAGTTCCCCATCCACTACTTACAAAGAAGAAGCAATTGCATGAACAAATGAAGGCTTTGGCTGTTGAATTTGGTCTTACACCAAGTGCAAGAGCGAAAATTGTCATTCCAAATATCAAACAAGGTCCGAAAACAAATGTAGAAAAGGAGTTTGATGTATAACATGATCAGGCAATGGGTGTTGGACTACTGTGATGATGTATTAAATGGTGAAGTTGTTGCTTGTCAGAAGCATAAACAAGCTTGCAAACGATTTTTAAGAGATATTGAGCGTGAAGGATCTGAAGATTTTCCATATGTTTTTAAGGAAGAAAAAGCGCTTCGCTTCTTAAAGTGGATGTCTCTTTTTAAACATACAAAAGGAAAATTAGCAGGTCAGAGAATTGAACCACATTCCATACAAATTTTCGTGTTTAGCAATATTTACGGATGGGTTCATCGTAATACAGGATTAAGGCGATTTAAAAAGGCGTATTGGCAAGTTGGACGTAAAAACGCAAAGTCTCAGTCTTTAGCGTGTGTAGGTTCCTATGAAGCGATGGCATTTGGTGAAAACATGTCAGAAGTCTACATTGGAGCTACGAAAACAGAACAAAGTAAAATTGTTTGGAATGAAATTAAAGCACAAATGAATGGATGTGAGGATTTAAAAGGAAAGTTCAATATTGCGTATGGGAAAATCGAACACCTTAAAACGGATTCTTTTATTTCAGCGCTATCAAAAGATGCTGGGAAATCTGGTGATGGACTGAATGTTCAGTGCGGAATTATCGATGAATATCATGCACATCCTACTTCTGAAATTTATGATGTACTGGTGTCTGGTTCGGGCGCTCGTCCGAATCCACTCATGATGATTATAACGACAGCTGGTTTCAATTTGAGCCATCCTTGCTATCGTGTGGAGTATCAATATGTTTCTAAGATTTTGGACCCTAATATTGATATTGAAAACGAAGAGTATTTTGTAATGGTTAATGAATTAGATAAAGATGATGAGATTACGAATCCAGAGGTGTGGGAGAAAGCAAATCCAATCCTATGTAGTTATGAAGAAGGTCGTTCTTTCTTAAAAGGAGAACTTCAATCAGCTCTTGATGTGCCTGAGAAAATGCGTAATTATCTTACGAAAAATATGAATAGATGGGTGGATATGAAAGAAAATGGCTACATGGATATGCAGAAATGGAAAGATTGCAAAGAAACTGTGGAATTATCCGAATTAAAAGGGTTGGAATGCACAGTAGGTGTCGATTTATCAGCAAAAATTGACTTAACAAGTATTTCATTTGAGTTTAAAAAGGATGATAAATATATTGTAATTAGTCATAGCTTTATGCCGGAAGATACGTTAGCTGAAAAGAGACAAACGGATAAAGTCCCTTATGATCTGTGGGTACAACAAAAATGGATCACAACAACACCTGGTGCGGTAGTTGATTACGAATATATTAAAATGCATATTAGAAATATGGAAAAAGATCATAAATTTAAGATTAAAGAAATATGTGCTGATCCATGGAACGCAACGCAATTTATGCAAGATATGGAGGCAGAAGGGTATACCATGATAGAAATACGCCAAGGGATGGCAACTTTATCAGGACCTACAAAGGATTTTCGTGAACAAGTGTATCAAAAGAAGGTCATCCATAACAACAATCCTGTACTAAACTGGGCAACTAGTAATGCTATAACAAAACAGGATGCTAACGAAAATATCATGTTGGACAAGTCGAAAACAACAGAAAGAATTGATCCGATAGCGGCTGTAATTAACTCACATGTTCGATGCATGCTCAATTCTGGTGAAATGGACTTAAATTCATATATTTTAAGTCAAGATTTCTCGTTCTAGGAGGAATCACATGCGATTCTTATTATTTTTTATAAATATTTTAGAAGATATTCTATTGATTTCAGGGTTATCCATTATTGTAGGGACGACTTTTTTTGTTAATCCGATTTATGGATGGTATCTGTTAGGAATTATTCTCACAATGTTGGGGGTGGTAATGATAAGAAGATAGAAAGGAGGTGAAACTTTTGATTTTTCGGCAGTTATTTAGAAATCAGGATACGACAGATTTAAAAAATCCTTCTCCTTGGTTTAAAAGTTTATTTGGATATCAAGCCGCAAGTGGTGAAAAGGTAACAGTTGAATCATCTTTAAGTGTTCCAACGGTCTATCGATGTATTAACATCCTTGCCAATAGTGTTGCAATGCTTCCTTTTCAAACGTTTAAAAAGACAGCAAAGGGAAGAGAACGGGATAAGGCACATCAAGTGTCTTTTGTTCTAGAAAGAAGACCAAATCCCTATCAAAGCCCATTCAAATTCAAACATTTAATTGAAACACACCGTAATACATGGGGAAATGCCTACATTAATATACATTGGGGTGTGGATGGAAGACCAAAAGAATTATGGGTACTGAATCCAGCTGTTACAACACCCACTGTGGACCTAAAGAGCAATAAGCTATGGTATTTTACTAGTTTGCCAGACGGTACACCTATAAAAATACCTGATGATGACATGATTCATCTTACTACATTGTCTACTGATGGTTTAAAGGGGAAACCACCCATTCAAATTGCAAGGGAGTCTATAGGTAGCTCGCAGGCGGCACAAAAATTTAAAGGTAAGTTCTTTACAAACGGTGCAGCGCATAGCGGAATATTAAAAACGCAACAAGCACTTGGTAAAGAAGCGAAAGAAGTTCTTCGTGATTCATGGGAAGAGGCAAATACAGGGTTAAATAATGCTCAAAGAATAGCTATTTTAGATGCTGGACTAGAGTTTGAAAAGGTTGGAATGCCTTTGAAAGATGCTCAATTTATCGAAGGTATGAAATTTGATAAAGGTGAGATAGCAAACATCTTTAATATTCCTTTGCACATGATTAATGAGTTAGATCGTGCTACTTTCTCCAATATTGAGCAACAAGCGTTGGATTTTATTCAAAATACATTGAGTCCAATTCTTATTCAATATGAAGAAGAGTTTTCTTATAAAACATTTTCGTTTAATGAGCAAAAACGATATTACTTAAAGTTTAATTTGACAAGCTTATTACGTGCTGATTCTAAATCACGAGCAGAATTCTATAAAATTATGTTAGATGCTGGTGCTTTCTCAATCAATAAAGTATTAGAGCTTGAAGATATGGATGGAATCGGAGTATACGGTGACAAACATCGTGTTGATTTAAATCATGTATCTATTGAAATTGCGGACGAATATCAATTAGCCAAAGCTAATGGAGGTGTATCGCAGAAAGGAGGTGAGGGCGATTAAAGATGTGTTTACTATTAAAAACCAAACAGATTCTTCAGCTGATTTATTCATTTATGGTGACATTATAAACAACACTGGATGGAAATGGGATGATTCAGATGTTATGCCTGATGATGTTAAAAATATTCTAGGCCAGTTGGATGATAAGAGTAACTTGAATATTTATGTAAATAGTGGTGGAGGGTCTGTATTTGCTGGTCTAGCTATTTATAACATGCTGAAGCGTAATAAAGCTCAAAAAACTGTCTATGTGGATGGAGTTGCAGCATCTATTGCTTCTGTAATTGCATTAGCTGGTGATCGCGTTGTCGTTCCTTCTAACGCATTCTTAATGATTCATAAACCATGGACTGTTGGTGTAGGGAATGCAAATGACCTTCGTAAAATGGCAGAGGACTTAGACAATATCGAGTCAGGTATTATGAATGTATATAAAGAAAACTTAAAAGAAGGTATTGAAATTGAAGAAATTCAACAATTAGTAGATGCTGAGACTTGGTTAAGTGGTGAAGAAGCTGAAAAATACTTCGATATTGAAGTTGTGGAAGCAAAAGAAGTTGCCGCTTGTATGAGCGATTACTTTGATAAATATCAAAAAACACCTAATAAAGTAGTTGCAAAAGCTCCTTTTATTCCAAAGAAGGACAATAATGAACAATTAAAAATTCAAAATGCACTAGACCTGTTAGAACTATAGGTCTATTTTTTGTGCCAATACAAGGAGGATATACCGAATGGATAAACGTGAACAAGAATTACGTCAAAAAGTTGCTGACTTAAAAGCGAAAGCAGAAGAGTTTAATAATAGCGGTAAATATGAAGATGCAAAGGCAAAAATTGAGGAAGCAAAAAACGCGAAAAATGAATTAGATAATTATTTAGCAATGAAGCAAATTCAAGTTACTGAGCCTGTAAACTCACAGGCAGGAGTATTACCTCCAGCATCAGTTAAAAATGAAGACCCATCATACAAAGACGTATTTATGAAAGCTATTCGTGGTCAAAGTTTAAGTCATGAAGAAGCAAGTGTTATGCAGGAATATAAAGCATCTTTATCTGAGAATACAGGTAAAGATGGTGGTTATATTGTTCCAGAAGATATTACTACAACTATTAATCAGTTAAAACAAACGGTTGATAACTTAGAACAATATGTAAATGTACAACCTGTTTCAACAAATAAAGGGGCTCGTACATTAGAAAAGCGTGCGGCATCAACACCGTTTGCTCCATTATCTGAGTATGGTAAGCCGAATGCAATGCAAGAAATTGCTTCTCCTGAATTTGATCGTTTATCTTATGCTATTGAAGATTACGCAGGATTCTTACCGGTACCAAATGATTTATTAGATGATACAGATCAAGCTTTAGAAGAATATTTACGCCAATGGATCGCTAAGAAATCTGTTGCTACTCGTAACTATCTAATTTTACAAGAACTCAACAAATTGACAAAGGTTGATTTTAAAGATTATAAGGGCATTAAAACAGCGTTAAATGTTACATTAGACCCGGCATTTGCAGCTGGGGCTAATATTTTTACTAACCAAGATGGATTCAATTACTTAGATCAATTAGAAGATAAAAATGGTCGTCCGCTTCTTCAACCAGATCCAACAAATCCAACACGTAGTTTGTTGTCAGGAAAACCGGTTATTACTTTGTCCAATAAGACAATCGCTACAGATAAAGATGGGAAAGCCCCTTTCATTGTTGGTAATTTAAAAGAAGCCATCATTCTTTGGGATAGAAAACAATTATCTATCGATATGACTACAGAAGGTGGAAACGCTTGGAGAACAAATACTTCTGAATTCCGAGCAATTGAGCGTGAAGATGTTACGCCATGGGATACAGAAGCAGTTGTGTATGGACAAATTATTGTTACGCCTAAAACAGGAGCTTAATAAGGTAGGAGGTGTCCTTCTTGGTACTAACATTAGAGGAAGCGAAAAAGTATCTTCGTGTGGATGGTGATGAGGAGGATGATCTCATTACATCTTTCGTAATAGCAGCTGAAATATATATTAAAAATTCTACAAGTAAAACTGTGGACTTAAAAAGCGAACTTGCTAAATTAGCGGCTCGTATTTTAATTGCTCATTGGCATGAAAACCGTGAAGCGGTTGGGAAAGCTGAACAATTAGCATTTAGTTTGCAATCAATATTAGTTCAGTTGCAATATTGTGGTGGTGATTCAAGTGAATCCGGGTAAATTAGATAAACGTCTTACCTTTCAAGTGAAAGACGATGAAGCAAAGAGCCCAGACGGTGATCCGATAGAAAGTTATAAAGATTCTTTTACTGTATGGGGTTCTTTTATTTTTTTAAAAGGAAGAAAATACTTTGAAGCAGCCGCAGCTAATAGCGAAATCCAAGGTGAAACAGAAATCCGATATCGAGCTGATGTAAATGCTGGTATGAAGATTAAGTATAAGAACGTAATTTATGACATTATTTCAGTTATACCAACTGAAAAACACACCTTATCAATCATGTGGAAGCGTGGTGGAATGAATGGCTGATGGTGTTGATTTTTTAGGATTTGATTGTTTGATATCTGAATTAGAACAAATGGGTCTACGTGGGGAAAAGATTGAAGATAAAGCTCTTGCAGCGGGTGGAGAATCTATTCGAAAAGCTATTTCTGAAATAGCTCCAAGAAGTGATAGTCCTAAAAGAGCAACAAAAAGTGAACCGTGGCGTACAGGACAACATTTGGCTGATAATATACGAGTTACAAAAGCTAAAATGGAAGTTGGCATAAAAACTATTAAAATCGGGATAGATAAAGCGGATCGTTCTCCATTCTTTTATGGAAAGTTCTTAGAATGGGGAACGTCTAAAATGCCAGCTCAACCATTTATAGAACCAGGTTTTAATTCTTCAAAAGAAGCGGCGATTCGTGCTATGACAGACATCTTAAAGAATGAAATGAGGCTGAATTTATGATGAATTTACGCCCCGAAATTGTGCAAGCTCTTGAAAATAATCAGGAGCTTGTTTCTTTATTGGGTGGAAAACGTGTTTATTATCGTAAAGCTAAAAACGCTGAAGAGTTTCCGCGTATTACGTTTTTCGAATTAGACAATAGGCCAGATTATTTTGCAGATAACGAGGAAAGCGAAAGCGAAATTACATTTCAAATCGATATTTGGTCAAAAGGCAGTACAACAGCAATCCATAAAAAAGTGAATGAAATTATGAAAAGTATTGGTTTCTCACGTTATGCGGTTGCTGATTTATATGAAGATGATACACAAATTTTTCATTACGCGATGCGATTCGCGAAAGGAGTGGAGTTATAGATGGCTGGAGAAATTATTAAAATTAGTTCGACTGTCGGTGTAGATAGTCTTGTTTATGCGAAATTATTGAAAGATGATGCAACAGGTGTCGATTATGACACAGTAAAGGAAATGGAAGGCGCAGTAAAGATTAAAACTTCTAAAAAGGTAGCTTCTGAAATTATGTGGAGTGATAATAAAAAATCAGAAATTGCTGAGTCTGATGGAGAAGTAGAAGTAGAAATTGAGCTTCGTAGTATTTCATTATCAACAAAAGCAGATATTGAAGGGTATCCTGAAGTTAAAGATGGTGTATTAGACGAAAAACGTGAGGGTGAAAAACCATATTTGGCAATTGGATGGCGTTTCTTAAAGGCTAACGGGAAATATCGATATGTTTGGTTGTTAAAAGGGAAACTTTCACAAGAGGAAGAAGAAGGCGAAACTAAGAAGGATAAGCCTAACTTCCAAACTACAAAACTTAAAGGCTCATTTATTGAACGTGATTTTGATGATAGACCAAAATTTACAGCTGATGCTGATGAGCCTACATTTACAAAAGCCGTTGGTGATAACTGGTTCAAAAAGGTATATGAAAAAACAGCAACACCACCAACAGGGAAGTAGGGGGAGCAAAAGCTCTCTCTTTTTTATTAACTAAGGAGGAATAAAATATGAAATTAACTTTAAGAATCAATAGGGAAAATAAAACTTTTAATTTACCAGAGTTCATTCCAGCTCGCCTAATCCGTCAAGCCCCTGAGCTTGCTGATATTCCAAATAATCCTGGACCAGAGGATATGGATAAAATGGTTAAATTTGTGGTAAATGTTTATGATGAACAATTCACCTTGGATCAATATTGGGATGGTGTGGATGCCCGTAAATTCTTATCAACAACTTCAGATGTAATTAATGCAATTGTCAACGAAACTGTAGATGCAGCTGGTGGTACACCTGGAAATGGAGAAGCAGAAAACCCAAACGCGTAGAGGGGGGAGGGCTGACGTTCAGTGAGTTTATGGACGAGCTCTACCTCTCTTTATTACGTCAAGGATATAAACACCATCACATCGATAACGAAATGGATATTTGGCATTATTTAAGGTTGAATCGCAAGCATCGTGATCAAGGTAATTCAAATAGTACAAATCAAAATTCAAATGAAATTGAAGTTCCAGCGGAAAACATTATCTAGCAAGGGGGTGAGACATTGGCGAATGAAATGAATAATCTAGTCGTTAGGCTTTCCCTTGATAATGTGAATTTTCGTCAAGGTATTGCGAATTCAGGACGTGCCGTAAGGACTTTACAAAATGAATTGAAATCAATCAGTACTGGTATGGGTGGTTTTGCAAACGCTAGTGAGCAAACACGAGCCAAAACGGATGCACTTAATAGATTGATTGAAGCACAAAAAGAAAAAGTTAGAGCATTACGCCAAGCCTATGATCAAAATAAGGCTAAGTTGGGTGAAAATGATGCAGCAACCCAGCGATATGCTTCACAGGTCAATAAAGCGGTTGCTGATTTAAATAGGTTTGAAAATGAATTAAAACAAGTAAACCGTCAAGCTGAACAAAAAGGGATGGATAAGTTAAATAATTCTTTGAAATCCTTACAGGCTGAATTTCAGTCTATTACAACAGGCATGGGCGGTTTTTCTAATGCAACAGAGCAAACCCGGGCGAAAATTGATGTTCTCACTCGCATGGTGGATAAGCAGAAAGAAAAGATTAGGGAACTTCAACAAGCCTATAATCGTGCGAAAACAGAAGAAGGCGAAGCGAGTCAATCGGCACAACATTATGCTGAACAAATTCATCGCGCTACAGCTGAACTTAATCGATTTGAAACTGGGTTACAGCAGTCAAATCGTGAATTAGAGCAGCAAGGCAATCGCTTGTTGAATTTTGGTAATCGCATGGAGACATTAGGTAACCATTTGCAAAATGCAGGAATGCAAATTGGTATGGTGTTTGGTGGAATGACTTATGCTATAGGACGTGGTTTAAAATCCGCGGTTACTGAATCAATGAATTTTGAACAACAAATGGCGAATATTAAAGCGGTATCCGGTTCTACTGGAGAAGAAATGAAAAAGTTAAGCGAGTTAGCTGTTAACATGGGGGAAACAACAAAATACTCCAGTGTTCAAGCGGGACAAGGTATAGAGGAATTAATAAAAGCCGGAGTTAGTTTAACAGATATTATAAATGGTGGTTTAGAAGGTGCTCTTAACTTAGCTACAGCAGGAGAGCTAGAATTAGGCGAGGCGGCAGAGATTGCATCCACAGCCCTAAATGCATTTAAAGCAGATCATCTTTCAGTAGCAGATGCAGCTAACATATTATCGGGTGCAGCAAATGCATCAGCTACAGATGTACGTGAACTGAAATATGGTTTAGCGGCATCGTCAGCAGTAGCAGCAGGGGCTGGAATGACGTTTAAAGATACAGCTACGACTCTTGCAGTATTTGCTCAGAATGGGTTAACGTATAGCCCCGTTGCGGAGAGATTCGCAGCGTAAAGGACGTGAATTGCTGGGAAGCTAAGGTTATATAACTATGCTAATCAGCAGCCGAGTCATTTAGGAATAAATGAAGGGTCCAGAGACTAGGGTATGGAGTCCAGAACGGACAGTAAAACCCCACGAGCGCGTCCCATCCTAACGTGTAAGGCGAGGATGATGATATAGTCCGATACTCCAGTGAAAATTGGAGAATATGAGATAAAGAGCTCATATATAACGAATGTAAAAGGTTCTGATGCAGGTACTTCACTAAAAACTATGCTTATGCGGTTAAACCCATCTACTAAAGAAGCGTATAACAAAATGAAAGATTTAGGTCTTATCACGTATAACGCCCAAGCGGGTTTTGATTTCTTAGTTAAAAACGGTATTCAACCAGCTTCAAGAAATGTAGGAGATATAGAAGTTGCTTTAGAAAAATACGTAATGAAAACCGAAGGGGTTACAAAGTGGAACGATAAATGTGATACAGCATTCCGTGAGTTAGCCACGAGTTCGGCTTTCTTATCATCAAAATTTTATGATCAACAAGGGCATATTCAAAGTCTAGAAAATATTTCAGGAACACTTCATGAGTCTATGAAAGATTTAACAGACCAACAACGAAGTATGGCTTTAGAAACATTATTCGGTTCGGATGCTGTACGTGGTGCAACTATTCTCTTTAAAGAAGGGGCAAAGGGTGTTAATGAGATGTGGGATTCCATGTCGAAGGTTACAGCAGCTGATGTCGCAACAACTAAAATTGATACTCTACAAGGACGAATTACATTATTAGACTCGGCATTTTCCACAATGAAAAAGACAATCGGTGATGCGCTTGCCCCTGTGGTTAGTGCTTTTGTTGCTGGATTGCAGAAACTTGTGGATGGATTTAACGCATTACCAGGGCCAGTACAAAAGGCTATTGCGATTACAGGTGGTATTGTTCTTGCTTTAACAGCTGTGGCTACAGCTGTAGGTGTTGTTTTAGCGGCGTTTGGAATGATTGCTTCAGGAATTGGTTCTCTATCTATTGCGTTAGCATCCGTCGGCGGGATTGCTGGAGTTGCAGCGGGAGCGGTTGGATTCTTAGGAAGTGCACTAGGTTTATTACTAGGTCCGATTGGATTGGTAGCAGTCGCTCTCATTGGAACTGGAGTTGTCGCATATAAAGCATATCAAAAAGCAACAGAGGACAGTATTGCTTCCGTAGATCGGTTTGCTACGAATACAGAGGGGAAAGTAAGCTCATCCACAAAGAAAGTCCTTGGTGAGTATTTCAAGTTGTCTGATGGCATTAGACAAAAGTTAACTGAAATTAGATTGAACCATGAAGTGATAACTGAAGAACAATCACAAAAGCTAATCGGACAGTATGACAAGCTAGCTAATACAATTATAGAAAAAACAAAAGCAAGACAACAAAAAGAGATTGAAGGCCTGAAAAAGTTTTTCGCTGATTCATACGTTTTAACAGCAGAAGAAGAAAATAAGCGCATCGAGCAACTTAATCAGCATTACGAACAAGAAAAATTAAAGACTCAAGAAAAAGAAAATAAAATCAAAGAAATTCTTCAAACCGCAGCTAGAGAAAACAGAGAGTTAACAACATCTGAACGCATCTCCTTGCAAGCTTTACAAGATGAAATGGACAGAGTTGCTGTAGAGCATATGTCTAAAAATCAAATGGAGCAAAAGGTTATTCTTGAAAATATGCGTGTGCAGGCTAGTGAAATTTCAGCTAGACAGGCAGCGGAAGTTGTAGAGAATAGCGCTAAAGCAAGGGATAAAGTTATTGAAGATGCGAAAAAAACACGTGATGAAAAAATTGCTGAGGCGATTCGTCAGCGTGATGAAAATAAAACAATTAATGCTGATGAAGCGAACGCAATCATTGCTGAGGCAAAACGTCAGTATGATAGTACAGTTTCTACAGCGCGAGACAAACATAGAGAAATTGTTAGTGAAGCAAAATCCCAAGCTGGGGAACATGCAAATCAAGTTGATTGGGAAACTGGTCAGATAAAATCTAAATACCAAGTAATGAAAGATGATGTAGTTCAAAAGATGAAAGAAACTTGGTCAGGTATAACAAAATGGTGGGAAGAAACAAAAACTTCAGCAAGCAACAAGGTAGAAGAGATAAAAAATACAGTTTCAAGGAAATTTGAAGAAAAGAAAAAAGCTGTCGTTGATAAAATGAAAGAAATAAAGAGCGATATTGAAGATAAGTGGAATACAGTTGAAAAATTCTTCAGCACTATAAATCTACGTTCCATTGGTAAATCCATTATAGAAGGTCTTGAAAAAGGGTTGGATGATGCGACAGGTGGTTTATATAGTAAGGCGAAAAGCATTGCTGGAGAGATTAAAAAGACTATTTCTGGAGCACTAGAAATTAACAGTCCATCTAAAGTGATGATTCCAGTTGGAAGTGCCGTACCAGAAGGTGTTGGCGTTGGTATGGATAAGGGGAAACGATTTGTTGTGGATGCAGCAAAAAATGTAGTTGGAACTGTAAAAAAACAAATGAGTAATATGCCATCTGTTTTTGATTTTGGATTCCAAACTTCGCATTATAGTATCCCGCATAATGCACTGGGTGATTTCAATGGGTATACGCAACCACAATCGCCTTATAACAACGCACCTACAGCAAGAACTATGTTCTCGGATAGATCAGGTAGAGAACAAGAATTAAATTTAACTGTAAATATGACCAACGTTTTAGATGGAAAAGAATTAGCGAACGGAAGTTACGCATATACTACCAAGCTTCAAGATCGTGAACAAAAAAGAAAAGCGGAATTTTAAGGGCGGTGAGCACGTTGGGGAAACTCAGCTTTACTTTTAATAAGATCAGAAAAGATTATATTCAAATGCTAGTTGGAAGAAAACGCCCTTCCTGGGCTCCAGTTAAAAGAAAATTAGTAAGAGTCCCTCATCGCGCAGGGGCTCTTTTTCTTAATACAGAAACAGAGGAACGTCGTATTGATGTTCCTCTTGTAATTAAAGCGAAAAAAGATATCGCTGATTTACAAAAGGTAAAAGAAGATTTAGCGGATTGGCTATATACAGAGCAACCAGCTGAACTTATTTTTGATGATGAGTTAGACAGGACTTATTTAGCATTAATTGATGGTTCTGTCGATTTGGACGAAATAGTCAATAGAGGTAGAGGTGTTATTACTTTTGTTTGTCCAATGCCGTATAAATTAGGTAAGCAAAATACTCATACGTTTACTCAAAACTGGTCCACTGAAATCACTACTTCTTTCGTCAATCAAGGTAATGTAGAAGCGCCTCCAATTATTGAGATTGAGGCCAAGAAACCGAGTACATTTTTAGATGTAAGGTTTGGTGAGTATCCGTATAATCGTGATTATTTTAGAATCGGTTATCCGTTGAAAACAGAGCAACTACCTGTAGAGAGAAATCAAAGGCTGATATGGGATGAAATGACTACCACTGTTGGGTGGAGTAAAGTAAGTTCAATGGAAGATGGCAACCCAGTCGGTGAAATGAAATCAGACGGTTATCAATTTTATTGCTCTAATTATGGTACAGGGACAGGAAAAGGATGGAATGGTGCAGCTGTTAAAAAAAATATACCTAATGGGCCAGTGCAAGATTTTATTATTCAGGCTTATGTTACATGTAAAAGTAAACGTATCAATGAGATGGGTCGAGTGGAAATAGCGATATTAGATGAAAACAGTAAAGTGCTTTCGAAAATAGCTATGACTGATGTATTTTGGCAAGCTGAACAAAACTTCGGAACAATGGTAATCGGTTATGATAATAAACCAGGAAGAAGAAGTTTAATTCATGAAAGTGGAGATTATCCAAACACTTGGAACCAGTATCAAGGGCGATTGTGGATAGCTAGAACAGGAAATGTATGGGAAGCGTATATTTCGAAATTCCTCCCGGGGACGGAAAAAGATGATTCTGAACGATTTGTGCGGTGGACGGATGAAAATAACTATCACATGGAAAAAGCGGCGCAAATTCAAATCAGTATTATGCAATGGCAAGATGTACCGCCAGTAGAAGCGATGACCGTTTCAGATTTAAAGTTTTGGAAAGTGAATTTAAATACTCAAAATAATCCGCCTTACATTTTTGATACGGGAGACAAGATTATAATTGATACAGAAAAAAGTCTTGTAACCATTAACGGTAAAAATGCGATTAATTTAAAAGACATTTTTAGTAATTTTCCAAATGTCATACGTGATGAGAATCGTATTGATATAATGCCACCAGATGTTAAAGCGACTGTTAGTTATAGGGAGAGATACAGATGAGAACACCAAGCGGGATTTTGCATGTTGTGGATTTCAAAACAGATCAAATCGTTGCAGTTATTCAGCCAAATGACTATTGGGATGATAATAGGCGTTGGGAACTAAAAAACAATGTTGATATGCTGGATTTCACTGTTTTTGATGGAACTACTCATTCAGCTACACTACAACAACAAAACCTTGTTTTAAAAGAAGTTCGCGATGGAAGAGTTGTACCATATGTCATTACAGAAACAGAGAAGAATTCAGACAAACGATCCATTACCACATATGCTTCAGGAGCTTGGGTTCAAATTGCTAAATCAGGCATTATAAAACCACAAAGGATAGAAGGGAAAACAGTAAACGAATTTATTGATATGGCTCTTGTAGGCATGAAATGGAAACGTGGAAAAACAGATTATGCAGGTTTTCACACTATGACCATTGATGAATTTATGGATCCGTTAACTTTTTTAAAGAAAATAGCTTCTTTATTCAAATTAGAAATTCAATATCGCGTTGAGGTTCAAGGGTCACAAATAGTTGGATGGTATGTTGATATGATTCAAAGGCGTGGTCGAGACACGGGGAAAGAAATAGAACTGGGGAAAGATTTAATAGGTGTTACACGTATTGAACATTCAAGAGACATTTGTACAGCACTAGTTGGCTTTGTGAAAGGTGAAGGCGATAATGTAATTACTATTGAAAGTATCAATAGGGGATTTCCCTATATTGTTGATAAGGATGCATTTCAACGATGGAATGAACGTGGTAAACATAAATTTGGTTTTTATACACCAGAAACAGAAGAATTAGACATGACTCCAAAACGTTTAATGACTTTAATGGAAATAGAATTAAAAAAACGTGTCAATTCTTCCGTTTCTTATGAAGTAGAAGCACAATCGATTGGACGTATTTTCGGACTAGCTCATGAACTAATTAATGAGGGCGATACGATCCGAATCAAAGATACAGGATTCACACCTAAGTTATACCTTGAAGCACGTGTAATTGCTGGTGATGAATCTTTTACGGACCCTACACAAGATAAATATGTGTTTGGAGATTATCGCGAAATTACTGATTCAAACGAAGAACTACGGAAAATTTACAATCGAATCTTAGGATCATTAGGCAATAAACAAGAGCTGATAGATCAGTTAGATAAATTAGTGAAAGATGCAAATGAAACAGCTAGTAATGCTAAGAAAGAATCCGAAGCAGCGAAAACATTGGCTGAAAAAGTGCAAGAGAATCTTAAAAATAACACGGTAGACATCATTGAAGCTAAGAATCCACCGACAACAGGACTGAAACCTTATAAAACACTTTGGCGTGATATTAGCAATGGGAAGCCTGGTATTTTGAAAATATGGACAGACGCAGCTTGGGAATCGGTTGTACCAGATGTTGAATCCGTTAAGAAAGAAACACTTGAGCAGGTTAATAAAGATATTGAATCAACAAAAACAGAATTAAATCAAAAGGTTCAAGAGACACAAAATCAGGCGACGGGACAATTCAACGAAATAAAGGAAAGTTTACAAGGTGTCAACCGTACAATTTCTAATATTGAAAATAAACAAGGTGAAATTGATAAGAAAGTAACTAAGTTTGAACAGGATTCTAATGGATTTAAAACTTCTATTGAATCATTAACGAAAAAAGATACTGAAATTAGTAATAAATTAAATACTGTCGAATCAAATGCGGAAGGTACAAAAAGGGCTATTTCTGATGTGCAACAAACAACAAGTGAACTAAAGAAAACAACTACTGAAATAGAAGAAAAAGCTGGGAAAATCAGTGAGAAGTTAACGAATGTAGAAACAAAGGTTAATAGTGATAAAACTGGTGGACGTAACCTTTTATTAAAATCAAATGTTAAATATGAAAAAACAGACTATCTAATCAATCAATATTCTCTAACTGAAAATTTCTTTGCGGGTGAGGAATATACCTTTGTAATTAAAGGAAGTGTCCCACAAGGGCAGAAATTTGGAATTTGGCAGAATGGTGGGTCTAGCAATGTTGGATATGCAACAAGTGTTTACGCTAATGGAATAACTTATCTAACCTTTAAAGCTGTTGTGGCTACAAGTGGAAATGAACGAAAGTTAAGCTTATATAACTATCCGAGTAGTACTACGAAATCTATTGTGGAATGGGTTGCCTTGTATAAAGGGAATAAGCCGCAGGATTGGACGGCACCGCCTGAAGAGCAGGTAACAACAGATGAATTTACCAAGAAAACAACTGAGATTGAAAAAAGTGTGGATGTCGTAAAAAACACTGTAACCAGTGTTCAAAATAGCCAGGCTGGATTCGAAAAGCGTATGACTATAGTAGAGCAAACAGCAACGGGGTTATCTTCCACAGTGAGCAATTTAAATAACGTAGTATCAGATCAAGGAAAAAAGCTTACTGAAGCAAATTCAAAACTCGAACAACAGGCAACAGCAATTGGAGCGAAAGTTGAGCTTAAACAAGTAGAGAATTATGTTGCTGGATTTAAGATACCTGAGTTGAAGCAAACCGTTGATAAAAATAAACAAGATTTGTTGGGCGAATTAGCTAACAAACTTGCAACTGAGCAATTTAATCAAAAAATGACTTTGATTGATAACCGCTTTACTATCAATGAACAGGGAATCAATGCTTCAGCCAAAAAGACAGAGGTATATACAAAAGATCAAGCAAATGGGCAATTTGCCACATCATCTTACGTAAGAGATATGGAAACCCGTCTCCAGTTAACTGAAAAGGGCGTTAGTATATCTGTAAAAGAAAATGATGTAATCGCAGCTTTCAATATGAGTAAAGAAAACATTACTTTGAATGCAAACAGAATTAACTTAGTAGGTTTTATTACAGCAAATCATATCAAAGGAAAAGTTTTAGAAGGGGTAACACTTAAAACGAGTGGAAATAGATTTGTTGAAATAAATAAACAAGACATGAAGATTTTCGATTTAGATAAGCCACGTGGTTATATAGGATTTATGGAGACAAATGATGGGAGTATTCAACCTTCATTAGTCCTTGGTTCTGATAATAGAAAATACGCTGGTACAGGATCATTTTATATTTATCAAGTCATGCCGCGAATTAATGGAGTCGATCAACCTTCTAAAGCGTATGCAAAATTTGGGGTTTCTAAAGGAGAAAATGCAGAAGGAACTAATATTTGGTCAAATTATATTCAAATGCAGAATGACGGTGGACATCTAAGCGTATATTCAGATGGACAATTTCGTTTTCAAAACTTGAATGATATTATTTTTGAATCTGAAGGATGGGCTCCAGGATATGGTTACTTCTCTGTAACTACAACTGAACCGCATATTTTTAACAATAACAAGGGACAGTTTACTTTCAAAAGAAAAGGCAGTGACTATAAAATACATTTCATAAACGGCGCCACCGATCATGATTTAATCATGGGTAATGCAATGATAAGATCAAGTTTTGTACAAGGTTATAACAACGGACTACAGATTAAAGGTATGATGGGTCAAGGATGGAAAGATATAGAATTAAGAACGCTACGAGCGAATGAAGATATTAGTGCTGTTGGGCAAATGTGGGCAAAAGCATTTAATCCTACGTCAGCTAGAAATATGAAAGAAAATATAAAAGATATTCCTTTCTCAGCTCTTGATAAAATCATGAGTTTAGCTATCAAACAGTACAACTTCAAGGACGATATGTATGATCTGTATCAAATGCGTGTGAACAAACCAGAGGAACAAACAGAACCATATACAACAAAAGAAATTGAAACGTATTTCGGTATGATTGCAGATGATACGGAAGATATATTTACAGATAAAGAGAAACGTGCCATTAATTTATATAATACTGTTTCAATCTTTATTGCAGCTTTCCAACAGCAGTATCATGAATTTAACGAAAAATTAACTACTGT
Source organism: Bacillus sp. XB1 (assembly GCF_053557995.1). NCBI lineage: Bacteria > Bacillati > Bacillota > Bacilli > Caryophanales > Bacillaceae > Bacillus > Bacillus sp. XB1. The sequence continues at coordinate 1,091,502 of NZ_JBNRIL010000001.1, read as the reverse complement.
TAAAAGTGAGAATAAACAACTAAAAGAACAGGTTACGACCCTAGCGATGGATGTGTCTACATTAACAGATTTAGTTCGGAAATTAATAGGTGAAAAACCAGAGCAGCCATAAGCTGTTTTTTACTTTGCACAAAGTACGGCTTTTGTATGGAAATTCCTACGATGTATTCACCATGAATAAGGTTGTCTCATATCATATAAAGATTGCTTTATTAAGATGATAAAAGGATGTGAATGTATTGGAAGATGTATATGTAAAAATCGATAGTTTAAAAGCAGAACAAAAAGAAATTATGCGTGATATTCGTAATTTAGAAACTCGCACAACAATTAATGAGAAAGACATCGCTACAATTAATAAGCAATTAGAAAAGATTAGTATGAATACAACTTGGATTTTACGAATTATTATTAGCGCAATCACAATGTCGGTTTTGGGTTTAATATTAAAAGGGATGATTTAATATTTTAAAATAAAAGTACTTATTGAGAGAGGGACAAGCGTCTCTCTTTTTTATTATACATAAGGAGATGGAAAGATGGATCGTATTGATATATTAATGAAAGCATTTATAGCTACATTCGGTGGCTTCTGTGGCTATTTCTTGGGGGGATGGGATGCAACATTGAAAATTTTAGTGACGATGGCAGTTATTGATTATTTAACTGGCATGATTGCAGCAGGATATAACGGAGAATTAAAAAGTAAAGTTGGTTTCAAAGGCATCGCCAAAAAGGTGGTGCTTTTTCTTTTAGTTGGGGCGGCAGCTCAATTAGATGTAGCGTTAGGAAGTAACAGTGCTATTCGTGAAGCAACAATTTTCTTCTTCATGGGTAATGAATTACTTTCTCTTTTAGAAAACGCTGGACGAATGGGTATTCCACTTCCACAAGTGTTAATAAATGCAGTTGAGATTTTAGAAGGTAAACAAAAACAAGAAAATAGAAAAGGAGATGTTAAGTAATGGGACATATTATTGATATTTCAAAATGGAATGGTGACATTAACTGGCCTATAGCAAAGCAATACATTGATTTTATTATCGCTCGTGTACAAGATGGTTCAAATTATGTAGATCCATTGTATAAAGATTATGTACAAGCTATGAAGCAGCATGATATTTCTTTTGGTAATTATGCATTCTGTCGTTTCGTTTCTGAAAATGATGCGTGTGTAGAGGCCCGTGATTTCTGGAACCGTGGTGATAAGAGTGCAACAGTCTGGGTGGCTGATGTAGAAGTGAAAACAATGGATGATATGCGAGCAGGTACACAGGCTTTTATCGATGAATTACGTCGATTAGGTGCTAAGAAAGTCGGTTTATATGTTGGTCATCATATGTATGCACCTTTTGGTATGGAAAATGTGAAATCTGATTTCGTATGGATACCTCGATATGGCGGGAATAGACCAGCTTATCCATGTGATATCTGGCAATACACAGAGACAGGAAATGTACCAGGTATAGGAAAGTGTGATATGAACAAACTAATTGGTAGTAAATCATTATCTTGGTTCACAGGAGAGAAAGAATCAGAACAAGCTATTACCAATGTTGGCTATCAATATGTTAAATCCGGTGGATTTGGAGTCTCATTGGTTCCAGAAGTGTTAAATGCTATGACTGAGCGTGGAACTAAAGGGAAAGTTATTTCTGACCCATCAACTGGTATAGCGTACGTACAAACCGAAGTGTTACCAAATGGTGAGCTCGATAAAATTACAGCTTGGATGGACAATCGACCTGAAGGTAAATGGTGGTACGAATATATTAAAGTTAAATAAAAGAATAGTTAGATTAATAAAAATAAGAGCCGTCCTATTTGGGCGGCCTTTTTTATTTCTATGTAATTAAAATTTACTTTTAGATAATGCTTTGAGTATTGGATTAACAATCCTACTGATTAAGCGAAATCCTCTAAATATCGACTGGACAACCTTTAGCGTATCATTCCCTTGAATTAAGTGAATCATACCAATTTTAGAAGAGAATTGTAAGATTATTTTTCTAATTGTATCTAAAAGAGTGGATTGTTTATTTTATATTCAATAATTCATCAAATTTAAATTCTATATTTAATTCAAAGGTATCTGTATTGTACAAAGTTTATATGATGTGGGATTGGGATTCAAAGTTAATTACTGTGAAGTAAAGAGAAATTCACTTTTATAAGGAGGAATATTCTTGTTTGTTATTCTAATTTATCTGATTTAATAAATAGAAAATTATCGTAATTTGGTGAGGAAAGTATCAAGATTTTTCATAGAAAAATTCTCTAAAACTATTATCTGAATTTTCAGAATAAATAGGGGGACGTTTGTTTTTATATCAATAGTGAGCAAGTCTAAGCAAATTGTAATCAAAAACATAGTCTATCTTATAAAGCAGTGAGGCAGTTCTAAAATAAGATGAGATTTACTTTACTAGTTTTCATTTCTTATAGTAAGTAGGTTTGATTCAAAAAGACTTCTTCACTACTTTATAAATTTCAAAGGAAAGGTTGATGAAAATGGCAGAACGTCATGAAGATGAAATCCGTACTTTGTTACGCGCGTTTCAATTAGTAGGAGCACGAGTTGTATTATTTTTACCTTCATTCCACGTAGAAGGTTTTATTACTCGAATCGGAGAAACTTTTGTTACGCTTCGTCGTGGTAATGGAGAAGGCGTAGAAGTAGAGAGTAATGATAATGGAAATGCACTTGAAAATCCTAACCAAATTAGTGTCAAAATTAGTAGTATTTTATCAGTTAGTGATGATCGAGGAGCGTAATTAGCAAGTTTAAAAATGCACTAGGTATTTGTAATCCTAGTGCATTTTTTTAATATTATATAAAATTTAAATAAACGATTTACCAAATAAGGAATTTAAAATTAATTACATATAAGACTGGTGATAGTGCAATTACCTAAAATATAAGTAATATCAAGATTTTAGGTAATTGCACTATCACTTTTATACAAGTCATGTTTACAATATAATACAAACTTTTATAGGAGGGGATTATATGTGTAAGTTCTGTTCAAATCAAAAAAATACTAAATTTAAATTATTTGATATAAAACCTATCCCGTTTTTTATTCCACCGAAATCTTTTGCAAATTCATCGGAGCTTCAGGAATCGCCTGATACTTCAACAAAACCAATAAGGTCTCAAGAATCGCCTGGTACTTCTGCAAAACCAATAAGGTCTCAAGGATCACCTGATACTTCAACAAAACCAATAAGACCTCAAGAATTTACTGATGCTTCTGTAAAACCAATAAGACCTCAAGAATTTACTGATGCTTCTGTAAAGCCAATAAGACCTCAAGAATTTACTGATGCTTCTGTAAAACCAATAAGACCTCAAGAATCCACTGGTGCTTCTGCAAAACCATTAAAAAAACAAAAATCCTCTCGTGTCTTATTAAAATTAAGTGATACTTTTAATAAGACACCAACCTCTAAAAAATTCATACTATCGCAAGATAATTCACAATTATTATATAGTCAAGAAGAATCTCATTACCAAATAGATACATCTAATAATATTGAAATAAAAACAAATGAAATTAAAAAATTACTATGTGATTATCAATCAACCAATTTATACATTATATTATTTTTAGAAGATATTCATATCAAAGGTTTTATACTGCAAATTAGCAAAGATCTAGTTACTATTATTGGACCAAATATAAAAGTAGAAAGCAATTCAACAGATAATCTTATAGGACTACCAAACAAAATTAACGTAAAACTTGAAATGATTCAAGGGATTGGTGATGTAGGAGCTTCTCTCTCTAGCTAAGATAAATTTGTATATCAATATGGATAATATTTATGCATTCATATTGATATGCAGTTATTACTGTAATGTGAAACCAATATTTCTTTTTGAATTTGCATTGAATCTATTAGTTCTTGCTCAAGTTGTTCTTGTTTATCATCTGTAACTAGTGATTTTGGAACTTTATTTAATTAGTTAAGAATCTCGTTATTTCCAATGAACTATTCCGGAATTGAAACGAATGATCTCCACTTTACTATACCTCTCCAATGTAATTACATGAAATAAGGGTATATCCTCAGAACGTAAGTACTTCAATGGGAAAATAATCAGTATATAAGAAGGTGTGTGTATTATTTAAATAAAAAAGTGCTAACAAGTTTGCAAACGAACTTGCTAACACTTATACAGAATAGACATAAATTATCGCTGATATGTCTTCTTTGAAAATAGCTTTAATCAGTTAAATCACACTTATATGAAATGCTCATAAAAACCGTCTTAATATCAAGAATATAATCATCCAGATATTCCTTTACTTTTAAGACGGAAACGAGGCATGATATTGATTTCTACCTCAGAGTTTGCGTCAAATAATAAAAAAATACGGTTTGTAAAACTAAAAATACAACAAGCTACAACCGGTATGAAATGGATTAAAATATTTAGAAATTTAAAAGATGATTTTCAAATAGGGGGAGAGGTGGATTTAGACCATATTCTCCAATATTCGAAAGATTATATTGTAGGGGAAAATAAAAGGGTGTTATTTCCATACAATGAGAGAATTTATAAAGTTCAAGGTACTAAAATAGAACCGGGTATAAAAGTAAAGGAAAGAGAGTATTTATTTAAAGAATTTCAGCGTAAATTCTCTTATTTCACAATACTTCCAGAATGTAAAAATGTAGCAACAAATAACAAAAATGAATTATTCCCTTTATTTGCACCAAAAGGATTAGAGACATTAACATTAGAGGTTTGGTCTGAAAATATAGTGCTGGAAATAGAACAAGCATTACTTGATAGTGAAATTATTTTGACTAAAGTTGGTGAAAATACTTACGTATTGAATACAGATTTTCCAGTGTTATTAAAGGTTGTGAGATACAATATTGAAAAGGTGTTACAAAATCCATATAAAATGCAATATTGCCAAAAATATAAAACAAATCTTGTAGATGATGTTACGAAAGCTGTCTATGCTACCGCGGGCGAGCGCAGTGATGCGACATTAGCATTAATCGCATTGAAAAATTGTGATGGACGAGAAAAAATTGATCCAAAACAAATCATTAGAGAGGGATTTGCACGAGCAAACCGTATTTCAACATTTATTAATTTATTTATAGGCCAAAGTGTATCGCGTAAAACAATTGTAAATAGTGTTTTTAGTTTATTAGAGCAAAAAGGATTTTTGAAGCGTAGTTGGAATAAGATAAATTTACCTTGTATATATGTTAATTTATCAATTGAACGAATATCGAAATTTGATTTCTTACCTATTCTTTCAAAAATAAAAGGAAAAGAAATTTTATATAAATTATATGGGAATACAGAATGGCAAACGATTGATTACGTATTATTAAATATAAATAAACATAATGCATTTTTACCACAACCATCAAAGAGAAATGATATGGGAGCTCTTTTTAAACAATATGTTTCCGAAACATTAATGGAAATTGTACAATATGCAAAAGAACAAAATGAACAAGTTTATTTCATTGTAGATGCAAATTTGAGAAGGTATTGGATAAAAGAGTTACAAAATAAAGAAATTAATACAGATATTTTACCTGATATTGTTCCAGAGGTGTTAAAGGTTCCAAATTTAAATATTATTAGAATAAATACAGGTTTTGATGTACCAAGTTACGGTTTAATAGAATGTGATGATGCTTTAGATAGCATTGGCTTATATGCAGATCAAAAAGGGATGTATTATAGCACTGGTGAATATTCCCTTAATTGTAGTGGGATTTTTCAGCGATATATACTTGAAATTCTACCATTAGGTGTAAAACCTGTAGAAAGGGATTATATCGCTAAAATGATACATTACATGTGCTGTAATTCTAGTATGCTTTCGAAAAAGAATGTACACATGACATATTCCATGCATATGGAAAAGGTAATAAAGAGTTATATTACTGACATAGATGCAAGAGAGTTTAAAGAATTTGATGATGAATTGGATGTAGATGTAGTAAAAGTAGAAAAGAAAGATTCAATTATTCTACTTTAAATACTAGTAAACAAATCCTGCTCGTTATATCGATCAGGATTTGTCATTTTTTTATGTAAATAAGGATATCCTTTGTCAAGTATCTTTTCGTTTACATATTTACTTTATGTGCAGACAGGATTAATATGTTTTTTAGAAATACAAAAACTATTTCATATGGAAAAATAATTTTTATTAATTGAAAAAATTTGAAAGGAATGGGGAATTGTGAAGAAATTAGATGTGCTCTTAATGCTACTGAGCGGCCTCTTTCCAATTGCAGGACTTACAAAGCAAATCCCTCTAGAACAATCTATATATATTGGAGGGCTTTTATTTTTTACTAGTTTCGGTAGTTATTTTGCTAAAAAGATGTATTCACGTATATGCAGTTGGATAGCGTATGCGCCATTTATAACATTACTGTTAGTTATTTGGCATCAAGATATTTCAACAAGCTCAATCATAGCAAATGCGAAAATTGCTGCATGTGTCGCGTTAATTCCATGTTTATTCCGTTTTCGTACATATGGACTTACTTTGGGCTTATTCTCATTATGGGCCGCTTTACTATGGGATATAAAAGAAGTACAGTCGTTATTCATACTTGAACGCATAACGAGTTTAATGACAAGCCATTATGTATATATATTACTATTAATTGGAGGACTTGTAATAGGAGGATTACTTGCGATGTTCATTCACCGCAAAGAGAAAGATAATAATAAAGAAAATATAAATCTACTTGGACCAAAAAAGAAACGCAAAAGATTATCATTTAAGATTCGTCTTCCAAGATTACCGAAATTAAGGATGAAACTATTTAAGTTTGGTGGGAAAGAATCTAAAAGTAAAATGCCAGAAAAAATCCATGAATATAAGTACGAAGAACCAGTTGCAACATATGAAAGGACAGAGAAAATAGATCCATACAAAGAAAATGCAGTTCAAGGTCAAACAAGGATGGAACGCCGAAGAAATAGGTATAATGCATAATGAAGTTTAATAACCCCGTAATGACTTATCTTAATATTGATAAATCATTACGGTTTTTTTATGTAATGAAATGAAGGTTGCTATTGCGGAGGGGAATAGCATATTTTATAGATAGGAACTAAAATAAGGGGAGGATAAAATGCTTATCATTACATATATATCTGCTTGCATATTATTCTTAGTTAGCTTTTTACATGTATATTGGGCTTTCGGAGGTAATTGGGGGACAAATAGTGTTATTCCAACTAAATCAGGGGAAAAGGCGTTTACACCTCGCGCCGGAATGACATTGTTCATTGCATTATTATTAAGTATGGCAGCAATAATTTTGTTGCAACAAGCAAATATTGTTCATTTTGCAGTTCCTAATGTTATTATTCAAGTCGGTTCCTGGATTTGTATGATTGTCTTTTCTATTAGAGTGATTGGTGAGTTTAACTATTTTGGTATCTTTAAACGACAAAAAGATACGCACTTTGCAAGAATGGATACTGGTTTATATATTCCACTTTGTGCATTTTTATCTTTATCTTTCTTATTAGCAATAATTTTGTGAGTGAATAATAGTAGTTTCTTTTCTCAACATATATGTAAACGTGAGAAATCTAAGAGTAAATAAAAAGGATGTAAGCGCCTTCTTGTCGAAATGTAAATTATTATGAAAGGCGGTGACACTATGAAGTATGTAAAAGTTAGTATGAATGGTGGAAGTGAACATAAATTCTCAATGACTTTAGATCGGTTTAAAGAACTTATTACTACAGAGAATGGGATATTAGAAAATAAATTAGTATGTATTGAAAATGTAATGATTAATCCTACTAATATATCTTCTGTAGTTGAAAAAATTGGTGTACCGGCTAAGTTTATGGAAGCTTAAAATGTTAGATAAAAAACATCCATTAGGGATGTTTTTTAATTTATAAATATGATAATCGTACAGTAAATATTTGAGTAGATTTTATAGCAATGACTATGCATATATTAAGTACCTGAACATGGTTCTTAATACATGCACGAAATAATAAGTACAAGCATATATTATATAGTAGGACAAGATCTTCGTGTCCTACTTAATACTCAGAAAAAACCTCTAATCACATAAGAGCATCCAATTGCAGGGTGCTCTTATTTTTTATGAAAATCTACTACGAGTCTTATTTTATAGTAGGATGCAATAATAAAGGGCTATTTTGAAATAGTGTTCTTTAGCCTTTAATGTTAAATTTATCTTTAACGTTAATAAATATTAAAAATAATATGATAGCAGAAATTAAGTTAGATAAGTAGAAATTTTGATGAAACAGTAGTTCGAAGATGACATAGAAAGTAACGAATAAGGCAATAGCAGGTAGTATGCAAATAAATATAAATCTCCAATTTTTTAAGTAATGTTTATAATTAGTAAGTACTTTCTCCATAAATATAGCTCCTATATTTTTGTTTTTATATAATTATACATTTAGATACAAAGATTTTCAAAGTAAAATATTTAGCAATTCAAAAATATAAGGAGAGCTTTTGTTGAAAATCCAGATTGCTGTAGCAATCTGAATTTGACTTTAAAGAACTATACTAAAATGATACACTATAATCTACGTTATTTTTGAAATGAATAGAGGGGTTTGTGTGATAGATAAAATTAAAAATGCTGTAGAGGATATGTACGAAGATGAGGCTAAAGATTTACTTCAAAGTATTCTCATACAGTTAAACTTATTAGAAGAAAACTACAGTGAAGATACAATTAAAAATTTGATGGATATTCCGAAACAATTAACGAGTAATCCTACTTATAAAAGGAATGTAAAAGAAAGTACGCACGTACATATTGCTTTTGATGATTCAACGGCTGGTTGCTTAAAATATATGTTAAGTCAAGAAGAATTATTTGAAGAGAGTGTTGTTGCTTTTTCGGAATTCTTTTCAATTGGACCGATATATAGGTTGCATACGAATGAGGGGCAACTAGCAAGACAGAAGTGGTTAATAAATAACTTAACTGCTTATGATAGTTATTTTGAAGAAGAATATTTATCAAGATTTATAGCAACTATAGAAGAACTACATACTATTCCTGTTGAAACGCCTATTACAATTTGGAAGGCTGATAATGCACATGAACATGTAGGCCTAAGTTTTGTAATGGCACAATTAAAGGATAAGAAAAATATTCGAGTTATTAATACGTCTGAAGCAAGTAGAGAAATATTAAAACAAGAGTATGATATTCGTGGAACGGGAGAATTACCACCTGAAAGTTTAGCTCTATTCCAAAAAAGTTTTATAAAGCTACCTTATTTAACTGAAGAGAAGCGCATGAAGTTTGAAAATAAGTGGGATAGATTATCGGAAAGCATAGAATGTTTAAGAGTGTGGAAAGAAAATGAAGTGCATTCTGTACAGGAAGATTATTTTGATCAATTTATAATTGAATGCGCGAAAAGTGTGGGTGCTGATCGAGAGTTCCTCAAAGCTCCTAGAGTAATTGGTGAAGCACTTGGTCTTGTTGAACAATTAGTTGGAGATACTTTCTTAGAATATCGCTTGAAACAATTAATTAAACAAGAAGTATTTGAATTTGAAGGTTCGTTAGATGAAATGCGTTTTTATAGTGTGAAGTTAAGGAAATAATAAACACATTCTATTTTTGAAAGGCTCGTATTTTTAATAATACGAGCTTTTTAAGTTGAATTTGGGCTATACATAAGCTTCCCAGAGAGGACATATCACATATGAATGGTAAAGGTAATGAATGAAAAGAAGGTGATTTGTTAATATGTATAACCAACAAAATTATCCATATGATCAAGCGATGTATTATAATCCACATGACTACGGGTATGAACCTACAAATGAAGTGAGAGATATTGAACAAGAAGATTACAGACCAGATGATGCAGAAGATGCTCCAACGTCACCACCTCCGTCACAAGCGCCGTCGTTACCGTCTACATTTGCTTCTCCAGCACAACCAGGTAATATGAAATCATGGATGTGTAACTGTCTAGGAAGATGGGGCTATTTACGCTTACATCGTCCTGGTCCTTTCGGAAGAGATTTATGGTTCTTCCCGACTGAAGTGAGAAGAAATGGAGTGTCAGGTTACACGTGGCAAGGTGGTCGTCGTCGTAAAGTAAGTTATCGCTATCAACAAATTAGTAATTTTATGTGCTTCGCATAAAGAGAAGTGGGAGAGTGAAACGATTTTACTCTCTCACTTTTTTATTTTTCAATATACGAAGTAAGATTTTGATTAAAAATTTACAATTTTCACGTTTTTATTAGAGTATAATGCATATGTTGGGTTGATTTTCAAAAACAAATGAGAGTGAGGGAATACAATGTCAATGAAAAACAAAGTTGGGTTAAGCATAGAGGATGGCATTAATTTAGCTTCAGCTCAGTTTAAAGAAGATGCGTATGAAATTTATAAAGAATCGCGAAAAAAACAACCTATATTATTTGTAAACCAAGTTGAAATCGGTAAAGAATGGCTCATTACTAGATATGAAGATGCTCTGCCACTTTTAAAAGATAATCGTTTAAAAAAAGATTGGACAAATGTGTTTTCTCAAGATATAAAGAACATGTATCTTTCCGTTGATAATAGTGACCACTTAACAACACATATGCTAAATTCAGATCCACCTAACCACAGTCGTTTACGATCTTTAGTTCAAAAAGCTTTTACACCGAAGATGATTGCACAATTAGACAAAAGAATTGAGAGAATAGCAGATGATTTGATAAGTGATATAGAGCGAAAAGGTACATTAAATCTTGTGGATGATTATTCATTTCCATTACCGATTATTGTAATAAGTGAGATGCTCGGTATTCCAAAAGAAGATCAAGCGAAATTTAGAATTTGGTCTCATGCTGTTATTGCATCACCAGAAACACCTGAAGAAATAAAAGAGACCGAAAAACAACTATCTGAGTTTATTACATATCTTCAATATTTAGTTGATATTAAACGAAAAGAGCCAAAAGAAGACTTAGTGAGTGCTTTAATACTTGCAGAGAGTGAAGGGCATAAACTTAGCGCTCGGGAACTATATTCAATGATAATGCTATTAATTGTAGCAGGACACGAGACGACAGTGAATTTAATTACAAATACGGTATTAGCACTTCTTGAAAATCCAAATCAATTACAGTTATTAAAAGATAATCCAAAACTAATTGATTCGGCTATTGAGGAAGGATTGCGTTATTATTCTCCAGTTGAGGTTACAACTGCAAGATGGGCAGCGGAACCTTTTCAAATTCACGACAGAACAATCGAAAAAGGAGATATGGTTGTCATTGCCTTAGCTTCTGCAAATCGTGATGAAACTGTATTTGAAAACCCAGAAGTATTCGATATTACTCGGGAAAATAATCGTCATATTGCCTTTGGTCATGGTAGCCATTTCTGTTTAGGCGCTCCACTTGCGAGGTTAGAAGCAAAGATTGCTATTACTACTTTGTTTAATCGAATGCCTGAACTACAAATAAAAGGGAATCGTGAAGAAATTAAATGGCAAGGTAACTATTTAATGCGTTCTTTAGAGGAATTGCCTTTAACTTTCTAGAATAGTTAAAAGGAGACATGCATACATCGAAAATGATTTACATAGAGTATGTATGTGTTATTTAAATTCGAAACGGAAGGGTGAAAACATCCCAATGATCAACTAATTCTATTTGTAAGAGATCTTCGTTAAAAAACGAAATATTCTTCTGAATAGGGTTAGTCTGTACATTTATAGAAAAGGGATGTATTTCGCTCTGCGAATATATAGTCTTTTTATATGATTTGTGCTGCCTCCTGTTCAGAACATGAAATGGGAGGCTTTTTTATGTCGACAAATGTAGTAACGAAACAAAACAATGGGGTATCACAAGTATTAAAAAATCGGTTTGTTCAAGGGATTTTAGCATCAGCATTATTTTTACAAATAGGAATATGGGTTCGCAACTTTGCGGTATTACTATATGTAATGGAAATGACAAAAGGTGATGCTTTTGCTATTTCGATGATTTCAGTTGCTGAATTCGCTCCAATTTTTATTTTTTCATTTATTGGCGGTACTTTTGCTGATAGGTGGAAGCCAAAGAAGACAATGATATGGTGTGAAACGTTAAGTTCCATTTCAGTATTCGCTGTATTAATTACGCTTATGTTTGGAACGTGGAAAATTGTGTTTTTTGTGACACTCATCTCTGCAATCCTTTCACAGTTTTCACAACCATCTGGAATGAAGTTGTTTAAACAACATTTATCAACGGAACAAATTCAATTAGCAATGTCTATATATCAAACGATATTTGCAATATTTATGGTATTAGGACCAATACTAGGGACATTTATCTTTCATAGTTTTGGAATTTATATTTCAATCATCATAACAGGTATTTCGTTTTTACTTGCGGCAGTTGTATTGTTATTCCTTCCGAAAGATCTTGAAAACGCCGTAGAAAAGAAGGATATCACTCTGTTGCAGGAGATGAAGGATGGTATTAAGTATGTCAAAAAGAAAAAAGCATTAACTTTGCTAGGGCTTTGTTTTATGGCTGCAGGACTAGGTATAGGATTAATTCAGCCATTAGGTATATTTATTGTGACTGAGCAGTTAGGATTATCAAAAGAGAGTTTACAGTGGCTACTAACAGTAAATGGTGCGGGAATGATTGTTGGCGGAGCATTAGCAATGGTATTTGCGAAAAACGTTGCTCCGCAAAAGATGTTAATTATCGGTATGCTTGGTCAAGCAATTGGTATTGGCATTATAGGATATTCTACAAATTTATGGGTGACACTTACAGCGCAGCTTTTTAGTGGTTTAGCTCTTCCTTGTATCCAAATTGGTATTAATACGCTTATTATTCAAAATAGCGATACCGATTTTATAGGTCGTGTAAATGGTATTTTAAGTCCGCTTTTTACCGGTTCAATGGTAGTAACGATGAGTATAGCTGGCCCATTAAAAGAGATGTTTTCATTAAGTATGATGTATGAAGGGACGGCTTTACTTTTTATAATTGGATTATTGTTTATTTTACCTATATACAATTTAAAGCCAGTAATAGCGGTAGAAAGTGAAATAAGTGGTAAAGGAAGTGCTATACAAAATGAATCCTAATCCAAATGTTAAATACCCTATTGAAGGAAATCAAAACGTTCAATTTATAAAAAATATAATAACAAAACCTAATATACTTGTTGGTGACTATTCTTATTATGATGCGAAAGATGGAGAAACATTTGAAGATCGAGTATTACATCATTATGAATTTCTTGGAGATCGCCTTACTATTGGAAAGTTTTGTTGTATTGCATCTGGAGTTAACTTTATTATGAACGGAGCCAATCATCGGATGGATGGATTTTCGGCATATCCATTTAATATATTTGGAAATGGGTGGGAGAAGTATACACCTAGTTTGTCTGATTTACCTTATAAAGGTGATACAGTTATAGGAAATGACGTTTGGATTGGTATGGATACAACAATTATGCCCGGAATAAAAATAGGGGATGGTGCAATCATTGCAGCTAAATCTGTTGTGACTAGAGACGTCGCACCATATACAATTGTTGGTGGAAACCCTGCAAATAAAATAAAAGAGAGATTTTCAAATGAAATAATTCAAGAATTATTGCAAATTCAATGGTGGCATTTTGATATTGAAAAAATAACTGGAAATATTGATGCTATTGTACGCGGAGATATTGAACCATTAAGAAAGCTAAAAAGGGAATGAAAAATGGATGACAAATAGTATCATACCTCCGAATTTTGTTAATGATAATAGAACAAGGAGGTGTGATACTATGGCACAAGACGTTTTATGTGAAGTAAACAACTGTAAATTTTGGGCGAACGGTAATAAATGTAGTGCAGAGGCAATTTACGTAGTAAGTCATAAAGGTAAACATGCATCTACAACGGAAGAAACAGATTGCAAAACATTTGATCCAGAAGTGTAAATTCTTTAAGGGTAGCCAAATCGTGGTTGCCCTTTTATTAATGATAGTATTGATAATAAATATCATTTTCATTCATTAATTTTAGCTTTTTTTGTTATTTTTTCATATTTTCTTCATAAGTGATGTAATCCAACTCAATTCATGTTCAATTCGTGATTTACTAAATTCAATGACTTCAGTAATAAAGGCTGAGGTAACCTCTAGAGACTGAATAGCGGTAAGTTGACTATGTAGTACGTTTTGACGTACAGTCAAAATCTCTTTTCTAGCTTCATATTCAAGTTTTTCAAATAGCGCGATACGAACAAGAAATTCTGCATTATTTGTCGCAAGTTTTTCGGGAAACTCTCGTAACATTTCAGAAAAAATTTCTTCTCCTGTTTCTGTTATATCGTACATATTTCGGTTTGGTTTTCCAACTTGTTTATGTATTTTTTTCGTTATAGCACCCATATTTTCAAAGCGCCGAAGGGCAGGGTAAAGCATGTTGTGATTTAATTCAAAATTCTCACCTAAACGATTTTGAACATTTTTTTTGATTTCATATCCATGTTTTGGTCCGGTCGTTAATTCTGCTAGTAGTAAAATATCAACGTACATAAAAATCCCCCTTATATATTTCTCAAGTTCTTTAATGAAAAATCCCCTTTAGTATATGTTAAAATAACATATGATAGTTTATACAACTTTGAACTGCCGACCTATCACTTTTATTGTAAAAGAAAAGGGAGGAAAGAACTATGGCTTCACCTGAAAATGTTATTTTAGTTCATGAAATTTCAAAGCTGAAAACAAAAGAAGAATTATGGAATCCATATGAATGGTATCGTTTGATGAGGGATAATCACCCAGTTCATTATGATGAAGAGCAGGATGTATGGAATGTTTTTTTATATGATGATGTAAATCGTGTTTTATCAGATTATCGCTTATTTTCAAGTAGAAGGGAGCGCAGACAATTCTCAATCCCTCCTTTAGAAACTAGAATAAATATAAACTCTACAGATCCACCAGAACATCGCAATGTACGTTCCATTGTTTCTAAGGCATTTACTCCAAGAAGTTTAGAACAGTGGAAACCTCGAATACAGGCTATCGCAGATGAACTTGTACAACATATCGAAAAATGTAGTGAAGTTAATATCGTTGAACAGTTTGCTGCACCTTTACCTGTTACCGTTATTTCTGATTTATTAGGAGTCCCAACAACAGATCGTAAAAAAATTAAAGAATGGTCTGATATTTTATTTATGCCGTATAGTAAAGAAAAGTTTAATGATCTGGATGCTGAGAAAGGGATAGCATTAAATGAATTCAAAGCATACCTTCTACCGATTGTTCAGGAAAAGAGATATCATTTAACCGATGATATCATTTCTGATTTAATTCGAGCTGAATATGAAGGCGAAAGATTAACCGATGAAGAAATTGTAACCTTTTCATTAGGTTTACTAGCAGCTGGGAATGAAACCACTACAAATTTAATTATTAATAGCTTTTATTGCTTTTTAGTAGATTCACCTGGAATTTATGAAGAGTTAAGAAAAGAACCTAACTTAATTTCAAAAGCGATTGAGGAAGTATTACGCTATCGCTTTCCTGTTACATTAGCCCGGAGGATTACAGAGGATACAAATATATTTGGTTCTTTAATGAAAAAGGATCAGATGATTGTTGCGTGGGTTAGTGCAGCGAATTTAGACGAGAAAAAATTTTCACAAGCCTCTCAATTTAATGTACATCGAACAGGAAATGAAAAGCATTTAACCTTTGGGAAAGGTCCTCACTTTTGCTTAGGAGCACCACTTGCACGTTTAGAGGCTGAGATTGCATTAACTACCTTTATAAATGCTTTTGAAAAAATAGAGCTATCTCCATCTTTCTGTTTAGAAAAATGTATATTGGAAAATGAACAAACATTAAAATACTTACCTATTCGATTGAAAGCTAAATAAAAATCTTAACAAGGTGCATACATTTGCATCTTGTTTTTTGTTTCTCAATTGTGAGTTTTCGGTAATCACCTTAATATGGAATTGTATAAAACGTAGAGGAGGATTCTTATGTTGACTTGTAATGGAAGTAAATCATTTCAAAAGTTTATTAAAGGTGTTACAGATCTTATGGAAAACGGTTTATTTGAAGAAGAAATAGTGTGTGGCATTGAAAAGTTACTAGAAGAACTTTTAGAAAAGAAAACATGGCTTCCGTTAGATAAACAGAAGGCCAATTTGACTCAATATGCACGACATTTATTGTATGAAGATCCGCTCAAACGTTTTGAAGTACTAGCTCTCGTATGGAAAGATGGACAATCTACACCTTTACATGATCATGACGGCACATGGGGAGTAGAAGGCGTTTTTTCAGGAAGGATTATGGTGCAGAACTTTATACAAACGAAACAACTTGGAAATTCACTTGTTTATTTAACACATACAGGAAATCTTTATTTGGGAGAAGGAGAAACAGATAAAGTAATTCCACCAGCGGATTGTCATATTCTTGAAATTAGCAAAAATGAAAGCGTTATTACGATTCATGTCTATGGAAAACGGTTAGAAAAGTTTAAAGTATATATACCAACTGAAGAAAAAAATGTGTACATGTGTGAGACAAAATACATTAGTTATAATTCATAGTTTAAAATCCAAAGCTTTTTTAAAAAGAAAAGCTTTGGATTTTATTTTTAATTATTTCTTGACCTGAAACGCTTTTCATAAATTATAAATAAGAAGTACCTCACGAGGATTGTATGAAAACGATACCTAATAATTAATTAGAACTCGTGTATTTATAGAAAGTGGTGAAGAAATAATGAAATTAATCGCAATTGATTTAGATGGAACTCTTCTTTCGGGGAATAAAATGATAAGTAAAGAAAATGCAGAAGCAATTCGAACATGTCAAGAAGCTGGCCATGTTGTAGCAATTTGTACAGGACGTTCAATTGTTGACATTGAGCGATTATTGTTAGAAGTTGATTTAGAGTGTCCAATCATTGCGGAAAATGGTGCTCTTATATATAAAGATAAAAAAATGATGAAGAGATATCCAATTCAAAATATGCAGGCACTTGAAATTGTAGAATATCTTGAAGAGAATGGTTTATATTATCAGCTCTATACTGATAAAGGTGTGTATGTGCCGGATTATGGAGTAGAGAGTGTACGTAATGAAATTGAGCATGTGAAGAATTCAAAAGAAAATTTCGACTTGAAAGAGTTAGAAACAATCGCAGCATTATATCTTGAGCATACAGCGTTTCATAGTGCGGAAAGTTGTAAACCAATTGTAGAAACAGATATACATGTGCATAAACTATTACCATTTTCTTATGAAATTGAGAAATTAAAAAAACTCAAAGAAACATTTCTTCATAATACAGATTTAGCAATTACATCTTCATATTGGCACAATTTAGAGATTAATCATCGAGATGCTCAAAAAGGGAATGGATTATATACTTTAGCAGAACATCTTAATATTCCAGTTGAAAACACTGTAGCGATAGGTGATGGGCTAAACGATGTTTCTATGATGGAAAAAGCGAACATATCAATTGCAATGGGGAATGCAGTAGAAGAAATAAAAGCAATGTGTAAATACGAAACGTTATCAAATGAAGAACATGGTGTGGCACATGCTTTATATAAATATGTAATGTAATTAAAAAAGAAAAAAGAATCCAAATGGATTCTTTTTTCTTTTTTATTAGGGGTAAGGTATTCTATGAGATTCATAGAAGCCTTATTACATTTTATTATATAGAATATATTGGAATAAATGTTTATATTTTTCATAAAAATTGTGAATATTTTATGAACTTTATACTTATTGCATGTTTATACCGCTATTAGTGACGCGTATGACTCTCAAGTGAAAATTCAGTGAATGTAAGAAGGAATTCAAGTTACCTAGACAATAAGTGAGGAATCAACGAAATATATACTAATTAAAGGTATATTCAGTATATATATTCTTTTCTTATTTTAATTGAAAAATAAAATTTGTTCGAATAATTATTCTACAGCTATATACCTACACTAGCTTTCTTCGTATAATGGAGAAGTATGAATTTTAGATTTGTATTAATTTTACATATTGAGGTGAAAAAGGAATGAATTCGCGGCTAATGGAACTTATTGATGTGAGTACAATAGAAACCATGGCAGAACAATTTTATAAATTAACTAACATATCACATCAACTTCTTGATGCTGAAAAACAGTGTGTTTTTTCATTCGGAATGAATGAGATAAAAAAGAGTAAACTTCCAAAGATTGAAATCCCCATTTTCTTATACAATCAACATTTAGGATCTTTTGTTGTATGGTCCAAAAAAAGCGAAATTTTCAGTTGTCAAAAATACTTTGAAATGCTCTCAAGTTTAATTTTAGATGGCGCAATAAAAGTATTTCAAAGCAAAAATACAACATTGCTTTCTCGGAAAGAGGAGGAACTACATACGATTTTACAAAACATGCCTGTTATGGTCGATGCGCTTGATTATAATGGAGATTTTGTTTTGTGGAATCGAGAATGTGAAATTGTAACAGGTTATACCGCTGAAGAAATAATTGGAAATCCCAATGCACTGCAATTACTGTATCCTGATTATAATTATCGCCATCAAATACAAAAGAAATTTTTAACTTGTGGAAAAAATTTCAGAGATTGGGAAATGCACTTAACATGTAAAAATGGTGAAGTCAAAACAATAATGTGGTCGAATATATCAGAACAGTTTCCTGTAACAGGATATAGTTATTGGGCTGTTGGTGTAGATATTACACATTTAAAAGCGATAGAAGAGCAGTTAAAACAACAAACATCTGAACTGGAATTAATTTTTAAAGCTTTACCAGATTTATGTTTCTTAACAGAAGATGATGGCACAATTATAGATTACAAGGCAGGATCTCCTACAAAGTTTTACGTACCTGCAGAAGCTTTTATGGGAAAAAAGTTTTACGAAGTATTACCATCTTCAGTAGCACAGCAGTTTCAGGAAGCCATTAATCAAGTGAAGGAAAAAGGAACGAATGTAATTGTAGAATATCCACTCACACTTAATGGAAGTATTAATTTCTTTGAGGCTAGGTGCTTACCATTATTACATGATAAAATTATGATTATTGTACGCGACATTACAGAGAGAAAAAAGACAGAAGAATTGCTAAATAAATCAGATACGCTTGCAGCAATTGGTCAATTAGCAGCTGGCGTGGCTCATGAAGTAAGAAATCCTTTAACTGTAATTAAAGGATTTATACAGTTATTTCAAATTAATAAAGAAGATCAAGAAAAATATTTTGATCTTATGCTCTCTGAAATTGAAAGGATAGAAGCGATCCTGCAAGAATTTCTGGCAATTGCTAAAACAGATGAGATAAATACAGAAAAGAAAAATATTTATCAAATTTTTAAAAATGTCGTATCGTTAATGAATACAAAAGCAATTATGACAAATATTCAAGTTGAACTATTTACGGATGACAAAGATATAATTATTGAATGCTCAGAAAATCAATTGAAACAAGTATTTATTAATATTTTGCAAAATTCAATCGAAGCTATGCCAAATGGTGGGGAAATTTCAATTCACATAAAAGAAATAAATGATGATGGTGTCATCATTCATGTAATAGATGAAGGAATAGGAATACCTGAAGAAAGAATTAAGAGATTAGGTGAACCTTTTTATAGTACGAAAGAAAAAGGGACTGGTATTGGATTAATGTTAAGTTATAAAATTATTGAAAGTCATCAAGGGACAATTAGTATCATGAGCGAGGTTGGTATCGGGACAACAGTAACTATTTACTTACCGAAAGTACTAAGTAAACAATCTCTTTCTAATTGTGACGATAAATGTATAGCAATACGCACTAGTAGTAATTCTTAAATCAATTAATACCCAATAACAAAGCGATTAGTGAAAACTAAGCTTTTTGTTATTGGGTATTTTTTATATTTAATTTAGTAAACTTTACCTTTTCTTTAACTTTGTTTTAATTTCTATTAAGTTTTAAACATTATATTAATATTTGTACAAAGCAATGTATAGAAATTGTACATTACTTTTAATATAGAAATGTGATTATTATTTGAAATATTGTAAGGAGGAGATTATGACAAAGTGAAAAAGCAAGAGAAGAAAAGTGGTAGAGTAGTACCTCTCCGGTTAAATATTTTATTCCTTTGTGTATTTTTATTATTTTCTGGCATTATTATTCAATTAGGGAAAGTGCAAATTTTTGATGGAGAAACATATAAAAATGAATTAGAGAAGAGAGAAAATGCAACCGTGGGCCTTTCTGTACCACGTGGGAAAATATTTGATCGTGAAGGAAATCCAGTAGTTGATAATAAGTCTTTACGTACGATTACATATACAAAGGTGAAAGGTGTAAAACAAGAAGAAATATTAAAATCAGCAAGACAACTTGCAGATATTATTGAAATGCCACAAGAAGATATAGATAAGTTAACTGAGACTGATAAGAAAGACTTTTGGATGCAATTAAATCCAGAACTTGCTCAAGACTTAGTATCAAAAAAAGAAATAGATAAGTTCCGAGATAAGGATATTACCGGAAAAGAGCTAGACAAAAAAATAGAAGATTTAAAAAGGAAACGCGTTACAGATAAAAATCTTCAAGAACTAACGGCTAAAGATATAGAAGTGTTAGCTATTAAAAGTAAAATGACCTCAGGTTTTCAAATGGCACCTCAAATTATTAAAAAGGACGTTAGTGAACAGGAATATGCGGTGATTAGTGAAAATTTAGCGAACCTTCCAGGAGTAGACGCATCAGTTGATTGGGAGAGAATCTATGTAAATGATGGTCTATTCCGTTCTGTTCTTGGTAACGTTTCAAACGCTGATGAAGGATTGCCACGTGAACGATTAGATTATTATTTAGTGCGTGATTATAGCCGAAATGATAGGGTCGGTAAAAGTTATATCGAACAGCAATACGAAGATGTACTTCATGGTACAAAAAAAGAAGTAAGAAGCATTGCTGATAAACAAGGAAATACTATTAGAACGGAAACGGTTTCGGAAGGAAAAAGCGGTAAAAATTTAACTTTAACAATAGATATGGAATTGCAAAAAAAAGTAGAGGAGAGCATAGAAAAAATATTAAAACAATATAAAGGATCAGAATCAATGTTAGACCGTGCTTTCGTAGTGATGATGAATCCTAAAAATGGCCAAGTATTATCAATGGCTGGGAAAAGGCTTGTAGAAAAAGACGGGAAAATGGAAGTAGAAGATTATGCTTTAGGCACGCTGACAAGTTCATATGAGCTTGGATCAACGGTTAAAGGTGCGACAGTGTTAACAGGGTTTGAAACAAATGCAATAACTCCTGGAACACATTTTTATGATGCACCTATGAAGTTTAAAGGAACTAAGGAAAAGAAGTCTTGGAAAAATTTTGGTGATATAGACGATCTAAGAGCGTTACAAGTTTCTTCAAACGTTTATATGTTTAATATAGCATTAAAAATTGCTGGTGTGGATTATGTGAAAAATAGTTCACTAGATATTAAACAAGAATATTTTGATAAAATGAGATATTATTTCAGGCAATTTGGACTAGGTGTACAAACTGGTATTGATTTACCAAATGAAACTGCAGGGCAAATTGGAAAAAAAGATAATCAGCCTGGTTTCTTATTAGATTATTCTATTGGGCAATATGATACGTATACGCCACTTCAGCTTGCACAATATATTTCGACTATCGCAAATGGAGGATATCGAATGAAACCACAAATTGTTCAAGAGATTAGAGAACAAACCGTTCAAAAAAATGAGGTTGGTAAAGTAGTACAATCAATAGAACCCGTTGTTTTAAATAGAATCGATATGAAACAAGAATATATTAATCAAGTAAAAGAAGGATTTAGAAAAGTATTTCAAGAAGGAGATGGAACAGGAGTAAGAGCGTTCCAAAAAGCACCATATAAACCAGCTGGTAAAACAGGGACCGCACAAACTGTATATGGTGGAGAAAATGCAATTGGGCGAAATGCGAAAGGCGATCGTAGAGAATGTTATAACTTAACATTAGCTGGATATGCGCCATATGATGATCCAGAAGTAGCATTTTCTGTTGTAGTACCGTGGGTTGAAAATGATAAATCGGGCATTAACTCCGATATTGGAAAAGAAGTTTTAGATGCTTATTTTGATTTGAAAAATAAGCGGTTAACTGGTGAAGCGCCAAAAACAGATGCCTCTAAAGAGAATTAAAATGTACGAAACGTCTCTAGCATTCCTGTAAACTAGAGGCGTTTTTATCTGGGGATAGATTAGAAATGAGGTATATATGAAGCTGTTTATTCTAAAATATTGGAGGAACATATGTAGCTACATATTAATTATAATAGGGGTTATTTTTATTAATAAGTCCTTTTTATTTTGTATGGTAGAAGGAATTTCGATGCAACCTACTTTGAATGAAAAAGATTATATACTTGTTAATAAGGTAAATGTCTGTTTATCGTCTTTTCATCATGGAGATGTTGTCATTATAAAAAAAGAAGACGAGCCTACTTACTATGTGAAACGAATTATTGGATTATCGGGGGATAATATACAACTAAAAAAGGATGAGGTATTTATTAACGGTAAAAAGCGTGATGAGTCGTATATACATTTAGATATGTCACAAGTATCCAATCGTTTTTCAAATTTTAGAGAAATAAAAGTTCCTACGCATAAATTATTTGTGTTAGGTGATAATCGTAATCATAGTAAAGATAGTAGGAATACACTTGGACTTATTGATGAGTCAAATATAATAGGTAAAGTAGAAATGGTATTTTATCCATTTGATCATATAAAATGGATAAAATAATTCTATTAACGATTCACGTTTTATAAAATCAATCATATATTAATAGCATAGGACAAGCAGAAAAGCTTGTTCTAACCTCACAGAACACTCCTTATCACGGTTAGGCATCTACATAGGTAGATGCTTTTTTTATGTTGATGACTGAAAATTATTTATCAATATAATGTAGCAAGCATATTAGGACTATTAGGGGAAGATTACTTGTACAAATAACAGTATGCTTAATTAAAACAATGAAATGTAAGGAGTGAGGAATAAGTGCTAAATATTTTAGTGGTTAATTTTCCAGCAGAGGGACATGTAAACCCTACATTAAATTTAGTAAAAGCTTTTACTAAACGAGGGGATAACGTACATTATATTACAACGGCAAACTTTAAGGATAGAATTGAAGATTTAGGAGCTACTGTACATATTCATCCGGATCTATTAAAAGAGATTTCTATTGATGCTGAAACCTCATCTGGGTTAAATGCTTTCTTTCATGTGCATGTTCAAACTTCTTTATATATATTAGAAATTACGAAACAATTATGTGAAAGTATAAATTTTGATTTCGTAATTTATGATATATTTGGCGCAGGAGAGTTAGTAAAGGAGTATTTACAAGTTCCAGGTGTAGTGTCCTCACCTATATTTTTAATTCCGCCAGAATTTTTGAAGACATTACCTTTTCATCCAAATGCAGATATGCCATTCCAACCAGAGGAAATCTCTGAAAAATTACTAAATCAGATGGAACATAAATTTGGAGTAAAACCAAAGAATAATCTTCAATTTATGAATAATAAGGGTGATGTTTGTCTCGTATACACAAGTCGCTATTTCCAACCTAATAACGAATCGTTCGGAGAAAATAACATTTTTATTGGACCGAGTATTTCAAAGCGTAAAACAAATATAAAGTTTCCACTGGAATCACTTAAAGAAAAGAAAGTTATTTATATTTCAATGGGAACACTGCTTGAAGGACTCGAACCATTCTTTAATACTTGTATTGATACTTTTTCAGATTTTGATGGGATAGTTGTAATGGCAATTGGTGATAGAAATGATATTTCTAAAATTAAGAAAGCACCAGATAATTTTATAATTGCTCCATATGTACCTCAATCAGAAATATTAAATGAAGCAGATGTTTTTATTACACATGGCGGTATGAATAGCGTACACGATGCCATTCATTATAATGTCCCATTTGTAATAATACCGCATGATAAAGACCAGCCAATGATAGCGCAAAGATTAACTGAGCTTGAAGCGGCACATAGACTATTGAAAGAACATGTTAATGTGCACACTTTAAAAGAGGCCGTAACAGATGTTCTTTCAAATGAAAAGTATAAACATGGTATAAGAAAACTTAATGATAGCTTTTTAGAATGTGGTGGTTCAAAAGAAGCAATTGCAGTTATTGAATCTCTTTTAAATAAAGTAAAACTTTAATCGGTAGGGATTTTACTACCCATAAATAGCGGGATAAATAGTCGTAACTGTATACAAGCATAGAGGTTCTCACCTTTATGCTTGTATATTCTTATCCAGCAAATTGCACAGCAGTATTTGCGTGTAAAAAAGCAGTATCAAAAACGGGAACAGTAAGATCATTTTGGGAGATAAGTAAAGGTATTTCAGTACAGCCTAATAATATACCTTCAGCGCCGTTTTGAATTAATGATTTTGTAATTTGTAATAACTTTTCTTTAGATGTTTCTGAAATGATCCCTCTACTTAATTCATCTAATATGACATGGTGGATAAAGGTTCTTTCCTCTTCATTTGGGATAATTGTCTCAATGTTATATTTCGCTAATCGTGATTTATAGAAATCTTGCTCCATCGTTTGTTTTGTTCCTAATAGTCCGATACGCTTTATACTCTGTTCTACCATTTCTTTAGCACTTACATCACCAATGTGAAGAAGCGGGATAGATATTGCTTGTTCTACTTCCTCGGCAAATAGATGTACGGTATTTGAACACATTAATAAACATTCAGCCCCAGATTTTTCAACTTTCTTTGCAACTGTAACTAGTTCATTTTTCACTTCTTCATATTGATGATTTTGTAATAAAGTAGTTACTTCACCAAAGTCCATACTATATAAAACTAACTTTGCATTTTGATCGTATTGAGAGAGTGTAAGTGTATTAATATGTTTATAGTATAATGATGTAGATTCCCAACTTAATCCTCCAATCAAACCAATAACTTTCATAATGCATTCCTCCCGAAACGATTTTGAATTTATTATTTCATAATTCCGATAAGAATACAATGATTTAAATGATCTATTTAACAAAAAAATAAAAATAGTAAGAAAAGTGTTGAAATTAACATTCTTTAGTGCCATAATACGAATTACAAATTAATACTTATCCAGAGAGGTGGAGGGAACGGCCCTAAGAAACCTCAGCAACCCCTATGCAATTTTATAGGAAGGTGCTAATTCCGCAGAGGACACGATGTGTTTTTTGAAAGATAAGAGGATTCTTGAACGTGAAAGAAAATGACCTCTTATGTAAGAGGTCATTTTTTTGTTGTATAGAAAGGGAGTGTCGATGCATAATTCATTTTTAAATTAAATATAGAGTAATAAAAGTTGACTAATATGAGAGGGGAATTGTCATGAACAAATTATCAACAAAGTTAGTAGTAGCAATCGGTATTGGAGCAGCATTATACGGGATATTAGGACTTTGGGGATTTTCTATTGCACCGAATACATTTATTAAACCAGCATTAGCTATATTAACTGTTTTTGGAGCATTATTTGGTCCAGTGGCAGGACTGTTAATCGGACTTATCGGTCATACCGTAACAGATACGATTGCTGGCTGGGGTATTTGGTGGGGATGGGTTATTAGTTCAGGTATTATTGGTTTTTCAATGGGGCTTATTCAAAAAAGAGTTGGTTTTAGTGTGAAAAACGGGTCATTTAAGAAGGGGGATATTTCTTATTTAGCAATTACTGGGCTAGTTGGTATTGTCATTGCTATTATATTTGCTGGGGCATTCGATATTATTGTGATGGGGGAACCATTTGACAAAATTGTTATACAAGTATTAGGAGCAACAATTTCCGATGTCATCGTTTTCTTAGTACTTGGATTGCCACTTACAATTGGTCTGGCGAAATCCAATAAGAAACATACACATTTAAAAATTGAAAAGTAGGGATGTCAACATGCAACCAATTATTTCGTTTGAACAATTCACCTTTCAATATGGGCATGCTGCGCAGCCTACTTTAAGTGATATTACCTTTCATATATACCCTGGGGAAAAAGTGCTAATTGCTGGACGAAGTGGTTCAGGAAAGTCGACATTAGCTCATTGTATAAATGGGCTAATCCCATTTTCTTACGAAGGGAATAGTACAGGTAACGTTTTAATTGCCGGTAAAGACCCGAGGGAAGGAAGTATTTTTGAACAAAGTAAACAGGTAGGAACAATTTTGCAAGATCAAGATGCTCAATTTATTGGTCTGACAGTAGAAGAAGATGTAGCTTTTTATTTAGAAAATGAATGTGTAAAGCAAGATGACATGAAAAAGATTGTTTCGGACTCATTAAGAAAGGTGAAGATGCATACGTTTCATAAACAAAGTCCACATGAATTATCAGGAGGTCAAAAGCAAACAGTTTCTCTAGCGGGTTTATTAACAACAAATGCGGATATATTATTGTTCGATGAACCGTTAGCTAATTTAGATCCACTAAGCGCCTTACATACGATAAAACTTATGAAAGATATACATGAACAATATAATAAAACGATTGTTATTATCGAACATAGAATAGAAGAAATTTTAAACCTGGATTTAGACAAAGTTATATTAATTGATGAAGGTAAAGTCATTGCGATAGGAACACCAAAAGAAATCTTAGCGTCAAATATATTACCACGTATCGGCTTAAGAGAGCCTATTTACATCGAAGCATTAAAGAGATTACATTTTGATAGTAATAATGACGTAATATATCCAATGGAAAACCTTCAAAAAGAAAAGGTAAGCAATGTTATAAAAGAGTGGATGGAGAAACAAGTCATATTAAAAGGGAATACTAAAAACAAGGAATTACTTAAAGTGGAGAATTTATCATTTTCATACTCTAATAAACAAAAAGTATTAGAAAATGTAAACCTTTCAATATATGAAGGAGAAATTGTGGCACTGTTAGGACATAATGGAGCAGGGAAATCAACATTAGCTCATAGTCTTATAGGCATAAACAAAATGAAAAATGGGAAAATCTTGTTAAAAGGTGAAGATATTAGTTCTTGGTCTATTCGTAAACGTGGGGAAATCATATCTTACGTGATGCAAAATCCAAATCATATGATTACACAGCCTACTGTTTTTGAAGAAGTTTCATTTACATTAACATTACATAATTTTTCTAAGGAAGAAATTAAGAATAGAGTAGAAGGAACTTTAAAAATTTGTGGTTTATATCCATTTCGTAATTGGCCAATTCAAGCACTAAGCTATGGGCAAAAAAAGAGATTAACAATCGCATCTGTATTAACAACAAATCCTAAACTTATCATATTAGATGAACCGACAGCGGGACAAGATTATTATCACTATAAACAATTTATGTCTTTTATTAAAAACCTAGCTAAAAAGGGAATTTCATTTGTTTTTATCACTCACGATATGAATCTCGCGCTAGAATATACAGACCGTGCAGTAGTTCTACATGAAGGGAAAATTATTGCGGATAATACAGTGTTTGATGTATTAGGCGATCAAGAAACGTTACAAAGAGCCAACTTAAGAGAGAGTTCTTTAACCAAGCTTGTTAAATTTAGTGGGATTGCATGTCCAGAAAAATTTATGGAGCTTTATTTAGACAGTAATAGGAGGGAGGAAGGTGCATAGTACATATTTTCATCGTATGGATGGGATAGTGAAATTGTTTTTATTTATTTTTTGTATGACGCTTACTTTTTTGTTTTTTGATTTTCGGGTGTTGCTAATATTATTTATTATTGGGTGTATCGGGCTCAGCATTGCTAAAATTCCATTTCGTAAAATTTTAATTGTTTTTAGTGTCATATTTACATTTAGTTTATTAAACTCTGTCATGATTTTATTGATTACACCAACTCATGGATCTGAATTAACTGAATCATATACCGCGTTTTTACATGTTGGATATGCAACGATTACATATGAAACATTATTTTATGCAGCTACACTTTCATTAAAGTATTTTACGTTATTACCATTTACACTTCTTTTTATTTACACGACAGATCCAAGCGAATTTGTAAGTAACTTAAGTAAACTTGGTATTCATTATAAGATTACTTATGCAATAAATATTGCACTACGTTATATTCCTGACATCCAGTCTGAGTATAAAATTATTAAACACGCGCAAGAAGCGAGAGGGGTGGCTTTTGAAAAAGGAGAAGCAAGTTTATGGGTTCGTATGAAGAACCGTGTTTTAATTTTCTGGCCACTGATCATTCATTCTCTAGAAAGAATAGATACGGTTTCAAATGCAATGGATTTAAGAGGATTTGGAAAGAAGGATAAACGTACATGGTTTTATACAAGTAAGGCGAAACGTGAAGATTTCATCGCTTTATTTGCCGGTATTTTCATATTTATTGTTGCGGTATATTTAAAATTAAACGTATTTCAAAACTTTTGGTATCCATTTTAAAGCACTCTTTAAACGAGTGCTTTTACTTATTTTTATGTAGACATGCTCAAAAAAGGGATATATACATAATGTATAATACGAACCAGTTAAAATGATCAACTACCTATTAGTTTTCAAACCAAAAGGAGGAGAAAATATGAGTTACGGTGGTTCTTGTGGTTTTGGTGGAGGTTTCGCTTTATTAGTTGTGTTATTCATTCTATTAATAATTGTAGGATGCAGCTGCTGGGGCGGAGGATACTAATTTTTAATTAGTCTTCACAAATGTAAACTAAAAAAACATTGAAGATACTTATGTATCGAAACAAATAAAAAAGGAGCGACTATGCTCCTTTTTTATTTGTTTTAATGCGTATTCTTACTATATTTCGGGAACGTAATCGTTAAAGTCGTTCCTTTACTAACGATACTTCGGATTTTTAAACTTCCATGCATCGTCTCAATAATCTTAACAGCAACCATTGTACCTAAACCGGTTCCTTTTGTTTTTGTACTAAAATACGGTTCACCGAATCGATGTATTTGCTCCTGTGACATTCCAACTCCGCTATCTTCAATTCGTATTTCAACTTTACTATTATTGATAGATGAGGAAATATTTAAGGTACCACCATTAGGCATCGCTTCAATACTGTTCTTTATTAAGTTTAAAAAACATTGTTGAAAGTGCTGTTTATTACCAACAATGGTTGCCTCAGAAAAATCCTGTGTAATATGTATCGTATTCATATTACACAATGGCAATATCATATTAATAACCCGATTTAACTCTTGTTTTATTGAAATTTGATCTAATTTTTCTGGAGCAGGTTTGGCAAACGTTAAATAATCATCGATAATTTCTTGGGCACGATTTAACTCTTCAAGTATATGTTTAATATATTCGTCTCTTGACTCAGGAGTTAAATTCGGTGTTTTTAAAAGCTGTGTAAATCCTTTTACAACCGTTAAGGGATTCCTTACTTCGTGCGATATACTTGCAGCGAGTTGGCTAACAATCTCCATTTTTTCCATTTTAATTAATTTTGAGCGCATTAATACAGCATCTTTAATAACTTCATTTATATAAACAATAAATAACATTAAAGTAGTCGGTAATACCATGAAATAAATAATATACAAATTATTCACTTCAAAATCTGATAAGGTTAATACAATTAAAGTTGTAAATATTGCTAGGAAAAAGGTT
The DNA here is from genome assembly GCF_053557995.1 of Bacillus sp. XB1. NCBI lineage: Bacteria > Bacillati > Bacillota > Bacilli > Caryophanales > Bacillaceae > Bacillus > Bacillus sp. XB1. The sequence continues at coordinate 1,061,779 of NZ_JBNRIL010000001.1, read as the reverse complement.
AAAAACATGGAAAAAGCTACTTTAAGTTTTCTATTATATGTATTAAATTTTGAAGATGCGAGTGCTGTAACGATGAACATTATTCCGTAAACAACAACTGTCAGCATGTTAAAGCCATAAAATAAAAATCTCGTAATTAATAAAATTGTAAACAATATGATACCGACAGGGAATCCACCATAAAGCGTACCTATTATGACCGGAATTTGTCTTAAATCATGAATACAACTTTCATCCATATAGATAGGGTATCGCATACATAAAATAAGCGGGATACTAGAACAAAGGGTAATCAGTAGTATTTTATATTTCTTTAAATAGTGCCGGCTATCATATATGAAATAAAAAACAAATATACTACATAAAATGTATAGAAGATTATTTAATACGTTTTGATTAATATAAACAAAGTCCATAATATTTGCCTCGTTATTCTGAATTTACTTAACATATGTATTATACATAATAACATATGTTAAAGTGAATAAACCTTGTTAATACAAGATTAGTTTGGCTTTTTGTTATAAAATGCAAACATTCTACAAACGTTAGCTATCCAAAGATATTTTTACCAAAATTTTTTACTCCTTCTTCCTGCATGTTCGGTAAAACATGAGAATAAATCCTAAGAGTTAATGAAATGTCTGTATGACCTAATCTCTCACTGATAATTTTAGGATTAACTCCTTGTTTCAATAGTATAGTTGCGTGTGGATGTCTTAAATTACGAATTTTAATTTTTTTCACTGCTGCATTTTTTATTTCCTTATAAAACTTTTCCCTGAAAGCATTTCTGCATAACCCCCCACCTGATTTATTACAATTAATTAAATCTAAATCTTGATAAGCAGAACTGATTGGTAATAAGAAACGTTTACATGAGATTCTAAATAAATATAAAAATACTAAAGGAAAGTAAGGTATGAAAAAACAGGTGTTTCAAGAAAAGTGGACGAGCTAGGTCGTGTAGTAATTCCAGTAAGAGTTTATTTGGGAAGTGGCTTTTAAAACTGATGTTGTTGAGTACATGTGGTAGTAAAAGGTAGATGGACATATGAACAAAGTAGAAATTGATGTTAGTAGCAACAAACTTTTAATAGTTTAGGACGAAAATGTAACAGTAGTCAATCCACCAATGAGCGGATTTGGTGAGCAAGTTGCGGTTTAGATAAAGGGTAAGGTTGATTGTGTAGATACTAAGTTTACTGAAAAGATAAAATGATTATTTTTAGAAAGATACCCAGACGGATTTAGTCGAGAAGCTAGTCAAAATCGCGTAGATGTGAAGTGAAAATCGTAAAAAAAGAGTCATGAGTGGAAAGGCTCATAGCTCTTTGTATAAGGGTAATGGTTTTATAGGTAAATATTATTATTAAATTCTGAAAAATTCAATGTTAGTAAATTAATTGGTATGTGATTTGGGTTTTATAGAAAGAGAGCAGCTAACAACAGCTAGCTGCTCTGCAGGTTCTGTAAGACAAAACAGAAAAGAATATTAACAGAATATAAAGGTTTATCCTGGTTGTTTGAACGTAGTTAAAGAAAGAATATCACATACTATCAATGTTAATAAAAACTATCTGTGGCTTTCACTTCTTTATTTTATTCACAAATAGTTCCAGTAGCTATTCCGGTTGGAGCGACACCTACTGGGACATTAGTGATAACAGTATTCGTAGCAATATCAATAACGGAAACAGTATTACTAGCTTGATTTGTAACATATGCTCGAGTGCCATCAGGTATGATGGTTACTTGATCAGGGGATAAACCAACAGAAATTGTATCAATCACAGTATTTGTCGCAACATTTATTACCGATACATTATTGCTAACCTTATTTACAACGTAAATAAGGTTTCCACCCGGTGTAATATCTATACCAACAGGTTCGGTACCTACGTTAATTGTATTAATAACTGCATTGGTAGCGGTGTTAATAACAGAAACTGTATTGCTGTTTTGATTCGTGACATACGCACGAGTACCATCTAGTGTAAACACGATTATTCTAGGACGAATGCCAACAGGGATGGTAGCAATAACTGTGTTGGTAGCAGTATTAATGACAGAAATTGTGTTGCTTAATTCGTTTGCAACATATGCAAAGGCACCATTTGGGGAAACAGTAATCCCTTGTGGAGCGATGCCAACAGGAATAGTATTAATAACTGTGTTTGTTGCCGCATTAATGACAGAAACCGTATTATTACCATGATTTCCAACATAAACAGTTGTGTTATTTGGAGAAACAGCTACACCTATTGGATTAGTTCCAACAGGAATGGTAGCGATAACAGTATTCGTAGCAGTATCAATAACGGAAACGGTATTAGAAAAAATATTAGTAACATAAGCACGAGCTCCATTTGGTGAAACTGTTACTTCAAGTGGTGCATTACCTACAGTAATTGTATCAACTACTATATTTGTTCCGGTGTTAATTACAGATACTGTATCATTTGTAGGGTCATCTATGAGTCCTGCATTTGTAGCATATACTAGGAAATTACATGCAGGTCCGGTTGGCCCGGTCGGTCCGGTCGGTCCAGTAGGTCCCGGTGGACAATCACAATCTCCAGTAGGTCCTGGTGGTCCTTCCGGTCCTTGAATCCCTTGCACACCTTGAGGTCCAGTAGGTCCCGGTGGTCCTTCCGGCCCTTGAATTCCTGGCACACCCTGAAGTCCAGTGGCTCCTTCTGGTCCTTCCGGCCCTTGAATTCCTTGTACACCCTGAGGGCCAGTGGGCCCTTCCGGTCCTTCCGGTCCTTGAATTCCTTGGATACCCTGAGGCCCAGTAGGTCCCGGCGGTCCAGGAATTCCCATTCCGGTCCCTGAACCAGTAGGTCCCGGTGGTCCCGGAGGCCCTTGAATCCCTTGTACGCCTTGAAGTCCTTGAGGTCCCGGTGGTCCTTCCGGCCCCTGAATACCTTGCACGCCTTGAGGTCCTTCCGGTCCTTCCGGCCCTTCCGGTCCCTGAATCCCTGGCACACCTTGAGGTCCTTCCGGTCCTTCTGGTCCTTCCGGCCCCTGAATACCTTGCACACCTTGAGAACCCTGAGCGCCTCTAGGTCCAGGAAATCCTCTAGGTCCAGTGGCTCCGGTCGGCCCCGGTATTCCGATGTTACTTAATAGCGAACTATTTAAGATTCCTTGTAAAATTAAGTTGAATGTTTGCTGTAATAAGGGGTCCGATATATTTGAACAACTTATAAGTGAAGACAAGCTTTGGAATAGAAATTGGAATAATGCTGAGATTTGAGTGAGGGATGCAGTAGGTAAGGAATTAATTAATTGATTTATAGTTCTTATAACTAAATTTCTATTTGGTGTATTTGGTTGTACTGTTATTAATAAATCATTTAATGCCTGTAATGCTGATTGGAGTATTTGTATAGTTGTTGGATTTGGTGTTGTGAAAAAAGAAAGGATGGCTTGATTTAATTGATTTATTATTTGTAATAATTCTTGTTGTTGAGAATTCGAGAAAAAAACAGGTGTACAGCAATTACTTTGATCACAAGCGGATATAGAAATAAAGCAGGGTTGCTGAAATTTATCACACGAATTTTGGAAATTTGATTTTCGATTATATCTCATAAATACCTCCTTTTAAAAATTGAATATTAAGTAATTTTTGGTAAATTATTAGCAACTGAGTTTGTAGGTATATGTTTAATGTGAAATGTTTTTTCCTTCAAAGTATATGCCAATAAAATAGAGGTGTTCATATGGGATATATAATCAATACTTGGTTGTTAGGAGGATGTTGTAATCATAGGAAAGAAAATGAAGGTTACAAAGTTTATAGGCAAGCGATTGTATTTTAAAAAAGCGTTATTGTAATAAAATTTGAAGTTTATTAAAAAGAAGGAATGAAGGAAGATTTAAAAGATTTTGAAAGATCCATAAAAAATTCAGTAAAACTCTGAATTCTTCTACACGTATTTTTATTTGTTAATCCATTTAGAAATAATAGGAATTTGTTGTGCCTATTAAAATATGTACTGTTGGTAATTATAACATGAAAATGGATTGTAATAGACTAATGCATAAAAAAGAACAAGTAATAAATTAAACAAAAGCTTTATTTTATTAGAGATAAATAGGTGACTCAGCAATTGTGCTAGCCGAGTCACCTAGTACTATGGAACCAAATAATGTTCTTTTTCTATATGTAGTTATGTGGAGTTCTTAGAGGCTAGCCCAATAGACAGTTAAGGGATAAATAAAATCATTTTAGAGAGTTTTACATTTTATTATGTTAATGCTACAACAGCAAGAGTTAAGCCCAATGTATTTAATGTATTAGAATATGGTCCTACATTAACAGTAAGAGTACTTGTTATACCTAAAGGTGTAGTGAAAATAGCGGGTGCTGATACAGAAGTGAATCCTGCAGTATATCCCAGAGAAGTACCAGAGCCAATGATTGGATTATTATTAAGATACATAGTGATACCTGCCGAATTACCTCCTGGTTGAATGATAACTTGCACTTCATAGATTGCCAAATAGGTTCTTCCACCTTCAAGTAAAACAGTTGTTGGTGGTGTGAATGAGATTGCCGTACCATTAGAATTTACCACGGTATCTAGTGGAATCGCAGAATTTACCGAGACTATTGATGGGGTAGTTTGAACAACATTTAAACTGTTAGCCGTGGGGGATGGACAAGTGCAAGGTTTGTGAATGTTAGAGTTATTATCATTTTGGTAATTCACAAATAATCAAGCTCCTTTGCGTAAGATAATTTTTTATCCTATATAAAACGTAGCTTTTTTGTATCTAAGTGATTTTTAATAAGTTTTTAAAGATAAGTCGAATATTGTTGGTCAGTTAACTTTTAAAAGTATTTGATACTCTGGAATTTAAAAGTGCATCTGATAAATATATATGAATGTTTTTTAAGGACATTACTGTAAGTTAGGAAACATAATAAAATAGTTATTTTGTTAAATAAAAAAACATGCACAAAAATTGTGCATGTTTAAAAAAGTTATGTCTTGTCTATGTAAATATATGCTTAACTAATATATACCGTGTGTATGTTTGAACAAAATGGTTATTTATTAACAAATATAAAGAGCGCTTTTTAAGATGCTCCATGACCAAGATGTGTATCGATAAGGATACCAAAAGATTAATAATGAGATGATCATGATTATTGTATGTACATTTCTAATGAATGTGAAATCTTTAAATGCAATCAAAAAGAGCACGCATATAAGCATGCTCTTGGACAAGAAAGGTAGATTTCTATGAGTGGATATCTCCATACAATACTATATGCTTGTCCAGTTAAAAGGTGAAAAGTTTTAATGAAATCTTTATTTTATTAATTTGTAGGTTGATACAGTTCCCCAAACGAAAAGAACCAAGTAAAAAAGTCTTTGTAGTAGACCTGCAGGTAAGGGGAAAAGAAAAACAAGTGAGATAATGATTGTTATTACTATTAAGTTTAGTAAGCAGAAATATGTCCATTTTCTAGTTTTTTTAAGATTCTTTGCAAAAATAAATAGTCCTGGAAATACAGTAAGCATACCTATCCAAACTAGAATAGAATGTCCAATTAGGTTTACATCTGCAGGAATTAATCCTGAGACTATAGTGGAAACTCCTATTATAATTATAAAAAATGTTGCTATTTTATTAATTTTTGTTTTTTCTAGATGTTGTGAAATATATAGTACTCCAATACAAAATGTTATTCCATTAAGAATAAAGAGTAAATTCATCCAAAAGTGATTAGGGGAGCATATTTCATAAGGAGCTATTTCGTAGGTGAATTCTCCACAGGTTGTTACACCTAGATCACTCATTGCATGATGCAAATAGTTATAAGGTGCTGTAGAAGTGAAAATAAAGAAAGGTTCAATTAAAAAGTATAGACAAGTTGCAATCCAGCTAAATAAGCCAATTTTATTTGATATATACATTAGATACCTCCTTTGAAAAAAGTATATTTCCATTATAGGTGGTTGCATTATCAAAAGTGAAAAATTTCAAGTTGAGAGTCGATAACCATTTTTAATAATATAGGGTTTTCTAGACAAATGTGTTTAGCGGAAAGACGTGTGAAAAATGGATGGGGTATAACTTAACAAAATCGTTATTTGAGAAAAAGGGATTAGTTTAGTTTTGATTCTGCTAATCCTCAACCAATTATAAAAAGCAGGCCGAATATGAGAGGGTAAAAAATACACGAAATTATTATACTAGTTATAACGACTTTTTTTGATGTACCTTTTGGAGCGAAAATAATTAAAACCAGTGATACAAATATTAAATAAATTAAATTACTATCACTATAAAAGGTAAAAAATACGATAATAGTTAACAAATTTGAAATGAAACCGAATTATTTTCTCATTACTTTAGCCTTTCTTGGAAAAATAAATAATCCAGATTATACCATGAATGAATAAGGTTTAAGTAAAATTTTAACAAAAACGTTATTTGAATAAAAAGAAGTTAGATAAGGATGAAGAATAGTCATCTCTTATGCTGGGGAGCTTAACGGATATCTAAATGAATTAAGGATGAGTATATGTTGAAAAGAAAAGTGGTTAGTTTGTTTTTGGGAATTACTATGGTAGTTTTATTTTTAAATCCGTTAGATACCAAAGCGTTTAATATTGATAATCAAGAGTTTTATGATTCTTATAATACTTTATTAGCACCATATGCAAGTCAAGTTATCAGAAGGAAGCTTGGACCAGATCATCAGTATAGTTTGACGGACACAAAAATTATAAAAATTGAACGTTTCCCAGAAGAAAACTTTAATTTTATTGTTACAGTTCAATATAAAACTTATATAGGAGCTCATAACCCTCCGAATGGCATAGAAACTATTACTTTTAATATAAATCCAAGTGGAGTAAAGGTTATAAATTTTGTTCATAAAGATGCTTAAAGAAGAAGTAATATTGTTCGTACATTGATGGAAAGGATATTTGAACTGAAAAATGTTATAAAAATTTCATTTTGTAGAAATAAAGAAACTAAAAAAAGAGCACCCTGCATCAGTGCCCTTTCAGATAGGAGGTAACACTTTGAGTTGGATACTTAAAAAGTATATGGTATAGAAGAGAAATACGACCTAAAATTTATTATCAACTCAATACAAAAGAGCAGTTAACGAAGGTTAACCGCTCAGTCCTCAGAGAAAGGAAAAAGAACATTACAGATGTCAATGTGAATTCAAGCTGTATCAGCCCATTTATAGTATCGGTGAAATATAGAATTTTATTCGTGTGAAACATAAAAAGAGCAGCTAGTAAAAACTAGCTACTCAGCCTTCGGGTATGAAGGGAAATCAGAAACTGTATATACATTATTAACGGAATATTGGGTTTTATTCAGGAGTTAGAGGGAAATGAATAAATTTAGACTGTTCCAACTTGGTTTTGGTCTGCAACATCAGAATCAAATGTGTTTGTTGCACTAACACCGTTAAATGTATTGAGAACAAAAGCAACGTTAGATGAACCTGAACCATTATAAGCTTTTGTATTTTCTTTTGGAGAAACGTTATAAAAATCACCTAAGTTGAAAGAGCCGTTACTATTTTGCACAACCATATTTCCGACAATAGATGGCATAGCTTTCACCTTCTTTCCTAGGAAGCATTTAAATTAGTATATGGTGTATGCGTCTAGTGGTTCATCTGAAACTGAGAATTTTGAAATGAAGTTTGATTGAAAATCTAATAAAATAATCCTTTTGAAATTATATAGGTACAATTCACATTTGAGCCGCTTTTTGAATGTAAGAAGGTATTAAATTAATAAAAACGCCTAAAATGGAAAAAACTGTTTTATAAGAAGGAGTGAGAGGATTGGATAATTTAAAGAAAAAGAAACTAAAAAAAGCAATTGCTCGTCGGACAAAGGTTATACAAAAATATGAGAAAGACAGAATAGATAAAGCTTGGAGGAATCTTTTTATACAGACAAGTATAATGAAATAAATATAGTCCGGCTAGAAAACTAGAGGACACCAATTCATTAAAGCAGCAATTCAAGTTGTTTTAATGAATTGGTGTCCTTTTTATTTTGGAAGGGGGAGATAGGAAAATATGAGGGCACTACAAGACTAATTACGTGAGTGGAAAAAGCAATTGAATCAAACAAGAAAGAAAAAAAGATATAGAGTTCAAGTAGTTGTGAGATAAATTGAAAATAGAAATTGATAAGTAAAAAGATAAATAATTAAACATGCGGATGTATTGAATGCAAATGAAATAAAAATTAAATAGGTATATTTTTAATTTTTAAGTTAAGTATAGAGAAGAAATGAATTATCTAGATATTAAGAAAGGATGGATTTTTACAATGAGTTCAAATGAATCAAATTTCAGTTTTACCAGTAACAAAGATATTGTAAAGTACCTTAATGTAAGAAAAGACCCTGTTGATTTAAGAGACAAAATGTTTCGGAGTTACTTGTTTAGTAATGAGGCGGATTTGCCAACGCAAGTCGATCTTCGTCCTAAAATGTCAGGTATAGTAAATCAATGGAATATAGGTTCTTGTACGGCAAATGCAATTGTTTCAGGATTACGAGAATATCTATTATTACAATCAGGTCGTCCATTTACTTGCTTATCTCGTTTGTTTTTATATTATCATGAACGAGAAATAGAAGGACATATTCAGGAAGATAGTGGAGCGAATGTTCGTGATGGTATGGGGGTTCTTAAAAATATTGGAGTATGCCCTGAAGAGGATTTTCCTTATACCGAGAATTTTAGAGATAAGCCATCACCAAAGGCTGAATCAGATGCTGCACTTTATAAAATTGGAACCTACCATCGTATTCAAGATTTATCGGGATTAAAGGCTGCACTTGCTCATGGATTAGTTGCTGTACTTGGATTTGCTGTACCAAAATCTTTTATGTCAGAAGAAGTGAAAAAGACTGGTATAGTTCCAGTATCAGGAACAGATGATGTAATTGTTGAAGATGGTCAACCAGCGGGACATGCTGTTTGTGCTGTTGGATATGACGATGATAAGCAAACGGTTATTATTCGCAACAGCTGGGGAGAAGACTGGGGAGATAAAGGATATTGTTATTTCCCATATGAATTATTTAAAAATGGAATTGTGCAAGATATGTGGACAGGTCGTTAATTAGAAAAGTGATGGAAGTATGGAAACTACAAAACACGTTATACGTGTTACGGGTAGCATAAAAGAGCGTGAAAAAGATGTAGAAATAAAAGGTGTAATGCATTATCATCTATTAATTAATGATATATCAGTTTTACATACAAGTGGTGCAGAGGTATCGTATAAAGGTTATGTACAAGCTATGAAGCAGCATGTGATTTCTTTTGGTAACTATGCATTCTGTCGTTTCTGAAAATGATGCACGCGTAGAAGCCCGTGATTTCTGAAACTGTGGTGACAAGAGTGCAACAGTTTGGGTGGCTGATGTAGAAGTGAAAACAATGGATGATATGCGAGCAGGTACACAGGCTTTTATCGATGAATTATGTCAATTAGGTGCTAAGAAAGTCGGTTTATATGTTGATCATCATATGTATGCACCTTTTGGGTGTGAAATATTTAAACAAAAAAGTGTTAGCAAGTTTGCAAACGAACTTGCTAACACTCATACAAAATAGACATAAATTATCGCTGATATGTCTTCCTTAATAATAGCCATAATCAATTAGAACACAATAATATGAAATGCTCATAAAATCATTCTTGCTATACATGATAATAGTATAAACTCTATATTTCTTTTAATAATTTAGGGTTATATCTTTTCTGCATCAGCCGCTTTTAACCACGCTTCGTAGAATTCTGTAACTGATGCATACCGTTCTGCCCGATTGTCATTTACAGCACGATACGCTACCTCATATAATTCCTTACTTGCTTCCCATTTTATAAAAGAACGATCTTTTTCACCGCCTAAGAGTGAGAAAGCCATTGCTCCCATATTAAATACATTTGTTCTTTCATCAATTATAGCGTTTAGTTCAAATTCCTCTGGTGACATAAAACGGGAGGAACCCCATAGCCGGCCCATTTTATTTATGTAAGGTTTCTTACTGTATAAATCTATATCACAAATTTTTGTTTCGTTTGTATTAAAATTATATAAAATACTACCGTCATAAAAATCTATCGCTACATAATTTTTCTTTTCTACATAAGTATGGAAAGAAAAAATGGAATGTAAAGAATGAATTCGTTCTATAACAGGTAAATGTCTAAATTTATAAAATGGAGAGTTTGGATTTTTATATTTCTCAGGAGGTGGGAAGCGCCAATGCGAATGAAGACATTCACCATCAAACCAATCGAAAATTAATACATATCCAGATTGAACTGGAAAATGATCAATTAATCTTATGAGCGATTCATGCTTTAAATCTTCATAAATAGTAACTGAATTTTTTAGCCTTTCAATAGCATCACCCGTTGTTCCTTCATATGCAATTGTTTGTGCTCCTGCGTATTTGATAAATTTCTTATGCCCATCTTTTTCTACACCAAAACTTATATTACCTGAATCTTGCTGGTCAAAAACTGCAAATACGGTCCCTAATTTAATAAGCCAATCAAAATTATGATATTCTTTTAATTGGAATATTACACTATTTAACTGAATTTCGACGGAATTATCTTTCATAGATTACCTCACATTTAATATAATTAAGTTGTACATTCCACTATTCGACATATTTTATGGAAATCCTATGCTAACAATATAAAATTTTATAAATATAATGATAAACACTTATAAAGAGGTGAATACAATGGATCAACAAATTGTTATTAAACCGTATCAAAAAGACTGGGTTGAAGAGTATATAAAAGAAAAAGAGAAATTCTGTTCCTTGTTAGGACAAGAAATAATCGCTGTTGAACATATAGGAAGCACAGCAGTAGAAGGATTAGGAGCTAAACCTCTTATTGATATGATGATTGGCGTAACAGAATTGCAAATAACTGAAAAGTGGATTGAAGTTCTATCGGAAATTGGATATGAGTATGTTCCAAAAGATGCAACCAATTGGCGTTTTTTTAGAAAGGGAAAATGGAGAGCAGGTACTCATCATTTGCATGTTTATATTTATAATAGTGACGAATGGAGGAACAATATTTTATTTCGTGACTTTCTAATAAGCCATGAATGGGCACGTAAAGAATATAGAGAATTAAAAGAGATGCTTGCTATTACATATGCTTTTGATCGTGTTTCATATACAAAGGCAAAAGCACCGTTTATTCAAAACATAATAAAGTTAGCTGAAAAAAATCAATAATAATTGTCAGTGATATTGAAATTCTCATTTTATTTTAATCTTTCTCTCATGTTCTTTTCTTTTTTATTTGATAGACTGCTTGTTACAAAGCTTTTGTGAGTAAGGAGATTAAATAAAATGGAGAAGATATTAAGAAATAAATATTTTCGTGTGTGTGTTAAAATTATGGGCATTACTATTATTATTTGTAGTGTATTGATGCTATTTATTAATGTTATATACGGCAATGTTTTGAATGTAAAATGGTTAAATAAAAAATTAGGCTCTTTTGGTGAATATGGGGCTATTATCGCTGCTTCATTATGGTTTTTACGCCATATATGGGTGTTTTTAAAGAAGAAAAATATACAAGGATTTAAAAAAGTTAAAGAAGTGTATCTATTTGCAAAAAAGTTTCATGTATTAATTGGATACGCTATAATAGCTGTTGCAATTACTCATGGTGTTTACTTTTTTATAAAAGGGAGTCCTCATATTTTACTCATATACAGTGGCATATTTTCTCTATTAGCCTTAATCGCACTAGGGGTTGTTGGGTTTTATTTACAGAAAATGAATAAGAAAGAAAAATTTATGATGTATAGAAAAGTGCATCAAATCATTGTAATTATATTTGGAATAGGATTATTTATTCATTTAATTGTCTAGGAGGAACTACCGTTGCAACACATTTTAATTATTGAGGATGAGGAAAGTTTAGCAGATTTTCTAGAATTAGAACTAAAATATGAAGGGTATAAAGTAGATATACAACTAGATGGAAGAAAAGGGTTAAGCGCAGTACTTGAAAAGAATTACGATCTCATTTTGCTTGATTTAATGCTGCCTGGATTAAATGGACTAGAGGTATGTCGTCGACTAAGAGCGACTAAAAATACACCTATTATTATGCTGACTGCTCGTGATAGTATTATGGACCGTGTGACAGGTTTAGATAGTGGAGCGGATGATTATCTTCCGAAACCATTTGCAATTGAAGAACTGTTAGCACGTATGAGAGTGATATTTAGAAGAGAAGAACATATTGAAAACAAGCAGGTTTCATTTCTTACATTCAAAGATTTGCAGCTTCAGATTGAATCTCGAACTATAACGAAAGGAAATGAAGAAATTGAACTTACAAATAAAGAATTCGAGTTATTGCTTATGTTTATGAAAAATATTAATCGCGTACTTACTCGTGATGTTTTACTGGACCAAGTATGGGGATATGATGCAATTGTTGAGACAAATATCGTTGATGTATATGTTCGTTATTTGCGAAACAAGTTACATAGTGTAGATAAGGAGGAGTATATCCAAACAGTCCGTGGTGCGGGATATATAATGAAATGATAAAAAATATTATGTTTCGAATTCGAAATCTACCTATAAAGTGGAAACTAACACTTTGGTCCACTACACTAGTATTTATTTTATTCATCTTATATAGTGCTTTGCAGTTTATTGTAATCAATAAGTGGACTATAGATTATGAACAGAAACAAATAAATAGGCAAGTGACGGAAATAGCGGCATATTTCCAAGATAAAAATGATACCCTTTCGAGTAAAACATTTGAAAACAGTAAAGATTTTCTAAACAATATGATTGATAAGCATCAAATGATTCGTATTATTGACATGGATGGGGGGCCGATTATTACTGTTTCACGAGATTTTAATGAAACGTGGATAAAGCCGAAACAGGTTATAAAAGATGAGTCATTTATAAAAAGGCATTTAGAAGATCGAATATTAGTTAAGCGCATACCAATTAAAACGAAAGAGTTTACTGGCACTATTGAACTTACGAAAAACCTAGAGACATTTGATTATTTATTAAAAGTTATTTTAGTGGTAATGCTTATTGCTGGAATATTTGGATTGATATTTAGTTTTTTAGGTGGGATTCTTATAACGAAGAAACTATTATCAAGTGTTCAAAATATAACAGATACGATGAAACGTATTAAAAAGAATGGACTAAATGAACGGGTTCCAGTACGAGAAAATAATGATGAGCTTGCAAAATTATCATTTCTCTTTAACGAGATGATGGATGAAGTAGAAACTTCTTTTGCACAACAGAAACAGTTTGTCGAAGACGCATCTCATGAACTAAGAACACCGTTAACAATTATTCATGGTCACTTAGCGATGTTAAACCGATGGGGGAAAAATGATCCAGCAGTATTAGATAAATCTCTTCAATCTAGTTTAAAGGAAGTAGATCGTTTAAATAAATTAGTTTCAGAATTGCTTGAACTATCAAGAGCTGAATCTGAACAAATGTATCCAATAGCAGCTGAGCCAGTCCATGTAAATAGCGTATTAAAACATGTTACACAAAACTTTATAGTAATTCAAAGTGATTTTCAATTTGATATGAAATTCGGGGATGACGAGGCTTATGTTTCAATGCCATCATCTTACTTAGAACAAATTATTATTATCATAATGGATAATGCAGTTAAGTATACAAAAGAGGTTAATAAATATATTTGCATAGAATCCAGTTTACAATCAGGGAAAGTTACAATTCGTGTAATAGATCATGGAACGGGAATACCTGAAACCGATTTACCATTTGTTCTTAATCGGTTTTACCGAGTTGACAAAGCGAGAAGTCGAAAACAAGGTGGAAACGGACTAGGTTTGTCTATTGCAAAACGACTTGTAGAAAAATATAAAGGAGCTATTAAAATAGAGAGTAAAGAAAATGAAGAAACAATCGTTACGATTACATTACCATGTATAATAAAATAAGCCTTCAAAGAAGGGGTGCGTTTTGCATTCCTTCTTTTTTTACGATCAAATCATTTTGTTTATTTTGAAATTTCTAGTACATTAAAATTATTAAGGGGGAATAATAATGAAAGCTATCGTACATCAATATAAAACTGGGTTTGACGGTGTAGAATATAAAATATCACCTGAGAGAGCACTTAATGATGGGGAAGTTAAAGTGAAATTAAAATCAGCAGGCTTAAATCATCGGGATTTATTTATTATAAATAATAGAAAAGAAATGGATCTACCATTAGTAATAGGATCAGATGGTGCAGGTATTGTTACGGAAATTGGAAACGGTGTTTCTGATAACATATTACATACAGAAGTTATTATTAATCCTAGTATTGGATGGGAACATGCTACTGAAGTACCGGAGTTACCGGAAGTGCTAGGTGGGCCGAAAGATGGAACGTTTGCTGAATATGTAATTGTACCAGTTGAAAATGTTGTAGAAAAGCCGTCATATCTTACTTGGGAAGAATCAGGTGTTTTATCTTTATCCGCATTAACTGCATATAGAGCGCTTTTTACTAAAGGTAGATTGAAGCGCGGCGAACACGTTTTAATTCCGGGAATAGGCGGTGGTGTTGCTACATTTGCCATGTTATTCGCGAAAGCAATTGGCGCAAAAGTGAGTGTTACTTCAAGGGTAGAGAATAAAATGGAACTTGCTGCAAAATATGGTGCAGATATTTCTTTTCATAGTGCCGGAAATTGGGAAGAGAGCTTACAAGGTGAAAAAGTAGATTTAATAATAGATAGTATAGGTCCAGCAACTTTTTTGAAATATTTTGATGTATTAAAACCAAACGGAAGAATCGTGAATTTTGGTGCAAGCTCAGGAGATAAAATTGAATTACCATTACGCGCGCTATTTTACAATCAAATTGATATTATGGGAACATCCATGGGTAGCCGTGAGGAATTTAATGAGATGATAAAGTTTATAGAAAAACATCAAATTAAACCAATTATTGATAAAGTTTACTCGTTAGAAGAAGCAATTCGAGCACTAAGCCGTATGGAACATGGAGAACAATTTGGAAATATTGTACTTCAAATGAATTAAAAAATATGATTTTACAATTAGTATATTTAAATGAACATGTTATGTATTCCAAACATGAAAAAAATACGAATCGCCTTATTATAAAGGTTTACGAACTTTATACATAAATAGCGTATAAAATTTGTTTTATAATTGTCACATGAGTAATAGTAAAATGAGAATTAGATGAGAAAAGTTTAAGCCCATTTTCATAATGGTATTGTATACTGTGTAAATCAAGAACACTTGTAAGTAGGGAGAGAGTATTATGAATTACACAGTATTTCAGTGGTTTAATAATTTTGCTGATTCATCCAAACTATTAGATACGATAATGGTTGCAATTACAAATAGCGCTGCATACGTAGCCATTTTATTTATGCTTATCTTATGGTTTAATAATGGAAAGAAAGAGAATGCAATTAGAAAACAATATACAGTTTTATATACGACGCTTTCGGTTATTATTGCATTAGTAGTAAATGTTCTTATACATGCGGTATATTACCATCCGCGTCCGTTCGTATCACATGATGTACATCAATTAGTACCACATGCAGCAGATTCATCATTTGTTAGTGATCATTCTGTACTTGTATTTTCAATCGCCTTCGTATTTATTCTTAGAGGAGAAAAACTGAAATATATCGCGCTATTATGGGCAGTGTTAGTCGGTATATCACGTATGTATGTAGGTGTTCATTATCCTTTAGATATACTTGGTGCAGCTTTCATAACACTTGTTACGAGCGGTTTAGTAATGCAAAGTACACGTATGTTTGAACCAATAGCGAAATTCGTATTCAAAATGTATGCATTAGTAGCGAGACGAATTCCTTTCTTAGCAAAATATAACCATATCGCATAATTTTCCTATAAAAAGTTCCCCTTTGGAAATCCAGAGGGGAACTTTTTATAGTAAATAAGAAAAGAGTTTAGAGTGATATGCAATCAAGTTTTGGTGGGGTTAATATTCAGAAATTTCACGCACCGTACTTTAATTAAATAAAACAAAAACAAAAAATAACAATAGTTAGTTTCGTATTGTTTTAAAGGAATTAAAAAGAAAACTTCGAAACATATAGTATCGTAAACAAAAACTACAAATTATAAAACGCATCTTCGTACGAATCCATTCCAAAAGAGAGGAGATAAGTATGCAAAAACTTCAAACGAATAAAGGCGCTCGATATATGATGATTGCTTTTATTGTTTTGTTTCTTATTATGATTTTGCGTATAGTCTATATTCAGGCAGTAGGAGTCGTGCATAATGTAAATGTAAAGGACCTCGCGGATGAACAACATAATAAAAAAGGTGTTTTAGAAGCGAATCGTGGCACTATCTATGACCAAACGGGAAAGGTGTTAGTACAAGATTCTACAACATATCGAGTTGTTGTGAATTTAAAAGGAAAAGATAAAGTGAAAAATAAAGATGAAACCGCACAACAATTAGCCGATGTGCTTGAAATTGATAAAGAAGAAGTATTAAAAAACTTTCATGAAGGGCGTACGCAAGTTGAAATTGGGAAAGTTGGTCGGAACTTATCTAGGGAAACGAAGGAAAAAATTAACGATTTAAAAATACCAGGTGTATCTTTTATGTCGGAAAAAGCAAGAGTGTATCCGAATGAAGATTTTGCATCCTATATACTGGGTTTTGCTAGACCAGATGATAAAGGGAATACGGAAGGAAAGTTTGGGCTTGAAAAGAGTTTGGATAAATATTTGCGCTCTACAAACGGGAATATAGAATATGTGGGTACACGAAGGGGGATTCCGCTTACAAATGATATAGGTAAAGTAGAACCTGCTAAAAATGGGAATAACGTGTATTTAACGCTTGATAAACAAATTAATAGCTTTTTAGAAGAAGCGATGAACAAAGCACAAGAGCATTATGATCCTTCTATGTTAATTGGAATTATTGCTGATCCAAAAACAGGAAAGGTTTTAGCGATGTCTAGTAAACCTAGTTACAATCCTAATGTAGGTGATATCGAATACTTTTTAAATGATCCGATTGCAAATGCATATGAACCAGGTTCAACTATGAAAGTTTTTACGTTAGCAGCTGCCATTAATGAAGGTGTATATAACGGAAAAGAATATTTTCAATCTGGAAAATATTCCGTTGGTTCCTCTGATATAAAAGATCATAATGGTGGATTTGGATGGGGGTCAATTACATTTGATGAAGGTTTTGAAAGATCATCAAACGTAGCTTTTTCTATTTTAGAAGATCAGTTACTGAAACCAAATAAATTTAAGCAATATATGAATAAATTTGGATTCAATCAAAAAACAGGAATAGATTTACCTGGAGAAAGTAAAAATACTTTATTATTAAATACGCAAATTCAACAGGTTACAACTTCTTTCGGTCAAGGTTCTACAGTAACTCCGATTCAATTAATCCAAGCAGCTACTGCTATAGCAAATGACGGGAAAATGATGCAACCATATATCGTTGATAAAGTTGTAAATCCAACAAATAAAGAAGTTATTATGGAAAATCAACCGAAAGAAATTGGGAATCCGATAAAAAAAGAAACAGCGGACAAGGTTAGAAGCTTAATGGAGCGTGTTATAACATCTTCAAAAGGAACTGGTACAATGTATAAAGTAGATGGTTATCCAATTGGAGGTAAGACAGGAACAGCACAAATCCCGAATCCTGAAAACGGCCGATATATGGAAGGGAAAGAGAATTACATTTTCTCCTTTTTAGGAATGGCTCCAATTGATGATCCGGAGTTAATCGTATACTTAGCTATTAAGCAGCCAAAGTTAAAAGGAGATGAGTATGGAGCTCAGCCTCTTGCTGAAATATTTAAACCTGTTATAAAAAACAGCCTTGAATATTTAAAGGTGAAACCGTATACAGAAAAACAAATAGCTGATGCAACGAAGCAATCTCAATTAAAAGTACAAAATTATGTAAATCAATCAATGGGTACAGCAGAGAAAAGTGTAGAAAAAGAGAAGCTACAGCCGGTAATTTTAGGAGAAGGAAAAATAATAAAACAATATCCACAGTCTGGCGAGGTAATGAGTGAAGGTGATCGTATATTTTTATTAGGGAATAACGCACAAATGCCAAATGTAAAAGGTTGGTCCATGCGTGATGTTATGTATTTCTCTAAGCTTTTGAAATTAGATTTGAAAACTTCTGGTACAGGTTATGTAACGAGCCAAAGTATTGAAAAAGGACAAGATTTACATGAAGGAGATACACTAGAACTAGAATTAGAACCGCCGTTACAACCGTTAACAGAGGCGAATACGAATTAATTCAGGTATTTGGAAGGAGCTAGATGCAAATGGCTCTTTCTTTAGAGCTGTAAGTAATTTCACGCACCGTAATTTTCAGAAAAAACAATAAATAAATGAATTAATAGAGACACGTTATTAAATATCTGATTATTTTTTATTTACAGTTAAAAATAATTGTGATAATATGGAAAAAATCAAATGCAGTGAAGAGAAGAGTAAATAAAATGAATTTTTTACAGAGAGCTCCATTTAGCTGAAAAGGAGTAAAAATTCCTTATTGAACCAAGCCTCTGAGCAGCGCATCGGAACCTATTATTAGGGGATGGTGTGACGGGAGCTCCCGTTATAGAGCTATGGTATAAGCATGAGTTAGAATGCAGTACCTGATAAGGTTAATATGGTGACATATTAACAAACTAGGGTGGCACCGCGATGATAAATCTCGTCCCTAAGATTAAAAGTCTTGGGGGTGGGATTTTTTTATTGTTTTAAAACAATTTTGAAAGCGGGGGCCAAAAATGAAAAACTTTCTTAAAGATTGGAAATATCCTTTATTACTACTGTCCGGTGTTGGTATTGCGAATTTAGGGGCATGGATTTACTTAATAGCACTGAATGTACTTGTCTATAATATGGGTGGCTCAGCCTTAGCTGTTGCTGCTTTATATGTAATAAAACCATTAGCCACTTTATTTACAAACGCTTGGTCTGGGAGTATGATTGATCGTTTAAATAAACGGAAGTTAATGATTCACCTCGATATATATCGTGCGTTATTTATCGCTATTTTACCTTTACTTCCGTCAATTTGGATTGTTTATGTATTTGTATTCTTTATAAGTATGGCCAGTGCAATTTATGAGCCAACTGCTATGACGTATATGACGAAATTAATTCCAGTAGAACAAAGACAACGTTTCAACTCATTACGTAGTTTAATAGGATCTGGTGCATTTTTAATTGGTCCAGCGATAGCAGGGGTTTTATTAATTGCGAGTACACCAGAGATTGCTATATATATAAATGCTATAGCATTTCTCTTATCAGGATTCATTACATTACTTTTACCTAATCTTGATAAGAAAGAAGCTTCGGATACAACAAGTAATACATTATCTCTTACAGTATTAAAAAAAGATTGGAACACTGTTATAAATTTTAGTAGAAAACATGTGTATGTCGTATGCGTGTACTTCTTATTTCAAAGTATGTTCGCATTAGCAACCGCTACTGATTCACTTGAACTATCGTTTGCGAAAGAGGTATTACTACTAACAGATAGTGAATATGGTTTTCTAGTTAGTATAGCTGGTGCAGGATTTATTTTAGGTGCCATAACAAATACAATTTTGTCAAAGAAATTAGCACCTTCACTTCTAATTGGAATAGGATCATTATTCATTACAATTGGTTATTTAATTTATGCTTTTTCAAGTGTATTTTTAATAGCTGCTATTGGATTCTGTATTTTATCTTTTTCAATGGCATATGCAAATACAGGATTTTATACATTTTACCAAAATAATATCCCTGTTCATATGATGGGACGGATTGGGAGTATATATGGACTTGTTATTGCGATAGTAACAATCTTTATTACAATATTATCTGGTGTTGCGACTCAGTTCATTTCTATACAACTTGTAGTTATTGTAGGTTCATTGGTCATGTTATTTATTACTATCGTCTTATGTGTGTTTACTTTATTCCCAGCACAATCTAAGTTGTATTCTACTGAATCAATAAAGTGAAACTTTAATCAGGGGGCATCCCCCACTGATTATCAGCCCTCACCAATCGGGCTTTTACGGGCAGCAAGGTCCCCACTTAACTTCTTTGCTTTCGCTGAATTTTGAGATGGGGGTCTTACTGCCCACAAATAGCGGGATAAATTCGAAATGAACTTTGTGTTCTCATTAACAATTTATCGTATTTAATAAAAGGGTTCTTTCCCCTTTATATGGAAAAATTAATAAGGGGAAAGAACAATACCGAAAGATAAGGGTGGTTGTCGTGATAAAAACAAAAGATGAAATTGATAAAATTGTAAAAGAAATACAAAAGAAAATAGATTTCTCTGGAGTAGTTTTAGTAAAAAAAGAAAAAGACTTAGTCTATGAAAAAGCTTTGGGTTACGCAAACCAAAGTGAATGTATAAACAATACGATACAAACAAGATTTGGCATTGCCTCAGGATGTAAAATTTTCACTGCAATTGGGATCTGTCAACTTGTTGAAAAAGGTTTTATTTCTTTTCATACAAAATTAAAAGATTGTCTAGAGATAAAATTTCCAAACTTCGATGAAGATATTACAATACATCAACTACTAACGCATAGCGCTGGTATACCAGATTATTTTGATGAAAGTATTATGGATAACTTCGAAGATCTTTGGAAACAAACACCTATGTATCTATTAAAGAGCTTAAAAGACTTTTTATCATTATTCCAAAAAAGTAATATGATGTTTGCACCTGGAACTAAGTTTCACTACAACAATGCAGGTTTTATCATACTTGGATTAATAATAGAAGAACAGACGGGAATTAAATTTACGGAGTATATAGAAAAGAACATTTTTAATCCGATTGGCATGAATGATTCTGGCTATTTTTCGTTAGATAGATTACCAAGACATACAGCTCTAGGATATATAAAGGACGAAACCAACCAAAATTGGAGAACAAACGCCTACTCTATACCGATAAAAGGAGGAGCTGATGGAGGTGCATATGTTACTGCACCAGACATGCTGAAATTTTGGGTGGCCCTATTTAATAATGAAATTTTAGGAAAGGAATATACAAAATTACTTTTAACTCCTCACATTCAAGTAAATGATAAACAGTCCTACGGCTATGGAATATGGATTGAAACACGAGAAAACAAGGTATTCAAATATCATGTAATGGGATATGATCCAGGCGTCAGTTTTCGCTCGGCTATATATCCAGAATTAGGAATCACTTTAGTTATTCCATCGAATAAAGGGGCAGGACCTGAAAAATTAATGACAGAAATAGAAAGAACTTTTTAATTATATGGATTTAAAAGAAGAGATACGAAAATAATTTAAACGGGTTCATGATTGTTTCCGTTTTGAAAAATATTTTAGTTAACGAGGAACCCTTTATTTATTAAATAAGGGGTTTTTGTAATTCTGTACAATTATATATAATTATATGGATTTTTAAATTAGAAAACATTACTATATAGTTGTAAATTTTTATTATTAATTCATATGAAAGGATGTGTTAACAATTTGTATATGATTAACGGTAGTGTGTTTATTATTTTAGGAGTTATTTGTTATTTAATTGTACGTGGAATATTAATTGGTACCAAAAATACAAAACATGTAATTTGGTGGAAAGAAATAATAAGTTTTTTATTTGTGATCTACATTTGTATGGTTGTTGCAGTAACTTTATTCCCTTTACCAATCGGTTTTCCTTTTAATATTGAAAATCTGAATCGCTCGGTCAATATAATACCATTTGCATCAATTATTAAAGACATCAATCAAATTGGTAGTGCTTATGATGGAGATAGCCTATTTATGATTGCTCTAATTGTAAGAAATGTAGGCGGGAATATTTTATTATTAATGCCTTTAGGATTTTTAGCACCAATCCTATGGGATAAATATAAGAAATTCAAAAATACAATTTTATTAGGATTTTCTATATCAGCTAGTATTGAATTGCTACAATTAATTGAGTCTTTATTTAGTGGAGTGGGACGTATTACTGATATTGATGATGTGATCTGTAATGTTATAGGTTCTATTGTTGGATATTGTATTTATATTATCTTTTTAAAAGCTATTAATAAATTTAACATTCGAGTGTTGGGTAAAGCTAATTCTAAAGGTGTGGAATTAGTTGATAAATAGGAGTTTAAACGAGTTATTAAAGGCGTACGAGTAAAAAGTACGTCTTTTTATTTTTATAAATAATGCTTAAGGCTGATGAGAAATCACATTTTCCATCTTACACTTGAAAGTAGCTATCGTATTTCAAGTATGGAATGAAAAGAGGAGAATATAATCTTTAAAGATAAACAAGTTTATAGGAGGATTCTAAATGGATATTTTACTTGTTATTCTTATTATTGTTTTGATGCAAAGTAAAGAACGAAAAGTGAAAATAAACCGTATTTGGCTCATTCCGGCTTTGTTGTGTTTTGTAACAGTTCAATCCATTATTCATATGGGACAAATAACTTTGCTGCAAGGACTACTGTTTGTTGTAATGCTTGGAATTGGCTTATGTCTTGGGATTATACGGGGAAGAGCTTTAACATTTCGATTAGATAGTGAAACAGGTCATGTACTACGAAAAGGAAATTGGGTAAGTACAATAATCCTTCTTGTTATTTTAGGAGCAAAAATTATGATTAAACAAAGTATGTTTTCGGGTAGTACGCACCAGACATTAATGGTTGTAACAAATGCCTTTTTATGTATTACATTAGGCACTGTGATTAGTAGACGTTATTATATTTGGAAAAAATATAATGAATTAACACAAAAAGCGTAAATACATTCATCCCTTGTTTAACATTGCTAAGAACGGTAATACTAATTAACATTGAACTTTTACAACAAGGGATGATAATATGATATACATTTACACAGATTTTGGTGGAACACATACTACCTCACTAGCTGCAGCGTATCATTTAAATAAATTACCAACGGATCGCAAGTTAACGAAAGAAGAAATTTTGAATGTAGATTACTTTAATAAATTGAAAACAGAAGATATGGGAAAAATTATTTTTCATGGCATAGATGAACATGGTCATCCTGTATATACGATTGGATGCGGCGCATCAAAAGTTGTTGTACCAGCGATGAAGCATTTAGGAGAAATCTTGCAAAAACATTATCAAAGTCATGAAAAGATTATTTTTTCTAATACATCACCAACCGTACCTTTACCAATGACTTTCGGTGGGCTGTTTTCTAGAAGGTTCCATATCGATTTTATTGGCGTACCGTTACTCGTATGGGGAGCAAAAATTTGCTGTGATAATATACAAAGGCTTGTTAGTTATACAAAAGAAGCTGGCCGATTAACGAATGATTATGTTGTAATTTTAGATAATGAAACTTTTAAATAGTATATGATAAAAAGAAAATCGAGCAAATTCCTTGATTTTCTTTTTTATTTGTGAAATAGACAAGAAATAGTCACATTTAATATACATCTACTATAGCCAAAACAATAAAGTCCTGTTACTATTACAGGGATATTCTCTTTTCATAACATAAATATATAGAAAAATTAGAAAAGAGGAATTGAATTAAGGGAGGAACAACATGAAGCGTGTTGCTTGGATTACTGATAGTACAACTGCGAATTTTAAAACAGAAGGAGATAACTTTGTTATCCCAATCGAAGTTATTATTGATGGAATTTCGTACAAAGATTGTGAAGAAGGTGTACGTGAAAGGGTTTATAATGCGTTAAACGAAGGTAAAACAGTCACTACTTCACAACCTAATATTGGGGAAATGGTAGAGTTATTTACAAAATGCAAAGAAGAATATGAAGAAGGATTTGCAGTTGCTATTAGCGGAAAAGTAAGTGGAACCTATCAAAATATGAAGTTAGCTGCAGAAATGGCAGGTTTTCCATTAACGGTATTAGACAGTGAAACAACAAGTTATCCAATGGATGAACTAATTAGAAAAGCGAAATCGTTATACAATGATGGTATGACTTTACAAGATATACACAAAACATTAGTAGATGAAAAAAGAAGACCCTTTCATGTATTCCCAAAGAGTTTAAAAGGTCTATATGCAAGTGGCCGTGTAAAGGGCATGCAATTTTTACTTGGAAGTTTATTAAGTGTTAACTTAATATTAGAAGTAAAAGGTGGAGAGCTTTTACTTGAAAAGAAAGTTCGTAAAATCCAAAAATGTCGAGAATATATTAAAAATGAACTTGAAAAAGAATTACCAAAAGTACTTCACATGTTCCATGCTAACGATAAAGCTGGAGCTGAAGAATGGATTGCAGATATTAGACAAGCATTCCCTGAAATGGATTTCAAATTATATCCATTACCAATTTCATTTGCAGTTCATGCAGGTGAAGGTACAATAGCAATCAGTTATTAAAGAAAAACCCGTGAATAATTCACGGGTTTTTCTTTAATTAAAATTAAATTGGATCCCGGCATATCTCCAGCGAGCTTAGAAATCGATGGTTCCCCTTAACCTAGCAGTAATTGAAAGACTTGTACTATGGAATCTACAAAATATCCGTATTCTTTTCTTTGTACAAACTATAGGTATACTTTGCATTCTCGGATAAGATCTGATCCATGAAAGCTTTGAACATATACAAGACAATCCCCTTTGGATGCTATTTATTATTACTTCGGTCGTATCGGCTTATCTATCCATGAGCATTAGTACAAGGGAGGGTTTATTATTAGGTTTTATCTAAATTTGAAATAAAGTCGCGACGTTTTGCCCCTTTGAATCAGTTTATCTAAAAGGATGTTTTTATAGTGAAAAGAAGATCTGCACTGTAAGGCGAATTAAGGAACTGCTGGGTAGCAATAAAGCTTCTCCACTAAAGGGCCCATTTAATGAAATAAGGCTTATGAACAAAATGAATTTCTACCATTCGATTAAATCCCGAAAACTGAGGCTGTACTTAGGCACCATTTTATGGTTAATAAAATAATATCAGGTTGATAATGTTTCCACTTGAATAGATTTTGCTTTTCCACACTTAACATGTCTTTTTTTAGAGTACTAGTATCAGTATGTCCAAGTATGGGGAGGTACTGCAGATATTTTGAAGGTTTGCACCAGAACCTAAAATCTTTTCTTTTATCTTCATAAAATCAATTCTTGATAGGCATGTGATGGGACCCCAATAAGGTTGTTTAAAAGTCGGCTTGGAGATATTTTTAAATATGTTTAACATCCAAACTAAGCCAAGGTAATTAAAAATGAAAGTGTCCTATTAATATTAAAAAAACACCTAATCCCATTCTCTTGCTATATTTTTAGTTAACTCACTTGACTATAACGCAACGTCATAGTGCATAATTTTAACTATATTAAATAAGGAGTGAAAGAAATGAATATAAAATCATTACGGTCAGATAGAATATACCGAAAAATTTTACAAGCTCCAAAAGAGGAAAAGGTTGAGTTATACAGGAAAGAAATGTTGGCTCCGTTTATGGGGAAATGGGAAATTCAATATGTTCCTTTTAAAGCTGAGGAGCCAAATGGTTTTGATGTTATTACATTGAATAATATAATGAGCATTTCTCCTAATCAGATTACAAATGAGATTACACCAGAACTAGAATTGATTTCGTCAGATTCTTTTTGGTCTGAGTGTAAAGAAGCTGTTAGGAAAAGCCTTCATTTATTTAGAGAGTATGATGTGAACCTTCGTGTATCTGATTACGTATTCACGATTCTATTAGGGAATCCCAATAGTCCTTCATTAAGGTTAAATGAAGGGTATAGTGGTGATGGAGGTATTCCTGGTTATATTTTGTGTACATTTTTGCCAAATGAATACACAATCCCTCGAATGAAAGCTGCTTTAGCACATGAATGTAATCATAATGTTCGATATCAATTTATTCAGTGGGACCATACTGTTACTTTAGGTGAATTAATTGTTAGTGAAGGTTTAGCAGAAAATTTTGCTACTTCTATTTTTGGGGAAGATCTACTCGGACCTTGGGTATCGAAAACAACTATGGAAATGCTTAATAGACGTATCAAACCCGTGCTCAAGGATCAATTACAATTAACAGGATTTGATAAAATTGCACCGTATCTTTATGGTGATGAATTAGCAAAACTTCAAAACTATATACCAGTCGATATGCCTTATGCTGCTGGTTATGCCTGTGGATACTATTTAATTAAATACTATTTAGAAAAAACAGGTAAAAATATCTTTGAAGCCACAATAACTCCTGCCAATCAAATACTAGATGAAATAAAGGAATTTTGGGATGAAGAAACAATTTTTAACGGTTAAAGATATTGTGCAAATTACAGGCATAACAAAAAGAACCTTACAATACTATGATAAAATAAATTTATTAAAGCCAATTTACTTAACGGAAAATGGTTATCGACTCTATGATAAGAACAGTTTAGCAAGACTTCAAATGATACTATTTTTTAAAGAAATGGACTTTTCTCTAAAGGAAATTGCGGAAGTTTTGAAACTTACAAGAGAAGAACAGCTACAATTATTAAAAAAGCATAACCAAACTTTATTGTTAAAAAAACAACATTTAGAAACAGTTATTACTGCGGTGGATGAGTATGTATCAGGAAAGGATATCTACAATTTAAATATTTTTAATAATTCATCTATTTTGCCATTACAAGAACAATATGCTCATGAAGCGAAATTCATCTATGGAGAAACAGAAAAATACAAAGAATTTGAGGAGAAACTGAAAGAACTCTCTCCTAGTGAAAAAGCGGACTTATTTCACGAATTCGAACAAAAAATGGAAAGGGTGTTTAGAAAAATTGCTTCCTATATTAATCAATCACCTACTTCCGATGAAGTACAGCAATTAATTGTAGAGTGGAAAAGTTATCTCGAACAATCTATTGTATGTGATTCTGAAATGTTGACATGTATTGCAAATACGTATAAATTTGATAATCGATTTAAAAATTATATAAATCAATTTAGTAATGAAGACTTAGCTGAATTTTTATATGACGCTATTATACATTATATCAATCAAAAGAAGTATTAATGTCGTACTTTTATAATAGGGGTCACCTTACATAGCCATTAACTTAAGAACAGAATTAAAAAAGGCTTTCGTTTACCAAAATAAAAGCATTTAAAAAAGGAGTATTTTCTTATAAATGTGCATGATAAATAAGCCCTGGCTAGTTCTAAAAATTATACAGTTTTTTGCCCTCTTAATATAGTATACTCGTAAACAACACCTAAAATATTCTCATATGGGTGAGTTTTTCGTCCGTTTTAGCTAGAAATATGTCCATAAACTGTGTATATAAATCATGGAGGGTAGTTCAAAATCTAGAACCAGGATTTGTATCACAAATAAAGGATATTTTCGGGAAAAATTCACAAACTCCATTGTGAACTGTTTGTTATGTTAGAGTTTCTTTAAGTTCCTTTTATGAAAAACTGTATTTTACAAATACTACAAGTTCATTTAGGGCAAATAATAATGGAAAATCGCCGTTGTATAATCAATTTATTATGAGCATGCAAGGAGGCTTGTTAGGAGTGAAAATAAGCGAACTAGCACGATTGACCAATGTCAGCATACGATCCATCCGGCATTATGACAATAAAGGACTTCTAAACGCCGATAGGTTGGAGAACGATTACCGGGATTTCGACGAATCGGCCATAGAACGAGTCAAAGCGATTCAGTTATACTTGAAGCTTGGATTAACAGCAGATGAGATTAAAGTATTGTTCAAGAGCGAAGCGGCAAATCCTGACGAATATCAATATTGCGAAGAGATGCTGGAAACGTATGAAAAAAAGCTAAGTAATGTGAATTATCAAATCGAAGCACTTCATGGATTAAAGAGATTACTGGAGAGGCAAATCGCTTTAACGATTAGGAAAAAGAGAACTGTTTAATGTAGAAATGGTCCCGAGCATGATAAATTGCTCCGGGGCCATTTTTGTTTGTGTTGACATTGATACTAGTGTAATCCTTTATGATTTACTTAATTTCACCTGAAAGGGGTTTTTTCATTGAAAAGTAATAGCCAAAATGAGAAAAATGGTTCTGAAACTACAAACGCGGTTGGGAACCGAAAATCAGTAACAGTCATAGGGTTAGGGCCGATGGGTCAGGCGATGGCAGACGTTTTTCTGGAATACGGGTACTCGTTGACCGTGTGGAACCGGACTTCAAGTAAAGCAGACCAGCTTGTAGCAAAAGGAGCCATCAGGGTGTCCACGGTCAACGAGGCGTTAGCTGCTAACGAGTTGGTAATCCTTAGCCTTACAGATTACAATGTGATGTACTCTATTCTTGAACCCGTCTCTGAGAACTTATTCGGTAAGGTGCTCGTTAACTTGAGTTCGGATACTCCGGAGAAAGCTCGTAAGGCGGCTAAATGGTTGGAAGACCGTGGAGCCTGGCATATTACTGGAGGGGTGCAAGTTCCACCGTCAGGCATAGGTAAGTCGGAATCTTACACATACTATAGTGGTGATCGAGTGGCCTTCGAGGCTCACAGGGAGACCTTGAAAGTGTTAACAAGTACCGATTACCGGGGCGAGGACCCCGGATTAGCCATGCTATACTATCAGATACAGATGGATATATTCTGGACAGCAATGCTAAGTTACCTACATGCTCTTGCAATCGCTAACGCAAACGGCATTACGGCGGAGCAATTCCTACCATACGCTTCGGCGATGATGTCGTCACTCCCGAAATTCGTAGAGTTCTATACCCCGCGTCTCGACGAGGGGGAGCACCCTGGTGACGTGGACAGACTCGCAATGGGCTTGGCGAGCGTTGAGCACGTTGTTCATACTACCCAAGAAGCCGGCATCGACATCGCTTTGCCAGCAACTGTTTTGGAAGTCTTCAGGCGCGGCATGAAGACTGGTCATGCCAGTGATAGCTTCACCAGCCTCATTGAAACCTTCAAAAATTCCGATATTCGTTCATAACAAGAATTACGTGGAAACTGTTTCATTGTACATGTCTTATGAAAATAAATGTATCTTTGAAGCCGAGATGAAATCGGCAAAACGAATCTATACTCGTAGTAACTCCTTATATGTTCAAGGCGGTGTAGAAAACAAAACAATCGAGGTAAAATTTAAGCCACATTTTACTATTCAAATAGAGGTATTCCAGATATAGTAAATAAGAAAACACCTTACATACTATAAGGTGTTTTTACACCAAAGATGCCCATATGGGCGTCTTTGGTACCTCTTAACATGACTTGAATAGCGTTTATTTGAGGTCATTAGGTAGTAAGAGATGGATAGACTATCTTAAACGAAAAATGTTGATTAGTTCTTATTTATTATACATCATTATATATTGATTTAAACATTAAATATTGCATGTTTAAATCAATGCTCAGCAAATCCTAAGCAAATTTACAATTTTTAATGTCAACACTACAAACTTGACATGTTTATTAAGAAAGAGTGAGGATGAGAATTATAACACTTATCCGATATATTCAGGTGATATTAGAATTGGATTTATTTTTAAGGGGGATGTTTAATGAAACCGGAAATAATTATTAGAAATTTCTTTAAAGAAGTGCGTTCAGGGAGTAATCCGGATTTTTCAAATCGATATATGGCAGATAAAGTATTGGCACATCAAGTTATATCTGAAGAGGAACAAACAGTATACAGATCGCCAAAAGATTATGCTGAGCATGTAAGAGAGATGATAGGAATATATGGAAACTTTTCATTAGAAATTCAAGAATTATTAGTACAAGATAGTAAAGTATATGTACGCTGGAAGCAAGTAGGTACACACATAGGAGAAATAGATGGGTATGAACCTACAGGCCTCCCTATAATTCAAATAGCAAGTGCAGTGTATAGAATAGAAAACGGGAAAATTTCAGAGTATTGGATTCAAATTGATAGATCAGGAATTCAAAATCAATTAGAGTACAATAAGAATATTCAATAAATTATCTTTAAGAATAATAGAAAAAAGCATAAAAACAAGATTTTTAAAACGATTATTTTTGTTACATAAAGGATACAAATCAATGTACTTTTTTACTGAAAGATTCATTCAAATTAATAAAAGAGAGCATGTTTTAATAAATCTTTTAAAATATGCTCTCTTTTATTGTTTCTATGTGTACTGATATCAGTTTGGTGTAACATTATTATATAGTAACAAGAAATATAGGCATCTGTTTATGAACTAAAAAAATAGCAACAATGGTTCATAGGGTTTAAATTCGCTATACGCTAGCTAATAATGAAAATAATAG
This sequence comes from Bacillus sp. XB1, assembly GCF_053557995.1. NCBI lineage: Bacteria > Bacillati > Bacillota > Bacilli > Caryophanales > Bacillaceae > Bacillus > Bacillus sp. XB1. Next base: position 1,031,374 of record NZ_JBNRIL010000001.1, on the reverse strand, counting down.
AATCAATTTGTAATGTGTATTTCGTTTTACACTGTAAATCATTCATATTGAGTAATAGAATTGCAGAAATATATAATAGAATATTCACACTAATATTTATACAGCTACAATCTATTTACATATAAAATTATTAGGATTATATTGACAATGAAAGAGAAAACAATAGATGGAAGGGGATGTTTTTATGTTAAAAAAAGCAGCACTAGGGATTTCATCGTTAGCAATCACAGCGTTCGTCGGATTAGGGATGGCAACAGAAGCTTCAGCTGGACCAGCAGCACCACTTACTTCACTAAACGTCGTACAAGTAGAGTCTGAGCTAGGCGGGGTAGAAACAATTAATCAGAACAGCTTCAGCACATCGCGTAACCACGGGGGAAAATATTTATATATTACAACGAAAGAAATGGGCTATGGCCAAAACCCATTTGCTAAAATGAATGGTTCTAATGTAAAAAGTATTGATTCCACTATAATTGGGGGAAGACCAATCGTTGGCTGGTATTATAAATGGGATGCTTCTGGACACCAACAAGGAAACTTTGAGTACCAAAAGACATCTATAAATGCACCATTTAATACAATGCGTACATCAATTTATATCCAATAATTTTGAAAGCGTTCGCACATATAGAATAGTAAAAAAGGTACTTCTAGGAGTACCTTTTTTTGATTTGAATCAACGTTCATCTATATTTATAATCCCGATTCCACAGCAAGAATGCTTCCCATAAAACAAAATCCTTAAACGTCTATAAAATTAATATGAACGCGTAGTACAAGTCCGCTACAGTTAAAGTACGTAACTTTACATATTTCAACTCAATGAAAAAGGAAGAAACTGCAGTACTTACGCCGCAGTTTTTAATTCATACATGAATTCACAGTTTTTAGATATATAGACATAAACGTACTACCTGCTACTCTTTTTTAAATTCAAGATTAAAAAAGGAGTAGCTAAACTTATATAAGCTTAGCTTAATGGGTATGTGGCGGAACTTTAAAATTAATTACATCTTTTTCATAGCATAAATAATTTTGTATAGGGAGATGAAAGGATTTTTTAAAATAATAAAGAAGTATGTATAAACAAATATATAAATGGTAGTGATTAGGATGAAAATCAGTAAGTTTGCAGAAGTAAATAATGTAAGTGTAGATACGATTAGACATTATATGGACCTCGGACTCGTTATTCCCGAGAAAAAAGGAAGTCACTATTTTTTTGACGAGTATTGTCAAAAGGATATAGAACTTATATTAGAGTACAAATGGCTAGGGTTTAGCTTGTATGAAATTAAAGAACTGTTTCTTTATAAAAATTTAGGGAAATCCTTAGGCTATGAAAAGGATAATTTTTATCAATCTTTATTTAAAGTAAAATATGAAAAGATTGAACAAGAAATAAAAACTTTAGAGGAACGAAAATGCAAATTAAAGGAAGCGTTACATAATTTATCTATAGAAACTGAAATTTCGAGTTCAATTTTAGGGATAGATTTAAAAGTACTTCATTTATTTAAATGTGTTAAGTGTAACGGAAATTTAATTCTTGAAGATGGCATTATTAATAAGAATCAAATTATTGAGGGAAAGTTAATTTGTAATTGTGGTGAAGAATACACGATTATTTCAGGGGTTTTAACAGCTGGTAACTCAGTGAAAGCGTATGAAAAGAAATCACTTGAAGATTCTATTTCGGATTATATTCATGAAACTGATACTGCTTTTTTGGAAAATGTTCAAAGAGGAGGAGAATGGGCGAAAAAGAAACTAATGCAATTAGATTTAAATGAAAAAATACTACTTGATTTAGGGTCTGGTATTGGGTTCTTTTTACGAAATATTTATGAAGAACTACCGGAAGAGTGTTTATATATTGCTGTTGATCGAGATTTGAATAAACTTTTACTTTTAAAAGATGTAATTGAGAGAAGAAATGTGAAAAGAAATATTTTATTTATCTGTGCCGATTTTCTAAACATACCTATTCAGAATTATTCTATTGATATTGTAATTGATCAATCAGGTACAAGTAATTATAGTTTTGAACATGAGGAGTTCTTATTGTGCGAATTAAATTCTCTTTTTAAACACAATAGTTATTTATTAAGTTCGTTTATTTTATTTAATAAATTTAGTATAAATAGCCAAATTGCACCTAGACTCAGAGAGAATTTTACATCTGTAAAAGTAACGAAAGAAATCCAAAGTTTACAGTTTCAATCGATTGATGAAAGTACTTCAAATTATTTGATACGAGGGGGAAAGTACGAGGATTTCTTTGTTCAAGGAGAAGAAATTTATACATATTCATTTTTCGGAAAAAGATGGGGTTAACCCCGTCATAAAAAGTCCGTTTTTATAACGGGACTATTTATGACGATTCCTATCTATACTTTTTACGATGAAAAGAAAAAGAGAATGTTAATCTAAATGTTTAGCACTCACTGGACAGTCTCTTGTCGGTGTATGTCTAGTAAGAGAAAAGATAGCCAAACCTAAAGATAATAAAACTAAAGATCCACCAACCCAGGCCATATTGGCGACATTATGTACTTGTTTTAAAGCTATACCTCCAACTGCAGAGCCGAGTGAAATTCCTATTTGTAGGGCTGAATTATTAAAACTTTGCTGTATATCTGACGTATCCGGGGCAGTTTGGATTAAATAACTTTGTTGAGGTGGTGCAAGCCCCCAACTCAATGCAGCCCAAACTATCATAACAGGAATAAATAGGATAATAGAAACTGCCGTAAACGGTAATATAAATAAGATTAGAGCAAATAGAGTAATAACTATCACAATACTTTTTTGAGCGCCTATTTTATCTGATAATACACCCCCAAACGCTCCTCCACTTACTGCAGCTATACCAAACACTAAATAAAATATGCTAATCCAATAAGGGCTTAGGTGAAACTTATTTTCTAAAAAAGGAGTAAAATAAGCATATAGAGTATAGTGTCCTGCTAACATAAACATGGTAGCTAGATGGGCAGATCCTAGTTTAAGACTACAAACGGCCTTTAATTGGATAGATAAAGGAGTTCGGTTTTCCTCTCCAGGTATTTTATCTAAAAATACTGAAATTAAGATAATAGACCCCAATGATAAAATAGCTATACATAAAAAAATAATTCTCCAGCCAAATGTGTTTGAAATTAATATGCCTAGTGGTACTCCTAGTACAAGTGAAGAGCTAATACCCATATAAATTAATCCTAATGCTTTTGCTCGATAAACGGGATTAACAATTTTAGCTGCAATTGTTAGGGAAAGTACTACAACTAAAGCAGTACTCATAGCAGTTAAAATTCTTGCTATCATCATAAAAGTAAAGCTCGGACTAAAATAAGTAAGTAGATTACCAATTAGAAAAATGTAAAGTGAAATAATATATAATTTTTTTCTTTCCACTTTACTTGTGAAAATCAATAATACAGGACCTGCTATTGCATAAGTAAAGGCGAAAATTGTAATTAATTGACCAGCGGAACTTAATGAAACATTAAAATCTTTAGCGATGTCTGGCAATATTCCTCCAACGATAAGCTCTACAAGACCTACCGCTATCGTTGCTAAAGCTAATATAAATACTTTGAAATTCATTTTTTGTAATCCCTTCTCGTCATTATTTACCTTAGAACAAAAAAACTCCTGACTACAAACGCTAAAAGACGCATTTTGTAGTCAGGAGTTGTTGGTTCCTGGTAGAGACCCCCAAGCCATATTCTTGGAGTTATACATGATTCTCATATGTAATTAATCAACGTAATAGAAGATACCATATTATTTTTTAGATTTCAATAAAAAATTTGCATTTGTACATGTGATCTTATTAATCATTTTATTTTTTATCGTTGTAGGATGCACTAATATCTTCAGTTGATGTGCACGGGGTTACCCCCATCTTTTTTCATTTCTTTGTAGTAATTTTTAAACACAGTGTATTGATATTGGGTTAACCCGAGAATTTACACTTTATGTAATACAAAGAAAAGTGAGGGGAAAGTGATGGGAAGTTTACGATTACATATAGAAAATAAAAAAAGAAACCAAGAACTAAGAAATATTTGTTTATATTCAATTGCAAAAGCAGTATCACTATTCGGTAGCTCTATTTATAGTTTTGCATTAGGATTGTATGTTTTACAAATAACCGGATCTGCGTTAAATTTTGCGATTACGCTCATATTAGGAACGATTCCAATGATTGTTATGAATCCATTTGCTGGTGTCATTGCTGATAAGGTTGATAAAAAGAAACTCGTCGTTTGCATGGATGTATTAAGCGGGTGCTTATTAATAACTGTTTATATATTAAGCAACTATTATGGATTAAACTTATTCATTATTTATACTACTACCCTTCTTATGACAGTATTTACAACGTTTTTTGGAATAGGATTAGAGGCCGTAAAACCGAATATGGTTACTAAAGAACGGTTAATGAGTATTAATTCTATAAGTAAAATTATCGATTCTATATCTTTAATTTTAGGGCCTATGTTAGGGGGCATTGTTTTTGCAATCTTGGATATAAAAACTTTTATCATTATTAACGGTATTTCATTTATCCTTTCGGCTATATCCATATTGTTTATAAACTTTAAATTGTGCGAGCAAAACATAAATGAGGAATGTTCAATTAGAGAAATTAATTTTATTGAAGAGATAAAGGAGGGATACTCTTACTTATTGGAGCGGAAAAGCTTAAAAAATACTTTTAGTATTTTAATTTCACTTAATTTCTTTTTAGGCTTTGCTGTAACTGTTCCATTGCCATACATTATTAACACAGTTCTCAATCTTAGTTCTAAGCAATTTGGTATGATTCAAGGTACTTTTCCGATAGGTATGATAGTTGGTGCAATATTAGTAAAAAAGATAACTGATTGTTTTTCTTATTCTTATCTATTGAAGAAAATAAGTTTTATGTTGGCAATTTTTATGATAGTTTCAGGAATACCTGTTTTATTTAAATCTATTGTAGTAAATAATTTGGTATATGTTACTACGTATTGCATGATTATGTTCTTTTTAGGATTTATGATAGCACAAATTGATATTCCTTTAATGTATTTCATGCAAAATGAGATTCCTGAAGAATATAGAGGAAGAGTTCTTAGTATTGGATTAAGCTTAGGTAAAATAATGCAGCCAATAGCACTTGCAATATCAGGACTGTTATTAAATTTCATTCCAGCCTACACGCTTCCCATTGCAGGAGGGATTGTATTTTTTACTTTGAATAAAATTTTAGCAAATAAGTTAAATTTAGAAATTCATTCAAAAGATTATAGTGTTTAACGTAACTTAAAAAGCGCAGGATTCTAATCCTGCGCTTTTCTATCGTAATTCAGCTGTTTTTCTAATAACGATCTTATCAATTTCATCTTCTTCATCACCAATAAATAATCCTCGTTCTTTTAAATATGCTTCAAAATATAAATCTGCTTCAGCGCGTTCGTCATATGGCTTTACAGAGAGAACGAAACCTAATTTGTTTTGTTCTTCTAAATGAGAAGTGGAGATGTAAGCCGGTACATTATGGCGTAAAAAGAGTTCTTTAACCGGAATAATCATATCTTTCATTAATTTCGTTAGCATACCCATTTCAAACTCGAAATTAAAGCGATCTATACTAGATAAATCAGCGAATACTACACCGATAAAACCTGTATTAAATACTTCTTGATATTCTACATCTTCGTCATGGCCGCCGTAAAAATTCTTTTCGATTAAATAATTGACAAAATAAGCAACGCCATCACTTTGTTCAAATGGTTTCGTTGAAAGAACAAAGCCAATTTTCTTTTGTTTATGTAAATACACACATGACATGTATGCTGAAATGTTATGTTCTTTAAATAAAGCACTTGTTGCTCCAGAGAGACCATCTAATACGTGATGAACAATTTGAAGTTTTTTACGAGCGAAATAATAGGATTTCTTTTGTAACTCCAATGTATCAATAAAGACAGAGCCGATAAAGCCTGTATTTGAAATAATAGGTGCTTGCTTTTTTCTTCCTCTGCGCTTTAATGGAGCCATTGTTAAAATCATCCCTTCATGTACGTTTAAAATAAAAAGAACGTTTGTTCGTATATTTATATTTTACTATTAAAACGCTATAAAGTAAAGGGTTTTTGATGAAAATATAACAAAAAAGACACCTTATAAAAGGTGCCTTAAACGCTGTAGGGAATAGGGTTTACCCTAACTATTTATATTATGATACAGAAACAATCTCTTCTGTATCTTCTACATCTAAATGACAGTCCATAGTACGAACATCTTGATCTTCATGACTTCCGAAATAAATAGTAATTTTCATATGTATCGCTCCTTTATTCTAGGAATACCTAAAATAATTACTAGTAATGTTAATATTTATTATATACCACTTTTTTCATTCCGACAACGTTATATCATTTTTAATTATTTTAAACTATAGAGCACAATTTAAAGAGGTACTTTTTATAGAAAAAGGTAAATTTCTAATATGTTATATTTAATATAGAAGAATTCGAGGAGTACTTTTTATGAAAAGGAGAACTATTGATGAATTATAAACAACTACTAATAGATAACTTTGCATTTAAAACTTCATATGTTGCGCAATTTGTGCCCGGAATGAGTATAAAAGAAACGCAAGATTATATTGCTGTTGATTGCGGATTACCTGCAGATACATTCAATGTCATTACTCTACTAAACAATCATTTAACGGTAGGGATAGAGAAATTATATAAGGAGGTAGACTACTATAATCAAAAGAATTTTCCAATGAGTGTTTGGTTATGGGATGAAGAGCAAGAGCGGGATATAAAAAGCAAGTTAAATAAAATCGGTTTAAAAGAAGCGGAGCAAAATATTGCGATGGTAGCAGACTTAAAAACAATTTCTCCAACAATAAACATGCCAGTAAGTTTTACAATTCAACAGGCATCTTCACCTGCACAAATAAAAAAATTTGGAGAAATGTTAGCTAATCTATTCGGCACATCAGAAGAAGGTATACATGTACAAGCATTCTATAATCAAATTTCTAATCTTGATTTATGGAACAGTGAAAATATGAAACTATTTTTAGGATTTTATGAAGGGGAAGTCGTAACTGTTGGTTCATTGATATGTTCAAAAGATAGTATTGGTATTTATGACATCGCAACTAAAGAGGAAATGAGAGGACGAGGATTCGGATCTACTATGTTCAATTTCCTTCTGCAAGAAGCACAAAAATTAAAAAATATGTATTGTGTGTTACAAGCTTCACCCGATGGAATCAACATTTATAAAAAATCGGGATTTCAAGCTATTGGCAAAATGACTGTATTGGAAAATCGACATTTAATTGAGTAAATCATTCAAGTTAAATCGTCTTTATATAGGAGCTTATAAATCGTTATGAAAAAGATATATCTCGTTACAATAATTTTTATAGTAATAAGTATCTTTGTTTTTCAGAAAATAAATGAACATAAGTATACTAAAGCTATTAATCAATCAAATCATATAAAAAATATCGCACATAGAGGTGCTTCTGCGTATGCACCTGAACATACAATAGCAGCATATCAATTAGGCCAACAAATGAATGGAGATTATATAGAAATTGATCTTCAAATGACAAAAGATGGACATTTAGTGGCTATGCATGATGAAATATTAAACCGTACAACGAATGGTACTGGGCTGGTAAAAGAGCATACATTAGAAGAAATAAAGCAACTAAATGCTGGCTCTCTTTTCAATGAAAAATATCCGAACTTAGCAAAGAAAGAATTTGAAAATGCAAAAGTCCCAACATTAACAGAAATTATTGAAACGTTTGGGCATAACGCGAACTATTATATTGAAACAAAAACACCTGATGAATATCCAGGAATGGAAGAAAAATTATTAGAAATTATTAATCACTACGAAATACAGGATAAAGTTATTATTCAATCGTTTAGTGAAGAAAGTCTACAAAAGATTCATAGCTTAAATAGTAATATATCCATAGTACAATTATTACCTTATAAAAAAGCAGTTCAATTAACAAAATTAGAGATAGAAAAGTATAAAATGTACTGCATAGGTCTTGGCATGAATTACAAATATATTGATTCAGATTATGTAAATAAAATAAAGAAAAACGGATTAGAAGTTCATCCATTTACAGTAGATAATGAAAAAGATATGAAAAAGTTACTTTCATGGGGAGTCGATGGGATGTTTACTAATGATCCGGATCGTTTACATTCAATATTATTGGATTTGAAAAGTCATGAATAAGAAGTGTTATTCATAAAGGGAAAATTTACACAACCTGTATATTAGGATTATCAATGCAAGAAGGCATGTAGCATATAAAAAGAAAATACCAAAAACCGCAACTGGAAGACTTAGGTTGTGGTTTTTTTATTGCTTCGATTTCAACTTACAAAGTTTGAAGCTAGAAGTGAAAACCTTTTTAGCTGAATTGGCTTCCTATGTATTTGTACTTCGTATCGTTGTAGGTATATGTACAACCCGTGAGAAGAGTTTTGCATAGGATAATAGAAAAGGAGATGTTGCATATTGAAATACCACAATAGAAATGTAAGTAATCTGAATAAATTAGCGGATAATACGAAAGCTGCAGCTTTTAAGTGGTATCAGTACTGTATCGACAATGGAATTGAAGTATTAATTTATGAAACAATCCGAACGGTCGAGCAACAACGTGAATATGTTCGTAAAGGAGCATCACAAACGATGCGCTCATATCACTTAGTAGGACAGGCATTAGATTTTGTTCCAATTCAGTCGAATGGTACAGAAGATTGGAATGGCTATAATAAAGAACCGTGGGCATCAGCAATTCGTTATGCTAAACAAATTGGTTTTGAATGGGGCGGTGACTGGAAAGGATTTGTGGATAGCCCGCATTTGCAATATAACTACAAAGGATATGGAACGGATACTTTTGGAAAAGGTGCTCAAAACGTAGTGGCTCCTCCCACGTCGAATGATAGTGTAGGGATTGCTTATATTAACGGTAGTAATGTAAATTTACGAAAAGGACCTGGTACTGGATATGGCGTTATTCGTCAATTAGGGAAAGGAGAGTCCTACAAAGTATTTGGGCAATCAAATGGCTGGTTAAATCTCGGTGGCGATCAGTGGATTTTTAACGATCCATCATATATTCGTTATACGGGAGGAAATGTGCCAACACCTTCACAATCATCAAATGAGGGTATAGGTGTAGTTACTATAATCGCTGATGTATTACGTGTTCGTACCGGCCCAGGAACAAATTACGGCATTGTGAAAAACGTGTATCAAGGTGAAAAATATCAATCATTTGGATATAAAGATGGTTGGTATAATGTTGGTGGAAATCAATGGGTTTCTGGTGAATATGTTACGTTTGTAAAGTAAAAATAAGAGCCGTCCTGTTGGGCGGCATTTTATTTTAAATATTCATAGGGCGAGCACTCATGATATCATTCGTGATACATAGATTATAATTTTTCATTCTAATAATCAGAAAGTAATCAAAATGTAATTAATTTCAACTACGCTTTTTATATTTTTTTGATACACTGGCTACGAGGGGGATACCAATTAAGGTGGGTAAAAACCAAAACCATATTGGCGGAAGTAAATTTATAATGGGAATATGGATGCCGACATTTACTAAAAGTGCGGTGACTGCACCTATATAAGAACCTAACATACCTCTAATGTGGTGATGGAGCCAATTTTTCCAACGTTTTTTTCGTGCAAGGTATCCATAAATCGCAAATGAATAAGAGAAGATTGCTACATAAAATAAATATGCGATTTTATCCCAGTTTATAATGGATAATATAATGGCAGTAATGGTGATAACGACATAGGATGCGTGATATATTTCACCCCATTCCGTATGTTTACCTTTTTTCTTTTGAGCAACCATCGCTATTATCCCAGTTATTAAACATATCGTTCCAAATAATATGTGGATGGTTAAAAGAATGTTGAAAATGCTCATCATAATTCCTCCCTTTTTATTTTTATAGTATTGCAGCATAGGAGAAAAGTTGAAACATATTGTTTATTCACTTTAATATATTGAAGTAAAGGTACTTCAAGAACAAGTTTAAACGGACAAATTTTTCTTGAGTTTAGTGAGACACGTATTACGTGAAATGAAGGAGAGACTTCCATGTTTACATCTATTACATATTTACAATCAGGGAATGACAAGCAACAAAAAGTATATGATGTTTTGAACAAACTAAATATTATGGAGGGTTTAGCTTTATATAATCCCGTTCTTTGCGGGACAATCCCGATAAGAATTGATACTTCTCAATCTGACTTAGATATTGTAATGGAAGTATATAATTTTGATGTTTTTGAGCAGGAAATGAGATCTTTATATGGTTCTTATAGAGGGTTCAATATAAAAAAGAAAAAAATGAAAGGTACTGAATCGATAAAGGTGAATTTTGAATTCGAAGGTTTTGAATTTGAATTATTTGCTCAACCTAAGCCAGTGCGTAATCAAAATGCATATAGACATATGATAGTGGAACACATGTTATTAATGCAGCATCCCCATATAAGGGAAGAAGTTATTCACTTAAAGGAACAAGGTTTAAAAACAGAACCTGCTTTTGCTCAAGTATTAAATATTGACGGAGATCCTTATGAAGAACTTATTTTATTGGGGCAGGAAATGAAATTGTGGTAAATAAGATACATAAAAAAATCCTCCAAAAACAAAAGAGGATTTTTTTATGCTGTTAACTTCCGAATTAATTCACTGAGCAATTTAATTCCGTTAGTCATTTGTTCTGGAGAAGCATATCCATATGATAAACGAATGTACTGATCTGATTCTTCTTCATAAATACGTCCCGGGTTTAAAAGAATTCCTTTTGATAGTGCCTCTAAAAATAGTTTTTTCATCGGAATGTTATGTACAACCTTTAGCCATATAAAAACTCCACCACTAGGAATATCCCACGATGCAATATCTGCACAATATTTATTTAAAGCTCGTATCATTATTTGTCTTCGTTTTTTCAGGTGCATTCTTACGTTTGCTACATGTTCTTCATAAAAACCTTCATTTATCCATTCAGCAGCTACTCTTTGAGATAAAGAACTCGATCCATAGTCTGTTTGCATTTTTATATCTGACAACCTATCAATAACAGGCTCAGGTCCAATTATCCATCCAATTCTAAGTCCAGGGCTAAGTGTTTTAGAGAGGCTACCAATATATAATACATGTCCATGTTTATCCATCGACTTTAAAGGAGCTGGAGGTGATTCATCAATCCATAACTCCCGGTAAATATCATCCTCGATGATAGGCAACTGCTCTTTTTCACATATTTTTAATATTTCTTTTCTTCGCTCTTTGGACATCAATATCCCCGTTGGATTTTGAAAACAAGGGATTGAGTATAAAATATTATTCTTTTGACTATATTTAATTCGTTTTAATAAGTCATTAGGTAAAATACCGTGATAATCCATTGATATACCGGATAAATTTATATTTGCTGATTGAAAAACATGAAGTGAATATAAGTAAGAAGGTTGTTCAAGTAAAACAGTTGATTTTCTATGTAAAAGACCAATTGATATTAATTGTAATGCTTGGAGTGCACCAGACACTATTAATATAGAACCCGGTGATGCATGTATTCCAAATGATCTTACATATTTGCTTATTGCTTCACGTAACGGATAAAAACCTTTTTGTTCTTCGTATCCGAAATAATCTAATTCCTCACTGACGTTTTTTATTATAGATTGCATAGTTTCGAGCGGGAAGAGATGAGGTGCAAGTTCACCTTTACTAAGATGGATAAGCGTTTTATTTGCTTCTGCTTCATTTATTTCTCGCACCATTAACTTACTTGGTTTATGAATACCGGCCTTTACATATTCACTCCAATCAGGCGGGGGATTAGTTGCTAATAATGACCATGTATTATTTGTTACAATTGTTCCTGCTCCGATTTGTCCTTGAATTAAACCATCTGCCATAAGTTCATCTAGCGCAGTTATTACAGTACTTCGATTTACATGAAATAATTTTGCTAACTGCCGCTGACTAGGGATTTTACTTCCAATTGGCCATTCTCCGTTTTCAATTTTTTCTTTCATATAGTCTATTATCTGCCGATATTTGGGCACTTTTTTATCGTTTGTCATATAAAAAACTCCCTCGTTTATTTAAAAGATTCAAAGTGGTTGGTTTTTCCGATAAATAACTGGTTGAAGACATTGTATCAACTATTAAATATGATGAAAAGAAATAATTGGTAATTTAAAAATGGTTGGTTTATTAGGGAGGGAGAGAAAACATGCATAATAAAAAATGGGATTTACGCATTATATGTGCTCACGCTTTTACAATTCTTATATGGGGAACTGCTTTTCCAGCAATTCGTATGGGGCTTGAATCTTATACGCCTGAACACCTTACTTTACTACGCTTATTAATCGCTTCATTTATACTTTTGTTATTTTCATTTATATACAAACTACGACTACCGGATTTAAAGGATATCCCAGCATTTTTTATATTTGGTGCTTTAGGGTTTACTATTTATCACATCGCATTAAACTACGGCGAAAAAACAGTAAATGCTGGATCTGCAAGTTTAATAATTTCAGTCACTCCAATAGTGACGGCAATTCTTGCTTTTGTTTTTTTGAATGAAAAAATGAAATTAAATGGCTGGATCGGTGGTGTAATGAGTTTTGCAGGAATTGCCTTAATTTCATTTAGCCAAGGCGACGCTATTCAATTAAATAGCGGGGGATTATTTATATTATTAGCGGCGATTTCAGAAAGTCTATTTTTCGTTTTCCAAACATCTTACTTAAAAAAATACGGCTTCTTACCATTTACCATATATACAATTTTGTCTAGTACTATATGTATGCTTATTTTCTTACCTGGAGTTTATCAAGAAATACTAGCAGCTCCTCTTGAAGTTAACTTGAGCGTTATATATTTAGGTGTCTTTCCAACAGTACTCCCGTATATTGCATTGGCCTATATTATATCTCGTGCTGGTGCTTCTGAAGCAACAAGTTCTCTATATTTAACGCCAATAACTGCGTGTTTCATTGCTTGGATATGGTTAGGAGAAGTGCCAACTTTAGTTTCGATAATTGGCGGAGTGATTACTATACTTGGAATTGTGATTGCTCATATACCAGTATTAAGAAAAGAAAAACATGGGAATTTAGCAAATAATCAATCCGTATAATGTAATTCAATAATGACTTTAAGATACTTTTTTATATAGTTTCTTTCTTATGTTGATAAATATAATATTTTGTATTTCAGTTAAATATTGTATGTTACATTTTATGTAGTAAGCATTTTAAAAGGAGCTGACAACATAATGAATGGAAAAAGAAAAATTTTCACATGTATTTCTATTGTAGGAATCGGACTAGCTAGTTTTTCTAATTCTAGTTTCGCAGCAAGTGTAACGGACAATTCAGTACAAAATTCTATTCCCGTAGTTAATCAACAAGTAGCTGCTGCAAAGGAAATGAAACCATTTCCGCAGCAAGTTAATTATGCAGGTGTTATAAAACCGAATCATGTTACACAGGAAAGTTTAAATGCTTCTGTAAGAAGTTACTACGATAATTGGAAAAAGAAATATTTGAAAAATGATTTATCTTCTTTACCTGGTGGTTATTATGTAAAAGGAGAGATTACAGGTGATGCTGATGGGTTTAAGCCACTTGGAACTTCAGAAGGTCAAGGGTATGGGATGATAATTACAGTATTAATGGCTGGTTATGATTCGAATGCTCAAAAAATCTATGACGGTTTATTTAAAACAGCAAGAACTTTTAAAAGTTCTCAAAATCCTAATTTAATGGGATGGGTTGTCGCAGATAGTAAAAAAGCACAAGGTCATTTTGATTCTGCTACTGATGGAGATTTAGATATTGCGTATTCTCTTCTTCTTGCTCATAAGCAGTGGGGATCTAATGGAACAGTGAATTATTTGAAAGAAGCAAAAGACATGATTACAAAAGGTATTAAAGCTAGTAATGTTACAAATAATAACCGACTAAATTTAGGAGATTGGGATTCTAAAAGTTCACTTGATACGAGACCATCTGATTGGATGATGTCACACCTTAGAGCATTTTATGAATTTACAGGTGATAAAACTTGGCTTACTGTTATTAATAATTTGTACGATGTTTATACGCAATTTAGTAATAAGTACTCTCCAAATACAGGACTTATTTCAGATTTCGTTGTAAAAAACCCACCACAACCCGCACCTAAAGACTTCTTAGAGGAGTCAGAATATACAAATGCATATTATTACAATGCTAGTCGGGTACCATTGAGAATTGTAATGGACTATGCGATGTACGGCGAGAAAAGAAGTAAAGTCATTTCTGATAAAGTTTCTTCGTGGATTCAAAATAAAACGAATGGAAATCCTTCTAAAATTGTGGATGGTTATCAATTAAATGGATCTAATATTGGTAGTTATTCAACTGCTGTATTTGTTTCACCGTTTATTGCTGCAAGTATAACAAGTAGCAATAATCAAAAGTGGGTAAATAGCGGTTGGGATTGGATGAAGAATAAGAGAGAAAGTTATTTTAGTGATAGTTATAATTTATTAACTATGTTATTCATTACAGGAAATTGGTGGAAACCTGTACCTGATGATACAAAAATACAAAATCAAATAAATGATGCAATTTATGAAGGATACGATAATTAATTAAATTTGAGAATGGTTACTCAAGAAAGGAATTAGCATACGCTAGTTCCTTTTTAATATTTTGTAAAACATTATCCATTCTAAAATTTGCATAGATATACTTGCTTTTTTCATATACATAGTTACTAATGACTCGTTTTTTTCGTGAGAGGAGCGTATTTCTTGGAAAAAGTATTATTTTTCGGAGACCCAGGTATTGATGACTCATTTGCCATTATGTATGGCTTACTGCATCCCGAAATTGAAATTGTCGGTATTGTAACTGGATACGGAAATGTTGAGCATATACATGCTGCACATAATGCAGCGTATATTTTACAGTTAGCAAATAGACAAGACATTCCTGTCATTAGTGGTGCAACAAAACCACTTACAGAAGAAATCACTACGTACTATCCTGAAATTCACGGAGCAGAAGGATTAGGGCCCATCCATGTTCCAGAAAATATATTATCTATTCCAATATACAATTTTGGCAGTATTGCTGCGATTCTTATAAAGTACGGAAAAGATTTAACGATTGTTGATGTAGGAAGATCTACCTCGTTAGCAATTGCTTTTAATTTGTGGAATGATTTAATGCTAAATGTAAAAGGAATCTATTTCATGGGTGGTGTTTTTTTAGAAGTAGGAAACGTTACGCCGTTAGCAGAGGCAAATGTGTATGGAGATCCTATAGCAAGTAAAATTGTTTTCCATCAAGCAAAGAATTTATTAATATTCCCTTTAAATGTAACAAACAAAGCTGTGTTAACACCAAATGTGTTTGACTATATTCAAGCTAATTCAAAGAATCCATTCCATACGATAATGAAACCAATGTATGATTACTATTTTTCTGCATACCAAAAACTTAATCCATCTATCGAAGGGCCATTGCTTCATGATGTGGTTGCTATAAGTGGATTAGTAAATCCAAACTTTTTTGAATTTGTACATCGTACAGTGAATGTTGATACATACGGAGATACGAAAGGACAAACATTTGCTGATTTTCGCCTTAGCTCTATATCTGAAGGAGCCCGTATAGCTTTAGAAATAGATGCAGAAAAATTCATTCAAGATTTTATAAAAATTATGTTATAAGTCGTTGTCGAAAAAGGGAATTATTTCAATGCGTTGAATATAAACATACATCCTCTATATAAGGGAGCTTACAATATTGAATATCCAGTTAAAGGTTGTTACGAGAGAAAATTGGGAAGAAGCATTAAAACTACAAGTTAAAGAAAATCAGTTGAAATTTGTTCCATCCGTAGCAGTTTCGCTTGCTAAAGTATATATAAAACCAGATGGTGACAATGTAGAGTACATACCATTCGCTATATACCATGGTGACCTTATGGTTGGTTTTGTTATGCATGCTGTTGTAAGAGAGACATCGGATATGTATTGGATTAACGGATTTATTATTGATCAATCGCAGCAAGGTAATGGTTATGGAAAAGCAGCATTACAAGAAAGTATTAATATAATAAAAAATACTTTTAAATCGTGTAAAGAAATTAGATTAACAGTACATAAAGATAATCTCTCTGCAAAGAAATTATATGAACGATATGGTTTCATATCATTAGGACAAGAGTATGATGGTGAGCAAGTATATCGTTTATTTGTTTAACTATTAGGAAGTAAAGGTGTAAATGAAATATGCAATTTACTGAAGTGAAAATTGAAGTGTTCATTCCTGAAGAATATATTGAAACATTAAGGGATGAATTAAATAAAATTGGAGCATGTAAAACGGGCGAATATGACCATTGCCTTTCCTATAGTTCAGTGAAAGGATATTGGAGACCTTTAGACGAAGCATCTCCTCTTAATGGAGAAATTGGGCGAATATGCGAAGGGCAAGAATGTAAAGTTGAAATAAAGTGTAAACGAGAACTTGTAAAAGATGCTCTTGAAGTTATTAATGATATTCATCCGTATGAAACACCTATGATTTATATTATACCAATACTAAATGACTATTTTGAGCAACTATACATTGAATAACTAGGAGGGATTTCAATTGAAAAGTAAATTCCATCATATTGTACGAGCAGTCATGATAAAAGATGGGAAATTATTAGTTGCTGAATATATCGGCCATCATTATTTTTTACCTGGTGGCCATGTTGAAATTGGAGAATCAGTAGAGAATGCATTAATAAGAGAGTTAAGGGAAGAACTTGGAGTAAACTGTAGTATACAACAATTTTTAGGAGTCATAGAAAATCAATGGCAAGATAAAGAAGTGCTCCATCATGAAATTAATCACATTTTTGAAGTAGAGTCACAAGATTTACATACGGACTTAACACCGAAATCGAGCGAGTCTCATTTAGCATTTCACTGGATAGATTATAATAAAGAAGCCTTAAATCATTATGAAATCATGCCAATGCCTTTAGTGAAGGAATTACTAGAAAGAAAGTTAAGTGATGAACTAATAAATTGTTGGATTAGTAATTTTTAAATCACTTTATTTATAGTAAATACGTCCATCGAATAAATATAAAGAAAATAGGCTGAAAAACAAGGTACATCACCTAGTGTAAGTTCATATTTTGTTGATGTACGCATTTAGTCTATAGTCTTGTTTCTATTTTGTTTACAAAAATATATAAACTTTAACGTTTGGGCGAAATTTATATTTATAAATGGAGGGGTTCGTAATGAATCAGTTTCAACATGAATTACAAACATTAAACCTTAATGATTATCAAACTGGTAATGTTGTGTATTGGGATCAACAACAAAGCCAATATCCATATTATTACATCCAAGGCGATGCACGTCGTTGTGGCGGATGCGGAGGTTGTGGTGGACGCTGTGGCGGTTGCGGCGGTGGCAGATGTGGTGGTTGCGTAGGTTGTGCCGGATGTTTTGGTTGCTTTAATTGCTGGAACTGGTGGATTATTTAAATATAGTACATCATTAATATTTTATATGAAAGAAAGGTGTAAATACTGTTTATACTTTTCTTTCATGCTGTAATTTTGATGTGTATTAAGGGGGATTTATTTGTATACATATGATAAGTTGATTTCTTGGGTAGAGAATATAAAAGAAAAAAATCATAGTTCTGCTACAGCAATTTGTATTATAAAAAATAATAAAGTCGTATTAGAGCATTATAGCGGTTATCACTCAAATACATCGACTAATAAAAAAGTAACCGCATCTTCGCAGTTCAACGTTGCTTCTGCTAGAAAAAGTTATTTAGGATTAATGATAGCGTATGCGCTTTACGAGGGGAAAATAAACTCTATTGATGATGAAGCGATAAAATATTTTAAAGACTTTAATCCTGCATTGCTTGGTAAAACAACGATAAGACATTTAGTAACACATTCGCACGGATTAGAAGAAATGAATGACGGGACAATTTTTCGTGAATTTGAACCGGGACAAGCATGGACATATAGAGATATTAATGTAAGAATGATGACACGTCTTATTTATCAGCTATATAACAAAAGTTTTCCTGAATTGTTAAAGGAGCGTGTTTTTAAGCCTGCTAATTTTCAAGAAACAGGTTGGAGAGTTCAGCGAGATGAAAATTTAGTTGACGTTGTTAATAATCCAAATGAAGACGCGACTAGTGAAATTGGTACGGTAGATGACGGTACTGAAAAAAATCTGTTTGTCTCAGCTAGAGAATTTGCTTATTGGGGCAATCTTCATTTAAATCAAGGTGTGATAAACGGTAAGCAAATTGTTCCAAAAGAAGTTATAAAAATCGCTACGAGTTTGCAGAGTCCAACATATGTAAATAAAGAGCTACCACAAAATGGATTGTTTTGGTTCGTTCAAAATGAACCTGCACAATTAAGCGAACTTGGTGAACGTGTTCCAAAAGGGTCATATCAAATATTAGGGATTACTGGACCGACTATTTTAGTAATACCTGAATATAATGTAGTTGTTGCAAAAATGTATAACAAAAGATATAACTACGGCGGTGATAATTACTTATATTATTTACGTGAATTTAGTAATTTAGTCGCTGATACATTTAGTAACGGTAATAGGGCATAATTACTCCTATAACAAAAAGGAGTGATTGTAAGTGAAAGATAAAGTGAACAAAAATAAAAAACAAAATATAAAAGATGTAAATACAGAGCAAAATGCAATTTATAGCGATCCTAAAGATGCAGCTAATATGCAAACTGTACCGCAGCCGAAGGATTTTGATGAAATCGAATATTAATTTTTCATCCGACTATATGATGAATGAAAAATACGTCTTAAGTCTCATCACATATAAGAAATTATTTGATAACATATATACATAAGCATTCGAAAATGGCTTATCTTAACAAAGCTTTCTTTAGAAACATCTGATATAACCTGCAAAAGACACTTCTTTATGAAGTGTCTTTTTGTGTATATGAACTTAATTACCATTTTCCGTACAGTATCTTGCAATTTACGATGGATATACTAACTGTGAAAATCTATGTCAAGATAAAAGAAGGGGACAGTTAGTATGAAACAAACTTCTATAAATCCGTTACTAATTGTTCTAGGTACAATCATTATTCAAATTGGCCTTGGAACAATTTATACATGGAGTTTATTTAATCAACCCCTTGTAAGTAAGTTTGGATGGAATCTTAATTCAGTAGCGATAACTTTCTCTATAACAAGTTTTTCTTTATCATTCTCAACTTTATTTGCAGCAAAATTGCAGAAAAAATTAGGACTTCGGAAACTTATTGCTACTGCAGGAATTGTTTTAGGACTCGGCTTAATACTTAGTTCACAAGTTTCTTCCTTACCACTATTATATTTATTAGCTGGTGTTGTTGTTGGTTATGCGGATGGAACAGCTTATATTACATCACTATCTAATTTAATTAAATGGTTTCCAAATCGGAAAGGGCTTATTTCAGGTATATCTGTATCAGCGTATGGAATGGGCAGCTTAATCTTTAGATATATAAACGGAAATCTTATCAATAACCTTGGTGTATCACAAGCATTCTTATATTGGGGTATTATCGTGTTACTTTTAGTGTTAATCGGATCGTTCTTCTTACGTGAGGCAATTGTAAGTAATGCTGTAACTGAAACATTGCACAATGACTATACTCCGCGTGAAATGATGCGAACGAAACAAGTATATCTGCTATTTTTTATGTTATTCACCTCGTGTATGGGTGGTTTGTATTTAATCAGTATGGTAAAAGATATCGGTGTACAACTCGTTGGCCTTAGCGCAGCAACCGCTGCAAACGCCGTTGCTATGATTGCAATTTTTAATACAGTAGGTAGAATTATTCTTGGGACGTTATCAGATAAAATCGGCCGAATGAAAATTGTCTCTGCAACGTTTATTATTATAGGATTGTCAGTCTTTACTTTAAGTTTTATTCCGCTAAATTACGGAATCTATTTTGCTTGTGTAGCAAGTGTCGCCTTTTGCTTCGGCGGTAATATAACTATATTCCCAGCTATTGTCGGAGATTTCTTTGGATTAAAAAACCATAGTACAAATTACGGGATTGTCTACCAAGGTTTCGGATTTGGTGCGCTTGCAGGATCATTTATTGGAGCGATACTCGGGGGATTTCAACCAACTTTCATTATAATCGGTGTTTTAAGTGTTATTTCCTTCATTATTTCAATATTAATCCGCCCACCAAATGTAGAAAAGAAAAAGGAACTAAAACATTTACATCGGAAAGTAGCTTAATTTTAAAAAGAGTCCTCATGTTAGGGCTCTTTTTTATTCCATTAACTTTGCTTCTTTACGAACTTATTAAAGACAGGACAATTTCATTATAAAATTGAATAGATAAGTAAAAAGGAGCGTGACACTTAAAATGAAAATAGTACAGCAGTGGGTACAAGAAGATAGTGATTACATAAGAGAGAAAGTAATTGAATACAATCAAAAATATCTTGCAGATGAAGAAAAAACACCTTCAGAAAAGGTTAGTTTCATAGTAAGAAATGAAAAAGAAGAAATAGTAGGTGGGGTAACAGCAATAACTTTTTGGCACCATGTACACGTTGACTTTCTATGGGTTTCTGAAGAATATAGGCATGAAGGTTACGGAAGCAAGTTAATAAAGCTTATTGAAGAATTTGCAATTGAAAAAGGGTGTAGGTTAATTAATTTAGATACTTTTAGTTTCCAAGCACCTGATTTTTATAAGAAACATGGATATAAAGTAATTGGAGTAAGTGAAGATCATCCGAAAGGACATAATCATTATTATTTAGAAAAACGGTTAAAAAGTATATAGAATTTGTTAACGTTAGTATTTGAAATACAAATGCAATAAGGGCGAGGTTATTATTAATTTCAGTATTAATTGAATCAATTTTTATACTAAAACTGCAAGAACGTACTTTGGATAATCTTCCTAAGGTACGTTCTTTTTTTATATCAGTAGCCTATTCTTATTAACTCCAACAATAGCGGTAAAGGCAAGACTTAACTAACTTATATATATTAAAAGGAGTTAATGGTAGAATGAATAGAAGGCAGAAAATTCCTTTTATTTAAAATAGAGGAGGTATATATGAAAAAAGTTAATGTTACATACGCGATTTTGTACGATAAAACTAATGAAAAGATCTTAATGGTAAAAAACAAAGGGGAAAATGGTTCTTATTATACATTACCAGGTGGCGCAGTTAAACTAGGAGAAACATTAGAAGAAGCAGTAATTCGAGAAGTAAAAGAAGAAACAGGGTTACATATAAACGTAAACGGGATTTGTTCTATCAGTGAAGCCTTTTTCGAGGAAAGAGATCATCATGCAATTTTCTTTAATTTTCTAGGCGAAATAATCGGCGGGGAGACATATATATCAAGGCCAAAAGAAATTGAAGAGATTACTTGGATGGAATTACATATAGCAGCACCGTATTTACGCATACCAGAACATTTACTATATTTATTACAAAAGAAAGAAACAGTACCTTATTTTTTTAACGGAACAATCGTTCATCAATCTTCATAAAAATATTATTTCATGTAAGGCGGGGGAAACATGGAGTTTATCGTTAATCACAAACAATTCACTCAAGCACTTTCAGAAGTCAACAAAGCAATATCAACAAAATCTTTAATTCCTATATTATCTGGTATAAAAATAACTGCAGATCAATCTGGAATTACTTTAATTGCAAGTAACTCAAATATTTTTATTGAAAAATTCATTCCTGTTTCAATTGAAGACGAAAAGATTGCAACTATTTTAAAGGTAGGAACTATTGTTGTACCTGCAAAGTATTTCATTGAAATAATAAAGAAAATGCCAAGTGATATAGCAATAAAAAGTAAGAATGAGCAAATTATTAAGATACAATCAGAAGAAATCACATTAAGTTTAAATGGATTTCCTGCAGATGAGTTTCCGAATGTACCGCTTATAGACAATCATGCAGAAATCAAGGTAGAAACAGAGCAATTGATTGAAGTATTTAAACAAACAGTCTTTGCGGTAGCAAAAAATGAGTCTAGACCTGTTCTTACTGGGGTGCATATAGAGTTATCTAATAATAAGTTAATTTGCGCTGCAACTGACTCATATAGACTAGCGATACGCGAAACATTACTTTCCTCAGATGTAAAAGCAAATTGTATTGTACCAAGCGCAACCATTAGTGAACTTCTAAAATTAATGAACAGCAATTCGGAATTCGTATATATCTACCTTTCAGAGAGTCATATTATATTTACGATCGGAACAACTACATTATATTCAAGACTAATTGAAGGGAAATATCCTAATATTTCTAACCTTATTCCAAATGATTTTAAAACGATTATTAACGTAGATAGAAAAAAGATATTACAAGGTGTAGACCGATCAAGTTTATTAGCAAGTGAATGGGCTAATAACAATGTTAACTTAGAAATCATAAACGAATCCACAATTAAAATTTCTTCAAACGCTTCTCAAATTGGGAAAATATCTGAAACGCAACAAATAGATGCGATTCAAGGTGAAAAACAATTAAATATATCTTTCGATGGGCGTTTTATGGTTGATGCTTTAAGAGCAATAAAAGAAGAAACGATTACTTTAAGTTTTGGAGGTTCTATGAGACCGATATTGATTGAAGCAGGAGAGCAATCTGCAGCAGTACATCTTATATCGCCAGTAAGAGCTTATTAGGAATAGAGAAAGGGATTTCATTATGTGCAAGCAGACTGTTGTTTTATGAAATCATAAATTAATACATTATAAGAATGATGTATTAGTAAAGCAAACAGTTTACTAATTCCTACATAATATAATTCATAGACAAAGCAGAAATGGTAATCTGAAATACAAAGCAAAATAATAATAACCTGAATATAAAAGCCATAGATTAATAGATATGGGGTGAGTACGATGAAGAAAATAATTGTTTTACTCATGGGTATAGTTTTAATTATTTTTGCTTTTTATCAATACAACAAAAAAGACTATGCAGCTAAAAGTACTAACTTGTATGTAGAAAACTTTAAAGGGGAAAATGATTCAATAAAAATACAATCTGCTATTAATAAAGCAGAGTCTAGTAAAATTAAAACTGTATTGCTTGATGATAAAAAGTATAAAATTACGTCACCAATCATTGTTAAAAAAGGTGTGAAATTATTATTTGGTTACGGATCCCAATTTGTAGTTGAGGGAAACTTTAGAGTTTTAGAACTAGAGAAAAACGCATCCATTGAAGGAGCGTATATAGCTATTGACGATCCTAAATTTAACTCTGAAGTTATTTATTTAGACGGTAAAAATAAATATTATAACACTTGGAACAAAGCACAAATAAAAGATATAAATATTATCAATTGGACGGAAACGAATAAAGGTACCGGAATTTCTTTATACTCTGCTGGAAAAGAAAATGAAATTTCGTTTGTTAACTTCGAAAATATTAAAGTTGTAGGAATGGAAACTGGACTGAAATTAGTAGCGAAAAAACCGAGCACCGGACAAGCTTGGATAAATGCCAATCGTTTTATGAACTTTTCTTTAGAAGACTGTGTAAATATGATTTATATGGATAGTCAAGTAACTACGCCAAATGAAATTAGTGGGAATCAATTTACAAACCTTCAAATACAGCCTTCAAATAAAACAAAAAGCATTATACAGGTAAGTGGTCAACATAATGAATTTCATGGGATGGTGTGGGATTTAAATAAAATAAAACATGAAAACGAACTCATTGAACTGACTGATAAGAGTATGAATACAGTGGTTGAAATGTCCAGTGTACCAGCAAATAGAGTATTAGATAGTGGGAGATCCAATATAGTGAAATAAGTTTAAATACAGAAAAAAGAGCGAATTCTTTATAAGAGGATTCGCTCTTTTTATATTTTAAAATTAAATTTCCTTCCACCAAGCGGATAAAGGATAGTCTGTAGATTTTAACGTAATAGATTCGCCAATTTGTGGCGTTGTAATTTTAACTCCTAAACGGTTAGCTTCTTTCGTAACACGTTCTATCGGGTCACTCCATTCATGTAATGCTAACGTAAAAGCACCCCAATGAATCGGAAGAAGTAATTCTCCTTTAACATCAATATGAGCTTGTACCGTTTCTTCAGGCAACATATGAATAGCAGACCACCTCGGATCATATTGCCCGCATTCCATTAATGTAAGATCGAATGGACCGTATTTATCACCAATTTCCTTAAAGTGAGGGGCATAACCGCTATCACCACTAAAGAAAATTTTAGTCTCTTGACCAAGAATAAGCCATGAACACCATAATGAACGATCTCTATCTGTCATACCACGTCCAGAGAAATGCCTTGCAGGCGCACATACTAACTTAATATTATCAAACGTAATTTCGTCCCACCAATTATGCTCACTAATTTTACTAGGTGAAACACCCCATTTAATAAGATATTGTGCAACTCCAGTTGGAACATAAAAGTGTTTTGCGCGATTTTTTAACTGCATAATACTTTTGTAATTCAAATGATCATAGTGATTATGAGAAATGATAATCGCATCAATTTCTTGAAGGTCATCACGTTCTAAAGAAAAAGCACCACTATAACGCTTACTATTAAACAAGGGAAATGGGGAAGAGGCATCTCCAAACATCGGGTCTAATAACAGTTTTTTACCTTCTATTTTCAAAAGAGAAGCAGAATGGCCAAACCATGTAACACTCTCTAACGCTTCATTATCTTTATTTGATAAAACAACAGGCAAATCCTTTATAGGACGCAGCTTTGATTTTATTTTAAAGTAATCCGTCATTAAACTTATAATATCTTTCGGTTTAAAACTCATATCAGTATGAATTTGATTTGTATATTTCTTATTCATTCGTTCTCCTTTTTACGATTAACAATTTACGTATGTTGTTATTGTAGCTATTTGTAGTTTAAACTATATTATTTTACCTTTCATCTAAAATGCCTTGTATTTCATAAATCCGTCAAATTCATTATTTGTATCTATAAAGTACAAATCGCATAGCAGCAGCTAAGACAAATATTAAGTACATGTAAATTGTTTTTATTTAGTAAATTCCTTCTTATACGCAACAAAGAACGTATGTTTCATTGTATGTTATAGAAGAAAATATGTCTCTAATAAAAGAAAGGAAGGAGAGGATGTAAGTGCACATAGAGCGAAAAAAGAAATCAAAATGTAAACTATCAAAATCTGAAATCATGCATTTGTATACTGAAGGGAAGAGCACCTCAGAAATCGCTATGCTTGCTAATGTGTCTGCAAGGTATATTCGTATGGTTTTATCAGACAATAACGTACCAAGGCGCGCTATAGGGAGTTGGAAGAGAAAGTATGACATAAAAGAAAATTATTTTAAAACTTGGTCAAATAATATGGCTTATATTTTAGGATTTATAGCAGCTGACGGCGTTATACAAAAAGAAAATCAATGCGTCAGTATATCACAAAAAGAAAGTTATATTTTAGAAGATATAAAAAAAGAACTAAAAACAAATCAGCCGCTATACCAAAACAAAAAAACAGGTGTATATATGCTAAATATTAATAGCAAAACAATAAAAGACGACCTTATGAACATGCACGGAATTATGCCATGTAAATCATTTAACATCGAATTTCCTTTTGTACCAGAAGAATATTTGCATCACTTTGTTCGTGGGTATTTTGATGGGGATGGTTACGTCAAGTATGAAACGTATACAGTAAGCTTTGTAGGAGGATCATATAGCTTTATGAATTCTTTAAATCAGGTACTACAAAATCACAATTTACCAGCCGATTTACTAAATCAAAATAAACATTATCGCGTCATTTTAACCGGGAGAAAATCAATACAACTATTTTCAAATTGGATTTATAAAGACAAAGATATTTATTTGCATAGAAAATATGAAGAATTTCAGAAAGAAAGTCTAAGTCTAGATCAATTAAAAGATCGAAACCTAAAAAGAACCCAATCTGCTGTTAAGCAGAGAAAACAAAATTTCCTTAAGGAATATATGAAAAATAAATGTATCGCTAAAACTTGTTCCATTTTAGAAATAAAGGAACCAACTTTTAAAAGTTGGTTAAAAAATGATAATCAATTTAAAAAAGACTATGAAAGAATTCATTCATTATAAAAATACAAAAAACCTTAGTATATCTATGCTAAGGTTTTTAATTTGAGATTATTAGAGGATACTTATTTTCGTTTATAGAAGTTAGTAAATACATAAATCTTACAATGAATTTACTAGTAAGGGAGGGGTTATGAAGTGTTTACTAATAATATTCCGGAGAATATATTACATACAGCTTATGAAGCTAAAATGATTTTCTCTGGAGATAATTCGCCATCTATAAAAATAAAAGGAACGAAACTTCAATATTTACTTGTAATGCTTCATCTTGGATCAGTAAAGATTTAGTCTTATTGTTTAATGAAAACGATAAATCTTTAAAAGAATACTTTGCCAGCAGCAGATACTCAAAAGAAATTACTTATGAAGAGTTTTTTATCTGGTGGTATCACTTTTTCTATACAAAAGTAACTGAAGAATTAATAAAACAAGGTGTAATTATAACAAGCACAAAAAAAATCAAACGTACATAATCCATCAATAACTTTAAATTAAAGTGCTAATACACTTTTACAAATGTAGCAGCTAAATCGATAAATAATTATTAGTAAATAGAGGATAATCTGAAATCAAAACCTAACATTAAGAAAATGAAATGTTTAAAGGGGAGAAGAGCCTTGCAAAAGAAATTTATCAATCCAGAAACGATGCCACCAACTTTTGGATACTCGCATGTAGTCGAAGTTACAAACGCTAAACGAACAATTTACATATCTGGACAAGTAGCGATTAACACTGACGGTCAAATAGTTGGAATTGACGATTTAGCTACACAAACGCGACAAGTATTCGAAAATATTAAAAGTGCATTGGAAACTTCGGAATTAAAATTTAATGATGTAGTCAAATTAACATTTTTCTTAACAGATATTTCTCAAATGGCCATTGTGAGAAATATTCGAGATCAATACATTGACACTAATAATCCACCAGCAAGTTCAGCTGTAGAAGTTAGAAAGTTAATTAACGATAACTTATTAATTGAAATCGAAGCAATCGCTGTAGCAAACTAGTTATAAAAAAATATTCGTCATCATAATACAATTCGTTTAAAATGAACAGATTAAACGAATTGTATTTTTATTATTTAAAATCTAATTTATATCCGAAAATATTATTATCAATAGCTAATAAAGCGAATAAATACATAACCAATCACACATTACTAATTCGGTGGAAAAGGGGATCATAATAAACACAACTAAAACTTAGTAAGTTTATTACTTTTTTACAGTTAACATAATATATATTATAGGCAGTTATAGAAACAAAGCAATACCAGGTATCAAAACCCAAGTAAACTATACTTAATGAGACGAAACAGAGATTTTTAGTGAGATTCACATGAAATCTTATCTAAACAAATTTCTTCAGTTTTTATCGTTTTTATTTGTTATAAATTCATCACAGCAAATCTTAATCAATAATCACTTAAGATTTAACGAATTAAAAACATTTTTGATTGGTAAGAAATTTTTATACAGAAAAATTATTTCTATACAAAATATAAATTATTAATTTTATTTTATGTTTTACTTAATGAATTTATTGCTATTTGCACATGTTTTACAACTTTACATTATTTGTTGTTATTTCTGTTATTTAGGCTTGACTTTCATTACACTCATTGTTTTTTATTCTAGTTAACATAACGCTTATTTTTAACATAAAAAAATCCTCCTCACCTTCAGGAAGATTTTTTGTTTGCTATTATTTTATTTATATCCTCTAGTAACAATCCCAATTGTAAATGACATTGGAAAAATCTAGATTTAACAAATCTTCCTTACGTATAAAGAAATTAGCAACGCCAGAATCTCCCCACATAATATTTAATGAATCGTCTGTATCGATTTGCAGTAATAATATATCATGTTGTTGGTATTTTTCTTCCCATTCTCTCGGATCTGTCTGTGTGAAAAATGGATAACCACCAATTTTATGTCCTTGATCTTTACATAAATCATCATACAGTTCGCCTAATTCTGTATTATTTTCTTCATCAACAATTTCTTCCCAATCAATTTTATCACTAAAAATCATTTCAAATCGATAATCTCTTGGTGTTACTGGCTGATATGCCAACTCAAACTTTAGTTTTGCTGCTTCGGGTATGATGAAATTCTCTAAATCTAAAGTGTTTAAATAACTAAAATCAGTAATTACCTTATTTAAATCTTCTATAATTGTAGAATGATAAATAATTCGAAAGTCTTTTTGGATTGTTGGATGATCAAAATCTGCTCCATAAAGCTCATCATCAGCACTTACGAAAAACTGTAACATTCCCTTTTGAGGCATATATTCAACATGCGGAATTTCTTCAAAGTTTAACTGCGCAAGTAGCATCATAGGTTGTCCATTTGAGTCTTTAGGATGCTCTTGATCTATAGGTAAATACGGATATCCACCAAATTTACTTTCAAAAAGCGTTGTCTCTGCTTGCGTTCCAGACACTTTAATATACGGTTTCACACTTTCTTCTAAAATACTACGATACTGTTCTAGTTCTTTCGGAATTTGAAGTTGATACGTATTCTTCACTACATTTGCCTCCCTTTAGTAATGAATTGAAAATGCCTAACTTAATTATATAGTAAGCGATAGCTTAATTGAAAATCGTTAAAAATCCATTTTCACCCTCATTTTTTGCGCGCTTGGCGGACAAAGTAAATTATGCTCTAAAACCTTTTTATTAATAGTTCGAATTAATTCCGCTGCTTCTGTAGTATTTGTATTTTCTTTTAGTCTTTCTTTTAAATCGTCAATTTCTTTTGAAAGCTCAATCCACCTAGGCAAAACATGATTATTTGCTAAAGTTCTATAAAGTTGCTTTTCAGGATTGTAAGAAAGATCGTTATCGAGATTAAGAGGTTTACCTTTACCAGGTAAATTATTAAATGACCCTTTCTTTTCTGCCTCTTTAACGATAGAACTAATATGATCCTCATACGTATAGGACCAAACTTTTTCATCTTTTACTAAAATCTCTTGCTTTTTTAGTTTTTTATCTAGTTCTTCTTGATTCATAGCTTTTCTCTCCTTTTTATTTTTAGTGTCGTTTTTGTAAATTCCAATGCCCTTAATCCTTCGAATAGCTTTTCTCGCCACCACACGCTATCATGATCGCCTTGAAACTCTTCATAAGTAATGTGGTATTTCTTTTCTTTTAAAGCTTTATACAGACGTCTATTAGCCGTTAAAAGAGGTCTGTTTTCAAGTTCTCCTACTGCTATGTAAGAATAGAGATGAGTCGCATTAGAATCTATTGATTAAATTTGATTTTCAATCCAAGGAATATCGTTTTCAAAAGTTAGTTCTTCTAGCTGATTAACATGATCTACAGCAATACATGGCGGTATTCCATTTTCGTAAATTAAATAATTGAGTGTTTTTGCGATTGAAGATTACTTAATGCATGGATTTTTATTAAAGACAATGAAATGTTCTTGAAGATGTGAAGTTTAAGAATAATTATGAGGTAGATCAAGATGTTTTGCCCTTGCTGCAATGTGGCAGTAAGGATATTTAATTTTGATAGAATAATATAAGAGCCTTGCTACACTTTTGTAATAAGACTCTTTAAATGAGTTATTTACTAGAATAAGTATCTATTGCTTGAATAGAAAGTTCCAACGATTTTATTCTTCTTTCTAAAAGCGTTCTTTGAGGACTCCCAAGCTTCGACTTAACGTAAATCTTTTCAATTGATGGAAGCAAACCAATCAGAACATTACGAGCTTCTGCTAAATCTTCCTGAGTATAATGATGAGTTTCTTGCTTCCAAACACTTTCTAACATAGCTAAGCCGATACTAGCTGCTTTGAGTCTTTTTTTCACTAAAGTAGTATTTGATCCTTTGTGAGTCATCTGTGATAAGGCATTTTCAAGTTTACTAATTGTTGACTGTAAAGATTTTATTGATTCTACTTTATCTATATTTGATACGTTTTTCATGTTAATGTTATCCCTTCTACGTTGCTAACTTGTTTTGTTTAATGTTTAATGAAATCCTTAAAAGCTTGATTTCACTCGAAATATTTTAACATAAATAACTAACTGTATTCGAGTTGGACAATAACTTAAAGTAAAACAGCTATTCCTCTCTCCTCCCCTGCATCATTCTATTATATGTACTTCTTTCTTCTCATTAGAATTCCTATATAAACTAGTTGTTAATATTGAATGTTTTATGAACAAAAAAACGTACAAGTAATGTAACCTGTACGTTTTCGCTTTTATTCAGTAAGGTAATAAAGTAATAGCTTTCTGGTCTTCTCATAACTTATGAAATCTCTATACAAAATGGGATAATTCACAATTTCTGTTTCTAGAAAACGATATTGCGGAAACCACTCGAAAAACGATTTTCTTAACCACTTTATTTGTTGAAACGTAATGTTCTGTTCGTTTCCATTTAGTACAGAATTTAAAGTAGCTGCTGTATGCATCCAATAATGATTAAAATCAGCGTTTATACAGTCATCTTCGGTAAATTTACTTTTTAAGTCTCGCTGCAATTTTGCTGTAGCACGATAAGGAAACGGTTTATGAAGTGGAATATGCATTTTCTGCAATTCCTTAAAAATAATTTGTTTTCCTAACTTCAACTTTCTCCTCCTTTATTTCTCTAGCCAATTTAATAAGTTTTCATAATGATATTGAGCATCGATATACCCAAGATTATATAAATTAACGAGCTTTTCCTTATTTCTTTCTATTCCGCTTATAGGAAGCTGTACACTTGGTTGAATTACATAAAAATTATCTTTTTGTTCTTCTTGATTCATATAAGATATCGTCTCGTTATAAAAACGATAATGGTCTACTAAATTCTCTGCGATTTTCGGATATTTTCTATATAGAATTTTAGCTAGACCAGAAAATTTATTTCGCTGCTTCTCGTATCCTTCTGGCTTTGTCATAATTACAACGTTCTTTTCATAACCATCAGTTTGAGCTTTTAAAACTGGTATAGGATCTATAATTCCTCCATCTAGTAATTTTCGATTATCATATTCTACAGCAGGTGCTATAAACGGCACAGAGCTGGATGCACGGATGATTTTTAAAATATCATTTCCATGTTCTGTTTTATTATAATAAACAGCTTGTCCTGATTCGCAATCAGTCGTCCCTATAACAAATTGTTCATTACAGTTTAAGAAAGTTTGAAAATCAAATGGAACAATTTTATTAGGTACTTCATCAAATAAAAAGTCCATTCCAAATAATTCACGTTTTCGAATTAAATTTCGATAAGATATATACCTGTAATCTGATACTAGCTCTGTATTTACTTTCTTATTTCTCCCTTGTTGACGCGACAAATAGGTTGCTCCCATACAGGCTCCAGCTGATACGCCGACTACATATGGAAAGAATAAGTTCTTTTCCATGAAATATTCGAGTACACCTGCAGTATATAAACCTTTCATTCCTCCGCCCTCTAATACTAAACCGATATTCTTCATTCTATATCCCTCTGCTTCTTTTTTCTTAATTTCATATTAGCATAAGATTTTAAGATGAGGTTATATAAACTAATTACAACAATAACCAGAAACTACTAAAGTAATGTGATAATATCTTTGTGAGTAACATGTTACAATATAAGTAATTCATTCCACATATATTAAAGGAGGGATTTAATATGGGTTTATTTAGCGGTATTTTAGGAAATGCATCAAATACGAGTTCTGAAAGTGTAGAACGTGATTTAGAGAAGATTATGCTAGACGATGAAAAAGTAGAGCATGCTTATAAATTAATTCGTGATCTAATCGTATTTACAAATCATCGTCTTATATTAGTAGATAAACAAGGAGTAACTGGCAAAAAAACAGAATACCATTCTATTCCTTATAAAAGTATTACACAATATAGCATCGAAACGGCTGGGCATTTTGATTTAGATGCAGAACTTAAAATTTGGGTGTCTAGTATGGAGGAACCAATTACGAAAGAATTTAAAGGTGACGATAGTATTTTAAGCATTCAAAAAGCGCTAGTAACCTTTACGACAAAGTAGTGGTTTTTGTATCTTTATTCATTTTCAAAATTACTAACCCGAGTATTTTGGAAGAACATACATTATTTTTGTATATTTAATCTAAAATAACATAAAAAGGTAAAGCGTATTTTAAATGCTTTACCTTTCTTTTTTGTAATAAACAAGTGTAGTTTTATCATTTAATTTCTTTATTACTTCTGTTCTTTTATACCCCATTTTCTCGTATAGAAAACAATTTCTTTCTTCTTCTAAAATCGTAGCAAGTTCAAAACTTCGTGCTTCTGGAAACATTTCTTCAATTAAAATAAGTACCTTCTGAGCAATTCCTTTCCCTTGATA
Organism: Bacillus sp. XB1; assembly: GCF_053557995.1. Lineage (NCBI taxonomy): Bacteria > Bacillati > Bacillota > Bacilli > Caryophanales > Bacillaceae > Bacillus > Bacillus sp. XB1. The sequence continues at coordinate 998,688 of NZ_JBNRIL010000001.1, read as the reverse complement.
GATTGGATGAATAAACATTGAACTAATCCAAAATTTATAAGGTAGTTCTTTTGCGGATATACATATCGCTCCAACAAGTTTCGAATCTATTATCACCTTATAAAAATTACTGCTGGGATTAGTTATTCTAAAAATAGTTTTTTCAATAGTTTCATTTGCTGGATTTGTTTCATAGTCTTTATATTTATGTAATAAAGAGCTAAATGAGTCTATTTGCATTTGAAATATAACTTCTGCATCAGTTTCTGTCACCTTTTCTAATATAATCTCCATGTTACCAATTTAGACGCTTTCTTAAAGAAGTAATATGAGCGGTATGGTGACGACCATGCCATGCATATAGTCCTATTGCAACAGCAAGTTTTGTTTCACCAGTTTCAGGATGGTTAAATGTCTTTTCTAAATCTTCAATTTCTAGAGAATATAAAAGATTAACCCATCTTTTATGTAATGAATCTAGCATTACTAGTGAAACATCTACCGGTAATTTTGAATCGGGTAACTCTGCCCACTTCTCTTCTTTATACGGCTTAATAGTTGGATTCTTTTCTGTCAGTGCTAATTTAAAACGTATGTAGCTATTCATATGGCTATCAACGACGTGATGAACTACTTGACGTACAGTCCAACCTCCAACGCGATATGGTGTATCTAACTGCTTCTGATCTAAATCTTTAATTGCCCTTGTTAGTTCATTAGGTAAATCTTCAATTTCTTGAATCCATGTATCAATCATTTCTTCAGTTATAGGACGTTTGTATGTAAATTGGCCAATTGGATAACGTAAATCATTCATGAATAAGTCCTCCTTATTATAAGTGTGAAGTATTTCTCCAAATATAGTGTACAAACTTCACATGTTCTCCATTTAATTCTACAGATGTTATATCTGATTCGTTTTGATAAGAAGAAAATCCGCTTTTTTCTAGTACAATTTGTGATGCGAGATTATTAGTCGTTGTTTTAGCATAAACTTCAGTAATTTCATTATTTTTCGCTACATCTAAAATTAATTTTACGGCTGCTGTTGCAACTCCTTTTTTAGTAAATTTTTCTCCGACACGATACCCGAGCGAACTAATTCGAGTTTCCGTATCTATATCTACTAAATTGATTCGCCCTACAATTTCTTTTTCTTCATTACGAATTAAATAAAAATAAGAATCTCCATCTGCCTGTTCTATTAATAAATCGTCTAGTAGTTTTTGGAAATATTCAAATTCAAAATATTTCGAGCCACGATTTGGTACCATTGTTTCAAAAAAAGATTTATTTGTAAGTTCAAACGTAAATAAATCCTTAGCATCTTGTTTCTTTAGTTGCTCTATGTATATTTCCATTCCGTATTCTCCTTCTTGATTTACTAACTGTTATACATTCTTTTTTAATCAATTATATTCCTGCTATTTCTTTCGATTAAGTAATACAGATAGTAGCACTTTCGGATGAAAGAGATGAAATGGACTACGAATTAAATTCATCACTCGTACTAACCGAATATAAACATCAGAATTACTTGCGGATAGTCGATATATTTGCTTCGTATACCATAGTTGAAATTTTTGTTTTGTAGTTAATTCTCTCTTTAGTTGCGGGTGACGTGATATTTCTGTTGTTGTCATATCCCAAGGGGTTTCTATTATAGTAGCTGCCTTTTTATAAAATTGTTGTGTAAATGTTTTATCAAGTTGTTTTCTATCTTGCAAAAGTAATTGCAATTGGTGAGCCTCCATAGCAGCAACTGATACGCCTTGGCCGAAAACGGGATCAAAACGACATTGCGCATCTCCAACAACTAATAATCCTTCTGGTACATTATTCACTAAATCAAATCGCCGGCGTACTTGATAAGGGATTTTGTATGTCTTTATATCAGTAATTCCCTCAGCCTTATTTAAGAAGTCTGTAACATTAGAAATTGATAGATTTTCAGCAAAATCATAAAACTCATCATCTGTTTGTGGTGCTTTCTCATTTGCGTATCCACTAAAAGTAACAAAATAACGATTATCTTCTATCGTTTGAATAAGAACGCCATAAGGGTTATCAGGGAAACTAGGAGACATTAGCATATTACAACAGTCTAACTCCTCATTTTCTTTAAGTTTGAACATTTTCGTTGCGTAAAATAAATCAATACGAACTTTCTCTTCTTGTACTTTAATTTCGTATTCTCGTAGCCACTCTATACTTTTTGAGCCAAATCCACTCGCATCAACTACAAGATCCGCATGAACTTCTTCTTGTGTGTTTGTCTCTAAATATTTAACTTTTACTCCACACACTTTGTTAAGCTTTGCATCTACCAATAACCCTTTAACCAATGTTTCATATTTAATAGTAATATTTGAAATTTGATGTATTCGTTTTTGAATATGCCATTCTAGCAAAGGACGACTTTGTTGAATCATATGTACTTCCCCTATGAACGGTTGTTTCCATAGACCGAATTGATGCCATTTCAAATCACGCGTAAAGTTGTTTATAATACTACCCGCTTCTATTAATTCGTTCGTAATATTAGGAAACAATTCTTCAATTGCGTTTTCTCCACCTTTTAATAACACGTGAGGATGATTACTTTGTGGAACTCTTTTTCTCGAAGACTTTCCATCCCATCTTTCACCAGCTTCTATAATGATTACTTCTTTAAAAGAAGTTGATAATGCTTTTGCTGCAAACTTTCCTGCCATACTTCCACCAATAACGATAGCCTTATTAAACATATTTTCCCCCTTAATAAAAAGAGATCCTGCCTTGTATGAATGAAACAGGATCTTAAACTAATTAACTTCTTTACCATTATACTTAAAATACATCAGTAAATTGCAACATTAAAATTAAAATACCTAATCCCCATACGTAATACGCGAATACTTTTAAGGAGTGACGTTTTAAATATTGAATCATCCATGAAACGGCTATGTATCCAAAAAAGGCTGCTGATAACGTTCCGACAATTAAAGATGTACTAGAAATAGATTCTGCTTTCCCTTGAAAAACGTCTACAAATTGCAAAACGATAGCTCCAACGATGGCTGGTGTCGATAGTAAAAAAGAAAAGTAAGCAGCAGTTTCACGGTCTAATTTTCTCCATAATGCAGCGACAATTGTCATTCCAGAACGGGAAATGGCTGGAAAAATAGCAGCAGCTTGAAATGAACCGATAATTAATGCGTCTTTATATGTTATGTCATCCATTTTTTTACGACCATTCTTTTGTTTATCTGCCATGTAGAGAAAGAATCCGGTCACTAAAAACTCCCAACCGATCGTGATTCCTGTTTTTGAAATATCTTCAAAGAAATCTTTAAACAATAAACCAATTACAACTGCGGGTATTGTCCCAACGATAAGTAATAACATGAGCTTTGAAAATGGGTTTTTAATTAAATATATAAATTCTTTTTTGTAATAAATAAAAACCGCAAGTAAAGTCCCAATATGCAGCATCGTATCTAAAAATAAGCCAGCCTCATCTAATCGGAACAAATGCCTTCCTAAATAAAGATGTCCGGTACTACTGATTGGTAAAAATTCTGTTAAACCTTGAATTATACCTAGTATGAAAGCTTCTAACCAATTCATGATGGTCTCCTTTCTCTTTTGCTTGTACCAATATATGAGGGTTAAATTTTCGATATGAAAAAAACTATATTTCTCTATGAATTTACTTTTTATTTATGGATATATATGTAAAGAGGGTTAAGGAGGGTTATTATGTGGAAGCACACAAAATTCGGTAATGTATTACTTTGGGTGGGCCCTATCCTTGTATTTTTAGGACTATGTATGACAAATGTTATTTCAGATATTCCTTTCTTTGAGGGAAAACATAAAACGGTTGGTATTGTACTTATATTTATAGGTGTAATCTGTTTTGTTGCTGCTAATCATTTGAAAAAAGGAGAAAGATATGAAGAATAAATCTAAATAAAAAACAATCCTTGCATATTAGCTAGGATTGTTTTTTATTAATGTTGATTATTTGTAGAATACTTTATCAACGTTATATTTCGCTTTGTATTCATTAATGATATATGTTTCGTAAATTTCTCTTTCTGTTGGATCTTCTACGATACATGCATCAATGCGGTATACTTCATCACGGTGATTTTTAATTGGTGAAACATTATCTTCAAAATGCTTCTTAATACGTTGTCTAATTTTACGAGCTTTACCTACGAAAAGAAGTTCGTCATTAATATTGTAAAACATAAAAATGCCGCCTTTATCTCTAGGGAACAAGTGGAAATCGATAAATCCATTAATTGGAGTAATGATTGGCTCGTCTCCTTTAATAACTTGTTTACGTTCAGTAATTGAAACATCAGCTTCAGGAATATTAATTTTAATCAAGTTCATTCACGTCCTCTTTTATTATAAAGATAAATAATAGCATACATAAGTAAGAAAAGCTATGTTCAGAGGCATATTTCATTTTATAATTCAAATATTATAGGTGTATCATGTAAACTTTTCTTCCAAATCATATGATCACTGGATTCTCCCCAGTAATCTTTCAATACATAGCTAGGTTTTCCAAACTTTTTCATCCATATACTTTGCGCATTTTTATATCCACTATCTAAACAATATTCTGTTATCCCTCTGCTAAGTAATGTAAGAAACATTGTATGTAGTAATAAACTCCCTATTCCCTTTCTCTGATACTCCGGAAGTATGAATACAGTTCCTATTTCATACAAATTTTTAAGTACACCACCTGTACAACTATTAATCAATGTACTTGCTGGACCGATTTCGATTGTTCCAATGATTTTATCGTTACTTGTATCAATTGCTAATAAAAAGTAACGACTTTCTCCGTTACTATCAAAGTCACTTTTCAAATACTGCTTTTTTGAGTTAATTTCATTTTCTATGTCATCTAATAATTGTGACAATCCTTCATCTTTGTATGTATTCGTAATAACTATACGGAAAAATAAATATAGTTCATCTACATCATTCAAATTCGGTCTTCTAACTGCAACGTTAGTCATGAATTCAATCTCCAATCCTCATTATGCCATTGTCAATACAACACTTTATATAATCTATTCATCATTATTCTGCAAAAACCTGCATAAATCCAACAGTATAGAAAGCTCATTATAAATATTGATAAAATAATTTTTATATCCATAGTTGTATGAACAGCAGGACCAAGTACCGGAAAGTGGAAAACATCGAGAACGATCATAATACCTATAAGTAGACAAGTTGCTGAAAAAGAAACAATCCAAATTCTCCTCTTTAATTTTAAAAAGGATACTCCTAAGGCTAGACCTAATAAGCCTGTAGTAAAAGGAAAGACAATTAGTTCACTGGGCTCAATAATAAATAATAGAAAAATAGTAAGAATATAAGAAAGTATTCCCTCACGAATAGAATAGAAAATAGCAAAAAAAATCGGTAATGTCGAAAATGGACTAATGAGCAAACCTATACCAGGAACTAAGTTCCCAGCTGCTTGAAACATGGTGGCCAATGCACTCATCAAAGCTGTAAGTACTAACTTATTCGCAAGGGACAATTTTCTTTTATGAATAAAGCTCGTATCATGTTCTATCATCAGTTGATACCAATAACGTACAAACCAATTCATTAAAATACCCCCTAAAGATACCACATTCATTACTTTCTATATTATTCATACACTTATGGTTTATGAGTTGCTTTCTACTAGTTATAAATCACTATATAATAGATACTTATAGATTGAAGATTTTTAGGGGGACAAGTCAAGTTGTGCGTTTTGGAAGCAGAATAAACTCTTTATGTTTTTAAACTGAGAATTTATATCGTATCAAGGAATAATTTCAAAAATGGTACCTTTGTTAAAATCAGTTACTTTCATAGAACTGTAAACTCCTAAATATAATTTAGTTTGATCCGAATTTGTTCCTAAACTCATATAATAAGCTGGTTGCGTACCAAAATCATAATTGGTTTCAATAGCATAAAAGTCAGCATGTTTACCGTCTGTACCTGCTCTAGTATAGGCTAAAACACCCTTAACTGGAGACTGAGATTCTCCTTTCTTGGCAAGGTCAGTAAAAACAACGCTACCTGTTAAATTTGGAATTGCATTTCCCATATATGGCTGAACTCCTGTAAGTGAAGTTCCTCCAAACTTATCTGTTCTAGAATCTTTATGAAAATAACTAAGTAGAGGCAGAATACGCTTCACTGAAGTTTGTATTGTTTCATCATAATAAACCATTGTTCTCTCATCCAAAGTCTGATTCTCAGAACAATGTCGTATAAAAGAAGTAGGCAAATCCCCTTCCCATCCTCGCCACCCAAAATTGATAAACCCATCTTGATTGGGAGTTAACCTCATAAAATGCATTTGAACAAGTTCTGTTACCGGTATAGGTTTATATTGAACAAATGAAAAAATAGACTCTACAATATCTTGTCCGACATTTCCGGCGTATTTGATATATTGATTATAAAACCTTTGAAATGAAATGCCGGTTATATTACGTACTCCTTTTGCAATTACTGTAAGTGTTTCTTGTATAGATAAAGGAAGTTCATTAAAGCGTGTAACTACAGGAGGGTTATTTATAAATGTATTTTTACTTACATCGATTTCAATTATTTTTCCTGCTATTTCTAAATCATCTTGGCTTAAATTAAATGGATCATAACCTGATCCACCATCTCCATTTGTAAAAACAAGTTTTCCAGTCTCAGGTGAAAAGTTTAAACTATTGACTCCGTTATGATTAAAAAATGGTCTTCTTACATTCAGTAATGTTCGTCGCTTTTGAGCTTGACCATTAGATTGTAAAGTCCATTCTTCCACTGTATCAATGTGATCATATTGCGTATTTCTATTAACCCACTTCAAATTTAACGTTTTAGGGTCACAAGGATTCGGTTTAAATTGTTCAGAAAGTGCACCTGGTCCTTGAGTTCCGGCTACTGAATAATGAAGATAAAATAACCCATTTTGATAAAATTGTGGATGGAACGCAAGTCCTAGCAATCCGCGTTCATCATAACCGCTACTAGAAACACCTTCTTCAAATGTACCTAATTTAATAATTAGGTGACGAATATCTAAAAATGTCTTTATAACTCCGTCCCCTATGTAAAAAATCTCTCCTAATTGAGTTGCGATAAATAGTCTTTCGGTCGATTCACCTGGAAGTATCGTTGTTTTCAATACAGTTGGTAAATTTACGTTATGAACAATGGGTCGTAAACTAACTTTAACTTTTGTCAATTAACTGTACACCCCTTTTTCTTCTTTTTTATAGAAGAATATGATTAGAGTAGTTCTGTTAGTATCAAATAAGTTTTCTTCCTTTTTATTACAATTTTGTATATAATATAATTATAAATAATCTGGGGGACGAACTATGATAATCGTACTACAAATCATCTTACCACTAATTTTCGCAGTCTATTTATTTACCCTCTATCGTAAAGGGATGTATGGATCAGCTTCATTCCTTTTAGCAGTCATGATAGGAATTTTCGCTTTAGAGAATATTTTTCAGCATGCTAGTCTAACTGATCATGCTATTTATCCATATTGGGGCAGTTTGAAGGCTGTTGTTATCGTTTTATCAGTCGTATTTCTATTTAAAAAAGGTGGTTTAACAGGAAAATATTGATTTTTAATGCGTTACATATTTTCTTGTTAAATTGCTTTTATTTTATAAAAGCAGCAATATTTATGTGAAAACAAGAAGGGATGTGTTACATATGTCTATAAATATTATTTCAATAGTTTCTATCATAATATGGATTGTGTTAATTACAGAACTTATAAAACCTTCAAAAGAATAGAACGTACGAAAAATAGTAACTTTAGTAACTGCTGGTTCCGCATCAACACTTATTTTGACGGTTTCATTTATTCAAAATATCCCGTTTTGGAATTGATAGTGATATATATAACTAACAAAAATATGTATAAATAAAAAGATTAGGGTTCACTCCTAATCTTTTTATATTTTGAGGTAGCACCACATGCTCAGCAAGCTAAGGTCTTGAAGTAGCCCCTAAACAAAATTTAAAATTTTTCTAAAGTTATTTATGTGAATTTAACTCGTTTTCAGGAACATATGTGGTCCTTTTATAATTTGAAGTTCTTTTTAAGCTTCTTATATTTTCTATACGAACGTCTAACAATGTTTAACATAAAATACGGTATTTTAACAGAGAAAGGCAATTTATAAATGAAAGGAAAATAAAAGGTGAAATATGCCTTTTCTAGATCCCTCCACTTACTATCTTCTTTTGTTTTTAAGAAATCAGATACATCGACTACATATCCCCTTCCTTTTTCCATCATCACATTTTTCCCGTGAACATCACAAGGAGTTAATCCTTGTTCCCTCGCATACTCTAAAGCTTTATTTATATCAAGGATCACCTGCTTAGGAATTTTAATCCCCTTATGAAGGGCATCGTATAAGGTAATTTCTTTTAAACGTTTCAATACTATGAAATTTTTCCCTTTATATATAAGCTTTGAATAAGAAGGATGATCTCCAATTCTTCGGTATACTTCTGACTCTTTTTCAATTCCTTCTCCTTCTCGCACGTAAACTTTCACTACCCAATCTTTGTATTCTCTGTGCATGAATACTGCGGCATAATTACCTGTTCCTAAACACTTCCAAAGTCTAGGAATATCTTTAACTACTACAGGCTCGAATTCATCATCACTTCTTATACTTACCTCTTTTAATAATTCGTCATTTATCAATCCCACAAAACTATTTATACTCATCATTCCCACTCCGGTTTTGCTAAAAGGGGGCCCACCCACATTTTAACGAAAATATACACTAAGCGAATTTTAGCATAACATGCCAAATCTATATTACTCTATTTTATAACCTAAAACATTGTTTAGAAATGTAGCAAGGGTTTGTTAATGGTTCAATTCTTCTTCCACAACTATTTTTGTCAGCAAAAACTTTTATTGTTTTAATAGTCTTTTGTTTAATTCCCACAATGCTGTTTTGTTGCTATCCCATTTCAAAAGCGTTACTGCTTCCTCAAAGCATAACCATTTATAATTAAAGTGTTCTTTAGATAATGATATGTTTTTTGTAGGGACTTTAACTCCAAAAGAAAATTCTTTTATTACATAAACCTCTTCTCCCCAAAGGAATCCTCTACGGGTAGTGAAGACACAGAATCTAATTGTATATATGGACATTCTCTTGTAATACCAGCCTCTTCAAACGCTTCCCGTTTTGCTGATTCAATAGGAATCTCACCGACTTCTCCGCCACCAGCTATTCCTTGCCAATAACTATAATCACTTCGGTTGAAAATAGCATATTGAATGGAATCAGTAGTTTTTATATAAGGAAATATCAATACTTGATATGGCGCTCTCATTGCTTAAGCTCCTCTCAAAAATAAGTTTTAAATAAATATAAATAAAGAGCCGACATCACAATTCTACATTATTAATGCAGGTTTATAATGTCGGCCTTCTATTTTTAAAGAATTTTATTTTTCATAAACAGGCTTACTCTTAACAGAGGGAAAACTGCTTATTCCTTGTCGAATTTGTTTAGCATGGTTCTTCCTAAATGTTAGCAGTACCCTATATTATTCAATTGCGCCAGCAACATCATAATCATTTAAATCTAACTCAATTGGTTGTCCCAGCGCTAATTTAGCAAGTTCCGCTCCTAAGTATGGACCAGCTGTTAAACCCGAAGCTCCTAATCCATTCGCAACGAGAATTCCTTTAAAGTTAGGTAGTGGTCCGATAACAGGTAAGAATCCTGGTGTAAATGGTCTGAATCCAACTCTCGTTTCAAGCACTGTAGCATTTTCTAAGCCAGGTGCAACTGCTAATGCCTTATGGAATACTTCATGTAAACCACCTGCTGTTACACGATGATCGAAACCAGTATCATTCTCATGTGTTGCACCAATTACGACATGCCCATTGTCAAACGTTAAAATATATTGATCGTTCGGTGGCATAACAACTGGCATATTTTCTGTTGCTGTATTCTCGATTTGCAGATGAACAATTTGTCCTTTTTGGAATGTAACTAAGAAATTAATTCCTAATGGATTCAAGATTTCGTTCGCCCATGCGCCTGCAGTTACAATAACCTTTTCCGCTAAAATTGTTTCATCGTTTACTGTAACTCCCGTAATATGATTTCCTTCACGGACTAATATAGCATCGCCTTTTATTAAAGTTGCACCATGTTTTTTCGCAGCACTTATTAATGCATTGCGTAATAATCTTCCATTTACTCGTGCAGCACCACTAATATGAACAGAACTATATTCGTCTGATAATGCTGGGAATAATTTTTTTGTTTCTTCAGCTGATAAGCGAGTGATTTCACCAATCTCTGGGGCATCTTCACGTCGTTTATAAGCTCGCTCTTCCATTTGATCTAACTTTTTCTCGTCAGTATGTAAACTAATTGCACCTACACGATTATATCCTGTGTCAGTTTCACCGTCTTCTTCTAATTGCTGAATTAACGAAGAATAGTAACGTGCACCGCCTTTAACAATTTTATACCATGCTTTATTACGACGCTGCGATAGCCATGGACATACAATACCTGCTCCTGCATCAGTTGCTTGCCCTAATTGTTGGCGATCCACGATAGTAACATTCGCACCTGCCTTAGCAAGATGATAAGCAGTAGACGCTCCTAAAATTCCAGATCCAACTACAATATACGATTTCATCTCAAACACCTTTTCTCTTTTGCTAATTATATAAATATAAGAACATTCCTTAGTATAATAGAAGGAATACTTTTTTCAATGTACTCATCACAATTAATTGTTGCAGCATTGTGACTTTCTTAATCATTATTTTTTCTTCTTACGGAATAATTCAATTGTTTTATAGCCTTGTGAAAGGATCTCTATCATTTTCTCTAGACGTTTTTCACGTGTTTTTTCTTGTTTTACAGAAAAAAGATTACGTGCCCAATCTTTCTGATATCCAGGCGTTAAACTTTGATAAAACTTAAGTTCATTCGGATGATTAGCTAATAATGCTTCAACATCTTTAATTCGATCTGCATAATCGGCAACACATTGACTCATAGCAGATGTTTTCGTTATTTTTTTCTTCTCGCGTTTTAAACCTACAACAGTAAAGACTTCATCCATACTTACCATTCGTGCAAATTTAATATCACTTTCTCCCACATAACCATCTTCTCCAACATTTAATGCCGGAAACATCTCATCACGGTGAATAAACGTACTATAACGAGCATTACCTTTTTTCGGATATGCGAAGAATACGTAACCTTTTTCAATTAGTAATTCTTCATTACTTATAATAAAATTCGTTTGTTTCACCATTTCATCAAGCGTTTCTACAAATATAAAGATAGCATCGTGTTCTTTTGAGAATGCAGTTTCTTTACCTGTAAAAATGTCATAATCACTTGGTTCGTTAATAACGACCATATTTGTATACTTATTAAGTTTCAATTTATCAATAACTGACATATTAATCTTCCTTTACATTCAAAATTCATTGTACATACTTTTGCGTACTGTTCTAGTGTATTATATGTATTAAGAAAATCAACTTTAAATCGTATTATTCTGCTGCAAAAGAATATAATTCTTTACTAGATGGGGTGGTTTTATGCCATATGTAATCCGAGATGAAGGGCTAGTTTTACAAGGGGATGATGGAAAAGAACCAATTTTTCATACATATGAAGAAGCGAAGGAAACATTAAAAACATTAACTATACCGCAGTTTCCGAAACATATTAGAAGAAAACCATTTACACCAAAAATAATAAAGATAGCCGCTTCTGAATAAGAACCGGCTATCTTTATTATTCATAACTTAATAGCAAATAAAGTATATAAAAACTCTTTATATTGATCTTCTGTAATTTCACGCTTAGTTTTTTCCCCATGAACAACTTCAGTTAAACTTGTATTCGTTAATGAAATATGACCGGAGTTCGTCAACTTTACTGCAATTGGTCCTTTATTAAAAATAGACTTCTCATCTTCTATCACTCTTCTTTGAACATCGTTTATTACTATCTCATCAATATTAGGTTTATAAAAAGCATGACAAATTTTCCATTCTCCATCAGTATCTATTCTTTCTAAAACATAATTTCCTTTACTTGTATCTTTTCGTCTCACTCGGTACGAACCATTTTTTGAAGAAACAGACTCGCCAGTAAAAGGTACAGGAACAAGAGGTACTAACGAAGCTATACCTACATCAATTAAATACTGTAGATTATCATAAGTTAAAATAATTGTTATATGGCCATCCTCCAGTGCCCATGCATTTATATCATTTTTATACACCGTACCTAATGCCAGTTGTACATCATAGCCACAGTCTTTTAAGAAATAGTAAAAAAGAGTATTTAATTCGTAGCAAAGTCCACCACGGGAACTAGTTAAAATTTTCTCTCGTAAGTTTTCCAGAGAGATTTGATTCGTATTTCGTGCTATAACATCTAAATTCTCAAATGGTATAGTGTGTGCAAATGTAAAGAGAATTGTATTCAATTCTTCAAACTTCACTTCAGTACGCTTTGCAAGATTCAATCTTGTAAAAAGCTTATGTTGTAGACTTGTCATAGTCAGCACCCCTTAAAATGTATAAGTTAAAATATTATATGCTGATTGTAAATTTTAAGAGGCACTGTAACAACGTACATTTCATTTAACTGTACCGGTACAAAAATTACGATTCACGGGGTAAATTAATAGAAGGCGTCATTACAAATGCCTTTTCTGTAATTACTTCTTTTTGGAGTAGATCAAAAGCTACGAATATAAATTTAATAGTTTATCTATAGGCAAATTATTACTATCACTTAAATCAACAAAATACTGAAGTTGCCACATTTGACTCTTTTTAGCTTGATTGCTAACAGTGGTATCCCAAACAGGATAAATTCTCATTGCCATTTTCCCTGTTTGATTTTGGGTTCTCAATATTTTTTCTTTAAGAAGAATCTCTTTAGGAAAAATAAATTGTCCTAGTTTATTATCAGCAATACAAGTGATTACTAATAAATCAGGAGCAGCTTTATAAGAGAACGCTCTATTTCGCATATTTTCATCTTTCTCCCAAAAAGAAACAAATTGACCAGTTTTATTAGGTGTAACTTTTGATTTTCTAAAACGAATGGTTTTGTTATTTAAGTGGAATAAACATCCTGCATATTCTGCGTTTTGCTTTTCTTCTTTTAGATTCGTAATCATTAAATTGTTAGGTTTGTAAACTATATTATTTAAATTTTGGATTATATTATTAAAATTGTTCAAGAAAACTCCCCCTTTATTCATCTCTTAGTTTACCACAAACATCAGTTCTTCTATATCGTATATAATTATGAACTAAGTGCAATGGGGGAATTTAGCAGGATATAATTATTACTTTAATGTACTTAGTTTTTCAATTTACACAGTACGAGTAAAATTGTTTTACAAAACTTCGTATTAATCATAGATTAAATTAGCCACAGCTATAAAAAATTGCCTCTATTTTTATTGTAAATATATATTTTTTATTACTAATACGGTCAATGAAATTAATGATAGTTTCTCTTTTTTATATTTTTGAATATGTATATACAGAATTACTTTTACTTGTTATAAAAATATTGTGGAGTAATATAACTTAACAAACTATCCAAAGTGTTAATCTCGGCATATGGTTGTATTTTGGTAGTATTCTTGATTTTCTGAGGGTTAAACCACACACCTTTTATATTTGCATTTTGAGGACCAGCAATATCCTTTTCTAAGTCATCTCCAATAAATAATACATCTTCTGATTGCACATTAAGCTTATTTAATGCTAGTTGGAATATACGTTTATCAGGTTTACTCAATCCTACTTCTTCAGAAATAATAATCGTATCAAAGTAATTGTTTAAATTCGTGTTAATTATTTTAGCTTTTTGTCTATGCGTTGAGCCATTTGTTATAATTCCAACTTTAAAGTGCTTCTTTATTTGATTTAAGAAATGAATAGTATTTTGGTCTATTGAAAAACATTTAGGTAAATTTTCATTCCAAAAATCTTGGATATAATTGTGTGGCAATCTATATTTCGGCGCGAATTCATCAAATAATGATTCTAAAACTATCGTTTTATCACTAATGCCGTATTCCCTTTTATCGTATTCTTTGAATTTCTGTAACATATTGTTTTTGACTGTATCACTAACATCCTCATAACATTTTTCTAAAACTAATAAAAACAAGTTATCTACTGCCTTATCCCTATCAATTAACGTATCATCTAAATCAAACAGCATCGCTTTATAACCCATCAAATAATTTCACAACCTTTCTCACATGATTTAAATAATCCCTTGTTTGCACCTTAGGCCTTTACTAAATTAGCAAAAAAACTAAAAAGTTTGTGGCGTAAGCTCTAAAATTTCGCTGGCTTCTTTTATATTTAAATTCCTCTCCCTTTCCCCTTCTAGTAAAGTATCAAAAGTATATGTTCAAACAGTTTAAAAAACTACATGCAATTTACATTATTATACATTAGTTTTTTGTAAATATTAATTGTTTAGCTTTTTATATAATAAGTTTTTTCAAGCGCACAAATATTTCTCCATAAAAAAGGAATATGGGTAATAATACTTTTTTATGGAGAATACACAATCTTGAAAATGGAGCTACTACGTTAAACGTCCTATGGAGTTCCTATTGTATCTCCACATAAACTCCAGATAGTAAGGCTATAATGACTACCAGAGGTGATATTATGAAAAACTATCATATTCTCGTGGTAGAGGACGATCAAGAAATTCAGGAATTAATTAAACAATTTTTAATGACACAGCATTATACAGTGGTAGTCGCTTCAGATGGACTAGAGGGTATGACACAATTTAATAAGCAATCATTTGATTTAATTCTTCTAGATGTCATGATGCCCAATCTTAATGGGTTTGAAGTTTCTAAAATGATCCGAAGTCAGTCAAACGTACCAATTATTATGCTAACTGCGTTGGAAGAAGAGGAAGATCAAATGAAAGGATTCGACCTTGGGATCGATGACTATATAACAAAGCCCTTTTCATTTCATGTTTTGATTAGACGAGTCGAAGCTGTACTTAGAAGAAGTTATGATAAAAATGTAAATAATCATTTGATATTTAAAGAAGTGCGTATTGATGTGGATGCATATAGAGTATATGTAAATGACGTTGAAATTATATTAACGACAAAAGAGTTTGAAATTCTACAACTACTATTTCAAAATGAGAGAAAAGTACTCACAAGAGAAAATATCGTTGAAAAGGTTTGGGGTTACGATTATTTTGGAGAAACACGAATAATTGATACACATATTAAAAACCTACGCAAAAAATTAGCTATCCCTTATATTAAAACAATAAAGGGTATTGGATATAAAATTGATGAATAGTATTGTGAAACTCATGAAAATGAAGCAAATTACTTATAAACTCTTTATGACTACATCTCTCATTTTATTATCCTTTGCAGTATTGATTTATTTAACTTTATACTTCTTTCTTCCGACGTTTTATGAGCAATATAAAACAGATCAACTTCAAACAGGGATAAACGAAATCATTGATAAATCTAAAAATCTTATGTTTCAAGATGCGATACCACTTTTTGATGAATACGCCAAAAAAAATAATGCGATGCTTTATCTTCAAAATAAAGAAGGAGTAATTATTTACTCTCCTTCATTTTCTTTTATTCAAAGTGGTACGCAAAAAACAGTAGTTACTAAAGCAACACGATTCGAGAATGCAAGTACCCTTAGCAATTCATATAACGTTACGAAACCAATTCAATTTCAAGATGGTAGTTTAACGCTTATAGTGTTTGCTACATTTCAACCGATTGATGAAGCTTCACAGGTTTTAGTACGCTTTCTCCCCTATATTAGTATCATTGTGCTCGTTATTGGTATAGGAAGTGCTTATTTTTATTCCAGGTTTATTACAAAGCCACTTATTTATATTAATGAAGGTGCACAAAAGATGGCAAATTTAGATTTCTCCGAAAAAATTGAGGTTCGCTCTACAGATGAGTTAGGAGAATTATCTAATAGTTTGAATGACATGTCTATTAACTTGCAACAAGCTATGTTTGATTTGAAAAAAGTAAATGAACAATTAAAAAATGATATTGAAAAAGAAAGAGAAATAGAAACAAAACGCAGAGAGTTTTTTGCGATTGTAGCACATGAATTAAAGTCCCCTCTTACTGTAATGAAAGGATACTTAGAAGGAATGATATACAATATTGGCCCTTATCAAAATCGCGATCAATATTTAAAGAAAAATCATCAAATTATTGAAAGTATGGAACAATTAGTTCGTGAAATTTTAAGCGTATCGAAATTAGAACAACACACCTTCAAACTAAAAGTAGAGGAAGTTAATCCTTCAAAGTTAATAGGTGCAATCACAAAAGATCTCGAATTTTTTGCTTCTCAAAAAAGCATTGAAATAATAAAAGAAATTGATTCTGACCTTTCTATTTATACCGATTGTGCTCTTTTAGAAAAAGCATGTAAAAATATTATTCACAATGCGGTTATGTATTCACCACATAATGAAAAAGTCTATATAAAGTTAAGTGAGGATTCGAAACAAGGTCAAATCGAAATGCAAATTATAAATACAGGTGTCAATATTAAAGATGAAGATTTACAACAAATTTTCAAACCATTTTATCGAATTGAAAAATCAAGAAATCGAAATACTGGAGGAAATGGTTTAGGGCTATATATTGTTAAACAAATTCTTGAAACGCTAGATATAAAGTATTCAATAAAAAATATGGAACATAGTGTGCAATTTTACATGAGTATTCCATTATCTAAACATAAAAACAAACAAACTCTCCTTTAAATAGGACGAGTTTGTTTGTTTTTGTAGTAAGTATAAATTTATTAACAGGTTTTTCATTTGATGATATGTATGTTCTTAGAGCTGCTTTTGATAAGCAATCTATGCAAAATCTTCTTGAGAATTTAATAGTTGTTCGCCAATCTACCTTGTATTTACTTAGAAGCTTAGATAAAGAAGCTTGGTCACAAAGAGGAAATGCGAATAATTCTGAAGTTACAGTTCGTGCATTAGCATACATCATTGCTGGTCATGAGCTTCATCATCTTCAAATTATAAAAGAACGTTACCTTGGTTCTGATTTATATCCAGCAACTTAATATTTGAAGAAAATGAGTCCTATTTATGTAGTGCTCTTTTTCAGTATTTATAACGAATTAGCGCTTAGAACCATGGCAATTAAATGCATTTATTTATAAAATTCACCACATAATATTTATGCTATCCCTTCTTATTCTGTACATAATTTTCTTTAGGCTGATATACTATAAACGCAATAGTTCTGGAAAGGTGATGATATTATGTATGAACAACAAAATAATAGAGATAGAGATCAAAAAATGATGTTTTCTATGCAGGGAGTTCCCTCAAATAAAATTAACATGAATCAATTACCTAAATGGATTAGAATTTTTGGCTATTGTGCGTTTGGTTGGATAATAGTATTTAGTTTAATTATGATTGTAGGTTTAATTCTGCAATAACTATACAGATACACAGTTAAACGGGACAGCATTTAGATTATATATCTAGGTACTGTCTCGTTTTTCATATGTGATTATCCCATGATATAGGTAACCAATTATAATAAAAAGAACTTGTAGAATATCCTACAAGTTCTTTTTCAAATATTATTAAAACGGGAACGACAAACTATTTTAACATTCAGTACAGGGAGACCATTTTGATTATGGCTTGATATTATTATAAATCAAATATAAACTTTTGAAAGGTGTAGATTTCGAAAATTATGTGAATTAAATAACTACGATGTTTATATTAGATTTCATTTACGACCAACTTCTTCTTACTTAAATACACTGCACGATCTGATTTTTTAGCAACCGCCTGTGAGTGCGTCACAACAATAATGCATTTATTCTCTTTATGTGCAAGTTCTTGAAATAGTTCTATTATATCCATTGCGGTTTCCTCGTCGAGGTTTCCTGTCGGCTCATCTGCAATCAGTAAATCAACATTACAAGATAGTGCTCGAGCAATTGCTACACGCTGTTGTTGTCCACCGCTTAGTTGCAGGACGTTTCGTTTCGCTTCAACTTCTGTGAGTCCTACCCTTTCTAACAATTCTAATGCTCTTGCTGTTTTATTTTGCACTTTAACACCTGTAATTTCCATTGCTGTTAAGACATTTTGAAGAGCTGTCATATAGGTTATTAAGTTATAAGATTGGAAAATTACAGATACATTTTGATTACGGTATCGATCCAAACCAATTTTTCTAATATCTTTGCCATTATACAGTACATAACCATTTTTAGGGACATCTAGTCCACAACCTAAGCTTAGAGTTGTGGTTTTACCAGATCCAGATGGTCCTAAAATCGTGTAGAAATGTCCTTTTTGAAAAGAAAAGTTAACATTTTCTAGTATCGCTACATTTTTTCCATTACTTTCATAATAATAATCCAAATTTTTAAACTGTAAAATCGTCTCCATAGTAAGCCTCCTCATTCATCTTTTAAAAGAATTTGTTTTGGGTTTAAACGTAGAATAGATAATGCCGGAAGAAGCGTTGCTATTATAGCAATAGCTAGTCCAATTCCACCCATTTTCCCTACATCTTCTCCTGTTACACTTACATCAATTTTATCAATTGGTTCTTCTTTTTGATTTTGTAGAGTACCACCAGATCCAGCCATCATTACAGTACCATGTTGCGAAGTATCTGTTTCTTCGCTTGCAGTAGCAATTTCATTCGAAAGTAAATTATCTCCGATATATTGAGAAACTTTAGCTCCTGTTGTTATGGATAATCCAAATGCTAAAATAGCGACACACACTACTTCTACTACGAATTGCGCTATCAATTTCCACTTTTTCTCTCCAATAGACAATAGAATTCCCATTTCTTTACGACGTCCTTTAATTGATAGCATAATGATTAATCCTAAAATAATTGCACCTGCAATCGATACAATATAAATAATCATTTGAGAAGTCGAAGAGATATTTTCGATAGGACCAATCATTTGCTTGTACAATGAATCATGCGCATCTAATTTATAATAATTAAAATCAATGTTAGATTTTTTTGCTTCTTTTTTAAATGCATCAATATATTGTGGATCATTCAAGAAATACACGACTTGACCACTACTTATACCTTGGTCTACTTCTAATTTTTTCATAGTTGAATGCGGCATATATAGTTTATTAGCTGGATCCATAATAGGAGGAGCCTGTTGACCCATTGCTTGCTCATTTGTTTCGTAAATGCCGATAATTTCAACCTCAAGAGTTTCCTTCTTATCCCCTGATTGTACTTTAACTTTGTCTCCTACTTTCAAATTGTTTAATTCCGCTAATCGTTTTTCCATTAAAGCTACATTCTGATCTTTCATTTGCTCTGTTATTGGTTTTCCATCAATGATTTTACTTTTTCCGTTTTTAAAGCTTTCTTGTAATGCAGTCTTGCGAACTCCCTCAATCATAAAAGAAGCATTCATATCTATTTCTGTACCAGAGCTTGAACCGCCTCGCGCAGCCGTCATTCCCACTTTACCTTTTCCTTCTTCTTCTCCTTCTGAAGCTCCTACTAGTTTAAGCCCATCAGAAATACCGAAAGTGTTAGCTATGTAATTATAATCTTTTACATACTTGGACTTCGCTAATTGATCTGTTTCTTTTGCATCGAGCTGCGGCGGATTTGGCATTTCTCCAGTTTCCTTAGCTTTTTGACCTATTTTGTCGAAATCAAGACCTAAAGTAACATCTGCACCAAGTTTTTTTCTTGCAGCATCCGCTGCTTTTTTTGATGCATTTTGGATTGTGAAACCTGAAAGAACCAAATTTGTAACAATCAGAAAAACTGCCATCAAAATTAATGATGTTCCTATCCTTTTTTTCATACTGAGAATTGCTCGTTTCATAAAATTCATTTTTCTTACCTCCTTGATAACTTGTATTCTATATAGGTTATCTAGAGTTTATATGGAGCTAATCGGTAGTTTAACTAGAGATATAAGGAGTTTATGTGTAGTTATTCATTTACCTGTTCAAGAAAAACTAGAACACAAATTCAAAAATGCAGTCGTTTTTGAATATTGGTAAGGAGTTAGTCAATTTAAGAGACTTATAGAAAAGAGAGGTTAAGCTTAATTTAATGTATATAATATAAAAAATATATTTATTGTATAATTTCTATACAATAAATATAGAGAAGCTATTTGTGAATATCTAGATGGGAATTTAAGTTCCTCATAGAAATTACATCTTTTAATAAGAAAAGAAACAAGTTAACATTCTTCTTAAATTTTAATATAAATTATTTATAGTTTTATTTTATTGCACGATTTATAATATAATATACAAATTTATCACCTATTTTTATAATTCAAGCACCTACTATTAGGAAAAGAGAATATTTCCTAATTAATTTAAAACATAAATTTTGTCTATGTTTTAAACAATATGTATTTTGGAGGAGGTTAATTTGATTTTTTCAAAACTCATTGATCGGTACGCCTTATATGATTTACACAAAAAAAGAAGTGTAGCATTTCAGTTTACTTCCCTTTCTAACACTTCATTAAATATAAAGAACATAGAATCTTTTTATAAAGTAAAACCATCACATTTTCATTTTGACATTAAGCATTCAAAGCAGGAAAATGAATACATGGTTGGGCAATTCAACTATAAAAGTTCGGTTCAATCCGGTGATTCACGCAACGACTCTGTAACTGGGGAATTATTCTTACATAAAAATGAAAATGCACCTCATGTTATCTTTGTTCACGGTTGGAGAATGGATTCTAACGAACGTGTGAAAAAAATATTCCACGATCATATGACCAGCCTGAAGTGGAATATGTATTATTTCACTCTACCCTATCATTTTGAAAGAAAACCCGATCAATCCTTATTCAGTGGAGAGTATATGGTAAGTGCAAATATTGAACGAACATTACAAGCAACTAGACAAGCGGTAGCTGATTTACGAGCTTTGATTAAATGGATTAAAGCAAATAAAAAGGGGCCCCTGATTCTAATAGGAATTAGTTTAGGCGGATTTATTACTAACTTAACCTCTCTTGTTGAAGAAGAAATTGATGTGTTAGCATCCATTTTCTATGCAAATCGACTTTCTTATTCTATTTGGAATACAACTCCAGGTAAATTTATTAGAGAAGACTTGGAACATCATGGTGTTACGTATGATGATTTAATAGATTATTGGAAAATCACTGAACCGAGTCAAGCATTGCCAAAAGTACAAAAAGAAAATATTTTATTAATTTCAGGTAAGCACGATCTATATGTGCATTCTGAGGATACAGACTACTTGTGGGAAGCTTGGGAAAAACCTACACGATATATTTATACATGCGGGCATGCCGGGATCGTTCTTAAACGTAAAAAAATTGCAACTGATACTATCAATTTTATTCAAAATCGATTGAACGCCCCGCACTTATCCAATGCCATGCCTTAAATCGCGAGATTACTAAGTACAAAATCTTATACTTATATTGTTATATTTTTTACTAGTCACCTTTGTAAACCTTAGCCCCAAGCCTTACACGATTGAAAATGAAATAAAATAAATAAGGAACTAATTTACCATATGGAAAAACATTGCTCAGCATTTTCACCAGTGGTCCCTGTATATGCAATATTACATACAAAAATCTTTATGTATTACGTTATTAATTTAAAAATAAATTATTCATCCATAAATCTATACCATCCGTATTTACAGTTATGGATACCCTAATTACATATGAAAAAGAGAGAAGAACATTGGCTAGTTCTTCTCTCTTTGTTTATTTTTAAGATAACTATCTATAAAATTTTGCTTTTCATAATTCTTCATGAGTCTAGAAAAGAATCTAATCCTTTTCTAGACTCAAAAATAAATTTTTCTAATGTACATAATTACAACGACATTAAACCACTTTGCTCTTAAATCCACTACTTGTATTATTGATTGCATGAAACTCCTTCTTGAGAAAGGTTTTAATTTCCGAATATTCTGTTGACCGTTATAACATATCCAATTTACAATTTAATTGTGGTGTTCTTTCACAATTAAACTACTTAGAATACACTTCATTTATTTGAAAACAATTACAAATAGAGGTGCTAAAATGAAAACTAGAGTAAATCCAGAGTTATTACAAGGGTTAGAGATGTTTCCGGATCTCGATTTACGCCCAGAAAATTTGCAATCAATTAGAGAAGGAATAGCTCAAATGAGACCACCTACCGTTGTTGATGACTCTCTTTCTTTAACAGATAAAGTCATTGTTGGGCCTGATGATAATCCGTTACCATTACGAATTTATCGTCCAAAATCAAATCATGAATCTTTACCTGTCTTATTATGGATACATGGTGGAGGTTATATCTTAGGGTCTATAGATGATAACGATGATACTTGTATGAGGTTTGCAAAAGAAGCTAGCTGTGTGATTGTGTCTGTAGACTACCGCTTAGCACCTGAACACCCTTACCCAGCACCAATTGAGGATTGTTATTCAGCTTTAAAATGGATTGCTGATAATGCAAAGTCATTAAACATTGATTCGAATCGAATTGGGGTTGCAGGAGTAAGCGCTGGCGGTGGACTAACAGCAGCATTATCATTATTAGCACGAGATCGAAAATATCCTTCAATTTGTTTACAAATGCCACTATATCCAATGATTGATGACAGAAATGATACACCTTCAGCGAATGAAATTAAAGAGGGATTTGTTTGGAACCAAAAGGCAAATGAAGCTGGCTGGAAAATGTATTTAGGAGAAATGTATGGAACGGATCAAATCCCTGCCTATGCAGCACCTTCTCGAGCTGAGGATTATAGTGACTTACCGTATACTTACACATTTGTTGGTCAATTAGATCCATTCCGCAGCGAAACATTAACCTATGTAAGCAAACTAGCACAAGCTGGTGTTGATGTGGAGTTTCATTTATATCCAAATGCCTATCACTGGTTTGAAGGGTTAAATCCAAATGCCGATGTATCTATTTATGCTGTGAACGAAATAGTACAAGCAATAAAGACTGGTTTCAAACGAGTATCCAAGGTTGAGGCTTAATCCCATTACAAGAGAAACACTTATAAATAGTATATATGTATTTATCATTTAAATATAATAGCCGATTCTAAATAAGAATCGGCTATTAATATGTAAAATCCGCCTAATATATCAAGGTTGAGAAACAGATATAAGATGTTTAGGCGATGTGTTTATTTCCTCTGCTAATGCTTTTATGTTCATCATGATTTGAAGTATTTCTTCTTTTGTTGTTCTTGGGTTAATAGAGCAAAGTCGAATTACTACTTTTTCTTTTAATTTAGTCGTACTTAGCATAGCAAATCCTCTTTGATTAATTTCTTCCACCAATTTTTTGTTTATTTCATGAATTGTATCTGTAGATGTTAGCTCACATGGAATATAACGAAAAGTAACAATTCCTAATTGGGCAGGTGTTACTACTTCCCAATCTTTTTCTTTCCTTAAAAACTCTTCAACTTGTTCAGCTAGCATAATGCCATGATCAATTGCCTCACGAAAAGCTGTAACTCCGAATGCTTTAAAAGAAAGCCATACCTTTAATGCTCTAAATCTACGAGAAAGTTCAATTCCACGCTCCCCAAAATTCACTTTTTCTTCTATATTAGTTTCTGTATCCTTAATATACTCTGGGATCATACGGAATGTTTCACTTAAATATTGGCTATTTCGAATAAGTACACAACCAACATCATAAGGCTGAAAAAGCCATTTATGCGGGTCTAACGTTAAAGAATCGGCACGATGAATTCCACTTAATAACTCCCTTCCTTTTTCACTGAGAATTGCTGCAGCCCCATAAGCCCCATCCACGTGTAGCCATATATCTTCATCACCACATACATCAGCCAATTCATCGAGGGAGTCCACCGCTCCGCAATTCGTTGTCCCTGCATTAGCAATAACACAGAATGGTTTTTTCCCTTTTAATCGATCTTCTTTTATTTGTTTTCTTAAAGTACTAACTGAAATTTTTAAGTCTTCATCTGTCTCAATTCGGCAAATTTGATGCTGTTTAAAACCTAATACTTTAAGTGCTCGATCTACAGAAAAATGAGTTTGGTTAGAAAAATAAACAATCGCATTTTCTATGTCATTATTCAGCTTGACCTGTCTCGCTACAGTAAGTGCAGTCAAATTAGCCATGGAACCACCACTGACAAATAGTCCTTCAGCTGAATCAGGGAATCCTAGCATTGATTTTAACCAGTTAATTGTCGTTAATTCAATTTGTTCGGCACCTGCACCTACTATCCAAGCTGTAGGAAATACATTAAACCCACTTGCTAAAAAATCTGCTAATACACCAACATAATTATTAGGACCTGGCACAAAAGCCATAAAATGAGGATGATCCACATGAGTAATTTGATTAAACACATTGTTATTAAGAAAATGAAGTAATTCTTTTGGATTAGATCCGTTTTCCGGAATCGTTTCAATTAGCTTGTCTCTAAAAATATTACTATCAATCGTTTCTGAAACTGGTTTACTTTTTAAATGATTCATATGATCAACAATCAAGTCAACCGCTTGATATCCTAACTGACGCATTTCTTCGGCTGATAACTGTAATTTTTTTGTCATTTGATTTACTCCTATTCTATTTAAAAAGGCGAGTTCTTGCTCGCCTTTTCATTTTTTATAATTTGTAATCACAAATTGTTTGTATTGGATTTTGAAGAATCGTGTTGATTAACCCATGGATGTGATTTAATATTTCCTGTATTTTCTCTGCTTCATATACCGTTTGATCATATCCAAACTTTATTGTAAGTCTTTCTTCAGGGAAGCACATAATTCCATACTTTACATGTGGCTCATCAACAACTTCGTAATCCGTGATAGCAAAATGTCTGTTTTCATTTGAAGAAAAGATTGCTGGATTAGTTGGATAGTTTTCAAAAACCCAAAGATGGTCAGTCAACTCAGTTTTTAATTCACTTTGCTTTTGTATATCAACAAATGAATAGTATGCATACTCATTACATTTCAATGTCTCTAGTTGTACCTTTTGCAGGAAGTCCACAAAAGATTGCGTTTCTGTCCATGCTAATCGGATAGGCAAAACATTTGTGAACAGACCGAACATATTTTCAATTCCTTCTACTTCGGGAGGTCTGACTGATACTAGATTAGGCAATACTACTTCTCTCGTTCCGTTAAATTTGCCAAGTAATATTCCCCATACAGCTAGTAGTGCTGTATTCATAGTTATATTGTTTTTAGTTACAAATGTCTGTAACTGATTAGTCAAATCCTTTTCTAATGTTAAATCCATAAAAGTGAAGTTTAACCCTTCACTTTTAGATGGGACTTTCTTTTTAGGAATACTAATTTTCTGATTGTATCCTGATAAATAATCCTGCCAAAAATGACGTGCTTTCTCATGATCTTGTGCCAAAGTCCAGTCTATGAATGTTTCAAAAGGTTTTACCATAGGTAACTCCGCCGTAGTTCCCGCATTTGTAGTTTCGTAGAGCTGGAATAATTCGTCTATCAAAATGCTGACGCTCCAACCATCACATAATAGATGATGGGAACTCCAAATTACCTTATGCTCGTTATTACCTAGTTGGAATATACAGAGACGGGTCATAAGTTCACCATTTTTAAATCCTTGACTTAAATTTTCATTCATCCACTGATCTAGGAATTCTTGCTGTTCTTGTTTCGTCATCTCAATTAAGTTTTTTATTTCTGAATTTATTTGAACATCATATAGAACAGCTTGCCAAGGTTTTGCTTGTTCATCTTGCACAATTATTGTTCTTAAAGAATCATGACGATCAACTAATTGTTGGAAACACTGAATAAAGAGTTTAATATCCAGCTCCCCCTCAAGTGCCCAAATTGTTTGTTCAAAATATGCATTTGTATCAGGTTCATTCGTAGCGTGCTCATAAATAACTTCCTGGAAAGGTGCTAACGGATAAATACGTTCTATTTTTATATCCGGCATTTTTTCTTGTATTTTGGTAAGTGTATGTTGATTAAGTTGTTTATCTTTAACATTTAGTAATATAGCTTTATTATCGTTCATTATATTTACATCATTTGTTTGTGAACTTGAAAACTGGTCTAGCTTTTTAACAAATTGAACCATGTCCCTTAATATAGGAAATGAAAATAGATTTTTTGGTTCAAGCTCGAATCCTTGTCGATACAGTCTAACGGACACTTGAATCGCTTTTATCGAATCTCCACCTAAGGCGAAGAAATGATCATTTACTCCAACTTGATCTATTTTGAGTACTTCTTGCCAAATACTAGTTAATATTTTTTCCATTTCAGTTTTTGGGGCAATAAATACTTCATTTTTTTGTTTCTCCGGAGTAGGAAGCGCTTTTCTATCTAATTTCCCGTTTGGAGTCAGGGGTAATTGGTCTAAATAAACAAAATAAGAAGGAATCATATAATCTGGCAAGTGATCTCGCAAATGCTTTCGTAGTTCTGTTGTACTAATATTTTGCTCAGTTACCACATATGCAACTAAAAATTTTATTCCGTTCTCATCTGTTTGATCAATTACGACAGCATGTTCGACTTGTTTATAAGTTAGAAGACAATGAGAGATTTCTTCTAACTCTACTCGATATCCCTGAATTTTCACTTGGTAATCTTGGCGGCCTAAAAATTCAATATATCCCTCAGAATGCATTTTCCCACAATCTCCTGTTTTATATATAAGACCAAAATCAGGATGTGACACAAACGCTTCATTTGTTTTCTTTTCATCATTTAAATATCCTTTAGCAAGGCCCACTCCCCCGATATATAAATCTCCAATTACACCAACAGGGCACATTTTCTTTTCATAGTTCAACACATAATACGTTTGGTTTGCCAAGGGCATCCCGTATGGAATACTATTCCAATGTGATTCCACCTGTTTGACCGGATAATAAATTGACCAAATCGATGCTTCTGTTGCCCCTCCTAGTGAAACTACTTCTGCAATTGGAAAATGTCTTTTTATTTTTTCTGGTAAAGAAAGCGGAATCCAATCTCCACTATGTAAAACTAAACGTAAAGAAGGATATTCAAAATGAGAACCTACTTGATCCAATGCCAAATCCATGATTGCAGGCACTGTATTCCAAATTGTAATCCCTCTACGTTCGACAGTGCGGATTAATTCTTGCATGTCTCTTGGATCACGAATCATTATTAACATTGCACCTGTGCTTAAAGCTCCGAAAATATCGTATACAGATAGGTCAAAACACATGGAAGAGATACCAATAATACGATCATTTTCATTCACCTCATATTTTTGATTTATGTCTTGAATAGTATTTGTAACCGCTTGGTGAGTAATAATTACTCCTTTTGGTTTTCCTGTACTTCCTGAAGTGTATATAATATAGGCAATATCTTCTGGACCAGCAATAGCGGGCATATCTTCTGTTGTATAAAATGACAAATGATTTTCTTCATAAAGACTAGGTTCTAATAAAAGCTTGCATGAGCTATTTTTTAAAATATATGTTTGGCGATCTAAAGGATGATCGGGATCAATCGGAACATAAGCGGCACCTGATTTTAAAATACCTAACATATTAACAATTGTGTCAACTCGCCTTTTTGCTAAAAGACCCACTTTGTCACCTAGACCAATACCTTGCTCTTTTAAGAAGTGGGCAATTTGATTAGAACGTTTATGAAGTTCTGAGTATGTTAACCATTCTTGTTCAAATACCACTGCTACTTCATCGGGTGTACGTTTTACTTGGTCTGTAAATAATTGATACAGAGTAGTTGAAGGTATTTTTTCTGTTGTTTCATTGTATTGCTTAATTAAAGTTTGATCCGATTCTTTCATCTGCAAAGATGTTATATCGCTTTGTTTCACCAATTGTTCCAATAAGTCAACAAATTGGGAAAACATTGCTTCTATTACATCAACATCAAACAACTCTTCAACATAGTTCCAGCTAATTAATAACTCTCCATTTTTTTCAATTACTACATTATCCAAATACACTTGTGGAGTCCGAGCATGAATATAGCGAAGAGAACCAAGTTGTTCCCAAGAAAAAGCACCTGCACCTGCTAACATCGAGGTGAAAACGATTGGCATAACTGCTTTTGGCGTCATTTGATGATATCGAGTAAAATCTCGAATAAAGTTAACTCCATCGTAATGACGATGTTCAAGGCCATCTAATAAAGTAGCTTGCGTTTCTTTTACTCTAGTAAAGAAAGTTTGCTCTGGTTTTACATCAACATCCAATAAAATAAGTGATGTGAAATCTCCAACAATCTGTTCTACTTCATCATGAACAGGATAACGGTTAAATACAGTCAAGTTAATTGCTAATCGACGTTGATTACTCCAATATGCCAACACATCACCATATATTGTACAAAGTAGAGCGGAAGGCGTTACCTCTTTCTCTTGTGCTAACTTTCGTAGCTTTGTCCATTTTTTATTATCCAGGATTTTTGTAAGTGATTGGAAGTTAGGAGTAGCAATCTCTGCTGGATCCTTTTTTAACAGCAAAGAAGGTGCAAACGGAAAGTCAGGAAGCTTACTTGTCCAATAATCTTTTGCTGTTTTATATTCTTCGCTTTGTTCCATTTCATCATAGATAAACATATAATCTTGAAAATCAAAAGATAAAGATTCTAATTTTTGATTTGGTTTATAATAATAATGCAACAAATCCTGTCCAACAATGTTCATGCTTGCTCCGTCCATTAATAAAGCATCGTATCGAAAACATAATAAATACGTGTCTTCTTTTAAAAGAAAAGCTTTCAATTCAAACAAAGGCCATTGCCCCAAAGGGAATACATGGTTAGTCATTCGAGAACGCTCTTCTTGTAAGCGAGCATGTTGATTCCTATCATCTAAATCTATGAGACTCACTATTTCAATCTCGTAATCAGGAACGCTTTGTAATATTTGCTGTTTTCCCTCTGGTAAAATTACAGCTCGCAACATTGGATGACGATGAATTACCTTTTGAAAACTTTTTGAAAGACGATTGATATCCAATGCTGTTTCATATTCAAAATATGTTTGAGGGGAAATACCACTTAATTCAAACTGTGAATTCCGTCCTATCATATACGCTGTCTGAACTTCTGTTAAGGAAAATGGCTTATACAAATCTTTAACATGAGTTGGTCTACTTTCAAGGTTTTTCTCTTTACGCTCT
Source organism: Bacillus sp. XB1 (assembly GCF_053557995.1). NCBI lineage: Bacteria > Bacillati > Bacillota > Bacilli > Caryophanales > Bacillaceae > Bacillus > Bacillus sp. XB1. The sequence continues at coordinate 969,369 of NZ_JBNRIL010000001.1, read as the reverse complement.
AGCTTTACACAAGAACTCAGTTGAGCAATTGTGGGGTGCTTAAAAAAATCTGTTGTACTTATTTTTAAGCCGTCTTTTCTTAATAAATTAATTACCTGAAGTGCTTTAATAGATTCTCCTTTTAATGCAAAAAAATTATCATGAATACCGATTCCCTCGATCTCCATAACTTTTTCCCATGCACGCACTAATTTTTGTTCAATTTCATTGCGCGGAGCAACGTATGGAATTGATACATAATCCGTTTGTGTTATATCCAACAATCTTTTTCTATCCACTTTTCCATTTGGATTCAATGGAATCTCTTCTACCTGAATCATTTTTTCAGGAATCATAAACTCAGGTAATTTATCACTTAAATATTTTCTGATTTCACCAAAAGACACCTTGATATCCGATACATAGTAGGCAGCTAATAATTTCCTATTTCCATACACTTGATCAACAACGATAGCCTGGTTTATTTCTGGATATTCCCTTAATTGAGTTTCGATTTCTCTTAATTCAATCCGATACCCCCGAATTTTCACTTGATGATCCATTCGACCTAAATATTCAAGTTCTCCATTAGGCAACCAACGAACGAGATCACCTGTATGATACATCATTTCCCCTGCCACAAAAGGACTCGGTACAAACTTTTCATCTGTCAGTTTATTTTTACCAAGATACCCTCGTGCTACCGCTACGCCAGCAATGCAGAGTTCACCGGGAATTCCAAATGGTTTTAATTGGCCATACTTATTCAATATATAGGAATGATAATTCGGGTTAGGTTTGCCAATCGTAACTTCTTTGGAAGTGCTCAAGTCTTTTACTGTTGCGCAAATGGTTGTTTCTGTGGGACCATAAATATTTAAAATTGTTGCTTCACTGATACAACGAATTTTTTCAACCAAATCAATGGAAAATGATTCTCCTGCTAATAAAATAGATTTTAAATCTTTTAGAAAAATCGCCCCTTCTGGATCACTCAAAATCACTTCCATTCGCGATGGCGTTGATTCCCATAAATCCACCTTATGTTTTTTGACCAAATGAGCCAATTCTTTTGTTGCAAACTGGTCCTCTGTAGCAATTACTACTTTTGAACCTTGCGTTAAAGGAAGACATATTTCTAACAAGGAAATATCAAAAGATACACTAGCAAGAAACAAGAATGATTGATTAGCCTTTACTTTTTCTCTCATTACATTTAAAAAATGAACTAGCGATTTTTGTTCGATCATTACCCCTTTTGGATTTCCTGTCGATCCTGATGTGTAAATAACATAAGCCAAATCATTAGGATTATGTTCTCGTACTAAATTACTTTCTTCACCTTGGAAAAGATATTCTTTATCAAGATACAGTACTTCACCCGCAAATTGCGGCAATACTTCCTCTGTTCGCTTACTAAGTAAATATTTTGCTTGACTATCTTGTAACATATATTCAATTCGTTCAGTTGGGTAGTTAGGGTCGATTGGTAAATACGCTGCTCCTGCTTTAAAAATCCCCATCATACCAATAATCATTTCTAATGACCGATCTACCATAACGCCAATAATACTTTCTTTTGAAACACCTTTACTTTGAAGAATAGAAGCCAATTGATTCGCTTTCTTATTCAATTCTCTATATGTCAAAGATTGTTCATTACAAACAACAGCAATTTGATCTGGAGTTTTTAATACTTGCGCTTCAAACAAATCTTGAAATGATTGAAACAAGTCTATACCCGTTTGAAAAGTATTCAATCCTTCTAACAACTCTTTTTCTTCTTCTGCAATAATACAAATATCTTTCAATGCCAAATTCGGATTTTGTGAAACTTGCTTTAAAACATAACAATACGAATTGGCAAACTGTTGCAAAGAAGAGAATGAACGGGACTTGCAAGAAATTTGAAATTCAAATTCATTATGTATTTCATTCCATTTTCTTCGTATCCATAGGGCTAAATTATTCTCTGCGTATTCTTCTAGCGAATTTTCATTATGTAATCCTTCCATCCCGATTACAATTTGAAAAGGAGTTAAATTGTGTTTAACTAATAATTCAGAGAGCGGATACTCCTGATTTTCATACCCGAATAAAGTCGTTTGTTCAATCTCATTTACTAATTGTTTAAAGGTGTGATGCGGCTGGATTTCACTTCCTAAAGGAATCAACTTATTAAGATTCTCACTTTGTTCAAGATTCTTTTCAATTATAGGAATACCAATAGTAATTCTTTCTTGATCTGTATAATGTGCCAAACAAACCCTTAAAGCGGCTTGAAACCAGCTAAATAATAATAAATCTTGAGACTTACTTATTTTTTGTATACTTTTACTAAATTCTACATTCACTATGACTTGAACGTACTCACAAGGTGTTTCTTTATTTAGTTGGTAATCGCTATTAAATTTAAATACAGAAAAATCGAGAATCTCGGAAGATAATTGCTCCTTCCAAAACGCTTCTACTTCTTTATTTTCATGAATCGAACTTCGATCTTTAATGTGCATTTTTATCTTTATCCCCCTAATATTCATTTCTTCTACTCATTAATTTTTAAGCCAACTTCAAGCCCATGGAGAAACACTTGATGATTATCCAAACATAAAAATTGCTGAATATCTTCAAATTTCATATGACCAACTGAACAAACCCCTAAATTTAATGTCTCAGCAACCATATTTAAGGTAGCAGTGATAATGCCTGACTCAATACAAGCAAATAAATATCCATCTGAACCGTATTTCGGGATGGAAGCGTTCGCATTATAAACCAAATAAACTGAGAAGGCAGATTGAGTAAATAAATCCTGATTAATTAACTCATGATCACTTTTGATTACTTGATCAATGTTGTTTACAATCACAAGACTATTTTTTGATGGGTTATAATAATAAAATCCAGCTTTCATACCCTCTATACGTTTTGGTTTTACATAAACAAAGATATCAATGGGATAGAGCCCGCCTGCACTTGCGTAATGATAGTATATTTTTTCTTCCCTAACCTGTTTTAGAGTTGATAAGAATCGGGAAAATTCCGAAAAATTAATATGTTTTTCCATATCAAATTGACGACAAGATCTACGTTCCTTGATTATAGTAGGTAGCTCATTTGTTGTTTCAAGTTGAATTTCGGTCGACCGTGCAGCAACGTGCGTGCGATTTAATTGTTCACTCATATATTTATCTAACTTTTCTTTAGAAAAGCGAATCTGGTTGCTATATGGATTTGAAAAAATCTTTTCTTGTGAAAAAAATACTTCTCTTGGGTGTAATATGTTACTTACTAACACACGATTTTTTATCATGAGCTCTATGTTTTTTTGTGTCTCTTCTACATTTCCTAACGAAAAGCGCTCTACTAGTTCACTAATTTTCACACCTTTTTGAGCCATAAAATAAAAATCTGGAAACCACTCAGACAGAATACCTGTAAATCTCATTTCCCCTATCAAAACTTCATTATGCAACTTCTCCCAATGCTTAATCGGAGACCAGTAATAAATTTTCTCGCTCATATAACCCTCCATAAACGTTTAACTTATTTTTGAAATGCAATTTTCTAATTTACAAAAATTTTTTCGGATTCTGCTCCTTGTCTCATATTGATTATAAATACATGCACTTTAACGAAACTTGAAAATAATGAAATAACTTTTTCTTCATTAAAATTTTTTATTTCATCATAAAAAATGATTTCTTTTTGGATATTTCACATCCTTTCCCATAGTAATCCTATAAGGTATAAACCATTTATAACATTGAGAATATTCATGTATTTCCAATGTGAAATTATTGTAATGGATTGGAGAGCGGTTGAATATAGTTATTAAATCAAATAATGTTGAGAAAGTTTTATTTATTATATCGATAAAATTTTATGATGTAATTTATTACAAATAGATTAAGAAAAGAGTTTTAAATTTTTCTTAATCAGTTAGTGTGAAAATATCACATGCTATTACATACAATCGAGTTACTTACATTTCATATTCAAAATAGAGAAAAGACACCTTGAATGGTGTCTTTTCTCTATTTTAATTCCATATACTTTTTACGCCTTTGTTATTTTTAAACGATTTGTAGGAATTAATACAACTCGAACATCTAGTTCGTTATATGTTCGAATATATAATAAACATTATATGAATTACGAATGTATTTCAGGTAATTTTATAAATAAACTCAAAGATATCTTCTCCTCCTACTGTCACAAAAGAAACAATCTATTGCTTATTTCTTTTATTAAATTGTAATATAATTACAGTATGTGAAATTATATTACATTAACTTTAAAAACGAAGTGAGAATAATCTTCACTTCGCTTTTTTTATTTGCAATCCTTGTTAAATTTGCTCAATGCAGTATTTATTTCCACATTCTTCGCTTTTATTTAATCGGTTTCTCTGTTTTTAAGACAAATGAACTTAATGCAGGAACTTTAATTTTATTGTCATGGACAACATAAAGTGGTTTACTTCCCGCCTGCTTGCTGTCTACTAGTACTTTCCAAGGCCCTTTCGATGGAAGTGTTATTTCAACAGCTTCTCTATTTGCATTGTGAGCCACTGTAAAGTATTCATTTTTATTCCCCTCTATTGTATAAGCTACAGTATTTTTCGGAGCATCAATAAATGATACGTGTGTTTTTATTTGCTCTGCAGATGTCATTCGAAAAGCTGAGTACTTTTTGCGTAATTCTATTAAACCCTTCATATAATCTACTTCATTATTAAACGTTGCACGGCGCAGCCAATCCATCTGGTTAATTGAATCTGGAGATTTGTAACTATTATGATCACCGTATTTCGTCCGCATAAACTCTTGCCCTGCATGTAAAAATGGAACTCCTTGTGATGTTAATAAAATTGAAGAAGACAATTTGTGCATTTGTTTTCGCATTTCTTCACTGTCACCTGGATTAGTTAACTCAAGTTTATCCCATAATGTATGATTGTCATGTGCTTCCACATAAGTTAATACCTGTTCAGGATCTTGATAGGTAGACGAATTTGTATCATAGTCAATACCTGCTGTAATGCCTTTTTTAATACGATCTTCCATGTTTTCCTTTCCATTTACAAAACCATTTTCCTTTTCCTCAAATACACTACCTTTCAACCCATCACGTATATTATCGTTAAAATGAGCAATCCCTTTCATTTTCTCTGCATTTTTTTGATTTGCTTTCAACTCAGCTGCAAGAGGTGTATTTAAATCCCATCCTTCTCCGTGTAGTATAATAGAAGGGTCAATTTGATTAACAGCTTTACGTATTTCATTCATCGTTTCATAATCATGAATACCCATTAAATCAAAACGGAATCCATCTAAATTGTATTCTTTTGCCCAATATGTTACAGAATCTATCATAAATTTCCTCATCATTTTTCTTTCTGAAGCAGTATCATTTCCTACTCCAGTTCCATTTGCAAATGTTCCATCTTCATTGTAACGATAATAATAACCTGGAACTAACTTATGAAAATTAGATTCAGCAGCATTATACATATGGTTATATACTACATCCATCACTACTCGAAGATTATTATCATGTAGTGTTTGAACCATTTGCTTCAATTCAGTTATTCGCACAGTCGGCTCATAAGGATTTGTAGAATAGGAGCCTTCTGGAACGTTGAAATTTTTAGGATCATATCCCCAGTTATATTGCGGTTCATTTAAAGTCTCTTCATTTACAGAAGCATAATCAAATATCGGTAAAAACTGAACGTGAGTAACACCTAGATCCTTTATATGATCAAGTCCTGTTTTTACACCTTCTGGCCCTTTTGTTCCTTTTTCTGTTACACCTAAATACTTCCCTTTCTGTTTAATACCACTTTCAGGTTGGATGGAAAGATCGCGTACATGTAACTCATAAATAATAGCATCTTCCGGATTTTTAAATTTTGGCTTTTTGTTTGCTTTCCATTTTTTCGGATTTGTTTCTTCTAAATTAACGACTGCACCTTTATCGCCATTTACAGAAGCAGCACGCACATATGGATCAACCGCTTCAGCCCACTTATCACCAATTTTGACCTTATACGTATAAAAGAGCCCTTTTTGGTTCCCCTTTAGTTCTGCTGTCCAAGTTCCCTTTTCACCTTGTTGCATGTTTATTTCAGCACCTATTTTATCGTTCCAGTTTTTATATGTAACTAACTTCGCTTCGCTTGCAGTAGGAGCCCATAAACGGAACTTTGTATGTTGCGGAGTATATGTATTTCCTAAATCGTTGCCACCATAATAAAATAAATTATCAAATTCTTCGCTACGAATGACTTTACCAATTTCAGTATTCGTATCAGCTAAGTTTTCAATTTTAACTTTGTATGTTTGTTTTAAATCAATTTTCTGTTCCGTAATTATTTTAACCTTATTAGTAATATCTCCACTGTTTGTATCATAAGGAGTAATATTTTTAATTTTAATGCCTTCAATTTCAATTTTCTTTTCCTTAATATGAAACGGGACATTAGTCGTTACAGTAATTTCATTGAAACTATCAATAGTTGCTTTTTGAATTGAGAGATCCGATGAAGGCTTAGAGTTATATACTTTTTCATCACCCGAAAGAATCCATACTTCAGCACGACCGTCCTTTATATTTTCAATCCAACGATCCCCACCATCTTTTTCCCATTCATTTGTTCGAACTATAAATCCTACACGATTATAGTCACCGTCTATTTTTATCTTCGCGTATTTTCCAAATTCATCTTCACCAGTAAATTCATAAGATGTACCATTTGCATTTTCTCCCCATAACCAAAGATTCCAGTCTTTTGTATTTCCAAGCTTTTCTTTGTAATGAATGATAATTTCAGTTGTTTTCGAATTTGAAACTGCCTTCACACTCTGAAAAGAGAAAACAGATGATAACATAATGATTAAAGTAAGTAATAAAACTGTTTTATTAATTAATCTTTTTGTAATTTGCACCACATACACCCTTTCTTCAAATATTACTAGCGATTTATTATGCTTACACTGAATAACACTGCTTAAATTAATCTAGAAATCTCTTTTAATTCACCTCCATATTGGCTATTTTCACGTATGTATTTCAATGACCTTTTAATACGAAAGCGTTTGCATTAATGCTTAAAAAAATAGATTTGTGTATGCCCTCATATATTTGTAAATGCTAAAAGGTCAGGGAAATCATTTTAAAGCAATCGTTTGTTATCGCTTTCATTTTATAGACTTTCTATCAAGAGGTCAATATATTATTAATTTTCTGTTTTTACACACTTTAAACCTTATTTATCGCAACTTCTTACAGATAACGCACCTAATTATTGCTTAGTCAGTTTATTTCCAACAATACATTACGAAAAAAACAGCTAATATCCTTAAAATGATATTAGCTGTTTTTTCATAATGTATTAATATATGAATGAAAACTATATTTCTAAATTACTTAATTTTTGCTGCATCAAATGCTTTTTGAACTGCTTGAACTTCAGCTGTATTCGCACCATATTTATTAGTTGCCACTCGAATACATGCTGATTTCAATTCTTTGAAATTAGAAGTCATGTTTAACTCATCTGTATTTGCATAATAGAAAATATCAAACATTTTATCTTCACCAATTCCTTTAACAGTTACTCCGTTATGAGTTCCACCTTTCGCAATGAGATACGCAACTTTATTAATAATACTTGAATTAAAATGAACACCGCCTTGATCCCATCCATTAAAATCGTTAAATTCACTGTAATCATCTGGATAAGGTACTCCTAGTGAAGATGGAACAGAAGCTGGGTTTTCCATATCACGGAAAACAGATCCTGTTTGTTCTCCCATTGTCCAGTTAAAGTTTCCATTATTTACGTATTTCTCAATAGATGTTCCCATAATATCAGATAATGCCTCATTAATCGCACCGGATTCTCCGTAATATTCAAGATTAGATTCGCTAGAAGTAACAGCATGTGTAAATTCATGTCCAGCTACGTCATATGCTTTAACGATAGGATCGCCATATACAAGCATACTTCCATTATTAGCACTTAATGCATTCTGCCAATTTTTCGGATCATTCGTCTCTTCAGAATCCCAAGCGTGTACAACTGAAACTACTTTTTGTCCTTTATTATCAAAGCTATTACGCTTGTATTTATCTTTATAAAAATCAAATACTTTTGTTGCTAAGTAATGAGCACTTACTGCTTTTGGATCGTTAAATGTTGCCGAAGTACTAGTCGCTAATGTACCAGGATAATAGCTTTCTTCTTTAGTAATATCTCTGTAATTCACATCATATGTTTCAATTCCTTGCCCTCTTGTATAATCAGCAAGAGCATATTTGCCATTACTTTGTTTAGAGATACCAAATGAACGAGAAATACCTAAATCATCTTTTCCTGTTCCAGTTAATGATGTAAGACTGCTTTGTTTACTTTTCTTTAAAGCTCCAACTAGTTTGTCACTGGCTTTTAAGTTAGATTCTTGTACCATATTTTTTAACATATCACCATTTTGTGCATTTACTAAATAAGTACCAGAAACATAGTTTGGTGTTGCAGCTTCAAAGGTAACTTGGTATGCATTTTTAGCTTCTCCATTATCTTCATCAACAAAAATAACCTCTTTAACTTCTGGCTCAGAAATAAACTTGATATCGTTCCCGTACTTCGTATAAATAAATTGTTTTGCTTCATCTTTTGATAGATTAATAGGTTTTTTCAATTCTTCTTGTTTTAAATTTTGCGCGCTATCACCTGAAACACTTTTAATAACACCATTATTATCTACGTGTGCAGTTAATTGATGACCATATACTTCTTTTCCTTCGTATGTTTGCTGCATACGTACAAGTGTAGTTCCATCATACGAACCACGTTTTTGAAGGACTTTATAATCTACTCCTGCTTCTCCATTGACTTGTTTTTGGGACAGAGCTTGCTCTGTTTTCTCCTTAAGTGCATCCTTTACTACATTTTCTGGTGCCTTTTGTGACGGCTGTGTAAGTTCACCCGAACGGAACGATTCCTCTTGAATTTGAACTTGTAGTTGATCTGTTTCCTCTGCATGACCTACGCCATATGGTGCCACAGCTGTTAAAGCTAATCCTGTTGTTAATGCTACCTTAGTTAATGTCTTTTTGTTTTTCATTATTTCACCTCGTATAATTTTTGAAATAGAAAGCTTGTACAAAGTATACTGTCTATTGCTGTCGGAAAAAAGAGAAAATACGAAATTTATGTAACATTATGCAAAATTACATAAATTGTGGTCAATATTATAAATAATGAACGGAACACATATGTACATTATTTTGAATAAAAGAGAATCCTTATAGACACTCATCCAATTGGTTAGTTATTAATTATCTATATTCATTCTAATAAAAGTATACTTACATCTAAATAACAACATAAAAACCCACTCTTTACTATTGTAAGAGTGGGTTTCATACTATTAAAATAACAATTACTATAAGAAACCTTATAATTTATATTTTTTTAGTAATCCTATTAAGTTTTTTATAAAATTCACCTTTTGTCTTTGCATGATTAAACTCATTTGGATTAATATTTGCTTTTTGTGCGAGTGCTACAATTTCTTCTTTTGAAATTGAGTCTTTCGTATTTATAGATGCTATATTTGTGTATTTTCCGTCTTCTGTTTTTGGAATTTCTAAAATCCCTTTATTCACAAGATCAACTACAGCCTTATGCTCTGAAGAATGTAAATCTACACCAGTAATTTTCCAATTACGCATAACTTTTGGTGTGTATACACCGTTCTTTACCTCTTTTAAATATGTAATAGCAAGGTTACGAATGGTTCCACCAGTTTCTCCAAATGCATTCTCTTGTTTAGATGACCAAATTTGTTCAAACTTACGCCCCTCTAAAGCTCCCCCTTTTGCCTGAAGAGCCTCCATTCTATATGCATTCATTCCCAGCGTCATAACATCGCTCGTTTTGATTGGTTTGTTTGTACGAATAGAGCGTAAATTTGTAATTCTACTTCCATATGGTTTTGTTAAGTCAATTTCGTATTTTACGCCTCCAAAGAAATCGTTCGTACTGTATTTAGATGCACGGCGGGTTTTATCAAAGCTAACGGTTACATCTCCGGCACGAGATGAGTTAAAATATCCTGCTGCCCATTCCATATAGTCTTTTAAATCTTTTCCAGAAATCTTATATACTGTAATTTCTCCCAAGGCATATTGGTAATTGTACGCAATATCTTTTTTCTTAATAGGACCTATATCCAAACGGGCATAATCATTATCAATTTGATGGGCTACTACATCTGCTTTACTGTAGTAGAGCATGACTTCATGAAAGAAATCTGATAAAGGTGTTTCTTGAATCTGAACACTTGGAATACCTTTTATTTCATTTTCAGGAACAAGATTTCTCCCCTTTAATTGAGCGACTACAACATTTGCATCTCCTCTCGCATATTCGTGAAAAGGTGTTAATGTTTCTTCAAGTGTAGGATCAGATAATATCGTTGTTCCATCAGCATTTTTTACAGGTATAGCGGTAGCAGTTTTATCTTTTAAAACCAATTTCCCATCTTGCTTTGTAAAAGTAAGGTCAATACGTGAAATATGTGTTCCATATTTATCTGGTTCTGTAATAATTACGCCATTTACAACTTCTTTTTTTACAAGTTTATGCATATGAGCCGCAAAAATAGCGCTTAGTTCCGGACAAGCATTTGCAATATCTTGAACACCAGTACCAGGGATACCATTCTCATTTTCTAATCCCATATGCATAACTCCTACCATTACATCTACTTTACCTTCTAATTCCTTAATTGCCTTTTTCGTCTCTTCTACCGGATTTTTCACCACTACACCATCTAAGTGATCTGTCCCTTTTTCAAAATCACTAATCATTGGTGTATTCATACCAATAATCCCAACTTTAATTCCACCTTTTTCTACAATTGTATATGCAGGAAGAAAGCGCTCTCCATTTTCCTTATAAATATTTCCTGCTAACGTTTTTCCCTTATATTGCTCACTAACTTTTTTCAATGTATCTAATCCAAAATTGAATTCATGATTTCCAAATGCCCAGGCGTCATATCCCATTGTATTCATCGCTACCATCATTGGCGATTGTGGTTTATCGTTGAATAATTCTACTGAGTTTCCTTGAATTGTATCCCCAGCATCTACTAATATGGTATTGGGATTTTCTTGACGGACCTTCTTTATAACCGTATAAAGCTGCGTCAAACTTCCACTCATATTTGCTCCATCAAGCGCATAATCCCAAGGCATAAATCTACCATGAATATCTGCAGTACCTAACAATGTGATATTAACTTCAGATTCCTCAGCCTTAGAGATAGGTGGTTTGACTATTACTGCTGTTCCAAGCAGTAATAGAATTACAAAGTAACATACATAGTTCTTCCATTTCATTTTTTGCATACTAATAATATTTCTCCCCTTTTTGTACTTTCATAAAGTTGTTTGAACTTTAAAAATGTAACTTATTATTCAGGAAACTTCAACTACAAAAGATAATTTTGAAGGTGGTTCTGTTGCAAAATAAAGAGAATAAATTGCATACATCCCCTAACAGAATTGTATTTTATCGTTTCCTGACAGAATACCCCTTCCTTAAGCGTGTGAAGAGTACTTTCAAAATAAGGACATATCATTCATCATCATAAAATCATTATTTCAATTTACTAAAATTCGCATATAAAATATGTTATGATGATTATTTTTTTGAATTTCATTGTCGAAGTATTTCCTTCTCAATGAAAATACTTCCAAAAAAATAACCCCGCTCTTCATTTAAGACGGGGTTACACTTATACAGAAAATCGGATAGTTTCATATTTTCTTAAGCTTATTGGTTACTTTCAACTAATTTCATTCTATTTTTGTTTTCTTCTGAATCAATATGAATCAACCGTTTTCCCTGTTTATAATACGCATCAATAAATAGGGAATGATTTTTACTTTTCAATTTCACAAAGCAATTTTATCTCTTTTATTTGTGAAATATGACGCTGTTCATGTAAATAAATCAGTTCTATCCACTGATCAAGGGATAATTCTCCAAGAGCTGGATGCATCACTGCTTTTTTCGCTAATATAGACTCATCTTCTATTGTACTCAGGAAACGCATCAATTCTTTTCTTGATTCGTTTAGCATATTGAGCATTTGCTCCACTTCAAATGGTTCTATAATTGGTTCAATCATTTCTGGAGCTATAAACTTTTTCGTTCTATCTAATAAAATAGTGTGAATTTCTTTACGCTCATTTTGGGTACTATCTAACTTTTTTAATCCTGATGAAATAACTGTTATAACTCTCTCATCTAATAAAACTAAATGATGACAAACTTGTGCAATACTCCATTTATCCTTATCTGGTTTCCTATTAAATTGAGCATCACTCAACAAATTAATTTCCTCAACTAATTGATCTCTCGTTTCATAAAATTTTTCATTTACAAATGTATCCATGTGGATTCTCCTTTCATTGCAACCTACATACTTAAATTCCTACGCTAGAAATATTATCTTCAAAAAAAGTTTTTCTTTCACTACTATTCCAATTTCATGTTAAAGCTACAAATGAAATTATTTGTTTTTTATATCTTTTTAATTGGCACAAATAAATTAACCTTTAACTTTCCGTCTAGATCTTCAGCAACATTATTTAAGCAAAACTCTAAATTATCTCTATCATAATCTGCATCATACTCACTATTTGGTAGCCACTCCGCATACATGTATTGATACGCTTCACTTAATTTATGAGGTTCATCATAGAACTGGTATAGACCATATGTACCTCCATCTAATCTTTTAAATTGCACATCATGATGCTTTTCTTTATCGAAGTTTTCAGGAATCGTAACACATGCATCATGCCGGCACTTATGACTTGCAACAAGTTCAGGATTATCTAATGATATTCCGATAAATGATTGCTCTGGTGGATAAAGTTTATTTTCAATTGACCAATTCAGTAACTTTCCCCAGTGATCTTGTGGTTCAAAGTAGCTACCAGTTCGTCTTATATATGCTACTTCTAATGGTGGAAATTTTTTTATAAAAACTTTCATTTACATCTTCTCCCCTATAAATATGTACACTGTTTATTTAGCTTTCTTTAAATATTTATTCCTTCTTAAATAAAAAGAATCCTCTAATCACATGAATTTTAATTGAAATACAATTGATTACTATTACTACTACTAAAGTAGTATGTACTTTCATACTTTTATTTGATTTTAAATTCTTTTTAAATCGATATATTAATTGTAAGAAAATAAAAAGGTGGAGGATTTTAATTGATTAAAGGAATATACGAAGCGCATTTACCAGTATAATGTCCTATCAATTTATCATTAAATAAATGTAAAAAATGACCCTATTTATTCATTTTTAATGCGTATGTATGTACATTTGTTAATTTATTCGATATATTATGGGTATTGAATGATTACGTGAAGTGTATAGGTCGCTTATATAACACCTTATATTTTTATATCCGTGAAAACTACAAAGTGTATGAAAATCCATTTGTCAAATGAATTTAGTGCGGAAGGAGGTTTGTGGTTACTTCATAGGGTATAATAATCAGTTTTTTTACTGATAAAAATATAGGAGGCGACATAATGTTTCGTACGATTTCAAATTTCATGAGAGTAGCTGAGATAAGAAGGAAAATCCTTTTTACACTAGCGATGTTAATCGTTTTTCGAATTGGCACGTTTATTCCAGTTCCTCATACTAACGCAGAGGTATTAAAAGTACAAGATCAAGCTAACGTTCTAGGTATGTTAAACGTATTTGGCGGAGGAGCATTGCAACACTTCTCAATCTTTGCTGTAGGTATTACACCATATATTACAGCTTCCATCATAGTACAGTTACTACAAATGGATGTTATACCTAAATTTTCGGAATGGGCAAAGCAAGGAGAAATGGGCCGTAAGAAATCAGCTCAATTCACTCGATACTTTACAATCATTCTCGCATTCATACAGGCCATCGGAATGTCTTATGGCTTTAATAATATAGCAGGTGGACAATTAATAACAGATCAAAGCTGGACTACATACTTATTTATTGCGACAGTTTTAACTGCAGGTACTGCATTTTTACTTTGGTTAGGCGAACAAATTACCGCTAACGGAGTTGGTAATGGTATTTCGATGATTATCTTCGCAGGTCTCGTTGCCGCCATTCCAAATGTTGCAAATCAAATTTATTTACAACAATTCCAAAATGCTGGCGATCAGCTATTTATGCACATAATAAAAATTGTTTTAATTGGACTCGTAATTTTAGCGATAGTTGTTGGTGTTATTTACATTCAACAAGCTGTACGTAAAATACCGATCCAATATGCAAAAGCTGTTTCAGGAAACAATCAATATCAAGGAGCAAAAAACACTCATTTACCGCTTAAAGTAAATAGTGCTGGTGTTATACCAGTTATCTTTGCTTCTGCATTTTTAATGACGCCGCGTACAATTGCGCAGCTCTTCCCTGATTCAAGCGTATCAAAATGGTTAGTTGCAAATCTTGATTTCGCACATCCAATTGGAATGACACTTTATGTCGGTCTTATTGTTGCTTTCACATACTTCTACGCATTTATTCAAGTAAATCCTGAACAAATGGCTGAGAATTTGAAAAAGCAAAATGGATATGTTCCTGGTATTCGTCCTGGTAAAGCAACTGAACAATATGTAACTAAAATTCTATACCGTTTAACATTTATCGGTGCAATTTTCTTAGGTGCTATTTCTATATTACCGCTCATATTCACGAAAATTGCTACGTTACCACCTTCTGCTCAAATTGGTGGTACAAGCTTACTTATCATTGTCGGTGTAGCACTAGAAACTATGAAGACGTTAGAAAGCCAGCTTGTAAAACGTCATTATAAAGGCTTTATTAAAAAAGTGAATTAATTATCAAAAACACAGTTGGTTATTTTTCCAACTGTGTTTTTGATTTTGTCAGTCCTGTAATATACAGGGCTATTGCTTTATTAAACTACATCTCCTTCTCTAATAACCGCCCTTTTTTGAAATAAGTCCGTAGTGTTGAACGATTGGCCAAAAATACACCAATCAATATAAGACAAGCCCCCATTCCCATTGTAGGATTTAAAGGTTCTCCTAAAATGATATATCCCACAATTATTGCAATTAATGGTGATACATATAACCACGTCGATGGAAATACTGGATTTGTTTTTGATAAGAGCCAGTAATATAATCCGTGTCCACCAATCGATCCGATAAATATGAGATATAAAATAGGCCATTGCACACTCCATGAAGTTAATACGGTTACATTTGGTTGTTCTACAATAATAGATGCGATTAGTAGTAAAATCCCTCCATAAAACATTTGAATACCGTTAATAAGAAATGGTGATACATTTGATAAATCTGACAGTATTTCTTTCGAACGAATAGAGCCTATTCCGTAAAATAACTCCCCTATAACTAACACAATACAAGCAATACTCCATATGAAACTTACTTGTTGATGCATTCCTGGTAAAGAAACAAATATAACACCTGCTAGTGCAATAACTAAAGCAACGAGTTGTTCCTTTTGTAATTTCTCCCTATTCCTCTTTGCTTGTATTAATAAAATCATCATTGGTCCCGTAGCAGAAAGAACAGCAGCTAATCCCGAAGAAATATATTGTTCTGACCAATATAAACTTGCGAATGTCATAAATGTTAAACAAAATCCAGCATACATAATGCGTTTTGAAAATATATGTGGCATAATTTCTTTTCGCTTTAATTTAAAAATAATCATAAGGATTATGCCCGCTAAAAAGAAGCGAATTCCTGCTGAAAACAACGGTGGCGCCCCTGCTTCAATTCCAATTTTTATCGTTAAAAATGTTGTCCCGAAAATAATACATACTAAAATGTAATTAAAAATGACCATTTTGCTTCCTCCTTTTTACTCTTAGAATGAGTATAGAGGCTATGGTGTATAACAGTGTATCGGTACATATAACAGTTACTTCAAGTTGTAGTTGATTCCCTATATATTTTTCGCTTTAATTAAGTTAAAAAGAAAAATAGGTGAACCTATGAAAATTGTATTGCGTAAAGAAACAAACATACCATATTACAAGCAAATATATATGCAAATTGTTGACAGAATACAAAGTGGTATGCTTTCACATGGTGAATCTCTTCCTTCTTTACGTTGTATGGCCACAGATTTACAAATCAATGTATTAACAGTTCGTAAAGCGTATAAACAGTTAGAAACGAAAGGGTATATACGCATCGAACAAGGAAAAGGTGCTTACATATATAAACGGGTAAAGAAAGATTTCAAACCAATTCCGTATAAATGGCAACAAATGAAAACGATTAATGTTATGCGTTCTCAATATGCAATGAATAAGCACCGTAAATATTATAATTTTTCACAAGCAATTCTGTATCCTCGTCTGTTACCAAATCCATTTTTGGCAGATGAAATGCATAAATTGCTGGATAAAAATCCGATGTTGTTAGCAACTTATGGGCCAGTTCAAGGCGATTATGAATTGCGAGTTGAAATAGCAAATTACTTAAATGAACACCAGAAATTAGTGACAGACCCATCTCAATTATTAATTACAAGCGGCGCACAACAAGGAATTGATTTAATTGCTCAAACATTATTAAAACCTGGAGATATTGTATTAGTAGAAAGTCCATGTTACAGTGCTGCGCTTGATATTTTCATCAATAAAGGTGTTCAAATCATTCCCGTTTCTCTTGATAATCATGGAGTTCGCTCCGACTTAATTGATGATATTTGTCAAAGTAAAAATCCCGTTTTATTGTATACGAATCCCACCTTCCAGAATCCGACAGGTACAGTAATGAGTAAAGAACGAAGAATGGAACTTATAGAACTATCGGAGTTATATCAATTTTTTATTATTGAAGATGATTCTTTCGGAGAAATATATTTTGAGGATGCTATAATCCCGCCCCCAATCAAAAGTTTTGATAAGGATGGCCACGTAATATATATAAAAGGATTTAGTAAAACGTTAGCACCAGGACTGCGTATCGCGGCACTTATTGCCGATGGTCCTATTTTTGAATGGCTATATGCAGTAAAAGGTTCAATGGATATCGGTAGTCCTTTATTAACACAGAAGGCACTTCTACCGTTTTTACGTGCAGAACGTATGAAAAACCATTTAGAAAAATTACGTACAGCTTTACAAATGAGACGTGATTTAACAATTGATATATTATCGCCATTAAAAGAACTACACTTTGAAATACCAAATGGAGGTTTTAATTTATGGGTGACACTACCTGATTCGATAGATCCCTTTACCTTATTACAAAAAGCAAATGAAGTAGATGTCTCTTTTTTACCAGGAACAGCTTGTCTATTAAATTACGAAACAAATGATAACCAATTAAGAATTAGCTATTCAATGTTAAACGAGAAAGATATGGAAATTGGATTAGAAAAATTACACGATACAATACGAAACAGTATTTGTTAGAAGTAATATCACAATAGCTAACAATAAATAATACTCGAAAATGAAAATGTATAGTATGGGATATTATTTATTGTTGAGCTTTTTCGTTATTCTGAACAACCGGTTTTAAAACTTGTCTTTCTTTTAATTCTTCAACAAGACCATATTGATCAATAATAATTGCTTTCATTTCCTCTCCTCCTTGCTGTTTATTTTAATAACATACAATTATTTCTCAAAATTTTTTGCCTTGAATTAACATATAATTATTTTTGGGGGTAATTATGCAAGAAGCATTATAAAGTGAAACTTTAATCACCCCTCGCCAATCGGGCTTTTTCGGGAAGTTGGTCCCCTCCCAACTTCTTTACTTTCCCTGAATTTTAAGATGGGACTCTTACTGCCCAGCAAATAGCGGGATGAATTCCACCACGAATCTTACACACATCTTAGAATCATCCAAAACTGTTTTATTGATCAAATTCAAAAGAAATGGGGCTAACTATATGAGTGAAAAGATGTTTAAAATAAACGGAATTGATATATGTACAGAAAGCTTTGGAAACCCTAAGAACCCTGCTATTTTATTAATTATGGGCGCTACATGTTCCATGGTTTATTGGGACGAAGAGTTTTGTGAGCTGTTGGCTAGTACGGGGAAGTTTGTTATTCGCTTTGATAACCGTGATGTTGGACGCTCTGTTGCCTATGAACCTAGAACTTCCAATTACACAGTAACAGATATGGCTGAAGATGCAATTGGAGTACTAGATGCTTATCATATTGATAAAGCTCACCTATTTGGCATGTCATTAGGTGGTATGATTGCTCAAATTGCCGCTGTAAA
The DNA here is from genome assembly GCF_053557995.1 of Bacillus sp. XB1. Classification (NCBI taxonomy): domain Bacteria; kingdom Bacillati; phylum Bacillota; class Bacilli; order Caryophanales; family Bacillaceae; genus Bacillus; species Bacillus sp. XB1. The sequence goes on along the minus strand of NZ_JBNRIL010000001.1, from coordinate 951,035 downwards.
ACATCCCGAAAGAATTTTGACGCTAACTTTACTAGCGACTAGTGTAATAGGATCTGATGACAATACTCGCGATTTACCTCCAATGGACGAAAGGATCTTAACACATCATGTAAATGGCACAAGTATAGATTGGGCAAATAAAAATGATGTGGCAGAGTATTTAGTTTCAGGATCTCGTCTATTATGTGGATCAGAACGAATATTTGATGAAAATAGAGTTTATAAACAAGTAAAACAAGAAATAGAACGCGCAAACAATTTATTAAGTATGTTTAATCACGCTTTACTTCAAGGTGATGATGCATATGAAGGTGTACTTCAATCCATACAAGCACCTACATTAGTTATTCACGGAACAGACGATACAGCACTACCATTTGAACATGGCCTCGCACTAATTGATGAAATTCCAAACTCAGTACTATTAACCCTTAAAGGGGCAGGCCATGAAAACCATCCAGATGACTGGGAAAGCATAATTAATGCTGTTTCTAAACATACATCTAAAATTTAGATAAATAACTAATGGAAGGGTCACAAATTGTATTGTGCCCCTTTCATTTACAAACAAAACCCCATCACTGTATTCGTATGTATAGTGATGGGGACTTCTTATATTTTTCTATGTTTAAAAAAATGGACAATCTAATTGATCAACAGATTCCCATAATTTTTTTTTTGCATTTTCAGTGGATGTATTTGTGTCTAGTGTCATGTTTTTAAAAGGGTTTACTTCGACTTTTAATAAGGATGAAGGCTCCACATATAATGAGAAAACATGGCTGCTTGGTAAAGCTTTAGAAACGTCAATATCTCCTACTTGTTTGAATAGTTGCTGCGCAGCAAAGAAGAAGAAATTAGTTGGATTTGATTGTTTATTCAGCCACGCAAGCATTTCAGGTGATACCGATTTATGAATATTGATTTTTACTCGATCACCACGTTTATATCGCCTAGATCGCATACTTCCACCAACTAACTTATCGTTAAGTTTGTAAATCCTAACTCTTTTTGCTTATGCTCTCTATATTTTGGCGAACAAGTATAGACTAATAATCCTCGTGCATTTGTAAATAACGGATTATCTACAAAGATTACATTTTTGAGTCGTCCTTTTTGCTTTAAAATCATTTTTAAACTGTTTTTAATAATTACTGCACCCCCGCCATAAATAAACACGTATGGATCGTCTTTCATATCATCAATTTTATTTATAATATCTGTTGCAACACGCGCTGCTAAACCTAATAGCGCTGGCTGTGATTCCTCAACTAATAATGTATTTCTCGGATGCTTATCATTTAAATAAATTTGATTGAATTCTGTAATGCTATCAATCGTTTTAGTTGGATACTTCCGGTTCCATCTCGTAATGATTTGTAGTAACGTCTCTTTTACACCATAAGATAAACCTTTACTTAGTTGCGGACGGAAATTCACCCCTAATGAAACGACTTCTTCTGTCGTCCCTGCGCCAATATCAAAAGAGAGTAGAGTTTTATCTACAAAATCAATTTCAGAAACTTGATTTTGCTCACATTCTATTTTATGTTTCACAACATTTCCTTCTTCATCGTATACAATGCCCCACGTCCCAGAAGCACCCTCAGGCAGGCATTTACAATACTCAATTGAAACATTAATTGTCACATCGCGTCCGTTCGGATAATGGAAAATAACCTTATGATTTCCCATATAACGTTTTGCATTTTCAGCAGCTATTTCTTGTGTAATAAGCTGCATAGGAAGAGCGACAGATAAATCATAACGAATATTAATATGGCTAGAAGTTGGACTTTGACGCATAGCGCTTACCGCCAAACCTGATAGTATTGTAATAACCATTAACTCATCCGTTGACTTATTTGATTTCTTCTCTACCTCAGTACCTTTTAATTGATCTTGAATGACTTTTTCTCCAACGATGTATCGTACATTATTTAGCATTAACGATGGCGAACTTATAGTCACATCAATGTGGTTTTCTAATTCAGATAATGAAACATCTACCTCATCTAAGAGTCCTGTAGGCTCACCTATATATAAAGAATAAATACTCGGAATAAAAATAGGGTCTTGCCCTTTCACCATTAACTTCAAACCGTTGTTTCCTGCATCTGCACCAGCTTTTAAAAGTATAGACATAACTACCCCCTAAATTAATCTGACATCCCTTCCAAATATATGCGAGCCCATTCTTTTACATTCAAATGTATTGTAATTTTTTATTTATCATAGAACTAAAATATTACATACTTACATATTTCGTGTAAAAAGTATTTGACATGATACTTTTCCAATTTTATACTTATATTTGTAAAGAGTTTTTTACAATCAAGGGGGCAATTATTTATTGAATACTAAAAAAACTATTTTTATAATCATTGTTTTAGCATTAATTGCAATACTAGTACATGGCACATATAAATACATAACTGAAGGTTCTATTTTGGGCGGTACGATTTTTACTATTTCGTTAATACTTAGTAATTTAATTAATTACATTACTTGGGGAGATCCCCACGGTGTATCAGAAGAAAGTCAAGATGAAATGGGACAACAAATTACATATAAAAGCTTTAAAATTGCATATTTTGTGCTTGTAATTGTAATGTTCCTTATATTAATCTTCTCTGAAGGATTTTCTATGGGGGCTAATTTAGATGGAGTAAAAAACCTCCCTCTGTTCATCGCAATTTGCTCTTCCTTCTTTATTTATCCTATTGTCGAACTCGTAGTTGCAAAACAATATAAGTAAAAAGATGAGGTTTTCTACATGTAGAAAACCTCATCTTTTTATATTTACATACTCTCTACAATTGCTTTTAATTTATTCACAGTCCGCCAATTCCTAACTGTAGCTGGTGTATGTAACTTCTGAAACTGGTTCATTAATTTAGAATTTCGAATGCTATTTTTGAAAAATAAATAAACGACCTTCTCATCTATATAGCAATCTTCAAGTTCACTTTTAAATATAAGCAATTGACTACTCTCTTCTTCAGAAAGTACATTCGCTAAAAAGCAACATGAACACTTTCTCCTTCTAACAATGAATGAACTTCATACGGACATTGCTTAATAATATTTATAAATTCATCATGTGTTCTTAGCATGACTGGAACATCGAAATCAAATTCATTTTTTATTTCCGTTTGTATTCGGTCTTTTAGAAAGTTTATATCTTCCTCAGATTCGAACACGATATTACCACTTTGTATATACGTTTTCACTTGTTTTAACCCTATTGATTCAAACACTCGTTTTAACTCAGCCATTTTGATTACTTTATGTCCACCGACATTGATTCCTCTTAGTAATGCAATATAAAGTGTCATACTATTCCCCCCACAATAAAATGAACTTATCAATTGAATCGATTTCCCCACTCATATTTCTCGGATATTTGTTTTAATTCTTCTAACATATCATGAATAGATAATACCTCAAATAAAATAATATACTCACTTGAAAAATGGTGATGATAATGATTTGGTTTATAATCTTTTAAATCATTTTTATAACTCCAAGTTGAGATATTAAAAAATTCACAAACTAACACTGTAAGAAAAACTGCAATCCCAGTTTTAATCACTCTTCCTCCAACGATATTCCATTTTCTATCTTGATTTATTTTTTATATCCTTCATTTCTATTTCATTTTATATACATATATTGTATATTATTAAAATAAAAAAACCTACTACATGAATATTCAAGAGTAAGTTTTCTATCTCATTATTTCATTATAGACAAATGCATTATTATTTGTTGGCCTATTGGTCCCATTCTTCTAAAACCTTTATCTTGGAAGCCGACTTTTGCATATAAATTTTGTGCAGGAATATTTCTTTCATTCACAGCAAGTACAACTTCATTTTTTATTGGAAAATAACGTTTTACAAACTCTTCTAATAATAACAATGACTTTTTAGCGAATCCTTTTCTTTGTCTATTGTGATTTATAGAAAATGATGTTAAAAGTAAAGCATCCTCATTATCTGTGAACTCCTTTACTCTATCTCCCGTTTCCAATGCGAAAAGACCCACCGGTACCCCATTGTAATCTAAAATAACAATCACATTTTTTGTACGATCACTTTTTGCTTTCTCCAGTAATGCGCTTGGATCTGATGTAAACTGAACTTGTTCACTTGGTAAAGTAAATGTTTGTATAACTTCTTTATATTTCTCCTTATACGGAACTAATTGAATTTCCCCTGTGTGTATGTTCATGCTAAACTCTCCCATTTTTTAGCTTATTAACTTATACCTTGCTGTGCTTTTGAATGCACTCTTCCATCTAAAAAGGTAATTTCAACAAATGAATTTGGATTGTTTCCTTTCCAAGCAAAAATTTGTTTAATTTGTGTAGAATGTTCTACCCCTTCTTCTATAAGTAAATCTCCTTCAAAACCAATTAAATCTTTCACTTCTGTATAAGTCATCCCTTCATTTATACTCGAAAAATGATTTATATTGATAGACTCTTTCTGTTGCCTTTCCATCACAGTAGAAGAAGTTGCTGTTTGATTTTTCACTTCTTTTCTCTGTTCACACGCTGTCATACTGAAACCTAAGCATAAACTAAACAATATACATGCGCTTTTTTTCATCATAACAGTTGTCCCTCCCATCATAATTAAACCATATTTTTCCTTAAAAATAAACTGAATATTTAATATTGTATTTAAAAACCTCGTACAATTAAGTACGAGGCTAATTTCATTTATTCAAATGATTATTTGATTGATCATCCTGTTCTTTTCTTAACTCTTGTTCTTCATCTTTTGGTAATTGTTTATCATTATCTTTAATTGGATTCGTTTCTCTATTTTCTATCATATCATTTGGAACTTGTGGCATTACTCGGCCCACAATAGCGGCTAATTCATCTAGTATACCTTCACCTGTTTTTCCTTTTTTAATTTGCTTTCCGATTTGTTTGAGCCGTTCATACGTATCAACATCTGCTACAACGACTGCATTAGCACCGTCAGGGTCATTTTTTAAACTTTCTGCAACAGAGTATTTAATTGATTCAACTCGAGTTCGATCAAGTTTTGCTTTTACATCAATACCTACAATAGCATATTTTCCAACAACGACCGCGGTTGCATCATTCACACCTGGCACACTTGCCGCTAAAGATGCTAAATGATCTGCTGCTTTTTCATTTGGCTTATTTGATTTATTCGTATAATTAACATTTTTCATTGAAACATTTTTTTGTTCCGGCTTTTCGTTTGGATTGTCTTTTTTTCCAATACTGCATCCAGTTATAACGAAGCAAAGCATCAATATATATATTAGAGTTTTCATTATTTTCACCACTTCACTATTAAGGTTTAATCATAAATTTTTTCAACAGCTTGCATTTTCTTTACCTTTTCCTCGGCCCCGCTATTAGCATTAATGAATATTTGGTACGTATCTTTTCCTAAAGTGCCTACAAATTCATAGCAAAGCACTTCATTATGCAAATCATTGACTACTAAAGCTTTACGTTCTTCCATGACTTTTACATCCGGATTGATTTTCTTTCTTGCTTCTGCTGCAGTTAGCTTTGCCGATGGAACTGTTCGCTTTTGATGTGACGCTAAATATTCTTTTGCGGAGAACCCAACGATAGAACCATCATCTAAAGCAATTTTCATTTGGATTGCTTCTGGATAAATTCGTACTCCATTTTCATTTACTACATACGTAAATACACCAACATTATCATATTGAGAGCTATCATAAAGCTCCATATTATTAAACTTATGGTCCTTTAAAAATTTCAAACCTTTACTACCTGCATCGTTTAAACTAACTTTCTGTTCTTTAATTTCGCGGTTATTCATAACCCAAATTGGATATCCGCCTTTTCCGGTAATATCCATATAGAACTCATTATTCGTTGCTTCATCTTTAATTTTCACACTATAGAAGGATTCTTTCGCACCTTTTCCGCTTTTCTCAACATCTACTTTTTCATTTCCTTTTAAATTCAGAAACGATTTTGCGATTTTCGCCGCTTCATCTTTAGAAATTGCCTTTCCTTCCGCTTCAAATCCGCCTTTTTTATTTTTTTGCGCACTTGTAAAGGTCGGTCCGAAGTTTGTAGAAGAATATGATGTTACGTTTTTCTCTACAGTTTTCAATCCATCAATAATTGTGTTATCTGCTGGATCGCGATTTGATGCAAGTGCCATTTCTACATCCATCCAGCGTAAATTATTTTTCAAAACAAGATGTTGTACTTTTCTTAGTTCATCTTGTATATTTCCTGCATTTGAATATAAAGTTTGTAGCGTTTTATATTCTTGCTCATTTAACGGCTCTTTTTCTAAATCACGAATGGCTGCACGGTAACTGAAATCACCGATATTCGCTAAAAATTCTTCCGTTTTATTAAAAGGCATTAACGTTAAAGGAAGTTGCCCTACATCCGAGCGAGCTTCAGATGTTAAACGCCATACATCCGCTAATGCAGGTGATAAAGATGATCGTGAATTCATCGCAAGTGTTGTGCCAATTTTATCGTGTAATAAATCGACTTCGTATGCTAAATCATGGAATGCACGTTGATAGCTATTTTCCGCTCGAATTAAAACTGCATTTTTCTCTTGGTGCTCTTTATAGCCCCAATAGCCTGTTCCTACTACACCGACTGTTAATAATACAATGATAATACCTCGTAACATTGTCCCACCTCCGCTCTATTTACAGAAAATATGTTTACCGATTTTTTTAATTTGTGGACGAGTCCAAATCCATTTACTAGTCGCAGTATCTGGATTGAAATAATATAAAGCATTTCCTGTTGGATCCCATCCGTTAATCGCATCTAAAACTGCTTTTTTTGCTGTTTCATTTGGCGTTAAATATATTTGTCCATCGGCTACCGCTGTAAATGCTCTAGGTTCAAAGATTACACCTGAAACAGTATTTGGGAATGACGCACTTGTAACACGATTCAAAATAACGGCAGCTACTGCAACTTGTCCTAAATACGGTTCACCACGCGATTCTCCGTATACTGCGTTTGCCATAAGCTGAATATCATTTTGAGAATAACCGTTCGGAACATTTGTCCCTTTATTTTGAGGTGGTTTATTCTCTTGTGCAGTGCCACCGCTATTTCCTTTATTCGTTGTCGTCCCTTTATTAGCAGTTGACTTGTCATACTTCGTTGCCTTCACGAGCATTTGCTTCGTTTTAGCTCCAGCTAAACCATCAACGGGTAATCCGAATTTCTCTTGAAAATTCCGAAGTGCCCAATATGTACCCCATCCGAAAACACCATCCACTTTTCCCGTATAAAACCCGTTATATTTCAAACGAGATTGCAGTTCAATGACATCTTCGCCAGATGCTCCTCTTTGAATAACTTGATTAGAAAAAGCTTCTACATTCTTTAATTGTATACTACTGACCATTAAAGACAGTCCTATGAACGCAAGTAAAACTGCTATTTTAAAAATAGCTTTTTGGCGCATAATTTTCCCTCCTTAATTACGGAAATGATTTCTTGGTTATGTTTTGTAAAAGCCTCGCTTTTATGTAAAGAAGACAAAAAAATCCAAACTAATATCGTTGAAAAAATATGTAAACAATATAAAAAAGGATAAAAGGAGTTCATCATGAAAAAATTGTTAAAACGTGTCGCACTTGTCATTCTGTTCCTAACAACATGTTCAAATATATATACAGGCTTATCAATTGTTCATGCGCAGCCGCCGTATGCCAAATGGGGTAAACTTGCCGTAGAAAAGACGAAAGAACAATACCCAAAAGCAGAAATTATTGACTATCTTCATATAGGTAGAAAACCAAAAACAGTTCAAATAACTGTTGAAAAATTTAAATTGTGGTTACGTGAGAACGGAAAAGAATACGGTGTTTTTGTTGATGTAGAATTTGAAACGAAGACGGAGAAATTTATAAAGTTGTCGTTTCAGAAGACGAGTAGATAAAGTGAAACCTTAATCAGTGGGGGTTTTGTTCATCTCCCACTAATCATCAGCCCTCACCAATCGGACTTTTACGGGCAGCCCGACAAATAGCTGGATAAAGTGAAACCCCCACTGTTAAAAACAGACACAGTGGGGTTCTTGCATTTCTAAAATTCTTTTCTAAAGTTTCGATTCCCTAAAAATCTTACCAATATACAAATAGAGCCAATTACAACTGCTATCCCTATACTGTATAAAAGTACTTTACCATATCCACCTATTCTCGAATCTAAAAACGGATATGGATACCAATTCACGATTGGACCACGTATTAAGCTATATACAACGTAAAAAAACGGGAATAAAAGCCAACTTGCAGCTTGTTTCCAAGTGATTTTCTTAATAGGTGGATTTAAAATCCAATCTAAAAGCATTGCAATCGGCATGATATAATGTAGCACAGTATTTACCCATGGTATTGCCGTTTGAAGTGACTCTTCTAACCCTCTTAGTAACAAAAAATAAACGAGTCCTGTCGTAAGTATATATACCGTCGCCGCACCACGAAGTATACTAAACTGCTCTGAGCGACCAAATGTAGCTGTTCCGATACTACTTAAAAGGAGAATACATGCAACTAAAATGTTACTTTCGATAGTAAAGAAACTAAAAAAGTTAACTGGATTGAACGGTTTCACTTGTGCCCTGATTATGAATTGCGTAATAATGGCGCTACATACTAGAAGACTTAAACAGAATCTAAATAAAGATAAAATTTTTTCATCCTTCATACATTCCCTCCTTTTCTTATATATAATTAGAATTTCCCTGTACATGCTCAATAAATAGTTTTAATGGAACGAGCCCACGTTTTGGCATATGACTACTTATAATAGCTACTACTTCTAACTGAGGAATGATAACGATGTATTGTCCGCCGTATCCCATAGCGAAATATATACAATACGGTATGTGAAATCTTTCGGTATGTAATACCCACCAGTGATATCCATATGCGCCGACATGTTCATATGTTTCAAAATGCGCCCTACTTGACTCTTCTAACCATTTCGCTGATACAATTTCTTTTTCATTCCAATATCCATTTTGCAAACATAATTTTCCTAATTTTAATAAATCGGTAGATTTCATTTTCATACCGAAGCCGCCGACATATATACCCTGCGGATCTTGTTGCCACTCGTATTCGTTAATTTCTAATGGATTAAATAAATATTTCTTTGCAAACCGCTCTGTCGACATTCCAGTAGCTTCTTGAATAATATAGCTCAGTAAATGAGAAGAACCTGAATTATAATTCATTTTTGTAGCAGGTTCTTCAATTATTGGCTTTTCTAATATGTACTGTACCCAGTTCTCTGATTCTACAAAGTCATTTGGGAATACTACTCCATTCCCAAACTCTTTCCAGTCCTCACCAGTAGTCATTGTTAATAAGTGATATAGTGTTAAATTATGTTTTCCCCTAGGTACATTTTCAATCCACTCTGTGATCGGTGTATGTATATCATTTATATAGCCCTTATCAACTGCAATACCAATTAATAAAGATACGATACTTTTTGTAATCGAATTTATTTTATATAAGTTATTTGCACATTCGGGTGTTTTATAATACTCAGTTGTTAATTGTCCTTTTTGATAAACAAGAAATGTATTCACTTTTTTCTTTTCGAATTTATTTTCTAGTTGCTTGAAATCCAAAAACTTTACCTCCATTTAAATAGTTAATCCATTTATTATATCTTGTTCCTTCATTTTAAACATAATTGTGCTCAAATAAAAATAAACCTGTCAGCCATAATGAACTGACAGGTTTATTTTTATAATTTCGTACGAACATTCCAAAGCTCTGGGAAGAATTGTTGATCAAGTACTCGCTTTAAATAAGAAACACCGGAGGATCCACCTGTACCCATTTTATGTCCAATAATTCTTTCTACTGTTTTCATATGACGGAAACGCCATTGTTGTAGCCAGTCTTCAATATCAATCAATTTTTCAGCAAGCTGATATAAATTCCAATATTTTTTCACATCCGCATACACTTCTAACCATGCTGCTTCTACTGTTGCATCTTCTTCATAAGGCTGCGTAATATCACGGTTTAACACATCTTTATGAATAGGGAATCCTTCTTTTACTAATGCTTGAATCGCGACATCATATAGACTTGGTGCATGTAGCGCTTTATGAAGTCGTGCATGTAATTCTGGATCCTTTTCATAAATTTTTAATGCATGTGGCGTTTTATAGCCAAGTGCATACTCAATCATACGATATTGATACGATTGAAAACCTGAAGCTTGACCGAGTGAATCACGAAACTCAATATATTCTGATGGTGTTAATGTCGCAAGAATATCCCAAGATTGAATAATTTGAGACTGAATTTTTGATACACGTGCTAACATTTTAAAAGCTGGTTGTAATTTATCTTGTTTAATAGATTCAATCGCCGCATTTAGCTCATGTAAAATGAGCTTCATCCAAAGCTCACTTGCTTGGTGAATAACGATAAATAACATTTCATCATGATGGTCTGATAATCTTTTTTGAGAAGATAATAAACTATCTAATTGTAAATACTCCCCATACGTCATATTCTCTTTAAAATCCGTATGAATCCCTTTTTCCATAATCACTTTTTCATTTTCTTTCATATTAGCCAAACGCCCCTTTTATATGATTCTACTTATATTGGTCTAATAACGGCTCGAACTGGACTTCCATCCGCATCAGTTAATGCAAGTGGTAATGCAATCAATTCATAATCACCGTCTGCTACATGATCTAGTACGACATTTTCTAAAATATGAATTCCATGTTTAAATAATTGATGATGCGCTGCTAATTCTTTATCATCTAATGGATCAACTGATGGTACATCTACTCCAATTAAACGTATTCCTTTTTCTGAAAGAAACGGCGCTATATCAGCACGTAAATGAGGGATCACAACTGGAAATTCTTCAGCTTTCCCATGTGAAGATGTACGTAATAATAATCGTTCTACACCTTCTAAGTGAAAACTTTCTAGTTCTTTTTTTCCGATGCTTTCAAGATTAGAAACGTCAATAATCCGTGCTGGGCCAACATAAACTTGAACATCTAAATCTAATACTTTCTTTCCATCATTATCAAAATGAAATGGTGCATCAATATGAGTACCTGTATGAATACTCATCGTTAACTTTCCTACATTTACCGAGCCACTTTCTTCTTTTGACCATGAAACTTCATATGAGAACGGTGTGTCTCCTGGCCACGTTGCAATATCATTATTTAGCGGTTGTGAAATATCAATCCACTCTGATGTTTTCATGCTTATGCCACAACCTCTCGCTTATTTTCAAACTGTTTATACTCTTCTTCTTTCATAATTTTCTTTAATATTTGTACAGATTTCCACACTTCTTCATATGTGTTATATAAAGCGACCGGCGCCAGTCTTACTCCATTAGGTGCTCGGAAATCAGGGATTACTCCATTTGCTTTTAGCGCTTTACAAATACGTGCTGCTTCTGCATGTTCTAAATATATGTGCCCGCCACGTTTTTCATCCTCTAATGGATTTCCAATTGTAAATCCGAAATCTTTTAATTCGTAATCAATTAAATTCAGCATATATCTTGTAATATGTAAAGATTTTTCGCGTAAACGTTCAATACCAGCATCTTTAAAAATTTCAAGTGAACCAATTAAAGGTGCTGTACTTAATACGTGCGGTGTACCAATTTGATAAGCACCTGCATGATCGGCAGCTGTTAATGTATGCTCCATATCAAACTGCTTATCTTTTCTAGAACTAAACCATCCAGACAACCCTGGCAGTCTATTAAAATGTTTACTATTTACATAAATTCCTGCAACGCCACCCGGTCCTGCATTTAAATATTTATAATTGCACCAAACAGCAAAATCGACATCCCAATCTTTGAAATGATGCGGAATAGATCCTATTGAATGGCATAAATCAAATCCAATGTGAATGCTGCGTTTATGAGCTTCCGTTGTTAAACGTTTCATATCAAGAATTTGACCACTTCTATATAAAACAGAAGGTAATAAAATTAAAGCGATATCATCTTCCATCGCATGGATAATATCTTCTTCAGAAAGTGTTCTACCATCTCTGCTTTTCACTCTTACTAAATGTTCATCTGGATCTAATCCTTTTAAACGAATTTGACTTTGAAGTGCATATATATCTGACGGGAATGTTAATTCATCCGCAAGAATTTTTGTACGTATTCCTTTCGGCTCATAAAATGTGGCAATCACTTGGTGTATATTTGTCGTCGTGGAACCGGTTACAATAGTTTCTTCTGGTAAAGCTCCAATAAGAGGTGCAGTCAACTCACCTAATTTCTCCGAGAGAAAAAACCAAGGATGCTCACCCTCTGTCCAGCCGTCAATGCCATACTCTTTCCATGAATCTAGCAAAGTAAGTAACGATTTCTCTGCTCTTTTTGAAAGTAGTCCTAATGAGTTTCCATCTAAATATATCGTTCCTTCTTTTTTATAGAATTCAGTTTGAAAATCTTTCAGTTCATCATGTTTATCACATTCAAGCGCATATTCATAATTCGGTTGAAATGGTTCTTTATACATGGTGTCACCTTCTCTTAATTTTCTTTTTATTCTAACTAATTGAAATATATCACCTCAATTGATACGACGTCAATGATATTATGTCAGTTGACTTTATATATGAATTTCTTTTACAATACAGTTATATTTTCAGATATTTCAGTATAAAGAGGTGATTCTTTGAAAAACAGTACCCTTTCATCAAGAAAACACCGCTCCTTAGAAACCAAGAAGAAACTATTACACTCTGGTTACACTATTTTTATAAATAATGGATTTCAAAAAACGACAATTACACAAATTATTAAACATGCAGAAACTGGTTACGGAACAGCATATGTATACTTCAAAAACAAAGATGATCTCCTAATTAGTTTAATGGAAGATGTTATGAATCGTTTTTATAATATCGCTGAACGCTCTTTTTCTCCACAAACAAAAGAGGAAGCACGTATAATGATCCAAAATCAAGTTAGAGCATTCCTGCAATTAGCAGATGAAGAACGCGCTATTTTGCAAGTTGTAGAGGAAGCGATAGGATTATCAAGAGAAATACGGCAAAAATGGGATGAGATTCGGGAACGTTTTATAACAAGCATTAAACAGGATATTACTTACTCTCAAGAAAGTGGATTAGCACAACCTAATTTAAATAAAGAGATTGTAGCACGCGGTTGGTTCGCGATGAATGAATCGTTTCTTTGGACTATTATGCAAAATGACAAAAAGATTAAATTAGAGGAAATTGTGTATACGTTAACGGAGATGTATACGACCGGGTTATATAAATAGCACACCTTCAATAAATAAGGTGTGCTATTTTACATCTATAAAAATATATTATCCGGGTATGGTAGTGCTAAAGGAGGCTTTTCAGAAAATGAGAAATATTGTAGTTTTAAAGATTCACCATCTATCGATTTCAGTTTTCCACTAGTAATTTCACATTCAAACACAACAACAATATATTCTACTTGATCGCCATTCGGATATATATGACGGAACCTTTCCCCTCCAAATACCCCTTTTTGTTTTTTTACTTGTACTTTCAATCCTGTTTCTTCCCATACTTCCCGAATTACTGCTTCTTCTGGAGTTTCTCCAGGTTCAATTGCTCCAGCTGGCAAACTCCAGTATTCTCCACCAGGATATTGAAATAAGATTTTCCCTTGCTCATTTTTAATAACAGCAGCTATACTCGGTATTAGAATTAGTTCACAGCCTAATTGCTCACGGATTTTTTTATAATATAGTGACATCGACATATAATTCTCTCCCACTTCAATAATAAACAACTGTATTTTCTGACACCTATTGTATAATAATACCAATAGCAATTTCTATATAGAAAGGATAAGAAAATGACCCAAGTACAACTAGTAAATAGCTTCCTATCATTTTTAGGTACGACAAAACAGCCTACTAGCTTAAAGTTTTAAATGAGCTTATTAAAGCTCATCAAGAAAAAGTAAAAGAACCAATACACTTATCAAATATGAAAGAACTTATTTCAAGGTCTAACGATTGGCGTACATCTCCTGTACTAAAGAAAATTCAAATTTTTGGTTATATCGATGGCATTCCAACTTCTATAAATGATAATGTTTTAAAACAATATTTCCAAGGTAAGAAAAAAGAACATAACCTTACCTCTTTTGAACTTACTTATTGGATAACAGAAAGATTTCGTATTGATCAAGAAATATTTGAACGAGCTATTAAAATTTTCAATGAAAAATCTTCAAATAATAAAAACGTTACTCAATCCTTTGAGTAACGTTTTTCTCTTAATATGTCTTTAATATTAATTTTCTTTATTATAAGCAGCTTCTACACATTCTGCTAGACGTTCCATTTGTTCTATAGTTAAACCTCGTGAAATCCAGCCTGTTAACTTATACATCATTTTATAATAAAAATTACTAGGTTCATATTCTGAAATTAATGTTAGTGCTGTACCTTCCTCATCTTCTTCTAACATATAAGTCATTGCTGAATATCCTTGCTTCATTTCACTACCAAGTGAAATAATATGCGGTGCATCGTATTCAAGGATTTCTACTTCAGCCTCGAATATTTTCTTACCGACTTTTTGAACAGTAATATATTTATCTCCTACACGTGGATTCTCTTTATCCATATTTGAAGGATAGCGATTTTCTATTATAAACGTATTCCATTCTTTTATTTTTTCATCTTCTATTATGTAGTCAAATACAACATCCAATGGTGCTTTTATTACTATTTCAATTGCAAAACTCATTATACTGCCCCTCTCAAATACCCTATCCATTTCTATTTTAACTAAATCATTATGCCATATTTTATATAGTGAAATACAAGTAGAATTTTAACTTTTTATTGTGAGGGGGATTCAATAAATAATCATTTTTTATTAATTTAAAAACTTATTCATATAAAATATTTTATTAAAGATACAACAATTAAAAACAAAGCCACGAGTAGTAAAGCAATTCCTATACTTCTATTTTCTTTTCCGTTATTTTTTAAATTTTGCACGCCTAAGCTAACTAACATAAACCCTAAAAGCGTTTGTAAAATTAGCATACTCAGTTCCGAAGTATCATTCCAACTATAAATGGAATACCCCATTATAATAATTGCAAGTAAAACAGTTACGATCCTATTCATACGCAAATCCCCCCTTTTTAAAAAGAAACCGCTAAGTTTTCTTAGCGGTTTTATTAACAATTTATATTTAGTAAATGTGCTTTTCATGAATTTGATATAAGTCAAAAGAATTTCCTGTCCAATATAACTACGCATGTTAGCCCACTTTTTCTTTATTCAGTCTACTTACAATTCCAACAATAAATTTATATTCAACCCTTCTCTTCTTATCTTTCTTAAAACCCTCTTTCGTATCAAAAATAAAACAAGTTTTCCGAAACCAAATACGTACGTATAATGACTCAAAATAAATAGGTTTTATAATACCTCGTTCTTCAAATTCAGTCCCATCTTTATTTTCAGTTTCCGTTCGAACAAACCACCTATTCCCGATTCCAATTTCAATGTACTTCACACACTAACCTCCATTAGGAAATTTCCCTTCTAACAATTCTATTATTTCCCCGGTAAGCGCACATTCCGACAGAACATGAGCCCACAAAGAAAAAGTAGATTGCAAAAATCTACTTTATAACTTATATTTTTGCATTCGTTTATAAAATGTACTACGGGGTACATTTAATAGTTTTGCAGCTAACGAAACATTTCCATTTGTCTTTTGTAATGCTTCAATCATGCTATCACGCTGTATTTTTTCGCGAAAATGTAATGTATGTTCTGTTTTATTTTCAGCTTGCAACTCAAGTTGTTCTTGATTTCCCATCATTGTTTGTATCAAAAAAACGACTTGTTTTTCGCATATTTCCCGTCCTTGCGACAAAATGTAAATACGTTCTAATACATTTACTAGTTCCCGAATATTTCCGGGCCATGTATGTTGTAAAAATTGATTGTATATACTCTTTGGAAATACAACATTCCAATTCTTCCGTTCGCAAAAGTGTTGTATAAAATATGGGATATCCTCTTTTCTTTCTATTAACGATGGAACATATAACGGATAAACGTGCAAACGATAATATAAATCTTGACGGAATTTCCCTTCTTCTACTAACCGTAGTAAATCTTTATGTGTGGCAGTAATAATACGAATATTTACTGGTACCAATTTTGAACTCCCAATTGGAGTTATTGTGCGTTCTTGTAAAACACGCAATAATGCTACTTGCATCTCTGGTGGTACTTCACCAATTTCATCTAAAAATAATGTTCCTCCGTTTGCTTGTTCAAATTTCCCTTTATATCCTTGACGTCGCGCACCTGTAAATGCACCTTCAGCATAACCGAACAATTCACTTTCCATTAATTCTTTAGGCAAAGAACCGCAGTTAACAGCTATAAAGGGCCCGTCTTTTCTTGGACTATTTTCATGAATCGCTCTCGCGACATATTCCTTTCCTACTCCTGTCTCACCACATACATACACACTAGCATCAGTCGGTGAAACAAGCTTAATTTCTTCTAGTGTGTGTTGAAATGCTCTGCTTGTCCCGGTAACTCCTGGAAAAGTAATTCCTTTTATAAATGTGAAAGTAGAATATGTATTCATTTGTTTGTTTTCCTTTAAATACATACATTTCCCAATCATTCTTTCATTACTATATACCGGTATCTCTAATTTAGTTTCCAATCCATGGTGCATTAACTCTTCAACTTTCATTCTTGACCAATTATTTATTCGTTCACGAACGCTCTTACTCGCAGAAACGATAACATCACGATGATTACAAATAACTACTTGTTCATCACTATCAATAACATCTAAAAAACGATGAATTAAGTGTAATTCATTTTGATGAACTCTTATGCTACATTCACGTTCTATCGCATGTGCAATTGAAGTTACCATACCGAGCATATATGGATGCGAAAATTCAATTGGACACGAGAAATCTAGAACACCAATTAATTTCCCATCATCATTATGAATGGGAGCAGCCGCACAACTCCAGCTATGAGATGCCACGGTATAATGTTCAGTACCACTTATCATAATAGCTTCTTCAATTTCTAGCGCTGTTCCAATTGCATTTGTGCCAACAGCTGCTTCCGTCCATTTTACACCTTCAATAAAATTAATATGTTTCGCTCGCTTTAACGTTTGTTTATTTCCACTTAACGATAGAACATAACCATCTGGATCGATTAATAATGCCATCATTTGTAGTTCATCAATGGTTTTTCTCATATTTTGTATTTGAGGTAATGCTATATCAAGGAAAATTTCACTCTTTTTCTTTTGTTCTTGAAAAAAAACAGAAGACAAAATTTTCTGACCTTTACTCATATGAGGATTCACATTTGCTTGTTTACATCGGTACCATGATTCTGAAATTCTTTCGTTTATACGGTTCGAATCAAGGACTCCTTCATCAATAAACTTTTTCCATGTATGTAAGTAAAACGGTGAAGCTAACATTGTATCATCTCCCTTTTAATTGTTTTGGAGATTTATAAAACATACTTTTATTATAAAACTGAATAAAAGCGTTTTCAATAAAACTAGCAAGACGACACAAATATGTTAATAATTTGAATATCCTAATGCATTTCTTTATTCTTTTTTAGTAGCACTATATTTTGTATAATGGACGCAAAGAAAATACATAACCAAAACCACTTTTGTGGATTACCATTTATAAAGAAAACAATCACGGCTATTGCAAATAAAATAGTGGATGCTAAACTAAAATATAATTTTGTTCTAATTTCTATTATCCCTCACCCCTCTGTTACTTTACAGTACATACTAACTCTTCATTTTTCATCTCTACTATGTACTCCTGTAAAACATATTCTTTCCCGCCATGGTTTTCATACCATTCATGTATTCTTTTAATATGCCTCTCGTCACTTCTAATTTTCGATTCTATTTCATTATACTGTTCATAACTATCATATTCCCATATGGCAAATACTTCAGACGTACCATTCTTATTATCTTTCATCCAGCGTCCTATTAGCCTAGAACCATGCTTTAATTGATTAGGTAAGTTCGTATTATTGAAATGATCATTAAATACTTCTATGAATTCATTTTTCACTACATAGTACTTCCTTCTGTAAAACATACCTCTTCCCCTCTTTTATGAAAAGTATTAGTAAATCTTCCCATCACTACCGTATTATAATACTTTCCATCCGATAGTCTTTTGTCATTTTTCAAAATGCCTTCTACTTCAAAACCTATTTTTTTATAAAGATGAATAGCTTTCTCGTTTGTCTCTAATACTTGTAAAGATATTTTATTTACTGCATTTTCGTCAGCCCATTTAATAGATTGTTGTAATAGGCTCTTACCCATTTTATATCCCCAAAACTCTTTTAAAATGCAAACACCAAACTCCACTTTATGAGATAATCTCTTAAAATTTGATCCTTCACACCTTGAAAATCCAACGATTCGATTGTGCACTTCTGCAACTAAAAAGAGATTCTTCGTTTCTTCACTATCTGTTTTTATTATTTTTTGAAACCCTAGGTCATCTATAAATCCCTCTCCAGCATCTCTATCCATATTTTCAGTTTCTCCATCAATCTGAACTCTAATTTTCGATAACTGCTCAGCATCTTTCTCAGCTGCAGAACGAATTGTATAAGTTAATCCATTTATATGAAACTCTTGCTCTTTTACAATCATGTCAAACTCCTTTCAAATGAATATAATGGCGCTATTACAACTTGTTTACCTTGTTTCTCAAATTCCTGAACAGTTTCTTTACTAGCCTCTTCGTCAGTTATAATAAGGTCAATTTCTTTTAGAGACTCTCCTCTTATAAAACAATCTATTCCAAGTTTATTATGCGGAGCTAAACAAATATTTCTTCTAGCAATTTCACTTACTCTTTTACTAAAATAAGCAACTTCAGGTGTTGCAGTACTAATACCTTGTAATGAAATGCCTCCACCTGTAGAGAAATAAAAATCAATAGAAAATCTACTTATCAATTCAGAGGCAAATGTATCAGTAATATTTCCTGAAGGCTTTACTTTTCCACCAATTAAATATGTATCGATGTTCTTATATTCTCTTAGATGACCAGCTATTTCTATAGAATTCGTAATAACCGTAAATGATACTTCCGGTAAATATTTCAGCATCGCATTATGAATGGAAGCCCCGCCAATAAAAATAGAATCATCTTCTTGTATATAAGATGCCGCAACTTTTGCAATTGTGTCCTCATATATTGAGCTATCACTATAACGTTTAGCTGGTTCCGCAGCTAAGTTCCTCACTCGCGTAAGTTCAATTGCACCTCCGTGCGTTCTTTTTAATAAACCATCCTTTTCCATAATAGACAAATCTCTTCTTATAGAATCAATAGACATATCAAATCTTTCCGCAAGTTCCTTTGCGATTACTCTTCCATCTGTATTAAGTAGTTCTAAGATTCTCTCTCGACGTTCTTCAGTAAACATGTTATCACCACCGTTATTGAAGATTCAGAAACTTAAACTTTATTTTAATTATATATATGCCCCTTCTGTTTTACAATATTTTCAGTTCTTATTTATTCCGTTTTATACAGCCTTCTCCCTCTTTCTATCCCAATAATTTGCCAACCAAATAAATGTATATCTGTATATTACGCAAAAATACTTCCATTTACCTTCCTGTTGATGTAAAATTATTCCTATGTTTTACTTTTTAATACAGAAAGGGATTACTATGAAATCATTAATCAAAACGACATGTACAGCATTATTATTTACTGGAATATTAACAGGATGTAATAGCAATACTACATCAAAACAAGAAAAGAGCGCTCTCGAAAAGAATGCAATGCACTATGGAGAAATAGTTAAAAACGAATACTATAGAGCAACAGTTGAAAATGCAAAGTTTGAAAAAATAGACAAAGAGCGGCGCCTTACTACTCGTGTTATGATTAATAATGTTCGGGACGATGGACAAACTATTGATCTTTCGGAAATAAAATATTTCATACAAGATGAAAAAACTGGTCAGAAATATGAAGGTGAAGCTCATCCGATAGATGACGAGCACTATAAAAATGTTCCACACGAATTCTCTTTAACTACTGACGTTGTGTTTGAACTGAAAACTTCACCAAAAGATTTAAATAATATGTATTTATACATAGATAGCAAAGCTGCGCCGTTAACAAATACATATTGGAAGCTTGATAATTTAGTATCTAAATAGAAAGACCAGTCTTAAATGACTGGTCTTTTTACATTCATACATTTACCTTTCATTAACACTTATATTCATTTTCTAATAACAACTTGAATAACATCAGCTAAACCAGTGTGCCCTTTCCCTTCAACTCGCTCTTGTTCTCCATTAAAGAAATGAATTACCTTATGTTCTTCACACCAAGTAAGAATATCAATTGGATCATACAGCATATCAACATCTTTTGGCCCACCAGTACCATAGTTTATTTGTTTTTTTGAGTAAACTTCAAACATAATTAAACCACCAGGCTTTATCGTTTGTATCATTTTACCTAATATCATTTTTTTATAATCATCATGAAAATGTCCAAATACCATAATTGCTGCATCATATTCATTTTCTGGCAAACTATCAGCTAATAAATCTACTTTTTTTGTATGCACGTTTACATTATGCTTCTCTGCCAATTTTTTTGTCTTCTCTAATCCACCTTCCGAATAATCAATAGCTGCTACTTCGTTCCCTTGTCTTGCTAGAAATACAGCATTTCTACCTTCTCCCTCCGCAAATGCTATTACTTTATTGTGATTTGCTAAACGAAATGCTTGTTCTTTAATAAATGTATTAGGTTCTTCCCCGTAAAAATATTCATCTGATTTATATCGATCATTCCAAAATTTAGTCATCATCTTCTCTCCTTCTTCATATCATTTTCTAACTACAATTAAAGATATCAAAGAGTCTTTTTATCCTTAATTAATTTAAAAATAAAAGCAGATTAAAAATCCACTTTTATTTTTTTCGCAAGATCTACGATTTTTTGATTTCGTAACTCTTCTTCCATTTTCTCTTCTGCTGCGAGCATTACTTCATTAATTAAACATCCAGGTTTGTCATGTAAACAACATTCAAACAATGATGTTTTACCTTCAATTGCATGTATAATATCTAAAAATGAAATATCTTCCCAATTCTTACTAAGCGAGTAACCGCCCTTTGGACCAGATGATGAATGTATCATCCCTTCCTTCGTCAACTTAGTTAGTATTTTAGACAAGTACGTTGGTGAAACATTTTGCATTTCTGCTAATTGGTGAACACTAACTAACTTATTTGGTGTAGCCTTTGCCAGAAAAAGCATTGTATGAAGAGCATAATTTGTAGCTTTAGAATATTTCATAATACAGCCCCTATTGTAGACTTCATGTATCTACAATAACTTTATTTTTTTATTATGTCAAACGTTTGTAATACTCCATACAACATTATTTCTTCACAAGTAATACATCTGCCGCGCAAATCGTCACTTCTCTAAATGGAGAGTCAAATAAAACACCTAGTTCAAAACCATCTTCAGTAAGAGCTATTTCATGATATAACCACCAAGCATTTTCAAAGTTTTCCGGCATAGAACACTTTGTTACTCCTATAAAGGTTACTTCAAGTTTATCAAATTCACTAAAAGTACCACTGCAATCTAATACGATAGACAAAGTATCTTCTGATTCTCTCTTTATTACTTTAATTACACTATCGTGTAGTGATGTCTTGTGTAACTGAGCGACATTTGACGGAAGTTTTTTCTCAATGGAATTAAAATATTCTACGTATAATTGATCTAATTGTGCCACTCTTTTCTCATAATCTGTTGACCACTTTTGCATACGTTTTTTCAGTTCACCTGATGGGTATTCTGAATTAATTGTGATGTTTTGTATAATTGAGTATATCGATTCAGGAAGGAATTTTAATAAATCTATTTTCCTTTCCTCTATTTCTTCCTTTAAACTTTGTATATCCATTTCTGACCATTCTTTTATAGACTCTATAAAACTTACAAATTCTAAAACTTGCATTTTTTTATACCAATCTCTTGTAAAATATTTCAATGACACCTCTCCTAAAACATTTTTAAATCCAGTAAAAACAATATATCCACTTATTATATCATTCCAATAACTATTTTTTCTAAAGAAAAAATGTAAAACTGTAAATATTCCGCCTATTATTTCTAAAACTTCAGAATATTTACAAAAGTATAAAATTAGAATACATTTTAGCTGTACAAGATTCACCTGTACAAAAATTCAAACAAAAAGGGATGGTTATATGTTGAAGAAATTAGTAGCAGGAACATTAGTAGCGGGTTTTGCATTAACTGGAGGACTAGGTGCGGTAAGTGCTGAAGAAAAAAGCAACACAATTAAGTCATTTGATTATTTAAAAGTGGATGAACAAAATGTTAATTCATTTGCAAAATTAAATGATCAGGATAAGAAAAATATCCAAATTACTATGGTATTACCAGAGCAAAATGAAAATGGGGATTGGCTAGCTTATGGTTTTACTAGTCGTGAAACATTAGATGCGTATATTGAAAAGGATAAAAAAGCAATTAAAAATAAAATTAATCCTTTAGGTAGCGGTGCTGGTAGTACTGATTTTTATGAACATAAAGATAAAGGTGGCCAATACATTTACTGGAGCAGCGGATTTAAAAACTTACCGTCTAGCTGGAATGACAGAATTTCTTCTGTAAGTACAGCGTCACCTTCTGCAAGTTATTCAACGACACTTTGGGAGCACACTTCAACACAAGGATATGGAAAAGGCGTTTTATTTAAACATGCTGATTGGTACGGTAAAACTGCTAATTTAGCTGCTGATTGGAACGATATTACTTCAGCGATTGAAATTAAATAGTAATAAGACATTTAATTTCTTCTATAAAAATTCAAACCACTATTCTCTCTTTCATTTAGAGAATAGTGGTTTATCATATTTCTATTTAAGCATGTACAGCATGTCCTACTGCTTGCATTAACGCTTCATGAATCGCCTCAGATAAAGTTGGATGTGCTGCAATATAATCTCTCATTATATCAGCGGTAACTTCTGTATGAATCATTACGGTTCCTTGACCAATAAGTTCAGTTGCATAAGGACCGATAATAGAAATCCCTACAATTTCTTGGTATTTAGGTTCCACAATGACTTTTACTTTCCCTACTTGTTCTCCTAAAATAAGAGCTTTTCCGTTCGCTGTAAAAGGAAATTCTCCGATGAGAATATCACCATATTGTTCTCTTGCACCTTTTTCACTTAACCCGACACTAGCTATTTCTGGAGCTGTGTATATACATCGAGGCACAGCGTGATAATTTACTTTCACGTCTTCTCCACTTGCGTGTAATGCTGCTGTCGTTCCTTCATGGAAGGCAACGTGAGCAAGCTGAATTCTACCGATCACATCACCAGCTGCGTAAATATGTGATACGTTCGTTTGCATATGTTCGTTCACAGCAATCCCTTTATTTGAAAACTGAACCCCTGCTTTTTCTAAATCTAATTGTTGTACACGTGGTTTTCGGCCGACAGAAATGAGAACATATTCCGGGTTAGCTTCTTGGATACTACCTTCATATTCAAATGAAGCTTGCTTCTTATAATTATTTAATCCTTTTAAAGCAGCTCCTGTAAATATTTCTACGCCATCACTTTCTAATTTCTCTCTTAAAATATGTGCGATATCTTCATCTTCATCTGGTAATAATTGCGGTGCCATTTCAACAATCGTAACTTTTGTCCCAAGGCGACTATAAATACTTGCAAACTCGCATCCTATTACACCACCGCCAACGATTAACAATGAAGATGGTACACTCTCAAGAGACATCGCATGGCTACTATTTAAAATCCATTTTCCATCAAACGGAGCGAATGGTAATTCTGTAGGTTCGGAACCAGCTGCGATAATAAACCTCTCTCCATCCACTACTTCTTCTTTATTTCCTTGTACAACTCGCACACGATGATCCGTTTCGAATTTCGCTTTTCCTTTTATAACTTTAATTTTATTTTTCTTCATTAAATATTGTATTCCTTGGACGAGTTGCATTACGATTTGTGATTTCCTTGCCTGTATTTGATCCCAATCAATTGATATACTTCCTGTATTAAGCGTAACCCCATAATCATTCGCTTTTCTCACAATGTCATGCACTTCTGCACTTTCTAACAATGATTTCGTCGGCATACACCCAACATTTAAACACGTTCCGCCAAGGTCAGCTTCATCAATAAGAGTGACCTCTTTTCCATTTTGAGCCGCGGTAATTGCCGCTACATATCCAGCTGGTCCGCCTCCAATTACAACTAATTTACTCATTCTCTCACCTTCTCTTTATAAAAGAATTGTTATAGGTTCTTCTAAATAATATTTAATTGTGCGTAAAAATGCAGCTGCTGGTGCACCGTCTAGTACACGATGATCGAATGTTAAACTTAAAGGTAACATACTACCTTTTTTTAATTTTTTCCCTTTATATACAGGAACATGTTCAATTGCGCCAATACCTAAAATACCAGTCTCAGGTGTATTTAATACAGGTGTGAAATATTCAATACCAAAGCTACCTAAATTACTAATTGTAAATGTCGTTCCGTGCATATCATCACTACTTAAGCTACCTGCTCGCGCCTTTTGTGCCATATCCTTAATCTCTTTAGACAACTCTACTAAAGATAAATTATTTGCAAAGCGAATAGCTGGAACGACTAATCCTTTTTCTAATGCGACTGCTATGCCTAAATGCACATGTTCAAATTGATGAATTGCATCATCTATATAAGCGCTGTTCATTTCTTTATGCTCTCTAAGCGCTAATACAATAGCACGAGAAACGAAATCCGTAATGGTTAGTTTGTTTTCGTATCGTTTTTGTACAACTTCCGCTATGTCTTTATGTAATGCAACTAAATCTGTAACATCTACTTTCATCGTTAATGTTAATTGCGCACTATTTTGTAAGCTTGCATGCATACGACTCGCAATTGCTTTTCTCATACCAGTAACAGGAACGACTGTACTTTCTTCTTGTTCAGGTACTTCTGGATTTGCTACTCTTTCTTCTAGCGCCTTTAATACATCTGCCTTTGTAATCCTTCCGCCAGGACCTGTACCAACTAATGCCTTGATATCCAGATTTTCAGACTTTGCAATTTTCTTCGCTACAGGTGAAATTTTAATTCTTTGCTTCGATACTTCTTTCCCATTTGGTTCTTGATTTTGTATATTTTGTACTTCTATATTAGATGTTTTTTCTTCTATAACATGTGTGCTTTCCTGCATTTCTACTTTTTCATTCGGTTTACCGATGTAGCAAATTACAGTACCAGGCGGCACTCCTTCATCTTCACTTACAGCTATATCAAGTACCGTACCATCAGCTGGCGCTTCAATTTCCGTTTCAATTTTTTCTGAATTAATACTAGCAATCAGTTCTCCTTTTGCTACATTATCGCCTGCTTTAATATTCCAGCTCGTAATAATACCTTCTTTCATCGCCATACCTAACTTCGGCATTACAACTTCTACAGCCATGTGTCTCTCTCCCTTCTCATCGTTTTATTACACATGTAATAAAGATTGGTCTCCAATCATTTCTGATACAGTTTCAATTACTTTTTCTGGCGTTGGCAAATACAACTTTTCAAGTGGTGGTGAGAACGGAACAGGTGTATGTGGTGCTGTAATTCGTTTAATAGGTGCATCTAACAAATCAAAACCTTTATCCGCTACAATTGCCGCAATATCTGTTGCGATACTACATCTTGGATTCGCTTCGTCAATAACGATAAGACGATTTGTTTTTTCAACAGATGATAAAATAGTATCTTCATCAAGCGGTGATAAAGATCGTGGATCAATTACTTCTACTTCAAGCCCCTTTTTCGATAATTGCTTTGCAGCTGCAAGTGCTGTATGAACTTGTTTTCCGATTGCGACAATTGTTACATCAGAACCTTCTCGTTTAATATCTGCTTTTCCTAAAGGAATTGTATAATACCCTTCCGGCACTTCACCTTTCATATTGTAAAGTGTTTTATCTTCAAAGAAGATTACTGGATCATCATCTTCAATTGCTGCTAATAATAAGCCTTTTGCATCATACGGCGTGGAAGGAACAACAACTTTAATACCTGGTATGCTCGTAAATAATGCGTACAAACTTTGTGAATGCTGAGCTGCTGCACTAAAACCAGCACCATGCATCGTACGTACTGTAACGGGTACTTTTGCTTTACCTCCAAACATATAACGGAATTTCGCACCTTGGTTTAATACTTGGTCAAGACAACTACCGATAAAATCATTAAACATTAACTCAGCTATCGGACGTAACCCAGTTGCAGCAGCTGCCATCGCAGCTCCCATATAACCCGCTTCAGAAATTGGTGTATCCAATATACGATTTCGGCCAAACTCTTGTACAAGTCCTTTCGTAACACCAAGAACACCACCCCAAGCTTCATCATCTTGCAGATGATCAACTTGTGCACCGCCTGCAACATCTTCACCTATTAAAATTACATTTTCATCACGACGCATTGAGATTTTCATTGCTTCATTAATTGCAGTTGACATACTTACTGTTCTAGTCATAATTTTTCACCCTCCTCTTATTTGTAAGAAACGTATACATCTTTTAATAATTCTTCATCGTCTGGGTATGGACTATTTTCACTAAATTCAATGGATCTTTGTACTGCATCATCTACTGCTTTTTCCATATCAACAAGTTCAGATTCCGTTAATAAACCTTCATGAATTAAATGCTTACGGAAATTCACAATCGCATCTTTTTCATTTAAATGTTCTTCTTTTTCTTCTGATGTTTTATATGTTTGCGCTTCACCTTCAAAATGACCGTAATTACGATATGTCATACATTCAATAATTGTTGGACCATCACCATTACGCGCACGTTCCACTGCTTCTGCAGCAGCTTTATATACAGCTAGAAGATCTTTTCCATCTACTTGAACGCCTGGAATATTATAAGCTTTTGCACGATCCGCAATAGAATCACAACTTGAAGCATATTCAAATGTAGTTGCTTCACCGTAACCGTTATTTTCTGCAATAAAAATAACTGGTAACTTCCAAATCGCCGCTAAATTAACCCCTTCATGGAATGTTCCTTCATTATTTGCTCCGTCACCGAAGAAACAAACACTTACATCTTTTGTTCCTTTATATTTAGCTGTCAATGCTGAACCGCAAGCAAGTGGGAAACCCCCGCCTACAATGCCATTAGCACCAAGCATTCCTTTATCTAAATCCGCAATATGCATGGAACCGCCTTTACCTTTACATAATCCTGTTGCTTTCCCGAAAAGTTCAGCCATCATACCATTTAAATCACAACCTTTTGCGATACAATGTCCATGACCTCTATGTGTACTTGTAATACTGTCACTATGCGTTAAGTGGGCACATACACCAACTGCTACCGCTTCTTCACCTGCGTATAAATGAACAAAACCTGGCAAAACGCCTTGCGCGAACAATTCATGCACCTTATCTTCAAACTTACGAATCTCTAACATTTTTTCGTACATCCAACGAGCTTGTTCTTTCGTAATTTCATTCCCTTTACTTTCAGTTGTTTTTAACATGTCCAGCCCTCCTATTTTCTTGTTCGTCTGTTATATTGCAAGTACCGTGCCAAATTCTAATCCTTGATTTAATAGGTTTTCTCTTTTCTTTCATAATAAAAAAGTGGACAAAATGAGACATCTGTCTCGTTTTGTCCACTTTTGTTCACCTAATTTGAGAACTATTATCTTATTCATTATCAAAGCTCTGCTGTAATTTTCGGATGTAAATAATTTGGCCAATATGATATGCATTATGAGTTGTTACATTCGCTAACACTTCCCACCACTTTGCAGAAACAGGAAATCCTACTACATCACTTTCAACCTTTTCTTCATTTATAAGATTTTGCCATTGTAACAGTTTTTCTAGTAGTTTTTCCCGTAATTCATCGAAAGTTTGATTATCTGAAAGCATAAAACTTTTGTTATTATCTCCTATAGAGGGTACTGCATTAACATTTGATTCTTTATACCTAGTTTGCCACGTAGAGTTCCAATACAGTAAATGTTGTACAATTTCAGCTATACTATTACTCTCTTCATTCGGTTTCCAGAAAGCTTCCCTCTCAGATAAATCCTTAACTGCATCTGAAAATGGCATATACCAACTGGGATCATTTGCATTTGCTAATAACTGATCTGCTAATACATCTTTCACATGGACCATTTTTCTTCCCTCCTGTTAAAAAGATTCATTTCATGACAATACTCACTTCTCTAAATACGCTGAGTTTGTAAGATTTCCTCTTTTTAAGCATAACCCCATACATATGCACATAAAGAAACCGAAAGCACCTAATACATAAGCTAATGCATAACCACTTCTCTCAATAACCCAGCCCGCAATTCCAGGTCCAATCATTTGCCCAACTGCATAGAAAACAGATATAAAACTAATTGCCATTGAGACATATTTCGGAGATACTTGCTTTGAAGCTGCAACTTGAATTAATAATAGTATACCTCCGAGGCTAGAACCCCAAATAATTGCCGACACGATAAAACCAGTTATATTTCCAAATATAATTGGAGCCATATCACCTATAATAGCTAATAAAAGCGCACTACATAAACTCTTCTTTATACCAATTCGATCCGAAATAAATCCCCAGACAGATGCTCCTACGATTGAAAAGATGCCAGCAATTGCATAAACAGTCCCCGAAATTGATGCTGAGATACCACTATCAATCATAAAACTAGTTTGATATAAATTTGGAATTAAATATACAACACCAACAATAAAATACATCCATGCAATGATATATAGTTCTTTCGTTTTCCATAAAAACGATTTATTACTCATTTTTTGCTCATCTTCAGTAACTTCTGGATTTTTCAAAACAACTGAAACGGCAAATACAATGATACATGTAATAACTCCAAACAAAAACCATGCACCACGCCAACTATACTCAGGAAATGTGCGCACTACATAAGGAACAATTATTCCACTAAATAGCATACCTATACCTGCACCGCTTAATAACAGTCCCATTACAGTTCCTCTTTTGTCTGGAAACCACCCTACCGTTATTGACATGAGTGGTGTATATACAAGAGCACTACCAGCTCCAGCACATAGCATACAAAAAGCAACTATCCAAAACGAAGAAACAAACGCTAATCCCATTAAGCTTATAACGACGAACCAACTGCCTATTAATAAAACTGATTTTGCGCCAAAACGGATAGTAAATATTCCAGATGTTCCTACAGTTAATAAATAACCTAAAAAAAGTATGGTTCCTAGCATACCTGATTGAGCCGTAGATAAGTGAAGTCCTTCCTGCATAAATGGCAGTATAATTCCATATGCCATACGGGCGAAACCAGTTGTTGTTATAATAAGAAAGATTCCTATTAATACAAATATCCAAAAATGACTTTCATTCCGCTCTTTCATTTAAATTCCCCCATAAAAAATTATTTCCAATTGGATGTTGATTGTAATTATAATGATTATGACAAAATACAACTACCAAATGGTGGAGGAGTTTACGGTATAACGGATTTTTAATACATACGCAAAATTTCAGAAGGTTTCATTCCATATTTCTTTTTAAATGACTCTGAAAAATGACTAATATTATTGTATCCAACAGCAACTGCCGTTTCGGTCACATTACTAGTTCCCGAACGCAATAAAAGCATTGCTCTTTCCATTCGCTGTTCTCTTAAATATGCAAATGTGGACGTGCCAAATAATTCTTTAAAACCAATTTTTAATTTATAATCATTTAATCCTACTATTTTAGCTAATTCTAATAATGATGGGGGTGACTCCATTCTTTGAAGTAAAATTTCTTCAGCTTGTTTTATTTTATTTAAATCCTTTTTGGATAATTGGCTCCTTTTATTTGCATCACGATCATTCAGTAATACTTTCCCAAAGTATATAGAAAGCAATTCGAGCGCTTTACTTTCTATTTCGAGTTGATTAATACGATCCTTTTGGGAATTCTCTAACATTCTCTTAATAATATTAGATGTTAGGGCATCAATGGGGGTTTGAAACTTTTTAAAAGATTGATTTCCTATTATAGTATGAAAATCATGACTTTTTTCAATAGCACAATTTAGCATGAAATGATTAAACAACTGTACAGGAATTCCAATTGCTAATGAATATAGTGGAGTTTCTTTTTCATATTCAAATAGAACTTCAAAGTCATTCATAAAATATAAATAGCTATTCCCAGCCATTAATTTATTTGTAGAGTAACCAACTTGTACTTCCCCGGATCCTTGTAAACAAAAATTAAGTTCCACCATTGCTGCATCCGATGCAAATTGAATGCGATGGTTTTTATGAAACTGGTAATTTGATAGCACTATTTCCATTCCAGAAAACGAGCTCCACCTTCGCACTTCACCCATACCTATTGTTTTTGGCACATACATATATCTTTCTTCTACAACTTGTAACCCATGAAAATATTTACTAAAAATATCATGAAAACTGTTAGTCTTCATGAAATCCACACTCCTTTTATATACAAATTACAATCAATTGATAATTATTTTCAATTATAACAAATATCTTTATACAATAAATAGCTTTTACCTTTATATCTCGTTATGATAAAAGAAAAAGAAAGCGAGCCGACAATGAATAAAAAAATTGCAATTATTACTGGGGCTTCAAGTGGATTCGGCCTATTAGCAACGCTTGAACTTGCGAAAAAAGACTATTTAGTCATTGCTACAATGCGAAACCTAGAAAAACAAGGAACCTTACTATCTCAAGTTACTGAACTCAACTTACAGCAAAATATAAAAGTTCAACAATTAGATGTAACAGATCAAAATTCTATACATAACTTTCAATTATATATAAAAGAAATAAACAGAGTAGACCTACTTATTAATAACGCAGGATATGCAAATGGGGGCTTTGTAGAAGAAATTCCAGTAGAGGAATACCGCAAACAATTTGAAACGAACCTATTTGGGGCTATATCAATTACTCAGCTTGTCTTACCGTATATGAGAAAACAAAGAAGTGGAAAAATCATTAATATTAGCAGCATTAGCGGCCAAGTTGGATTCCCTGGTTTATCTCCTTATGTATCTTCAAAATATGCATTAGAAGGCTGGAGTGAATCACTTCGCTTAGAAGGAAAACCTTTCGGAATAGATGTTGCTTTAATTGAACCAGGTTCTTATAACACAAACATATGGGAGGTTGGGAAACAACTCGCTGAAAACCAATCTGATACAACATCTCCTTACAAAGAGTATATGGATAAAATACAAAAACATATTAATAGCGGCAGTGATACATTTGGTAATCCGATAGATGTTGCTAATAAAATTGTAGAAATTGCTGAATCTAAGCGTACAAATTTACGATATCCAATCGGTAAAGGTGTGAAATTTATGATCTTTGCGAAGAAGATTCTTCCTTGGAGATTGTGGGAATATCTTGTTTTGAGGAGTTTTAGGAAGTTGTAAATAAAAAGAGTAACTATCAAGATAAATAATGGTAGCTACTCTTTTTAAATATTCATCATAAAAAAACAAAACGATATTAATATGTAGAAAGAGGATCAAAATAAAGTAACATTGAAACCATAAAAACAAATGCAAAGAATCCAATTATAGAAAGAATATATTCCTTTGTTTCTCTGTTATACTTCCATTCCATCCATACGCGTAATAAGGAAATTGCTCCAAAATAAGTAAGTACAGCAATTCCTATATTAGCATTTTCTACTTTGAACAGATAAATAAAACTTACTATAAGATATATGATAAAAAGACCTATTTCTAATTTTACATGTAAACCATTTATATGTTTATATATCCAAACATTCCCCTTTGGCATATTTAATTTTTTCCTTAAAAACTTTTCTAAAAAATATCCTCCAATTATCATACTAATAACTATAATCCAAATAGTAGAGTTGCCCATTGCATTCCCTCCTATTAAATTAATTATGTTTTCGTAACAAAGTGGACTATATAATTTTTTAATGTTTCGATAATATCTTCATTTTCTTTATGCTTACTTCTTTAGTAGTAGTTTTATCAAGACATGTTTTATGTATTGTACAACAACAATCTATTTCCCATCCTTTTCTTCGGGATGTATAACCTTTTTCTTGCTATTTTTTCAAAATGAATGTAGATAGTACTCATAAAATTAATAGAGTTATTTTTCTAATTGACAACAAAACCTATCCTTTTATTTTCTTACTTTCATTTTCTCCGGCTGATCACTCGGATACGTAGCATTCCTTTTATTTTCTACGTCCCAACTAATAATTGTCGCACTATCACGTCCCAACTGATGATGCACGTGTTCTAAAACATTGTGAATATTTTCTTTTAGTGTTTTATCATTTCTGTTCATAGCATTATACAAATTTACAGGTATTTCATATCGGCGTTCCCCGCATTCTAATACTCCATCTGTCACCATTACAATTCGGTTCTTTCCAGTACGTAATTCACGAATACCTGATGAATAGCAAGGAACAGGTAAATCAAATGTGTTTACATTTCCAATCCATTCGTAAAAATGACGTTGATTTAATGCATATTGTCCTAACTTATGTAACTCTTCATGAAATACATACACTAAACAATCACCGATAGAAAGCCACCATATATAATTTTCTTTCCTTACACATAGTAAGCAAGCTGTTTCACCTTTAATTTTTTTGCACTTTTCCTTAAATGAAGATGCCTGAAAAATTGTCAGTATATGATTTTCAACAGATTGAAACACTGTATTAATTGGTTCATTCAAAATTACTTTTATATTTTCATATTCTTTTTCGATTGTATTTACTACTAAATCAACACTTTCTGCACTATTATGTCCATCTAATATAGCTGCAAATTCCCATTCACCATTTGACCAAACTAATGCACCATCTTCATTCTTTTTCGCTCCAGCACTTTTATTCCCGCCATATTTACCAAGTACAATATCACCATATTGTTTAACTGAAATTTCTCCTAAACACATTTCTATATTTCCAACCCATGAGTATTGTGTATTATTTGTTGTATGCATACTCATTTACCATATACTTTCGTATTCTTTCACATAGTTTTTTTATTTTCTCTTCGTCACCATATGGTGCGCCAGTCCATTTCGCTATCTCGGTTGGTGACCAAAACTCTTTTGGTGTATTCGGATAACGCGGAATAATGTGCATATGCATATGTGGTACACTATTTCCTGAAACAAAAGTGTAAATATGCTCTGCACCTTCGCTTTCTTTTAGCGCTTTACTTACTCTACTTGTTATAAGTCCGAACGCTTTCGCTTCTTCATCTGTTAGTTCAGCAAGGCCAGGTACATGTCTTTTTATATCTATCATTACATAACCCAGGTATGTTTCTTCACTATCCCAGTGGACATGTCCAACGTAAACGAGTTCATCTTCGTAAATAGCTCCACCTGGAACTATAATATTTCCTATATGTTTTTTGCAAATGAAACAGTTTTGTTCTATTTGATTGTTTGTTGACATATCCATCACCTTCCTTTTCATATATAATATCACAAAAAAAGGAAAAACAGGTTTCGTATTCCGAATTTTCATTCTTTTGATACAACAATTTTTGAAATGAATTTACATCTCATTATTTCTTCAAAAACGCAATCACAATTATAATCCCAATTACAATTCCTATTACTAAATTATTTGTAAAGTGCCCTTGAAATACACCAATTACAACCCCTATACCGACACCTATTGCCAAAGCATCATTTCTTTTTTTATTTTTAGCCAAAATCACATCTCCTCCCACCATTTCTCCCTAAATAACATACATTTACTTGAATGTATTAATATACGCACTATCTCGCTTAAATATTTCCAAAAAATGTACTGTAACTTCACATATAATATTTTCCATTTTCTGTACATACTCCTTTTATATTGGAAAATTTTCAAGTAACTATTAATTATACATAGGCATTTACTATAAGAAAGCTTCGTAATTTATTGAAGGAGGAACGATTCAAATGTATCCTCATTGGAATCCAAATATAAATCAACAGTATGTTTATTCCCCTCATCCCGCAAGGAATACATTGCATCATGATTCACAATATATGATGCAGCGTATTGCAAGTCTTGAAAATCAATTAACTAAATTAATCTCATTAATCGAGGAAAATAATCAATTAATTAAATCAATGGAACAACAAAAAAACCAAGTTTGTGCACCAGCTGGAGGTTCTGTTATCGTTCGTATGTGATCTGGATGCAATAAAAAACACACTTTGTATTATAAAAGTGTGTTTTTTATTCATTATTTTCTTTTCATATGGAACCCTTGTGTAATTCGATCTAATATAATTGCGATTACTACGATAGCTAATCCAGCTTCAAATCCCATTCCGATATTAACTTGTGTTACAGAGCGATATACATCAACTCCAAGTCCTGGAGCTCCTACAAGTGATGCTGTTACAACCATCGATAACGAAAGCATAATGCTTTGGTTCACACCAGCCATAATCGTTCCGGTTGCAAGTGGTAATTGTACTTTAAATAGTTTTTGTGATGCTGTGGATCCAAATGCATTCGCTGCTTCAATTAAATCTTCTGGAACTTGTCTAATTCCTAAGTCAGTAAAACGAATTGTCGGTGGCATTGCAAAGATTACTGATGCAATAATTCCAGGTACTACACCTACTCCGAAAAATGTAATCGCTGGAATAAGGTATACGAATGCAGGCATTGTTTGCATAAAATCTAATGTTGGTTTTAAAAATTTTGAGAAACGTTCATTTTGAGATGCTAATATACCAATTGGAATTCCGACAATAATTGAAATAATAACAGACGTAAGTACGAGTGCCAATGTTTGCATCGTTTGTGCCCAGTAGTTAATATTCAAAATAAATAATAATCCAATAAGCGTAAAAATGACTAAAGATAATTTCCTCGTTGTGTACCAAATGAGGAAACATAAGATAATAATCATCAATATGGCGGGTATTATTGTTAAAAAATTAGTGAGTAAATCAACAAATCCGCCAATAATATAAGAGAATCCTCGGAATAAGCCTTCAAAGTGCTCATATAAACTTGCAACAAATGAGTCGACCCATTCCCCTAATGGAATCCGCGGTATACTATTCATCGTCTTTCACCTCTTCCTCAATGTTTCCTGCAAGAGCTTGAATGACACTTTCACGTTTAATAATTCCTCTTAGCCTTTTCTTCTCATCGATTACTGGTAACGGATATTTCATCTCCGCCATTTTCGCATACGTTTCTTCCAGTAAAGTATCTACATACACATGCGGGATATCGGTAAGTAATAAATCAGCAATTGGCCACTGTTTTTGAACAGCTTTACTTGCATCATCCGCAGTTAATATACCTAAAAACTCATACTTTTTATTAACAACATATACAGTTGAAACGCCGGCGTTCCTCATAATTTGAAGTGCTACACGAGGTCCACGGTCAATTAATAACGTCTCTGGTCGTTTTAATATAGATTCCGCCGTTATTACTTTTCCTAAATTCACATCCGCCACGAACTTCTCTACGAATTCATTCGCAGGACTCATCATAATTTCTTCCGGCGTTCCAATTTGGACAACCTCTCCATCTTTCATTAACGCAATTCGATCACCAATTCGAAGGGCTTCATCTAAATCATGTGTAATAAATATAATTGTCTTTTCCATTTTATCTTGTAACTCTAACAGCTCATCTTGCATTTCTTTTCGAATCAGTGGATCTAGTGCGCTAAATGATTCATCCATCAATAGAACATCTGGATCATTCGTTAGTGCCCTTGCAATTCCCACACGTTGCTGCATACCACCACTCAGTTGACTTGGATAGTTATCTTTATGATGGTCTAGTCCAACTAATTTCAAAGACTCTAATGCTTTTTTCTCTCGTTCCTCTACGGGAACTCCTTGAATTTCTAATCCGTACGCAACGTTTTGCAAAACAGTACGATGAGGAAATAAAGCGAACTTTTGAAACACCATACTCATTTTTGTTCTTCTCACTCTTCGTAACTCTTCTTTTCCCATTGTTGCGATGTCTTCACCATCTATGTATATATGCCCCGCTGTTGGTCTAATTAATTGATTTAACATACGAACTAACGTAGATTTCCCGCTACCAGACAAACCCATAATAACGAAAATTTCTCCAGAGTATACTTCAAACGTTGCCTTTTTCACACCAACGTTCATTCCAGTTTCTTTTAAAATTTCCGATTTATTTTTCCCTTCTTTTAATAAAGTAAGCGCCCTTTGCGGGTTTTTCCCAAATACTTTTGTTACGTTTTCAACACGCACCTTTGTATTATCCATGTCACTACTCCTTTTCTACCCATCTATTCACATAGTGTTGCGATTTTACCAAGAAATATTACATAAAAATGACATTCATAAGATTTCTTTAAAATTCTCGTTTCCGTTCATAATAAGAATGCTTACTTATACATTTATTTTATAAGGCAAACGTTACTTAGGAGGTTTTCGATGCGAAAGAAAATTTGGTTTATATGCCTTGCATTATTTATTACTATGATTTTCACTTCATGTAATGCAACAAATGCAAATTCGAAAGGAAAAATTAAACTTGGTGTAACAAGTTGGAAAGAAAATATTGCAACCGCAAACATGTGGAAAGTTTTATTAGAAGAAAAAGGCTACAAAGTTGAGCTCATGTATTTAGAAAAAGCCGCAATTTGGACTGGTGTCGCTCGTGGTGATGTTGATGCGAATTTAGAAGTATGGCTACCAGTTACAGATAAACCGCTAAACGATCGTTATAAAGATGATATTGTCTTAAAATCAAAATGGTACGAAGGTACTGGACTAGGTTTAGTCGTCCCTTCTTATATGAAAAACATAAACAGTATCGAAGATTTAAATGCTCATAAAGATGAACTAGAGAATAAAATTGTCGGTATCGAACCCGGTAGTAGTCTTATGAATTTAACGAATAAAGCAATGAAAGAATATGATATAAAACTAAAACTTGTCCAATCCTCTGAAGCTGCGATGATGAGTGAACTAAAGAAAGCATATACGAAAAAGAAACCAATCGCTGTTACGCTTTGGAATCCGCATTGGGGCTTTTCAGAATTTGACTTAAAATATTTAAAAGACCCTAAGAAAGTATATGGTGAAAAAGATGACATTTATTACTCTGTTCGTAAAGGTTTCGAAAAAGATCATCCGGAGATCATAAAATACTTTGACAAATGGAAAATGAACGATGAACAGCTTGGTACGTTAATGGTCGAGTTAAATAAAACGAAAGATCCCGAAGAAGCGGCGCGAAAATGGATTAAGAAGAATCAAGCGCTAGTTGATGAATGGGTAAAAGATTAATAAAAATAGGCTAGAGGGTTAGCATATCCTCTAGCCTGTTTTTAACTTATTTTTTCGTAACAACGTCATCTACAATCCCATATGCCTTCGCTTCTTCTGCAGTCATAAAATAATCTCTTTCTGTATCATGTGCTACTCTTTCAATCGGTTGCCCCGTTTTTTCTGCAATCATTTTATTAATATCATGCTTTAACTTTAATATTCTTTTCGCAGTTATTTCAATTTCTGTTGCTTGCCCTTGTGCACCACCAAGCGGCTGATGAATCATAATTTCACTGTTAGGGAGAGCAAACCGTTTTCCTTTTGCCCCTGATAATAATAACAATGCACCGAATGATGCCGCAAAGCCCATGCATAGCGTTTGCACATCTGGTTTAATTAAATTCATCGTATCTAATATTGCAAAACCTGCTGTCGTTGAACCGCCAGGGCTATTGATGTATAAGAATATATCTTTTTCTGCATCTTCTGCTTCTAAAAATAATAATTGCGCTACGACACTACTCGCTACTTGATCATTAATTTCTGAGCCGATAATAATAATGCGGTCTTTCAATAACCTTGAATATATATCATAGGAACGTTCTCCTAATTTTGTTTGTTCTACTACATATGGAATTGCATTCATTTTAAATCCCTCCAATACTTGTTATGCTGCGTAAAGCATATAACTGTAGGAAGAAGGGTTTTTCACATTAAATAATAAGACTGGCTGTTTAGATGGTAACTTAGTAAAATCTATTGTCGGAAGAAGCTTCGTTAATAATTCCGGTCTTTCCTCACGAATAGATGTTACAACAACTTCAATATCCTCTGTGAATTCGACTATCTCAATCCCTTCTTCACTTACAGTTTTCAGCCTATTTCTACTCCGAAATAAAGAAGCTTTCACTGCACCTTCTGATACAGAACACACTTTAGCAATATCAGCGATACTATATTGAAAAACATCTTTTAATAATAAAATTGCGGATTGCTGTACATTTAATGAAGACAATACTTTCCCTACCATTTCATGCAAATCTGCAATGTTCTCATGTGGTTCTTCAAATGTGATTTGTTCTCTTATTTTTTCATGAACAGACTTAGACTTCATCTGATCTAACCAACGATTTCTTGCTATTTTATAGACGAGTGTCATACAAATATCTTTATTTCTATATTTTTGAAGCACTTTACACACTGTTTCTTGGGCGAGATCTTCCCCATCCCATTTGTTTTTCGTTAAAAAAGTACAGTATCTTTTTAACTCTCCATATTGTTCAATTAAAAAGTTTATATTTGAATGATTCATATCGATATGATTCTTTAAAACATGAGTTACTTTTGTGCACAAAATAACCACTCCTTTTCAGCGCTTACTTAATAAACGATTCAACATTAAAAAAAGTTACGGGGATATAAAAAAATAATGTTTATGTTCAATAATTCGCGGTCATAAATATGTTATGTACAATTTTACGTGAGGAGGAACAAATTTGCCAAAATTAACAATTGAAGGTACGGGAACTTTTGATGTGAAAGCAGGAACAAAGTTAGTATTAGCAATTGAGGATAGCGGTGTCAACATTCTTCATCGTTGCGGCGGGAATGCACGTTGTACAACTTGTAGAGTAGAAATACTAGCAGGTGATTTCTGTGAAGCGAGTGCGAATGAGAAACATGCAATGACGGAAAAAGGAATTGAAGATCATTTACGATTATCTTGTCAAATGCGTGTACATAAAGATATAGTCGTTCGTCCGGTACTTACAGTTGAAAATTCAGGTCTTGATGCTGGGCCACGCCCGGCGGAGTAAAGTGATGAATTTAAAACAGCTCGCTGGCGAATATGCTGCTAACTTTGTAAATGATGGCATGAAAATTGGGCTTGGTACAGGTTCTACTGTATATTGGACAATACAAAAATTAGGTGAACGTGTAAAAGAAGGATTATCATTTCAAGCTGTACCGACATCAAAGGAAACTGAAGCATTAGCACAGCAACTAAATATCCCCCTAATTTCGTTAAACGACGTACAAAGCCTTGATCTTACAATTGATGGAGCGGATGAAATTGATTCAAATTTACAACTTATAAAAGGCGGTGGTGGTGCATTACTTCGTGAAAAAATCGTTGCCTCTTCCTCTAAAGAACTAATTATCATTGCTGATGAATCGAAATTTGTAACACATTTAGGTAATTTTCCATTACCTGTTGAAATCATCCCTTTTTCATGGAAACAAACCGAAAATAAAATTCAGTCTTTAGGGTGTCAAACCACATTACGTTTGAAAAATGATGAAACTTATATAACCGATAACAATAACATGATTATCGATTGTATATTCCCTAATCATATTTCTAATCCTGCCCATTTACACACCCAATTAAAAATGATTACTGGTGTAGTTGAAACAGGGTTGTTTATAAGTATGACGAGTACAGCAATTATTGGTACTAAAAATGGGATAAAGAAATTGTAATAAAAGCTAACTTTTTAAAGTTGGCTTTTTAGTATGTTCTTCTTCTCTTAATAGTGCTTTATTATGATATACTAGGAAAACGCAAACTGATTACACTAGAAAGGACTGAACATTTTGCAATCCAAACTTATAACAGAACTTGCTGATTTAGAAACTGCCTTTCATATTCGAAAAGAAGTATTTGTAAAAGAACAAGGTGTCCCTCTTGCAGATGAATTCGATACATTCGATGAAATCGGAGAGCAATGTAAACATATTTTAGTTTATTATCATGAACTTCCTGTAGGCACAGGTCGTATACGATTTGTTGATGGTGTCGGAAAATTAGAACGTATTTGTATTTTAAAAGATTATCGTACATACGGATTAGGTAAAGTCATCATTCAAACGTTAGAAGAACTTGCTCGTAACGAACAAGTTACGAAAGTGAAACTACACGGTCAAACACAAGCTGAAGGATTTTATAAAAAATTAGACTATGAAACTTCTTCTGATATATTTATGGAAGATGGCATTCCGCACATACTTATGACGAAAATGTTATCATAATAAAAAGGGTAGTATATGAATCTTATGTATTCATACACTACCCTTTTTTATTAATAGAAAAGTGAATTCTCAAGATTACCTTTTGCATCAAAGCCCATCATCTCTTAGTTCATACCTAAGTAAAGCTTACACTGTTTTCCATAATGATAATGCATAAATCCAGTTTGGATCACCA
Organism: Bacillus sp. XB1; assembly: GCF_053557995.1. Classification (NCBI taxonomy): domain Bacteria; kingdom Bacillati; phylum Bacillota; class Bacilli; order Caryophanales; family Bacillaceae; genus Bacillus; species Bacillus sp. XB1. The sequence goes on along the minus strand of NZ_JBNRIL010000001.1, from coordinate 910,269 downwards.
TTTCCTTGATAACTCTGGACTGCTTCATATACTTTTCCTTCGTGTAGAACTCTATCTCCCTTTTTATATGCTTTTTTTGCATCCCACGCTTCATATGAAGCGCTTTCGGTTTTTGTAGTAATTGTGAATATATCACTCTGTACGGATTCATTTCCAGCTACATCAACAGCTTTCACTACATATTTATAAGTAGTATTAGCGAGCAGATTTTTATCCAAATAAGAAGTTGTATTGGATGTTGCAATCTTTTTCATTGATCCTTCTGTTTCTCTATAAATATCATAATGGTCTACACCAATATTATCGTCAGATGGACTCCACATTAAATCCACACTTGACGCTGTCGTTCCCATACTATGTAATCCTTTTGGTTGTGTTGGTGCTTCTGTATCAGGAGTCTCAACTGTCGTTTTTACTGTAAGCGCTGTACTTTCTGTCGATACATTACCAGCTGCGTCAATTGCTTTTACAGTATAAGAGTATTCTGTACTTGGTTGTAACTTCTTATCAATAAAATGAGTCCCTGGTACTGTATCAATCATCTCTCCGTTACGGAAGATTTGATATCCTTTTACCCCTACATTATCCGTAGAAGCGTTCCATGTTAGTTCTACACTATTCGCTGTTACTTTTTGCGTCTGAAGTCCATTTGGAATACTTGGTGCTTCTATGTCTGGTTTCACATCATTAATAAGATTAACATCAATTACATTATAGAATGCATTTGCTGTATCAGCTACATCCCATACTGCTAAAATCACATGATATCCACTACGATCAGTAGGTACATTGATTTTATGAGTTAAATTATTTGAAGCTGCAGAACCATCATGTTGTACAGTTCCAATTGGTTCGAAATCTGCTCTTGTTAGCGCTTTATTTGGATTCCATCCTTTTTTAGTAATATAGTAATGCCACTTACTCGTTAAGTGAGGCGCAGTATACTTCCAAGTAAATGTATTTTCCCCACCAGTGATTGTATTTTTAAACCAACGATTTGCTGTTTGTTGATCTAAAATACCACCAAATTTTCCGCCTGCTGAAGCAATTTGTCCATCTACTGGACCACCTTGTGGGAATCCTTTTGGAGCTTCTAAACTTTGTGGTTCATACATAACACTTCCACAGTTTACATTTAGCGCACCATAAGTTGGACTACATAAAGCGGATCGGCTACCGGGCTTTTCAACAAAACCGTGCGCATAAGCATTTTGAGGAATAAGTGTCGTACTAATAATTCCAGCTGTTAATGCTACAACTCCTAAACTTTTTTTGTTCATTTTCATATTTTGTAGTTGTTTTAAAAATCGATTATTCATGTTCATGTCCCCTTCTTGTTATACTTTGTAGTGGAATGTGGGCTTTGATGTAAAAGAATAACAAGAGACAAACTTGTACCGATGTATGTGTTAATTATGCATACACCGCAGTGAAAATATATTTTTTCCTTGTGAAATATTTCACTTTATGAATATATCATGACATAGAACTCGCCTAAGCATGTGCAGAAGTTGTGCAGAAACAGTGAAATTATTACTAACATATAAAACCACATCCTGAAATCATAAAGTAAAACTTTAATTAGTTGGGGTTTTACGGTCGGTTAATACGGGATAAAATAAAAGTGTGCAGCAGAAATTGTAGACTTAGTTCTCAAAATTCACATTTAGTATTTTCATTTTTTCCATTTAAATAATTCTTCTCTTCTTACAACAGAAAAGTGTCTATATCATTTAATATAGACACTTTTTTCATGTATAACTTTATATTTATTACTGACCTACAAATGTAAAGATTTCATCAACAGCTTCTTTATATCCACCCGATGTTCGGAATGATTCCTTCAAATTCAAAGCAGCCTCTTTATATGAAGGGTTATTTAAAACTAACTCCACACTTTCACGCAATTTCTCCACGGTTAATTCATTCATATGTAATTGAACTCCTGCTCCAAGACTCTCCACTTGCTTTGCGATTGCTGGCTGATCTGCACTTTGCGGTATTACAACGAGCGGAATCCCATTATACAGTCCTTCATGCACACTGTTCATCTTGCCGTGTGTAATAAATAGTTTCGTATAAGTAAGCAGTTCGGTTTGAGGCACATAGTTTTTCACAATGAAGTTTTTAGGGATTTCGCCTAGATCACTTATTTTTGTTTTATTACCAATAGACATGACAATTGTATGCTCGCTATTCTCAAAGGCCTTCATACACAGTTTATAAAAATCAATCGCTTCATTAAAAACAGTACCTAATGAAATATAAATCGGACTTTTTTCTTGAATTGAAGTAAAATCAACGTCTCTGTTTTTTACTTGTGCAGAGATAGATGGTCCTACAAATTTATATGTTTCATCAAACGTATCACCAAAAGGCTGGAACTCCTTAATTGTATACACAATAGTAAGGGGTGCAGGATTACAGAAAACTTCATACGGTGATTTTATTTCAACACCATATTTTTCAGCAATTCCCTTCGTTAAGTTTTGAAAATCATTCTGTATTTTATCATGAATTTCTACTGGGATATTTTTTGACAGATGACCTAACATTTGCTCAAAAGATTTTTCATCCTGCGCAAAAGATGTACATGAATTTATAGATGGCAATTTAAGAATTTGAGCAATTAAGTGCCCACAGCCAAACATAGAATCATGAATTATGTAATCAAAATGTTCACCTTCAATTTGTTCTAGAACACTAGGTATAACAACATCTGCTGTATGTAGAAGACCGTTTATTCTTTCCTGTAAATAATTTCTGCCTCCAGATAGAAACGCTTTTATAAATTTTTGATCGTCAATCGTTCGTACAGTAGCACCTGTCTTCTCAATTCGTTCCCTAAAAGCTTCTATTGAAAAATAAACGACCTCTTCACCGCGAGAAATCAACTCTTCTACAACTGGCAAAGTTGGATTTATATGTCCTTCTGATCCAGCGTTAATAAATAAAAAACGCGCCATTATAAACACTCCTTACGTTAAATCATTTCTATGTTGGAAAAGTACGGATTCTCTCCATACTCTTTTCTTAGTTGTTCGTATCATGTTCCTACTAAATTGATCTAGCAAGTCTAAAACCGAGATCATCTATATGAAATGTAGGATGGCTTCGACGACGACAAGTAGCGCCACAACCTCTCACTGCCTCAGCCCAACTACCTCCACGAAAAATGCGGTATGATCCATACACTTTTTCATCATACAAATCATAGCACCATTCCCAAACGTTCCCTAACATATCATAGAGTCCCCATGCATTCGGTTCCTTTTGGCCAACGTCATGAATATGTCCATTTGAATTTTCATTATACCACGCTATATCATGAAGTTTCCCGTATGTATATCCGGTTGTACTTGCTTTACATGCATATTGCCACTCTGCCTCACATGGTAATCGGTAGCCATTCGAATCTAAATTACATTTCACAATTTGACCACCATCACTAATAGAATAATATTCTTTTAATCCCGCTATTTTTGAAAGTACATTACAAAACGCAATGGCATCGTTCCATGAAATATTTACAACTGGTTTATGATTTTTTTCAAAATTATTTAATGTACTATTTGTAATAGCATCATATAGTTCGATTGTTACAGCATACTTTGCAAGAAGAAATGGTTGAATTTGTACTAGCCATTCTTTTTTTATTCGATCATCTCTTAATACTACCTCTCCAGCTGGAATATTTACCATTAATGAATCGATTGTTTGAATTAAATCATTAGTCATTTTCTATTCCTCCAAACGTTCGTTTTATATGAATTTATAGTCATATACTCATTACAAAATACAATTTTCAAAAAGCGTTAAATTTTTCATAATAAAAAACGATTAGTTTAATTAAACTAATCGGTAAGATCCAAAAAGAATTGTTGTGTCACATTGTATTATTATATGTGCTCTAAAAATTTCCGAACCTCATTTGGAGATTTTAAAACAATAACCTTTTTCTCTTCGGACAATTGCTCTAACCCTTTTAAAATTGTAGGTCGTTTAGCATTAGGATATTTCCATATCCATTTAAAAAATTGCAAATCAAATCTTTCTTCACATCCCGCGCCCATATCTGGCCTTGTTTTATTCCGGTATTTTATAATTCTTTTAAAAGCACGATAAATACAAATTGTTCTATGAATATCAAGGAAGATAATTGTATCAGCTGCATTCAGTCTGATATCCATCGTCCCGCCATAATTCCCATCAATAATCCACTTCTCATCTTTAATTAAGTTATTTTGAACTGTTATTTGTTCTTCTCTCGGAACACCTTCCCAATTCGGTTTCCAAAATAATGCATCAAGATGATGCACCTTAATATTTAATTTATTTCCTAACTGCCTTGCTAATGTAGATTTTCCTGAACCACCAGAACCAATTAATATTATTTTTTTCATACCTTTACGATACATTCTATAACTTCTTCAATAGCTTCCTTATTAGCAAAAATCCAGAAGAACATTTCTTCATTTAACTTTAATAAATCTGGTAACTGGACAAAATAAGCAATAAAGATAATTTGAATTGAAAGCATAACATACCAAATAGCTTTTAGTTCTTCTTTCGTTAAATCATTTTGTTTATAATAACCTTCAAAGACTTTGCTAACGATATGTAACCATTTCCCTCTTAATCTTTCATTACTAAATAGCTCGCTTAATACACTTGTACAGCAATAACATAAATCAAATATTTTTACATTATTTTCTAAAATCTCAAAATCTATAAACCCTTCCAGTTTATCATCTTTAAAGATTACATTCGATAGATGCATATCACGATGAATAATTTGTCTCGGTAATGAATGGACCGTTTCCTTGAAAGCTGCGTGCATTCGCTCCATCTTTTGAATTACCTCTCGATGAACATACTCATTCTTTTCTAAAATCGGTATAGCCCATTCAAATACCATCTTATATAAATCTCTTTTTATTAACTCATGGTCACTATTCACCGAATGTAATGCTTTGTGCAGATTAGCTATTTCTTCTCCAATTGTACTTGCTAGCCTTTCCAGCTTATTCGTATCTTTTATTTCTAAAACACTTCCGGCAACATACTCATATAAGCAATAATATTTTTCTTTATATAATACATATTGTTCATCATTTTCTGTCTTTACTACTCTCTGTACTTTAATTCCCTTTTCATACAGTTGCTTCAAAACATCGAATTCAACTAGAAGTTGCTTTATCGATCCCGTTCTCTTTAAAATGTACTCTTTATTCTTGCATAAAACCTTCGCTACTTTTGGTTGCATTACAGTAGCTGTGACATGTTCATTTCGAAACCAAAGCTTTGCAATTTCCAGTGCTTGTTCCATTTACAAATACCCCTTTTACAATTCTTATTTCTTCCGAAAAATAACCTCACACAGTATTCCCACTCCAACACCAATTGTATAAGCCACTACATCACTCCACAAAAAAACGTATCCCAACACGAGTCCCCCAAAAGTCGTTGCACGAATGCTATCTATCCATTCCGCATGATACAATTGGCTCGCTTCAATCCCGTAGCAAAACATTAAACTAATAAAAGCCAACTTCTTCGTCTCTGTTTTAGGAAACAAAAATCCAAAGCCAGTGAAAATCATTAATGCCCATAATGCATCACCTAAATAATCATTTAATAGATGTGGTAGTGTAAAAGCAAACTTTCTTGAGCTAAGACCTAAAATAATAACAACTATAGTAAATAGTGCATATACTACTCTATTTCGTTTCGTATTCATTTTAAAGTCTCCTAATATGTAATGTAAAACTGTAAATAGCTAGTAAAACAAAGTTATTTTACTAGCTATTTATTGATTGCTTTTATGATAAGAAAATGTGGATTCATATTTAAATAATGATATGATTTTTCGCTTACTTCTTTCATTTTTTCAATTGCCTTCGGTTCCACTATCTCTTCTAATACAAAATAATTTGTAGTTTCATTTAGTATGTCTTGTAATGATCTTCTAAAAAACTTGACTTCAATAGTAATATTCGGTTTAACCCAAGTATCTATTAATAACTGTTTTTCAAAATAATTTTCACATGGAAACTTTGTGAAATCCATAAAAGGATGATGAATAGAATAAATAAGTTCTCCACCTGGCTTCAATACACGACGAAATTCTTGAAATACTTGATTCCAATTTTCTATATAATGAAGAGTTAATGAACTTACAATCACATCATACGTATTATCTTCAAATGGCAATGTTTCTTGCAGATCATGACAAAGGAACGTCGCTTCTTCTCCTATATTTTCTTTTGCTGCTTTTACCATTTCAGGACTTACATCAATTGCTGTAACATTTGCTCCTCTTCCTATGAATTGAGAAGTATACCATCCAGCTGCACATCCAGCATCTAATATCTTTTTTCCTTCTAGTTCCTTTGGAATAAGCTCCATCATCGCCGGTCTTTCATAATAACTGTTATATGGATTTGCGAAATCTAGATTTTCTTTATATGTACTCGCTAATTTATCATACGTATCTTTAATCGAATCTTTCATTACACACACTCCTAATACATATTAATCCATTAACTCCTGCTGCTTTTTCTTTGAAAATGATTGTAGTACTAAATCATACGACCAATCAATCATTTTATTAATTTGCTCCTGCTCTATACCCTTATGAATATAAACGGTATTCCAATGTTTTTTATTCATATGATACCCTGGAATAATTGTTTCTGGATAATCTTCTCTTATTCTTAATGCGACTTCTGGATTACACTTCAATGTAATCGCAGCCTTTTCACCTTCTTCATGATTTACTATCGCAAATATTTTATTATTAAGCCTCATACATGTTGCACTCCAGCCATCTGGAGAATCTTCTGTCGCTTTTCTTTTCGATAAACAGTACGCTCTTGTTGCATTCATTTTAATTGGCACCTCTTATTCTTTCCCTGTTTGATTACGATGCATCACAATTTGCTTCGTTGCTTGAAATTGCTGCTCACCGTAAAACTTTATTAGCTTCTCTCCGCAAAATAGACTAACAATATCAATATGAGATATTTCTCGAAGTAATATTGTAAGCATTTTCTCTCCAATACCTTTATTTCTTACATTCTCATGTACGACAACATCTTCAATGTATGCTCGAAAAACACCATCAGAAACGACTCTAGCAAATCCAACTAATTCATTTTCTTCCCATACTCCAATGGCTATACTATTCTTTAACATTTTTTCAATATCGACTTCTTTTCTTTCTGGCCACCAACCGACAGAATCATAAAGCTTCTTAATTTTTTCTGCACAGATTGGCTGTTCTTGTTGCAATTTATACGTGTACATATGCTTTCTCCCATCAATCAGTATACATAATATTATTATAATCTCTTTTCAAAAAAGTGCTGACTATGACCTTTTGGATGATCTTCAACGATACCATACTCTCGGTAACCGTGCTTTTTATAAAATTCTGGCGCTTGAAAACTAAATGAATCTAGCAATATTAATCTGCACCCTTTTTCCTTCGCAATTTCTTCAATTTTATGTAGCAGTTGACTACCATAACCGTCATGACGAACTGATTTATCAACCCATAAAAAGTCGATATGAAGATGATAAAAATACATCGTACCTGTTACACCACCAAATATTTTTCCTTCTTCATTTTTTACTACGAGGCTTACTTTTTCCATCGGCTGTTTTACTTCATCTGTTAAGATGGACATATTATATTGAATGACTTTATTTTTAATGTATTCTCCTTCAATACGTGTACCGTTCTCTATATGTTTCATATACATTGCTTCCTTTCAACTTAGTAAGCTACATTTTATTTTTCCCCTTTAAAATACTAATCAAAACGAATCCACCATATGTAACAAAGCATGAAAAGCCAATTATCCCTGGTACAGAGACATAGCCTACCCTTATGTAATTTATAACTGCAAAACAAGCGATAGACAATAAAATAGATGGCCAAAATATAACAGCTATTTTTCTTCGCCCTCGTTTCGATGTACTTTCTTTCTCTTCAGAAACACGTGTGCCAAAAAGCAATACAATACAAATAAGGATCGCTGCAAAGTAAATTGTATCTAATGACAAATTGTGATCATATAGGGCGATTCCAACTTCAAGAGCAATAATCGTTAAAATTAAAATAATGATTGTTAAAGTCTTTAAGTTTCTTTTCAATCGCTCACTCCTAGCATGCTTTCACTATATTCTTTGTATATGTACTTTAAAACTACTGCAAAAGCTTCATCTACCTCTTTATTTTCACCGCGATTCGGTAAATCTTTTCCCCCAATCACATAAAGAAGTGGAAGTTCGTTAAACATTCCTATTATACCAATATTTATTGTAGCTGTGAGTAATCCACCTGTCATATGAGTTATATGATAATATGGAATTTCTTCATACTCTCCTTGCTGTCTTACCATGCCGCTAATAATTGGTTCCCATAATTCTGGTTCTGATTTATAACCTTGAAAGGTTTGTATGAAAAGGGCAAGAACTTCACTTAATTCTCCAACATTTTTCTCATCTCTAGCATTCTCTTGTATATGAATTTTTGAAAAGTACGTTTGTGCGTACATTTTCACAGCATCCCATCCACCACAGTGCATTACAACTGACTGTGCAACGTAACTATCATGACAAGCAATCATTACCTCTACCGCTTGACTAAGTGTTAAAGAAGTTCTTCCTTGTAAATGCGGATATAACTGCGCACTATCTTCATGTGGATTAAATTTAATGTAATGAAGTATATCATTCCAATTATGTTTATTTTCCTTCACCATTTGCGTTACTACAAATCCAATGACTAATTTTGCTGCTGATGCTAACGGAATATTTAATTCACTATTATACGAAGCAACTATACGATTATTTTTTGTAGAATAAATTTCCATTCCCACATAATTAGATTGTACCTCTTTTATTTTATTTATAACAGTTTCCATTTCTATCCCTCTTTTTATATCGTTATATTAACTTCTAATATTTCAACATTGAATGTAAAAAACCTTTTCATTAGCTATTAAAATAAGAAAAAGGTAGCATGAATTTTTTCTTGCTACCGAAAAATATTTATTCTTCTATAGGATTTTCAGGACCGTTAAGTTCCAGCTGATAAAAAGCTAAATCTAGCCATTTATTAAACTTATAACCAGCTTTTTTTATTGTTCCTGCATGAACAAATCCATAGTTTTGATGCAAGGCAATACTTTTCTCATTCTCTGCATCAATTCCAGCAATTAAGGTCATATACTCTCTTTCCTTTGCAATTTTGATTAATTCTTTCATTAATGAAGACCCAATGCCATTTTTTCTATATGCCTTATCTACATACACAGAATGTTCAACTGAATATTTATAAGCAGGCCACGCTCTAAATGGGCCGAATGTCGCAAATCCTACTACTTTATTATCTAATTCATATACGATAATTGGATACTCTTCAGCCTTTTTTTGTTCATACCAATCTATTCTATTTTCAAGGGTTACAGGTTTATACGCATATACAGCTGTTGTATAAAGTATCGCATCGTTATAAATATCTAAAATGTATGCTAAATCTTTTTTCGTTGCTTCCCTTATCATTATTTTCTTCCTTTCATCATGTTCACCTTATTTTACTATCTTTTTAATAGTTTTATTTTATCGAAATTTCCGATTTTTATCTACATACGAATACTAGCTTTTCGGAAACCATCAAATATATTTATTGCAGCAGATAACATGTAGAAGAAAATTCCTCCCCCAATGAGCCACGTTTTAAACTCCTCTGAGGAAATAGTAAATGCATTTGCCAAATACGTAATAAACCCTGCGTTAAATACATGTGGATTTACTACAATTACAATGAATACTATCGTCCCAGCTATTTGAAGAATAGCATTCCCAATCGCCAATCTTTGCGTCCATTGTCCCTGCACTAATTTATAAAGGGATATACATATTTCAAAAACGATCATAATTACAACGATTGGCCAGTACTGCAATAAAACATCTTGATTAAAAGTTGGCGAGACAAACTTCAGTCCATTTGCCGTACCGTTATATACGCCAACAAGATAATTCGCATAAAAGTAAAGTGTAGCCCAAACTGCTGTCCACATTAAACCTCCAAAAACTTCAAACTTCGAGATTGCTTTTTTCTTTGGGATATACGAGATGTTTTTCAAATCATCTGGTGTCCATTTTTTTAAACTTGTCGTCAACGGCTCGATACCTTTGTCTTTATCTGTTCTTTCTAAAATAACAAACACAAGTGTCAACCAGAAAAATACATGGAGGCCCACTTCAAAAATTCCCCCAATGCCTTTACCTATCAATTGTAAAATAACATTTAATACCGCTTGATCACCACTATAGCCTATAAAATTTTCTGCAACCATTGATATGAGTGCAATGACAGCTGCGATTGGTATAATCATTTTTAACAACGTTGTATATACATCAAAATAACGTGGTCCAATTAAATGCATCGGTCTATCCAAATAACCATTAGCCAATGAAACCGGACTCCCCAATTTTTCGAGAACGCTCTTTACATCTTTCTCATTATAATCTTCAGGTAACATATCATCTATAGTTGACCTTAGTTCAAGTGTAATATCTTCACGATTTTTTTCAGGTAATCTCTTCGCAACCTCTTGGATATAGAGATCAATTAAATTCATTCTCTTCCTCCTCCTTTAATAAGTTATAAAGTTCTTTCGAATCCTTTATCCATTCTTTTTTCAACTGCAAAAATATTTCTAATCCATAATCACTTAAAACATAATACTTACGAGGTCTACTCTCCGTTTTATCCCAACTACTCGTCACTAATTCCTGCTTTTCTAATCGGCGAAGTAGTGGATATAAAGTACTTTGATCAATTGTAACCCCTGATTGCTCCAATAACTGGACAAGTGAATATCCGTACTGCGGCGTTCTTAATTGACTTAAAACAGCTAACGTTAATGTCCCTCTTCTTAACTCAGTAATTAACGAGTTTAATAAAGTATCCATTCACTCACCTCATTTCCATTACTATATGTCATACAGTATGTGTTTTATACTATGTATCGTACAGTATTAGTGTGACAAAAACTATAATTTTTTACCAAAAACAGATAATGAAAAGCGCAAATTATATGATTTGTGCTTTTTTAGCTAAGTTATATATAACACTCTATAAGGTAACAACCTTAACTACTAATTTTGAAGTTCCAGTAATGCTATATTAAGTTACAAATATCGTATACATATGATGTGAACATAACATCTCACTATAGGAAGCTATAAAAACGGCGAATTACCATGCTTGAATAATTCCCGTTTTCAGCACCTAATCAACGTTATTTCCTTCATAAACTTCATCTTGTTCAAAATCTTTATTTTTGTTTGGTTTATTAGAGAAAAATAAAAAAACAATTAAATTAGGTTAATTGTTTTTCAAATACAAAATCTTTATTTTTTTAAATAACCTATGATATTCGAAAAGACAAATTCTCCAAATGCAAGTGGTATATAAATAAACCATAACTTTAATATTGCCTTTGTTTCTTTGTGATCAGAATCCCCCATTAAAACCAATCCTATCCTTTTTCTTCTAATATTTTCATTTTAATTCCAATAACAAGGAAATTATACCATTTATTAATGTTTTAGTCTATTTTTTCTGAAAATTAAATAAATAAAATTCTTGTATTCCCTCAATATTCAGATAAACATAATAACTTTTTTACGTTTCATCTTCAAAGTCAATAATGACTCCTGTTAGAACCGCTACATTACCAATCGATTGGATCCCGTGACCAATAAAATCCACCTTAAATTCTTCCCACTTTAATTTATGTAATGATATAATAACACTAAATTTTCAACACGTGCTTAATAGATTGGGGACGTATAATGGATAAACCTCTCACTGCATTACAAACTATTATTATACATATGAATACAACTGAGCATTGGCATGATTTTATTTGTTACTGTCAGCATCGCGAAGCGGGACTTCGAAAATTAGCTTTTAAACATTTAGAGACATTTATTACAAATGCAAAGAAATGGGAATCAAAAGATCAAGAAGAGTTTGCCATTTCGCTGTTTACTATTTTAGATGTATTAAACGAAAAAGATGAGGTCTTAACTTTCTCACTAAATAGTTTTCTAATTGACATTCTATATAGATGGACAGAAAACAACCCATTTGATTCAAGACCTTTTAGATGGATAGGAATTTATATGGACTCTAGCAATAAAGAAGACGATTTAGAAAAACCCCTTCGAAAAGCGATTGAATTAGGTGGTGATACCGAACAAGAAGCCATGATATACCTAGTTTCTAATTACATCAATACTTTAGAATTTGGTACACATGAATTCCCTTCAGGTTATTGCGGAGATTTAAGTGAATGTATAGAAAAACTTCCCTATATGCTTCAATTAATTGATAGAATTCAGAATAAGAACATAAAGGAGCAAAACATTGGGCAAATACAAGAACAACTACACCTTATTCTAGATTGGTTAAAACATACACAAATTCCAGTAGATGCCGTTCGTGTACGGGAAAAAGAACAAACTAAGGAATTAGAAAAGGTCATTGTATATTATTTACACAACAGCTCAAGTCGTTAATTCATCGTGTACAGAGATAATAAAGTTGTTTAAAAAACGCCAGTCATGTTATTCAACAATCGGGCTATATAACGGAATAAATCCTTGTAAAAATTAAAAATATTTGAAATAATCGTCATTAAGTTGAAGTAGAGCGATTGCAGAAAAAGGTGATACGACTTTTTCTTACTTAATAATTGCACGATAGTTAAAAAATTCAACTAATTATATTCCGAAAGGGTGTGTGTAGTATCTTATCAACTAATGTTTTTACTTATAAATCTAAGGATGGAAAAACAATAATAATTAGAGAAGCTAAAGAACAGGATGCAGAAAGAATACTAGATTCTGCTTCAAAAGCTTTAATAAACGCTCCATACATGCTAAGTACGGTTGAGGATGTAAAAAAGGTGCGTATCGATGCTATTCAAAAAACGTTAAAAGCTTATCATGAAAATCCAAATTATGTACAGTTTATTGCTGAAGTTGATGGTAAGTTAGTTGGTGCAATAGATTTTAAGAACGGAAACAAAGAAAAAATTAGTCATCAAGGGGCTTTTGCGATGACCATACTACCCGAATATCGAAATTATGGTATTGGAAGAGCTCTTCTAGAAACGTTAATCAATTGGGCTAAAAATAACAGTAAGATTGAAAAAGTTTGTCTTGAGGTAATGGAAGATAATCTAGGTGCAATCCAGTTATATAAGAATCTAGGCTTCTTTGAAGAGGGTAGAAAAGCAAAGGGTGTAAAATTGGATGGTGGCTATCAAGATTTAATATTAATGGCTTTATTCGTTTAAAATTGAACATTAATTTCAATATAAAAAGAGGGTCTTCATAGTCATCTCCCTGTTAAGTAGACAGTAATAGAAACCCTCTTTTTATATTTATCCCACATTAGCTTGCAGTAAAACTCCCCACTGATTATAGTTTCACTTTATTTTAATCCTTTAATTAAAGGTGACGCTTCCCCACTATGGAAAATCCATAGGTCATGAAGTGATCTCGTACATCCAACATATAGTAACTTTGCATCATGTTTTGTGTCTTTGTAATGTTCTTCATCCACATCAATTAAAAGCACCGCATCAAATTCTAAACCTTTCGCTAAATAGACAGGTACTACTGATATACCACCTTCATATTTACTTTGGTTTGCTTCAATTACGTTTACCGTTAATCCTGCATTTGTTAATTCCACATATATATCACGGCATTCATCTTCTGTTCTTCCGATTACCGCAATTGTTTTCACATCTGCATTTTGCAAATGTTTTACCGTCTTCACAATTTCAGTAAATTGATTTTCCGCATGAATTACTTTCACATCTTCTCCACTGCGGAAGACTGGTGTTGCGAGTCCTACTGGGATTTCTGCATTTTTAATTATTTCATTTGCAAATTCAATAATTTCTTTTGTAGAACGATAACTTCTTGTCAATTCATAATAACCGGTTTCTTGGAATACTTCCTTAAAAGCATTCCAATCTTCAATTCCTTGGTAATCATAAATCGCTTGCGATAAATCACCTAATATAGTGAAAGAATTACCTAATGTAATTTCTTTTAATACATAAACTTGGAAAGGCGAAAAATCTTGCGCTTCATCAATAACAACGTGATGAAACTTCTGCCCGATTTCAATCCCTGTTATACGATGATGTATGTATATTAAAGCTGGTAAATCTTCTACATACACTTCTTTTTTACGACAACTCTTTTCTGTTTCTTTAACAAGTTCTTCAGGTAATACCTCGAGTATTTCTTTACTTTTTACTATTGAACTATACAGTGAAAGAGCACTCATTTTCGGCCAAAACTTCATATATGCGTTCAGTCTCTTAGTCGCTTCTTTTTTAAGTAATTTTTTCTCGTTTGTTTCCCCGAATTTTTTAAGTTCAATTTCAATCCAGCGCTTCATTCGTCCTACTAATCGTTCTCTTCTTTTCTGTAAAGGATAATGTTTATATTCAACTTGCATCCATTTTTTAATATCTTCTACTGGAATAATCGCTCTATCCCACGCCTCAAAATCTTTTGTCGGAACTAACTCATTTTCAAATTGGATCATTCTCTCTTCAATAAACGTCTTAAATTCCAACGTACCCTTTAATTTACCTAGCATTATCTTCTTTTCATCACGATTAATTGAAAATGCTTCTTTCAATTTTTCTTCTGTCTGCTTTAGTTTCACTGAATCATCTAACGTACGTAATGCCCAATCCAGAAACGTTGTTTGACTAATATTCCCTACACCTAATTCAGGAAGTACACTCGAAATGTAGTCTAAAAACAGACTATTCGGCGCAAATACGATCATTCTTTCTGCTTCTAGTTGTTCACGATATTCATAAATTAAAAAAGCAAGGCGATGTAAAGCAATTGTTGTCTTTCCGCTCCCTGCAACCCCTTGAATAAGTAATGGTAAATTTCTTTCCGCTCGAATAATATCATTTTGTTCCGATTGAATCGTTGAAACAATATCCTTTAGCTTATTATCTTTATTCTCACCTAATCGATATAGAAGAAAATCATCGGCATGCGATACATCTTCATTTCCTTTTACATATGTATCAACAACACGTTCAAGTTCTCTTTTTCGAATGGAAATGTTTCGTTTTAAATACACATCACCTTCTACTAAGCCATCTGGTGATTGATAAAATGCTAATTCTTCTCCACCGGTAAATGAATAAAACATACTTGCGACAGGCGCCCGCCAATCAATAATGATTGGCTTCATCGTGTCCATATCCGAAACCCCTACTTTTCCGATATAAATCGGCATAACTTCTTCTTTTCCATCTTCCTGAAAATCTAACCTTCCAAAGTACGGCTCTTGCACACCAATACGTAAGTTTTGTCTATTAGACTCCCTCATACTTTCAAGAATTTGCTCTTTAAAATCTTCTCCATAATAAACCGGGGTTTTTTCAAGCTTATCCAATTGCTCATCCATCGTATGTAAAGTATCCTTCATTTTTTGTAACTCATCTTCAAATATGTTGCTCATTTCGACGATTCCCTCCTGTCCGTTCTAATTTTTTAGTCGAAGTATCATTGTATTAAAAACCCAATCATAAAGTCAATAGTTTCCGTTTAAATTTTCCGAAAAAACTTACTTTTCATCTTTCTAATTTAAAAAGAATATGCAACATCAAAATCACACAAATACACATATAGTATAGTGATGCATACAAAAGATACTACTTTCTATTTGTCTCCTATTTAATTTATCTATTAACAAATATTGTAAAAATTAAAGACTTTAATCAATGGGCGTTTTACTGCCCACAAATAGTAGGATAAATAAAAGTAAAGGAGGCTCTTCAAATGAATATTTTGAATCTATCTCAAGATTAAATATGCTTCTATCTGGCTGTATCCTTATGGTTTGTTGGTCAATTATGTATGTTGAAATATATAGACTTACAAAATCAGTCTGGCCATGTGTTATCATGCATGCAATCGAGGATGCTGTTCCTACTGTTTTAGTTACAATAACAGGGATTATTACTCTTACAAACAGTAGTGATTTTTGGTTAAATCCTACTAGCGGGGTCGCTGCTACTGTTTTATTTCTCGGAATTGGAATCGTACTAAGAACTATAAGAATAAAAAGAGAACGACAATTATTCACACAATAAAAAGCAGATAATGAATTCGTCATTATCTGCTTTCCGATTTTTAAAACTACCTTATTATATTTTTTGATACATAAGCCAATCACCAGAGTCTATCACTTTCTTTAACATCTTTTTATTCTGAGCGATATACACATATGCCTCAATTTCCCTATCAGCAACATATACTGTTTGCGTGATTCGATCATATAAATCAGTCTCCGCATTACCTGTATATTCTTCTAGTTCATCTAACTTACACAATATCTCATCATTTACTACATAAACTTCTCCATACACCTGTTCTTCAATCGAATAAGTCATGGCCGGATATCCTTCATTCGTATCAAATAATTTTCCATATGTCCAAGCTCTGTCTGCGATGCATGTTGCACCTTGCATATAATGAGCATTCGTTTGTCCTCTTCTTAATGTGCCATAAACGAACACATGATACATAAATTCTTATCCCCTTTATATGTCTCTACTTTCTTATTTGTAAATAAGCACGAATCATAAAGTAACTCACTTCATTCGGAAGCTGTTCTTTAATAGATTTCAGCCCACCCTCTGCATTTTGAACGGCAGTTTCAATAAGAGATTCATACTCTGCTGGAACAAAGCTTTGCCAATCTACTTCCATTCCATCCTCATAGCAGCGAATTAAATGGTTTTCAATTGTTTGTCTTGATAAGTTACGTTCTTTTGCAATCTCATTCAAATCAATACCTTGTTTATACATTTCATATGTTTCTAAATGAGAATTTGCGGACGCTTTTCCTGACTTTTTACGCTCTGAAACTACTTCTGTCTTAATCGTTTCAGCATAATTTGGATTTTCCTCAATAAAATGCTGAACTGCTTGTAAGAAGTGCGAGCCATATTTCACAAGTTTGTGTTCTCCGATACCTTTTACCGTCAACAATTCAGAATCATTTTGCGGCATTTTCACACACATATCTTTTAATGTTTGGTCAGAGAAAATAACGAACGGAGGTACACCTTCTCCTCGTGCAATTTCTTTACGTACTTCACGAAGCACTTCAAATAAAGGATGGTCTTGAACAATTTGTCTTGTCTCTACTCGTTCTTTTCGTAAAACATTCTCTTTACCAAGTAATACTTCTTTCCCTTTTTCAGTTACTTTTAACGTCGGATAAGTGCCGTGTTCAACTGCAATTAACTCGTCTGAAATTAAAAACTCAATAAACTCACTGACCTCTTTTACACTACGGTTCGATAAAAGCCCATACGTTGGTAAAGTATGAAAATTAAATTCAATAACTTTCTTATTCTTCGACCCAGTTAATACTTGCGCTATCATTTGCTTTCCAAAGCGTTGGTTCGTTCTAATCATGCATGATAAAACCATTTGTGATTCTCTTGTCACATCGATGCTCTCGCGATTGTCTGTACAATTACCACAGCGTCCACAATCTTCTTTCGGTTCTTCTCCAAAGTATTGCAAAATGAATGATTGTAAACATTGTTCTGTATGACAGTAATCAGTCATATTTTGCAATTTTTCAAGTTCATTTGAAAAACGTGATTCTCCAGTTGATTGATCAATTAAAAAACGCTGTACTTGTACATCTTGAGAAGAATATAACAATATACATGTACTATCTAATCCGTCACGACCAGCACGTCCTGCTTCTTGATAGTAACTTTCCATATTTTTTGGAAGCTGATAATGAATTACGTAACGAATATTCGATTTATCAATACCCATCCCGAATGCAGATGTTGCTACCATTACACTTACTTCATCTCGTAAAAAGAGTTCTTGTTGCTCATTTCGATCACTATCACTCATACCAGCATGATATTTTGATACAGAAACACCTGCCTTCATCAAATCTTCATATAACTGATCGACTACTTTTCTAGTAGCTGCATATATAATCCCGGATTCCTTTTGATTTTGACGAATATAATCCGCCAAATATGCATTTCGATCTTGCCCTTTAATGACAGAAAACGATAAGTTCTCACGCTCAAACGTTGTCATAATTGTATTTTCTTGATTAATTTCAAGTGTGTTACAAATATCATCACGTACTTGCGGTGTTGCTGTTGCTGTTAATGCTAATACGAGCGGCTTTTCTGGAAGATAATCTAATATGCGATGTATATGTAAATAACTTGGACGGAAATCATGTCCCCACTGTGAAATACAGTGTGCTTCATCAATCGCAATCATAGGGATTTTCATATCAATAAGTTGATCAACAAACTCCATCGAATCAAGACGCTCAGGCGCCACATAAAGTAACTTGTAATGTCCTTGTTTCGCTAATTGAATTCGCTGATTTGCTTCTGCAATAGATATAGAACTATTAATATATGTAGCTGAAATGCCATTCTGTACCAATGTATCTACTTGATCCTTCATAAGTGATATTAGAGGCGATATAACCAACGTCGTTCCTTCAAATACTAATGCCGGAATTTGATAACAAATCGACTTACCGCCACCCGTTGGCATAATACAAACCGTATCTTTCCCATCTAGTACATTTTTAATTGTTTCATCTTGTCCTCTTCGAAACGAAGAATAACCAAAGTAGGACGCTAAAAGTTCTTGTGCTTTAGTAAACAAAAAAGAGTCACCCGCTTTTCTTTATCTTTCATCTACTTCTATTATATCAATCACTTATGCGACTTGAAAGGGATGATTAGATGCTTATTGTTTTTTCATTATTCTATGTTTCTTCACTTATTTAATATGAATTAGCATCATTATTTTATATGTTTTACAACATTTATAACGTAAATCCAGTACACAAGAAGAAAGAGTTTCAATTTAAATGTTCATTTTATTTCCCTTTCTTGAATACTACTAATCGTATACATATAAATTCAGGAGGTTACTATATGAAACATCGTAATATGAGTTCCATCAAGGCAAAAACGAAAACACAAAAACTCCAATTCTCTAATAATGATGCGTGGAAATATGAATCATACTATAAGTACCAGCCATTATTCTCTTATAAAAAGCTTTTTAATTTTCTTTCTCAACTTTTTAGACGTTAATATATGTGCAAAAAATATATCATTCACAGAATTTTTCTCAATATTAAATGTATAGACTTACTACAATTCAGTTGTTACCATATATAATAATCTGTTGGATAAACCCCTTAAGTTGACCTGCTTATATTAGCAGGTCTTTTTCATGATTACATACTTCTGTGTACCTCGATCTCACTTCCAAGTCTTTTCTCCATTTTATAACCATATTTAAATCCCAACAATTAATGATAATCATAAATTGTTGGGATTTAAATTGTTCACATATAATTATGCAATTCTTCTTTCTCAATACACAAAACACATTTTACTTGTTACTATAAAAGTACTCCAGATGAGTTTTTTGCTCATCGACATTATCTAGTTATTGGGGCCTGCCGCGGGAAGCAGGTCCCTTTGACTGTATGAAGGTCCCAATTTCATTTGGACACATTTACCAGGTTTTTTCAAAAGAATTTTATGATAACATTACGTAGTCGAGTCCGACATCTCGGCAATACCCTTTTGAGGGTCTGCAACTTCCCTTACAGACCCTCTTTTACTTTATATTCAATTTATTCATATATACCACAACACCATTCATTGAATTTCTCCATTTCAAATTCCCTAAAAATAATCTAGGACACGTAACTAAAAATAAATCTTCATCATACTTTGAGTTATACATGTTCAAAGGAGTGTTACTATTTATGTATTCTTATTGGCAATCGTATTACTCCCCCTACCATAACCCTTATGTAAACTATGATTTATCCGTACGGAACTACCGAATTAGTAAAAATGAGAATTTTTTAAAAGGGTATATGCGTTCTTTATGGGAACAACACGTCGCTTGGACGAGATTGGCTATTATAAGTATAGTATTTAATTTACCAGATGTTAATGTTACTGTTGGACGACTTCTACAAAACGCAACACATATGGGACTATCACTTGAACCATTTTACGGTGAGGATGCAGTGAAAAAATATAGTGCATTAATTAAAGATCACTTAGTAATTGCAGCGGATCTTGTTAAAGCCGCAAAAGCTGGTAATCAAAATGCAGCGGCCGCTATAGAGAAAAAATGGTACGCTAATGGTGACGCAATTATTGAATTCCTTAACAGAATCAACCCATATATAGATAAAGAAGAATTTAGAAAAATGATTTATGAACATTTAGCACTAACGAAAGCAGAAGCACTTGCCTTCCTAAATAAAGATTATGAAGCAGGAGTAAAACTTTACGATAAAATTGAAAAAGAAGCATTAGAAATGGCTGACATGATAACAAACGCAATCGTAAAACAATTCCCGCAAGTATTTCAATAAAGTGAAACTTTAATCAGTGAGGGGTTTGTTCATCCCCCACTGATTATCAGCTCTCACCAATCGGCTTATTTAGTTTTCTCTCCATGATATTTCACCTCTCCTCTTTACATTTAGCTTATATCGATATATTTTATTAATATCCGTTTTTTATAGGAGGAAATAGTTTGATTAACGCGATTGGTCTCGTTTTTATACTTACAAATAAACACGAGAAAAAAAAGAAAGTTTACTTAAATGAAAAATTTGCACTAATAGATATTATTGATTCTAAAGAAGTATTTGATGATGAAGGGAATCCTTTAGTAGAACTAACATGTAAATACAGTATATATTTAGATGAAAAATATTACTGTAAATCTCTCGATGATTATACCGGACAAGTCTTTCCTTTCTTAAGTGCAAAAATAGGAAAAGGTCTTCTAAGAAACTTAAACTATTACTTTTCTTACGTTGATGCCTATGATAAGAAACCACCAGTTAAAGAAATAAGACCACTTATGAAACAAGTAACTAACAGATAGCCAAAAATACCAAAAAAAGAAAGCATCTAATCCTGGATGTTTTCTTTTTTATTAAAAACTCATTAACTTTCATCCTCTTCTAAAAGTATGTATCCAAGCATATTTTAAATTAAAAACATTGGAGGATTAGAGTGAATGAAATACTCAGAAACAATTATAAGCAAACGACTTCGAATACTTAAAATGACGGGTATGTTTTTCATGCTAGTGTTAATAGCATGGATTGGCTATACAAAATTACTTTATGAAAACGGCTTTCTTCAAGAAAAAAAGAATTCAGTAGAAGTAATGAACACTAGCATTACAGGAGAAATAGAGCAGCTTTTTCATATAAACTTGCAAGGTTATCGAAAAACAAGCCTTGATGCTGTTATAGAAGCCAGTAAAACCGATCCAAGTGAACTATCCTTAATTGAACTAGTCAACAAATCCTGCTCGCGAGATTGCATAGGTGAACCAGTTACATATGTAAACTCAAACAATGGATATATCTTTTATAAGGAATCTAATGGAACTAATGTAGCTATAACGGTTAAAAAGAAAGACAAATGGGTAATTGTAAAGAAATCTGTTCAAGATGGAATATAATCACCCAAAAAAAGAGTACGCATCGTACTCTTTTTTATTATTAATACCCTTCCTCTTCATGCCTACAATGGCATTTCGCTTTTGTTTTACAATGACATTTTTCACACTCACACTTCGGTTTCTCTTTGCAACAACACTCGTGAAAATCATTGCGCTTACATCTACATCTCCCAAACATTAAATCATCCCAAAATTTATTACAATCTTGAAAATGTCCACAATGACAAGTATTTCTCATAAATATGCTTCCTCCTTGATAGAATTCATCATATTCTATGTTTGAAAGTATACAAAGGCTTGTTTATTAGTCTATTTTCTCCATATTATAAGTAGAGTTAAAAGATTAAATAAAAATAAAAACCGTCACATGACGGCTCTTATTTTTATTTAGCAAACTACTTTTATCTCACGTACTCATAGTACCATTTACGTGCATCTAACCAAGCTGTAAATTTATCGATATTCCCGGACGGATAGCCATTCGTTATAGCATAACCAATGCCATCTTTTTGAACGACAATTTGTCCATCAATACCCGCATCAACCATAGCTTGAGCCAAAGCTTGTAAATTACTAAATGCTACACCACCAGTTTTTACTTTGAGCAAATCCGCTGCACCTCCTCCAGTTTGTCCTGTAAGAGCAAATACAATAGAATTAGCGATTTTATCAACATTCCATTTTGCCATGTCGGATTCATTATCAATAAACCCTAATTCAATAAGAATAGCCGGTGCCTTCGTTCCATTTAATACTGCTAAATCTGTACGTTGTTTCGCACCTCGATCACGCCATCCAATATCTTTTGCTAGTTGAGCTGAGATTTTAGCCGCCAAATCTTTCTGATCATAATATAAAACCTCAACACCCTGTCCATTTCCATCACTTGCATTAAGATGAAAAGAAATAACTAAATCCACAGCATGGGAATTGCTATTCCGAATGATATTATTTAAATTTTGTGATTGAGTTGCCCCTACCTCGTCCGTATCGTCATAAACCGTGTGTCCTAGGGCTCTTAACTTAGCCGCCACGGCATCTTTAACTTGCCTATCTAGAACGTGTTCTTTCCGATTCCCGAAATTAGCACCTTGAACAATACTATTGTGTCCTCCGTGCAAACTATATCTAGCCATTATTCATCAACATCTCCTTTCTTAATATCTTATTCAAAACTTGTCTTATTGCTATTCCCACTTACAATCTTAACTGTGCCCATACGTCCTATATTTTCTAAAAGTGATGCAATTTGTTTTCGATATAAAAAAGCTATCGCTTCATAAATCGAATGATTTATTCTCTAAATTACTTTTACATGAATGACGACACGAACAAAAAAGCATCACCCTTTCGGCGATGCCTAAAAACTCTATTTTACTTTTCAGCTCCCTAAATAAATAGAGTTTAAAATCACTGAAACTACACCTATATTTCCTCCCTTTCCTTCACAGCTTCTTTCAACCTCTGCAACATATACCCAATTCCTTTACACCCCTCTAGCGGATATGTAATCATTTCTTCTGGATATAACTTTGTCACTACTTTTTTATGCTTCTTCCCTGCTAGTAAGACGATTTCGTCAAACTGTAGTAAACTTTTATCTACCATCTGTTTTTGTAATTGCTCTATACTTATTACCTCATCGCTTTTTGAATCAAATGCAAGATCATAGTTTTCTAATACAATATCACTTGGTCTTAAAAATCCATGTTTCGCTGATAATATAACCCAGTTTTCGAAAAACATAGTTGCGTACGCCTGACATGCTTTTCCGAACGGACTAATATATACATCTTTTGCTTCCATCGGTCCGTAGTCTGAATGTTTATCCCAAATTTTCTTTTTTCCGCATGGAATTATACATAGCCTTTTCATATATATTTCTACTCCCTTTACTTTGGTAAATAAAATTCGTTATTTTGTACATTTTTTTCTCGAGATACTATATAATAATTCTGAAAGTTAAAATTACACATTTTACCATATGCGTACTATAGATTACTCTCATTGCAAATATTATAATACCATAAAAAATTTTTCATTTTTTCTTCAAAATAATGAAACTAAATTATAATGCAAGTATGTATTAATAAAACAATAAAGGAGGTTCATAAAAATGAAAAATATTATTCCTGCACTATTAGTCTATTTTATCGTTTGCGTTATTTCCGTTATCATCCCAGCATCTGAAGGCTATAATTATGTCGGCTGGAAGTTATTTGTTGGGCAAGTGTATGCGATACCTATTTTCTTCATTACTACGATAATCACATTTTATATAAACAAGAAAAAATCTTACGAATAAACGATTATAAGGATAGCTAACGCTATCCTTATTTTAATTCGTTAATCAAAACTTTATATCCTTTCTTCTAAAAAGTTAAACGCAACATCTGTATTTCAGCGTTTAAACGCAGTTCCTCCGAAATCCAGCTCTCTAATTTTGAAACAGATGCAATATTTTTTCAAAAAGCCCCTGTAATTTACTTTTCAATACTTCCATATCATTAAGCATACACAATGCGACTGTTTAAAAGTTAAAAATTTCTGCTTATTATAAATAAAAAAGGACAAATAGCCAATCTGACTACTTGTCCTTACTGTTCATCTGTACGCAATACGATTAAGCTTGGAATGCTTCTGTTAATACTGGTACGATTTGTTTTTTACGAGATACAACACCTTTTAAAGTAGCTGTATTGTTTTCTAGTGATACGTTGTATGCTTTCTCAACAACGTTTGCTGCTTTACCGATCGCAAGACCGACAGAATCGTTAGTTAAGATATCAGTTACAACGAATAAGAATAGGTCTAAACCTTTTTCTTCTACTACTGCAGAAATTACTTTTTCAAGTTCCGCTTGGTGTACAAGAACGTCGTTTGTATCAACAGCGTTTACTTGTGCGATTTCAACTTTCGCATTACCCATTTGGAATTCTTTAGCATCAAGAGAGATTAATTGCTCCATTGTTTTTCCGCTTAAGTCAGCACCAGCTTTTAACATTTCTAAGCCGTAGTTATCTGCATCTACACCAGCGATTTCCGCTAATTCACGAGCAGCTGCTACATCTTGTTCTGTGCAAGTTGGAGATTTGAATAGTAAAGAATCTGAAATGATTGCAGATAACATTAAACCTGCAACTTCTTTACGAATTGTTACGCCATTTTCTTTGTACATTTTGTTTAAGATTGTAGCTGTACAGCCAACTGGCTCACAACGATAGTATATAGGATCGCTTGTTTCAAAGTTAGCAATACGGTGATGGTCAATAACTTCTAACACACGAACTGATTCGATATCGTTAGCACTTTGTTGACGCTCGTTATGGTCAACTAAAATAACGTTGTCCACTTCGCTTGCTACTGTCTCAACAAAACGCGGTCCTTCTACTTTAAAATAGTCTAACGCAAATTGAGTTTCACCGCTGATTTCGCCTAAACGTACAGGCTCAGCATTCATTCCTAATTCTTTTTTCAATTCTGCATAAGCAATTGCAGAACAAATTGCATCTGTATCTGGGTTTTTATGCCCGAAAACTAGTACTTTTTCCATGTTTTCCACCTCTTCATGAAAAGAATATCTTAAAGAAGCAAATATGACAATATTTAAAGCATATTTTTTTATAAATAATTGCACTTTCTTCTATATTTTTCATCATTTTCATAAAAAAAATCATCTAAAATGAATTAGATGATCGAAATGTATGTTTCAATTAAAATAGTGTAGGAGCTTGCACTACATTGTTAAAAGCAAAATTTGAGGATAAGCCATTATTCAAAAGGTTTACATCTATAACTTGATAAAACGCATTTCCAGTGTCTGCAATTTCCCAAACAGCTAAAATAAGATGGTATCCACTACGGTCAGTTGGTACATTTGCTTCGTGCGTTACTGTTGTCCCTGGTCTAGCTCCACCGTCATTTTTTACATAGAATGGCACTAAATCTAAATCTGATCGCGTCAAAGGTTTATTTGGATTCCAACCTTTTTTCGTAATATAATATTTCCACTCTTTCGTACTATGAGGAGCCGTTAGTTTCCACTTGAATGTATTCGTCCCGCCATTTAACGTAACTTTCTTCCACCTATCTACAGTTTGAACATCTAAAGCGGGAAAATGACCAGCCCCTGCAATTTGTCCATCAGAAGGTCCTAGTTGTGGAAATCCACCTATCCCTTCTACACTTTGTGGTTCATATTGAATTGGTCCACAATTTACATTTACACCTTGCTTACATAAATAAGATCGGCTCGCTGGTGATTCTACATATCCATGAGCTGAGGCCTTTTCTGAAAACCCAAATGTTAATAATCCCGTAAGTAATACGCCACCACTTAAAATAACTTTCTTCATCTTTTGTAAACTATTCTTTTTCATTCTTTCATCCCCTTCCCATAATAAAGCGAAAATAACTATAGTCGGCTAGTCATCTTCTCTACATTTATTATAAGACGAGAATCATTACTAAAAGAACCCTCTAAAAACTTTCTCAAATTCATTTAGTGCGTTAATTAGATTATAATTAACTATTTTAACACCGCCAGAAAAATATAGACGGTGTTAAAAATAGTCGTTTATTATTCACTTACTAATAATTAAGCACTCTCCCCGTTTGATTATAACTTAAATGTTTTTATAATAAAGAACCGTAGCATCTAACTTTCCATTCGGAGAAATTGCATACCCTGGTATTGTTCCAACTTCTTGGTAGTCTAGTGATTTGTACAATTTATTGGAAGGATCTCCTTCTCTAGTATCTAATACTAAAAGAGACCTGTTTTCTTGCTTTGCTCGTTCCTCTGCTTTTTGCATAAGCGATCGTCCAATACCGTTTCGTCTAAAGTTTGGATGAGTCATTAATTTGCAAATCTCAGCTCTATGAATTCCGTTAGGCTTAGTAACTAATTGTAATTGAATACTCCCTGCTACTTCGTTGTTTATTTTAGCCACATACAATATCACTTCTGGCGCTAATACTGTTTGCCAATACTTTGTTGCATCTTTTTGTTCCAGTGGAGGCAAAAAACCAATTGATGCCCCATCATTTACAACCATTTTCAAAAGTTTCGAAAGTTCTTCTATATCATTTTCTAGTTTCTTAATTTCTTCAATTACTAAATTTCGCATTACTTTTCCCCCTTTTGTTTCATTGTAACAATTTTTAAAGAAGGAATAATGAAATAATAAGAGGAATTTATAGTTAAGATATGATTTTTTGTGAAAGGATAACGATATGAAATATATATTAGATAGAATGTACGCAAAAGAATTACTCGAATGGGCATATGAACAAAACCCGGGCCCTTGGTTTGAACATTCACTACATGTTGCTCATGCAACTGAAAACATAATTATAGAACTTATAAAAAAAGGGTACAAGCTAGATGCTGACATAGCATATAACGCTGCCCTTTTGCATGATATCGGAAGATACAAAGGTTTTACCAAATCGGTCATTCATTCCTATGATGGTTATATGTATATGAATGATTTAGGGTATACAGGAAACGCTGTTATTTGTGTGACACACTCATTCCCATGCAAAAATGAACATATAGATATCGCAGCAGAATGGAGTCTCGTTCCTGACCATATGAGAAGCCGATTAGTTGAAATATTAAATGAACATTGTAACTACGACTTATACAATAAAGTAATTACTCTTTGTGACGCTCTTGCTGATGCGGATGGCTTTACTACGCTGGAAAGAAGATTAATTTCTGTTGGTTTGCGTCATGGTACAACATCTCATACATCTTTACATTGGAAAGGGTTTTATGCGATTAAGAAAGAATTAGAAGCTTTAATCGGTAAGAGTATATACACAGTTCTTCCTGATGTAGAAAAATCTATTTATGAAGATATAGAATATTAAAGTAAATACAAATTGAAAACGATAAAATTTGTATTTATGTTTCTAAAAGACTCTTTCAAAAATGGAGGGATTTCTTATTAGTAAAATAGGATTTGACTTGATAAACCTTGAGGGGAATTTTGAATTTGGATATGAAGATATAAAAAAGATTTCTATGAGATGTAAATTTTCTAACTGTTCACATACAAATGAACCAAACTGCGCGGTTAAAAGAGCTATCTCTGACGGTGCTCTTTCTGAAGAAGTAGTTAACAGTTACTATAGAGATTTTAATGAGGCACATTATGTTTCTAAACAGAAAAATAAAACAAAAGCCATTGATTATATGAAGCAATTGAAGCTTTTTACAAAACCTTAAAATTAAATAAATAGTTGTTATTTCTCATTCCTACTAAATTTAAAATTCTCCCATTATTGTATAACCATAAATTGAACCCATCCTAGATAATTTTTATACTCAAATTTAATTTCACATAAAAAACGTTTTAAACATAAAGTTTAAAACGTTTTTTATTCAATGCTTTTGATTTTTCAATTCTGTTAAACACTCTTGTACTAAAGTTACCGCTTGACTCATCGCAGCTCCGCCAGCAAATGCTGCTGAAACACCACATGCTTCTAGAATCTCTTTATCCGAACATCCTTGATCAAGACAACCTTTTGTATGATAAATTGTACAATACTCATCTTGCGTTGCTAAACTAATTCCTAATGCAATAAGTTGTTTTTCTCTTTTTGTTAAAGAACCCTCTTGAAAACAAGCTTGCGTGAACGCATTATATGTCTCAGCGATTTCAGGAATTTGATTTGTAAAACTACCTATACCTTCTTTATAATGATGTAGAATATCATTTATCGAACTATGTTGCTCATGTTCCATCTTATTCCCTCCAGTCATATTATCCATACTTATTGTAGTATGTGATGAAATGGAGGCAATATACCTTCTTTTAAATTAAGAATTTTTAGTTAATTTAAGTTATAATTTTAAATTATCATCTACAATAACTTTTTCTCTAGAACTTTTTCTTTCAACCTCTTTACTTCTTTCTTCCCAAAATGTTAATCCTTCAATCCCCACATTTTTAGGATTAAATACTGGATCTTTCCCTTCTTTTTTCTGCGTTTCATAATCTTTTAACACTTTTAATGCGGTTTTACTTAAAAGTAAGATTGCGATTAAGTTTAACCATGCCATACTACCGATTCCTAAATCTCCAAGATTCCATAAAAGCGACGCTGATTCAACGCTACCGATGTAAACCATAATTAAAAATCCAAATTTTAAAACTGGTTTTAACCAGCCATACTTCAGTTGACGATCTAAATAAGTAAGTGTCGTTTCAGCGATATAGTAATAAGCGAGTAACGTTGTAAATGCAAAAAAGAAAATCGCAATTGAAATAAATATTGGACCAAACCCTGTTATCACAGTTTCAACTGCTTGTTGTGTATAAATTGGACCAGCTTCCACATTTCCTATGTTTTGTACAATGGCGGTTTTCCCTTCAGGTATAACATTATACATACCTGTTATTAAAATCATAAGAGCTGTCGCTGTACATACGACAATTGTATCGATATATACGGAAAACGCTTGAACTAATCCTTGTTTTGCGGGATGCGATACTTCAGCAGCCGCCGAACTATACGTCGCTTCTCCGACACCAGCAACGTTTGAAAATACAGCGCGTTTTACGCCCCATGCAATAGCTGCACCAACAATTCCACCAAACATTTCATTTACACCAAATGCGCTAGAGAAAATTAAAGCAAACATCCTTGGAATCTCCGTTACATTCGCAATTAATATGATACATGTAACAATTACATAACCAATTGCCATAAATGGAACAAGCATTTGAGAAACGCCAGCAATTCTCTTTACACCACCAAAAATAATTGCTGCTAGTAACACGACTAAAAATATACCAGTTATATATTTGCTAATACCATTAGAGTTTTCAAATCCAACTGCGATACTACTAGATTGAATACCTGGTAATAACACGCCATATGAAAGTGTTACAACTACTGCTACAATGACTGCAAACCATTTCATTTTCAAACCTTTCTCAATGAAATATGGAGTACCGCCGCGATATTCATTCCCTACTTTACTTTTGTATACTTGAGATAATGTTGATTCTACAAACGCGCTCGCTGCCCCTAACAAAGCCATTACCCACATCCAAAATACAGCTCCAGGACCGCCGAAAGCAATTGCTGTCGCTACCCCTGCAATATTACCAATTCCAACTCTTCCTGATAAGGCTAAACAAAATGCCTGAAAAGATGATATTCCCGTCTCTGAACTCTTTCCTTCAAATAATAGTTTAATCATCTCTTTAAAATAACGGATTTGCAAAAAGCGTGTTGCAATCGTGAAATATACGCCTGCCCCTAATGCAAAAACAACTAAACCGATACTCCACACTTGCCCTACTAACCATTCTACTAAATTCTCCATCCAAATCCCCCTTATCATTCTTTGGAAAAGCAATTTTGTATATAAAAAAAACGGACAACTATTATCAAACTTTCTAGTTGTCCGCATCTTTCATTATTTCATCCCTCAATTTTTATCAGTAAAACGCCCTATTACTTTATATTTACCCAAACACTTTTCACTTCTGTATAATTATCAAGCGCATATGAACCTAATTCGCGGCCAATACCAGATTGTTTATATCCACCAAATGGTGTAGCTGCATTTTCTAAGTTATAATCATTAATCCACACTGTTCCTGCTTTTAATTTATTTGCTACTTGATGACCCGTTTTGATATTTTGCGTCCATACACCCGCAGCAAGGCCATAGGATGAGTTGTTCGCTCGTTCAATTACTTCTTCTGTCGAATCAAATGGAAGTACGACAACAACTGGTCCAAATATTTCTTCCTTAACGATTGTCATATTGTCTGTAACATCTGTGAATATAGTTGGCTTAACGAAATAACCTTTTTCAAGCGCACGTTCGCCACCAGCCGCAACTGTAGCACCTTCTTTCTTCCCTTGCTCAATATAATTTAACACACGCTCTTGTTGTTTCTTAGATACGAGTGGACCCATTTCCGTTCCTTTCTCCATACCTGCTCCAAGTTTTACGTTGTTCGCCATTTTCACAAGTGCATCTACTACAGTTTCATAATGTTTACGATGAACAAATACACGTGATCCTGCGCTACAATTTTGACCGTGATTATACATAATACCTTGGAATGCACCATTTATCGCTTCTTCCAAGTCCGCATCTTCTAAAATGATATTTGGTGATTTTCCGCCAAGCTCTAACGTTACATGCTTAATCATTTCTGCAGATTGACGCATAATATACTTTCCTGTAACAGTAGATCCTGTAAAAGCAACTTTATCAATGTCATGATGATTTACAATTGCAGCCCCTGCTTCAGGACCAAAGCCTGATACAAAGTTTACAACGCCGTTTGGAAATCCAGCCTCTTTAAAGAGTTTCGCTGTATATAGTAAAGATAAAGGCGTTTGCTCTGCTGGCTTTAATACAATCGTACAACCTGTCGCCAGTGCAGCTCCCATTTTCCAAGAAGACATAACAAGCGGAAAATTCCACGGAATAATTTGTCCTACAACACCAACAGGTTCATGTCTCGTATAATTCAAGTAATCTTTTGAAATCGGGATTGTTTGCCCAATAATTTTTGTAGCCCATCCTGCGTAATAACGATAATTT
This sequence comes from Bacillus sp. XB1, assembly GCF_053557995.1. NCBI lineage: Bacteria > Bacillati > Bacillota > Bacilli > Caryophanales > Bacillaceae > Bacillus > Bacillus sp. XB1. The sequence goes on along the minus strand of NZ_JBNRIL010000001.1, from coordinate 879,017 downwards.
TCTACAGTCGCTGAAATATCATCATCAAGTGCTACTTGATATGGCTTTCCATTATCTAAAGCTTCTAGTTGCGCTAATTCTTCTCTATGTTCTTCAATTAAATCTGCTAATTTATAAATAAGATGCGCTCTTTCAGCAGTAGTCATTTCTGCCCACGGGCCAGATTCAAATGCAGATCTTGCCGCTTTTACTGCAGCATCAATATCCTCTTCTTGCGCTTCACATACGACTGCTAGAACCTCTTCTGTTGCTGGATTGTACGTTTCAAACGTCTTTCCGCCAATAGCAGAAACAAATTCGCCATTAATAAACATTTTAATTTCTTCATTTAAAAACGCTTCCACTTTTGGTTTCAGCTCAATATTTGTCTTTAACATTATGTTCTCCTCCTTATTTAAACAGCTGCATGAGCTGCAATATTTGATAAAATCGTTTGAAGCTTTTGATCTTCTTCTACAGTTAACCCTAGTCTTGGATAGCGAGAAGGTCCTCCCGCTTGCCCATGTAATTCCATAGAACGTTTAACGATTTGAACATATTTCCCTGATCCTTCAAGAAACTCGCAAAGTGGTAAAATAGCATCGTTTATTTCCCACGCCTTTTCTAATTCACCATTTTGAAAATGCTCATACATTTTTGTAACGAGACCGGGAACAATATTTCCTGCTACTGAAACCCATCCCGAGGCACCAACTAAATATGATTCCATAACTAAATCTTCAGAACCACAGAAGACTTGGAAAGCCCCTTCACTTTGTCTTACTAAATCTCTCGCTTTTCGAATATCTCCGCTAGATTCTTTAATATGTGTAACATTTCCACACTCTTTTCCAATACGGAGCATTAGCTCTGTACTCATATCAACACCAGAAGTAAATGGATTATTGTATAACATAATTGGTATATTTACAGAGTTTGAGATTTCTTTAAAATGAAAATAAATCTCCTCTTCCTTCGGTTTACAATAGTAAGAGTTTATAATTAATACACAATCCGCTCCGTGCGCTTCTGCATGTTTCGTATATTCAATTGTTTCTTTCGTCGTCTCTGCTGCAGTTCCAACAATAACTGGAATACGGCCATCAATTTCTTTCAACACGGTTGCTACCATTTTAAATCGTTCTTCTTTTGATAAACTTACAAATTCTCCTGTACTTCCATTAATGATGATACCTGCAACGTTTTGTTCGATAAAGTAATTTACATTTTGCTTTACCCCATCCCAATTAATTTCCTGAAATTCATCCATCGGTGTTATTAATACTGGAAATGCCCCTTTAATTTTTTGCATATTTATCTCTCCCTATCACATTTTATTTTAATAAGAAACCTGCCGGAAACGGATCCGTAGGGTCTAATAGAAATGTCTGCATCCCTGTAATAAACCCTCTACTTTCAAAACGGAAAATGTATCCTAGTTCCTCCTTCTTCACTTTCTCCACAGTTATAAAACTATTAAATATACTTTCATTTTTAAAAGGTTTATCCGCCATATAATCATTTTTAAATAACGCATGAACATAGGAAACAATAGTAGAAACAAAACCTGGCGAACGTACGATAAAGTTATCTTCATGAAATGTAATCGACTTTATATGGTTCTTTTCTTTTTGCGAAGGATCTACTAAAATAAGCCTTTTTATTAGCGACTGTTTTTGTATAGTCTGTAGTGTAGCTTCTCCCCATCTTTTCAATTCAGAAATGTTTTCCATGCGAATTTCTGGCGAATACGCACCTTTCTCTACAACTGCATATACTTTATCTGCTTGTATGAGAGAATAACTTACATTACCAACCTGTAAATTTTCCTCAATCATATAGCATAGTTTGCTTTCAAACGAAACCGATATAACTTCATCATTCTCTACATACGCATGAACTAAAAATATTCCAGATAACGTTTCAATTTTATATTGATTGGACTCTCTCTTTTTTAAATAACCACTTTCGAGTAACATCGTTATTACTGCAACAATGCCTCCATAATGAAGCGGAATCGAACCTTCATGATTAAAAAATAATACAGCTGCATCCACTTCATTATGGATAGATGGAACGACAATACACCCATTCAAACCGATAAAACCACGTGGTTCATTTAATAAAAGCTTCATCTCTTCTGCTAATTCACCTGAAAATTGTTCATTTAATTGCTCCAAACTGTAGTAGTATTTGCATGGTACGTCTTTCATTACACGAAATGTCTCGCCATTTACATGTACGTCTACTGCTGTATACATTTTTTGAATGTCCATTTTATATCCTCCGTTTCATGTTCCATCGGCGGAATTAGCAAAAATCCTTCTTTAAGTGGATCCATTTCATTGTAAAAAAATCTATGCATACCCATAAGCCAAGCTGATCCCGTAATTTTCGTTATGACAGCTTCAATATTTTCAACATGTGTCGTATCCATGACATATCCTTTAAATAAAGAACCAACGATACTCTCATGAATGAACTCTTCACCAATCTCGATTTCTTTCTGAGCGTATAATACAGCTAGCTTCGCAGATGTTCCTGTACCGCATGGAGATCGATCTATTCCGCCTGGTGGTACAACAACTGTATTTTTCACATGCGCACATTCATGAGTAGGATCTGTATAAAATTCAACATGTGTTAATCCTCTTATAAACGAATACTCTGGATGAGTGATTTCATACTTCTCATTAATTGTGTTCCTTATATGAATCGCCTTATCGATGATTGTAGATGCATTTTCTGGTACTAATTCTAGACCTACTGATTTCGCATCAATAATGGCATAAAAATTCCCTCCATACGCAATATCAGCCTCTATAGTCCCAATGTCTTTCACTTGTACAGTAATATTTTTCAATAAAAAAGCTGGTATGTTACAGAAAGATACTTCTTTTGCTTTTCCATCTTGAACAGCAATATCTACTTCAACTAAGCCAGCCGGTGTATCTAGTTTTAAAGAAGTAATCGGTTCAACTACCGGAATTAAACCTGATTCAACTAACGCTGTACATACACCGATTGTATCGTGACCACACATCGGTAAATATCCACCTGTCTCTATGTATATAACACCTATATCAGCCTCAGGATGACATGGGTCTGTTAATAATGCTCCTGACATTACATCATGACCACGCGGTTCATTCATTAACAATTTTCGAATCCAATCATACTCCTTTTTCATATGTAACATCTTCTCTGCCATCGTCTCTCCAATCAACTTTGGAAGTCCACTAATTAATGTCCTCGTTGGATTCCCACCTGTGTGTGTATCAATCGTCGTAAAGACTCTTTGTGACCTCATCCGTTTAACACCCTTTCTGTAAAACGACTCAAACGAAGTGGTTCAATAGGAATAATTGTCTCTTTTTCATTTAATAACTCTTCAATTACTTTTCCAGTAACTGCTGCAAGACTAATCCCATCACCTTCATGTCCAGCGGCAATGAAATAATTCGGAATATGTTCCACTCGTGAAATAATCGGTAAATGATCTTCTGTCCACGGACGTAAACCAGCGTAAGAACGAATTACCATCATATCTGCCATTTTCGGATAAAAACGAATTGCTCTATTTGCGATACATTTAATGACTTCATTATTTATCCTCGTATGAAATCCTACAAATTCACGACTACTACCAATTAAGAAATTTTGACTTTCAGTAGGCTCAAATACGAGCGCAACCCCGTATTTTTCAGTTAAAGCATCCACTTTTCGTTTTCCGCCAAATTTAGAAATTAAATAACCGAATTCCATTACTTTACGGCATCCTACGTGTTGTTGCCTTGAAGCTACAATAATATGCCCTTTTCTCGGTTCAATTGGTATATTTATATTTAACATCTGACCAATCTTAGGAGCCCACACACCGGCTGCATTTACAACTTGTTGTGCTGTAAAAGTTCCATTCGTAGTTTCTACAACAAATGAACCATCCGTCTCTATTTCCATACTCTTTACTTCCGTCTGCTTAAAAGCTTTTGCGCCAAACTTTTGTGCCTCTGACAGAAGCGAGAAAGCAAGGAGATATGGATTCACAGTTGAATCCGTCGCACATTCTAAACCGCCTAATAAATCATCAGCAAAAAAAGGCGACTCTTCCCTTATATCTTGCCTATCAAGCATTCGAAACGGTAATCCAGCTTCTTGTTGCCGATTTACCCATTGCTGCGCAGCTTCCATCTCTTCGTCTGACTCACATACGAGAATACTTCCTGGTGCCCTATATTCAAATGAATGCTCTAATTCTTCACTTAAATCAGTTACTAATTTTTGACTTACTAAAGACATTTGACTATCAAATCCCGGGTCTTTATCAATGGCCAAAATATTCCCATCACACCGTGAAGACGTCCCGCTGACAAATTCCCCTTTTTCAATGATTGTTACGTCTCTTCCGTATTTTGAAGTGTAATAAGCGATAGAACACCCTATTATTCCACCACCTATAATTAAAACGTCGCAGTGCCTCACAATATACTCCTCCTTTCCTAGCCCTCTCACTTTCTTTTTATGCAATTGACGTGCCAATTCTGTACATATACAATTTTTATAAAAAATATTTTTATTTGTAAAAATATTTTAAATTCATAGTAAATAGGTGTATTATTTTTTTATCACTGTCAAAATTTTTATACATAACAGGAGGACATTATGGAATTCTCATTTCCGACTATACAAGAATTTTTGGAAAGCGTTTTAATCAATCATACATGTAGCCTTGATCGCATTAAGAAAATAAACGAAAGGTTTTATTACCTCCCTTCTACTACAGAAGAATATAATTGCGCAATTATTTATGTAGATGACTCATTCACTGCATTAATTGACGCTTTTTCTTATGAATTAGCTGTTATCATCCTTAACGAAAACGATGAGCCGATATACTGTATAACTTCTCAGCAAATGATTCCATTTCTTTATAAGTCCTACAATGAACTACAGTCATTTTATGACACTGTAATACAAACAACTGACTCTTCTGTTACAGTAATTGATAGTAAAGAATGCGTTCGAACTTGGACAGATGGTGCTGAAAAAATATTTTCAGTCAACCATAATGAGATTATTGGGCAACCGATTACTCGTTTTTTTGATTATAAAGACTTGGAAATTTTACAATCTTTACATGATGGAAAAAGCATAGTCGCTCAGTTCCATCAGCCTCGCCCCGATTTATTCGTATTAATTAATTCAAATCCAGTTTATTGTAATGATGAAATTATAGGAGCAGTCGTTTCAGAAACAGATGTTACAAATCAAGTCGCTTTAAATGAAAAACTATTTAATATGTCACATGAAATGCACCGTTTAGAACAAGAAGTGGCAAAGTATAAAGATGAATCCGATCCATTCCTTGCGATGAATGGAAAAAGTCCTGTTATACAAAGAACGATACAATTAGCTAGAAAAGTTTGTTCGGTGAAATCAACTGTTTTAATACTTGGGGAAAGCGGAGTTGGAAAAGAAGTATTTGCGAAAGCAATTCATGAAGCAAGTGAAGCAGCGAAGGCGCCTTTCATTTCGATTAACTGCGGGGCAATTCCAGAAGCATTATTTGAAAGTGAATTATTCGGTTACGAGCGTGGGGCGTTTTCTGGAGCAAATAGTAAAGGAAAAAAAGGTAAAATTGAACTCGCGCAAGGCGGTACTTTATTTCTTGATGAAATAGGTGAAATGCCACTTGATATGCAAGTAAAACTGTTACGTGTACTGCAAGAGCGAAAGTATTACCGAGTTGGTGGTGAAAAAGAAATTAATATTGATTTCCGTATTATCGCTGCTACAAATCGTGATTTACAAGAAGAAATGAGAAAAGGAACTTTCCGAGAAGATTTATATTACCGCTTAAATGTAGTTAGCTTGCAGATTCCACCGCTGCGCGAAAGACGCGAGGATATTATTGAATTAACCTATTCTTTCTTAAACGATTTTTCAATCAACTATAACAGACCAATTCGTGACTTACCTTCAAGCATTATGCATGAACTGCTTCATTACAATTGGCCAGGTAATATTCGCGAACTTCGAAACGTTGTTGAACGGCTTGTGGTATTCGCAACAGACGGAATTATAAAACAAGAATATTTACCATTTCATAGGACTGAAACTTTAGACAACCATACAGCCCATTCCCTATTACTCAGCAACAATAATACAATCCTTTCTTTACAAGAAGAGATGGATGAGCATGAGAAAAAAGTTATTGAAAGGGCTTTACGAATTTTAAATGGGAATAAATTAGAATGCGCCAAACAACTTGGTGTAACAAGGGCTACTTTATATAACCGTTTAAAGAAACTTGGACTTCAATAAAGAATCAGTATGCACCGATCAGGCGTTTACAGGTAGCCCTCTCTCCCTCCTCTATATTGGCATGATTTTTGCATATATAATTTGTGAAAACCGAACTAGAGGAGGAATACACATGACAAATAAAAACAACTTAATCGTTTGTCGTTGTGAAGAGGTTACATATGGGCAACTTCAATCGACAATTGCTGAATATAACTGCTCGGCAAGAGAATTAAAACTAAGAACACGTGCTGGCATGGGATTTTGCGGTGGTCGCACATGCAGAATAATGATAGATCGAATGATTGAAAATGCGAATCCTGACGTAACTCTTAATGAACTACCGTTAAAATATCAACCACCAATACGTGCAGTTACTTTTGGATCGGTAGGTGAAAGTAAATGAGTAGAATTACACATCACCCTATTTTAGGTACTTTACAAAGTAGTGAGCGTATTACCTTTCAATTTAACGGTCATCAATACGGAGCATATGAACATGAAACGATAGCTGCTGCCCTGTTAGCAAATGGAATTAGGACAGTAAGAGTTCATGAAGATAGCGGAACACCGCGAGGTATTTATTGTAATATCGGACACTGTTCCGAATGCCGCATGACAGTAAATAATCAAACAAATGTACGCGCATGCTTAACTGTTGTAGAAGAAAACATGGTTGTTGAAAGCGGGAAACAGCATCCGAATATCGTGAGAGAGATGGTGAAAAAACGATGAGTGATGTAATTATTATTGGTGCAGGGCCAGCGGGATTATCTGCTTCTATTTCTTGTGCTCGTTTCGGACTAAAAGTGCTCGTTATTGATGAATTTATGAAGCCGGGCGGGAGATTGTTAGGACAGTTGCATCAAGAGCCTACTGGAGAATGGTGGAACGGAATAAAAGAATCGAAGCGACTTCATGAAGAAGCAGAATCACTTTCAGTACATATCAGGTGCGGTGTTTCGGTCTATAATTTAGATAGAGATGAAAACAATTGGTTTGTACATACTAATATCGGTACGTTAGAAGCACCTTTCGTACTACTTGCTACTGGAGCTGCGGAATATTCTATTCCCCTTCCTGGCTGGACACTTCCAGGAGTGATGTCAATTGGAGCAGCTCAAGTTATGACAAATGTTCATCGCGTGCAAGTTGGAAAAAAAGGAATTATTATTGGTGCTAACATTTTGTCTTTCGCCATTTTAAGTGAATTGCAATTAGCGGGAATTACAGTGGATCATATTGTACTCCCTGAAAAAAGCGAGTTAAGTCAAAAAGCTGGTGAACCTGAAGAAGTTTTAAACTCTCTTTTAAATGCAGCACATCTCGCTCCTTCTGCTATTTTACGAATAGGTAGCCACTTTATGAAATATGATTGGATTCGAAAAGCTGGATTAACATTCTATCCAAACAGCGGAATGAAAATAAACGGAACGCCACTTCACCTTCGGAAAGCAGCTCTTGAAATTATCGGAACAGATCAAGTTGAAGGTGTACGTGTTGCTAATATTGACTCTAAAGGAAATGTTATTAATGGATCAGAGAAAATATATGAAGCAGATTTTGTTTGTATTGCCGGGGGATTATACCCACTTGCCGAACTTGCAGCTGTAGCTGGTTGTCCCTTCCATTACATTTCAGAATTAGGTGGACACGTTCCTCTCCATTCCGAAACAATGGAAACTCCTCTTCCTGGTTTATTTGTAGCTGGCAATATTACAGGCATTGAAAGCGGAAAAATTGCGATGGCGCAAGGAACAGTTGCAGGTCTATCTATTGCTAAATATGCAAGCAAAAAACGTGATATAGTCGACCAACAATTATATCACGCCATTCAAAACGTTCACTCTGTTCGTCAGAAAGCTGCAATTCAGTTTAATCCGATGGTAGATATCGGTAGACGAAAGATGAATGATTTATGGCATAAATTCCAAACAAATGATAAAGATTTCTATAAACAACAAGAAATTATTTAATAAGACTTATTTGTCAAAAAGCTCCCCTTATCAAAAACATAAGGAGAGCTTTTCAAATTATTTCACTTCGATTGTCCAATCACCATCAGCTTGAATAGTGAATATATGTATACCATTTTCTTTTACAGGTACTTTTTTCGTAGTATCGGCAGCACCAATTTCATTAAATATCATGCTATCGTTTAAATCCACTACAAAATTACTTTCACCATTCTTATGTACACCATGCAATTCTTTCAAACCTTTTTCAAGTTTCACAAAAACAACATCAGATCCGTGACCACTAATTGTTCCTGGAGCTGTTACTACTTTATCTATTGGAATAGACTGAGACATATTCACTTTCCAGTGACCATCTGCCATTGGATTAATAAAATATTTTCCACTCTTGTTTAATAAAACTACACGTTTTTCTTTTCCATTACCAATAAAATTCGAAAGTGAACCAGAGTCATTACCTTGTTCATCTTTTAACTCTAGAATTGCATTACTTTCTCCTGTATGTTCTACTTCCGCAATAACAAATCCGGATTTTAACTCAAAAAAATCAGAAGAATTCGCACCATCACCTTCTAACGAAACACTATGATCTTGTGATAATCTCTCCACTGCACTTTTTTCTTTTATCTCTTTAGCTTTCGGGCTAGTTGTTGCTGTTTGCTGTTCAGTATTCTTATCTTTTTTTTCATTCGCTTGTACATCTTTTGTTTGCTCCGTTGAATTACAAGCAGTTAAAGATAAACATACCGCAGCAATTGTTGCTAATAATTTCTTTTTCATAATATCCTCCTATTAACATAAAACATTCTTAATAAGAATAACATATTTTTACCAATTCATCAGTTTATTAAAAATTGAATTTTATCCTAAAATAGGAAACATACTAAAAATAGAAATTAAAATAAAAAACTGCTAGAGCATAAAGCCCTAACAGTCTTATTGTTCATCACTATTAAATTTCGCTAATGCGTAAATACCTTCTTCATCATCTAATTCAAGTTGTAATCTCGCTGCGAATGAATTGACATTATATTCTCTGTCAAGCAATAAGCGTAATGCTTCGATTAAGTTTGCTTGAATTAAAATTTGCTGGCGACCATTTACCTCTACTTCCGCAGAGAAACCGTAGTTATCGTCATACATGAGTTCAACTAACACTTCTTCTGGACCCACTTGTCTTTTTTCAGCTATATATACGCAAAGCGCATTTATTAATTCTTGTTCAGAAATTTTTATTGTTTCCATGCTACTTCATCTGCCTTCTTTTTACGTTGGTCTTTGAAGTATTTAAATGCACGAACTGCTAACATTACGATACCAGCCATTACTAACATATTTACCATAAATGCTAATACAGAACCAAGAGCTCCCATATTTGCAAATAAGCTACCCATTAGTAAACCACCAAGACCACCTAGTAATAAACCTTTCATAAAGCTTCCTTTATTACTTTTTGGTGCTGTGTTTGTTGCTTTCGTTTTTGAATCTGGAGTCGTTTTTTGAGAATTTACATTTGAGTCTTTTTTGTTTAAATCAACTTTTGACTTTTGACCTGAACTTGGTGTAAATGATTTTTTACCAGATTTGTAACTTTTCGCTGCTGCATGATCTACGAACATAAAGCTGCTAGCCCCAAAGATAACCATGAATGCTGTCATTACTGCTACAAGTTTTTTCAACATATTATATCCATTCTCCTTTTATATAGATATATGTGAAATCTATCTTTCTAGTAAATTCAGAATGATAGATTTATTTTTAAGAACATTTTAAAGGTTCTTATGAACTTATTATATGAACTTTTGTCGAAATATGCAAGTATTATTTACTTTCAACAGTTTGGTGACAAAGGAAAAATTAAGCAAAACAGAATTGACTTTAAATGAAACAAAACATATTATAAGTTCATAAGAACTTTTTATTATTTTGGAGGTGAAAAGATGGAAACATTTCATCTCACACGAAACGAAATGGCTACCCTTCTTCTATCACTAAGAGGATGGAATACGAAAAAGCCTCTCGGTATTTTACAAGAAGCTTGGGCAAAGTCACATAAAAAAGATATTGAAAGCGGACAAAGCGTTACAGCTTTTATTACTACCGCACTTTCACCTATTTTTGAAAAACTGATTAAAATTGACGATACTGATGTCGGTTTTTCTTTAAATGAAATAGTTGCGCTTGGCAATCAGATTGAAAACACAAGTTTCTCTGTAACTGCTATGCAAAACTGGGTGAAACGAGATATAAAAGAAATGATTGGCTCTCCTCAAAAAGGGAAAAAATATTCGATTGAACAAGCAGCCTTACTGTTCATTGTCGAAGATTTAAAAACAGCACTTGATTTTGAATCCATTCGTAAGCTATTACGCCTTATCGTTAATGACCCAGCCGATCGAAGTGATGATTTAATCAATCCTGTTCATTTATATGTAGCATACTCTTCTCTATTTGAAGAACTCAATCAAGGGAATTGCTTACAACTAAATGCAACAGATACAGTTCATACAATTGAAAACATCGTAAAAGAAAAAGCTGATAAAATCGCAAGCAAGTTCGATCAAATTAATAACGAACAACGCGAAGCAATTCGTAACGCTATTATCATTGCGACCCTTTCTGTACATACCGCTTATGTACAAATGTTAGCAAAGCGTTACGTAACAGCAACTTTATTTTTACAGAACTTAGATGTGAAGCCTTAAAAAAACAAGCATCCCCCCCGTCATATACCTAGGACAGGGGGATGCTTGTTTTCAATCAATATAAAATACAAAAATCATTTTACATCTAAGTTTCATTATAAAATAACTCTTGATTATGTATTATGTAAAAAACATTACTAACCTAACATTCAACAATGTTCATTTCTTTCTATTAAATTCCTATCACATTTTCTCGATAAACTTAATTACTTCATCTTTATAATTATATTTGTCATTAATTTCTTGTAATAATTCAATATCATGCGTATGAGTTTTTCCTGTCTCTAACAGCTCACGATATAAATCAATGTAAGGAAGATTTTTATTCATGGCATTTTTATATTCCTTTTCTACATCGTAAAAAACCTTTTTAAACCTCACATCAGTAATCCCTGCCTCATCAATTTCAAGAATTGCATACTGAGCACGCAAGTCAGAGTTTAGCTTATTCCACTTGTAAAAAGGTTGTCCAACTGTTCCTGGGTTAATAATTAATTGATCATTGCTACTATAGCGCAACAATTGATGGTGGGTATGAGCGTAAATCGCAATATCATAATCACGATCAAATAGCCGATCAAACTGTTCCTGATTATTAGTGGGCCACAAATCTCCTCCGTAATTTTTATTTTGTAGATTATGACTAATACTGATTGATAAATCATTAACCTGTTTTGTTATATGTAATGGTAAATTTTTAACATGCTTAATATAGTTTTCATCCAGGTTTTCACATTGATACTGAACTAATCTAGAAACATAAATATCAGTTGCGTTATCAATATCAATATTTTTATTAAGAACGTCAAGAAAACTATCTTCCCAGTTTCCTTGTACATAAGTATCAACGTTAATACTTTCTAATATTTCAAACAAATCATTCGATCCAGGACCAGGCATAATTAAATCTCCTAAAAACCAATAATCAGTCACACCTTCTTTCATAGAATCTTCGATAACTGCTTTTAAAGCAGTTGCATTTCCATGTACATCTGCCAGTACAGCAATTTTATGTTTCATGTATTTTATTCCCTCCTCTAAATTTACGTTTCCATCTCATTCATTTTTTATTTTCGAACCAAATCAAATTGAATAGGCATATTCTTTTTTAGGCAATTTTACTATCTCTTGAATGAAATTTGATTTCTCTAAAATGTCCTCTAACTGCCCCTCATTATGGACGTAAATACCACCTGCATATGAACTGTACGCCTTTTTCTCAGTTATTATCGCTAAATTGTTATTTTCCTTTTTAAAATCACCCTCCACTCCTTTTTGAAATGATAAACTTTTAGTTGGTGAAACATAAAGTTGAATTAAAGATACTATTTCAACATCATCTGATTTTGCAAAGCACTGTATTTCATTTAAAATCATTTCATCTTGTAACGGAAGAAAGTCTTCTACTTCTAACTTCTCTCCTTTATGAAAGAAGTTTTGAAGTTCAGGAGTATAGAACGAAAGATTTTTCTCCTCTATCATTTTAAAAATTGTTTGCAGCAATATGTCTTTTCCTATCACAAACGGGTGGCCAAATCCATTATTGTAAAGCCCTTCTTTCATTTTCATTAATTGTTCGATGAAGGGGATTCCCGATTCTTCAATAACAAGTTTACCGTCAATTAAACGCATGTTAGCAATCAATCCTTCTATCTGTAAACCTTCTAATTCAAGCGACGAGTAATATAAATCTCTATTCCAAAAATCTAATTGATCCATTCCTAATGAATTAAATAAGAGCTCATCTATAATTGGAAAAACTCCATCTTCTGTTAAAGCTTTCGTTACATCATCTAATAATCTAGGTGTTTGATTTAAAATCGTACGTATTTCTTCGTCCTCTTGAATGATTCGTACCGTCCACTCACTATGATCTTCACCCGATATTTGCTGAAAACAATGTGAAGATGGCCCATGTCCAACATCATGTAGAAGGGCTACAGTAGATACTAGCTTTCTTTCATATTTCGATAAATGTATGTCACCAATCTCAGTAAGATGTTCTATCACTTTATTTACTAGCACATATACACCTATCGAATGTTCTTTCCTCGTATGTATTGCGTTCTCATGTAAAAAATAAGTATGTCCTTGTTGTTTAATATTCGCCAACCTTTGAAATGCTTTTGTATCTATCAATCGAAGGATATCTCTATCACGAATAGAGATTGGTCCATAAATCGGATCTGTAATATACATACGTTCTCCTCCTATTTTTGTAAATGAAAGACCTATATTATTATACTTAATTTTCAGTCTATTATCATTGATATATGAGAAATTTTTAATAATCTTTTCATTAACCCTTCATGAAAACGTAGCTTATATACTTTACTATAATACTTATGAGAGACATAAAAGAATTGAAATAGCAATCCCCTATGTAAATAAGGTATAATCTACATATAGTGAACCTTTTACGTAATTAAATAAAAGGTTCTTATACTCAAAAATTCATAAACTAGAAGGTGCAACAATGTTAAGTAGTTTTATTCATTCAGTATTAACGGTTTTTGAAGGATTAGGTTATTGGGGCATTATGCTTGGACTTATGATTGAGATTATCCCAAGTGAAATTGTCCTTGCTTATGCAGGATACTTAGTATTCAATGGAAGTATCTCATTTATAGGCGCAGTTGTATTCGGTACAATTGGCGGTGTTATTGCCCAAATCTTTATTTATTGGCTTGGACGATATGGTGGACGCCCTATATTAGAACGTTATGGAAAATATATTTTCATACATAAAAAGCAAATAGACGCTGCAGAAGATTGGTTTAATCGTTACGGAACTGGTGTCATTTTTACAGCACGCTTCATTCCAGTAGTGCGTCATGCGATTTCAATTCCTGCTGGTATTACAAAAATGCCTTTACTACGTTTCACTACACTAACAGCACTTGCGATTATCCCTTGGTCTATTATTTTCATTTATTTAGGTGAAAAGCTAGGTGAAAATTGGGAAAATATTAACGATATTGCTGGTCCGTATGTGAAATCATTCGCAATTGGTGGCGTCGTACTTATACTTTTATACTTCGTTATAAAAAAATGGACAAAAAAGCGTAAAAATCTTGCTTAAGAATATAAAAAAGCCGCTATAAATTCAGAATTATAGCGGTTTTTTATTTATATTAATCTTCAGGAATTATATAACACCTTTCCATCTACATTTATATGGATAAGCAACCATTCAATCATTTCTTTCGTATATTATCTCAAAAAGGAGTGATTCCCCTATGCATTGGCAGCAAAAAATACCATACTTAATCGGACGCCCTATCGGTATTTCCTTCATAAATGGGCAAGGAACTTCTGGTGGTATTATGTTCAGCTCATGATGGTCAATTATATGTGTATGAATACCTTATCAAGCCCAGTTCGCAATGAAACATTATGATTATAGACAGATTCAAGATATACATGCATTCCCAAATTGTCCTCACCAAAATCCTCTATACTAAAAAAATCGGAACGGCTCATAGCCATTCCGATTTCTATACTTTATTTCTCAGAATTAAATTTTTGCACTGCTTCATCAAAATAAATCCAACCTTTCCAGCCTAAATGAATCGTATCTTTTAAGAAATACTTATCATATTCATGACCAGAGAAATCAACTACTGGATATCCTGCTTTCTCAACCTGCTCTCGAACTTTTTTATAATACACTTCACGGCGTTCTTTCGGGAAGCCAGTATAATCATACCAAGGCCCATTTACAGGTACAGAAATAAAGAGTGGTTTGACATTTTTCTCTTTAAATAAATCTAAAATAATTTGTAAATCATCGTATTCTGGTGATTCATCATATGTTTCATTTGCTCTAAAGTTTTTTAAACCTTTTAGTTTTTTCTTCAGATTATTCTTATGATAATACGGATTTTCAATTCCAAATGTATTTGTAGTAGACTCTGCTTTCCCTTCTTGTTCTGCGTGTTTACGTGCGTCTTCCCAAGAAATTGAACGAAGTCCGATATTTGTTTTCTCTTTCATCGGTTCGATTTTAAATAAAGAGTTAAATAAATCTCTATGATCTAAAATATTTCGATGCATATAAGCAAGTGGTTTAACTAAACCTGCTTTTATGTTATGTTTCGTATCATTATATACAATACCTTCTAATGAATTTTTTAATATATCATCTTCTTGAACAACTTTATAATCTAATAGCCGTTTCGCGATTTGCTTCTTCATTCCTGGATTTATCTCATCATTAAAAATAAAATGATATGCTTGTTGTTTGGAGAAATTATTAGTGAAATCCCCTTGTGATACACCAGTCTTTGTAAACCATTGTGGTGAAAGAACAAACACTACTTTTTTACCTTCTAATTCATCCATAGTAGATGTCATATTTAAAATATGAGCTAAACTTTGTGTACCACCAGTTCCAATTAAAAACGGTGTAAAACCAGCTGGATTTACTTTGAAATAATTAGACGGATGATATGCATCCATTCGTAAAAATTCTGATGAACCGTACATCGGTAAATACTGTGAATTCTCTAACATTTTTTGCTGTAAGAAAACACTTTGTAATTTCTCTTTTTGTAAAGAAGTTGCCGCATCTTCTACCTTCTTATCACTAATAAGCGATACTAAACTTTTCGATGGGATTAGAATGATAATGAAAAAAAGCACACACGCTAAAATTATAGGACCAAAAGCATGCTTCATTTTCATCTTCTGTCCCTCTTTCTATCGTTATTAAATTGTAACCCTTGTTTTTGACACGTCATCTTTTCTCTCCTTTGTCTCTATACATGTTCCATTCTATTTATCTATTATATACATGTATGTATTTCCTTCCTTGTTCTATTAAGCCCTATATAAATAGCGCAAGAAAATGTTTCCATAGAAACATGTTAATTATACAAGATTCTACATAAATTTCACACTGGAATTTTAGTAATAATTTTATTTTTTAACAATGAAAAAATATATGAAATGTCTAGAATTCTTTGGATGATGTATGGAGTTCAAAATATGATAATAAGCGCCCGCTATGATCAACTTCATGAGTATATATAAACCCGAGCTTTCGTAAAAGTTTTTTCGAGCTCTCATTTGCTACTTTAACTCTAGCAATTATTCTTGTTACATTCAAAGTCTCTATTGCATATTTAATGGAAGCCTCTGCTGCTTCTAATGCATACCCATTCCTCCAATGTTCTGGGTCAAGAAGATACATAATTTCTATTTCACCTGTTTCATCTACCTTTCTTAAACCACAATGTCCTAAAAGCTTTCCTGTTTCACTATTAAATAACAACCATACCCCGAAGTCATACTGTTCCCAATGTAAGATAAGTTGCCCAATATAATCATTTGTTTCTTCCTTCGACATTCCTCTTGATTTAGCCAGCCATTTGCCAACAGTATCTTTTTTTAATATGTTATAAAACTGATCAATATCTTCTACAATTGGTTTCCTCATAAATAATCTTTTTGTATAAATTACTTTCTCTTCTTCAAACATAGACATCATTTTCCCTCCAAATACTGTTTACAGACTAATAAATTATACCATGAACTATTTTTCTAACTTTAAATAAGAAAAAACAGACTATCACATACGTGAAGTCTGTTTCCCCATTCTTTTATTTTTGTAAATCTGCCCATTTTAAACTTGTAGCTGGACCAAATTGATGTACATATAAATCTTTCACATATGGTTTTTGTAAGTAAGATAATCCACGCTGGAATACCGGTGCAATTACTGCATCATCAAGTAGCATTTTTTCAGCATCTTGCATTGCTTTCCAGCGAGCCTTTTCATCATTACCTAATTCTGTTTTAATCTTCTTAATTAATGCATCATATTCTGGATTTGCATATTCTGTATTATTAACACTGCTTCCAGAAAGGAATACTTCTAAGTAAGTCATTGGATCTGGATAATCTGGTAACCAGCGTGATAACGACATTTCATATTCTTTCTTCTTCTCAAGTGCTAATTTTTGCGTATGCGGCTGTAATTTCACATTCACTTTTAATCCTGGTAAGTTTTTCTCAAGCTGCTCTTTAATGTACTCTCCAACTTTTTTAAAGTTTTCTAAGTCATAATTTAATAATTCTAAAGTCACTTCATTTGTACCTGTCTCTTGTTTTGCTTTCTCCCAATATTCCTTCGCCTGTTTTACATTTGTCTTATTAAACTCACCAGACGTACTTCTAAAATCTTTCTTATCTGGGCCCTTTAAAAATCCTTTTGGTACGTAATAGTTCGCTGCAACCGATCCATCATTTAAAAATGAATCTGCGAGTCCCTTCTTATCAAAAACTGTACTTAGCGCAAGACGTGCATTTTTATTTTTAAGAATCGGTACATTTTCATTAAATCGGAAGAAGTACATAACTGGATCTGTATATTGTTTTAGCTCTTTATTATTTTTATATTTATCTACGAATTCTGTAGAAATAACAGCTCTATCAACTTTATCTGTTTCATATAAATTTACCGCAGTTGAAATTTCTTTTACAATTTGATAGTTTACTTCATCTAACTTCACTTCTTTTTTATCCCAATACTTATCGTTTTTCTTCATTGTAAAGCTAGCTTCATGCTTCCACTCTGATAATGTAAACGGTCCATTATATACCGCTTTATTTGCTTCTAATCCATATTTATCACCTTGCTCTTTCGCATATTTTTCGTTAATTGGATAGAAGGATGGTAAAATTAATAATTTCGTAAAATACGGTACAGGATGTTCTAGCTCTACGACGAATGTTTTATCATCCTTCGCTTTTACTCCTAATTCATCTAGACCTAGTTGTTTTTTATTTATCTTCTCAGCATTTTTTACATCGTACGCAATGTATGCATATTGAGAAGCTGTATCTGGATTAATCAATTGCTTCCAAGCGTATACGTAATCATGGGCGGTTACTGGATCTCCGTTAGACCATTTCGCATCACGCAATTGGAATGTATATGTCTTTCCATCTTTACTCACTTCATATTTTTGTGCGCCGGCTTCAATTTCTTCATCATTTTTCGATAGACGAAATAGTCCTTCCATTACGTTATTCAAAACGTTAAACGAGACTGCATCTGTTACTTTCCCTGAATTTAACGACGGAATTTCACCCGTTTCTAGTAACTGTAATACTTTCTTCTCATCTTTCGGCTTTGTTGCAGTTTTTTCTTTTGCGCAGCCAACTAAAAATGAAGAAACTAATAGAGTACTAACTAATGAGTAACGAACAACTTTTTTCATTTAAAAACCCCCTCTATTTTTAAGGTAAGTAACGACGAGCACCAGCGTATTCTTCTATATATCCTGGTGTATTTAGCGGTATAATCTCTACCGATCTTTCAGCTCTTGGTGAGTGAATCATATTGCCATCACCAATATACATTGCGACGTGATGGACACTACCTTTCCCTTGATCATGTGCAAAGAAAATTAAATCTCCCTTTTGTAGATTTTCTTTATCAACTGCAACTCCTGCTCTTGATTGCGGTCCAGAATCTCGCGGAATTGTAATGCCGTGCGATTTATAGATCGTATGCGTGAAGCCAGAGCAATCAAATCCAAAACCACTTGTACCAGCCCATATATACGGTAAACCTAAAAACATTTTCCCTGTGTTAATTAAATCATCAGCTGTCGGTTTTGGAATATCAGTTTGAGAACGGTAAACTGTTCCATCATTTTTTCGTAGCCATGCTTTCTGACCATTTGGCAACAATACACGGTATGAAATTGTGTCTTCACTTAATAGCGGCAGTCTTGTATTATAACTGACTTCAAGTGATTTATGTTTTTCAGAAGGATTTATATATAAAATCGCAGTTGGCTTTGTTATTAACACAAAAGGTTCATTTGTTTTATCTGCAAATTCTTGATTATATGTTAATTGCTTTTCAGGCATCCAGCCCGGATAACCTTCTTCATTTCGTGGTGTTGGCTGTCCATGCACTAATACCTTCACCCATTCGCCTTTCTTATCAATAACAGTTACTTCTTGACCGAGTAACGCTTGTGTTTCTAATTTATTTGCATTTGTTAACCATAGTTTCTCGTCAAGTGTCATTGATTTCGTCCATTTCCATAGATCCACTGGATTTGTTGTACTCGGTGTATCGATTGGCCTTAATGAATCAGGTACTGTCCATAACGTTGCAGCAGATACATCTATAAATGCTTTATTATCCTTCTTTTCTTCAGCATTTGCCAATGTAAACGATGAAAATATAAATAAAGTTGTTAAAAATGCAGTTCCTACTTTTTTCATATTTATCCCCCTTAAAAGATAGTTTACTAGTCTCTTCTCCTAAGACTTACTATTCACTGTCGATTGAAGGTTTACCTTTGATCCAGAATAAGTCATTCCTTCTGGCTCTTCCATTAACCAAAGCGGTGCATCAAGATCAAAATAATGTATATTAGGATGCGCTGCCGCTAAATGCGCAACAGCACTAACGGAAAGTGAAGATTCCATCATGCTGCCCACCATACACTTCACACCAGCTGTTTCTGCGATATCTGCAATACGCCATGCTTCACGTATACCACCACATTTCATTAATTTAATATTAATGAAGTCTGCATATCTTCCTTGAACGAGCTTTAATGCGTCACTTGCTGAAAATATACTTTCATCGGCCATAATTGGCGTTTGCACACGATCTTTGACATACTTTAACCCATCCCAATCTTTCGCGTGTACTGGTTGTTCAATAAATTCTATATTTAAATTACGATTTTCCATTTCTTGAATAATAGAGACCGCTTCTTTTGGACTCCAACCTTGATTCGCATCTAAACGTAATATCGTATTTCTTGGTACCACATTTCGAATTGCCTCAATACGTTCCAAATCTAAATGCGCCTCTTTACCCACTTTAATCTTTAATGTTTGAAATCCTTTTTCTATATGTTTCTTCGCTTCTTTTGCCATTAATACAGGCTCATCCACACTCACTGTAATATCGGTATGAATTTCTTTCTTCCCGCCTAACAAGGCATATAACGGCACATTTTGATATTGGCAATATACATCATATAAAGCGATATCTACCGCTGCTTTGGCACTTGAATTTCCAATACAACTCATTTGAATGCCCTGTAGTAACTGCTGAAACTGAATGATATTTTGACCAATTAAACATGAACGCATCGGTCCTAAAATCGCTTCTTCCATTCCGCTGGTGAAATCCCCCGTAATAACTGGCGTTGCGGCTGCAGCCCCCTTACCAATCACTCCTTCGTCTGTATGAATATAAACATCTATACTTTCAATTTCTGTTACAGTACGAAGCGCGGTTTTAAACGGTGTATGCAGTTTTACACGTCTACGATTTACTTTTACATCTGTAATTTTCATTTTGTTCATCCTTTCATTCTCCAATGAAGTGAAATTTTAATCCACCGGAGATTTATACCCACGGATTATTAGGTAAACCTATTGGGCATTTACTCTTCTATCTCTCTACTTTGTTTTCGTTCACTTTTGATGTAGGACGATAATGTGAAATAAAAAAATCCAGCCATAAGAATGATTCTTACGGCTGGATTTTGTCTATGATTGAGTAGACAAAGCAGCAATCTGATTATATTTTTTCTGTGCATCTTTTAGCGCTACAAGTAACGCTTTTTGAGAAGAACCGAAATATCGGTTCTTTACTTCCATTACTAACGCCGGGTCATTTATATTTTTATGTAGAAATAAATATTTAACAAATTGAGATGTTAATGCAATTGTCGCTGAGCAGTCTGCATCTACAATTTCCCCTGTATCCTTAACAAGTATAAATGCTACGAAATAGCTTTTAAACTTTTCAGTAATGGGATTATTTTGAGGTGCTTTCGCATCCCCTACGATATAAATTGTATTTGAAGCGTACACAGCTATCTTCCTTTCTTATACGAGGATAACGGGTTTCTTAATAGTCGTATGAGCGAGGAACTCAACGTTGATTAAAAAATGTATCCGCTTACCTTGTATTATAATATAATTGACAGAATTTTAACAACATTTATTTTAGTGCATATTCCATATTTATGAAAATAGCTTAAACTCTTCATTTCTACAATATGTGATTGTTCCTTGTACCATGACATTCATACATAAAAAACTGCACCCCCAATTGTTAGACGGTGTCTAACAATTGGGGGTGCAGTTCAATGGCTAACTGTTTTTATTACTTTGGCATCACAAATATAGTTTCATTTGACTTAGAAAATTGATACTCTTTTCTCGCTAACTTCAAAATTTCTTCCTCATCGTCTGTTAAATTTTCTATGTTAGTCTTTAAAGAATCTTTATCTTTCTTTAAAGATACTAATTGTTTCTTTTGATCCGTAATCGTATCTTTCTTTTTATCAATTACTTCTTGTTGTTTCGTTAAAATATATTGAACATATAGAGTAGTTGCCGCAATAAAAAGGACCATTAAAATAAGTCGCCTTAACTTCTTTTTATTTATCCTACGCTTGTCACTAGGTTGTGATAATTGCTCTGGTATATTAGGAACATTTACTCGCTCGAGTTTCCTCATTCAAATCCCCCTAACCCATATTTTTCACTACCATCGGCACGTTTTCTTACTAAACTAAATTCTATTCTTATAAAATAAACTCCTTCACAAAAATATCCCATAAATTAACCAATTAAAGATAGCATTCGACGACATTTCCATATTTACACCGATTTTTTTTATACATGCTGCTATAAAATAGTAGTTTCTGTAATTCTTTTTCTACTATTGTAGAAGAGTTTTTTCACACACAAAATTCCTTCCCCACATATCCATGTTATAACATGCTTACAAGGAGGGGGAATATGCATTACCGCACATTAGGTAAAACTGGAATAACTGTTTCTGAAATAGGTTTTGGCGCATGGGCAATCGGTGGTGATGAATGGGGACCTGTTAACGATAAACAATCTATAACCGCTATAAAAAAAGCAATTGAGTGTGGTGTGAATTTTATTGATACTGCGGATGTGTATGGTTTAGGACATAGTGAAAAGTTGGTAGCTACCGCGATTAAAGGACATCGTAATGATATTATCCTATCAACGAAAGGTGGTTTAATCGGACATCACTACGACCCTAATGGAGTTCCTGTATATGATACTCCCGAAAAAATCATCGCCGTATTCGAAACAAGTTTACAACGTCTTCAAACAGATTATATTGATCTTTATTTTTGTCATATTTGGTGGCATAATCGTAGAGAAACAGAAGCATTTCTACGTGCATTTGACATATTAAAACGTGATGGCAAAGTAAGAGCAGTCGGTGTTTCGACTCATGATTTACAATACATTCATCATTTCAATAACAACAACGAAATTGATATCGTACAACTTGATTACAATATATTAAATCGAAAACCAGAAAAAGATATATTACCATTCTTACAAGAGAAAAATCTAGGAGCTGTTATTCGTGGTCCATTAAAAATGGGCATTTTAACTGGAAAATTCACAAATAAAACAATTTTTCCAGATGGAGATTTACGCAAAGATTGGCCAAATGAAACTTGGTTTCAAGAAGACTTACAAACCGTAGAGAAACTTCGGCTGCTCTCAAATAAAAATCAGACCCTAGGGCAACTTGCACTTCGCTATGTACTCTCTCATCCGGCAGTAAGTGTTGTAATTCCTGGTGCAAAAACAGGAACACAAGCACAAGAAAATGCAAATGCATCTGTTCGCCCTATTTTGAGTGATGAAGAGCTTAACTATATTCATTCAATATAAAAAGCCCAATCCGGGCTTTTTAATTTGGCAAACTAATATCATACTCCATTCGCTTCGCTGTGTCCTCCGCAACATGCACACCTAACAAGTTTTTCACAATATGAAATGCCATATTAATTCCAGCTGAAATTCCGGCAGATGTTATAATATGTCCTTCATCTACAAACTTTACATTTTCTATAACTTCAACATTTTGAAACTCATTTTTAAACTTTTCAATACTAGCCCAATGTGTTGTTGCTTTTAAACCTTCCAGTAAACCTGCTTTCGCCAGTAATAGCGCTCCTGTACAAACTGAAGTCATCAGCTTTACTTCTTTCATTTGTTGGCGAATCCATTTTATTACTATTTCATTTTTTATTTCATATTTTCTAGCATCTAGCCCACCCGGAATTATTAAAATATCCACTGGTGGTAAATTTTCAATACTATAATCTGGCTGTACCTTCAATCCATTCCTTGCTGTAATCATTTCCCCATTCTCGCTAACTGTATAAACAGTAAATGTTTTTTCTTCATTCACCTCAGTTACAGAAAAAACTTCAAATGGCCCTGCAAAGTCTAACACTTCTACTTCATTAAATAAAAATATACCAACACTCCATTTATTCATCATAAGTTCACTTCCTGTTTCAAATGATGTAAAAGGTGATTATATCCTTTTTCTAATGCAATATCATACGCTGTTTTCCCATCATTTTTCTTAATCATCTTATTAGCTCCATTTTTAAGGAGCAACATAATTATTTCTTCATTTCCTAATAATGCTGCTTCGTGGAGTCCTGTCCAGCCACCACTTTGCATAATATTTACATCTGATCCTTTTTCAATTAAGAAAGCGACAAGTTCACTTTGCTTGTTCGCAATTGCCGCTTGCAAAGGTGTATTTTCATTTTCATTTTTCGCTCTACTATGTATATCTGCACCGCTTTCTAAAAGAAAACTCGCTATTTCTTTCTGTCCAAAATAAGCTGCTAAATGAAGTGGTGTCCAGCCATCTTCACTACATTCGTTAACAATACTTGGACTCGCCTTTATAAACTTCACTACTTTTTCCTTATTACCACTTATAACAGCTTGTGCTATTGATTGTAAACGCTCCATAATAATCTCCCATCCTTCAAAATATTTAAGCATCTCCTTCTACATGTTCTATTAATTATTATATTTTCCTTTTAAAATCTTAAGTTTACATAATAATATTATATATATTACTTTTTTGTGCTTAATGCTGAATAGCAATAATGTTAAAAATACTGCCTTTAAACAATGAAGACCATAATTTCATTAGAGTTACTGAAAAAGCAAGCAAAAAACTATACACATAGTTTTCATCATATTTGTTCATTTGCATAAAATAAAACAGGTAATGTCTATTCTGCTATTCATGCTTTCAACATATCAAATAATATTATTCCAATAAAAAAACAATCCCTTTTTAAAATGGATTGTTTTTTTATTTCTTTTTTATACTGTTTATTTCTTTTTTGTATTTTCAATGATGAAATAATTACATTTACAAAAATGAAACGCTACTATCTTAACCCCTCTTATAGTAATTTTTTCGTTTGAAAACAAAAAACACACTTCCACCTTACGATTGAAAAAACATATGTAAAAGTCTCTAAACCAGCTGCCTTATCATACTAATCTATAGCAGTTCTGTCTTCTTCCCTTACCCGTTTCCTTTAACACATACGATTTTAAAACTAGCGCCGTTAATGAATCTGTTAATGTTTTATATGATAAATTTGATAATGCCAATAGATCGTTCGTATATAGCATTCTATGCTTCTCTAATAATAATAGTACTAATCGTTCAGACGGTTTTAATGCCTCATCACTTTCTAGTATAAAGTCTATATTTTTCATTTCTCTAATTATTACTCCTTATATCAAAAAATACTTTAGACGCTTATTTAATATAAAAATAATACATAACAAAATTATAAATATATTAAAATAGCACCATCTAAAAACACTATTATACTATAACATAGAAGTAGTGTTTCCCCAAATAGGAAATGCTTTTTTTATATCGCTTATAAGATTCTTGCAAACCTACATAATATTTTGTACCATTACCCACCAAGTTTTCTTCTAATTTCGCTGCTCATCCTGATGTATTTGTAATCAATGAAGTTCTTCTAAATTTATAAACAAATAAAAAACGGTTCGTCTATCATGCCCTAAACATGAATGACAACCGTTTTCCAGCTTCTTCTTAATTAACATGTTCTATCTTAAATATTTCTTGCAATATGCGGCTTACTGTAATGACTTGTTCCACCGCCACCAACTACTACTTTACCGCCTTTTTCGAAAATTAATAATTTACTTGAACCATCTGCAAGAAGCACTATTACTTCAGCATTATTACTTGTTGCTACATAAATTACATAACCACTCTTTGATATACAAGTTTCCCAATTCGAATCAAATTCTGATCTTACTATACGATTTGAATACACTTGATTTTCAATTCTATCTTGTTCTACGTTTTCCAAATTGATTCCTCCCACTTCACTAAAATAGCATTTATAGGAAAATAACAGCCCTATATAAAATAGTAGCCGACTTTAACATAAATAGTATATGTAATTAGTAGGAGAATGCTTGGACAACGAAAACGAAATAGACTTCAAAAATTTCACAATTGAAACTTCTCTTTAATCATTTCCGCTACTTCTTTTGCACTCAAATACGTGTTATTAATTTTTATATACTCTTCTTTTTCAATTTCACCATGAAGAGAGTTTAATCTATGCTTTTTCATCGTTTCTTTTAAATTATTTTCAGACCACTCAATATCTCTTTTTTTCGGTTTATGTTCTAATCTATTCGGGCTTTTATTTCGTTCTAATCTTTCATCTAATTCCGCTTCCAGCTCTACAAAATGCACTGTCCCACCTTTTGATTCAAAAATACTTTCTACATGATGTATATAATCCCAATCCGCTTGGAGGTCAAATGCCCATATATACGTAAAAATCATTCCAGATAAATCACTTTTAGATACTTCTTCAAATATTT
This sequence comes from Bacillus sp. XB1, assembly GCF_053557995.1. NCBI lineage: Bacteria > Bacillati > Bacillota > Bacilli > Caryophanales > Bacillaceae > Bacillus > Bacillus sp. XB1. Next base: position 853,297 of record NZ_JBNRIL010000001.1, on the reverse strand, counting down.
CATTACGAAATAAACTTACTAGTCTTTTTGCTTCTTTCGTACTGTAATCAAAAATTGGACTTACTAAATCAATTGTCATGTGGTTATGAAAAAGTTTTAAACCGGTTAATGTTGCTAATTCTTGCCCCACTGTCATTTTTCCAACTGCTTGTGGGCCAAATATTAATATAAGTTTCATTTATTTCCCTCCAATCTTTCTCTATAAACCATTACATAAAATAAAAAATAAGGCAGCCGATTTTAAATCGATTGCCTTATTTTTTATTCATAGTTTTAGTTCTATTCTTTTCGCACAGCTTCAAAAGTAATCATTTGATTTGCATTTGACGGTTCTTTTTCATAATCATATTCAGCAGAGCACGTAATATTAGAGAAACCTATACTTTCTAAAAGAAGTTTAAACTCTTCTATTCCATACCAGCGCAGCGCAAAGCGTTGTAGTTCTGTTTGTACTAACTGTCCTTTACTCCACTTTTCATATTTCAAATATGATACAGTAACTTGGTTCAGCCAATCTATTTCAATTGATTTATTTTCTAATGTGATTCCGTCTCCACTCGGCAAAGAGAAAGTCGATGTATGAATTTCCCCAGTCTTCCAGTCATGCGGAAGCATAATATCTACGATTAATCGTCCATCTGGATTAAGATGTTCATAAAAACATTTCAATGCATTTATAGAATCCACACGATTTTCAATTAAACAAAAAGATCCAGTAGGAATGATAATTGCGTCATATTTATGCGGAAGTGAAAATTGTTGCAAGCTTCCTTCATATAAATTAGGATGTAAGCCTCTCTCTTTACAGCGATTACGGCAAGAATCTAGCATTTCAGGTGAATAATCTATCCCATCCACTTTAAAACCAGCCTCTAGAAGCGGAATGATGACACGTCCTGAACCTACTGCGGCTTCGAGGATTCTTCCTCTACAATCTTTTAAACGTTTTTTGTAATACTCAATATCACCATTTAAAGAATAACCGACTGGTTTTGTGTAATCATACAGTTCTGTACAAAGTGTACTATAAAAGCTAAACATTTATTTTCTCCTCCGTTTTTACGTACGGAAGATTTCAATTCAACTAATCTTCCTGCACCTCTGATTTTAATGATATTTCGAAAGAGCTGACTGTCATAATATATCACTCACTTTCCATAGAATATAATGATATTGTATTACATAACCTTCCAATTTGAAATATAAAAATTAAAAATTCAGACTACAAATTAAAGAGCTTACTTTAGTAAACTCTTTAGAAAAAATATTTATTTCACAATCGGCAATGTCACTTCACTTAATTTCACTGTAAGTTTCGTGCCAGCTTTCGGTCTAATTGTATAATCATAATCACTTGCAATTAAAACAACTCCGATTTGATGCCCCGCTTTAAATACATAATCATCTGGCTGCATGTCCCATGTAAATGTATAATCTTTGCCCGGTTGAATCGCTGTTGAATTTTCTATACTCTTTAAGTTTTGTGGATCCATCCAGCCTCTCGTTACGATTTCCGGCTTCGCTCCTCCATAGTCAACAAGTAATGCTGTTAAATTTGATACAGATCGATCAATATTTCCTGTAATTGAAATCTTTGGTGTACCACTTATACGCGTATCTTTTTGCAGTACAGGCATTGTATATACTAATCGATTTGCTACTTCTAATTCTGGGTTTGCTACTAATTGGTTTGATTTCATTTGTGCATCATCTAAGACTGAGAAAACTTTATTAGCCGCTCCCATACTTAATGGTAAATTGACTGATTTATTACTTAAATACATACGGATTTTTGAAGGTACAGTTGCTGGATCTGGCCAATTTTTTATCTTTTGCCACGTTTTATTTTCTCGTTGCACATCAACCATTGGTTCTTCCATAATTCCATTTTCAATTCCGTACAACCAATAATCTAACCATTTATTTTGTGTTTGCTGCCAGTTATTACTTGATGTCCCACCATGACCACCTTGGTGTAGCCACATTTTACGAGGAACATTATTTTCCGCAAGTGCTTCCCACCATTGCGCGAACTGTTTCGTCTTAACATTCCAATCGTTTAAACCATGAACAACAAATACACTCGCTTTTACATTTTTAGCATCTTTTACATAGTTACGTTTATCCCAAAAATCATTATAATTACCTGTTTTTCGGTCTTGTCCAGCCGTTAATTCTTTTATAACTTGTCCGCAAACTTCAGGATTTTCCCTTGTCAGTACTGCTTCTGCCATATTATCTGTATCTTCTCCTTGATATCCGCCTGGAGCAATGACTGCACCATTTGCACGATAATAATCATACCAACTACTAATTGCTGCGATTGGAATAATTGTTTTTAAACCTTCGACTCCAGTAGTCGCAACAGCATTTGGTAAAGTACCATTATAGGAAGCTCCAGTCATACCTACATTTCCTGTAGACCAATTTGCCTGAACTTCCTCACCCTGTTCTGTAAATGCTTTCGCGCGACCGTTTACCCAATCAATAACAGATTTTGTCCCGAGTATCTCTTGTTCATCTCCAGTTGTAGGGCATCCATCTGATTTTCCAGTACCGATACTTTCGCCTAGAATAACTGCATAACCTCTTGGCACGTAATAGTTCCCATACGAACCAAGATTAACCGCTCCATACGGTTTTCCTTCATACGCATACAATTCTTCATCTACATTATATACAGGAACATCTTTTAATCCAGATCGATATGGACTCATTTCATAAATAACAGGAACTTTCACATTCGGATCTGTCTTTGGACGCATAACTTTTATCGATACTCTGTCTTTCTTACCGTCTCGATCACTATCAACTTCTGTCTCTACATATAAATTTTCGATAATAGCTTCATCGAGAGAATAAATCGGTTTTGTCATCCCATTTTCTAATTCAATTTTCGTACTTTTAGTTTCTTCCTTCTTCTCTGCATGCACATCCATAGTAAAGCTAGGTATAATTGTTGCAGATAGCATTGCTGACAGTGTAATTGCCATTTTCTTTTTACTCAAAATGTTCCCTCCCCTTATTCGTTCTCTTTTACTATATAACAAAATAACTGAAAATTCAGTTTTATTTTTATATAAAAGTTGAGAAACTCAAAGATTTCTTATTAAGTAAAATTTAATGCAGGTATGAAAGTATTTTCCCACTTCCTCCTTCTTTATAAAGTGAAACTTTAATCAGCCCTCACCAATTGGGCGTTTACGAGCAGCAGGGCCACTTCTTTGTTTTCGCTGGATTTTGAGGTGGGGTCTTACTGCCCGGCAAATAGCGGGATAAATAGAGAAAAAGACAACCGATATTTCTATCGCTTGCCTTACATTCCATTTATTATTTTTCTAACTCTTTAAAGGTATCTTTCAAGTCTTTATCAGATACCTTTATATCTGCATTTTTAAGCAGATCTCTAGTAACTTGTTGATGGAATTGAGGATCTTGTATACGTTGCTGTTCTAATTCTTTACGAATATTCTCTTTCTCTTCCTCATACGGTTTAAGCTCTTTTTTATCCGTTAGCTTAATAATATGATATCCGAAAGAAGATTTAACAGGTTCACTCAATTGACCAACTTCTAACTTATACGCAGCATCCTCAAATTCTTTCACCATCATACCAGGTCCAAATTCAGATAGTTCCCCACCTTTTTCTTTAGAACCTGGATCCTCTGAATATTGTTTAGCCAATGCCGCGAAATCTTCGCCACTATTTAATTTTTCTTTAATTTCTTTTGCTGTCTTTTCATCTTTTACTAAAATATGGCTAACTTGAAGCTTTGGCTTATAATGATCTTTAATATCTTTTTCCGTTACGGTTGCTTTAATAGCTTTTTCAAAAGCAAAAGTAAGCTTTAATTTCTCTTTCAACTGATCTTCATTTTTCACACCATTGGATTCCATATATGTATTAAAATTATCGCCCATCTTGTCTTTTAATTCTTTTAGTTGTTTCGTTACCTCTTCATCCGTAACTTTATATTTATCATTTAATACTTTTTCTACTACCATTTCAGATAAATTCTGTTTACCGTAGTTTTCTTTTAATTTTTTGTTAAAATCACTTTCTGAAATGCTTCCTGATTTTGTCGTTACAATATTATCTGATGAACCACATGCAGATAAAGATAACGTCATACCCATTAAAATGCTACCAATTACTAATTTCTTTCTTTTCAAATCTGAATACCTCACTTCATTAAATTCAAATATAACTATGTAAATATAACGTTTTCCTGTGAACTTCACGTGAATTTAATGAAAGTAGAACATTTGCTAATTCTCCATTTAATACATCAATTTTGAAAATTATGGTGATTCATCCTATATCGCTAATCTCTAAAGCTGCAAAAAGGACTAATATTTTCATTAGTCCTTTTTCACATTTATATAAAATTGAATTTCTCCATCTATAGAGGAAACTCCATATTCAAAACCATGCCTTTCTAAAATACTTTTCACTATCGCTAAACCTAATCCTGTACCTGATTTTTCTTTACTACGAGAAGATTCTAGTACATAAAAAGGCTCCCAAATTTTCTCGATATCCTTAATTTTATCCGTAGGAATGCCATTTTTTATTTGGAAATATATACTTTTATTTCTATCTTCTAATGTAATTATTATGTTTTGATTTGCTGTATATTTTATCGCATTAGAAATTAAATTTTGAAACACCATTCTCATTTTATTTAAATCTGCATAAACGATTGTATCGCCCGCATTACAATTTACTTGCAAGTTAATTTCTTTCGAATCCAGTTCAATCTGATGCTTATCTAATATACTCTGGACCAGTGGTTCAATGGGGAATTCTTCTTTTTGTAAAATATCTCTTTCTAGTTTAGAAAATCGTAATAATTCTTCAATTAAGTTTGATATTTGATCTGTTTGTTTAATAATTGTATCTACATAAGTCCCATCATCTAATCCATCTTTAATCCCCATAGAGTATGCTTTTACTAATGCGATCGGTGTCTTTAATTCATGCGTTACATCACCCATAAATCGTTTTAAATGTTCATTACGATCAGTTAAGTCTTGATGTGCTTCATGTAGTTTTTCACTCATGATATTAATACTATTGGCCAACTCTCCTATTTCATCATTCGTTTTCACTTTCGTTCTTTTAAACTGCAAATGTGAAATATCCTGAGCCACATCACTTAACTCTTTCAGTGGTGTCGTTATTATTTTTGAAAGTATCCACACAAGTAAAATAATAAGAATCAGCGAGAAACATACGATGTATAAGTAAAATGTATTTAACGTATTTATAATTTCATTTGAATTCGCAATGGAAGTTCCAATTAAAATTATCGTATCATCTTTCGCAATATATTTAGCAAAAAAACTCGCTTTTACCTTTCCTTGATCGTACAGTTTATTCGATTGCCCTTCCGTCTTCACTTTCATAACTTCGTCTTTCGTAATCCAAAGCTTATTTAACGTCACTTTCTTTTTCGTAAGTTGCATGCGTAACGCGTCGTTCATAGCATCTTCTGACTGATTAATTGGCGTATACGCAATTGTAACATTATTTTCACTTTCAATTGTATGAATAACATCTTCTAAATCATTGACTGGCGTATTTTGTATTTGAGTTGTAAATTCATTTAAGTTTTCACGTGTTTTATAAATATTATATTTCGGCAGGAGAAAGTTAATTAATAATAAAGAAATTGTAAATATAAGAATAACGGTTAAAGAAATGCTGAGAAATAGCTTTTTCCCAAGTTTATTCACTTTGTTCCTCCAAACTATAACCCAGCCCACGATGCGTCTTAATAATATTTTCTCCAATTTTTTTACGCAGCCTTCTTACATGTGTATCAACCGTTCTCTCTTCTCCAAAATAGTCAAATCCCCATACAATGTCTAACAATTTTTTACGAGTTAAAATAGTTCCTTTATGATTTAAAAAGCATTTTATTAATTCGAGCTCTGTTTTTGTAATTTCTAACTCTATATCATTTTTATATACTTTATTTTTGGCGAAATTTATCTTTACATCTTGTACTTGAATAATATCATCATGCTGAATAAGTTTTTTCGCTCGTGTAATTAGTACTCCTGGATGAAATGGTTTTTTTACGTACTCATCTGCCCCACTTTGAAGCGCTGCTAATTCATCTTCACTTTCACTTTTCGCCGTAAGCATTAATACTTTTACGCTTGAATTCTTTTTTATTTCCTGACAGACAGTAATACCACTATGTTTCGGCATCATCCAATCCAAAATAGCTAAATCAATTTTTTCATCATAAAATATTTGAAGTGCTTCCTCTCCGTCTTTCGCTAATAATACTTCAAAGCCTTCTTTTTCAAAATAAGCTTTTAAAATCCTTAACATATCTTGTTCGTCATCTGCAATTAAAACTTTCATATTTTTTCCTCCATTGCTTTTAAACAAAAACCAATTGTATCATACAACATCTTTGTTACATGAATGTGACAGAAAAATATTTAAAGCTTTTGAGGGGATAGTAATGGTGAGGTGTTGTACTATGATAAAAAAAATCGGGGTCATTTCTCTTCTTCTATTTCTATTATCAACAAATGCGTTCGCAAATACAAATCAACAAATTGAAGTATTTGATTGTCAAAAAGAAATGGTCATTCAAAAACAATCTTTAGATCCAATAGTCCAAAAAGAAGCAGTTCAATACGCTAAAGCAATTACTGGTCCATTTAAAAACTTAAATGTCGTTCCAAAAGATGGCTATATGATAAAAATCCCATTATCTAAGCCGGTTTCTATTACTAATCAATGGTTACACACTACAATAGACGAAGTACTTATACTGCTCCCACTAAATGAAAAGCCTTATATTATGCTTTATGATGATGAAAATAACCCGCATTTTTATTATGTAAAAGGTAAACCAGGATTATTATTGAAACAAATGAACGTTAAAACATAATTGACTGAAAAGGAGTCACCTTATAAGCTAAATTTTAAAAGCTAAGGTGCTCTTTTTTATAATAACAATTTAGTAAATGAAATTATAAAAGTTGTCTTTTAATATAAGGATCGCAACTTCATATATCAGCGATTTTTAAGATATATCGATTTACCAACAAAAAACCTGTTCGTAGCTATTATTTGGATAGCAATCTCTATAATAGTTTGTAGTGACTCGATCCCTTATATAATCCCCCTTTTACAAATCCATTCGCAGTATAAAACACATCCCCTTGCTTCGTGTCAGTATGTAAAACAATCACTTCAAAATATTTTTCCGCATGACATAATAGTTGGTTTAATAATAAGTTCCCTAACCCTATACGCCGATAATCCCTTGAAATATAAAATCTCCTTAACCGCCCAATCTTATTGTCTTTTGTGTACGGATCCTCATTTAAACCTCCAACTCCAATTAACATATCACCTTGGAAAACACCATATAAACATTCTCCAGTTTTATTGAATACATTTATTTTGTTTTTATATTCATTTATTAGCCTTATAAGGAAACTAAAACCTTCTTCTTCACTTTCTTGAACGAGATGACTGAATTCATATTCCATTAAATTTTCTATTTGTTGAATATGTATATCTTTTAAGTCCATTCCCCCTAAGTATGAAAATACATAAAAATGCTCGAGAATCATTTATTCTGAGCATTTTTATGCTTATTACTTTATTTAATTCATAGTATGCATATACTTCACTTCATATGTAAATCGATAATACAGTTGATTAATTTTATTATGAAAATATAAGAGCCTTGTTACAATCTAGTGTGTCATAAGGCTCTTTAAAGTTTTTTAATTCTTATTGAACTAAAGCATCTGTTTGTTTAAGTGTATACATTCACCATTTATAATTTCTCTCAAATATACTATCAGTTTATATATTCCTCATTCTTCTCTAACAGGTTCAAGATAAATTATAATTTGTTAATCGATATGTTTGTGTAACCACTGTTCAAATATCTTTAACTGTTCTTCGGTATGAAAGTAATGTTCACCCGTCTCCATAACTTCTAATTCACAACGATGTTTTTCTGTAAAATAGTTAATAGTTTCAAGTTCACACAGTTCATCCTTAGCTCCGTACATAATATATGTATCTATATTCCATATATTAATAGGATGCTCTTTTACATAGCATAAATAATCCCAATATAACTTTTGACCAATAGGTGTCTCTATAGTCATTTCTTTTTGCAAAAGCTCTGGTGTTACATTAAACCATTTCATCATATTTTCGATAATTCGTTCCATATTAACTACTGGTGATAAAAATAATGCCTTTTCTACCACATCATTTTGATAAGCTAAAAGGCTAAAATACGCTCCCATACTACATGCAAACACGTTTATTTCTTTCCAATGTTCTTTTGCATAATTCATAATTATAGATAATTCACTAACACAAATCTGTACTTTGCAAGGAGTATTATCATCTTTTCTTTCTCCATGCTCAGGTAAATCAAAGCTTAATACTTGATAACCTTTTTGTTTGGCTTCTTCAGCTAATATTTGAATAATCGTATCTTCCTTATTTGATATATTTCCATGTACTGCAATAAAAATTTTATCACTCTTATCTCCCCATAAAACCGTAGGAATATTACTAATTTTAAAATTATTTTCAATCATATTACCTCCATAAACTAAGACATATAGGACTTGGAAAAAATGCACACACTTTATTTATCTCTGTACAGCAGGCAGTATCCGCTTTAACTCTATTAAATCATCTATTACTATATCAGCGTGAGCAAGTTCATCTTCTTGCGCAAAATCAAAATTGCACCCAATTGCAAGTAAACCGTTGTCTTTCGCTGCATTTATATCAGATAGCCGGTCACCAACTACCGCTACCTCTTTTATATCATATTTATTCATAATACTTTTAACTAAGTCACCTTTATTTAGCGATTGTATTTGTTCAATACTAAACGTTTCTGTCACCCACTTGTCTAAAGCATAATAAGTTACGATTGCTCGTAAATATTCTTTCAAACCATTACTAGCAATGTAAATTGAACAATTATTTTCTTTTATATATGTAAATATTTCTTTTACATTTGGATATAAAGCGCCTTTTCCGCTTTTTATGTTTTCAATAAGTCTATCTAAAAAATATGCATCTGTTTGTTCTCTTATTTCAATAGAATGGTCCGGTAATAAAGCTTCCCAAACTTTCGGTAACGGCACACCCATAATTTCTCTATATTTATCAATTGGTGTTACTGTATCCCATAATTGTAATGATCTTAAGTTATCAAAAGTATCATCTAATGATAATTCTAAAATTTTATCTGTTTGAAATAACGTACCATCCATATCAAAAATTAATGCTTGTAACATTCCTATCTCTCCTTTTGGACTATGGTTTTACCAGATATATTTTTAAGCATCTCAATAATAATTTCTGAGCAATAATTCGCAGCAGTTTTCGCGAAGTCATCATAAGAAATTTGAGCTTCATCATCTGCGCTGTCAGAAATACATCTTATAATGAGAAACGGTATATCATTTATATAGGCAACATGTCCAATTGCTGCCCCTTCCATTTCTGTACAATGAGGTGCGTATTCGTCTATTAATTTCGCCTTTAACTTTGAATCTTCAACAAAACATTCACCGCTGACAATTCTTCCTTCATGAACTGCAATCTGTAAACTACTACTAATACAAGCTTTACGTGCTAACTCTACCAATTCCTTACTTGCAATAAATTCCTCTTGGAACGGAAATAAGTTTTTCATTTGAGTTTTACTTACATCATGATGAGTAACATTCGTTGAAATAACTATATCGCCGACTTTTACATCTGAATGTAATCCGCCAGCAACGCCCGTATTAATGATAGAGTCTACATCAAATTTATGAATTAATGTTTGCGCGCATGCAGCTGCATTTACTTTCCCTACACCAGAACGTGTAATAATTACTTCTGTTCCCATGAATTCTCCAATATAAAAAGGCATTCCCGCTATTGTCTGTTCCTCTTGTATAACTAGTTTTTCTAAAAGTAAATCTATTTCAATTTGCATTGCTCCAATAATGCCGATTCTGTTCATGTATGTAGTCTCCTCTTTATTTATAAGTCAGCCAATATATTATGTAATACACCATAATTTTCAGCTATCCAATTCATTTCATCTGCAAAGCGTGAAGGTGGTACACTATGCTGATCCATATTGGCATGGATCCACCAAGTACTCTCCATGTACCAAAGCATTTGAATTGCCCGAACAATATTCCCTACTGGAAAGTCTACTTCATTGCGGTACCCTTCTAAAAATGATGCAACAAGACTCTTATTTAATACTCCGTCACTTAATGCGCACGATATAACTACACGGCCAATATCTAACTCTACATAATCGTAATCCATGCGATCAAAATCAAGAATCGCTGATACTTTATCATTAAGAAACAAGAAATTATCTACCCATAAATCACGATGCACCCATCCCCGTTGGCTATTATGAAATTGTTCTGTATTTACCAATTGTGTTGCTTCTTGTTGTAATTTTATATAAGGGAGAATGTGCTCTTTTCCTAGCTTCTCTACTTCTCTCCTTTTATCTTCCCAATGTTTCAATCTCGCCTCTTTAGTAGGTGGAACAAATTTAGGATTTTCTCCTTTTATTAAAGAGCCATCATTTAACAAGTTATGCATATAGCCTATCGTCTGACCAAGAGAGTGAATTTCCTTTTGATTCACTTTTCCTGGTGAAACTAAGCTACCTTCCTTATGTTCTAATACTATAAATCTTTCATCACTTTTTGATATATGCATTACATTATTTTTATAAACTAATACTTTTGGACAACTTACACTATTATTATGTAATCTTTGCTGTTGTTGTAATGCTTGTATTAAAAGGTCTGAGTTATACATTTTGTACCGTTCTTGATTATATTGCTTTAATACAAAATCCCCTGCATCCGTTTCGAGTTTCCACTTCAAATTTAGCCAACCACGATGAATAGGTATTGCATTTCGAATTTTAAATTCAAATAAAGTTTCACATTCTACTTTCAACTCTTGAAAAATCATTGTAGCTTTTTCATTAGATAACGGCTCTATCATCTTACTTGTCCTTTCTTAACTTGGCATTCCTTTCACTCTCTCTAACATAACCGATAATAAAAATTTCGGAAGTACAAGTTGTCGCTTTAATCTTTTCGGCTGTGAGAGTAACCTATACAGCCATTCAGTTCCAGTATCCCTCATTATTTTTGGTGCTCTTTTTACAGTACCAGATATTATATCAATCATGCCTCCGATACCAATAGATAGCGGAACGTTTAATGTTTGTATGTTTTCATAGATGAACTCTTCTTGTTTTGGTGAGCCTAGTCCTACGAGTAGTAAATGCGGCTTGAACTGCTTAATTTTCATTTTTATTTCTTCTATTTCTTCACCATTTACAAATCCATGCTGTCCTTTAAATTGTGCTCCTGGGAACTGCTCATTTAATTTTTCTAATGCCTTTTTATTACTTTCTGGCGCAGCTCCAAAAAGAAAGACACGATATTCATTGTCGTTACAATATTTTATTAAATCGTGAGTTAAATCCGCCCCAGTAACACGTTCTTTCAAAGTTCCTTTTAATATTTTCGAGCCAATTATGACACCAATCCCATCCGCTGTTATTAAATCCGCAGATAGTAACATCTTTTTAAACTCCTTTGATTTTTCCGTATTTTCCTTTGCAGACATAACAATTTCAGGATTTGCAGTTACTACAAACCTTGGTTTCCCTTGTTGTTCATGTAGCCAACCTTTTAATAAACTTATAGCTTTTGCATATTCTAAAGTTGAAAAAGGTATACCTTTTATAAACTGCTGATCCACTGTACTCTCCCCTTACATAAGCTGCAAATATTCATCAATGTCTTTAGAAATTTGAATAAAAGCTTTATTCCAAAATTCATAATTTCTTATATCTATTTCAAAATGTTTTTTCATAAGCTCCTCTACTGGAGCCTTTCCTGTTTCTCGTAAGAACTCTTTATATTTCGAATGAAAAGTACTTTTACCTTCTTGAGCTATTTCTAATAAGCTAAAACTTACTAAATATCCAAATGTGTATGGATAATTGTAAAAAGGAACATCTGCTATATAAAATTGAATATATTTCATCCATACAAACGGCTGGTATTCACTTAAAGCTTTTCCATAAGCTTCTTTTTGTGCAATTATAGATAATTTCTCAATTTCATCAGCACTTAAAGGACCCTCTTTACATTTTTCATAAAATGTTTTTTCAAACTGATACGATGCTCGTATTGCCATTACATAATTAAAACTATTTCTTATTTTCCAGCTAAGTAATGACTTCTTCATATCTTTACTATCCGTTGTTTCAATTAGATAATTTAAGAGTACCGTTTCAAAGAAAATAGATGCTGATTCAGCCGTACTCATTGGCAAATAATCATCTAAAAAAGATGTAGATTGTTCAAAACTCATATTATAAAAATGCCAAGCATGTCCTAATTCATGAGCGAGCACTCTTACACTATCTATACTCCCATCATAACGAATGGAAATTCGCGATTCTTTCTCACTGAAAAATGGAGCACAAAACCCACCTGGTGGTTTATTCTCTCTCGGTTCAGCATCTACCCAACCACTTTCTATCGCATTACATGCAAATTCTGCTAATTCTTCATCAATATTCTTACATGCATCATAAACGTTTTGTATTGCTACTGAAAAAGGAATCATGATCTCATTACTTTCCTTTACCGTCATAAGTTCATGCCATGTAATTGAAGCTTTTCCTTTCTTATACAAGTTTAAAGCACTTACTAATTTATCAAGGTTTTCTTCTGTCGCATTCCACATTTGGAATAATACAGTTTCTGAAATGCCATTCGCATGAAAAGATTGTGTTAAAATCTCTCTATCTTCTATTTCATTACTCTTTGCATTACGCAATCTCCCTATTTGATTTAATACAGTAGCAAAGATTTCTTTTTCCTTATGTAAAGTACTTGTAAGTAACTCGAATACTTCTAATCTTTCCTTTTCATTATCACTATTCATTGCAATAGTATTTGCTTGTCCAAAGGATAGTTGTTTATTATTGCGCTCTATTTCTATCCTATCCCGTAATTGTATGTACATATTTTCCCACACATTAAGCTCATCTTTTATTAACTTAGTATTATCTGAAGTTTCCACTTCATTATGTTTTATTACTTGCTGTAATTCATTTTTTAGTTCCTTCACTTTCACGGTCAATTTAGTAAGGTCAGATGGTACACTTTCTTCAACTGATCTACAGTACAAATAGTATTCTGCTTTTTCAATAGCTTGTATTAGCTTTGAAAGAACCTCTACATCTTTTGTTACAAAATATTGCTCTTTCAACTCCAAAATCGGAAATAGAATATCCTCATTCGAATACAATCGATTTAAATCCCATCTAACAATTTCTTGCATTTTTATAGCCACCCCCTATTTTTACAAATAGTTACAGATATTTCTCCACACACAATTATATATGAAATGGCAAAATTTTGATATCTTCAAATATTTAAATTCCTATAAATACATTCTTATTTCTACTCTTTTCTTCTACCATTAAGTATCATTCCACATATAAAAAATACTCCTTCTACAAGAGAGCAATTCATATAGGAAAACTTCAAAGATTTTATCTTCACCAATACCATATCGACCGGTAATCACAGATTAAAGAAAAAAGGATTGATCAAATGATCAATCCTTTACTCTACTTCATTTAAGAAAAATAACGTTATAACGCCAGGTCCTGTATGTGCTCCGATTGCTGCACCAATTGTATTTACGATAAATACTTCACAACCGAATCTTTCCGTAATTAATGATTTTAATGCTTCCGCTGTTTCTAAGTCATCACCATGAGTGATACCGATTGTTTGACCTTTAAGGTCTTTACCACGCTCTTCCATAATATCAACAATTCGGCTTAATACTTTCTTTTTCCCTCTTACCTTTTCAAGTGGTACAAGTTTTCCTTCTTCCACGTTTAAGATAGGCTTAATGTTTAGTAAACCACCGATAAAACCAGCTACTTTACTTAAACGTCCACCTCTAACAAGGTACTGTAAGTCAGCTACAGTGAAGATGTGCTCCATATGGTTCATTAGAAAAGCGACACGGTTTAAAATATCTTCTTTTGATGCGCCGTCTTTTGCCATTTTAGCAGCTTCTAAAACGACAAGACCTTGACCAAGCGAAGCACATTTTGTATCAATAATTTCTAAATCTAAATCTGCATATGTTTCTTTTACTTCCTCTTTAATGACAACTGATGATTGATATGTACCAGACAGTTCAGATGAAAAAGCTAAATATATACAAGGATTACCTTCTTTTGCATAAGAAACAAATTTTTCTTGGAAAGTTTCAAGTGAAGGCAATGATGTTCTATAAACAGCGCCTTCTCTCATTTTTTGTAATAATGTAACTGACTCTAATGTTACTCCATCTAAATACTCTGTTTCTGCTTCATCATATACACGGAGTGGAATTAAATCAATATCATATGCTTGCAGCAATTCTACTGGTAAATCCGCCGCACTATCCGTAATGATTTTAACACTCATTTTTAAACCTCTATTCTGTTATAAATATAAAATAATAAAATAAAAATAGTACTTTTAAATTATATACGTAAAACTTAAATGAAGAAAGGAAAACACTTTATATTGTATGCACTATTCTTCAAAACTTGAACTATTAATGAAAATGATTCTATTTTAAACACCTTTTTCTTATTATTTTTCTATAACACGAGTAATTTTATAAGTATTTTGTATCCGTATATTTTACTTCTTTAACTTAATATTAACTTTTCAAATTCATACTGTTTAAAATTGAAAAGCCAAATCCAATAAAGGAAATGGCTTTTCAATTTTCATAAAATAACCAAACTTTATTTTCCATCACATTGTTTGTTTACATTCATACTTTGGTGATGTTGAATATTAGTCCAGTTATGATAAATATTTATAGCCTGTACTATAATTAAAACAGTGAATATTTACCTGTAAGATGCACTATATCTAAATAAGGTTAAACATTTTATAAAATATTTAATTTTACTAGTAAAGCTAATAAAATTTGGAGAAGAATTTGAACATTTACTGCTATGTCTGTATCTGTAGTCGTAACTGTAACATTTCTAGAATTTCTAATAACAGTTTCTTGTTTATTAATTTGTTTAATAGATGATTTTTGAAACAATTCTTGTGCTACACGGTCAGCTTTTTCACTATCTGCTATAGAAATACTTATTATAACCACGATAGCTGCTTGTAATGCAGCTTGAATAGATAACGCAGCTTTTGTATCTGTAGTAGTAACTTCTACATCTGCTGAATCAACTATTGTAATAGATTCTTCAGAAATTTGGTAAGTTTTACTTTCTTGTGCTGCAGCTTCTGAAACGGTAGCATTTTTAAAAGATGGATGAGGATTTGAGGAGTCTAATGCACTCCACCTTTTATTTTCATCTGAATGACATGTTTTTTTCATACATTCACCCCCTTTCAATCTAAATAATTATTAACTTGTGATTGTATTTCAGAAACAATACTTTTAATTTGCTGCTTTTTTTCTGGCGATAAATTTTTTAGTTTTTCTTCATTTATCCCATGCCTATTAAAAATATCTGAGAGTAAAAGGTCTATAATTATATTCTTTTGATCCTTATCAAACTTAAAGAAAGAAAATTTATTTAAATCATCCATTTACAATATTCACTCCTATCAGTTTTCTATAAAAATTTAGATTAACTACCAGCATTATATGTATTTAAATAAAAAATGCTTGGACAAGTAACTTAATCTTTTATTTTCACGGCTTTTTACTAATAAAATCAAAAAGCTGTCTTCTAATACGAAGACAGCTTTCCTTTACTTCACATATATAAGTTTTATTCACTGTTAAATAATAGGTTCACCTTTGTTATTGTGTAGTTTTCCACACTTAATTTCCCATCAATCTTGAATATTAATTCAGTCATAATGAGAAGGTCCAAGCTTGTACCACATATTACAACAAAAAATATTTACTTAGAGTGAACCCTTATAGCTAAATATAAATAGGATAGACACTTTATAAAATGTTTAGTTTAACTAGTAACGCTAATAAAATTTGAAGAAGAATTTGAATATTCACTGCAATATCTGTATCAGTAGTTGTTACGGTTACGTTTCTGGAATTTTTAATAAATGTTTTTTGTCTATTAATTTGTTTAATAGATGATTTTTGAAACAATTCTTGTGTTATTTTATCTGCCTTTTCACTATCTGCTATAGAAATACTTACTACAACCACAATAGCTGCTTGTAACGCGGCTTGGATAGATAGTGCAGCTTTTGTATCTGTAGTAGTAACTTGTACATCTGCTGAATCTACTATTTCAATATATTCCTCAGAAACTTGATCGATTTCATCTGTTTGTATAGCTTCTTCTAAAAAATTTGCATTTTTACTAAATGAATAAGAATTTACTGATTCGGAATCCTGTTTTTTTGGTTCAGAACCCCGATTTAATGGATCACGTTTTTTCTTTCTTCTACAAACTTCACAATCACACATAAAATCACCCCTTTTAGTCTAAAAAATTAGCAATATAAAAATATTGGCTAACTACTAGCATTTTATGTATTTTTAAAAAAATTGTTTGGACAAGTAACTGAATTTATATTTTATTTCTAATTCTTTTTTGTAATAACAAAAAGCTGCCTTCTAATAAGAAGACAACCCTCTTTTATTTCACATTTATATAAAAGACCCATACTTAAATACATTTAACTTCATATGATATATTGCATCCTTTCTTTTTAGAATGAGTAGTCGTTACTGAAGGGCACTTTTCGAAGTGCTCTTATCTTTAATCCCCCTCTTTTTCAGGAAGAATTTTTTTTACTAAATCCTAATATGATTTGTATCACTAGGGCTGGCGATTACCACATTTCCTTAATAGCTTCAATGAATACAGTAGCTACTAATTAAAATAACCCTATGATTTTCTCTACACTTAAACAATCGTGCGTTACCGAACACATAAACTAATTTTTATTTTGACTATGTAACACTAAATTTACAAGATTATTATCCTATGTTTGGTGAAGCCATCATTTCAATGCCAGCAATCCCACACTTTTAACTAATAACTTAAACAAATGTGCTATCTCAAGGTTCTTTTGATATAGTATCTTATGTTCTATATAATGAAGAGAGCGCTAGTATTCCGAAGGAGGATGTATATGAGTATTCAATTGGCCACATCTAACGATTTAGAATGGATTAATAACCAATATGACTCAATAGGATTTGTACGGAGTGATTTAAAGAGAGATAAAGTTGCAATTATTACATATAACAACGAGTATGCAGGCGTTGGCCGATTAGTCCAAATAGATGAAGATACTTTAGAAATGGGCGGAATTTTTATTCTGCCTCAATTTAGAGGGCTACAATTAGCTGGTGAGCTTGTTTTATTTTTAGTAGAAACTGCAAAAAAATCACAAATACAAAATGTATATTGTCTTCCTTTTGAGGAATTAGAAAACTTTTATAAGAAATATGGATATACTGAAGTCAATACTACGAAAGAAGCAGTCCATCCAATTATTCTAAAAAAATATAATTGGTGTTTGGAGAATTACGATAAACACGTTCTACTCTTCAAATTGTAAATGTAATAAAAAAATATATTCTCAATCGTTTTTCTATCAGTACTCCTAATCGGAGCTAAGGATTAATCAAAGATATTTTATCTCTCCTTTTATAAATGGCTGATTAAAACTCAATGTTCTGTCAATACTATAGGTAACATGATTGTATTTCTCCATTCCCCCTTGGAGAAGAGCAGTTGGCTTTTGCTAACTGCTCTTTTATTTTTTCAAAAAGTCACATAAATATCTTTAATTCCAAACATTCAAAAGATAAAATGTGATAAAATTGTTATGAAGATATTTACCAACTAATACATGCGCCCTAGACTTACGTACTAGGGCGCATGTATTTTTTAGTATGTAACTCCTTCACTCATCTATTATCTACAAAATAAGTATCATATGCCTTATCAAATTCATATCCTAACTTTTCTGCTAGTTTAGCAGATGTAGTATTCGCTGCGTCCCAGTTTGGATACTTTCCATTTTCTAAGCAATCCAATATAATAGCTGCACTAACTACAGTTGCCAAGCCCTCTCTTCTATGATTGTGATCAGTCGCAACTTCAATTTCAATCCCATCATTATAAATACTATAGGAGGATGCACCACATACAACTTCTCCATTATATAAAATGCTATAACCTATACCACGGTTTATATAATCTTCTATCGAATGAAATTGACTTGTAAAATCTTCAGATATCTTATGTAATTTGGGGCTATTTGCGATATGCTCATCTATTCTTCTTAACTCATATTCTTTTGGAAGTGCTGATATAAAAGATTGTAATTTTGAACGATTAAAAACTTCTGGATTTCGTTTGAATTTATAACGTAAAAACTTATCTATTTTTCTTTCATGGAATGTTTCTAAGCGTTGTTTCCACTCTTCACTATTTACGATAACTAAAATTCTTTCTGGAATATTACGTAATAACTCTTCTGTTTCTTTCGTATTTGGGTCTCCAGCGTAAAATGTAAAAATTCCTACCGTAACTTGTGCTACTGTTGGATTTTCAAGATCATTTACCCAAGCAGTACCCATATGCCCTTGTAAATAAGAAAGTAAAACAACGTTATTGAAATCCTCAAACATAGAAACTAGTTTTTTTCTTGTATGTATATTCGCTTCATATATCATTTACATTCCCGCCTTCTTTAGAATCAACTACTCTTAACATTTTCATGAGCGCTCCATAATTCGTATTCATATACACACCCACCTGTTCATCATAAAAGCAATTGACTATTAAATTGAAACTTCGAATATTTATAAAATATCAGTAAACATAAAATGATTATAACATCTACTAACTATGAAATGATCAACCTATAAAATAAGTCAACAATAAATATATTTCTTACTCGTTAACAAATGGCTTAAAGGATCAACATAATTAATTATGTAACAACCCTCAACAATAGTTTGAGGGTGCATTTAAATACATGTATTATAACTCATTTTTATAAATAAAAGATTCCGTCTCACCGTTCTTATATACTTTAGTCAATTTAACAACTGACTTGTACGTATTATCGTCATCCTCTATCATTTTTTCATCTCTTCTATTTCGGCATCACCAGTTCCGCCCTCTATTTTTAAACAGTTCGAAATGGCAAGGTATCCGCTTGATGCCAATATAAAAATAAAAATCGTATCAGGAAAATTAATAAATAATAATCCGTAGTTTAAAGGGTCTCCAGCTGGATGTGATAAAAGTAATCGAAAACCTACCAGTTCAGGTACTTGAACAAAATCTCTAGAAACTCTCGGTTCACAACCCACTTACACTCCATCCCTTCTCTATATAGAATTGCTACTACATACATATAGGAAGAAAATAAGAAAAGCTTGGACAATATAACTTTAACGTAACATTATCGTTACCTACTCGTACATTTATATGGAAATCACACCAATTTTGAGTAAGGACACATAATTTTTACTATAAATACATATAACAATTTCATCTTTCATAAAAAAAACGTTATAATGAGGTGTAGCCTCTACGATTACGTTATAAAGGAGATTAAAATTATGGCTAAAATTAAAGTGTACCAAGCAAAAGAAGAAAATATGGATGCAGTAAAAAATATCATTGATGTTGAGGAACAAAACCCAACTGCTGAAAATTTACAAAATCTATATGCGTGTGTATTAGATACTGAAGATATGGCATTGCCTGAATCATATATTGAAGAAGATATCTTAATTGATTCTATTGAAGTTATGGTTAACGCTTCTCAAAGCAAAGTAAGAGACTTAGGCGCATACGATGTAATCGAAGTTCAAAACAAAGGCAAGAAAACGCAAATTTTATTACTTGCAGACGAAGAATACGAAATTATCGAAGGCTAATCTAACACCGTACATACGAAAAAGCTCCTTTCCAATTGGAAAGGAGCTTTTTCATTACGCTTTTGATGTTTCACTCTTTTTATTCATTTGTTCTTTCTTAATTACCATACGCTCATTTCCCATAAAGAAAATGAACATGAATGCTAATCCAGCTGGTACCAATGCCCACATGAATGTTTGAACAATTGAACTAGAAAGAGCGTCAATAATCTTATCTAATATTTGCGGAGGGATTTGAGATCTTGCCGATTCTGATAAAATGGCTCTTGAATCCCCTAATTTTGTATTCATTCCCCCGCTCATCCCTTTAAATGCTTCTTCTAATTGATCTTGGAAACCTGTTCTTTGGATCATTCCGAAGATTGTAATACCTAGTGTCATTCCTAATGAACGAATGAAGTTACTCGTTGAAGTTGCAGATCCACGCTGTTCCATACCGAAGTTATGAATTGAAGCCATACTTAGTACAGAGAATGAGAAACCTACTCCAAATCCGATAATAATCATATAAACCGTTAATAATGCACGACTTGTTTCTGGCGTTAATGTACTTAATAAAAATAATCCGATTAACATAATAACAGCAGAAATAATCATAATGTTTCGGTAGCTCAGCTTAGTCGTTAAAAATCCACCTAACTGCGCTGTTACGACTGATCCTAGCATCATAGGTAAAAGTAATAATCCTGAGTTTGTTGCAGTCCCGCCGTATACACCTTGAATGAATAACGGAATGTAAACAGTTGCTGACATAAATGCAGCACCGTAACATAATGCAATAATTGTACTCATTCCGAATAAGCGCTGCTTAAACATCTCAAATGAAATAATTGGTTCTTCTACTTTTCGTTCAATAAAAATGAATGCGATGATTAAAATAGCGAATCCACCAAATAAACTTAAAATAAAGCTAGAATCCCAATCATATTTTTGTCCGCCTAGTTCAAGCGCAAACATTAAAGAAACTACTGCACCAACTAAAGTAATTGCGCCAAACCAATCAATCTTTTGCTTTCTATGAACGCGTGATTCTTTATAAAAGAATGTAATAAAAATAAGTGCTAAAATGCCAAGTGGTAAGTTAATATAAAATACCCAGTGCCAGCTAATGTAATCGGTAATATATGCGCCAAGTAATGGCCCGAAAATACTAGATAATCCAAATACAGCTCCGAATAAACCACCCATTTTCCCGCGTTTTTCAGGTGGAAAAATATCAAAAACGATAGTAAACGCGATCGGCACTAATGCCCCGCCGCCAATACCTTGAATGGCACGATAAATACCTAACTGTGTAATATTTTCAGCAGTACCACAAAGTGCCGAACCAATCATAAAGACAATTAAACCGAAAATAAAGAATCTCTTTCTACCATACATATCTGATAGCTTACCGAAAATAGGCATGCCTGCCATTTCTGCGACCATATAGGCAGAAACGACCCATACAAAGTTTTCGAGGCCTCCTAAGTCACCAACGATTGTTCCCATCGCCGTTACGACAATGGTATTATCCATCGATGCCATTAAAATACCTAGCAATAAGCCCGCCACAACAAAGCCGAGCTTATTATTCTTCTCAACCATATCTCTTGCTCTCCCTCATACTACTTATATTTGTTTATGTTCTTTTACGACTGCATTACCTTTTTGATTAAAACTAGTATGATATTCTACAACACTAATTTCACATCCAGGACCAATTGTGACGTTGTTGCCTCTTACAACTTCAGCAATCGTATGTTCTAAATAGATATCATCTCCTTCAACAATTGAAGTTTGGAGGTTTCCAGCATGACTAGTAAAAGGAATAAATCTCGCTTTTTTACGAACGGTAATTTTTTTACCACCAATTTCTCTTACCTTACTGCCTTCATAACGAAGTGAGATTTGAATATTTTCAGCATTAAGTAATCCATCACTTTCAAGACCACCAGTTAATGATAAATCTTCTACTTCAATATCTCCCTTTACATTTAAAGCACCTTTTACATCTACGAAATCACCTGAAAACTTTCCTTCAATATTTATCATACCTCTAACTTTTGTTTTTTCAATATGAGCATCACCATGAATTTGTGTATTACCATATACTTTTACATATTCCGCATCTACATTTCCTTGTACTTCGTTATCTCCATACACGACATAGTTTTTCACTTTCACATTACCGCGTACATCACTCGTTCCGTACGTTTTAAACTCATTGCAACTCATATCATTCGTAATTGTTCCTTCACCGCGAATCTTCACTTTATTATAATCTCCGCCTGCTGAATTACCAGAACCATTTACTGTGAGACTATGTGGATGTTCCATACTGATTTCTCCCTTCCGTTAAACCTGCTTAATTTCTTTTACATTTGCATTTTTATCAACAGTAAGAACACCGGTATATTCAATCAGTTCAATCTCACAGTTTGCTCCTACTGTAACATTGTTTCCTCTTACCGTTCTTATGTGAGCATAATCAATATCGATATTGTCACCTTCTAATAGTTCAGCTTCTAACTGCAAGCCAAATACTGTTTTAAATAGCCTACTAAATGTACCTGATCTATGTCTTACTTTAATCGTTTGACCACCAATTTCTTTCGCTCGACATGTACCGTGAATATTTATATTAATTTCATCTGCGCTTAATAAACCACCGATTGTAAATTGTCCTTCTGAAGAAAAAGTATCCACTTCACAATTACCGTCAATTGTAGCTTGACCATTGACTTTAAATTCTTCACCAGTGACATTTCCACCTATCGTACCTTTTCCTGCAATTTTTAAACTGTTTGCTTTTACATTTTGCGTAATTGTTGCTTTTCCATCAATTCGCATCGTTTCAGCATGAACTGTGCCATCAACTTTACCAGATCCGCTAATTCGTGCACTGCTACTTTTCAAATCGCCAGTAACTGCACCGTAACCGTTACATTCAAATTGCTCACATTCAACATTTCCATTCACAGTTCCTTTTCCGTTTAATTGCACTTTATGAAACTCGCCACCATTCGATGAACCGTAACCATTTATAATCAAATTATCTGTACGCATACTTTCTCCTCCACTACAACAATTTAGTTTTTAATGCTTCGGTATATTTCATAATCGCTTCGCGTAAAACGATTTTGGTGCCTTTTTCAAAAATTAAATCGTCCACGTTTGAAACTAATAAACATGTAGAAATCCCTAACTTTCGGACAATAATTAAGTCACAAGTTTTATGTTTAATTGCTTCATAATTTTCACGTAAAACTTGCAAGACCATTTTTCCTTCTTCTAAACTAATCTCTCCTGATTGCAGTAATTCTTCTAACATGTACACATAAAGAATATCTACAAATTGAAACTCTGCTCTTTTATTCGTTTGTTCTATGAAAAATTGTAAAACTGGTTCTGATGCAATCCCCTTGCATAAAATGTCTTCCTTTGTTAAAAGAATTTCTCTCACACTCGGCGAAAACATGTTCGCTAGTTCATCAAGTGATAAATCCTCTTTCATCGTTTGGATTTTATCGATACGCTCTAATATCTTTTCTTTCGGAAAAAATGTCTCTTGACCTGTAAACGTTGATTTTCGTACAAACCAATCTTCCGGAATTAAATTTTTTCTTTTCCACCTATATAACTGTCCGTATGAAATACCAGTTAGTTCTAATAAATCTTTTTTTGAAATTAAATCTGTACTCAACTGTATAACACTCCTTCCTGATAACAATGTAACATAACACTGTTACGCTGTAAATAAACTTTTATCACAAGTAGCGTAACAATGTGTAAAACAAACCTATTCCTACATACAAAAAAGGCTCTTACACACCTTATGAAAATGTGCAAAAGCCCTTATATATCAAGACTTAAACCAAATATTATAAAAATCAATCCAACCTTGTGAATTAATCATTATATTTTGAACTTTTTCATGTGTACTTACCTCTTGTTTATTACGATATAAAGGAATAATATGAATTTGACGTAACAAAGTATCCTCGATATCGCGTAACAGTGTAACTCTTTTCTCTAATTCTTCTTGTCTAAAATAAGGAGACAACTTTTCATGAAAGTCCATGCTGCTTTGTCCATGAATAAAACTATTTTTTGTAAGAAACATATATAATAGACTATCTTCTATTCGTTCACTAATTGTAGCACTATCATGCATCATATCGGCCTTTTGTATCGTACTTACTTCCAATAGCTCTTCTATATCAAGAAAATTATTTTCTACACGAATCCCGTATTTCGCACACTCTTTTTGTATCCACTGTGCATCTTCAACATGATCTCGTCCTGTAAATGTGTAGAGTTGTAGCACTTCATTATGATAAGTACTCCTTTTAGTTAAACTTTCTACATCTTCCTCAATCTCTACAATGCTTTCACCTGCTAATATTAGTTTTTTTGCCACTTCTCCACGTTCTCCGCCGAGTTCTTGAACGATTGTATAACCATGAATGATGTTATATAACGCTTTCCGAAATAACGCATCTTGCATTGGTCCTTCTTTCGTAAGATTACATGTTATATATGTCACGTTCGACTCAAGCCGAGACAATTCTTTATTATGTTTTTCTTTATCTTTATACTGCGCCTTTACTAAAACATCGTATGTACTTACACCTTGTTCTACATTCCACAACTCAATACGATCTAAAAAAGGTCTTTCACGAAAATATAAAGGATGTCCTTCTAAAATGAACAGATTTTCATTACTTTTATATAATTGAAAAGGCCCTGTTCCAATTAGCTCTCCTGCTTCATCTTCATTCACGATAGAACACTGTTCTGCACTTAGCATATGTAAAAACATTCGATTTTCCGTATGTAATTGAATTTCGAAAACGTAGTCATCCACTGAACGGATATTTTCAACGTGTTGTAACATCCATGCGTGTGCATTATTTTCCAGCTTCATAAATCGATTCAACGAGTATATAACATCATGTGCAGTAAGTTGTTTTCCATTATGAAAGTGAACTCCTTTTCGTAAGTAAAACGTCCATATTTTTTCAGCGTCATTATATTCCCAGTGAAATGCAAGTCTTGGCTCTATAATGTTTGTATTACCGTCTACATACACGAGTGTGTCGAATATATGTTTTACCATATGGCATTCTGAACGCATTGTAGCGTATACAGGATCTAATGTGATATCTAAATTCATTTGTACTTGCAACCGGAGTACATCTCTTCTCCCTTCAGATGTCATTTCAACCTTATGACCAAATATTGAATCCACCCAGGAATGATATTCTCCCTTTACTGATGGAAAATGTGAGCTATAGCGTTCCACAAATATACTTCCGCTTTTCACATCCCCTTTTTTCGTTATTTCTTTTCCTCTATCTAAAATTAAAGACATCGGGTGCTTTTGAAATATTAACTTGGACCGATTTCCTCTGCCGCGACCTGGAAACCACTTGATCCAATTTAACTCATCTAATTTTTTTATAATTAATTTACTATTGCGCTCTGTACAAAATAATGTACCAGATATATTTTGCACTGTTACTTCCAATCGTTCTCCCTCTTTTTTTCCTTTTCCATAAGCAATCCATAGTTCAATGTATTGATCTAAAATAAACATCATACTCCCCCTAAAAGGTGAAAAATCCTCCCTATAGTCTCTACCCTTTTTCCAACTCTCCTTTCATCTTATCATTTCAATATAGAAAGGAGGAATTAATATTGAATTATCTCTTACTTCGTTACAATAAACCTATTTTTATTAGATTGTGTGGTGAATTATTAACCCGAACGACTGAATCTATGTTAGCTCTCATTATGATTATTTACGTCAATAAAATGTTAAACGGCAATGTAATAATAACTATGCTAATTTTCGGATTACAGCCACTTTCAGACATTTTATTTACACTTATTGCTGGAGGAATTACTGATAAATATGGCCGAAAAAAGATTATGTTACTCGGATTATTACTACAAGGTGTTGCAATCGGCAGTTTCGTTTTCGCTCAATCCGTTTTTATATTTGCACTGTTATATGTCATTAATGGTATTGGCCGTTCCTTATACATTCCAGCTCAGCGTGCACAAATTGCTGATTTAACAAAACAAGAGCAGCAAGCAGAAGTTTTTGCTCTCCTACAAACGATGGGAGCAATTGGATCCGTAGTCGGCCCTTTAATAGGTGCAAGTTTTTATAATACTCACCCAGAATATTTATTTATCGTGCAAAGTGTAACCCTTACGATATATGCCGTTGTTGTTTGGACCCAGCTCCCAGAAACCGTTCCACCTATGAGTAAGTCGAAACAAACAGTTGAGGCAAGTTCACCAAAGCAATTTATTTTTAAACATTATGCCATATTCGGTCTTATGGTTTCTACACTTCCTATTAGCTTTTTTTATGCACAAACTGAGACGAATTATCGTATTTTTGCAGAACATGTATTTCCTAATCTCGTATTCATACTCGCATTTATTTCAACATGCAAAGCCATTTTGGAAATCATTCTACAAATCTTCCTCGTAAAATGGTCTGAACGATTTTCTATGGCGAAAATCATCCTTATTTCTTACGCCTGCTATACAATAGCTGCAGTTGGCTTTAGTTATTCAACGACGATATTCTCGTTGTTCTTCACCTTACTCTTTTTAGTCATTGGAGAAAGTATTGCTCTAAACCATTTATTACGATTCGTTTCAGAAATTGCACCTCACAATAAACGTGGTTTATATTTTTCAATTTACGGTATACACTGGGATATATCTCGAACATGCGGACCAGTTATTGGTGCAGTTTTATTAAGTAATTTAAATGGAAGTATGCTGTTTTATATTTGTGCTAGTTTCTTATTAATTGGAGGTATTGTTCAAGCACTGTTTGTTCAAAATTTAGAACGTAAAAAAATCATGAACCAGCCTACACATAATTTATAGGTTACTACTTTTTCAGTAGATCAATATTTCTTATTGGATGAATATTAAAAAACAAAAGTGAAGTATTTCGCGTATGAAAGTATGTTTTATATGGCAGGAGACGTTCCTTATTTACAACTAAAAACACCTCACTTAAGGAAAGTGAGGTGTTTTTGAAATCACTTAATTTCTTATCCTGCCATTTTATTAATACTATCCTCTGGTGAAAATACAGAAATATGATCTACCTTACCAGTCGATTTTGGAATGACAAATTTCAGCTCATACTGGTTATTTACTTTGTATACATATATTTTATCTTCACCATTCTCTTTAACTGAAGATGGTTTTCCTAATGCTTTTTCAATTTCTTGTAATGTAATCAATTTTAGTTCTGCATGATATGAGCGTACATCAAAAACTTGTGACCCTTTATTAAATCCGAAAACAATATTTTTATTTGTAAAAGTTGCGTACATTCCGTTCCCTGCATATTCGGTTTTATTTGCTTTCCCCCACGCTTTTTCAATTTCTTCAATATCCCCTGTATGGGCTCCAAATGGTACATTAGGTACTTTTCCTTCTTTTGCGAGTTCAAACAAATCTTTAACGTGGTTAATTGATTTTTGATTAAGTGTTCTATTTTTCGAATCTGGGTCAGGCGATGGTTTTGTTGTTTTTTCATTGCTTGGTTTTGCTTCAGGATTTTTCTGTTCTTCTGAAAAATTACTTTGTTCATTTTTATTATTTTCCGAGGTTGGATTTGTTTCCTTTTTTTCGTCTGTCTCTTTACATGCGGCTAGTGCAAACATACATGTAAACACCAAAAATAACATAACTATTTTTAAATATATTTTCATCATCTTTACCCCCTATTGCATCTTATTCATTTCGTTAACCAACCCATTACACTACTTTTCAAATTATGTTTGTTCCAAAAAAGTCAGTGCTTCACTCTCTCCAAAAGCTTGTACAAAATATATTACAAAAGCTGTTTCTAAAAAGTAACCAAGTCTGTTATATCCGAAGTAACTACCTCCTGATAAACGAAACCATTTTCATCTCCTTATTTAAACCTTCTCTTCTCAATGATAATATCCTCTATCTATAACTTAAAACATGCTCTCACAACAGCTCCTTGAAACAGAAAAAAACCAGTAGGAAGTGATTACTCTTTTCCTACTGGTTAAAATAAAATTATACGGTAAATCTTAGCTTCTTAAAAAATGTAGCGATAGTATTTTTTACAGTTTCAAAATTATAAGCAAACGTGTTATCTCCACTTAATGATGAAATACATGTTAAACCTGCAGCTTTAATAAAAGCTTTTACATCTACAAGCATAAAATTAGCCTCCATGAATTTAATTACAATCATTATAACAGGTGTTTTACGATGCTAACATGAAAGTAATAAATAAATTTCTATTATTAATTTATCCCGCTATTTGCCGGGCAGTAAGATCCCCACCTCAAAATTCAGCGGAAACAAAGAAGTTAGGTGGGGGCCCTGCTGTCCGTAAAAGCCCGATTGGTGAGGGCTGATAATCAGTGGGGATGAACACCCCACTGATTAAAGTTTCACTTTATTTAGCTCACAGTACACCATTCCAATGTCATATAAAAAAGCTGCCCAAAAAGGGCAGCTTCAAATATGTATATTACACTTCGATTGATTTACCATCTTCAACAATATGATAAAGTAAATGCGCTAAATGATGAATTGGACCGTATTCTTCCTCTTCCTCATCTGTTTCACCTTGGAACTCAAGATCGTTTAAGTACAGTGCTAAAAATTGATAGTATAGTTTTAAATCAAATCCGTAGCACGCAGTTGGCTCTTCATGATCACCTTCGTATTGTAACATTAAGTATTGATCGTTTCCTTCTGCATCTTCTGCATCAAAGAATACGAAGAATCCAACGTTTGTATCTAAATCAAATAGATGACGAGTGCCTTTTTCTGTTGCTTTGTTAAAGTCCTCTTCACTTAATTTATGTACTGTTGTCGCTTTAGCATTATCTTCTTGATGGAAATTTACTGTGAATGTTTTCAATGCTGACACCTCCTGATTGTATAATACTAGCATAACATATAAAAAGGACTGCTTACAAATGTAAACAGTCCTTACATTCATTTTCGCATTGCTCGTAATAAGAAGCTTACGATGAAAATTAAAATGATCGCACCGATTAAAGCTGGAATAATTGCATATCCGCCAATGACTGGACCAAAACTACCAAGTAATTTCGAACCAACCCAAGAACCGATAATACCAGCAATAATATTACCTATTACACCACCAGGTACGTCCTTTCCAGTAATTAAGCTCGCAAGCCACCCTAATATACCACCGACGATTAAAGACCAAATCATATAATAACCTCCTTTACATTTCACCAATCAAAATATAATTAGAAACAATTGCTTACCATTAGTTATGTGACATTTTTCATAAGTTATTCATGTTGTTCAACTTTAAGATTTTTGAGAATAATACACACAGATTAAACCTTTTTTTGAACTAACGAATTATCCGACTTGTTATTACACACATTAAGGACAATCTGGCTTCAATATTGTTCGCATAAACTCTTCTTTAAAAGCTGCATAGTTAAAACCAACAGCAATTCTTTGAATCGGCCGATCATCAAACCTTGTTGGCTCAGCTATTTTTCTAAAGTCTGCTACACTTTGGCCCCTAGTCACATCATTTGTCGTACTAATCCACACTGCCGATTTTTTATATTCGAAAATACTGTCATTTATAAACGAGATAAACGGTAATAAATCGTGTATAGGACTCCCACCAATACCCGGATATTCTTTTTTATAAAAGTTCTCATAATAAAAATCAATCATTGGTTTAATGAGTTTCGCCTGTCCAGTTCCTTGTTTATCTATTATATTGGCCATTTCAGGTGTTATAAGCGCGCCCTGTGTTACATTTAACGGGTATATGCTAGCGTTTTTCGCATATTTCATAACAATATTTGCTGCAATTGGATCACCATAAAAATTCGCTTCAGATACTGGTGTAACATTACCTGGAAATAGGAAAGCGCCGCCCATTATATAATACGAACAAATACGATCCATTATATTTGGATACAATAAAAATAACGTAGCAAGCGTCGTTAGTCTCCCTGTCGCCACAATTATAATATCTTCTGGACAAGGTTCGATTAATTTGATTAATTCACAAAAATTTTCTCGTTTACAAATTCTCATCTCAGGTGGAATAATAGGACCTAAACCGTGATCCCCGTGGATTTCAGGGAAAAACAAAGGCTCTTCAGCTGTCATCGGTCTACTCGCACCTTCAATAATTTTCACTTGTGTAGCATAATACCTTTCTAAAAAATAAACATTTTCCGTAACGATATCTCGTGATACATTCCCATACTCAGCAACAATACCTAGAATATCTAATTTACATGTTTTATTTGCATAAATTAACGCTACGGCGTCATCAATACCAAAGTCTCCAAAAAAGATAATTTTCTTATTAACTATTCTCACCCCTCTTGAGCATAATCTACTATTATTATTATGTGAAAAAGACAAGGCGGTGAAACAGCGCAAACTAAAAAAGCCGCCTATTTATTGGCGACTTCAATCTTTTTATAAGACAAATATGCAAGTACATTTTTACTTGAATCGTATTTCGGGTTATTTCCTTTTCTCGGCTCTCTCATATGTGTCTTTTCAAATCCAGGAATGTCTGGCATTTTCCCCATAAATTCAAGCATTTCTTCCTCAGTACCTTCAATGCGTACACGAATCATTATAACTATTCCTCAATTCTCAGTTTCTCTGTACTAAGTATATCGTACTTCAGAAAGACTGCAACACATTTATCTTTTTAACGTTGTACTTTTTTTACATATAAACATAGCCATTTCAGTATAGAACGATTCTACTTTATTATTTTTAAATTGAATATTAAAATATCCCTTCATTTCGTTTGGTGCTTTCATCATACATTCTGTTAATTTTTCACGCTTTTGTAAAGGGACATCCATCATATTACACCACCAGTCAAAATTAAACTTCTTATCAAAAGTAAGACATGACTGCATTTGCAAACCATTTTTTTCTAATAAAGTAAGCCATTCTGTCTTTTTTAGAGCTCGTTCATGACTTGGGTCACGCTTTTTTTCTATAAAATTATAAAATGTATCATATTCATTATTTTCTGGCGAAACATTATCTATTAAGATGAATAATCCATTATCCTCCAACGTACGATTTACTTCATAAATAAATTGAGCCGGACTCGTAAAATGATGGGCTGCAATCCGGCATGTAATTGTATCAAAAAAATGGTCTGCAAATGGTAAATTCTCTGCATTTCCTGCTACAAAAGATACATTTTCATGACCATTCTGCTTTATAAAAACTTTTGCTTTTTCTAACATCTGTTCTGTTAAATCAAGTGCAACTACTTCTTCAAACATAGGTGCTAACATATTTGCCACATGCCCGCCACCAGTAGCAACATCAAGAAGACGATTATTATGACGAGACTCAACTTGTTGAACTACATATTGTAAATCCAGTCCTTTAGCATGTATTTTACTATTTACATATTTATCTGCATTGCTGCCAAACTGTTTTTTCACAAGCTCTTCTTTACTCATATTATCATCTTCTTTCTATTGTTATTTACATATACGACTCATATAATTATTACAATTCTCTTAATGTATTTTCAAATCCTCTTTTCATCTCACTTCTTATCATATTTACCTTTCATTAAAATAATATAATTTTGCATTTTATTATTAAACAAAAAAAGGCTATGGGAACTTCCCCCTAACCTGAATAAATATTTACTACATTTTTATTTCTTCGTATATGTCTATATAATATAAATCCTCTTTCAACTTCATAATAACATCTACTTCGTTATAAGTAGCCTCACGAGCATGTAAACCAAATTGATCCATACCAATCCATATCCACCCAGGTGTAAGATATAAAACATCTATATTAAAATAATCTAACTTAGTAAGCTCCGATGTAATAAATTTATCTTTATTAGCGATTTGTTTATCTATTAAACCGTATTCTTTCCCATTTTCAAATAGCGATATAAACTTCCCTACAATCGGATGTTCACGAACAATAAAATGATATTCTTTTTCCTCTATATTTACCACAATCAAACGAGAAACAGATAAATCAGGCCCTGAATTCGACATATTTGTTTATTCACCTCCTTATATAGGCTTCTTAAATATGATAACAAATGAATATTCAAATTAAGTTAATATAATGTAAAAAATAAAAAAGCTGATTTCCCTTTAGAAATCAGCCTTTATAATTTGATCAACTTTATTCTTTTACAAATTATTATAATGTTTCTTTTTCCTCATCATTTCCAGAAACTAAATTTCCTATAGCATCTGCTGTTACTTCCACTACAAATTCACAAATACCAGCTACAACTTCTCCAAGTATTTCATCCATCTTTTTACCCCCTTATTTTATGTAACCTATTTGCATTATAGAAGAAATTGGTAAATACAAACTATCGAAAAAGGTGACATAAACCTTACAGAATTGTAAGCTCTTTTATCCCTTTACTTATCCCCTTTGAAACTCCAAGTATTTTTAGCAGACATATAGGCCATCATAATATGAAGCAAGTAATAATCTAGTGTCAGGAGGCGTTTAATATGTATTACGTAAAATTAATTAAAGGTCAATCTTTCTACGCTTTTGATCATCGTTTCTTAGTGTCTGAAGAAGAAGAGGTTTCAGAGAAAATTTATAATTACTTGCGACGTAATGAATTTTTTGAAGTACGTAAAGAAGAATATTCTGCTTAATTACAAAAAGCATTAAGAAAAATATCATCTTATTGTGATATATTCTTAATGCTTTTATGTGAATTTCTTCTTTTCAATAATTATTGTTGACTCTATTAAATAATCCAGTATTTGTCCAAGCTAATTCTTCACTATTTTCATATTCTAGTATATGAGGAGGTGAAGAATATGACTCATATCATTGATTACCAAGCTACTCAGCCTATAAGTAAAACTGGTGAAACAACTTTTGCAATCCCAGCTTCTCCAAATAAAGCAATTTTAGCAAATTTGAAATTGAGAATTTCAAGTAGAGATTCACGTAATAATCGAGTAGAATTAATCGCTACAATTGGTGTAGAAGGTATAACTGAGACTTCACAAGTTTTATTCCGAATTTTCCGTGATAACATTGAAATTTTTAATGCACAAGTAGGTATTGAATCTACAGATTCTGAACAATTCTACGTACAAACATTTCAAGCTATAGATCAAAACGTTAGCAGTGGAACACACGAATATTCATTAACTGTTGAAAACCTTACTAGTGGTGCAAGTGCAGAAGTTGTTGGCCCACTATCTTTTAGCGCTTTAGCTATTGGACAAGAGCGTAAATGTTGCTAAGTGAATCTAATATTTAATTTTGTACTTGAGAAAAGCGAGGCGTAGTTATACGTTCTTGCTTTTTTATATGTATCCTTACTTTCTATTAGCTTTAATCATAAATTTTTTACGTTTTGATTCACTTATTTCATCAATTAACACATCAAATTTTTGACAAATCAAAAAGATTGAAATCCAATTATGAAACACGTAATATAGACTCTGACTCTAAAAAAGTTCGTATGAAAATAATGCATAAATAAGGAGGTTTTATATACGAGTTTTTCATTTTTAAAAGACGGAGAGGTTTTATGTTATGTGGCGTAATAAAAACGTTTGGATTGTTCTAATTGGGGAGTTTATTGCAGGTCTAGGATTATGGCTTGGTATTCTTGGCAACCTTGAATTTATGCAAAAATATGTCCCTTCTGATTTCATGAAATCAGTTATATTATTTATCGGACTATTAGCCGGTGTTCTAGTTGGACCTATGGCTGGCCGCGTCATCGATCAGTATGAAAAGAAAAAAGTTCTTCTTTACGCTGGGTTTGGTCGAGTTTTAAGTGTTATTTTCATGTTTTTTGCTATTCAATTTGAAAGTATCGCATTTATGATCGCATTTATGGTTGCTCTTCAAATTTCAGCAGCATTTTATTTCCCTGCATTACAATCTGTAATTCCACTCATCGTACGTGAGCATGAGTTATTACAAATGAACGGTGTACATATGAATGTTGGTACAATTGCTCGTATTGCAGGCACTTCACTAGGTGGAATTCTTTTAGTTGTGATGAGTTTACAGTACATGTATGCCTTCTCAATGGCAGCATACGCCTTATTATTCCTCTCGACTTTCTTCCTACAATTCGAAGACAAGAAATCAACAACACCAAGTAAACAAGCTGCAAAAGATAATAGCTTTATGGAAGTATTTCGTATTTTAAAAGGAATTCCTATTGCTTTTACAGCACTTATATTAAGTATCATCCCTCTATTATTTATAGCTGGGTTTAATTTAATGGTTATTAACATTAGCGAAATGCAACATGATCCTACGATTAAAGGGTTCATATATACAATTGAAGGTGTCGCATTTATGTTAGGTGCCTTCGTAATTAAACGTCTATCTGATCATTTCAAACCTGAAAAATTACTATATTTCTTCGCAGTTTGTACTGCTTTTGCACATCTGTCATTGTTCTTTAGCGATATAAAATGGATGGCTCTTACATCATTTGGTTTGTTTGGGTTTAGTGTTGGCTGCTTCTTCCCTATTATGTCGACGATTTTCCAAACGAAAGTGGAAAAAAGTTATCACGGTCGCCTCTTCTCATTCCGTAATATGTTTGAGAGGGTTATGTTCCAAATCGTCTTACTTGGCACAGGCTTCTTCTTAGATACAATTGGGTTACAATATATGGTTCTCATCTTTGGAGTCGTTTCATTATTGATTATTTCTATTTCCCTTTCTAAGCAGAAACATTATGAAAAACAGCATTCGCAATCTGCAAATTTATAAAATAAACAAAGAAGTATGGGTCTAATATTGAATCCATACTTCTTTGTTTTATAATACGCCTATTTATTACGTTTATTGAAATTACCTAAAGGAGTATCCCCCTTTTATTTCGAATAGATTATAAAAAGTACTCTTTATAAAAGGAGTGGTAAAATGTCTGATGGCATCGAAGTATTTATTGTCCTGCTCTTTGCAATTGCTCTGTTTAGCATCCTAAACTTTTTAGCCATTTCCTTATCTGGACATAGTTTTAAAAAAAGAATCGTGGCAGGTTTCATATTTTTACTACTGACTCCCATTATCTTTTTGACTATCGCAACATTTGCTTCTATATTCGATAAAGCAGGATTTGGCGCAGGTACGTTAGCCTTTATGACCGCAAGCGTATATATATTAAATGGAATAGTGATTCTGCTTTCCTCTTTATTTATCCTCAAAAAAGACATAACATAGGCTATAGTACTAGCATGAATCTGACTTTACACTAGATTCATGCTTATTTAATTTCTCCTAAATTTTTATATGAAATTAAATAATTCTTTAAAAAAATTTAAACTTTATTTATTATAATATCCCTATCGTATTCGCACGTTTATTCAAATTTAAAAGAAAGGAGCACAAAATGAAAAAGGTTCTACTTACAATTCCTATACTAATCATCCTACTTAGTGGATGCAGCAATAACGATATATACGGTTCTTGGGAAGTCGTTGACAATAAAAAAGGTGAATGCCCTGTATATTATAAATTTGAAACAGTTGTCAAAAAAGAAAATAAAGAGGAAATTGTGCAAAATTTAGTAGAAATGCAAACAACAAAGAATAAAGACGATTTATATAAAGGCTCATTTGTCAAAAATTCTAATGTATATCACATTGATTATGGTAATTCATTTACATCGGACCAAACTTTAAAAGTTGCCGACGGTACATTAAATGTATACTTTTTGACAGCCGAAAAATTATGCACATATAAAAAGAAATGATTACATTTCAGAGGAGACGCAGAAAATATTTTCTGCGTTATTTCACTTTAGAAATCGTCCGCAAAAATAGCCCTTGTTTTCGTATTCTTTTTCATTCAAAACATGAGAAATATACTTAATAAAAGCTAGAAAATACCTTAAGTTATATAAAATGAATCATATAATACACATTTCAATTAATATATCTACGCTATTTACATCGTTACTTTTCAAAATAGGCTAATCCTACCTCTAAATTTGTCAATCGTTTTAATTTTCATAAAAAAATGATAAAATGTAAACATGTGTTTTCAGAATAATTAAAAACGCAGAATGAAAGCACTGTTTTTAGGAGGGGTTTTGATGACTTACACGTTAGCAACTAGAATGAAAGCATTCCAATCTTCTATATTTAGTGAATTAGGAGCCTATAAAAAAGAAAAAATTGCAGCAGGTCATAACATGATTGATTTGAGCATCGGAAATCCTGATATGCCGCCCGCTGATTTTGTAAGAGAAACAATGGTACATACAGCGAGTGAAAAAGAGAGCTATGGGTATACATTATCAGGTATTCAAGAATTTCACGAAGCTGTAACTGAATATTACAACAACACTCATAACGTTTTATTAAATGCGGATAAAGAAGTTTTATTATTAATGGGTTCACAAGACGGGCTCGTTCATTTACCTATGGTTTATGCAAATCCAGGTGATATTATATTAGTTCCTGATCCAGGATATACAGCTTATGAAACAGGTATTCAAATGGCTGGTGCAACATCTTACTACATGCCTTTAAAGAAAGAGAATGATTTCTTACCAGACTTAGAAGTCATCCCTGAAGAAATTGCCGATCAAGCGAAGATGATGATTTTAAACTTCCCAGGGAATCCCGTTCCAGCAATGGCTCATGAAGATTTCTTTAAAGAAGTAATCGCATTCGCGAAAAAGCATAATATTATCGTTGTCCATGATTTTGCTTATGCTGAATTTTATTTCGATGGTAATAAGCCAATTAGCTTTCTCTCTGTACCTGGTGCTAAAGAAGTTGGTGTAGAAATCAATTCTTTGTCAAAAAGTTATAGTTTAGCAGGTAGCCGTATTGGATATATGATTGGAAACGAAGAAATTGTTCGTGCACTTACTCAATTTAAATCTAATACCGATTACGGTGTATTTTTACCAATTCAAAAAGCGGCATCTGTAGCACTAAGAAATGGCGCTGCATTTTGTGAGAAAAACCGCGATATTTATCAAGAACGGAGAGATACTTTAGTCGATGGATTCCGAACATTTGGCTGGAATGTCGATAAGCCAGCTGGTAGTATGTTTGTCTGGGCTGAAATTCCACAAGGATGGACTTCTCTAGACTTCGCTTATGCATTAATGGATCGTGCGAATGTCGTTGTTACACCTGGTCATGCATTTGGACCTCATGGAGAAGGCTTCGTACGTATTGCACTCGTTCAAGATAAAGAAGTGTTGCAACAAGTTGTTGAAAATATTAGAAATAGCGGCATTTTCGTCCTTGAAAAAGTAGATGAATTAGTTAAAAATTAGTTCCCACTCCCCTGCTTAACTTTAGCAGGGGTATTATTAATTGGAGGTACTTTCATATGCATATTAAAGACACGCTTCCCCATCGTTATCCATTTTTAATGATTGATAAAGTAACAAATGTAAAACAAGGTGAATCCGTTACAGGATATAAACTCATTACAAATAACGAATGGTTTATAAATGATAGTCAAAAACATATGCCTCATATGTTAATTGTAGAATCACTTGCCCAGCTTAGTGCATTTGTACATACAAGTGATTCTGAAGGACTAGGATTTCTCTCCTCTTTAGATGGAGTTGAATTCCACGGAAAAGCATATCCCGGTGATAAACTTGATTTACATTATGAGCTAACGCGCAATCGCCGAGGTTTTATTCTTGGTAAAGGTATTGCAACTGTAAACGACCAGCCTATTGTAACTATAGAAAAACTATTAATATATCAAGCAGATTAAAGTGTTCCTTATATCAGTTGGAAATATCTATTCTCAACCAATTAAGTAAATAGGAAAACATATTACGTAGTTAGGAGCAGGAAAATGGAACGTACTATCGGTATCGATGCTGGAGGCACATTAACGAAAATAGCTTATTTTAACGAAAAAAAGCTATTAACTTTTGAAAAATTTTATTCACATGAACAACATAAAATAATAGATTGGATTAAAAACAACAATGGCATAAAACAAATATGTATTACGGGTGGTAAATCGAAACTATTACAGCATCTGCTTACAGGTTCATATAAAATAATAGAGCTAAACGAATTTGAATCTACTCTTGCAGGTGTCCAATACATATTAAAAGAAGAAAAACACACTATAAACAATTTTATTTTAACCAATATCGGTACAGGTACTTCTATCCATTATGTTTATAATGAACAATATATTCGCGCTGGTGGAACCGGAGTTGGCGGTGGGACTATTATGGGACTTTCAAAATTGTTAACAAATATAGATCATTTTGAAGATGTAATTCCTCTAACAAAAGTAGGATCTAGAAAAGAACTAGATATTACGGTTGGAGATATTTATGGTGGTATTCTCTCACCTATTGATAATAGCTTAACTGCTAGCAATTTTGGTAAAGCCGCTATTTCAGAATCGAAATATAATAGCTCAGACATACTTGCTACTATACAAGGACTTGTCGGTGAAGTCGTTACTGCATTAAGCCTTCAATTCGCTGAAACAAAAAACATTAAACATATTATTTATATTGGTTCGACTTTATGTAATAACGTACAACTTCAACATATTATAAGTAGCTACACCGAATATCAAAATAAAACACCAATCTTTTTACAAGATGGTGGTAATAGCGGTGCAATTGGTGCATTACTTCATGCTACGAAATAAAAAGCTGACTTTTGTCAGCTTTTTAAAAATGGCACTTCAAATTCAATAATTGATTCCCCGTTCTCTTTAATTCGCTCCACGCTTATTCTATCAATCACACAATTTAACTTCCCATGAAAACTAGGAATCTCCTTCACTACTTCAGCAGCTAATTTGGCACTTTCTTTTCTTCCGACTGTTACATGCGGGATGTACGGAATGTCTTCTTTCAAAAATTGTAATAAAGGTCCTGCATTCTATGATAAGAAATTTTGTATACTAACTCCATCTTCTCCCCTCCATTATTTCAACTGGCTCACTGGATATTTAGCAAATAAAGATTTCCGAAAATCTTTATCTTCCACAAGCATTTTAATTTTTTCTTCATTGCCGTTAAAGAACTTTATAACTTTATTTTTATCCCATATATCTTTTTCTTTTGGAAAATCATCGAATATTCTATGCAAAATTGATAACATTTCTTCCCTCGTTATCTTAAAGTTTTTATTCTCTACCTGAAACTCATAAATTTTTGCATTTGGCACTAAAATCACTAAATATATAGCATTAAAGAAAAAATTCTTCTTCATCGTATCCTTCTCATCAAACCAATACGTCTCAATCATTTCTTCTGTAAGAGCCCCACTTTCTTTTGCGCCATAGTTCACTTTTATATTTTCATTTTCTAAACTTATACTTTGAACTGTTCCACCACCGGGTAAATGATTAACAATTGCAACCACATCTGAATTATTACCAACGTATGTCCCAGTATATTTCTTAAAATCATCTGACCTAATATCATATATATCTTTTATTCTTTCTCCATTAGAACAAGCCGCAATGAATAAAAAAATTGTTAGCATAACGATCATGTTATGATGCATATATTTCATTTAGCATCCCCCATTTTTATCGATATTTCGTTAATTACAATATTTACTTTCAAATCCCTTTTAAATATACGCATTTTAATCAAAATTAAAAATTTTCATTTTTTATGTTTACAATTATCCATTAATTGTATATACTTACTAACGTAAGAAAAAAATTCTAAAAGGAGGTCGAAGGAAATGATGAAATTACAATTACATGCATTAACTTTAGCGTTAACTGCACCTGTGTTTTCTGGACAATTAAATATGAATTCGACCACCCTAATGGAGAATTGAAAATCGTACTTTATTTCATTTAATTCATAAATTCGCCACAGGAGGCCGTATACTTTCCTGTGGCTTTTTCACGCCCAGCCATAGGAGAACTGTATCTTCCTGTGGTTTTTTTGCGCGATTTTTTAGTCTCTTACATTATTTTTCTAAGAAAGGAGCAACATTCAATGACTATTAGCGTATTGTTTTTAAGTATTACGATTCAAAGAAATATAATTTCCAAAGATGAAATTCTTCATAATGAGCAAATTGAAAAAGCTATGAATGATGTTAAGGAGCGCCAAGCACTTTACTGTGATCACCTGTAATTCCTTTTCGAAAGGAGGAATTCATTTATGACTTTTCATATTTTCTTTTTTACGACTGTACTTCAAAAAAATAATTTATCTGAAAATGAAATCAATCGTAAACAACAGTTAAAACAACTGACTGATAAAATAACTGACATTAAAAGTTCATACTACACTCAAATGTATTAAAAATATATTTTAAAGGGGTAATATATTCATGAAATTTAAAGCATTCTTTTTAACAATCACTATTCAAAAACGTAAGCTCTCACAGAAAGAGATTTTACGTGAACAACACATTCAAAACATTATGGACGAAGTAAAAGAGCTTCAATCTTCTTATTACACTCGTCTTTTCTAAACCACTTATAAAGGGGTAATTATCCTATGAAATTTAAAGTATTCTTTTTAACCATTACCATTCAAAAAAATAAATTGTCCGAGTCTGAAATGCTTCATGAG
>NZ_JBNRIL010000001.1:617367-812520 GCF_053557995.1 Bacillus sp. XB1 | reverse complement strand
AAAAAATAAATTTTCTGAGTCTGAAATGCTTCATGAACGACAAATTAATCAGGCTATGGATTCTGTAAAAGAAAGACAAAGTCATTACTGTAGTCATCTGTAATTCCAATTCGAAAGGAGGAATTCACATATGAAGTTTCACCTATTCTTTTTAACGATTACGATTCAAAAAGAAACAATATCTCAAAATGAATTAAAACAAGAAAGACAATATAAACAAGTTATTGATGAAATTCGAGATCGTAGAAGCAAGTACTACACTCACCTTTAATCGTTTAACTATATAGAATTGAAAGGAGTCGATTATGATGATGATAGCACGCTGTAAGGAAATGATTTGGATAGTTCAGAGGGATTCCACATAGTTTTATAGAGCTTATATCACACAAGTTCATCACTGAATTTGATGCATAAAAAATATATAATAAAATCAAATCAACCCGCTTTTAATTATTTTTTATAAACAAAAGATACACCACTTAAAAAGAGGTGTATCTTTCTCAGGTTTTACTATTTCCGATTACTTCTCTTCGTCTTAAACAATCTCACTAAGTTCGAAACAACTGTTTTTGTTACTGCATAAACTGGTACTGCTAAAATCATTCCGATGATTCCAGCAAAGTTACCTACCCCTAAAATTAGGATAATAATTGTTAATGGGTGGATGTTTAATTTCGAGCTCATAATACGTGGTGAAATAATATTACTTTCAAACTGTTGTACAATTGTTACGATAATAATTACGTATAAGGCTTGCATCGGAGATACGAACAGTCCTACAATAACAGCTGGTGCTGCTCCGATAAATGGACCTAAGTTAGGAATGATGTTTGTAAATGCTGCAATAATTCCTAAAACGAAAGCGTACGGTAAATCGATAATTAAATAACCGATAAAAGTAAACGCACCTACAAATATACAAACGAGCGCTTGCCCTTGAATATATGCAGATAATGTTTCGTTCGTTTCCTTAATGATACGAAGCCCCTCTTCACGGTAAGACTCTGGTAATAAACTTACCGCTTTTCCTGGAAAGGCATGTCCATCTTTAAACATGTAAAATAAAATGAACGGTACAGT
Organism: Bacillus sp. XB1; assembly: GCF_053557995.1. Classification (NCBI taxonomy): domain Bacteria; kingdom Bacillati; phylum Bacillota; class Bacilli; order Caryophanales; family Bacillaceae; genus Bacillus; species Bacillus sp. XB1. The sequence goes on along the minus strand of NZ_JBNRIL010000001.1, from coordinate 811,440 downwards.
AAATACAACTAATGCAACGTTCGTGATAATACCAAATAAAGCCGTTGCACTCGACGTAATTGTATTTGGTATATCTTTTAAGTATTCAATCGCATTTTTTTCAATTGTTTCAATGGAAACGTAGTTTTGTGTAGATAACCATTCAAACAACCTATGATGTGATAATTCTTGTATGTATACTTTTCCCTCTTTTATGTAGCCTGGCATATTTTTTACTAAGTCCATTAGCTGTTGTGAAATCGTAGGAACAACTACTCCAACGCCAACCGCAGTTAATGTTATGATAAAAAGATATAACAGCAATATCGCTAAATTTCTAGGTACTTTTTTATTCTCCAAAAAGATTAATACAGGATTAAATATGAAGTATAAAAAAAGCGCGATTAAGATTGGGAAAAATAATGTTGATATGAAGATACCAATCGGTTGAAATAAAAATGATATTTTTGTGCAAATAAATATGATTCCTACAACCATTAGCACTTCTAATGTCCAAAAGTGCACTTTTGATTTCAAAAAAATGGCCTCCTTTAAACTAGCACTTCTCTTCATTGTACCAAAATAAGTATGAATTTCACATAATATTTTCCTTTACAATATTCCAAAATACCAATAAATACACTACAATGAGATTACATACAAATTTGCAGGTAAAGGTGATAAAAATGACACAATGCATCATTTGCAGAAAAGATACGAAAGAACTTAGTGAACAATATGTCATTCCAGAAATATTATGTGGATATTATTTCACAAACTCAATTTGTGATACTTGTCATGAACAAATGACAACAAATATTGATCGTCCTTTAATTAGGCATAAATTGAGTCAATTTAAGATTGAACAAATGAAAAGACAAATTGATTCCCCACTCTATACGAATGAGCACGGTGAGGAACTTGCGGCTGCTGAGACTGATGTTGTCGAAGTAAGCGACGAAATTCTTTATTCTAATGCATTAATTATGAAACTATGTAAAAAGCACGATATTTCCTTACATAATGAAATTTGGAAAGAGGAACGTGTAACGAAAGTAGCCAGTTCTATTCAACGTGAATTGCTATTGGATAACCGTAAATATAAAATGAGTATATTAAAAATGGCTTATACATTCGCTGTACAAACAGTTGATGGCTACTTTGAAGATCAAGATGCGATTGATATCTCTACCATTCTCTCAAATGCAGATTTCGTGGAACTAAAAGAAAAAAGCATTGTACGTGATTTAAGCAAAAGTTCTTTATGGAATACGCTAAATACAAGTAGTGAAAATCATTACTTTATTTTACTTAGCGATAAAGACGGTCTGTTTTGCTTCATTCGTTTGTTTGACATTTTTGATGTTGTCGTTCATTTATCAGAAAAAAGATTTGACCTTCCATCACCCATTGTCGGTGTAAATAATGTGAATACACAGAAATTTTATGTCCAAAGTTTAAAACAGTATATGGATGGGCTGTTTAAAGAAAAAGCACCTACTATATAACAGAGACCAGAACATACGGTCTCCTTTCTTGATGAAAAGACACTGTGTTATAATGAGTATGAAAAGAACAATACAATCACATAAACCAATTATAAATTGTATATAAATAAAAAAGACTAGTGTGCGGCTACACACTAGTCCACGTAACTTAGCAGATTGGATTGTTCATTTATCCTATTTGTTTCTTACAAACAAAACAACCCACATTCTATAGGCATAGGTGGGTTGTTATTTTTTGAGCTTGTCTATTAAAACGACGACGAACGTTAACAATGCAACGAGAAACAGTCCACCCTGCAGTAGCAACGCTATTTCACTCACGTATTATCACCCCCCTCCTACTCGGAGAAGTGATAATTGAACAACCAACCGCACCTTAAGTTACCCTTTAATTTTACCATATTTTCTAATAATTTACGATGAAAACCCGCAAGCGAATAACTTGCGGGTTTTTTATCTCGTGTTAACAGGCAGTAAACAAAATGAAGCAATAAATAAGTGAAACTTTATTTCTCACTATTTTTTTAATGCATATGCATCAGCAATCATTTCACCAACAATTTTAGTTTCTTCTTTCTTCTCGTCATTCAATAATGGGAATAACAATTCTGCCACTTCATACGCTTCTTCTAAATGCGGATATCCTGATAAAACAAACGTATCAATTCCTAACGATTCATATTCTTTTATCCTTTTTGCTACTGTATGCGGATCGCCTACAAGTGCAGTACCTGCCCCACCTCTTACAAGTCCGATTCCAGCCCATAAATTAGGGCTTATCTCTAACGACTCTCTCGTACCTTTATTTAAATGGGTCATCCGTTTTTGACCAACCGAATCATATCTTGCAAATGTCTTTTGAGCAAGCTCAATTGTTTCATTATCCACATATTGAATTAAACGTTCTGCCTCTTCCCATGCTTCTTCTTCTGTTTCTCTTACAATTACGTGTAATCTAATGCCAAATCGCACTGTACGCCCCTTCTCTTCTGCAAGTTTTCTTACTTCTTCTATTTTCTCTTTCACTTGCTCTGGCGGCTCTCCCCACGTTAAATATACATCACTATGTTCAGCTGCTACTTCTTTTCCAGCAGCTGACGATCCTCCGAAATATATAGGAGGATATGGTATTTGAACTGGTGGGAATACAACTTTACTATCTGTAACTTTAATATGTTTTCCTTCTAAAGAGATCGTTTCACCTTGCAATGTCGATTTCCAAACTTTTAAAAATTCATCCGCTGCTTCATATCTTTCATCATGATCAAGATATAATCCATCTCCTTGTAGTTCAACTGGATCTCCTCCAGCTACTACATTAATAAGCAGCCTCCCATGTGAAATTCTATCAAATGTAGATGCCATCCTCGCTGCAACTGTAGGGGACATTAGTCCTGGTCTCACTGCTACTAAAAATTTTAGTTTTTCTGTTTCAGCAGCAAGAGCTGAAGCTAACACCCAAGGGTCTTCACATCCTTGACCAGTTGGAAGTAAAACACCCGTATATCCTAAATAATCAGCTGCCGCAGCAACTTGCTTATAATAACCATATTCAGCTGCTCTTCCTCGTTTTGTCGTTCCTAAATATCGACCATCTCCATAAGCCGGAATAAACCATAATAATTCCATACCTTTACACACCCCTTATTTATTTTGAATCGTATACTAACACATTCTATATAAATTACCCCTAATAATTTATATGTTAATTCCCTGTCTCACCTTTAAAGTTATCTCGCCATCTTAAAAACTTCACTTCTAGTAAACGTACTAGAGAGTCAGAAAACTTCCCAACAAATGCAAATATAATTATGCCGACAAATACGATATCTGTATTTGAAAATTGCCTTGCATCCATAATCATATAGCCAATACCTTCTGTAGACCCCATAAGTTCTGCTACTACTAAACTCACCCACGCAACACCTAACGATAACCTTGCTCCTAGTAAAAGGTTAGGCAATGCAGCTGGTAAAATTAGTTTCGTGATTAATTTTCTTTTACTAAACTCTAACACTCTCGCAACATCAAATAACTTTGAATCCACACCTCTAATACCTAAAAATGCGTTTACGTATAAAGGAAAAAATGCACCATCTGCAATTAATAACACTTTTGATGTTTCACCAAAACCGAACCATAATACGAAAAGCGGCGCAACAGCTAAATGAGGTACAGTTCTTAACATTTGCACAGATGGGTCTAAATATTGCTCACTTCTCGTTGAAAATCCAACAATCGTTCCTAAAATGATTCCTAAGCCCCCACCAATAAAGAAACCAGCCGCAGCCCTGAATACACTAATACTTAAATGGCCGAATAACTCTCCTGTTTTAATAAGCTCTTGGAAAGCTAGAAAAATATCTAATGGTGTTGGTAAAACTGTTTTAGAAACAAGACCGAATACGCCAGCCAACTGCCAAATTATTAATATAATAACCGGTATAATAATCGCCCTTACTAAAACTTTTACATTTAACTTTCGTACCTTCTTTATGCCATTTTTCTTAATCGTTATACTCGCTGGTTTCATAACAGCTTTCGTATTTTCCACTTTACAAAACCTCTTTTCACTTCGTTTTCAATGCTTTTTCTACGAAAGAATTATCTACAACTTTTTCCGTCTTAATTTCTTTCTTTATAGAACCGAGCTTATATTGAAAATCCGCAGTCTTTTGTTGTTCTGCTATTATTTCCTTAGTTACCGGAACTAAAATTGGTTTGTCGTGATTAAACACTTCTTTTACAATCTCTGCATCTATCTTTTTTACAGAAGTGTATACTTTTATTGCTTCATCTAAGTTAGCATCTTGCCATACACGTGCTTTCTCATAAACTTTGAGGAATTTCTCAACTAATTCTGGATGTTCTTTCGCAAATTTTGTCCTCGTAATTAAAAATTCTGGTGAAGAGACATTTAATGTTTCACCGTCTGCAATCACCTTCGCACCTTTATTTAACGTATGTAATGATATGAAAGGGTCCCAAATCGCCCATGCATCTACTGATCCTGATTCGAATGCAGGCTGCGCTTCATCTGGTTGTAATTGAATGACATTTACATCTTTTGCATCAATACCTTCTTTATCAAGTGCTCGATATAATAAATTAAAGGCACTACTTCCTTTTGCTACTGCAATTTTTTTACCTTTTAAATCTTTTACACTCGCAATCTTACTATCTTTTTGAACGAGAATTCCAGTTCCTTTTCTCGCATAACTTGTATTGGCGATTTCGGTAAATCCAATACCTGCTGCTTGCGCTGAAATGACTGGAGAATTCCCTACTTCACCAAAGTCTAACCGGTTTGATGCGATTGCTTCAAAATAAGGAGGTCCACTTTGGAACTCTGTCCATTTCACTTTAACTCCTTCTTTTTTAAACTCCTCTTCAAACCATCCCTTTTTCTTTGCTAGTAATAGCGGGCTTAATCCTTGTTGTATACCAATTTGTATTGTTACATCTTCTTTCTTACTACTTGCTGTACTTTTTTCACATCCTAACAAACATACTGATATAGCTAAAGCAAAAGAAAGAATTTTTAATTTTTTATACATATAAAATCACCCTTTTCCTATATACTTGTTTGAATCAACCCTCCATATTCAAACTGCTGTAATACTTTCGTTCGAAGTTGTTGGAACGATTGAGAAGTTTTATTTCGCGGATAAGGCAAATTATTTTCAATCACTTTATGTATTTTCCCTGGTTTTGCACTCATAATGATGATTCGGTTTGAAAGATATATCGCTTCGTCTATATCATGTGTAACGAATATCATTGTTGTTTTCTTCTGCTCCCAAATATTTAGCAATACTTCTTGTAAATGACTTCGAGTAAAAGCATCCAGCGCTCCAAAAGGTTCATCAAGTAATAATACATTTGGATCTCTTAATAACGCTCTCGCTATCGCAACACGTTGTGACATCCCGCCTGAAATTTCTTTCGGATACGATTTTTCAAAGCCATCTAACCGAACGATTTCAACCCATTCTCTTACCTTATCTTTCACATACTTATCTTTTAACGATAAATCTGCCGCTATATTTTCTTCAACTGTTAACCATGGAAAAAGCCTATGTTCTTGAAAAATAAAACCTTGTTTCTTGCTCGTTTTTAAGATAGGATCCCCGTCAATAACAACTTCCCCTTCAAAATCATTATCTAGACCGGCAACAATTTTTAGTAATGTACTTTTTCCGCACCCACTCGGACCAATTACTGTAACAAAATCCCCTTTCTCTAATTGAAAATTAATATTCTCTAATACTTGAACAGTACCAGTTTGTTTCAAAAAATATTTTGATACCCCATCAATTGAAACAGTCATTTCTTCTCCTCCTTAAAATGATTCATATAAATGAACAGATTCAGTATTTGTGCAATAAAAAAACCAAAGGCATTTTATCAACAGATAAAATGCCTTTGGTTTCTCCAATCAGCAATACGTTATGGAATTAAGTACATATTATACAAATATTTCCGATAAGTCAACTAGGTTTTATCAAAACATACATATGATTCGTTTGAATATTTTTACTGTTGTTTATTTGAACGATATCATTTACTTACTATTTTTTCTGATTTTTAATCCACTGTAACCAATAAGAAAACTCACACGCTAAATGCATTTGATGGGATTTAATAACTAAGCGACGAAATTTCTACAAAAAAAGAGTAATTTCAAGAAATATGCTACTAACCTTAGATTTATTAAAAAAGTTAGATCATATAACTTGAGACTACTCATTCCCATTCAAAATATTTATGTAATTAAATTTTATTTCCTCTGCACCCTGGCTGTCTCCAAAACTATTGGTGGCAGCTCTTTTTGAATGATTTCTTTTAATCCATAAAGAGCTTTCCTCACATAACCACCTTCGAAATTCCCTAATGGTTCTGGTAATTCATCTTCATCCAATATGAAGTATTCTCCATTTGGAAGTACCATAATATCGATGATTAAATCTTCAAAGGAAACCACTTCATCTTTTATTTGTGTGTTTTTTACAATATTAAAATAGGAACCTAAATACTTTCCTTTTATATCTCTCCATACGTATAAATTGTACGGACGCTCTTTCCAGTAATATGCGATTGTATAACTTCCTTTTGGGATTGTTAACTTAGTATCATTTGCAGTCATTGTAAATGAATACTGCACCTCGTGAAATAAAACGATACTTTGTGATTGCTTTTCAAGTAATAAGCAATTGTGATCTACTATTGTTGAGTTATACCGGATTTTTCTTTCTATAATTTCAATTTTCGATGTAAGTAACTTATTCATTATTTTGTTTCCCCTTATGCTAGTTCTATCCTCAATTATATCCATTTATGTAATGATAAAGAAGTGTATAGTTTTTTATATAATGATTTATAAAAGTATATAATAAAAACTCCTTCTTATTTAGAAAGAGTTTTTCACTATCCATGTTTCATATTTTTTCACTTCTAACGGAAGCTCATTTGTTTTTATGTAACTAACAGCACTATTACTCATGTTTTAACTTTTCCTTAACCGCATCATAAAATTTTCGTTCTTCATCAACATTTAAGTAAACACGACTTACTGTTTTAGAAAAGCCGTATAACAACTGCGCTTTCACTGGCTCTTTTAATGTTATTTCAAAAGTAGCAGGTTCTTTTATGAACTCCATAACAGTTGCATCCAATACCTGTTTCCTTTCTTTTGCCGTTAGCAATTCACCCTTGTAGAACGCAATATTATCAATTTGTGTAAATGGCATAACAATTTTCTTTCCTAATCCGATTTGAATGACTACTTGTTCTTCTGTTACGACAAGGGGATTTTTGCGCATCGCTTGTATTTCAGCTATAAAATAAATCATCGCGTATACATTTAAAATAAGTAAAATCCATGCTATTACTGGATTCCACTGATGTAGTAAATAATGAAAACCAATGCTTTCAATTATTGTTGCATGAATAATCATGATATACACACCTATAGCACCAGTCTTTTTATGATATGAGTATACAGATTTACCTGTTGGTACTTTTTCACGCCACGATAAAAACGCATAATAGATTAACTTACACTCTGTTAGAATGACATCTACTAACTTACTTCTTTTCATAGTAGCGTCAAACGCTGCATCAATTGCATAAGAAAAGGAATAATTTTTTCTTCTATATTCTTTATATTTTTTTATTATTTTAGGAAGCACTCTAACAATTTTATAGAGAAGGAATAATTCTAGACCTACAAATGCAATTTCAGCCGCAACAATAATATAAGAGATGAATGAAAAAGCTTGTAAATAGTCACTTGGAATAATAAATCTCGCAAAAATATAACCAGCTATTACAACAGGAACTATATACGTTAACGAGTATCTTTTTCGAATAATGAAGAAATACGTGATGATTGGAATGACAAACATGCAATCTAATAATGACCCAAGCACAACTTCTTTCGGCGCAACTGGTACAATTGGAAGGGCATACAATAAATAGTTTGGTAGCATAATTAAAAAGACGAGTCCAATCCAAACACCTTTTCGCCTTCGTGATAGTGTAACCTCCATACGTTCACTCCTTTATTTAAAAACCTCATTTAAATGGTCTTTATAAAATGAAATGGCACGTTCAAATTCTTTTACTTCCTCTACTTTCACGACAGTTTCAAGTAATAATTTCATCGCTGATTCGTGATCGTTTACGTTATATTTTGCTAATGATAAAAATACTTTCATCGGAGCGTTCTCTGGGAATTTTTTCACCCCAGCTTCTAATACTGTAATTGCCTTTTCATATTCCCCTATACAACGATATGTACTTCCTAAACCAATATAAGCACCGCAAAGCGATTCGCCATCAAGTCCATTTGCGATTGCCTGCTCATAATACGGAACTGCTTCTGTTTCTAGCCCCATTACATCATGTATCCACGCACACTGATACAGTACTTCTGCATCCTTTGTAAAGTTTGTTAATCCTATAAGCATCTCTTTAGACTGCGCATATTTCTTTTCGTTTCTAAGTTTAATAGCTTGCTTTAATAAATGTTCCATAGAATCCACTCCTCACCAATTATTCTGTGTATAGCTCTTGATTGGTATACGCTTCACATTCGTGTAAAAGTAAAATTCCCACCAATTAAAGTTTCGCTTACTTATTACTATGCGGATTCATTCTCATCTAAAAACTTAATTTTAAAAAGCAGTGACACGATTACATAATAACTCTAAGCTTTTGACAATTTCTTTCGCTGTTTCATCTTTCCCATTACACAACTTCCCTTTACCATCCTGTCCAATTACATAATGCACAGCTCCGCGCGAATATAAAGAATGTGGTGAATTCGCAATCATTACATTCGCCCTTGCTTCTTTCATTCTATTTTTTGCTCTTTCAAACAGTTCTTCTTCATTTAAATCACTTTCAAGTTTAAAACCAACAAGTACTGTTTCTGGGTCCCATTCTTTTATTTGTTTTAATACTTTTGGAGCCTTTTGAAAGTGAATAATCGGTGCTATATCACTTGAAATTTTTCCGTTCATATTAAGAACATTACCATCTTGATCACAAATTTTCTCCACAATCCAATCTGATCCAGCCGCTGCCATAATGACTGCATCAATCTTTTCATGTGATATGATACTTTTCATTTTATCTTGTAAATCAACGATTCCTTCAAATGGATGTAATTCTAACCCTCTATGTACATCACTCGGTTTCTCCGCAAAATAACCGTGTAAATATATAACATGTGCCCCTTTAGCTAGAAGTTCTTCTGCGATTATCCTTCCGATTGTACCTTTGGCCATATTCGTATGCCCGCGTACTTGATCCCATTTTTCTAGACAACCACCGCTCGTAATTAATACCTTTTTCCCCTTCATTGTAACCATCCCTTACTAATTTTTCTTACGAAACCATTCTGTTCCAAAGTCAACTATATCACGCTGTTTCATTAGACGACACATTGCATTCCCTATCTTCCCATTTTTTACAGTTCCTTTTCGCTCAAACTCCACACCAATTTCTACAAACTTCTCAGATTCGTAATCCATTTCAAAAAACTCTTTCCACACTCTTTCACCGTTTTCTATAATAGGTGCTCCTACTTGTATTAACTCACATGCACCAGAACGCACCTCGGATAAATGAACAGACGTATTGGAATCATATCCAACACCAATTAATAATACGTACCCGTCTAAATCATATATTTTTCTTAATGGAGATTCTTCTCCAAAGCTCATTGATAACGAATGGTTCATTGTTATTTCTACTGCATGTTTTCCCCATGCAGCAAAACTTCCTAACGGATGATTACTACGTACTACATTCGGATATGTACGAAAACATTCAACTATTTCACCCATTCCCCTTGTTGGGGTTATACGTGAATCAAATGCTGGGACGTTATCTCGGATAATTTGCCACCAGTCTTCCGGTACAGGTGGTCTTGACCAATGTTTCGGATCGGACAAATCCGAAGATTGCGTTGGCATTATTATCGTTCCTTCTTCCGTAACAACTTTCATTAATGCTTCTACTACAGCAACCGCACCACCAGATATCCACCCGATAGAACTTAGTGATGAATGAACGATAATTGTCATTCCTTTTTCGACTCCTAATGCTTTTAAATCTTTTGTTATTGTTTCGATTGTATTTGGAAATTGTGTACTTGCTACTATTTCATTCATTTTCATATTGGTTCCCCCACTAGCTACGTAAATTTAAACTTCTATATAAATATATTATCATATTTTTCTTAATTTTTAACTTAATCATTTTTCACATCTATAAAAAATAGTAATATGATTACACAAAAAAACATTTAAATTATAATATTCAGATTTAAAACACAAAAAGAAAGTGAAGATTTTACATCCCCACCATAAAAAGCTGTTTTATACATAGACGAAAGAGCTAATCACAAATGATGAGCTCTTTGTTTACTTTATCCTTCAATTGTAACCCCAGTAAACATTGATAAGTTTCCCGTTATTTTCTCACCTACACGTAAAAATAAGCCTGCTGCTCTTCCGCTTATACAGTGAGAGCCAATTAATAGTTTACCAGTATATGGACCATCCCATGTGTCAATGGTATAGTCAGGCATTTCTATGTATTGCTGGTATATCTTCCTTTGTTCAAAGTAATACTCTGTTTTATCTTCAGCTAATAATTCATCATTTTCGTATATAGATACTCCGCCACCTTCACGACCAAATACAGGTTTGGAAACGTATGGTTCATGTCTTTCTAGAAATCGCTTATTTGAAAAATATGTTGGTAGAAAGTATTTATAAATAATGTCTTGCTCTTCTTCTGTAAAGAAAACACTTTCTTCATAAAGCTTCCAAATTAGTGCGAGTACACTTTTGTTTTGCATAACAAATGCGGCTGGCGGATTAATAATTTTCACTCTTTCTTGCGCAATATGATCTAAAAATTGTAAACCAATCCTTTTTCCATTCTTATCAACGTCCGTTACTAAATACTCTATTGGATACAGTCTATATAAATATTTTATTTTTTCTCCACTCGGCGTATATATACCATCTTCCGCAACGACAATGTCTTGTATTCCTACATAGTCCGTTGACTGATTTAAGCAATACGTTCTTAAAAACTGAACCGTTTGACTATCTTCATCGTGCCAATCATAACTAGTAAAATATATCGTCTCTTCAGGGCCTATATGATAGTCATGTTTAATTTGTTCCCATGCCTGCACAATATGCTCTTCTATATGGTTTGGGTGATTTACATCATGATAACGGCATAACACTTCATTTGCGACAGACGGTTCTAAATAGCCTGTTGGCGTATCACAATTTACTTCTATTAATTTTATATCGTCACCATTTACGATAAAATCAAACCTTGTAAAATATGAAAATAAACCATTATGTTTCATTCTCGCCATTTCCCACGCTTCAGCTGGGAATCCAAGTTTTTGAAAATCTTCTGTCGTATTTACAATATATTGATACGTTCTATATAACACATACATGATTTCTTCTGTCGCTTTTGAGATAGCAGTATAAGTTTTTGCTGGCATGCGATACATCCCTGTTGCCATATATTGATTCCATTCTTCATTCTCTAACAGACTAGGCCAAGTGAAACCATTCCTACTAGCCTCTTCTGCAAGTGAAAACCATACTTTCATATACTCTTCTTGCTCTCGTTCTGTATACATTACTCCATTACCCTTTCGTTTTAGGATCCTGCTGGCGCTTTTGCGTTTCCAATTCCACTTGAACCAGAGTTTACTTTCGGTGTTTGCGTAGTAGATGATTTTGGCGTATTTGTATCTGGTGTTACTTTATTGGATGGATTTGGCTGCTGTTTATTTAAATCTACTTTATTGGAAGTATTATTGTTACCGTTAGAACCACCAGTATAACCACCGCTACTACCGCCACCTGTTCTACGCTCATCTTTTTCACGATATGGAATAACATTATTTGCATACGGTTTCTTCATTAAATTTGGTTTTGCTGTATAATTCATATTTGAAGTTCTACTCGCTAATAAATATCCTGCTACAAATGGAAGTATCGGTAAATGAGAGTTTTCATGATAAGATGAAAATGACGGATTATTTTCCTTGCATAACTCATCTTTCTCTACATTTTCATTGGTTGGGGCTTTATCATCACAATTTAATGTTTCTTGTTCATTTCTTTGTTTTGCACCATCTGTTTTAACAGCTGTACTTTCTTGCTGAGCAGTTTTTTCTTCATAATCACCACAACCTGTTAATAAAAAAGATGACACCCCTATTGAAGTAGCTATTTTTATAAACTTACTTTTCTCCATTCTCACGTGTTATACACCTATCTTCTTTTATCTATATTTTTCCAGATACCTATATTATATAATGAAATTATTATTTTTTTCAAACTATATTCAATATGTACAATTATATATTTTCATGCTATTTTTCCATGTAACAATGAAATCTTTCTATCCCTGGATATTTTTCTCCTAAACTTTTAACTTGAAAACCAATTCTTTTATAAAATTCTACCGCCCCATCGTCTGTCTCCGCTTCTATATAAGTCAATTGGTATACTCTTACAATCTCTTTAATCATTTGTAGTGCAATTCCTTTTTGACGATAATCTGGAGCCACTGCTATATGACATATTCGTGCTTTAGTTTCTCCGATTATTTCAATACCTAGACAAGCTTTTTCTTCATATTTGTACAAAGTCCCTTTATTACTTTGATAAAATATTATTGCCTTCTTTAAGCTTATTTCATTTGGACCGACGGCATATTGTAGCACATTTAATATTGAATCTTTTTCAATTTGTTCAACGCGATGTATATTCATACTTTCATCCCTTTCTATGAAAAAAAGACTAACTCTTAATAAAAAGAGCTAATCTCATTACGCCGTTATTTTTTCTTCTTTTTTTACAACGACAGCCACATAACTATGAAGTATCATTCCAATAATAACGAGACTCATACCAATCCAAGATAATGATGACGGAATTGGTGCAGATAACCAGATCAGCTCTCCTACTAGCGCAAATAAAACTTCACCAGACTGCGTCGCTTCCACTGTTGCTAATTTTTGCGGATCATCTTTCACAAGATCTGTTGCAAAGAAAAATAATACTGTCGCGATTAACCCAGAGCTAACTGCTACAATAAAACATTGAAAAACTTGGCTACTTGACGGTAATCCGCCTGTTGATACTTCGTAACCAGATAATAAAAACCAAAATGGTAAACTTGCTAATGTCATACCGAGTACTCGCTGAAATACATCTAATTCCCCTTTACAAACTTGCATCATTTTTCTATTTCCAAGAGGATACGCAAATGCTGCAATAAGTACAGGAACTACACATAAAACGGTTTCACGAATACCTAATGAAGAAGCATGTTCTGCTTGCATGAGAACAACACCGAATAAAATAATGCCCGACATAACTAATTCCTTCATCGGAAGTTTTTTATGTAGTGGATCCACCGCAAAAAATGGTGTTAACAAAATCCCTGCAACGATTGTAATTTGCCATGTTGATGCAACAAGCCAACCTGGTCCGAACGCTCCAGCAAAACTAAGCGGTGCATAAAAGAGACCAAATCCAACGATACTCCACACTAACCATTCTTTCGGATTGTTTTTCATATATTGAAAGAGTTGCTTTAAGTTCCCTCTATACATAACAATAAGTAATAGCATTGGAACCATAAAATAATACCGTAATGATGCACTCCAAATCCAGCTTCCACCTTCTAAGTCCATTGCCCTGTTTAAAACAAAAGTAAAGGCAAAGAAAAATGATGCCAGTATCCCTATAACAATTGCTTTCATTGTAAAACCCCTTGTATTTAATTTTTTATCTCTATGACATATATTTTAGTATACGCGATGAAAAATCTACATACAAACTTACATTTCACTTTGGGATGATGAAGGAATTGTAGTAGATTTACATGGGAATAAAGTGCATTGGTATGAAATCGAGGCCATTACATATCAAAATTTTCAAGGGTCAAAATCTACTTTAATCTCGACCCACTATACTCACCATGAAAATATACACATCCGCTATAAAAGATGGCTACCAACTATTGCACATTCAATTTACTGGTTTTCTATTGAGAAACCAAAAGATTATCATAAAAATTTAATGATAGCTTGGGAAGAAAAGCGAACGAATAAAAACAAACGCCTCCTTTAATTATTATTTAGGGGCGTTCATTCATTCAAAAATTAAAGAATATGTAGTTTATATTCTCTGTATAATTTCTTCAATCGATTTATATGGGCTTGATGATACCGATTATGATCTGCTATATGCCATATTCCCCATCTTATTGTCGCAGTTTCCCCTTTTTCATACAAAACTTCCCGCATTAAATCAGTTTCTGTTAGTGTCATACATTCTTCATAAAACAATTTTTGCACTGCTTCATAATCTTGCATTAACTCTTGCAATGTGTTTTTTCTTAAACTTGGTAATTCTCCTACTTCATTTAACATAGGACCATATTTATTTTCAAATGCTGGCGGAACATCTTCTCCCTTGAAACGATACACCCAATGTAAATCAACAACTGCTAAATGCTGAAGTAACTGCCCAATACTATTTTCATTATTTTCAGACCCTTTATAGGATAGTTCGTTCTCTTCAGTACCTTCGACTAACCTTTGCAATCTATTAAACGTATCAGCAACCGTCGCATACAAAATCGCTACTTGAGGGTCCATATTTCTTTCTAAATAGAGATCTTTCATACAAAACTTCCTCTCTTAAAAGAACAACACCATATGTTCATCATCACTATACACACCATTCATTTTTATAGCCCTTTTTTCAATTCCGTATGTTTTAAATCCCATTGATTCATATAATCGTTTGGCTGGTTCGTTCGTTGACACAACCCCTAAATTCAATTGCTCTAGCTTCATCTCTTTTGCCCTTTCAATTGCTTTACGTATTAAATCACGTGCAAGACCACTTCTTCGATTTTCAGTATCTACATACATTGCAACGATATGTCCTTTATGCTTATATGCGTCTTTTTCTTCTGTTAATAAAGTAACAACCCCAACTAAACGATTTTCATTATTAAAAGCACCAAATGTAAAACTACTATTGGATGAAAGATTACTAGCAACTCGTTCAAGAGGATTTTCTTGACGTACCGCTTCTTCATAAGTCGTTACAAATGCTTCTGGATTTACTTGTAATGCTTGTAAACGTAACTCCCAATATTGTTTTGCATCCGCTTTTGTAAGTAATCGAATCATTTTATCTTCCCCTTTTTAATTTACATAATATTTTTATGGGCTACTTTTTTGATTCATACTCTTCTTTTAATATACTGTAACGATTGCGATGAATGAACTTCCCCTGTCTCAATCGATCATTTCTCGTTAACCCTTCGCATACAAATCCGGCACTTTCATAACTCTTTTTAGCTTTTGTATTATCTTCATCTACACGTAACCAAATTTTCTCCAATTCAAACTGAGAAAAACCTATTTGTAACATGCTGTTTAGAGCTGCCATTCCAAATCCTTTACCCCAATAGTCTTTATTTCCAATCGCAATTCCTAGTTCAGCATTTTTATTTGTTTTATCAAAATTTTTAAGGTCTACCCATCCAATATGTATACCTGCCTCAGTAACGATTGCCCTTTGTTCATAACCATTTTTTCGGCTTATACAAGCTTCAATCCAGTTTCTCGTATCTCCACGAGTGAACGGAGGATATTGATCTGGTACGACTAAATGCTTTGTTACATCTCTATCTAATGACCATTGATAGCGATCTTCTACATCATCTAGTGTCAATTCTCTTAATTGAACATATGGTACATTCATTTTTCTCTCCCCTTTTTATTTACCAATAGAAAATCCTTCGAACACTCTTCCACCATACTGTTCTAACGTCTTTTCTATAAAATGAATTAATTCATTTTTCTCTCCCGTTTTATAAAAATGATCAAAAGCGACTACAAATTTGTTTGCATATTGCTCATCATATCTTCTTAGCACTCTAATAAACCATTTTGAACTCCCAAGCCACTTACCATTTACTCTTAATACATATTCATGTACTAAATCCGCTAATAAATTAGCGATAAACAATTCTTCTTCTCTTTTTGTTGCACCAATAAAGTCATCTAAAGTATCCGTAATAAAATATCGCTTCTGCTTAATCGTTTCTTCGGTCCATTTAGCTGGTCCTTTATGTAGTAAATCATTCGCTTCTTTTTTTAATTTCTCAACAATTTCCTTTTCCCCTTTTAATGCAATCCCTTCCGAAACTAATTGTGGTAACGACGGTCTCCCTCGATCACAATCCATTTTGAAAAAGGTTTTATATGTTCCAAAATTATGAACAAACACCTCAACAGGCCATCCATTACTATAGAAAGATTCCCTATAGCAAGAAGTTAAACTTTGATCGATTATTACAATATCAAGGTCAGATGTTTTTGTCGCTTCTCCTCGTGCAACGCTTCCGCCGAGTAAAGCTACATCACAATTCGGAAATTGTGATATAATTATGTTTTGTGCTGCTTCAATTGGTTTCATAACTGTTCCTCTTTTCTTATTTCACTTTCTTTTTTCAGCTCTTTCTCTCGCTTTTTTTATATAGCTTTCTGCATCTGGTGTTTTACATGACGTTGCACCGTGATCAACCTCTACTTTTCCAATTTCACGTGCAATTTCAATCGCTTGTCGCTCTAAGTCTTCATTACGAATTCCTATTGCGATTAAAGCACTATTCATCGCTTCTTTTTTTCTATTTTTTTCATTATGTATATTTTCTTTAATCTCTTCTAAGTACGGAGAGAAGAAATCATCATGTAACGTTTTATTTTTAATCGCTATATTTGCTAATAAAGACCAGCCAGCTCTTCCAATCCATTCATCATTAGACTTTGTCCACTCTTCCATTCTTTCTATTGCAATTGGCGAAGTACATATAGATTTCATAAGAACATCCATCAAACAGTAATAATCAACATCCTGAATCCAACTATTAAGCTGTTCTGTCGTTATTTTTTTCGGGTCTAAAATATAAGTTGCTAATGTCATTGCGTCCATATTTTTCGTTTCCCACAATCCAACTGCTAAATCATGATCTTTTTTTATCTTCTTTTTTAACAATTTTAAATTCGCAAAACTAACTCCAAATAACGGCTCTTTCGCTCCGTGGTTTTTATACGTTTTTCGATTTTGTTCTGTTCCATATTCCTCTAGTTGCTGCATTACTTCCTCAAGTAACATATACCCACCTCTTTATCTTTTATGTTGACTGTATATATGTATGTACGATATATTCTACATTACTTTTTGGTTTTCCTATATTTATTTTGAAAGTACGGTATGTGAAATTTCTAAACATCGCACAGCTACACCATCAAAAAACTGTATGTTTAACATGTACAGTTTTTTGATGGTAACAATTTTCCGTAGAATAAAATATTTTGTTTTTCGTCCGCTTCTTGTAAATATTTATTAATCATTCCAAGTGCTGCCCTATCCTTAATTGATCCTGTAGGGTTATGCCATTCACATTTAGCATAGATAGAAAGGTTCTTCGGTTCTTCGGTTCTTCGGTTCTTCGCATTCTAATTTAATGAGAGGTGTATTCCCGACATTTTTAGAAAACTCATACAAATGTTTTAATGTCATACTTCTATACCTCCTGCATAAATGATATTGATTACATTTATTCTTAACCAAAATACTTTCTACATTTTAATAATTCTCTCAATAAGATTTTCTTATATAAAAATCCCTACAAACGCTGTAGGGATTTATGTCTAAATCATTTTGCTACACTCTATTTCATATGAAAATAGTTTCCTTATTCAGATGCATTCATAAGCACAATTCTCCAACCATCTGGATCCTCTATTGTGGTTCCTTTCTCTATCCAATACGGGTTTTCTGGTTCCACCTCATGGTAGCCCATATTACTTAATCGATTTACTATATTTTCAATTTCATCTTTATTAGGCATATAAAAAACTAGTAAATTATCTTTTGTCGGTGCCGGACATGGACTTCCATTAACATGTGAAGTAAACTCCAAATGATACTCTTCATCTGGTAATCCAAACATAACCCCGTCATATCCTTCATGATTGTGAAATTCCCCTATACGTTTTAATCCTAATCCTGTTTCATAAAAACTAATCACTTCTTCCAATTTATCTGTTGGTCTTGCAATTCTAAATTGAACCCAATTCTTCATGCAAATCTCCTCCTTTTCATTTTCCAAAGCTTTATAGTAATTAGTATAGGTTAGATATATTCCCTTTAACATCCCTCATTAGTGTGAGCTTCCTAAGTTGAAAGACCTATTAGTTAATAAACAATAGGACTTTAGTATAAATTGCTATTTTGCATTGTTTCTAATGTTATCCATGACTGCCCAATTGGATTAACATATGGCCTTTCCTCATTACAAATTTTACAGTGAGAAGGTGCTTCTTCATTTTCGGGATACTGTACTCCACATGTAGTGCAAATATAATTATTCATATTCCCGCTCCTTTTTTCATATAATTGTTTCTTTACCAATATTTTAATAAAAATCAAAAATATTCGAATCAATATTTGGAACGAAAACGAAGTGATACGAAAGTATGATTTGGTGATTGAAAGTTTAAATAATAAAGTTTAAATTCATTCTATTTTTCAAAACTGCAATTGATATAAAATCTTGCATACTTTTGGGTAAACTTTTTTACAAGTGTAAAAAAGTTTCTTTGCATTTCCCTACCTATAATTGCTAATATAGTAGAGTAGAACTTTTATAGAGAGAAGGAAAATTATGCACAATGGAATTCGAATGACAACTTTAGTAAAAAGGGCTATGTTAGTTTGTGCGGGAGTATTATTCACATACGAAGCGGCTTTTGGATCAGTACATACTGCTTTAGCTAGTACAGAGGATGAAGCAAAATCTGTTCAACTTGTAAGTGAGATTCAAACATCTCTTGCTCCGAAAGAAGCTCCAAAACATTATAACGGGCAAGTTAGAAAAGTCGCTTATTTAACATTTGATGACGGTCCTGGAAAATACACAGCTGAGCTTTTAGATATGTTAAAGAAAGAAAATGCAAAAGCAACATTTTTCCTAATTGGTTCAAACGTAAAAGCTTTCCCTGATCTTGTAAAACGCGAAGATGCTGAAGGCCACTACGTTGGGATGCACAGTATGACTCATAACTACAAGAAACTTTACACTGAAGGTCATTACGTAGATGAAATGAAGGAAGACCAAGGCTTAATCGCTGGTGTTTTAGGTAAATCACCAGTATTAACTCGTCCAGCTTACGGCTCTATGCCAGGATTAAACGAAGCTCTTCGCAACAAAGTTGTAGACAATGGCTTAAAAGTTTGGGATTGGACAATTGATTCTTTAGACTGGAAATATAACAAAATGCAAGTTGATGCTGCATCAGCTAAAATTGTAGAAAACGTTCTAGCTCATTCTACAAATCCAACAGAAGTTATCCTTATGCATGATATTCATCCACAATCAGTAAAAGCAGTACCTGGAATTATTAAAGGACTGAAAGAAAAAGGATATGAATTAGAAGCATATAATGAGAACGAACACTTCCCATTAAACTTCTGGCATGATAATCGTATGTAATGAAAAGACTTGATCCCCTCTAGTAGGTTATCAAGTCTTTTTTATCGTTTTTAGAATTTCCTTATAGAGAAAACCTATACACGCTTGCACCATATCAACATTATACGTCCCTTCCCTTTTATCAAATAAATTTAACTTTGAAATATCACATGCTATCTTTAATCTAGTTTAAATAAGTAGATGTTATATAATCGTATTTATAGTGCAAACTGAAGAAACTTGGAATCAATTTAAGAAAGAAACGCGATAAGTAAAAAACTACAAAAGCGACTTATTCAAAATAAAAACATACATATCAGAATACAGTCAAAAAAGGATTGAATATACAATTTCAATCCTTTTTTATATTATCAACACTTTAGCACATATTACTCTTAAGGAGTGATATGTATATGGATTTTCTTTCACCTGAATATTTGTCTGCCTTGCTTGCCATTATTGTAATCGATTTAGTGTTAGCCGGAGATAACGCCATTGTAATTGGATTAGCAGCAAGAAGATTACCGAAAGACCAACAAAAGAAAGTTATCATTTGGGGAACCATTGGAGCAATCGCTATTAGGGCTCTCGCTACCTTAGTTGTCGTTTGGTTATTAAAAATACCTGGATTACTCCTAATTGGTGGTGTACTTCTTATTTGGATCGCTTACAAGCTGATCGCTGAGGGCAAAAATCATGATATTAAAGCCGAAGAAGGATTTTGGTCTGCTATTAAAACCATTATTATTGCTGATGCGTTAATGGGCATTGATAATGTACTCGCTGTTGCAGGAGCTGCCCATGGTAACTTTTCTTTAGTAATCATCGGACTATTAGTGTCTATTCCAGTAGTCGTATGGGGCAGCACATTAATTTTAAAATGGGTGGATCGTTTTCCTGTCATCATTACGATCGGAGCAGCCGTTTTAGCTTATACTGCCGCGAAAATGATTGTAGATGAGAAATGGTTCGCTGGATTTTTCGAAAGTAACCCTTTCGTTAAATGGGCATTTATCATTATTATCATCGCCGGTGTAGTTTTCTTCGGAAAGGCAAAACAAAAAGCAACAGCTGGTTTTGTCTCATAATGATGGTATATTTACAAATAAAAGGCGCTATTCATATGAATAGCGCCTTTTATTATTTATTTAGCTTCCCCTTCCGGAGTCGTTTTTACCTTCGTTTTGTTTTTATCACGGTTGTTATAGTTATACTTCGAACGATCTACTGGAGTGAATCCTTCCGGTGTGTAGAATCGTAATAAGTCACCATTTACGACTTGGTCAGAGTATTTTAGTGAGTTTTGAACCATTTGTTCATTTTTCTTTATTTCATCTGTAAATTCTACAGGTTTTCCAGTAGTTGTATCATAGTATTTGCCGTTTAGTGCAGTAACTGTTGGGCTTACGTAGTTACCGTTACGGAACGCAACGACTTGTTTATGATCTGGTGATAATAAATCAGAACCGAATTGAACATAATTCTTTGTATCTGTACCTAGTAAGTGTAATAGCGTTGGAAGAACGTCAATTTCACCACCGTATTGATGTTGTACGCCACCTTTCACTCCTGGTACACGAACGATTAATGGTACACGTTGTAACTGTGCATTTTCAAATGAGTTCATTTCTTTACCCATTACTTTTGACATTGCTGCATTATGATTATCTGAAATACCGTAATGGTCTCCGTACATAACAATAATTGAGTTATCATATAAACCAGATTGTTTCAAGTAATCGATGAAGCCTTTTACAGATTCATCTAAATAGCGTGCTGTTTGGAAGTACGTATCTACTGATGAATCACCTGTTGTTGCTGGTTCAATCGTTGCTTCTGCCTTATCAATTGGATAAGGGAAATGGTTCGATAACGTAATAAACTTTGTATAGAACGGTTGTTTCAACGTTTGTAATAACGGAATAGATTCATTAAAGAACGGTTTATCTTTTAATCCGTAGTTTACTACGTCTTTTTCATTCATATCGTAGTATGACGCATCAAAGAATTTATTAAAACCAAATGATTTATAAATATCGTCACGGTTCCAGAATGTTTTGTAGTTACCGTGGAATACTGCTGATGTGTATCCTTGTTGTCCTAAAATAGCTGGTGCTGATTGATACGTATTATGAGATTTCGTTGTAAAGACAGAACCTTGCGGTAAGCCAAACATTGAATTCTCTAACATAAACTCCGCATCTGATGTTTTCCCTTGTCCTGTTTGATGGAAGAAGTTATCAAAGTATAGTGTATTCGCATCTTTTGTAAATGAGTTTAAGAACGGTGTAACTTCTTGACCATTTAATTTGTAATCAATTAAGAAGTTTTGGAATGACTCTAAATGAATGTAAATTACGTTCATTCCCTTTCCTTTACCGAAATACTCAGGATTTGGACTTGCATAAGTTGATGTTAAATAATTTCGTACTTCTGTCATATTATCGCCATCCGCTAATGCTCGTTCTGTCGATGCTTTCGCACTTTGAATTCCATCATAAATTGTGTAGTTGTATGCACCTAAATATTTCACAATATAATTACGGTCAAACGTTCTTGTTAATAATTCAGGACGGTCAGACTCTGCAAGACCTAAGTTAACACTGAATAATAAAATACCTACTACAAATACTAAAGATAATTTATGCTTCGCAACACGAATTGGTTTTGGATTTGCAAATTTTGTTGCGACTAACACAATTAATATAATCGTGTCTAAGAAGTATAATGGATCATAAAGATGTAGCAACGCAAGAATACTACCACCTAAATCTCCAAAGTTATTCGTTTGTGTTAATGTCGGGAACGTAATAAAGTCACTGAAAAAGCGATAGTATACTACGTTTGCGTATAAAAGAATCGACAATAACAAATTAATGATAATTAACCAAATATAAGATCGTTTCCCTTTTGCAAATAATGCAAGTCCTAAAAATAGAACTGCTGAACTAAGCGGGTTAAAAAACAGCAAGAATTTTTGGATTGTGTTTGAAATTCCTAAATTGAATTCCGTTACATAAGCTGCATATGTTTTGAGCCACAATAAAATAACGGCAAACAGAAAGAATCCAAAATGATTGCTTAACACACTTTTGCTCTTTAATAAGAACTGTTTCATTTCTCCACCTCTTTTGATCATCCAAGGCTTATTTTTTATAAGTCTGTCTCTCTATTCAAATTTTCTTCTTCAAATAGATTATCTTTATTTAACTATATGAAGAATATTAGTAATTATAATTTGAAGCTAGTATTTATTCAACTATTTCTTTCTAGACATTTTGACCTTGGTTTCTATTTAACAAAATAAATTTGTAACATTTCCTGTTTTCTCCCAAGATTCATCCACTAATTATGACACCCCATACTATATACCTTTATAAACTCATTCGCAAACTATTCTATCTCCAAATTTGGTACATATTTCACATGACAAAATAATACGATTTGATTATATTACTCCACTTACATTTCCCTTCTTCAACTAACTATTTAAATCTTAAAGTCATTACATCCCTTCCATACATGAAAGAATTCTCCTGTTCATTAATATTATATTTGAATAATTATTCATTTGACCGACCAGCGATGTTACGTTTTCTCGACAAAAAAACTCGCTCTAAAAAGAACGAGTTTTTTCATTATATATTATTGACCTTTGTACATTGCATCTACTTGTTTTTGAAGTTCCTCATTTTCTAAGAACTCATCATAAGTAGCCTCTTTATCGATTACACCGTTTGGTGTTACTTCGATAATGCGGTTTGCAATTGTTTGCACGAACTGATGGTCATGAGATGTGAATAAGATTGTACCTTTGAATGCAATTAAACCGTTGTTTAATGCTGTGATTGACTCAAGGTCTAAGTGGTTCGTTGGATCGTCAAGTGTGATTACGTTCGCACCACTTAACATCATTTTAGATAACATACAACGAACTTTTTCGCCTCCAGATAATACAGAAACGTTCTTCTTAACTTCTTCACCTGAGAATAACATACGGCCTAAGAAACCACGTAAGAAGCTTTCAGACTCATCTTGTGGAGAGAATTGACGTAACCATTCAACTAAGTTGTAATCACTGTTCTCAAAGTACTTAGAGTTATCTCTTGGGAAGTAAGATTGAGAGGTTGTAACACCCCATTTAAATGAACCGCTATCCGGCTCCATTTCACCCATAAGAATTTTAAATAATGTTGTCATCGCAATATCGTTACGGCCGATAAATGCAACTTTATCACCTTTATTTAAAGTGAAGTACACATTATCTAACACTTTTTCACCATCAATTGTTTTAGAAAGACCTTCAACAGTTAATAAGTCATTTCCTACTTCACGCTCAGGTGTGAAGCCAACGAATGGGTAACGACGTGATGACGGTCTAATATCATCTAATGTAATTTTGTCTAATAATTTTTTACGAGAAGTTGCTTGTTTCGCTTTAGAAGCGTTTGAACTAAAGCGTGCAATGAAGTTTTGTAACTCTTTTACTTTCTCTTCTTTTTTCTTATTAGCATCTTGTGTTAATTTTAAAGCTAATTGGCTTGACTCATACCAGAAGTCATAGTTACCAACATAAAGTTGAATTTTACCGAAATCAAGGTCAGCCATGTGCGTACATACTTTATTTAAGAAGTGACGGTCATGGGATACTACGATAACTGTGTTTTCAAAGTTCATTAAGAAGTTTTCTAACCATTGAATCGCTTTTAAGTCCAAGTGGTTGGTAGGCTCATCTAATAATAGAATATCAGGTTGACCGAATAAAGCTTGAGCAAGTAATACTTTTACTTTCTCTGCCCCAGTTAATTCTGACAATTTCTTATCATGAAGATCTTCACCAATACCTAAACCTTTAAGAAGAATTGCAGCTTCTGACTCAGCTTCCCAACCGTTAAGCTCAGCGAACTCACCTTCAAGTTCAGCAGCGCGCATTCCATCTTCATCACTAAAGTCTTCTTTCATGTAAATAGCATTTTTCTCTTGCATTACTTTGTAAAGTTGCGTGTGACCCATAATTACTGTTTCTAATACTGGGAACTCTTCATATTCGAAGTGGTTCTGTTTTAATACTGCTAGACGCTCACCTGGCGTAATATGTATGTCACCTGTTGATGGTTCAATTTCTCCAGATAAAATCTTTAGAAATGTAGATTTACCAGCACCGTTTGCTCCGATCAAACCGTAGCAGTTACCTGGCGTGAATTTTATGTTAACATCTTCAAATAATTTGCGATCCGCGAAACGCAAACTAACGTTACTTACTGTAATCATTTGTGTCCTCCTACTAATACCGCTTATTTCAGCGTTTTCTCACCGATTGTCTTAAAAAATCGCATATTACGACTCAATTATTGTAGACTATAGCTATTATATAGTAGAAGCTGGATGAATAGCAACGGTTGATTACCTTTCTACAATGAAATCGGATAGTTTTTGTCCCTTCCCCTAGCTATTGTATGTATATCATCGACCTCTTTCTCATATAACCTTTCACTGCTCATTCTGTAATATATCGGATTCATTTTCATCTGAAATATTATATACCGAAAAAACTGTAGAGAAATCATTCCCTACAGTCTCTTCTTATTTCGTATTTATTATTTTCTCTTTGTAACTCTTCATTTTACTCGTTAACCCTATTAACGCCGGTAATAATATCGGCATCACAATTAAAGCTAATAGAAGAAGTGCAACGCCAACTACTGATGCAACTTGTATAAGTGTTAATACACCTGATGGAATTAATGCTGCAAATGTCCCGCCTAAAATTAGCGCCGCTGATAATACAACTCCTCCTATATGACGAGATGCAGTTACAATTTTCGTTACCGAATCCCCTTCTATCTCGTTATAGCGCATCATTACGAAAATACTATAATCCACTCCTAAAGCGACAATCATAATGAAGCTAAAGAATGGAACATTCCAGCTTAATGAATCTACATGTAATACATGTGCACTAATTTGTTCGCTTATACCGAGTGATGCGAAGTACGCTAATAGTAATGAGCCAATAATAAATATTGTGTTTAGTAATGAGCGTGTAATTACGATTAATACAATCGCAATTCCAATTAACATAATTGTAGCTGTACGTAAGAAATCTTGCCCTGTTACTTCTTTTAAATCAACGTTTCTAGCTGTTGTTCCGCCAATTGCTGTTTTCGCATCATGTAATTCCGTTCCCTTTACAGTGCCATCGATTGTTTTATTGATTTCTTGAATAATTGGCATCGCTTCTTTTGAATACGGATTTACATCTAAAATGATAGTCATTTTAGCAATTTTTCTATCCTGCGACATGTACGTGTTCAATGCTTTTTGGAAATCTTCTCCCTCTAGCACTTCTTTTGGAATATAAAACTTCTCAGAGCTCTTCGATTCATTGAGCTCCCCTAAATATTTTTGTGCGTCATGCAGGCCATTACTTACTTTTCCAAGCCCTTCTGTACTTTTAGATAAACCGGATTGTAATTGCCCCATCTTTTCTTGCAGGTCTTTAAGGCCCGTTAAAAGTTGTCCTTGCCCATCGTTTATTTTCGTTAATCCAGATTGTAACTCAACTGATTTATTTGCAATTTGTTTTGAACCTGAAGAACCTTCATTTAATCCATTTTTAAGATCGTCTGCTCCCTTTTGTAACTTATTAACTCCATTGCTCATTTCTTTTAAGCCGTTATCCACTTTCAGTAACGATTGATTCGCTTCTTTAAATGAACTCATCGCCGTTTTGTGCTGTGCTGCTAATTGATTTAATTCATTTGAAAGTACGCTTAATTTCTTTTGAGCCTCTTTAGCAATTCCTATCGTTTGTTGTATGTTTGGATCATTCGCTAATTCTGGTTTCGTTTGAACGAAATTGGTCATTAACATTTCAATTTGTTCATATCCCTTTTTCGCACCATCAATCGCTTGAAAAATACTTCCGAAGAATTGATCGTAAGAGTTTAAACCTTTTTCTAACTGTGCATAACCAGCATGCAGCTGCGACGTTGCATTAGATAGAACATTTATATTTTCGTTTACTGAAGCTAAACCACTCTCAATTTGCTGTGCTCCTTGTGCACCGTCGTTTATGCCATTTGATAATTGATGTAAAGCTGTTCCTAATGCTGATACCCCGTTTTTCGCCTCGTTCGTTCCATCAATTAATTTTTGAACATTCGCAAGACTATTTGAATCATTACTTCCCATTTTATTTTTCGCATCTGTTAATCCATCATTAATTTCCTTTATGCCACCATCGGCATCTCCTAATCCTGTATTCAATTCTCCCGCTTGCTTATTTAAATATAATTCTTTTATCTTCTCACCAGTTGGACGTGTTGGTGCATATACTTCTGACACACCTTTAACTTTCGAAATTTTATCAGTTAATTCGTCTAAAATTTGTAGAGAAGTTCCTTCATCCAGCTTTTTATCAGATTGAATGACTAATGTACTCGGTGAAGAGAAACCAGGCGGAAAATGATCCTCTATTACGTTAATACCCATCTTGGATTCATACTTATTATCCACTTCAAATAAATCATTGTAATTAAGTGTATTAGAGTATTTTAATACGAAAGGAATCGATATTACGAATACGATGATTAAAGCGACAAATGGCCTTGCTACTGAGTTTTTCGCAAAGAATCCCCATAAGCGACTATCCTCATGACCTTTAAATGTTTTAACTGGATAAAACATTCCTTTTCCTAAAAGCACCATGAAAAATGGATTTAAAGTCGTTAATACGAGTAATAATACTAAAACACCAATTGCTACCGCTGAAGTCGATTGATATAATTTAAAACTTGCTAAAGCAAGTGATGCAAAACCAATTAGCACCGCTATTCCGCTATATAATACAGTTTTACCTGCTGATTTGAATGTTTCTTTCGTAGCTAAAAATGCATTTTCTTGTTTACTTAATTCTTCTTTAAACCTCGTATATAATAAAATGTTATAATCTGTTCCTACCCCAAACAGGACGACGACTACGAACACTTGTGTAAAGTTTGAGAATGGAAAATTAAATTGATCTACAAGCTGGGCAATAATCCCCATTGAAACTAAATACGATATACCAACTGTAAGAAGAGAAACAATTGGAACAACTGGTGAACGGAATACGAGGATTAATACTACAAGAATGAAAATGATTGAAATAACTTCTGTCTTTTTCACTCCCTCTTGAGAGGATTTAAGAAAATCACCCGCTATTAAGTCACTTCCTGTTAAATACGTTTTTACCCCTTTCGTTTGCACTTTTTCATGAAGATTATTTGAAACTTTTGATATTTCACCATGTTTTTTATCTATCGATATTTGCGTTAAAATAGTCGTATTATCTTTAGAAACTAATTGTTTCTCCAAGTCTTTATTGTCTAAATGTGAAACAACTTCCTTAATTCCTAATTGCTCTTTTTCATTTTGCAGAGCGTTGATTGTTTTTGTTATTTCCTTTTTTTGTTCATCTGTTAAAGCTGCCTTATTGCCACTATTAAAAACGGCTATAATTTCATACTTTTCAACCCCTTCTTTATCCATCTCTTTCATCATCTTGTCAGCAATACTGCTTTGCTTTGTATTAGGGATTGTAATTTTCCCTTTTTCTTTCACTAATTGATCCATATTAGGCATCGTTACGACCATTGTAATAGTAATAACTATCCATAATAGAAAAGATAAACTTCTCCAACTTTTTAACTTGCTCATTTGAATCATCTCCCGTTTTGAAAGTTTCACGTTAGTAACGGAATGAACGTTCATTCCTATTGTTCTATTACATTATTTTGTGAATTCTATTAAACTAGTCTTTCCGGAATGAATGTTCATTCCCTTAGTTACACAAACATCCTTTCCTACTCTCATTTTTTAAATCTATTTAGGAATGAATATTCATTCCTTTCCTTATAAAGCTATAGAATCAAATGATTCTAATAGCGTTCCAAGAGCTTTCTTCTAATTCTTTTACTAACTCTTTCGAGTATTCTAATTGCCCTGTTGCAATTACTTTCGTTAATTTTTCTAGCGGTTGATATACAATAATAATTAAAGCAACTGGAGGCAATGGACGAAGAAAACCTTTTGCGATTCCATCTTCAATAATATTCATAAAGAAGCCTATAAAATCATCAAATATTTTCTTACTCTGTTCATCAAGAAAATAACTATCACAGTGAGAATTTGTAAATAAAAAAGCATCTACATTGTTTCTCGCAAATTCAAATAAACGGTTGTACGTATGACTAAACTGTTCACGAATATTTGCTTCAACAGGAAAATCCGTTTTTATTATTTCAGAAAGCTCTAACATACTTTTTGAAAATAATGAGTTAACAAGTGCCTCTTTATTTTCAAAATAGCGATAAATAGTACCCGCACCGACTTTTGCCTTTTCAGCGATCATTGGAATTGTCGTACCATCGTAACCACGCTCTGCAAAAAGTTGCATCGCAGCATCAAAAATATCCTCTTGTTTGTTTTTAGCCATTTTTTCCACCTCTATTTCCAGGAATGAAAATTCATTCCGTTTTTAATTATAAATTACATGGATTAAAAGTCAAGTGCGTGACAAAGTATAGTTACGTTTTAGTGAAAAAATTATATCAACGATTATTAGAATATATCAGCGCAAGTCTAATTATATCAGCGATTTTCAGAATATATCGGCGCATCTCCAATTATATCAGCGATTTTCAGGATATATCGACTTACCGACAACCAAAGAGAAAGCTGTCCCAAAAATTGTTTTTGGGCAGCCCAATTTTCTATTGAAAACTTAAAAGAAATCATAAATAAATGCTTCTCGTACCGGAACTATTTTCTCAAACGCTTGTATTTCCTCTTCACTTCCGCTAATTAATTCTAATTCATTCAGTTGTAACGGACGTTTATAGCCGAACATTATTGTAGATAACTCGTTTATATCCAGTTTGATGCCTTTATCTATTGTTTTTTCTTTTATTATTGTTATTTCATGATTTGCAAGTCTCACTGTTATGTTATTCCACGGAGCAAATGCGTCTGTAATGTTTAGGATCACTTCTTGCTGTACATTGCTCCAATTCAACTCATATTGTTTTAAGAACTGCTCTACATCTACAATTCTTCCCATAAAATATGGTTTTATTTCTGTCTTCACGCGCGGCTCTTGCAATGAATATAATAACGGTTCGCTTTCACTTACTGTCATTTCAATTTCTTTAATCATAGAATCATGCTGACAAATAAAGTTCCACAGACCATTTCGTGCTTCATTATGCAGTGGTACAAATTCTTCTACTGTCATTTTATAGTTTTCTATTTTGTATAACATGTAACCTGCTGCCTTTTTATTTTCATCATAGTAAATCGCTAATGTTAAATCATCATAAACCGCTTGTAACCACCAGTTCTTCTCTCGAACTAACATACATGAAAAACGTTCTGCAAATGCTTCATAGAGCTTCTCGACTTCTTCTGGATGATTTTCTTTATTAAAACGTTTCACAGTACCATTTACTTGTTTTTTCATCACTAAATCGCTCTTACTTATATGACATTTGAGTAGATTCGCACAAAGTTCCCAGCCGTATTTACGATAAAATGAAACAGCAAATGGATGTAACATAGAGACTGTATAGCCATCTTTTTTCATTGTTTGAAGTGAATGTTGAAGTAGCTCTTTTACATACCCACTTCTTCTGTACTCTGGATACGTCGCTACTCCTGCAACGCCACCCATTTTAAATTTTTCTTTACCTATGTAAATATGAAACGGAATGAGGTGTAGTTTTGCAGCTAAGTCTTCCCCTTCCATAATGCCGTATATTTCATGACTTTCCTTCATCTTTGTAAGTTGCTGCTGTAATCGTTCCTCATCTACTTTATATTGAAAAGCGTATTCTGATAAACGTAATGCTTCTCTGAACTTATCTTCTTTTAATTGTATGACATTCATATAATTCTCCTCCATTCCCTGTTTGAATTGTATCATAATTCTTACTATTATAGTTCGGTAAGTGAAACTACAAGGACGTTTTAACAAAAAAAGCAGATACATCACGTATCTGCTTTCCATCCTTTTTATTTAGCTAATTTTTGAAGTTCGTCAAAGAATGTAGGATATGATACACCTACTGCTTCTGCATCTTCAATAATTGTTTTTCCTTCTGCTAGGCAGCCAGCAATTGCAAGCATCATTCCGATACGGTGATCACCATAACTATTTACTGTATTGCCTTTTAGAGCTGATTTTCCGTAAATGATCATACCGTCATCAGTTGCTTCTATGCGAGCTCCTAGTTTCGTTAATTCAGCAACGACTGTATCAATACGGTTTGTTTCTTTTACTTTCAATTCATGTGCATCTTTAATTACTGTAATTCCTTCTGCTTGCGTTGCCGCTAATGCGATTACAGGAATCTCATCGATTAATCTAGGGATAATATCTCCGCCAATTTCAATTCCTTTTAATGAAGATGTTTCGATTGTAATATTTGCAGCTGGTTCCGATGCCCCTTCGTTAATTAGATCTACAGTGAACGTAGCACCCATTTTTTCTAAAACATCAATAATACCTGTACGGGTTGGATTCATCCCTACATTTTGTAATACTAGTTTACTATTTGGGATGATTGCACCTGCTACTAAGAAAAATGCTGCTGATGATACGTCACCTGGCACTTGAATGTCTGTTGCTGTTAATTTTTGTCCACCTGACAGCTTCACTGTTTTCCCTTCGCGAGTTACTTTAACACCAAATGCTTCAAGCATTCTTTCCGTATGGTCGCGTGAAATATGTGGTTCTGTAACAGCTGTTACACCTTCTGCACGAAGACCTGCAAGTAAAATAGCCGACTTTACTTGTGCACTTGCAACAGGAGAAATATATTCAATTGCTTTTAAATCTCCGCCACGTATTGTTAACGGTGTAAATGTTCCTTCTTCTCGGCCGTCTATGTTTGCGCCCATTTGTTTTAATGGGTTTGTTACACGCTTCATCGGTCTTTTTGCGATAGATTCATCACCTTGTACGCAAGAGAAAAATGGTGTGTTAGCTAATATACCTGACATTAATCGGATTGTTGTACCAGAATTACCAACATCTAATACAGCTTTCGGTTCTTGTAAACCTTCTAATCCTTTACCAACTACAGTAACCTCATCACCGTTTTGCGTAATTTCTACTCCCATTTCTTTAAAACATGAAATCGTACTTAAACAGTCTGCACCGGGCAAGAAACCTTTAATTGTTGTTTTCCCTTCTGCAATAGAACCGAACATAACAGCACGGTGTGAAATGGATTTATCACCTGGGATTGTAATATTACCATTCAATCCGTTATTAACGGGTTGTATTGTTCTTTCTTTCACGTTTTTCACCTTCTCATTTAAATTGTTTCATAAGTTTGGTATTCTTCTTCTCCAAGCGCTAGCTTTGCTTTCATACGATCTTCTTCCCTTTGGAAGCTAATACGTAATACCCCAAGCAGTCCTTCACGCGCTTCTAATATTTGCAAGTTCGTAATACTAATTTCCTCGCGCGCTAAAATACTCGTAATATGAGCCAATGCCCCCACCTTATCTAATACATCGACGTATAAGTCGTGATAGGCAGGAATTGCCCCTCTCTTTCTTACTGGTAAAGAATCACGGTATTCTTTCGCATCTGCAAAATAGTTTTGAATCTCGCCTGCATCTCCGGTAGAAACTGTTTTATATAAATCTTCCATTTCAGAGATCCACTCTTTTAATAATACCATTAAATGCTCTCGATTTTGCTTTACAATATCACTCCACATTTTTGGACTACTAGATGCGATACGTGTAATGTCTTTGAAACCTCCAGCAGCTAGTTGATGAATGAGCGGATTATCTCCTGCATGTTTCTCAACTTGCTTTACTAAACCTGCTGCGATAAGGTGCGGAAAATGACTAACGATCCCTGTTACATAATCATGTTCTTCCGTATTTAAAACAAGAAAATGTGACCCTGTTCCTTTTAACCATACTTTAAGGTCTTCCACTTGTTTATTTGGCACGTGATTCATCGGTGTTAAAATGTAAAATGCATTTTCAAACAAATGTGCCTTTGCACTTTCAACTCCCGTTTTATGAGAACCCGCCATCGGATGTCCACCAATGAAAGAAACATCCTTTGAAAATAAAGCTTCCGCTTCGTTCATAATAGACCCTTTTGTACTACCAACATCAGTCACTATAACATCTTCTCGTAAACGGAATGACGCAAGTTTGTGTAATAGCTTCTTCGTTTCTTCAACTGGAGAAGCAAAAACAATTAAATGTGCCTCTTCACATGCACGCTGTAAATCAACTCCTATTTCATCTACTACGTGTAATTCTTTTGCACGCTCTACTTGCTCTTTAAATATATCGTACCCTGTTATCGTTACATCGTGCTCTTTCTTAATTGCTAATGCGAGAGAGCCTCCTATTAAACCTGTTCCAATTAATACTACCTTTTTACGCATTTGTCTCATCTCGAGACTTATTTTTTTTATTTTCAAAGTGTTGTTTTAACACTGAAATCACTCCTTCATTTTGCTCCCTTGTTCCAACTGTAATACGGACACCCTTTGGGAATGGACGAATAATAAATCCTGCATGTGCACAAGCTTCATAAATCTCTCCAGCATTATCTACCGGTAAGAAGATGAAATTAGTTTGTGACGAATAAAATGGTATACCGTTTTCCTTACAGAAACTCTCGTATTGCTGTAATCCTTCTGTATTCATGTGAACTATTTCTTTAATAAACTCGTCATCA
Source organism: Bacillus sp. XB1 (assembly GCF_053557995.1). Classification (NCBI taxonomy): domain Bacteria; kingdom Bacillati; phylum Bacillota; class Bacilli; order Caryophanales; family Bacillaceae; genus Bacillus; species Bacillus sp. XB1. Next base: position 778,074 of record NZ_JBNRIL010000001.1, on the reverse strand, counting down.
CCAAAAGCAATCGTCGCTGCTTTTTGCGCTAATGAAGATACGTTAAATGGTAAACGTACGACATTTAATTTCTCAATTAGCTCTTCCTGTCCGATCGCATATCCAACGCGGAAAGAAGCTAATCCGTATGCTTTAGAAAACGTTCTAAGTACAAGAATGTTTTTATGTTTTTCTAAAAGCGGTAATGTCTTAGGGAAATCTTTTGCTGTTACGTATTCATAGTACGCTTCATCAATGACAATTAACGTATTTTCACTAATGCCTTCAATAAATTGAGTTAATTTTTGCTCATTCACATATGTGCCCGTCGGGTTGTTTGGATTACAAATCCATACGATTTTCGTATTATTATTTACCGCTGACGAAATTTCGTCTAAATCGTATACACCTTTATTTAAAGGAATTTCTTTCACTTCACACCCTTCAATAATCGCATGATGGCGGTACTGCGGGAATGTTGCACCTGCTGTTACAATGTTATCTCCCGCTCGTAATACGGCGCGGCTTATTATTTGAATGATTTCATCTAAACCACTACCACAAAGTACTTGTTCCATTTGCACATGCAACTTATCTGCGATTGTTTGACGGAGCGTTGTAGCACCTCCGTCAGGATATAAAGCATGTTCCAACCAAGAGTTTTGCAACTCTTCTAAAACTCTCGGTGAACAACCAAATGGATTTTCATTCGATGCTAATTTCACAAACGAATGATCTCCGTACACTTCTTTCATTTGTTCTGGTGATTTACCTGGTTTATATGGTTGTAATGATGATAGTTGATCTTTTACTTGCACGTTAAACCCACCTTTTTATTAAAATTCTTTTGCGTAGTTATTGTGTTGCATAATGTTTTGTTTTAATAATTCCATACGATCTTTTCCGAATTGTTCGACTAGTGCATCTGCAAGTTCCCATGCCACAACAGATTCAGCTACTACACCCGCTGCTGGTACTGCGCAACTATCAGATCTTTCAATACTCGCTTGGAATGCTTCTTTCGTATCGATATCAACGCTTGCTAACGGTTTGTATAAAGTAGGAATTGGCTTCATCACGCCTCTTACGATAATTGGCATACCTGTTGTCATACCGCCTTCTAAACCGCCGGCATTATTCGTTTTTCTCGTGTATCCTTTTTTTTCATCCCACAGAATTTCATCATGCACTTTGCTTCCTGGTTGTCGTGCCGCTTCAAAACCTACGCCGATTTCAGCACCTTTAAATGCATTTATACTCATAATTGCACCAGCAAGTTTTGCATCTAATTTACGATCGTAATGAACGTAACTACCAACGCCAATCGGCATACCTTCTGCAATGACTTCCACAATACCACCGATTGAATCTCCACTACTTTTTGCGTTGTCAATCGCATTCATCATTTCTTGCTCTACTTCTTTATCTAAACATCGAACTGGTGAGTTTTCAGTAATTGTTTGAATTTCTTCAATTGATAAGTTTGAAATATGTTTTGCTTTTACTCCACCAATTTCAAGAACATGTCCTGCAATTCCCACGCCTAATTCGCTTAAAATTTGTTTTGCAACTGCACCAGCAGCTACACGAACTGTCGTTTCTCTTGCAGATGACCGCTCTAATACGTTTCTTATATCACGATGACCATATTTAATTGCTCCATTTAAATCTGCATGTCCGGGACGTGGTTTTGTAATTGTACGTTTCATGTCTTTACTTTCTTTTTCCGAAATTGGCTCTGCACCCATTACTTTCGTCCAATGTTTGAAATCATCATTTTTTACAATTAACGTAATCGGTGATCCAAGTGTCATCCCGTGACGAACACCACTTACAATTTCAACTGTATCTGTTTCAATTTGCATACGTCTTCCGCGTCCATGACCTTTTTGTCTTCTTAATAATTCTTTATTAATATGTTCCGCCGTAAGTGTCAAACCTGCTGGTACACCTTCTAAAATAACTGTTAACTGCGGTCCATGTGATTCTCCAGCTGTAATGTATCTCATTTCTCTTGCCCCTTTACTATTTTTTGTACAAAAAAGTCCCTACTGAGCGCTCAGTAGGGACGATGTTTATCGCGGTACCACCCTAGTTGTAGACTTCTTTCGTCTACCTCTCTTCTTCTTTAACGATCGTTCGACCGTCTTACCCTCCAAAAGTTGTCGGGAAAGATGCTCCAAGGCTGTAATTCATGCTTACCTTTGTACTGATTCACACCGACCATCAGCTCTCTTTAACAGTGAGATAAGCACTACTGTTTCCTCTTCAATGCATATATGATATGGAATTAAGATAATTTATTTTTGAAACCTTTTAACTCATCCATGAATCTATGGAATTCTGGAATGTCCATTTGTTGTGCAGAATCTGATAATGCAACTGCTGGATCTGGATGAACTTCAGCCATTACTGCATCTGCGCCAATTGCAAGTGCCGCTTTCGCTGTTGGTAATAATAAATCTCTGCGTCCAGTTGAATGTGTTACATCAACGATAACTGGTAAATGTGTTTCTTTCTTTAAAATTGGTACTGCAGAAATGTCTAATGTGTTACGTGTTGCTCTTTCGTATGTGCGGATACCGCGCTCACAAAGAATAATTTGATCGTTACCTTGCGCAATGATGTATTCCGCTGCGTTAATGAACTCATCAATTGTTGCTGCTAATCCACGTTTTAATAATACTGGTTTGTTAACTTTACCTACAGCTCGTAATAAATCGAAGTTTTGCATGTTACGTGCACCAACTTGAATTACATCAACGTAGTCTAATGCCATTTCAACATCGTTCGGATTTAAAATTTCACTAATAATTGCTAAGTCAAACTCGTCTGCTACTTGACGTAAAATTTGAAGTCCTTCTACTCCTAAACCTTGGAAATCATATGGAGAAGTTCTCGGTTTGAATGCACCACCGCGCATTAATTTTAAGCCTTGGTCTTTCATCGCTTGCCCTACTTGACGAACTTGTTCTAAACTTTCTACTGCACAAGGTCCCATGATGAACGTTTGTGTTCCGTTTCCAATCAATTCACCTTTTACATCAACAATTGTATTTTCTTGTTTCTTTTTACGTGATACTAGTAACGCTTTACGGTTATCATCTTCTTGTAACTCTAAGCTTGCTTTGAAAATCGTTTTGAAAATATGTTGAACTGTTGATGTTTCGAATGGTCCTTCGTTATGCTCTGCAATCATATCAAGTACTTCACGCTCACGTACTGGATCAAAGCGTTTCGTGCCTTGTACTTGCTTTTGCTCTCCAATTTTTTGAACAATTTCACCACGTTTGTTTAAAAGGTGTAATAGTTGTAAGTTAATTTCATCTACCTGTTTACGTAATTGATCTAATTCATGATTTGCCATTTGGAAATCCTCCTCTAATGTTTTAAAAGTATAGTAAGAGAATAAAAAATTCTCTATTTTCTGAACTGACTAATTATACAAATTTATAGTGGAATCGATACCTCTTCTTATTTTAAACTAATAATTCGTACAAAGACATGAACTACTAGTTAAAAACCCACTTTTTTGTACAAAAAAGCCCTACTGATTCAATCAGTAGGGACGATATTTATCGCGGTACCACCCTAGTTGTAGACTTCTTTCGTCTACCTCTCTTCATTGTTAACGATCATCTGACCGTCTTTCCCTTCATAAAGACAATACTATCTTTACTACGAAAAAGATGCTCCAGGACTGTAATTCGCTCTTGTTTATATACTGGTTTGCACCAACCACCAGCTCTCTGTTACAGGGAAACAACAACTACTGCTTTTCCTTTCAATGCATGACTATTTAATTTTCAAGTTGAACCACTAAAATACAAAAAGTCCCTACTGAATAAATCAGTAGGGACGATATTTATCGCGGTACCACCCTAGTTGTAGACTAACTTTCCGTCTACCTCTCTTCACTGTTAACGATCAATTGACCGCTTTTTCCTCATAAAGACAAACTATCTTTATTACGAAAAAGATGCTCCAAGACTGTAATTCATGATTATCCCTGTACTGGTTCACACCAACCACCAGCTCTCTGTTACAGTAAGACTAACCACTACTGTGATCTCTTCATTGCACTTTGTTTATTCAAATGTTTTTGAAATTGAATAAGTATGATTCGTATTATAGAACGCTTTTCAAAACACTGTCAACAACTTTTTATATATTTTTTAAAATTCCACTTTCGTCCTATAATTCTTTTTGTAAATCACCCATTACAATTCCTATGCGAATTATTTCATTTTCTAGTAAATGTAAAACATATTCCTCTACTTCATACTGAACTAATAATTCTTTTATTTGTATGATTTCTTTTTCAAATAAAACGGCTTCGTGACATGTTTGTAGTAAAATAAAAAACACATTTGCAAACATTTCTTTATGCGCTTTCATACTTTCTTTTTTATGAAGCATTTCAATCAATAACCGCTTCATTTCCTCACCTGTACATTTACCATGTACACTTGAAAATGCACGAGACATAATACATAATCCTTTTTCTAATATTTCATCCATGTATAAAATAATACGTAAAAGCATCACATATTCTCTCGCAGTTATCTCACCCATTTTTGGTCGTTCTCGCAAAAATACACTGAGCCAAGCTGTCCAAAACTTTTGTTGTTCTTTTACACTTAATGTTTTGACGTAATAGCATAAAAACTGCATAAACTTAATTTTATTTTCTTCATTTTCTAGTATGAGTAACGGGTATAACCAATTTGTTTTTTGCTCCCAATATAGTACACATTTAATAAATACAAAGCTAAGCCACTTCAAGAAAGCTTCTCTCGTATGCGGATGTAATACTTCCAAATGTTCTATCGCATACTTAATAAATCGCTTCATTTCTGTAAATAAAGGTAAATTTATTTGCGTGTAACATAAGCCGGCCCATGCATATTCCGTAATCTCATTTTGTTTTTTTAAATCTAAGTATGGTAACAAATATTTTCGGCACCATTGTTTTTCAATATGATATAGAAATGTAATATCTGCTATTAAACGAGCAAACATAAAGTTTGTTCGTTCCGAATTAACTCTTACTTGTTCTTCAAATAAAAATAAATATTCATATACATTACGATCGTATAAATGATCATATGATAACAACTTTAATAATACAGCCGTCATTTTTCCAACTGGATGCTGAATTGATTCATTATAAAAATCTTGTTTCCCAAGCTTAAAGTCTGTATCACTCTTCATAACTTGAGGGAACACTGAAAAAGCAAATCGTTTTACAACACGTATACTGTTCTCTTCTAACTCTTCTAGTCGATTACTAATTTCATATAGAAAACTACTAATTAACCAATGAAAAGCAGTATTTCTAACAAATTTCTGCAATAGCGGAATAATTTTTTGGATTTGCTCATTCGTCAATCCTCGATTATTTCGCCATTCTCTAATACAAACAAACCATACTTCATTACTTATTTCTTGCACTCCTACTAATTGGTATGCAAATGAAATACTCCACTCTGTGTTTAATTTACATGCTTTTGATAACATCTCTAAAAAATGGCGTTGTTCAAAAACACCATCTTGCGAAAATTGCTGAACTTGCTTCATAATTTCAACATCTTTCAGCTGCAATAATCCGTCAGCAGTTACATTACAAGTAATGCTTTCTGCTGTATCTTCTTTCTTTTGTACACTGTATCGTTCAGAATGAAAATGAGGATGCTTTTGCTTCATTAACTCATACCCATTTGCCGTAGATGGGCTATTCGAATCACACTTGAATAATAAGTCTAATACGAGACATGCATTAAATACCCTCTCTTCTGTAAGATGCTTTATTACAGTTCGAGTGACTTCTTCTTTTGTTTTTTCTAAACAATGTGCATAATGCCTTTTTAAAAGTTGAAAAACTTCGTGTTTATAAGTGAAATCTAAAAGAAGTCCTTCATGTAACAACCATTTCATTTTGTCATCTACACGAACAAAAATATTTTTATTCATCGCATCAATTGCAATTCGCTTTTGAAGTACACTATTTGCTTCTATCATTTCTGTAATATAATAATCCGCTTTTTTCTCATTGTTTTCGCATAAATAAGTTAGACACTCTTTTACAATTCGTATTAAAAATGCAAGATCATTTTGATGAAACTCTTTCTCTACATTTTCCTTATTTCTTTTTTTCAGTGCCGTTTGTCTTAACGACAACATTCTCAATTTTTCTAATCCAATCATCATAATTGGAACAGCATAATAAGCGATATATGGCCTCATCTTTTCGTTCCAAATTTGCTCCACATGAGAAAATGTAGATACTGGTAAGCGACTCGATTCCTCGAGTTCTATTGATTCTTGCGTATCATTCCCCCATTTTCTTACACGTTTCAACTTCAGTTTTCCGTCTAAAATAAAAGTTAGTAACAATAAGGCAATTTCTTTATGCTCAGGAAAAGAACATTTTTGCAGTAACTTAGAAATCTTTTCTATAGAGCTACTATCTTTTTCAGCTGTTTCTAATAAAAGGAGTGTCCACCTTGCAAACAACAGCGGGTCCATCTTACTCTTCGTTTCGTTTAAGTAGTTACAAATTGTTCTCCATAATAACGGTGATATTTTAGAATAGTTTTTATAAATTAATTGAAATAATTCTTTCTGATGACTAAAAAGAAATTGTTCCACTAACCATTCTGCAAGTAATTCATCTACTTCATTATAGTTTGGCGTAAGCATAAACAAATTTTGTAATTTACCTTCTGCTTCTAACCATTCGACCCATTCATAATCATGAGCAAATTCCACAAAGTAACGTACTGTTTCAATTTTTTTAATCGATTGCTTTATGTATGATAATTGTTCCTGTTCTACTGACGGGGGAACCGTTACAATATCCCGAATACGCATTCTTTTCGTAATATAATTATCACCCATTAATTCAGCCCAGCGTTTTACTGCTTTTACGAGGGATTGATGATTATTCACCTTATTCGGATACACAATTGGTCTTATCCCTAAATGTTCCCAATGGTACGTATTTTCTCCTTGTGCGACAAAAGCAAATCGTCTTGTACTTGGTGGTAAACCAGTTGCTAAATATTTCATTACTGGGTCATTATGACTATATCCAATGAATAAAACGGTGTAATTTGAGAATAGATCAACTAAAAATCTTCTCGCCCACCCTTCCGTTAAGTAAGCCCTTCCAAAATCACCATCTGTTAAAATTAAAGCCTCTTTCTCCTGTTCTACATTACCATGTATATAAGCAAGACCTTTAAAAGCTCTCCCAGTCGGTAAAGCTGGAGCGTAATAAACATTGATATCTCTATTTATTTCTTTAATTGCTGTTGTAAAATGTTGATCAAAATTTGTTGTTACAATGCGGATATCTGTATCTAAAGGAAATAGCCTTGGAATTGCATAATGCAATGGATTCGGTTTTGATTTCTCTATATGAACAAGATCTCTTGCGACTTGATGTACATCTTTTGTTTTCGCAATTTTACCAAGATAATAATCATGTGGTTCTGTTATTTCACGTTTTTCGACATATAACGTTTTTGCAATTTCATCAACTAAATCATCAAAATTCGGTAAGTTTGATTTCCCTTTCATAGAAACTCCCGCTCCAACAAATAATACTAACTTTCCTTGCTCAAGGTGATCAATTAACTCATCTGGAATTTCTACTTCTGAAGTAATCCACATCCTGGATTCCCCCTTACCTAAAAATGTCATACACTCTCATTTTACTATAACATTTTTTCATTGTTTTTATAATATTTAGACTAAATTCCGAACATGAAAAAGTTTTATGTAAATAAATCCGTTACAATGTATGAACTCCAGAATTTATTGAAAAACTATGTATAAATCGGAGGTGTAAATTTTGAATGATTTCACAGTAGTGCTTATCAAGTTTATATCGTGCATTATCGCATTTAGCATTGGGCTTGCTTTATTTTTCCCTGCAACGTTTGTTCAAATTATTTCATTCAGTCTCTTTGTTACAATCGTATCCTACATGTTCGTTGATAAAATCATTTTAAATCGAATTGGCAATACTGGTGCCATTATGTCGGATTTCTTATTAACATATTTAAGCGTATGGATTTTCGGTAATATTTTATTAGACAACTATATGCAAATTGCATGGGGCAGTATCCTTTCTGCCATCGTCTTCACTTTATCTGAAGTAATCGTTCATCGCTTCTCTAACTCTCATACAAGGCACAACAATGATAACATTCGTATTAATCGCCGCTTTGCATATGGTACAGAGTTTGCTGAAGAACAAAATATATTGGATAAAGATAAAAAAAAGTAACGTTTTAATGCAGGAGCGCCCTTTTTAATTATGTGGTGCTCCTTTTTTGTATTTTTTCATTATGGTACGTGAAATTATATAAGTGATTATTTCAAAATACCGACCTACTAACAATATTTGACGCTATTTTTTCTAATAAAAAACTGCCTCTTATTTAGAGGCAGCCACTTTTAAGTCTTTTACTGCAACAACATCCGCAAACGCTCCCAATACTGCGTTATGATGTTTCACAATATCTTCAGCACGTAACACTTCTGTATTAAATGTACTATGTGCATCACTCACTAACGTTACTTTATATCCTTCACTACATGCTCTGCGCGTTGTCGTATCTACACAATACTCTGTTTGCATTCCCGAAAGAATAACGTGTTCAATTCCTTTCTCTTGTAACACTTCGCTTAAGTTTGTATTATGGAATGAATCTGGAGTCGTCTTTTCAACTATATTATCTCCTTCTTGCGGAGCGATGGCCGCATGGATTCGCCATCCATCCGTACCTTTTTCTAACGGATGATCTTTAGGACCGTTATGTTGGATATAAATAACTGGAATATCATTTGAACGACATTCCCTAATAAGCTCTTGCAGTGTTTGTAAAAACTTTCTCCCATTATGTACTGGCATTCCAGCTGTATACATACCCGCTTGCACATCAATTACGATTAATGCTTTTTTCATTTCACACATCCCCCTTTGTTTGTATAAGCCATTATTATTGTTTATATTCCATCATCCAACAATCTTCTAACTTCCCCTCATGCAACTCATGTTCCTTTAAAATCTTTACTTTTTTAAATCCACTTTTTTCATAACACTTTATTGCCCGTTCATTATTTACTTTCGGATCCATTGCAATTGCTTCTGCTCCCATTTCACCCATAATATATGTAATTGCTGCCTGAACGAGTTTTGTTCCAATTCCCTTTCCCCAATAGGCTGGTTCACCGATAAATTGGTCCATACCCCATACATTTTGTGATTCTTTATAGCCATATAACGCTTTCCACTCTGAATCCACTGGGTACATTTGTATGTAACCAATCGGAATGGTATCAAATTCTATTAAACATCTTTTTTCATTACTGTTTGGACTATGTATAAAATGATCAAGCACCTTTTCTACAGATTGCGGATTATCTCGTCCTTCGTAATACCGCAGGACTGCTGGGTCCATTAACCATTTAGAAATGATAGATGCATCATCTTCCATTACGTATCTAATCAATAAACCTTCTTTTTGAAAAAGCATATTCTACCTCTATTATTCCTTTATATTTTTTCTTGCTGTTACATCTTTCATTGCACCTACTAATGCATATGGTAGTAATGTAATCGCAAAAAATGCTGTAAATACGTTAAATTGCGGGATTGTATAGAGTGTGAACCATTCAGTGAAAAATTGAGAATTTAATATTCTATTAAAAAACTCTCCGCCTGGCCTAAAGTTTGGTACCCACCCAGTTATTTCACACAAAATAAACAGTAACTGAACAATAAAAAATGCCCCTAGATAACGAAACCAAGTCCGTTTCCATATAGGTTGTGCATTTTTTAATATATCCCCCATCTTACCCCCTCCTTAAATATCCATCATATTGATTATACACTTTCCTCACTTCATTTGTTAAAATTTCCTATATAATTAATACTGTTTGGGGGGAATACATTATGTCTAATCCTATATTTACATCCACTTTAATCATTCTTAGAGGAAACTCCGCAAGTGGTAAAACAACGATTGCAAAACAACTACAAGAACATTTCGGACAAGGGACACTTTTAGTATCACAGGATGTTGTACGTAGAGATATGCTTAGAGTACACGACACAATGGGTAATTTATCACATGATTTACTATTTGAAATTACGAAGTACGGAAAAGGAAAATGTGAATTTGTTATTTTAGAAGGTATATTGAACAGTCATAGGTATGGTGAGATGTTAAAAGAATTAATTCGTTATTTTGATGAAAATGCATTTGCATATTACTTTGATTTATCATTAGAGGAAACTATTAGACGACATAACACAAGGGACAAACGACACGAAATTGGTGAAGATTCCCTACAAAAATGGTATAATCCGCACGATACTATTAAGGTTGCCAGAGAAACTATTTTTACAGATAACTTTACGCAAAAAGATATATTTGATGCAATTCTTAATGATGTTGCGATCAAAAAGCAAGCCTAACATATTATGCTAGGCTTGTTATGTACTTTGTGTTTCCGTTTTTATAATTGAACAATCTTTACATAAATAAAAATAGATATTCATTTCCCCAAACTGGAAATTAACTACTGAAATAAGTCCACGTTCCTCAATATCTTGAGTAATTGTAGCAGCATACTTCATCTCTTTAGAACAAGTTGGACACGCCAAATCCTCTGGAAGATCATCATATAATGGTGCCCCTAACAATCTACATACATATTCCGAACCGAACAAGTCGAAAGCTTCCCAGTACCTATCTTCATCTGTAGGTATATCTTCATTTTTCATATTTATAAGCTTTACCGTTGTTTTTGGTAATGAAACTGGTAACTTATCTTCCTCTTCCATTATCCATTCTTCTGTATTTTGCTGCTGTATGATTTGAACTGTTTTACCTCCATCACTTAACTGAAAATATTGCGGTTCCCACACCATCGCGCAGTTCAAGCATGAAACGAATGGTAAAATATTTAGTTCATTACTTTTAAGTTCAGCAAGTCTCCCATCTTTTAAATCAAAACAGAGAATTAATTTTTATGTTTTATTACAGATTTAGTAATAAGCCATTTAAAAATCCTATTATCCTTCTACTAAAAAAATAAAAGCCAGCCTCAATAAAGAGAACTGACTTCTATTTGGATAATTATTGTTACTATAAAATTTTCACTTTAACAGTTTGTCTTCCCCAATTCATAGCTTTACTTTTTGAACCCATTAAAACATCAATACGATTACCTTTAATTGCACTTCCAGTATCACCAGCGATAGCTTCTCCATAACCTTCTACCCATACTTTAGATCCTAATGGGATTACTTTCGGGTCAACTGCGATAATTCTCATATTCGGATTTGCCGTTAAATCATGCCCCATCGCAGTTAAAACGCGTCCACCATATGTACCATTTTCACTTGGATCAGCAGTATACGCTGTCGCTACTACCGTTAATTCACGTTTAGCAGACTGTATGTTGTTTTTAGATGCTTCTTTCGCTCTCTCTTCTTCTTTAGCTTTTGCTATTTCTCTTGCTTTTTCTTCTTCTTTAGCTTTTGCTATTTCTCTTGCCTTCTCTTCTTCTTTAGCTTTTGCTATTTCTCTTGCCTTCTCTTCTTCTTTAGCTTTTGCTATTTCTCTTGCTTTCTCTTCTTCTTTAGCTTTTGCTATTTCTCTTGCTTTTTCTTCTTCTTTAGCTTTTGCTATTTCTCTTGCCTTCTCTTCTTCTTTAGCTTTTGCTATTTCTCTTGCTTTTTCTTCTTCTTTAGCTTTTGCTATTTCTCTTGCTTTTTCTTCTTCTTTAGCTTTTACTATTTCTTGCGCTTTCGGTTCTTCTTTGACTTTTGCCTCTTCTTTAGGCTTTACTATTTCTTGCGCTTTCGGTTCTTCTTTGACTTTTGCCTCTTCTTTAGGCTTTACTATTTCTTGCGCTTTTACTTCTTCTTTGACTTTTGCTTCTTCTTTAGGCTTTACTATTTCTTGCACTTTCGGTTCTTCTTTAACTTTTACTTCTTCTTTGACTTTTACCTCTTCTTTAGGCTTTACTATTTCTTGCGCTTTCTCTTCTTTTTTAACTTTTACTTCTTCTTTGACTTTTACCTCTTCTTTAGGCTTTACTATTTCTTGTGCTTTCGTTGTTTCTTTCGCTTTTGCTACTTTCTGCGTCTTTACTTCTTTCTTTTCTTTAACTGATTTTTGTACTTTCGCTACTTGCTTCGTTTTCTCTTCAGTTTTCTTTTCAGTTGGTGCTGTACTTGATAGGAAAGAAACGTTTGCATAAGCAGTTTTTCCTTTATACTCAAATTGCAGCCATCCGTCTTTTACTTGATGCGTTGATTCAATTACATCATCTTTTTTTAGTCTGCCAAGAATTTCTGAATCCGTGTTTGCTTCAGTGCGTACATTTAACAAATTCGCCGTTACATGATATACATCTTTTGTAAACTCCGAACTTACAAACACTTCTTTACCATTCAACTCAATTTTTGACCAGCCATCTTCGGTATTTATGACTTTTAACTCTTGCCCATTCTTTACTTTTTCGACCACTTTTGATTCTGTAGTCGGTTTTTCACGTACGTTAAGTACATCTGCTGTTACAATTGTTTCTGCGGTAGCAGTTGTGGTAAACGCCCCCAATCCAAAAACAGTTGCTGTTGCTGCGCCAATTACTTTTTTCATATTAGCCTCCATTAAATTTTTTTGAATTTTACCAAATGCCTTCGTAAAATTGTATAATCTTACATAATATCAAAACATTTGCAACAGTATATTAATATTGTTTAATATACTGTTATTAAAACTCCTTACTCCAATACTATCAAATTCTCATTTCTAATTCTATATATTATAAATCTCCTTATCTTTTATAAAAGCTCCATGCCCTTCTTCACACTAAATAGTTGTAGCAATTCCCGCCAAAAATAAACTTACGATTGCTAAAATTTGAGTAGCGACTATAGCCCCTCTTAAATGAAACTTATAATCTTTATATCCTTTCATACCTTCCGTACTAGGAATCACAACAAACCTTGGAGTAATCCAGCAAAAAATTAGCCAATCAATTATAAGTAAATCTACTAAATTGAAAATCATTAAAATACCAAAAGTGTGTAAATAGGCATCCATATACATTAATTTTTCATGCTTATGTAGTATATATGTAGAAATGAAAGGAGTACCGAAAAGAATAGTATTATATAAAATATTAAAATAAATGGTTTGCTTTTTTTCATGAATCGATTTTGGAAAAACTACTTTTTGAATATCTTTCGGATAATCAGTTAATGAAAGTCGAGGATTATAATATAAGGACCCTAAAATCATTACAGATAGTACAATAGACATGATGACACCAACGTACATCATTTGCTCAAATTGATTCATATACTGTATTCACCCTTTTCTGTAATTACTATGATGGTCATTCACTTAATTACATATTGTATGTACGTACATAATCAAAAATTAACAACTAGCTTTAATAGCAAAGCAAAATTGTTGCAATGCAAATGCAAATTTAATACAGTGGAAGCCTAATTGATACAGATAGGATTGGTGAAACCTATGAAAATTGAACATATCGCAATTTGGGTAAATGACTTAGAATGTATGCGTGATTTTTATATAAAATACTTTAATGGTAAAGCAAACTCGTTATACCATAATGAAATGAAACAATTTGAATCTTATTTTATTACGTTCGAATCTGGAGCAAGGCTTGAACTTATGCGTAAAAAAGGGGTTGAAAATAAGCCTAATTTAAACATAACTGGCTATGCTCATATGGCTTTTTCTGTCGGTAGTGAAGAACGAGTGAATGAACTGACAAAGGTGATAAAAGATGCTGGTTATCCTTTATTAAATGGACCACGTTTTACTGGAGATGGCTATTATGAAAGTGTAATAGGTGATCCAGAAGGCAATCAAATAGAAATTACGATTTAACTTACCCTTTTTTACCACCTCCATATTTTCCCACGGATTAGGCGGTGCTGTTGCTGAGGTGCCAAATGAGGCAACTGCTTACTTTTACCGAAAAGCACTATCAAACATGTCAATATTCGCTACTTGGGAGCAACCAGAAGGTGCCGCTGGAAGTATTCGATGGGTTGAAGACTTCCGCTTAGCGATGCTTCCATTTACAAAAGGTGTCTACGTTAATACGCCTGACCTATCCATTAAAAATTGGCCAGATGCATACTTCAGTTGCAACTTTGACCGATTAATGGAAGTAAAAGCGAAATATGATCCGAAAAATATTTTTAACTTTCCGCAAAGTATTCCGCTTTTTCAAACTATATATTACACCTAATATATTAAAATATAAAACATCCATTTTTTAAATGGGTGTTTTATAAATAAAGTTTACATAATATAATTATTGGTTAATTCTTTTACTAAATATCTATTCAACAATCCAAAGTAACACTTTCTCAAACTCTTTTTTGGACAACATACTTTCGTTTATATAGCCATTCTTTTAATTGTACTTCATCCAAAGCTCCGTTCCCCTCTCATGATCCTTCACACTATATTCGCTCGTTTTTCACAAAAGGTTCATTTTACATGAAAATTTATTTATTACAATAAAAATATAAGGTATATTTTTATGAAAAGGAGGAATTCAAGAATGAATACAGAGGATAAAATTTACGCTGAAAAAGTGTTAAAAAATCTCTTTATCGGATCACAAGTTGATGGATTACAATTTGGTATTTCTTCAGGCGCTATAAAGATTCAATTTACAAACTTTCACGACTCCGTTGATTATGACGAGCAATTATATATCAATATCGAATCAAAATGGTGTTTATTTAATAAACCTCAAAAAAGATACCCATTAAATGAAGATGAATTTGAAGTTTATTCTGAGGAAGAAGAATATGAAAGAATATTTAAGATAAGAAGACAAAAAGTTACCGATATACAACTTGACTTAGAAAGCCCTCATTTAATTATTACATTAGATAGTGGACAAATTATTTTTTTAAATGGTTTTCATGATTATTATGAATGTTGGCAAGCTGGTGTCCTATGTGAGCAATGGCTTGTAGTCGCTGCACCTGGGAATGAAATCGCCACTTGGGCTCCTGATGCGTTTATCGATAAGTAAACTGTCTTCACGAAGAAGAAACGAAGATATTTTATGAAGTACTATACTAATGAACTACATAATCATTTCTATTACACGTAAACAAAATGACCATTTTGCTTTAATAGAACTCACTTTATTAAAGTTGAAAGGATGATAATGATGGCATGTGTCCATGATTTTGGAATAATTGACGAATTTAATTCTCAAAAAAGTTACAATGATTATACACCAGAGAAATATCATTGTATTTCTGTTAATGATGATATTATCAGTAGTTTAAATCAAAATTTATCAATTATGAAAACTTACTTTCATACAGTCAAAAATCAGGAATACGGTTTAGCTTATTGTGGTATTACAATTATCCCTCCTGAATCTTTAGCAATTCTCTATGAAACAGTTACATCTTCAAAGTTCTTCAGAAAATCTGATGAGCTGAATGAGTTAGCTTCAAAAATTGTACAAGCTGCAGCAGAACAGAAGTACATGATCCATTATGGGGTTTAAATGTAATTCAAAAAATGCTTAGGATTTCTCCGAAGCATTTTTTGTATGTTACTAATACATTTATTCCTTAACCATTTAGTCAATGCTTGAGCCTATGGTCCCTTCTTTTACAAGTGAGGGCGCCCCTATTAATCTAAATAAGCGTCTCATTTCCAATCTTCCAGCTAAACCATCTCCCATGCCCTTCTGTTTCTCCAACCGTTTCACGATATTCGTTTCCGTTAATATAATAATCAATATGAAGGTCACGATCCCACATGTTGTTATACAGGTGGAATACATCACGTTTTGCGCCAATTTCTTGTATTTGTTTTTCTAACTTATGTTTTACTTGTTCTGGTATTTGATTTGCGACGTGTGTATGGAAAATACAAATAACAGCTTCTTCACTTATTTGTTCAATAATAGATGATAATAGCTCTACACCGTCTCCTTCTATTAATTGGACAGATTCATTTTTCACTAAAGATGCAGCTTGATCAAACATCTCAAGCCTTTCTTTATGCTCTGGCCAAATTAAAGCACGTAACCATAAATAATCTTCCTCATCATGTAAATCATTCACATGTAAGTCCAGTCCGATTCTTTCTACGACAGATGGGCTTTCTTTTAGAAAATGCGGTACATTCTCCCCTCTTATTTCAGAAGTTACATGCACATTTGAATTTATATTTCCGTACATTTCATCCGTCCCGTACGAATAACAATATTGGTCCCAGAACAGTTGCAACCCAGAACTTGTCCCAATTTCAATTAACGCTAACGGCTTCTTCACTTTGTTAAATATGTAGCAGAAACTTGGGTATAAGTATGCGCACCGTCTTACTTCATTTGTTTGAATGAGTTTCGTTTGTAACAAAGTAATGATTTCTTCTCGATACTCTTTACAGAAATCTTTAAAATGATTAAAAGCTTTATCTAAATTTGTATCAGCATTTTCAACTAAACTACTATAATACGTTTTTAAATGATGTTCTTTCCCTGCTAGCAATAAATAATGTACTGCACCTAATAGTAAGTTTGGGACTGGTTGACCTACCTGAGCATAGGACGATAGTGTAAGTACTTCCTCATCTTCAGCAATTTTCATTGATAAATATTCATATAAATCACTTGACCCTTTACATTCCTTTATTGAAAAGTTTCGAAATGAGTTTGAAATTTGTTCTTTTGTACACATTAGAGTCCCTCCTTTTTATTTTTCAGAATAATCTTACCATTACAGAAAGAATAATCCCATAAAAAGGTACTCGATTTAGTCACTTAAGGATACGTAAGCTTTTTCGAGATAATTTCAAACTGTAATTTTTTTCTATTTACCACCTTAAAAGAGCTTGTTAAATAAGATTTTTAGCGAATAAAACGTTAAATAGTTTAAAATTATCAGATAACACTAGATATTTTAGTCTATTAATTATTATAATAGAGTATGAGATGGTTATATAATTGAGACAAAAAAGGTATACACCTAGGTGGGGCCTAGGCGGTGTTTCTCTTTTACGGCTTAGACATAGAAAACACCTACACTTTTTTGCCAATATAGGGGATGGAGAGATTATCATGAGCAACATGCAGCAAAAAACAGACGTTATCTTAATTGGTGCAGGAATTATGAGTGCAACGTTAGGCTCATTACTAAAAGAATTAGCACCAGAATGGGAAATTAAAGTTTTTGAAAAACTCGCAAGTGCCGGGGAAGAAAGCTCTAACGAATGGAATAATGCAGGTACAGGGCATTCTGCGCTATGCGAACTGAACTATACTTCCGAAAAAGCTGACGGATCTATAGATATTAGTAAGGCTGTAAAAGTGAATGAGCAATTCCAGCTTTCAAGACAATTTTGGGCATATCTTGTAAAGAGCAAATTAATTCGTAATCCACAAGATTTTATTATGCCACTACCTCATATGAGTTTAGTACAAGGGGAAAAAAATGTTGAGTTTCTAAAAAACCGTTTTGAAGCGCTTTCAAAAAATCCACTGTTTCAAGGAATGGAATTTTCTGATGCTCCTGAAACATTAAAAAAATGGCTTCCACTCATTATGGAAGGTCGCACATCTAATGAACCGATGGCGGCAACGAAGATTGACTCTGGAACAGATGTTAACTTCGGTGCATTAACACGTATGTTGTTTGATTACTTAAAAACAAAAAATGTCGAGCTAAACTACAAGCATAGTGTCGAAAATATTAAGCGCACGAAAAATGGTTTGTGGGAAGTAAAAGTACACGATATGAATAGTGGTAAAATTGAGCATCATACTGCTAAATTCGTCTTTATTGGCGGCGGTGGCGGTAGCCTACCTCTACTTCAAAAGACTGGTATCCCTGAATCAAAGCATATCGGTGGCTTCCCAGTAAGTGGACTATTTATGGTATGTAAAAACCAAAAAGTTGTAGAGCAGCATCATGCGAAAGTGTACGGTAAAGCTAAAGTTGGCGCTCCGCCAATGTCTGTACCTCATCTAGATACGAGATATATAGACAATAAAAAAGCTTTACTGTTTGGACCATTCGCAGGCTTCTCACCTAAATTCTTAAAAACTGGCTCAAATCTTGACTTAATCGGTTCTGTAAAACCGAATAACGTCTTAACGATGTTAGCCGCTGGTGTAAAAGAAATGGGACTTACAAAATACTTAATTCAGCAAGTTATGTTATCACATGAAAAACGTATGGAAGAATTACGCGAATTCATTCCGAACGCGAAAAGTGAAGATTGGGATATTGTAGTTGCTGGACAACGTGTACAAGTAATTAAAGATACTGATGCTGGCGGTAAAGGAACACTTCAATTTGGTACAGAAGTAGTAAGTGCAGCTGACGGCTCAATCGCCGCATTACTAGGCGCATCACCAGGTGCTTCTACTGCTGTTCACGTCATGCTTGAAGTATTAGAAAAATGTTTCCCAAGCCGCATGGTAGAATGGGAAGAAAAAATAAAAGAAATGATTCCTTCATATGGCATTTCACTAACTGAAAATCCAAGATTGTTCCAAGATCTTCACACTTCTACTGGTCGTACACTTGGATTAAACGAAAAAGAAACTGTTCATAATTAATGCAGAAATAAAAAAACGTCCGATATATTCGGACGTTTTTTTGTCTACTAAAAATTATACTTATCAATATTATCTTTCGTAAATACAACTCGTTCTGGTAATACGATAATTCCGTTCCCTTCTGCCTCATAATCATATCCTTGAATGGAGTTTGGCTCTACTTTCACTTTTCCAATTCCTTTTACTTCGAAGCTATCCCCTACTTTTAACTTCTTCCCTTTTACAACAATTTCATTTGCTACATACGTTGCGAGAGCACCTTGTTGTTTTACATCCCATAAACCAAATTGTTGTACTGTTCCTCGTTTTACATAATCACGCATAACGTTCGGTGTAGAAAATCCAGTTACCACTACTTTTTTATCCATTTTTAAGTTTTCAGCTGCCTGCGCCATTGCTGGGAGTGCTGTTGCATCTGGACAAATAACTGCGTTAATATCTGGATACGTTTTTAATATGTTCTCCCCTACGGATAAAGATTTTTGTGCATTATTTTCACCGTACTGCGTCGTTACAATTTCCCAGTTCGGATATTTCTTTTTAATAATTTCTTTCGCTTTCGTTACCCATTGGTTTTGATCCGTTACTGTCGGGCTAGAATAAAAGAATGCTACTTTTCCTTTATCTCCAATTTGCTTAGAAGTCATTTCTATTAATAAGTTAGCAAGTTGGTCTGGTGTTCCTTGGCTTATATAAAAAGAACGATCTTTCGGATTCACATCAGAATCCCATGTTAAGACGGTCATTCCTTTTTTCTTAGCACGTTGTAGTGATTGCGATAAACCATCAACTGATGTAGAGGAAACCATAAGTGCATCATAGTTTTGGTTAATAAAATTATTTATATACTTTACTTGCCCTGATACACTCGCTTCAGACGGCCCATCATATTTCACTTGTACGCCTAGCTTCTCTCCCATCTCCTTTGCTCCTTCACCTCCCGATGTGAAGAAACCAACTCCTGTTAATTTCGGAATAAATGCAAATTTCACATCATCAGCCTTTTTCTTATCTGCCGTTTGGCTAGAACACGCAATTAAACCGATTAAACAAATACATACAATCAATACAATCCCTAGTTTTC
Source organism: Bacillus sp. XB1 (assembly GCF_053557995.1). Lineage (NCBI taxonomy): Bacteria > Bacillati > Bacillota > Bacilli > Caryophanales > Bacillaceae > Bacillus > Bacillus sp. XB1. The sequence goes on along the minus strand of NZ_JBNRIL010000001.1, from coordinate 758,339 downwards.
TCTTCATGACATTTCCCCCTTATGCAAACTCTGTCTTTTCCCCGCTAAAAATTGATGTAATTTGAAATGTCTCATAATAACTGAAAGAATAAGGATAATACCTATTACTACATTGGATTGTTCATTTGTTAAACCCGTCATTTGCAAGCCATACTGCATGAGCCCAATGAAAATACTCGCCAGTACAGTACCGAAAATACTTCCTTTTCCACCTGTAATAAGTGTCCCGCCTAATACAACTGCTGTAATAATTGGTAATATTGTTTCGCTTCCTATATCAGCACGTGCAGAACCGAAATATGCAGTTAAGAAAGCTCCTCCTAATCCACCTCCTAACCCAGAAAGTATGTAAGCAATGATTACTACTTTCTTCGTCTTAATCCCGGTGTATTTTGCTGCATTTTCATTCGCGCCTGTTAATTTTACGTGGCGCCCATATATCGTTCGGTGAAACAAAATCGTGCATACAATTGTTAATAAAATAAGTAGCCATAATAAATTGGGTATTCCTATAAAACTACCATTTGCTAGTTGTACATAAGTATCAGGTAAGCCGCTTATCCCTTCATATCCAGAAGCACCTGCCCCTCCTGAAATGACGAGTGCAATTCCTCCGTATAAAAACATCGTTCCGAGTGTAACGACTAGTGGTTCTACATCTGTCAATTTTATAATAAGCCCATTTAAAGCTCCTGCTAAGCAACTGACTATAAGTGCCATTATTACTGCTAGTAAAATATGAATTCCATTCATCCAAAACACACCAATTAAAATCGAGGTTAGCCCCATAATTGATCCTACAGATACGTCAATTCCTCCTGTTACAATAACGAAAGTCATTGGAATTGCCGCGATTGCTATGAATAGAAAATCATTTGTACTAAAAAGGAGATTACTAATATTTAAGAAATTGCTGTTTATAAAACTAAAGAGAATGAATTCTATAAGAAGTAATATGATTAACACACCTTCCCATCTGTAAAAATACTTCATAGATTCATTCTCCTTTCTGCTTTCCACTTCTTCATGACGCTATCTAATATGATAATAAGTAATAGTAAAAAACCTGAAATAGCATTATTCCAAAATGCTGGTATTTTTAAAAAGATAAGTGAACTGCTTATCACTTCTAAAAACAATGCTCCTAGTGCAGCTCCAAATATAGAACCTGTTCCTCCTTTTAGATGAATTCCTCCTAGCACAGCAGCTGCAATCACCTGTAGTTCCATTCCTGTACCAGTTTGATTTGGAACGAACCCGATATTCATAACAAATATGCAACCAGCGAGCGCAGCGCTTATGCCTGAAATCATAAACGCATATATCTTCACTTTATTAACAGGTATACCAATAAGCCTCGCGCCATCTTCATTATCACCTACCGCATAAAAGTATCTTCCCAATGGCACTTCTCTTAAAAAAAAGTATAGTAGTAGTAAAATAATAAGAACGAACCATACAGTTATAGGTAAACCAAGAATGATGATAGATGACAGCTGCTTAAAATCGTTTGGAATATCTTCAATCCACTTCCCGCCTGTGAAAATTAACATTGCACCTCTAACAATTCCTAACATGCCTAATGTCATAATAATGGCTGGTACCCGAAACTTCGCAACTCCAATACCATTTACGAAACCGATAATGGCCCCAAGTATAATAGCTACAAATATCGACAAGAATGCACTATACCCATTCGTTAACATCATTCCGCAAACTGCTGCACTTAATCCCATGCTTGAACCAACTGATACATCTATATTTTTCGTAAATAAGACGAACGATTGACCGATTGCTAGCACGACTAAAATAACGCTTGATTTCATCAGTAAAGATAACGAGGTAAATTGAATAAAACTAGGGTTTATCATCCCTACAATAGCTATATAAATTAGTAGTAACATTATGATAGACGTTTCGTGCATTTTATACATACGTTTCATTCCGTTACACCTCCGTATGCAAGGCGTGTAACTTCATTCACACTCAGTTGTTCTTTTTCCATATGAGAAACAAATCGCCCATTTCTCATTACATATACACGGTTTACTAATTGGATAATTTCTTCAACATCTGAAGAGATTAATAAAATTGCGAGTCCTTCCCTTTTCATTTTTTTTATCGTCTCATACACTTCAAGCCTTGCTTTCGCATCAATTCCGCGAGTCGGCTCATCAAGAATAATAATTTTAGGATTACATGCAAGATACTTCGCAAGCACGACCTTCTGCTGATTACCTCCTGATAAAGATGCCAATTCTTTATTCATATTCTGTACAACAATTCGGAACTGTTCTATAAACGAATTAACTAAAGCGCTTTCTTTTTCTTGATTTATAAAAAAGCGATTATTTTGATATAAACTTGCTGCTGCAATATTTTCTTTAACAGAAGCAATTGAGAAAATTCCATTCCTCGCCCTATCCTCTGGCACATAAACTAGTCCTTCGTCTAGCCTTTTATGCAAAGAACACGTATCAATTGATTTTCCCCCCAATAAGATAGACCCTGATTTTATAGTTTTCAATCCAAATATCGCTTCTGCTAATTCCGTTCTGCCAGATCCTATAATGCCAGCAACACCTACAACCTCACCCGCATGTACAGTGAATGATATATTTTCGAATGCGTGACCATTTATATCAACCACTTCTAATATTTTTTTCGTCTTTGCTGTCTCTTGAACTACTTCTATTTTCTCTTTCTGTTTATATCCTTTTGGCAATAGTCCCTCCATCAGCATGTCATATGTATAGTCACATACATCACCTTGGCTTACAACCATTCCATCACGTAGTATTGCTACTTTGTTGGCAATTTCAAAGATTTCTGGAAAACGATGCGTAATATAAATCATCCCAATTCCTTTTTCTTGTAAACTTTTCATCAACACAAAAAGACTCTTAATTTCGTGTGTTGTTAATGTCGATGTTGGCTCATCTAGAATAAGAATCTCAGCTTCTCTTATTAATCCTCTAACGATTTCTACTAACTGTTGTTGCGCAATAGATAACGATTCTCCCTGTTCATTAAGATCAATATCCCAACTTAAACTGTCAATTAATTGCTGAACTTTTACTTTAAGCTTCTTTCTATTCCCCTTTAATCCAATACATATATTTTCTTCAATGGTCATATGCGGAAAAATGAGCGGTTCTTGTGGTATTAAATAAATCCCTTCTTGGTGTGCTTCTTTTGGATTTGCAAACTGCTGTCTCTTTCCTTTCACATACATTTCTCCACTATCATACGAATATAACCCCGTTAATATTTTCATTAATGTCGATTTCCCGGCGCCATTTCCACCAACTAAAGCGTATATATCACCATGCTCTACTTGTAAGTTCACTTCCTTTAGCACAAGTTGATTCGAAAACGCCTTACTCATTTTCTTCACTTGTAATAAGGGCACATTCTCCACATGATGTCACCTGCCTTTACCCAGAACATTTTTTGAGAAAATGATTATTTGTTCTACTTGTTTTGTAGCATTGTATATTCCTTTTTTTATATCTAGAACACTTTTTTCTACGTACTATTAATCGTTTCAACTGGAATAAACAAAATATATGGTACATATGTTTAAGCTGTGGTCAATTGTTGAAAGGGATGAAGAGTATGACTCAGCTGAACTTTGAAGAAAATTTATTAACTAAAGTAGCTTGGTACTATTATAAAGACCAATTAACACAACAGGAGATCGCGTCACTTCTTCATATTTCAAGAAATAAAGTCGTCCGGTTATTAGATAAGGCACGCAGTGAAGGTATCGTTACATTTCACGTAAAAGGAACCGGTTTGCATTGCTTGAGCATTGAACGTGACTTAATGAAAAAGTTCCACTTAAAAGATGCTTTCATTATCCCTACTCCAATAAACAATTATGCTACTTCTCTCGGAAAAGCCGCTGCACAATATTTAGAGACTCATCTCCAACAAGGGGATTTACTCGGCATCGGCTGGGGTGAAACGATAAGTAAAATGCTAGAAAACATTCATTTTGAAAGTTCTATCAACCTTTCAATCGTAACGCTAACAGGCGGGGTAAATCACTATCTCCCGAGAAAACAAAACTATTTACACTACATGCAAGGCGAACTTCACATTATCCCTACGCCGTTTCTAGCGTCTACAACCGAAATGGCACAAAGTATTCTATCAGAACCGAGTGTAAAAGATATGCTTCAAGTCGCTTCACTTGCTCATACGGCTGTTGTCGGTATTGGAGGATTATCTCAAGACGCTACGATTGTAAAAGAAGAAAAATTAACACTACGTGAGATGACATATATTCGTAGTCAAAACGGTGCTGGCGATATTTTAGGACAGTTTTATAATACAAATGGCGATTTATTAGAGCTTTCGCATCACAATCGTCTAATTGGCACGCCCCTCTCTATTTTGCGCAATATGAATCATGTCGTCGGTGTTGCTGGAGGTACTGAAAAGATAGATGCAATTTATGGTGCCTTAAAAGGAAAGTTTATTCATTCATTAATTACCGATGAGGAAACTGCCCTCTCCTTATTACGAAAGGATGGTGATTGTTAATGTCCCATTTATTAGCTTTTGATGCTGGTACAGGGAGCATTCGAGCAGTTCTTTTTGATTTACATGGTAATCAAATTGCAGTAAGTCAAAAAGAATGGATTCACAAATCTGACCCTCGTTATCCAGGCTCTATGAACTTTGATGTAATAGAAAATTGGAAGCTAGTACAAGAATGTACGAAAGAGGTTCTTCAAAAAAGCAATACCCCTGCCTCTTCTATTCTTGCTATTAGCGCTACAAGTATGCGAGAAGGTTTTGTTTTATATGATAAACATGGGCAAGAAATATGGGCATGTGCAAATGTTGATGGCCGTGCATCCGCTGAAGTTAGTGAGCTAAAAGAAATCCGCTCACATCTTGAAAAAGATTTATACAGAAAATCTGGGCAAACTTTTTCATTGGGTGCTTTACCACGTCTACTTTGGATTAAAAAACATGAACCAGACGTCTATAGCAATATTCACTCCTTTACGATGTTAAATGATTGGATTTTGTATAAATTAAGCGGTGTACTGCAAATCGACCCTTCCAACGGTTGTACGTCCGGAATCTTTGATTTACAAAATAGGAATTGGGATAACGATGTCGCTAAAGAGTGTGGTATATCTTTGCCATTTTCACCAAAAGTAAATGAAGCTGGCACTGTGATTGGTAATGTTTCAAAAGAGTGTGCAGCACTAACTGGTTTACTTGAAGGGATTCCTGTCGTCGCTGGCGGCGGTGATGCTCAAATGGCAGCACTCGGGACTGGAGTCGTAAAACCAAATCAAACTTTAATATGCGGCGGCAGCTTTTGGCAACAAGAAGTGAATGTTACTGAGCCAATAACAGATCCACATGCTACGATTCGAGTAAATTGTCACGTCGTTCCGAACCTATGGCAATATGAAACAATCGCCTTTTTCCCAGGTCTCGTTATGCGCTGGTTTCGAGACGCTTTTTGCCAAGAGGAAAAAAAACTTGCTGACAAACTCGGTGTAGATGCTTATGAATTATTAGAAGAACAAGCGAAAGACGTACCTGTCGGTTCATATGGTATTATCCCTACTTTTTCAAACGTTATGAACTACATTTCTTGGCGTCATGCCGCACCTTCATTCTTAAATTTAAGTTTAGATGCTGACAAATGCGGAAAAAAGGAAATGTTCCGTGCTATTGAAGAAAATGCCGCCTTCGTTACACTTGGAAACTTAAAACTAATTGAAAATCTTACTGGTACATTCCCTTCTGAAGTTATTTTTGCTGGCGGTGCCGCTAAAGGGAAACTATGGCCACAAATTCTATCAGACGTACTCGGTATTCCTGTAAAAGTACCTGTCGTGAAAGAAGCAGCTGCTTTAGGAACTGCGATTACTGCTGGAGTTGGCGCAGGCATCTATTCATCTATGGAAGAAACTGCTGAACAGTTTGTACAGTGGGAGCACACATTCGAGCCAATTACTGAAAATCATGAACTATATAAAGAATTCTATGAAACATGGAAAACTGTGTATGACAGTCAACTCGCTTTAGCTGATAAAGGGCTCACTTCACATATGTGGATTGCGCCTGGTGCTCTGTAACACATTACATAAAGGAGTGAAAATGTATGTTAAAAGCGAATGAAAATGACTTCTCCTATCGCTTCGGTGATAATGGGCCGAAATATTTAATACAAGGTCCGAATATTGATCTTGGCCTTGTTGTCATTCAACCGGGCCAGGAGTTTCAAAACCATTATCATACGACGTGCGAAGAGGTCTTTTATGCATTAGAAGGTGAAATAGATTTCTATGTGAATAATGAAAGAGTTCCAATTAAACAAGGTGATGTCCTGCAAGTTCGTCCTCATGAATCTCACTATCTTATTAACCATTCTGACAAACCTTTTAAAGCTGTTTTTATTAAGTCACCACATTTACCAAATAAAGATACGGTACAAACGGAAAATCCAACATTAACGAAGGAGTGATTTGGAATGACTTGGGGATTTAAAAATCGATTAAATACAATTTTACCTGATGGTAGAGCGGTTATGTTAGCAATAGATCACGGTTATTTCTTAGGACCAATTCACGGACTAGAACAACCACTTGAAACAGTAAAAAACTTACTTCCTTATACAGACTCCCTCTTTTTAACGCGTGGTGTACTTAGCTCCTGTATTCCTGAAAACTGCAGCACACCGATGGTTATGCGTGTATCTGGCGGCGCTACTGTCGTCGGTAAAGATTTAGCGACTGAAACAATTGTTACACCTGTAAAAGAAGCAGTGAAGCAAAACGCAATTGGCGTTGGCGTTTCTGTTTTTGTCGGATCAGACTATGAAACACAAACTGTTACAAATCTCGCAAATGTAGTCTCTGAAGCTCACGATTACGGCCTACCTGTACTCGGCATTACCGCAGTCGCAAAAGAATTACAAAAACGTGAAGCTCGCTTTCTAGCACTTGCTTCCCGCGTATGTGTTGAAATGGGTGCTGATATTATTAAAACGTATTACTGCGAAGGGTTCGAAAAAATAACGAGCACATGCCCTGCCCCAGTAGTCATCGCGGGCGGCCCCAAACTAGATTCAATTGAAGACGCATTAAACATTACGTACAATGCGTTGCAAGAAGGCGCAATTGGAGTAGACATGGGCCGAAACATATGGCAATCCGAGCACCCAGCTGCGATGATCCAAGCAATACATGGCATTGTAAAAAATGGATTGAATGTGAAAGAGGCACTTGAACTTTATGATGATGTGAAGAATTAATGTGAAAAGACAGACTATTTATTAGTCTGTCTTTTTTACTTTGCAGTGAAACTTTCTTAATCCGTCTTCTAATATGATACATACTTAAATTCTATACACCTTCAAATGATTACTCTTGATGATTACTCTTGATGATTACTATTAAGCTTTGAAACTTTCTTACCTTCTCTATAATCAAGACAAGACACTTCAATTAATAAGCCATTAAATACTGTAAAATAAAAACCATAACTACTACCTCGCATCAAATAAGGTTCCTTGTCTATTTCAATGCCGCCGGCTACTAAACGATTATACGCTTGATCCACTTCACTTGATGTATCCACTAAAAAACCAATATGAAAAGCTTCCGGATACGTAACTTCCTTATTCCCTTTAAATGCTTTTGGATCACTTAGTACAAGTATAAAACCACTCTCATCACTCATGACTACAAGTGCTTTCCCTTTTTGCTCCAAAAATTGAAAATCAAAAAATGTTTCAAAGAAATGTCTCGCTTCTGATAAATCATCAACACATAAATTTAAATGATTCAGCTTCATGTACTCATCTCCTTTTAAACTGAGGGTATATGGATTCATTTTTTTCATAACACTTAAATATGTAAGGGAAAATATTCAAGCGTTCCGTCTAAGACTATGCTTTATAAGTCTAATATTTTTTTCTATAGCCTAGAACGTTTTTTAAATGAATGAAAGATTTCCTATCATTCCCATCCCCCCAGTAATAAAAAAGAGGATACATGTTTGCTTCTACAACATGTATCCTCTGCTTGTATATTACGACTGTTGATAAGCCGATTTCGATGATTTCACATAATAAACCGCATGATCCACATTAATAATATGATCTGGTTTTGGTTTACCACGGCCCGCTCTATGTCCAGCTAAGTGTTCTTCACTTGTTTCCCAGTTTTTCCATGCTTCTTCCGATTCCCAGCGAATCATTACGACAACTTCTTCGTCGCCGCGTCTTACTTTTTTCACGAGAACACTTAAATCGATGAAGCCTTCAAATTTTTCAATAATACCTTCTCCAGTGAAACGTTCTACAACTATATTTGATGTACCTTCTTTTACTGTAAATGTTTTCGTTTCGATAAACATATATTCCACTCCCTCTTTGTTATACGAATACTAGTATTCTTCTATTATAATTGATTATGATAATTATTTTCAATTGTAAAGTTTTAATTTTTTGAATTATGCTGATTTCTTTTCTATCGCCTCATCTAAAAATTTGAAATATGGAAGTAACATCCCTATTAAAGATGTAACACATATAACTGCACCGATAATTACATATAGCGCTCTTACTCCCCACATTTCACTCAATATTCCCCCTACTAACACACCTAATGGCATAGCGGATCGTATGAAAAATAAACGCACTGAAAATACTTGTCCTATCATATTATTTGGGACGATTTGTTGGCATATTGTTGTGTTATGAACATTGAAAAATGCAATACAAATCCCTGCTATTACTTCAATTAGTATTGCAATGATAATACTATGATTGAACCCTAGCGAAATGTATGTGAGTCCCCCTATAAACAATCCCCCAAGCATAAGTATACGCCGGCTTTTATATGTTACTTTTCCGACTAATACTGAGCCAATTACGTAGCCAAGTGGAAAACCTGCCATAAAATAGCCGTACTCTGCATATCCCGCTAACAGCTCGTCTTTTATATAAGGAAGATTTGTGACCATCGTTACCCCTACTCCAAACTGCACGAAAGTAAGAAATATACCGAGCCAAACGATGATTGGTTTTGTAAAAAAATATGTAAAACCTTGAAGAAATTGTTCTAGCCACGTTTTTCGTATATCTGTTGTAGTTCTCTTTTCTTTTATATAAAGTAAGAAAGCACCACTAACAAATAGACAAATACATACGAAAGATATTGTAAGTTCTGTTCCAATGAAATGAATGACTACTCCGCCTAATACTGGCGCAAGAAACATCATGAGACGAGTCATTCCATCAATATACGCATTTGCGTCTTGAAGTTGTCCTTTACTTACAATGCTCGGTGTAATTGCTTGACTTGCAGGTGTATAAAGAGGTGTAATAAGTCCCACTACAATTTGAACAACATAAATGTGCCAAACTTCTATACTACCTGTAACTAGCATCACCAAAGGTAATAAGAATACGGACGCCCGTATCCATTGTGAAAAAATCATAATCCACTTCCGGCTCCATTTATCAATAAATGGGCCACTTATTAATTGCAGTATGAGTGATGGGATGAAATATAATAGCCACATACTACTTAAAGCCATTTCCGATCCTGTTAACTCATATACTAGAATTGAATTACATAACGTTCCGAAAGCCCCTCCTAATTCAGAGATTGCACTACCAATCCACATAAAAAAGAACGAACGATTTTTCAATATATTTTTCAATTTCACACACCAACTTTTCTTTTATATTCCTCCCTTTATGTACATTCTCGTTGTTAATTATCTACTCAAAAACATATCTAATTCTTTCGCTAAAGACTGTACTGCTTTCTTTCTTAATACATATTTTCCGTCATGTATATCAACTAACTTCGCTGCACGTAACAATTTCAAATGATGGTGTACAGTCGATTTACCAAGCTGTAATCTTTTCGTTATTTCCTGTAATGTACGTTCTTTTTCAAATAACATTTTTACAATTCGCAATCTCGCCTCATCCCCAAGAGCCTTATGTTTTTGAACTAAAAAATAATTCGGTTCATACGGATCTTCAGGATGAATGCTTTCATTCGCAACTGGATAATGAAATACTTTCGTATCATCAATATCCGCTTCAATATTCCACGGTCTGTACGTCATTTGCGGAATAAGAAGTACGTGATGAACACTTGGCTCTGGCATATAGTTCACTCCGCCAGTCGCCCACTCGACAAACTCTTCCGGCTTCATCTTTTTATTCATTTCATTTTTCGCTTCATAATCTCGTTTTAATATAGAAAGTATTTGTTCTTCCTCTCTTTTAATAACACTCTCATACCAACCTGTCATAACAGCGATTAAATGCGATTTCAGCACTTGTACATCTACATTACATATAAAGCTAATATAAGTAGAAAAAAACTGATGATTATCTGTTAGTTCCTTTAGTTCGTGTATTGCACATACAACTCCCGTTGCAGCTAAACGTCTTTTCTCTTCATACTTCTCTCCTAAAAACGGTAAACATATAAATTTCAAATCTTCTTCTGAAAATGAATCAATTTTAAAATTAAACTGCGATAAATCTTGAAAATCCTCTTCATACAATAACTGGAGTAATGCTTTCCACGTATTATGTTCTTCTACAAACTGTAAGTGTTCTCTCATTTCTTCTGTTAATGCTTTCTTAATTTCTTCCCATTCACTTTGAGTTTTTTCAAGAGTATCAATTAACCTTTTATGAGTAATCGCTGCAATGCCAAGTGCACATTCGAAAAGTATCGAATATTTCACCTGAACGTTGTATGTTTCCCTTTTTCTGCTCGTTATGTGATAGACCTCCATTTTTATCCCCTCCTTGTTTGCTATATAACACATTCTATTTTTATCGAATTTTACCTTCTATATTTTTAGAGCCGTTTTGCAACTTAAAAAAAACTTTAATCAATGAGCAAACAGAAAAAGGTTTATACTCTTTTCATTCTGACTCAATGAAAGCCTTGATTATTAAATATCATATTAAAAATGAGATTTTTTAATGGCTCAATTATACGTTGTATTTCACTCTCTTGTTCAACTATAGAGAAGGTTTATTGAAGAGAAAAGCGAATTGATTTTATTAAGAAAAATGAACAGGAGGCTATAAGAATGGAAAGAAAAGAAATGTTGCAAAATGGAGTCCAACAAGTTTTTTACGAGGAAGAATGGTACCCACCGATATCTGAAGCGTTAAAAAATCTTACTGCTGAACAAGCATGTTGGAAACCAGAAGGTGCTGCCAGTAATACGATTTGGGAAAATGTGAACCATTTATTAATCTTTAAAGAACGCCTACATTCCCGCTTACATGAAGACGACACATTTGTGGCTCCACAAAATAATGATGAGACGTTTATCCAAGGTGGACCTAATGATGATGCCGCTTGGCAGCAAACAGTGAACCGAACGCTTCAAGTACATGATGCCTTACAAGCTTCATTAACATCCTTTCAAGAAGCAGAACTAGATCAGCCAAAGCCTTCTCTACCAATTTGGCAACAATATTTGAATATCCTTTTGCACGATGCTTATCATACAGGACAAATTATACAACTTCGAAAACTCCAAGGTTCATGGCCAACTCACCGTTCTTATTTATAAGCGATGTTTACATTTGCTGACGTTTAACATGCAACCAAATAATTGAAAATAGCTACTTGTTTTGTAAATACTGCGATTGCTCAAAATAAAGCAAATTAAAATACAGGAATCCCAAACATCATTTACCCTCTTCATAACTTCTGATCATAATCCAAATTTGGAAGAATAGAGGCTTTTTTATATACAAATAATAAGCCTCAAGGAGTTGTTGACATGTATTTCATATTGAATATGTTAGGGATTTTCGTTGTCATATTAATCGTTTTCTTATGTTCGCCTAATAAAAAACATATAAAATGGAGACCAATTGTAATTCTCATCCTATTGGAGCTTTTTATTACATGGTTTATGTTAGGCACAAAGCTCGGCAGTATTATCATTAATAAAATTGCGTCATTTTTCAGTTGGCTACTAGCATGTGCGAATGAAGGTATTCGATTTGCATTTCCTTCAGCTATGGAAAGCCAGCACATTGATTTCTTCTTTAGTGCGTTACTTCCTATCATTTTTGTTATTACTTTTTTCGATATTCTATCTTATTTCGGAATCTTAACTTGGATTATTGATAAAGTAGGTGCAGTTATTTCAAAGATTTCTCGTTTACCAAAGTTAGAAAGTTTCTTTTCGATTCAAATGATGTTTTTAGGAAACACCGAAGCACTTGCGGTTGTTCGTGATCAATTATCTGTGTTAAAAGAAAATCGATTATTAACTTTTGGAATTATGAGTATGAGTAGCGTTAGCGGATCCATTCTTGGCGCTTATTTATCAATGGTGCCAGCAACATATATTTTCAGCGCAATCCCATTAAACTGTATTAACGCATTAATTTTAGCCAATGTATTAAATCCTGTGGAAGTTTCGAAAGAAGAAGACGTTGTTTACACACCTTCAAAACATGAAAAAAAGGATTTCTTTTCTACTATTTCAAACAGTATGTTAGTTGGGATGAATATGGTTATCGTTATTTTAGCTATGGTAATTGGTTATGTAGCTTTAACAGCATGTTTAAATGGGATTTTAGGATTTTTTGTAACAGGGTTAACAATTCAAAAAATCTTCTCCATTATCTTTAGTCCTTTTGCATTTTTACTCGGTTTATCAGGCAGTGATGCTATGTATGTAGCTGAATTAATGGGGATCAAAATAACGACGAATGAATTTGTTGCAATGATGGATTTAAAATCAAACTTAAAGTCGCTACAACCGCATACGGTTGCGGTTGCAACGACATTTCTAGCTTCTTTTGCTAACTTTAGTACAGTAGGTATGATTTACGGAACTTACAATTCATTATTTGGCGGAGAAAAATCATCAGTCATCGGTAAAAATGTTTGGAAGCTTCTTGTTAGCGGGATGGCTGTTTCTTTATTAAGTGCTATGCTCGTTGGGCTATTTGTATGGTAAATAATTTTTATAATAAAAGACACCCAAGCCAATTGAGTGTCTTTTATTATTATTTTCGAATTTGCCCATTTCCACGAATCACATATTTTGTAGAAGTTAATGCTGGAAGCCCCATTGGTCCTCTTACGTGTAACTTTTGTGTACTGATACCAATTTCCGCTCCGAATCCAAATTCGGATCCATCTGTAAAACGAGTCGATGCATTATGATAAAGTGCCGCGGCATCTACAGAAGTAAAAAACTTGCTGACGTTTTCCTCGTTTTCAGTAATAATCGCTTCAGAATGCATAGATCCATACGTATTTATATGATGAATCGCTTCTTCAACAGTGGAAACCACTTTCACTGCTAGTGTGAGAGATAAAAACTCAGTTTCCCAGTCTTCTTCTGTCGCAAGTAAGATAGAAGGATCAATCGCCACTGCTTTATTATCACCACGTAGCTCCACTCCTCTTTCCTTCAATGAAGAAAACAACTCGCTACCATATTGCTCTGCCCAATTCTCATGAAGTACAATTGTCTCAATTGCATTACATACAGATGGACGCTGTGTTTTTGCGTTTATAATAATATTAAACGCCATTTGTTTATCTGCTGTTTCATCAATGAATATATGACAATTTCCCGCACCTGTTTCAAGTACTGGAACAGACGCTTCTCTCACTACTGTATCAATTAATTGTTTACCGCCTCTTGGTATAAGAACATCCAAGTACTCGTTCAATGTAAACAACTGTTTTGCACTATCTCTCGTTGTATCTTCTATGAGCTGTACACTTTCTGAAGGCAAGCTAGTTTGCTTAAGCGCCCGGTGAATAACGCTAACGATGGCTTTGTTAGAATGAATAGCAGAAGAACTACCACGTAGTATTACTGCGTTTCCTGTTTTTAAACAAATTGTAGCAGCATCAACAGTTACATTCGGTCTTGCCTCATAAATCATTCCGACAACACCAAGTGGTACGCGCATCTCCTGAATAGATAGTCCATTTGGTCGTTCCCATGCACTTACACATTCTCCAATAGGATCACGTAATTCAATTAACTGCTTAATACCCTCTGTCATATCAACAATTCGTTGTTCATTCAGCAAAAGACGATCAAGGAGTGAATGAGAAAATCCTTTCTCCTTACCTTCTTCAATATCCCGTTTGTTTTCTTCTAAAATATAAGCTGTTTCTACTATCAGCTGATTAGCAATTGCAGCAAGTGCTTCATTTTTTTGATCTGTAGTTTTAAGCACAAGTTCTCTAGCAACCTCTTTTGCTTTTATCCCCTTTGCCAACACTTCATTCATTTTTATTTCCTCCTTTTTAAAGTGAAACCCAATGATCCCTATGGATGACTTCATAACTATGCCTCTCGCCTCTTACTTGAATATCTTGGCTTTGCATACCTTTTACATCTCTTAGTTCCTCTGCACTATATGTGCATTGTCCTTTTCCTATTACGCGCCCTTGTTGCGTTACAACCTCTACAACTTCACCCACTTGGAAAAATCCTGATACATTCGTAACACCAGCTGGAAGTAAACTCTTCCCATGCTGAATGATGGCAGTAGCTGCCCCAGCATCTACTTCAATTTGTCCGCTAACAAGCGAATGCAAGGCAATCCATTGCTTGTTCATCTTCATTTCTTTTTGAGGAGCATTACCAACATACGTTCCATCACCCTTACCCTTCAAAACATCTACAAACTTTTCCTGTCCACGTCCTGTTCCGATAAATACACTCACACCAAGAGAGAGTGCTGTCTTTGCAGCATCGATTTTTGATTTCATACCGCCAGTCCCAAGTTTTGAGCCTGCATCTCCTGCAAGAGAAGAAATTTCTTCCGTAACTTCAGGAAGAAAATAATATTTTTTTGCATCCGCATTTTTCTGAGGATTTTTGTCATATAACCCGTTCACATCCGTAAAGATCATAAGCATATCCGCCGAAACAAGCCCGCTTACTAAAGCTGACAGCATATCATTATCACCGAACGTTAGCTCCTCTAAAGAGATGGAATCATTTTCATTAATAATTGGAAGAGCGGAACGGTTTAATAATTCTCCTAACGTAGCGTAAGCATTACTATATTGTTCTTTTCTAGAAAAATCACTTCTCGTCAGCAAAAGTTGCGCAGTAACTATGCCATATTTACGGAATTCCTCCGTGTACGCCTGCATTAACAAACTTTGTCCGACAGCTGCTGCAGCCTGTTTCCCTTTAATCGTTACAGGTCTGCTAGGATATCCTAGCGCTGAAAAACCTGCAGCGACGGCTCCAGATGTAATTAACACAACCTCGTGCCCATCTTCTTTCAACCGAGCCAATGCGGCAACGTGATCTGAAAGCTGTTCTGTAGAGATGCCTCCATGACTATCTGCCAAGGAACTACTCCCAATCTTTACAACAATTCGTTGTTTTTTCACTTTTTTATCCCCCAAGTCTAAAATCAAAGTTTTTTTATAAATTACACTTCATTCACTTTGTAACTATATCTATTCTCATCAATGCTGCACTGAAGTATTTAAGAGCAAAATAAAAATGACCGCTTCGCCCTTAATAAAATAAAAAGGACGAAACGGTCATTGTTCCGCGGTACCACCTTAATTGATATACATAGATATCCACTTGGTGCCTATAACGCAGGCGAACGCCTAAACTTTCATTTAAGACTCAGGGATAGGTTCGATATATTCTATACGAGGAATCTTTCAGCCGGTGAATTCCACTCTCTTTCGCAAGAAGACATATGTACTAATTCCCTTCAACGATTTTCAATCTAATTTTTTTATATTATGCGATATAGTTCGATTCGGTGTCAAGAGGTATTTTTAAAAATAAATAGAGCCACAAGTTATTTGTATGAAATTATCGCCCTACTGAATGAAAATACAAAATGATATAAGTTTAACTCATATTCATAAACATAAAACCTTACATTATAGTGTATATATTTACATAATGTCGAATATAATTAATTTTTGTCTTTTAGTGTTGCAAAAAGGAATATATTCTCTTAGAATGTTTCTTTATATTGCACAGGGATGTTATTCTTATTCTAAGAAAATAATATCAAACCGATATAATTGATTATAAAAGGAGCAAGATTGAGTTATTATGGATAAACAAATTGGATTCATCGGTTGCGGAAATATGGGAATGGCTATGATTGGCGGAATGATAAACAAAAATATAGTGTCTTCAAATCAAATTATTTGTTCAGATTTAAATACTGCTAATTTAAAAAATGCTAGTGAAAAATATGGGCTAACTACAACTACCGACAACAATAAAGTAGCTAAAAATGCTGATATTTTAATTTTATCAATCAAACCAGACCTATATTCATCAATAATTAATGAAATAAAAGAAGTAATCAAAAACGATGCTATCATCGTTACGATCGCTGCTGGAAAAAGTATTGAAAGTACTGAAAATGCCTTTAATAAAAAAGTAAAGGTTGTAAGAGTAATGCCTAATACTCCTGCTCTTGTTGGAGAAGGAATGTCTGCATTATGCCCTAATGAAATGGTGACAGAAAAAGATTTAGAAGATGTACTAAACATTTTCAATAGTTTTGGTCAAACAGAGATCGTAAGTGAAAAATTAATGGATGTTGTCACATCCGTAAGTGGTTCTTCACCAGCTTATGTATATATGATTATAGAAGCGATGGCAGATGCTGCTGTACTAGATGGTATGCCAAGAAATCAAGCATATAAATTCGCTGCTCAAGCTGTGTTAGGCTCTGCAAAAATGGTACTAGAAACAGGAATACATCCAGGTGAATTGAAAGATATGGTTTGTTCTCCTGGCGGAACGACAATAGAAGCTGTAGCAACATTAGAGGAAAAAGGATTACGAACAGCGATTATTTCAGCTATGCAGCGTTGTACGCAAAAGTCTGTTGAACTATCTGGTCAAACTAAAAAATAAAACTATAAAAGAGATTACGTTAGCTATGAATTCACATAATTTTAATTAAAAATTCACTACATGATAAACGGCCAAACTCATATAAAATTGAGCTTGGCCGTTCTACTTTTTAATTATATTAAAATAATTTGATTTGACTCTTCTTTAAAGGTTCTGTTTTATCCCTTACCTATTCCCTACTATGATTGTGTAATTTTATTAGAAACTAATAATTTTTCAATGCATTTCGGTAACATATCTAATAGTGTTTCAAATGCGTAGTTTACATCTAGACGTTCTGTCCATTGATGTGCATCTTTTCCTACCGGTCCCATATTTAATACTGGAACATCAAACTCTTCTAATTCCTGAAGCGGAATTGAATAGCCTTTATCCCATAATGGCATATTGTCTACAAGCGAACTCATTGAATCCAGTGGATACTGCAAGCCTACATAGCTTAAATCTGAAATTCCCCCAAAATAATTTTGGTTTTCAAATGTAATTTTATGATTGTAATGTGCATACTTTTCCATTTCTACAACTACCTCTTTTATTAAAGGATTGTTGCGTGAACTCACAGCTGGATAGTACGGCGGAGCGAAGAAAAGTACAATCATCGGTGCCTTTTCTTTACATAAAATCGCTAATTTATCTACTAAATCAATCGTTACCGCACGATCATCTTTATCTCCTCTATTTTTTATAATATTAGATTGAATATGATCTATTTTTTCTCGTCCATGTTGCTCAATTGCATATGTGATAAGCTCTTCATAAGTTAATACATTTACTTTGAGATTAGGTGGTATAAATGGATTATATTTAGAAAAACGATATGCATGTTTTTCATACGACTCTTCTATTTTCTCTGCTACTTTCGTTACTTTTTGACGTAACAATGAAACTACATCTGTCATTGATTTTTCTAATAAAAACAAATTAAATAATGTGACTGCACGATGCGGAATTTGTACAGAATAATCCTCTTTTAAGTCCCTTTGAAGTAAGTTAGTTGGTGGAGGACTCGCTTCCCCTTCTACAATATCACAAAGGTCTGTGTTTAACTCTAGTTCTGCTGTTATTAATGAAGCCATATAACTCCCATTTAACCCTGCAAAAGGTTCACCTACATGTGTCTCTTTTCCGTAGCAAAGAAAACCAGGTAACACTTTACCAATAGAGCCAGTGTAAATATACTTATTTTGGTCACCAGGATGTCTTGAAAACATAGGCTCTGAGTTTAAGACCGTTTTATAATCTAAATTATGCTCTCTTGCTAAATCTAATAGCCTCGGAACAGCGGCCCTCATCCCTACAGAATTCACTTCTTCATCTGGTACAGCCAATAAAAGAACATTCCCATCGAATCTTCCTTCACATGCTTGTTCAATCATTGCCATTTGTAATGCGAGGCCGCATTTCATGTCCATTGTTCCTCTACCAAACAGCCAATCTCCATGTTCTATATCTTCACGTACATGGTCTGGAAGTTCATCTTTATGAGAATAAAACATAGATGTTAACTTTTTAGGATTAAATGCATCTTCTTTCCACACTCCGTAATCTTGTACATCTACAACATCAAAGTGACTTACTAGAATTACAGTATTTTTTGTACTATCGCTTTTCTTTACTAGTGCTGTAACAAAATATCGTCCGTCCCCCGTCGGATTTTTTTGCACATGGTGCGGGTTTTCTTTGAAGTACTGTAAATCAGATAATTGCTCCACAACAAAGTCTGGCAATATCACTTCAGCCTCTGTACCTGTAATACTAGGAATTTCAACAAGACTGCTTAATAATTGAATCAATTGTTCTTTTGATTGCCACCTTGACATATAAATCCCCCTATTTTTCCGCATTATGAAAACGAATTCCAATATATGAATAAAAAATGACGACAGCTATCAAAATTATAGTTCTGATGTACTGCCGATTTTTATTGATATTTCATGAGCTGCTTGTTTTACCTTGCTAATAAGAAAAGATAGTCGATCATCATTAATACGATGACTAATTAACCCAACACTTAATGCTCCTACTACTTTATGATTAAATCCGATAATAGGTGCAGCTACTGAAGCTGTCCCTTCTGTTTTTTCACCATAACTGACAGCATATCCTTCATTTTTTATTTGCTTTATTTGATTAAGAAGAATTTGCTTTTGTTCTGGTAATGAAGGAAGTAAATACTCTACAATATGTTCCATTTCATTCGTTTTCATATTGGCAAGCATCGTTTTATTTGCAGCACCAATTGAAAGTGGAATTTGTTCTCCTAGATTATCGATAACCCGAATTTTTAAAGGACTATCAATTCTTTCAATGATAATAGAATGCGTTCCGTTTGGAATATTCAAATAGACACTTTCTTCCACTTCAGCAGCCAAACGTTTCATCACTTCTCTTGCAACAGATCTATAGTCTACCTTCTCCAATTGACGTAACCCTATTTCCATCCACATTGGTCCAATTTTGTACTGTTTTGTCTCTGTAATTTGTGTAACTAACCCATGCTCCATTAGAGAGTTAAGTAATCTATGTACTGTACTAACCGGGAGATGTGTTCCATCAGCTATATCAGAAATAGCCCAATACTCTTTTTCATTTGTAGAATTCAATAATTTAATAATACTTATCGCTCGATCAATGGACTGTACCATAACTCGCCTCAACTTTACTCGTAATATGTTAGTACGCTTAATTAACTATCAATTTAGCAAACATTCGAAATGAAATCAATCTATTTATTTAATTTTCTAACAATAAAAACATATCACTAACAATGAATTGAAAACGCAAACAAAAAAATATTGACTTTTCTTTTTAATTGTCTGAAAATTATAACAAGATTTCACATCACGGAATACATTCCATAATACGGAAAAACATCAAACTTTATTCTATCAACTACGAAAGTGAGGAAAACAATGGCGCAAGTAAACAATACAAACAATGAATTAAAACGTACGATGAAAAGTAGACATTTATTCATGATTGCACTCGGTGGTGTGATTGGAACGGGGTTATTTAACGGATCTGGCTTTATAATAAGTCAAGCTGGACCTGGTGGATCCGTACTTGCCTTTATGGCCGGTGGATTATTAATGTATTTCGTTATGCTATGTCTTGGTGAACTCGCTGTAGCCATGCCTGTTTCGGGTTCTTTCCAGGAATATGCCACTAAATTCATCAATCCTGCAACTGGCTTTACAATCGGATGGTTGTATTGGTTAAGCTGGGCGAATACGACCGGTCTTGAATTTACAACTGCTGGTATTACAATGCAGCGCTGGTTTCCTGATATTCCTGTTTGGGTTTGGTGTTTAATATTTGGCGTTACAATCTTTACTATTAACGCATTATCTGCTCGTAGTTATGCAGAAACAGAATTTTGGTTTTCAAGTATAAAAGTATCTGCCATTATAGCTTTTATAATTCTTGGTGGCGCCGCTATGTTCGGCTTTATTGATTTAAAAGGCGACGAACCAGCTCCACTTCTTTCAAATTTCGTAAATCATGGTGGTTTATTTCCGAATGGACTTGCAGCTATTCTATTAACAATGGTTACAGTCAATTATTCCTTCCAAGGTACAGAGCTTGTCGGAATCGCAGCAGGTGAAAGCGAAGATCCAGCAAAAACTTTACCTCGTTCTATTAGAAATATTATATGGCGCACAATGTTTTTCTTCGTCTTAGCAATCTTTGTTCTTGTTGCTTTAATTCCTTGGGAAGAAGCAGGACTCACAAAGAGCCCATTCGTTGCTGTTTTTGATAATATCGGTATTCCATATGCAGCTGATATTATGAACTTTGTTATTCTTACTGCTGTTCTTTCTGTTGCAAACTCAGGACTATACGCTGCTACTCGCATGCTTTGGTCTTTATCAAAAAACGAAATGGCTCCAGCATTTTTAAAGAAATTATCATCACGTGGGATTCCTCTCAACGCTTTAATCATGACAATAGCTATTTCTGCTTTTTCTCTTTTAACAAGCGTCGTAGCTGCTGAAACGGTTTACTTATGGTTAATTTCCATTTCTGGAGTCATAACAATTATTGTTTGGATGTCAATTTGTGTTTCTCAATTCTTTTTCCGCAAACACTATTTAGCTGAAGGTGGAAAATTAGACGATTTGAAGTTCAGAACTCCACTCTATCCCCTTGTACCAATTCTTGGTTTTGGATTGTATGGCATTATATTAGTAAGTCTTATCTTTATCCCAGATCAAAGACTAGGCATTTATTGTACTGTACCATTTATCATCTTTTGCTATACTTACTATCACTTTAAAGTTAGGAAAAGAATTGCAACTAACACTCAAAGTGAAACTAAAATTAGCGAAACTTCGTAATATTGTACGATACAAAAAAGACAACACGTGGCGTTTCACTTCATGTGTTGTCTTTTTTTATTATTTAAATATGAGTTCACCTGAATTTAATGGATTTTTCTCTTCTCCTACAAAAGTAGTAAAATTTTCATTTGAACTTGCTACCTCAGTTGGATTTATCGTATTTCAATTTCGATATAATAATAAATAGGTATATCAGATATAGCTGTACATTATTAGAATTACATTCATTACTCAACTGGTAGTTATCAAGAAAGAAAGGAATGATCATAATGATACAGAACATATACGAAACTCATTTACATGTAAGAAATTTAGAAAAAGCGATAAATTTCTATCAAAACAAGCTAGGATTAACGTTAGCAAGAAAACTCTCCAAAAGAAGAGTGGCTTTCTTTTGGGTCGGAGAAAATAAAAAACAAATGCTTGGACTATGGGAAGTAAATAATATCGAAGACTTTGAGCTGAGACATTTTGCTTTTGGTGTAAATTTAGAGTTTTTAATGACTTCTAAAGCGTGGTTAGAGGAGCGTGGAATAGAAGTGATAGGAAGTCAAGGAAAAGGAAATCAAGAGCCAATTGTCCAAAGGTGGATGCCCGCTGCAAGTGTATACTTTCTAGATTGTGATAGAAATAAATTAGAATTCATTTCTATGTTACATGACAATCCAGATGAATTAGAATATGCATCCTATTTAAGTGTATGGAATGCGGAACACCAAGAAAAATGAATGAAATTTCCGTTCAAGTCTTTTCTAATTTTTTAGATATACTGTTGTACGATCCCCCTTTTGCTATTAATTTTCGTCGGATTTATGAACAGTTATCGTAATGGAAAATTCATGATAACTCCAATTGTTAACATAATGCATTTATTGTCATCTTGTATTTGTACTTACGTACTAGCAATTCCTAATCTGCTTCCATTACAATTTGAAACATTTAATTTTTCTTCTTATCTGGCATCTAATCTTTAAACAAAAATTCCCCTTAAATCGAAAATGATTAAGGGGAATTTTATATACGATGCAATTATAGTTCAGATTTCACCCGAACAGAAACATTATTTTTAATTATATTTTTGACATCTTTAAAGCTAACAAAATTGTTACTTTTCTCATCCCAAAGACGGAAACGGAGTGAACGCAAGCTTGTAGCAAGCGTAATTGTTGGTACATTTTTTAAAGGAAGGGTATTGTTGTGTGCCTCTTCTAGTTTATAGTTAGGTACTCTTGGACTTAAATGGTGAACATGATGAAATCCAATATTACCCGTTAGAAATTGCAAAATTTTTGGAAGTTTATAAAAAGAACTTCCCTCCACTGCCGCTTTCACATATTCCCATTCTTTATCTTCTTCAAAATAAGAATCCTCGAATGTGTGCTGTACGTAAAACAGCCAAATCCCTATTGAACCTGCTATTAAAAATATAGAACCATGTACTAAAAGAAACGATTGCCATCCAATTGCCCAGCAAAGCATTCCTACAATAGCAACGATTAAAATATTCGTTAAATAAGTGTTCATACGTTCTTTTTTTCTAGCACCTTTTCGGTTAAATCTATTTTTAAGCAAGAAAACATAAATCGGGCCTAACCCAAACATAACGAATGGATTGCGATATAAACGATATGCTAAACGGAGTCTAAATGGTGCTGCTACATATTCATCTACTGTAAGCGTCCAAATATCCCCTGTACCCCTCTTATCCAAATTACCACTCGTAGCGTGGTGAATAGAATGCTCATGCCCCCACTGATCAAATGGGAATAATGTTAAAACGCCCATACACGTTCCAACTATTCTATTTGCACGTCGACTTTTAAAGAATGAATAATGGGTACAATCATGAAAAATAATGAAAATCCTTGTCATAAATCCAGCGGCTAACAGTGCTGGAACTAATGTTAACCAATAAGAAACTGACAAACTTTTATAAGCAAGGTACCATAAAATAATAAATGGCACGATTGTGTTGATCAGTTGCCAAACACTTTTTTTAATCGTTGATTTTTCAAAAGGAGCAACTTGTTTTTTTAAATTTTTAGTATTTTCTAAGGTCATTGTTCTAATTCCTTTCCTTTTTGTTGCTAATTCATATTATAGCACACTATTAGTATCAGGTGTTAAAAGTAGCTATAATAAATATTTTATACTATGAAAATCTCTTTTTTCTTACTCATTACTTACAAATTTCTTACGTCCAAAATAGCTTCTATAATTGGACAGACGGAGCATTTTATGTATCAAAGAAACTTCATATTTTTCCAATAAGTACATAAAAAACAGCGAGTTTTTTCACAAGAAGAAAAAAGCTGCAATCAGTCAGTTTCACCGACTTATCGCAGCTTCTCTTCTTTTCACCTTATTTTATCGATGAAGCCAAACTGCACCTGCAGACTTGTCTTCAGCTTGGCCTACCACTTCAAACTTCAGTCCTAGCTTCGGTAACTTACGTCCTGCATCAGGAATAACGCTGTTGATGTATTGCTTAGAATCATCAAATTTTGCCACTCCTGGTAATCCTTTATAATCAAAGATACCGCGTGTTGGTGAATTTACTTTCCATGCTGGTGTTTGATCAAATGAGAATGCCGCATCGGCAATTTGATAACGCGTACTGCTCTTCACAGTAGGTTGTCCGTTTAATGTCCCTACAATTGCCTCTGGATGAGAATCTACTACTCCTAAGAACCCTTCACCTGGATGAACGCCTACCCAGTTATCTGTAAAGCTTTGATCCGCATACCATACAACCATTCCTGTATTAAATACTGGGCCACGTGCATATTGTAACGCAGTGTCAGAACCAGCGTAATTTCTCCACTCTACATAGTAATTATGTTTTTTCTGTTCAAATCCGTTAGACACAGTAAAGCCTTTTAACGTCATTGCAGGCTGACCTTCTGCATCATCAGAGAAAACAACTTTTCCATCTACAGTTAAGGCTGCATTATCTAACGCAAATCCTTTATAAGCTACTGCAATATCTGTTAAGTACTCAAATTGCAGTTTTACTTTTTTTCCTTTGAATTGGCTTAAATCGTATGATTTATCAACCCACTTACCATCAGTTGTATCCGCGCCGCCTTTTATATCTTTTTCGCCCATTCTATCAATGCGTGTCTTCGTTCCATCTTCTGCAATCGCATATACGTCAAGGAAATCATACTTCGCTTCAAGTTCGTAAAATGCCTTATAATCGAACTTAGCATCCTTTGCATTTGTTAAGTCAAATACTGGTGTCTCAAGTGTTGTATGAATGTCATTTCCTTTTGTACTGTAATAGAACTTCTTACCAAACGCTGATTCGATATTTTTTATATCTTTGTCCGGCAAGTTAACACGAACAATTCCAGGTCGTTTAGATTTTGTAGTACTTTGATCTACATATGTTGCAACACCGATTCCTTTGCTAAGTTTGTCATAATCTACTTCAAGAATATTCGCCCAGTTCCCCTTCATATTCTTTTGGAAAAACTCTTTATTTTGTGGCGAGAAACTCGTTGGCTCTGTTCCTGCAATTTTTCCAGCCCAGCTACCACCACTCATAATAGACCATGACTCAACAGGTTCACCTTGTCCTGAGTACTTTGTATCATATTCATCTGGTAAGCCTAAATCATGGCCATACTCATGTGCAAACACACCAACTGCTCCGTCTTCAGGCTCGATTGTATAATCATATGCAGCCATCTTTCCGCCCCAGTTCGAAACAGAAGATTTCGTGCCATCAATTGCATATGGTTTTGAACCTAGTTTTGAACGATGTGACCAAATCGCATCATCTTTCAATTTACCGCCGCCAGCTTCTTGACCAACGCCAGCATGTACAACCATTAAATGATCAATAATGCCATCTGGCTCATTTTTATTTCCATCACCATCTTGATCGTATTGATCAAATTGGTCATAGTCTGCTAAATTGATTCCTTTTGCTACCGCTGCTTTTAATGCTTCTTTCACAAAATCTTTTGGTCCTAAAGGCCCCTTGTTATCATGCCCAGTACCCGCATCAGCACCATAATCTGATGCTTTTCCTGGAACAGTAAGCCATTCTGTTACAGTCCCATCAACTGTATAGCTACCACCAGATTGTTCTTCATAATATTGCTTAAATGTGTTAATTTTCGATCCATCAAATAAAGTAAATGGTTCATCACCAAATAACATTTTTTGATAATGTTCACGATTAAAGTCCTTAGAATACATGTATCCTGGCTCTTGATCAATATTGTTATGCTTAAAATCGCTAAATTCTACAAGTAAAACAAGTACTTTATCTTTTCGAACAGCTCCATTGTATTCTTCTTGCTTCGCTGATGTAGTAGGTACTTTTCCATTTAATTTCCCAGGGTTCAATGCTGCACCTTGTCCAGCTACTGGGCCTACTTCAGGCTGCTGCGCCTGTTCATTTTCCCTCATTTTTGCATCTTTTACTTTTTTCATAAAGTCAGAGGCTTCTTGCGTAAGACTATCTCCTGTTAAGATTTCTTTCCCAGGGTTTTCCCCTTTCTTTTTCTCAACATATTTTTCGACAGCCTTTGAAGTCTCAGCTTGTGATGCAGATTGATCAATTACCCCCCGTTGTTTTAGCGCTTCAGCCAAACGCTCCTCCGGTATTAAGTGCTCATCTATTGGTAGAGATGATGTTGGTGTCTCAGCATACGCTGCGTGACCTCCAAAAGCAAACGTACTACTTAGTACTGCTGCTGTTGTTAATACCGCTAATGGTTTTAATTTCTTTTTCTTTTTCAATGTATTTCCTCCCCAGTGTCTGCAAATTATCGTTTTTTGCCGATAACAACATAATATTCGTTATAATGCGAATATTCAATCTTTTTCAACAAATAAAATGTTGAGAAATATTTTTTTATGCAGGGTGAAATACATAAGATATAAAAACAAACAGACTCTCCTATAAATAACAGTGAACTTTTATATGTTCTTAGTTACAATCAAAATCCAGTAAATCTGGGATTCATACTTTTTTAATAAAAATAAGAATTAAATATTTTCTATACTATTTAATCTATGGATTACCATATTACTCACTATTCTCATTATTACAAGCTAATAGTGGTTCGTACATCATTATAGCGTGATTCTCTGTTACATATTGATCTTCTATTAACTGTTTCTGTTGATTATATACTTTACGTTGAATCACATTATGTCGTATATAACCGCCCCAGTATGCAGGTTGAATTGAGTGTTCTTTCTCATACACTTCATATTGATAAAGTTGCGGATAGACTGTTCTCCATTCACCAACTAAATGTTCATCTGTCATATAAAGGTGAAGTTGATACGGTTGGTCCGTTTCATTTTTAATTTGTAAATCCAAATAGTTATAGGAACAAGTCGCCCCACTCCCAAACGGTTGAGTTCGCCTAGAGTCAGGAAAGACATCAAAGCTATGACGATATCGTTCTGTTACTGTCAGTGGTGTATGTAAAGTCATCCAATATATTAAATTCGAAAGCTGACAAAGACCTCCTCCAATACCTGTTTGAAAAGATCCGTAATGTAATACCATACCTTCTACATACCCTTTTTTCCTCGTTGGCTTACCTATTAAACGCCAGTAAGAAAATGTTTCTCCCGGTCTAATGACGATACCATTTAGTTTTTTAACAGCAATTTTCAAATTAACAACCTTATTCTGTTGATACCACATATCTACATCTTTTAGCTTACGAAGTAATATCGTTCGGTGCTGAATTGCTGTACAAGGTAGCTTTTCTTGTTGGAACCTTTTTGCATATGTTTTTCCGTCTGCCAACCACTGAATGTACCTCTTTGTAGAGTAATACCACTTCCCTAGCATAATGCGATACTTAGACCGCTGTTTAGGACGTAAGTGCACTATATTCATTTTATTCCCTCTCTCTTTCTTCAAGTAAATTCTAATATATTTCTAATTCAATAAACTACAGTTTTCTTAGCTGCATAATAATTTCCACAAAAAAATAATAAATTTACTCTAGTGGAGATTTTATTTTGATGATTGCTTTATAATTATATAAAACTGAGCTTCAATACAATAAATTGAAATAAACATATTATAAATATAACGGATAACCTTAAATAAAAAATAATGAACATTAAAGAAATTCTAAAGTATTAATATATTTTTCGTAAATATTAATTGATAACACATTAAACTTTACTATATGTATAACTTCTTATTCTACAAAATGAAATTTTTTAATGTAAGAAAAAAATATAATTTCCCTTTAACATTTATACAAGTCTCATATAAAAAAATTACAAAACAATTCGAGCCCTTATATTTAGAATAAACACAAAAAATTGCCACCAGTTAGCTTAACTGGTTGGCAATTTTTTAACGAGAATGCTTTACAAATAGTTGAATTGCTTCTTCTGGTACATAGTACTTTCCATTACTCTCTACAATAATACTTCTTAATTCATACCCTTTACCATTGATACGAATTATATTTTTGTTACCAAATAATTGTGCTTCTACTTTATTATGTTTTACTACGAGTAACGGGTTTGCTCCTTCGGTTTTGTCGGCTGTTACAGTTGCACCGATTTTCTTAAAGGCTTGTTCACTCTCTAAAAATATTTTATTCGTTACTTCTTCTAAGTTAAAGCCCATCGCTTTCGCCATCGTCTTCGCAATGTCTGTATTTTGGATTAAGCCTTCTGGTTTTTGAGGTCCATAAGAATGTAAGAATACATCCTCACCTGTATGTCCTCCTGTCGTAAAGCCGATATTTGCACGATTAGCCAATAATGTAGTAAAAATTCGTCCTACATCCATTTTCTTTTTTGCCACTTTTAATTGTTCTTTTTCATCATGAGTTAGATTATCCAAACCGTATAGTTTAGCTACATCTTCTACATTTGATAAATCAGATTTCAGTTTATTTATAGTTCCTTCAAGTGTCATTTTCGCCTTTTTCAATGGATCAATGTATACAGAAACCGGTGTAGTATTGTATCCTTTTGTCGTATTCCTATTCCCTATAGAGATGCCGCTGTTACCATGATCAGTTAAAGCGATGAGCATCGTATCCCCATCTTTCTTCGCAAATTGTAACGCCTTTGCTACCGCTTCATCAAATGCTAATACATCACTAATCATCCCAATTGGATCATTAGCATGAGCTGCCCAATCAGGCTTACTACCTTCTACGAATAAAAAGAAGCCATCTTTATCTTTTGATAATGTTTGAATTGCTTTTTCTGTCATTTGAGAAAGTGTTGGTTGTTCTGGATTTGTTGCTATACGATCCATATCAAACGCAAGAGCATGATGTGAGAAAGAGCCCCAAATTTTATTAGATTTGGAGTTCAATAACGCATCTTTCGTTTCAACGAAATCGTATCCTTTGTCTTGAATCACCTTTACTAAATTTTCACCATCTTTTCGGATTCCATTACTTTTCATAGGTAACAGCGCCGCTTTTCCCCCGCCTAATACGACATCTATATTTTGATATACTTGCTGCTTCGCAATTACGTCAAAATGTTTGCGATTGACATGGTGAGCAGAGAATCCGGCCGGAGTAGCATGCTGAATTTCAGATGTAGCAACAATGCCAGTTGCACGACCAGTACATTTTGCGCCTTCTAATACGTTTGCGACCGGCCGTAACTTTTCTTCTTCTTTTATTGGCTGTAAGCTAGGCGAACTTACAATAGAAGGTAATATACCTACATATCCTGAATTCGATTTATTTCCAGTTGCTAAAGCTGTTGCTGCTGGCGCTGAGTCTGTAATAGCTGATTCCGCCGAAAACGTACGAACACCTCCTGTTACAATTTGATCTAACGTAAGCGGTGCCCCTTTATACCAGCGAGCCAATGTTGTCGCCGTTGAACTCGTTCCGTCCATAACCATCATAATTATATTTTTAGGCTGGTGTTCTACTTTTTTCACCTTAGCTTTGGCCGCATGATAATTCATCATACTTTCCGTACTTAATACGCTTACTATTATAGCTCCCACTAATAGTAACTTTTTCATCTTCACACCATAATTCAACATGATTGTTCCTCCATAAACTTTGCATTCATTTCAATACACCTTATTTCCTTTTCCATACCAAAACCTACATATGTTTTATTAGTTCCCAATTCTCATAAAGCTAACAATAGTTACTTTCTCTTTCTTTAATTAAATATCGATATGTATCATTTATCTTATAAAAAAGATTTAACATCCTTTTCATTAATTACTTGTTTAACAATAAATCCTCGATTAAAAGAAATAAAAATTTATTGTTAAACAATAAATTTCATGTTAAATTAATAAGATATTAAATAAATGAGGTGCTTTTTATGAAACAAGGATCCACACTCTTTTTAAAGACCGTTGTAATTCTAATCGGAATCCCCGTTCTTGCTATGTGCATTTTTTTAGTCCCTAAAATAGGAAATTTTGCCGCAGAATTATATCCAGACATTGCATATATTAAATATCTTGTATTTATCAATTTATACGCAACAGCAATACCTTATTACTTCGCACTGTACCAAACATTTAAGCTTTTAAACTATATTGATAAAAATAACGCATTCTCAGAGCTATCTGTTCAAGCTTTAAAAAATATTAAGTACAGCGCATTGGCAATTAGTGTATTATATGTATTAGGTATGCCACTTTTTTATCTCGTGGCAGAGAGAGATGATGCCCCTGGCATTATTATTATCGGAATGATTATGATTTTTTCTTCAATGGTCATCGCGGTCTTTGCTGCCGTTCTCCAAAGACTATTAAAAGATGCTATAGATATAAAATCAGAAAATGATTTAACGGTCTGAGGTGAATAATATGGCAATTATTATTAATATTGATGTAATGTTAGCAAAAAGAAAAATGAGTGTAACAGAACTTTCGGAGAAGGTTGGAATTACAATGGCTAACCTTTCTATCTTGAAAAATGGAAAAGCAAAAGCAGTCCGTTTTTCAACTTTAGAAGCAATATGTAAAGCATTAGAATGCCAACCGGGGGATATTTTAGAATATCAACCTGAAGATACCGAGTAAAAAGAGTCCTTCATATGAGTAATGGGTTCAGTGTAGGAAGAGAAAAATGCTAATAACCATTAGAAATAACAAACTAAAACGCTCAGAAGATATTCTGAGCGTTTTTATTTCCTTATTCAACTAAAGCACCAGTTAGTGTAAAAAGCTATTTCACCATTTGTATGGCTAACTTATCTTTTAACATTGACCTATATGAGTCAATTTCATATTTTGTATTATTGATTTTTTCTTTTTTCATTTTTAACATATCGAATATTTCTAATTCTAAATTCCTTCTAGCTTCAAGAACTTTTATCGCTCCTTCTATACCTGAATGGTTATGTTCTTTTCCATAGCCTTGGTTAGTGTAATAGTCAATAATTCCTGTGGACCATTCTGGAGTTCTTTCTTTTAACGCCTTCCTAAATGAAAATTCAAGATTATCTTGTTCTACATACAATAACATTGGATTTAAATTCTCTATGATTTTTGCAACTTTCATTATATAATTTATTATTTTTTCTTTTTGTTCACCATATTTAATCATCCCAATAGTTAATGGATTTTGTATGAAACAACATTCAAAGATATAAACCTTATTGTCTTCTAGAGCGGTTTCAGCAAAGTCATTCCATTTATTAGCAATTAATTCAACATTTTTATCGAATGGTAATTCGTATATATCATTTTTAGAAATAATGTTAAATAATTCGTCCGAAAACTGGTCACCAAACTCATTTTTTATCTTTCTGTATGGTAATAAATAATTGCTTCCTTTTTTTAGAACTTTCTTAAGGAGCACTTCTTTAAAATCCCCACTGTTAGATAATAATCTATCGAACTCAAATTTATTAAAACAAGATACACCATCATAGTCGGCTGGGTGGTTCAAATTTCCTTCTAAAAATAGTTCAACTTCAATTTTATTTTGGCTTAGAATTTCATTTATTAGCTTTGCAGTGGTTGATTTTCCAAATCCAGGTAACCCTTCTACTATTATTAGTTTTGTATTCATAGTTATAAATGCCTTCCTTCAAAGTATTTAACTAAGATTAAAAAAATCACTTACTCCACTGCAATCACCCCTTCAAAATATGATATTTACCATTTCCTTTGAAAAAACCTTCTTAAAGTAACCTGACTGTTAGTTTAAGAACATTTTTTCATAATCTCTACAACTATTTTAACATAAATTTTCCATTTATCTTTTTATTTAGAACACTATTTAACTATATAAAAGTGCTTAAACACTATAATAACAATAAAAAAAGGGTGCTAAATCATATGTGATTTACATCCCTAATTTGTGTGTTATTTTATATTTTCTCTCCCGTAACTGAACCCGATATCATACGAGAAGGACTCTTTTTATTACACATTACGGCGCAAAACTAATTTGACCAGTAAACAATAGGATAATTGCTATGATCCAAAATATAAAAAATGATGAGGACAGTATTAATGAAAGAATAGCAATTCCCTTCTTCTCTGTTCTTTTCGTCATTGTGATTATTGAAAGCATGATACCTACACCTGTAAGGGCAATTGTAATATAATCCCCAACTATATTACCTGCATTGGCTATCCTTGTTGGCGTTATAAAAACGAATAGAAAACACAGAATGCCGATGAGTAAAGATACATAGCTTATTATACTGTACTTCTTTTTAGGAACTATTTCAGTTTTCATACTAACCCCACCCCTTCTATATAGCTATGAGTTCATATTAACATGAATAACCATAATTTAGTTAAAATAAACTGGCCACTTCCTTAATAAAGATGGACGATTATCCTTTAATCTCTAGTAATTATTATATACAGAAAATAAAGTGAAACTTTAATCAGTGGAGGTTTTGTTCACCCTCCACTGATTATTAGTTGAAGCAATCAGGCTGCCCGTTAATGCGGAATAAAATGAAAGAGTTCTAAAAAATAAAGACTGTACCTTTAAAATAAAAGATTCAGTCTTTATTAATAACTTCTTTTATAAAGAAAACTCTCTATCACTCACTACCTTAAAAAACTCCGAGTAATGTGATAAAGAATAATCCGCTACATCACAATTACCTTGAAACATACATGTTGAAATACCTAATTCTTTTGCAGGTAATAAATCTAATTCTCTATCTCCAATAGCTAAATCAATATTATGCTTTTTATGTAAATGATTATAAGCTAAAGAGTTGGGCTTTCGGGGAAAGCCATCGTCAATTGTAACCATATCTACAAAGTATTTTTCCCAGCCGTAATATTTTAAAATGTCCATAACTCCTGCCCTATGTTTATGGGTCATAATCACATTTTTATCTGCAAATTTCAAAACCTCTTCGACACCTGCAAAAGGTTTCATATCTTTTGGCGTGAATTTTCCCTTCAAAACTTTAATCTTTTCTTCCTGCTCGCATGAAATATTATAATACTGAATTGCATGAGAGTATGATATTTTTAAGTTTTTGTATATTTCTTGTTTTTCTACTGAGTCACCTAATATTTCAGAAAGCATTATTGTATATGCAGGATACGTATCAAATAACGTCCCATCAAAATCCCATAAAATATTCATTCTATTCACCTTCTATTTTCAAATCATTGGATGACTAAATCCGCCCTATCCCTCGGCAATTCCGTTTCTAAGTAATAATCCTCTGCTTTCCAATACCTATTTTCAAACTTTGAAAGGTTCTTCTGTGTCTCCTCACTCTCACGTAGAAACCTTGTCTCTCTTGGACAGTCCAAATAGACCATATAATGAAAGAAATCTCTCCATTCTTTTCGCTGCAGAAAAACTCCTTCAATAACAATTACGCCTACAATAGGAATCTGTACTTTTTCCATTTCACATATATCTGTTTCTTCATGAAAAAAAGGTAATTTCAATTTTGTTTCGTGTTGTAGCTTTTGAAAAAATTTCTGCCTTAGCCATTCAATGTCCCATTGTAAATAATAATACTCGTACCATTCTTCATATCCAGTATGATATCGTTTATTACGCTCCACTATATGATCATCAATATGGAAAATATGAAACGGAATGCCTTCTTGTTTCATATTTTCTTTTAAATTGGCTACAAATGTTGTTTTTCCAGATCGACTTAAACCATCTATACCTAAAATGAATCTATTTTCCCTATGCTTCTTCATAATCGTTATAAGTTCGTTTGTACTCATTACTTCTTCCACTCTTCTTTTAATAAAGAATATAAAATGGTATCATGAGCAACTCCATTTTGAATCATATGTTTTCGAAGTAATCCTTCTTCTTGAAATCCTGCTTTACTTAATAATTTTTGAGAAGCTTTATTTTCTACATATACAACAGCAGCAACTCTAATAAGTTGCAATGTTTCAAACCCGTAAGTTAAAATTGCCTGTAACGCTTCCGTTGCATACCCTTGTCCCCAATATGTATCGTCTAATTCATAACCAATTTCAGCTCGTTTATGATGATTATTAATTAAATGAAATCCGCACGTTCCGATTAATTGGCCCGTCCCTTTTTTCTCGATTCCCCAGCGAAATACACTGCCCTCTTCATAACGATTTTTAAACGTTTGAATCGTTGTTTTCGCTTGCTCAATATTTTCAAAAGAATCCATTCCGAAATAACGTATAACTGATTCTTTCGAGAAATATTGGAACAGCGTTTCTGCATCTAATAGTGTAAGTTCTCTTAGTCGTAAACGTTCTGTTTCTAGTTTCGGAAATCCCATCTCTCTTTCTCCCTCTATTCTAATGAACTGCAAATTTCAATATAATTTCCATCTGGATCAGCAATGTAGGCAATTGTTTGTCCCCACGGTTTTACAATAGGTTCAACTAAAATCTTGATTCCTTGTTCTCTAAATTGCTCAATCGTTTCTTGTACATTCTCAACAACGAATCCTAATTCGAAATGAGAAGACTGTAATTCACCTTCTGTAAGCGGTAGTCCTGTTAATTCTTTCACATCTTGCCGCGTATTCATCGCTAAAATGGTAGTTCCAGTATTAAATTCAATATATGTTCCGTGCTCTGCTTTTATAGGTAACTGTAAAATATCTTTATAGAACCTTAAACATGCCTCAAACTTTTCTACATATAAAATGATGTACTTCATTTTCAAATTCATTTTACATCCCCCTTTGTATCTATTCCTAAAATTTCGACAAAAGTCTCATAAAAACCTTGTTCCTTGTAGTAATGAGCAAAAAAAATGAGGCCGATTTCTCGGCCCCCCAGCTTATTGGCATAAAACAGGAGATTTGGTTTGGACATAACCAGTTCGTACTTTTATTATATTTTATTTTTTCTGAATTTTAAATACATTAAACACCTATTTATATTGAGAAAGTTTTTTGCTTGCATAAAATTAAAGATTTTAAGAAATGATACAAATGGAGGTGTATACATATGGAACCAATGCTATGTCCAAGTTGTAAAACAAACCGTACCCGCTTTAATATTCTTGAGCAACAAGTAAAACCAGTCAAATTAAATCCACAAACTGGTCAAGTAGAAGAAGAATACACAAATGAAACGATGAATGCTTTTCATATGGCCTATCAAGGACCTACATACCGTGTCCAATGCGCTGTATGTGGGCTTGTTGAAAACCCAGAACAATTTATTAAACCTGCTCAAAATCAGTCTTTCTAATAAAAACATGATTATCCCTTATAGAAATAGATTTTTCTATAAGGGATTTTTTCGTTTAATAAGTTAATTAAAAATGGATTTCTTCCTTATTATATGTTAAACTTCGCACTATTTTGCTAATATTCAAAAAAGGGCAATACATCAAGTAATATTAATATTTAGGATTTCGGATCATTTTAACTAGTGGTTTATTATTAAGAATCATTTCTTATTCATTTATGATTTTTATTTGGTTATAAGATTTTAATACTTAACTAGTAGTTCTACACCTTAATTGCATAGTTTTTATTATGTAAAAAAGAGTGAGCAAATTACGTTTATATAGAAACAAAAGAAGTTGATCTCGGTTTTCCCTCTCATCAACTTCTTTTAAACTCCACTCTTTATTATAATATTTCACTTTTTAATTTTCTGATTTTCCAAGAGAGTCTTATAAAAAAGTACATCCACATACAACCTGAAAGACCTGTCGTAACTTTCGCCCACATTGGCAATCTTGATTCCATCGGGCTTAAAAATAGGTTATACATTGATGGTAATATACTTGCTGATATAATAACAAGGAATAGCAATAATTCATTTAGTTTTTGTATCCTCGTCTCTTTTTCTGAGTAAATATCAGGCAATTCATTAACCTCTTCTACCTCTTTACAAAAATAATTCCATCTTGTGAAACTTGTTACGCGTTTCCAACCTGACATTTCGTATATTTCGAAATACTCTTGTTGTTGTTCTTTCGAATCTCTATAAACCAATCTAAAATCAGCTTTGTATATTACATCTTTTGGCTCAGTTTTCTGAAACGTATACATTAAATTATATTTTTGTAATGCCCAACCTTGCTGATGCATCTTTCGTAAAAAAGCTTCTTCTTTTTCTAAATTCCATGCCGTAAAAAATTTAAATACCCTTTTTGTCTCCATCTTCCATTCACTCCCCTAATATACTATTTCCATTCCTTACAGATCTCTGCAATCTGTTATATTCTAGCTCTAACACTTCTCTCCCAAACGCCGTTAACTCATAGCACTTCTTTCTATCTGTAGAGGCAACTTCAACAATTAATTTTTCTTTAAGTAATTTCGTCGTATTCCCGTATAAAGTACCAGGACCGAGCTTTACTTCCCCATTTGTCATCTCTTCTACCATTTGCATAATTCCATATCCGTGCATTGGTTTCACTAGTGATAACAATATGTAATATGTCGCCTCAGTTAACGGAATATATTTTTGCGCCTTCCCATTCATTATAACTACCTCCGATACATCGCCTTATGATATATCGACCTACGATACATCGTATATCGATATTGTATAATCATATTCCAAAATATGCAAGAGTAATTTAATAATTAAATATCCATTTCTTTGAATTAAAAAACCATACAAATTTTCTGAATAATTTGTTAAAATATAGAAATATTAGCTCTTTTATAATGAAAGGAATGGTACATATGATAAATAAATTGAAAGAAAACATCGGATCTGTGTTTGTTGGGAAAGAAAATGTTATTGATCTACTGCTCGTTTCACTTCTTGCTGATGGACATGCACTACTCGAAGACGTGCCTGGTACTGGGAAAACGTTACTGGCGAAAACCATTTCCAAAAGTATTGGTGGTAGTTTTTCTCGCGTTCAATTCACCCCCGATGTACTTCCAAGTGATATAACAGGTATTGAATACTTCAACCCAAAAACAAGCGAATTCGAATTAAGAATTGGACCAGTTATGACAAACATTTTGCTGGCAGATGAAATTAACCGTGCAATGCCGAGAACGCAGTCGAGTTTGTTAGAAGCGATGGAAGAACGACAAGTGACGCTCGAAAAACAATCTACGCCTCTGCCGAAACCGTTCTTTGTTATTGCGACGCAAAACCCAATTGAATCACAAGGGACTTTCCCTCTTCCAGATGCACAGCTTGATCGCTTTTTAATGACGATTTCAATCGGTTATCCTACTCCTGAAGATGAGCTACAAATGATGCGACGTTTTCGGAACGATTTACCATTAGAAAGTGTCACATCTGTCATCTCATTAGAAGATATTTTAGAATCTCAAAAACGAGTAAAAGAAATATTTGTTTCGGAACCGTTAGAACATTACATTATTAAACTTGCTCATGCTACAAGAAATCATGATTATATCGCTAACGGTGTAAGCCCACGTGCCACATTAGCTTTAGTACGTGCTGTTCAAGCTTTAGCCTTTTTACATGGGAGAGAATATTGCACACCAGAAGATATACAATTGTTAGTTCCTTCTGTTTGGAATCACCGTATCGTCTTATCAATGGAAGGTGCCCTGCGTACGACAAAAAATGATATTATGAAAAGTATTTTAAAAGAAGTTGACGTACCTGTGGAGATTGAGCAAGCATGAATGGACAGCGTGTTGTAACTGTGCCTTTATTTTTTCAACTCCATATTATTCAACTAACCGTTCCAATCGCGTTACTTTTCACATTCTTTTTCCCGCAACGAATGCTTATGTTTCTCTTTTTCTTCTATTATATATTTGCGATTTTTATTTATAAATATGTCGCTTTCATAGAGAAGAAGTTTCAAATCATAAATGAGAAACAAACTACACGGCTTTTTCCTGAGGAATCTGGACAGTTTTTTATTCATTTAAAAAATGGAGCCAGCATACCGCTCGTTAATGGTGTTTGTTACTTTCATTTAAATTCGTCCCTTATACCGCATAAAGAGCAAGGCATTGAACAAATATCAAAAACATTATTCTCTTTCCCATTTTCACAACCTGCACATTCGGCACAAAAATGGGGTTTAACATTAACCGCAACGAAGCGTGGTGTGTTTCAAATTGAACAGTTTGAATGTGTATTAAAAGATCCATTTCATCTATTAACTGTACATTTACCTGTTTTTGATAAATTAAGGACTGAAATTATTGTGTATCCTTCTCCTAAAGAAGTAGCAGGTTTGCAAGAACTTCAGCAACTTTTGAATGGATTTTATCGAACGAATTTTTCTTTTTACAATGATGAAACATCTATTATCGGTGTAAAGCGATATGAGCGTGAGTCTTTCCGCTCTATTCATTGGAAGGCATCTGCTAAAATGCAACAATTACAAGCGAAGCAATATGAACCTGTAAAAAATTATAGTTGGACGATTTGTCTTTCTTTAGCTGCCGATCGTGGATTTGGTTG
The DNA here is from genome assembly GCF_053557995.1 of Bacillus sp. XB1. Lineage (NCBI taxonomy): Bacteria > Bacillati > Bacillota > Bacilli > Caryophanales > Bacillaceae > Bacillus > Bacillus sp. XB1. Next base: position 720,245 of record NZ_JBNRIL010000001.1, on the reverse strand, counting down.
GAAAGATAATGTAGAAGAACTTATTTCATATGCAACATACATTTTCCAGTACACAACGAAGCACCACATTCCGTTTGAATTGTTTATTAGTGTATTAGCAGAAGGCGGTGCATTACATGTACCGTTAAATGAAGGACAAACACAATATGCAAAAGCTTTAGAAGAATTAGCCCGTATTTCAGATGATAGTACGTTACTTCCGAAACAAGGATTCCTTCATTATGTAAAGAGAAAGAGAGAACGATCGTCTACAATGATATACATTGGTTTACAAAGAAATGAACTCCCTCTTCTCTCGCAGCCAACGTTTCTCATTACTAGTGAAGGGATGGTGGAACCAGTTGAAAACTTGGCTATATCACATTCATGATTTCATTCTGCTCCTCCTGCTTTCATTATTAACAGAAAGAGATGAACTAATTAGTATTGCAATATTTTTAACAACAGGCTATATTGGAGTATTTCTTATTCATAAATTTATGCAGAAAAAAACAACAGGATTTGTAATACTTTTAGTTCTTCAAATCGTTCTTTTCTCTTTATTTTTACCTTTTTCTCTTTTTGGCACAATCATATTACCACTATTTTTCTTTATCGTACATGTGGTCGGATCTGGATATCCAGTTCAAAAATCTTTAGGTGGTATTGTATGGTTTGTCGTTTCAGCTATATTTTATGCACCCTTTCCACCGTTGTGGAAACTATTAATGTTAGCCTTGCATCTTATGATTACATTTTGGTTAACCGGGGCAAATCGCAAACAACAACTATTACGTTTTGCTTCTATCATTACGATTGGCTTAATGAGTATATTAATTGTTCAAGTATTTCCTTTCATTCGACTTATTTTTGGTTTTATAACGGAAGTAGTCGCATTAGGCGTCGGCTATGCTTTAATGCCATTAATTAAAGCAGCGGAATTAAAAGATACTGAAGATGTTTGGGCAAATAAAGGACATCTCTTAAAACCCAAAATTGAAGACGGAAAAAAATTTCCTGATTTTGATCCAATACTCATAAATAGCGCTACAATAATAGTCTGTACAGCTATCGCTATTTACGTCGTTTGGAAAATAGTAAAAAAACGAAAACATTTAAGTTTACCAAATATGCCCGCCTTCGAATCTACTATCATTACTGATAAAGAAGGAATGAGCCAAAATCGTTTTAAACGAAATAAACCGCCGCATAACGAAATTCGGAAGGAAATTTTCAAGCTAGAGAGTAAGTTAACCCCTCCTTTAAATAGAAAACGGGGAGAAACTGTTGAGGCTTGGCTAGAAAGAATAAATGATAAAGAAGATGTAAATATTCAAAGTGATATTATTATAGATGCTTATAATACGGTGCGTTATTCAAATGGTAAAAGCATTGTACTTCTGCATGAATTTAAGGAAGAGGTTCATAAGCTTTATGCCTATCAGAAAAGTTTGAAGAAACGAAAGAAATAACGTAACAAAAAGACTCCTATATTCATAGGAGTCTTTTTATACTTCTACGTTGCTTTTTAAATGGAAGCATTCTTCCCTGCTTCAATTTCTAATGACTCTTCATGCCACCAAAGTGTTTCTTCAGGATCTTCTTTAGCGATTTGGTGTGCTTCTTTTTTCGTTTCTACTGTAGGATATGAACCTTTTAGCGCACGCCCTGAAGTCGTAACGAATAGTACACTAAATACAACTAATCCAATAATACTTACACCTGCTAAATAAAATGCCGGTGCGAGCGGGTTACCAGTTGCATGAACTAAGTATGAACATACGAGCGGTGTTGTTCCACCGAATATCGATACAGAAATATTAAATGAGATCGAAAGTGCTCGATAACGTACATCAGTGAAAAAGAGTGATGGTAATAATGAAGGTAATGTTCCTTCATATACACTTAAGAAGAAACCTAGTACGAAAATACCTGCAAATATAGCTGCAATATGTCCGTTACCTATTAGTAAAAATGCTGGAATTGCAAATACAGTTAAACCAAGTAAACCAATTTGCACAACGCGTTTATTACCAATTTTATCACTTAATTTACCGAAATATAGTGCTAGTGGAATCATAAGTGCCATCGTAATAGAAATAATTAATAAGCCTGTTGTTTCTTCGACTTTAAGTACTTGAGTTAGATAAGAAGGAATATACGAAAGAATCATATAATTTGTAATATTAAAGAAGGCGACAATTACTGTGCTTAATAAGAAGTCTTTTTTGTGATATTTAATAATATCCATAAATGAAAATTGTTCATTGTCTTCAGATTCCTCTTGTGCTTTTTCCATCTCTTCAAAGATTGGAGATTCATCTAGATGACGGCGTAAGTATAAACCGACCAAACCAATTGGTGCAGCTATTAAGAACGGAATACGCCATCCCCAGCTGAGCATTTGCTCATCTGTTAACAATAACGTCAAAATGGTAACAATTACCGATGCAGCAATGTAACCTGAGAGTGTTCCAATTTCAAGACCACTACCGAGTATACCACGCTTTTTATCTGGAGAAGATTCTGCGATATAAACCATTGCTCCTGAATATTCGCCGCCTGTAGAGAAGCCTTGAATCATTCGGGCAACTAAAAGTAGTATTGGTGCCCATACACCAATTTGTTCATAGGTTGGTAGTAATGCGATGAATAATGTAGAAAGTGCCATTAAAATAATAGTAGTACTTAACACGATTTTTCGGCCGTACTTATCTCCTATTCTACCAAAGAATACACCTCCGATTGGTCGAACGAGAAAGGCTGCTGCAAATGTACCGAATGTAAGTACAAGTTGCAATCCACTATTATCAACACCTGAGAAGAATAATTGACTTAAAATTACCGCTAAATACGCGTATAATCCGAAGTCAAACCACTCCATTGCGTTCCCTATACCAGTAGCAATTACTGCTTTCCTGGCTTGTTTAGGATTGACAATATTAACGTCTTGAGGTTCAAAATTTAAATCATTATTTTGTTGCATATAATAAAACAGCTCCTTATTTAATTTAACTTCTTTAAGCACACCTTCTCTTATTGAATAAAATTAATTCGAAGCACTTAAGGAAAAACAACGTCTCCTTATCTGTTATTATTATTTCACATAATTAATTATTTGTCCAATTAAATGCTCTTTTTATATAAAATTAAACCCTGTTTAACTTGTTATAAAATGACGTTTAGCTTATATAATATATACCTTTACACTACAAATGAAACTTTCATTTATTTATATTTATAACGTTTCTATAATTGCTTCCTCTAACTTAGAAATCAGTAACTTTTACTTAAGATTTGCATATATTTAAAAAGTGAACTCATTAACTCGAATTCTGTTTTATTACATTTAACTATAATATTATTATAGTTTTAAAGGAGGCTCTTTTATGTTGGAAATAATACTTTTACTTACTACTGTTTCTTTTCTCTTCATTATTTCTGGATTTTTCATTACCTTAAAACAATATAAAGAAATAAAAAATATAAAGACTATATTAACTACAAAAAAAGAAAATGAGAAAACTACATCCGAAAACTCAATCCCTATGCAATTAGACCTTAGCGTTCTCAATAATTTACTCGCGTCTGGAATAAATAAAGGTTCCAATTCAAGTAATGAAAATTCTAAGTCTGATAAAACTAAATAGTCGTTACGTATATAATAAAATATATATCTCCTATTTTATCTAACCTTATTAATAACTACCTCTGATTAAAAAGGAGACTACTTATGTGTAAAAATCCAATTTCTATTATTATTCGTATACAGCATAACATAAAAGTTTTACCTGAAATTTTGAAAGCCTGTGAACAACTACAGCCTTTAGAAATTATCCTTACTATTAACGGATGTATCGATGATTCCATTGATATTGCACAATCTTACAATTGTAAAATTATCACATTAGAAGAACCGACAGAATCAAATAATTGTTATGTAATTGGTGCCAAAAAAGCAAAAGGTGAGTACCTCTTATTTTTAGATGCAAATTACAATATCCCCCCTTCCTTACTTAAACAATTTCTTCAACCATTACTAGATAAATCAGCTGACTTAGTATTAAACAATTTAGATGATTTTTTTTATCAAAAGCAAAAGCCAACTATAGAAATGATTTGGCAGCAAGTTACGAATCATTTCTTTCATCGTCCAGATTTACATGTTAACTCACTATTATTTCCTCCCTACGCGGTAACAAAGAAAATTCTTGAAGCAATTACTCCAGAAAGTTTATTAAATCCGATATTAGCACAAATGAAAATTATTAAAAATAATTTTCGCATTAGCAATCATTTTAAAATTTCTATACCGCAAATTCCCTCCTTCCCCTCAAAACAACTCATTCGTTATCACCTAGAAGCAATTGAAAATTGGGTAAATATATTACAAGATTCAAGAGGAAACCATACTGATAATAATCGAAGGCGGGATATTATTTTAGAACTTCAAAACGGCGAACAAAGAGCTATATCCAAAATAATTACAGGTAAAGAGTTTTATTCAAATACTTATGGAAATAAACAATTATCCATCATTATCCCTGTTCAAAATGAAGAAAAAACGATAGAATCTATCATTTTTGAGGTGCAGAAATTAAAACCTTTAGAAATCATCATTATTGTTAATGGATCAACAGATAAAACAGAGGAATTGGCGAAGAATTGCGGTGCAACAGTTATTACTTACAAAGAAGCACTCGGCATTGATACCGGACGTGCCGTTGGTGCATATTTTGCAAAAGGTGATATATTATTATTTATTGATGGTGATTTCTTAATTCCTAGTTCTGATTTATTACCATTTGTACAATCTGTTCAAAATGGAACCGATTTAGCTTTAAATAAATTAGAGCACTACTACATGTATCGTGTTCCTTATACTATCGTAACTGCATGTAAGCATGTTGTTAATTTAGCATGTAATCGAAAAGATTTAGGTATGGGCTCCACAACTGCTGTCCCTCATGCTTTTAGTCGAAAATGCATTGATACAATTGGGTTTGCTTCTCTTCTTTCACCAACCTTAAGTCAAGTTAAAACAATTTTAGCAGGATTGCATGTACAAAATGTTCATTCTATCGACGTTGACAAGATAAATCGAGTTCGACCAGAAAAACACTTCTCGCAGGAAGGCTACCTTTCATTAGCAACGCAACAAATCATTGGTGATCATATAGAAGCAATTTCTTACCTCATCGAACAAAAAAGAAACACTGAATGCTTTTAATTGTATATTCTTACCACCAAATAATATATGAATTTATTTTAAATATATAGCAAAATAAAAAAGATGGTTGTAACCATCTTTTTTATTTTCACATTAGATCAAAAGAAAAGTAGCAGGCAGGCTTTTCATTTCTGTATCTTTCTTAAGAAGTTTGAAAATAGAGGCTTGTTAATGAAGAGTCAACACTTAAATCATCTTTTAGTGCAATTGAGAAACATGCAACTAATGGTAAAGTAATAACAATTGATCCACTAGGACTAATTACAATAGTAGGACTTGTCCCACATGTGCCTCCACAATCGACTACTGCATCAATTCCACTACCAGGGGTAATTGTAATTTTAAGACACACATCTAAACAAACATTATTCGTAGTACATGCCATAACTCTCCCTCCTTTCTTTTAACAATATATGCAGTTAATCAAATTCGGACACGACTCTCTTACTAAGTCTTGTAAATTAGATGCTATTTTACTATTCGTTTTATAGGCAATTAACGTTTTATTAAACTATCTAAATCAACTAAAAAACTCAAATCATCCTTTACTGAAATAGAAACACATATAATAAACGGTATTACATTAAAATTAGATAAACATTCATCATTGCACCTTACGAATATTTCTGCCCCACCATTTGGATTGACTTTAGTTTCTAAAGAAATATTAAAACAACTTTTATTGATGCAAGACAAAATATTCCCTTCTTTCTTATATCTAATGTCTATTTATCCAAAAATAAAAATACAACTTTATTTACCCTTTACCTTCCATACTTAAAATAAAAAAGATAAAAGCTTCTTCATATATAAAGAAGCCTTTACCTTTTAGTTACTTGTTCATTTACTATCAGTCAGTGAAACATGCTCTTCACTTGTACCTGAGCTAAAAATAATAAAAATTTTTGATTTTAGTTTCATTGCAATACTAAATATCGTCAAGTTGCATAAATGAAATGTTTAAGTTACTCATTCAATAGACAAATTTACCTTTTAAAATAAATCTTTAAAATCCTTATTCTTCAATAAATATGAAAGTCCTTCTAAATGATCCCCAGCAATTCTCAATGCAGCTGGTGGATGTCCTATCGTCGCAAAATGCTCTTGTGGCCGAATACGATTTGGTTTCATTACATCTACAAAATGGACACATCCGACTTTATACCCTTCTAATATTGCCTTTACTTGTGCAACACACGCTGTGTGAAGAGTGTCCCAGCCAATTCCCTCTAAACATTTTCTACTAATAGCATGGGGAACAGCAATTGTAGATCCTACCCCTAAATCTTTACGGTTACAAGCAATATTCAAAATATATTTATATAAACTTACAATATATAGAGGAAATCTAAGATTTAAATTTAAATCATTTAAAACCATATCAACACCATCCGCAACAGCTTGCGTTAACGGATGAAGATCTTTTGCTGGAATAGCAAAATCAGCATCAATAAAGAGAAGTATATCCCCTGTGGCTTCTTGTGCACCAATTGCCCGTCCTACATCATGCCCTAATCTTTCTTCATAAACAATGACTGTTGCCCCTGATTGCTTAGCGATTACTTCTGTCTGATCTGTTGACCCATTAATGACAACAATTATTTCTTTCGGTTCAATTTTTCTTGCCTCAAGAATAACTTCTTTAATCGTTGCTTCTTCATTTTGTGCTGGTATAATAATTGATAACTGTTTTCCATTATAAATTGATGAATTCATTCCCCATCCTTTATGGAAACGTGAATAATTCTTTTGTTTTTTTAACTGCTCTATAATTTCTCTTTTTCTTCCTCCATCTGTATAGTTACCTCTATCATCTTTTCGTTGTAACCAACTCTCCAAAGCTTTTATATTTTCTTTAATCTCATATACTTCTAATTTAGTTAATTCATTTTTATAGAAAGAGGTTTCGTTTGCGGGCATATTATTCAAGGAGGTGTTAGTGATGGCTGACGAGGATTGTAGTCGCCACCCTTTCTCAATAAGAGTGACTTGGGACAGAATAGGGTTCTGCAAGATATCATATCCAATGTCTTCAATTGCTTTTTTAGTAATAGCATATGGCATAGATAACATCGAATCATATTTTAAATCCATACGCCCCAATACATCGTTTACTATTTTTCTATACACCATAGCAATACTTGGCCATTCTACTCTCATCTTTTCAAAACATACGGAGTCTATGTTATTTAAGATTACATCCTGTTCCTTTTTCAGTATCGGTTCTATAAATCGCTCTAATTCTACCGAAAAAATAACATCTTCCCCATCTAAAAATAAGACTACATCACCATTGGCGATTTTTGCCCCATGAACTGGTGCTTTCCGTTTACTTTTCTCCTCAATCACAACAACGTTACTTTCAACAAATGTTGGTATAGATTGTATCGCACTCATTCTATCATCAGCTACAATAATAATTTCTATTGGTTTTATATGCTGCACTTTATTTAAAATTTGATTCAATTTTGATTTTTCTTCTCCTAAAACTATAACGACTGATAGGTCCACTTCTTTTTGTTCTTCTTTTACAGTCTGATTAGGTTTTACTTTTTTTATATATTCAATTGTTTCACTCTTCCCTACAGCTGCATGTCCTGCTTTTTTATCAAAATATAAGTCAATTATAATTTGATTTACTTCCGTGTCTTTATCAAGTTGCTCTAATTCGGAAATAAATGGTAGCAAATGATTTTGCACATCAAATTCACACGCGAAATTTTGCAAAAAATAAATATTCGGTACATATTTAATGTGATTAAAAAATTTCACAACATTAATTCTTTCGCCAAATTTCTCCTCAACTTCTTCTCTTGATAAATTTGGATAAGACAAATCGAAAACTAGATTTATTGGTACAGGTATCCATTTTAATAAATTTGTTTGAGGATTATTAATTAAAGCTGTGGAGCCCTTAACGAATCCAGCTAAAATTAAAGACATAAATCCTCCCCCGGAACTGCCATAAAACAACACATTTTTCGAATCAACTTTTAACTTTACAAATACTATTTCTAAAATATTTGCTATATCTTGTAAATAAAATCTATTTAACTCTCCCTGTCCCCAGCCTAAAGATAATTTTCCAAGATATAACGTAGGGTCATTATAATATATAACAGTATCTTCAAATTCATCCATCCAAGAATGTCGATGAAAAATAGGTGGACCAATTGGCTGTTCTTGAAACCCACCTGCTCCGGATCCAAAAACAATAGTGTTAGAAGCATCGGGCTTAATACGAATTAAAAATTCATACGTTACTTTATCCCAATCAACCTTGAGTATAAATGGTTCTGTAATTTGAAAATCCATTTGCCATAATTGTTCATATGAAATGTTAATTTTTTTGTACTGGTCTAACAGTTTAATCACCCTTTCCATCTATTTCAAGATGTTCTATTAAGTAAGAGAGAGCTTCAACGTGATCACCAATTATTCTTAATACTGCTGGAGGATGTCCATTGTGACTTACATTCTCCATTAAACGAATTCTATTCGGTTTTACAACATCAACGTAATGTACACATTCTACTCTATACCCTTGTAATATAGCTTTTACTTGTGCAAGACTAGGGCATAGTAAGCTTTCCCAGCCTATTGCATCTAAACATGATCTACTCATAGCATGTGGAATTGCTACTAATGAGCCATTGCTTAATTCTGGACGATTATATGCTAAATTAAGCATATATTTTACGACGTCTACAACATAAAACGGAGGATGTAACATCGGATTCAAATCATTTAATGCTATGTCTACACCAGCTGAAACTGCTTTTGTAAAATGATGCAAATTACTTCCTGAAACACTAAAATCACCATCAATAAATAAAAGAATATCTCCTGTAGCTTCAAGCGCTCCAATAGCACGTCCAACATTATGACCAAGTCGTTCGTTATATTCAATAATAGTAACACCAAGTCTTTTAGCAATATTAGCCGTTTGATCTGTCGAACCATTTACAACGACAATTATTTCTAGTGGTTCTATTTTTCTCGCCTCAAGTATTACTTGTTCTATAGTCTCTTCTTCATTTTGTACTGGTATAATGACAGAAAGTTGTTTCCCGTTATAAATTGAAGAATGCATTCCCCAGCCTCGATGATACGAAGGATACTGCTTGCTTTCACCTAATCTTTGAATAATATCTCTTCTTTTTCCTGCATCAGTAAATCCTACTCTTCTTCCCTTTTTCTCTATCCATTTGGATATACCAATTAAATATTTTTCCACTTTCTCTTTTTCATTTTCTAATAATTCTTTTTTAAATAAATACCCTTCTTCTTCTAACATTTCATCTTTAGATAACGTTCTTATTGCATATTGATTGTTAATCCGCCAGCCTTGATTCACTATGTTCATATGAGCTAGAACGATATCTTCCATATAATTAAAGCCGATGTTTACCACTACTTCTTTCGTAAGTGCATATGGTAATGAAAGTATTGAATTGCTTTTTAAATCTGGTCGACTTAAAATTTCATTTAACATTTTTCTCCAAACAATATCCATATTCGGACATTTACCAACTTCTATAAATTTATCTATTTTGTTTAATACTACATCCGCCTGATTTGTAACAACTGGCTCAATAAAATTCTTCATTTCAGTTGAAGATAATAAAAAATTACTATCTAAAAATAACAATACATCTCCTTTTGCTGCCTTTACAGAAGCTTCATACCCATCATAATACGTACTATATTTATCCATCAAAACAATATGGCATTTATGTTTCTTTGCTATTTCATACAAATTACTTCTATCGTTAGGAACGAAAATTATAATTTCAAGAGGATTTAACTTCCATATAGATTGAATTGACTCTTCTAACATTTGCTCTCTTTCACTGTACAAAATAATAACCGTTAACGATTTCATTACACGCCCCCTTTACACATTATGTGACATAAAATATTAAGTATTACCATTTCCTATGAATTTGCTACTTTATTAACATATTCAAAAGTGAATTATACTGTGTAAAAACAACCGTCTATTTTTAAAAATATAAGTTCTGCACTTACCTCCTTTCTCTTATCATTGTTTGTTACAACTCTCACCATAAAAAACAAAAAAAGTCCTAATTTCTTTAGGACTTTTTTAAATAAATTTATCAATATTATTAATTTTATATACTACCTTTTTCCATGTTATACCGCGATCTTTTGTAGTAAATATTTCTTTTTTATTACACGCCCAACCTTTACGCCGATTAAAAAAATGCAAACAAAATACATTTTTTAATAATGGATTGCTTGATACTTTAATCCATTTTGCTCCTTTTTTTATTATTTGATACACACTCCCATTTTCACTATTTATAACCCAGCCATAATAGGAACTAAAAAACGAAACAGCCACTTTACTAGTATTCATTGTTTTATTTGAAATATGCCACGAATTCCCCTTATCAAATGAGTAATTCATTAAAAATACATCATCATTCATTTTAGTTGGTATTACTAATAAGTTATTTTTATAGATTGCTTTATAAGCCATAGCAGTCCCATTATTAATTCCTTCAAGACTTGGAATATCTTTTATAGGATGCCAACTTTCCCCACCATTTATTGTTTTAAATACCGTTGATGTTTCATAATGTTTTTGTAGTGAAATAAACCCAATTAGATCGTTTATAAATGTTATCCCTGAAATACTATCACTAATACTTATATTTTTTATTATTTTCCATAATTTTCCTTTCGTTTTCAAATAGTATAAATTATGTTCAAATTTATTTGATGCAAGCTTTCTAGATAATACAATCCATATACTATCCATATTCGTAGCATGCAATTGAACTTGAACATCAGTCGATTTCTCCCAATCTTCTTCAACCGGTAAAATAAACTCACTCCATCTTTCTCCTCTATTAACTGTATAAAATATAGCTGGCAATAAATCGTCATTCTTTTTTGTTAAACCATATGCCCAAGAGCTTCGAGCGTTTATTGGATACCCAAATAATACAATTGAATTAAGAGGATTGACAACATCCCATTCTACTCCTCCGTTTCGAGTATATAAGATAGCCTGCTTTTTATTTGTATATTGAATACTAGCCCAACCATATTTATCCGTTCTCATTTGTAAAGAAGTAAATTGAATATCATTATTTTCCAATATATCACCTCATTCTTATTATTTATATATTCGTATGCTACTATTTTCAAAACGTTCTATCATTAGTTATTTAAACCACCCGCTTTATCTACTATCTTTATACTTACTTTCCCTTTTCTTCACCACTCAAATATAACGAAATTCCTTCTATTTTTCCGTTATCATATACAAACGACTGTATTTTACAAAATTCAACTATAAAAAATGCACCCCAATTGTAAACTATCCCCAACAATTAGAGTGCACTTTATATAAAATATAGCTTTTAATTTTTAAGCACTTACTACAGTAGCAACCTTATCCATACAAGTAATAAATTGAGTAATAAATGCATCAATTTCCTCTTTTGTAATAATATACGGCGGAAGTAATCGAATAATATTCCCTTGTGTTACATCGACTAACATTCCTTTATTCATTAGCTCAACCTGTAATTTCTTCACATTTTCATTCGTATCATTCAGACTAATTCCAAACATCATGCCAGCATGACGCACTTCCTGAATATAATAAGAATTTTCTTTCTGAATGTCTTGCAGTTTGTCATTCAAATATAGTGACGTTTCATAAGCTTCTTGCATTAACCCCTCATCAAGTAATGTATTTAATACAGTTAAACCTAAAGCTGTTCCCATTGATGAATGAGCAAATGTTGTTCCATGATCTCCAGGTGCAAATACATCACATAGCTTTTCACCTACAATAATTCCTCCTAGCGGTATCCCGCCTCCTGCTCCTTTACCAATTTGAATAATGTCCGGTGTGATATTAAAATTTTGATACGCAAACAGTTTCCCGGTTCTCCCCATACCACTTTGAATTTCATCAACGATAAGTAGTAGATTGTATTTCTCACATAAGTTTTGAACGCCATGTAAATATTCACGCGATAAAGGATAAATCCCCCCGCTTCCTAAAACCGGCTCTAGCATAATCGCAATTGGATTTTCATGAATAATTGTTTCTTCTAATTGCTCTATATTTTCGCGCTCTACTTCATATACAGGAATCGATGTTTTAGGGAAATTTTGATATACACTTTCTTGTCTCGTAAAATGAAGTGCCCCTAACGTACGCCCATGGAAACTATTCTTCAGCACTACAATTCCTTCACGTTCTTCATTCGTATTAGTTCTATATTTATCAATTAATTTCAAAGCTGTTTCTGTCGCTTCCGTACCAGAGTTTGTAAAAAAGACCTTTCCGTTTTTTAATGAGCAATCCACTAATTTCTTTGCATACTCAATCGCAACTGGGTTTAAAAAATGAAACGGCAGATGCAACGATTTTGTAACTTGCTCCATTGTCGTTTGTACAATTTTAGGATGATTGTATCCTAATACATTTACTCCTACGCCAGAAAATAAATCTAAATACTCTTTACCATCTACATCATATAGTTTACATCCTTCTCCTCTTTCTATCGCAACCTTCGTACGACAATACGTAGACATCATATATTCTTTATCTAATTGAAACCAATCCGACATGTTAAATTCCTCCTATTTATTTTCCCTGTTTATTTCTGTTCATTCTCTATAAACTCATGTATAAATTCATTTTTCAGATTAAAATTTTAATAGTAATTTTCTTCACGATATTCATTTTTCCATAATTTCTTCTATTTCAACAGGTCCACTACATACACGTTTTTTTCATCTAGCGGTCTGTTACTACTTTGCATATCATACATAATCAAGATTATAAAATCATATTTAGTAACAATAGACGAAATAAATTTGGAGGCTATATCGATGAATGAAAACTATGATAAACAGGGGCAATCTTTACTAGGGAATCACTTTAATAAAAAAGGCGAACGTAATGAACAAGCTACCCTTCACTCACAAACAGTTGGTTCACGTGGACCTGTTCTAGAGCAAGATAGTGTACTTCACGAGACGTTACAAGAATTTATTCATGAAAAAATTTTAGAAAGACCTGTTCATGTAAAAGGATTTGGTGCGTTCGGTTATTTTCAAACGATATATTCGATGTCTGAACATACTAAATTAAGTTTTTTACAAAATTCTAATGAGAAAGTTCCTGTTATGGTGCGATTTTCGTTAGCTGTTAGTACGAAAGGAACACCGGATACTGCTAGAAATGTACGCGGTTTTTCTACAAAATTTTATACAAAAGAAGGCATTTTTGACCTTTTATGTAATCACATTCCTGTTTTTTCTGTCCGTGATCCGATGCGTTTCCCTGAAACGATTCAAGCATTATTGCCTTCACCTAAAAATAACTTAATAGACCCTAATAGATTTTGGAGTTTTGTCGCTAAAGCACCTGAATCTATTCATTTTGTTGTCCGTTTATACTCTAATAATGGTACGGCCAAAAGTCTTCGCCACATTCCAGGACATAGTGTTAATACATATGTATGGAGAAATGCGGAAGGTAATCGAAAGTATGTAAAGTATCATTGGTACCCGTTTGAAGGTGTACAGTACATTACTAGTAAAGAAGCAATTAAACTAGCTGCCGAAAATCCTGATTATAGCGGGAAAGATTTATATGATGCTATTGAAAATGGTAAACCAGTGGAGTATGGTTTATACGTCCAGCTCATGGATCCGAAAGATGAAGCGCACCTTTCTTATGATCCTTTAGATGACACAAAAGTATGGGATGAACAGACGTATCCTCTCATACCAGTCGGGAAAATGGTATTAAATAAAAATCCTGAAAATTTTATGGAACAAGTAGAAAAAGTCGCATTCTCTCCTTCTAATTTACTGGATGGTGCAGAACTATCAGATGATAAAATGCTGCAAGGGCGCGCTAACATTTACAGTGATTCACAAAGAAGAAGAATTGGTCCAGAATTTCGCAAATTAACGATTAACCAGCAGCAAGATTGGACACCTGCTAATCAAATTACAACCGGTGAAGGAAGGTACGTTGAAGGTAAACTTGAAAGAGCTTCTATAACGAAACAGGATGACTTTACACAAGCTGGTGAATTTTATACGAAGTTACAGCCAATAGAAAAAGAACATCTCGCTGAAAACTTAGCCAGTGATTTGAAAGTTATATCCGATGATATTAGGGAGATTGTTTTGGGGTATTTCAATCAAGTATCAACTGATTTGAAAACAAGCATTGAGACAAAAATGAAAGAGCATTAAGAAGATTAAAACATGCTTTACGAATGAGAATTCAGATGTATATTAATTATTTTCTTATCAAAATCCAATGAGGTTATTTAATTTAAAAATATAAAGCCAACATATCCCTGTTCTATAATTAGAACAGGGATATGTTGAATTAGTTTAATGTTTAACATTAAATACTTTATTTCGCTACAAAATGTAATAAGTAGCCTTTCAAAACAAACTATAGTAAACTATTTTACTTGTACCGTATAATTCCCTGTTCCACCACCATACTTATATACACTTAAGTAATATTTCCCTGGCTTTGCATTATAATTTCCAAGCAATTTGTTTCCATCACGTTTTGTTGCATAAGCTACATAATTATTTAAATCTGATTCAGAATATAATACCCAGTTCAATCCAAGATTTTGTTCGTTCGTAACAGAAATTTGTAAATCTTTTTGATCCTTTACATCAATAACAAATTTATCCCCCTGATCTTGATCGCTCAAGGTTCCTCTTAACAAAATATTCAAAGATAGTGGGTTTGCTGTTTCAAATGAATTATTTGGTTCTTTTTCTACAGCCGTACCTTCTTCCGTATTCACTCCGCTAAACACAACATCATATTCAAATTGCCCAGCATTATTTACACGGTAATTTACAAAATAAGCAGTCAATGTTTTATATCCAGTCCACTCTTTTCCTGAAAGACGTTTCAACATATCATTCGTTGCTTCATTCATCACTTTCCAGTCCTCAACTTCTCCTTTAGCCGCACTTCCTGTATATGTCCCCTGTAGTGTAAATGTATTAAAGAATTGTGATTTATTCTTTGTTACTTTCACATCTTTTAATTTCGCTTCATTCGTAATATCTGAAGTAACGTCCGAAAGCGATTTTGGATCATGCTGAGTTAAATACTCATCTGATACTTGTGGAATTGTATACTTATCACGATTATCAATAAGCATTTGCATATAAGATTGATATTCTTCATTTAACTTATTATCTTTGCTTAATGTAGCACGGTATTCATCGTAACTTGAAACATCATTTGCGCGAATTAAATCATGTACTTTATCGAACATTTCTGGGCGCTTATTATACATATATGATTGCAGTGCAAACGAATAATTATAAAAATCCCACGTTCCATATTTCGCATTTAATGTTTGTGATGCTGTATAACGTTTTGCAGGATCATTAGATAACCCACCAATTATACTTTTTCGTGGTACTACACTATCTAATCGCGTTGCACCTGCAAAGAACTCTGCATTCCCTTCTTCAAACCATGTTAAACGTTCATTTTGATACATTTCCCCTTGGCCCCATAATCCCTGAACTTCGTACCTTCCCTGTAAGTAGTGCGTAAATTCATGGCGGAACAATTCTTCCAGACTATAAATACTTTGCTCTGGTGTACGTTCATATGTAAAGAAAGTCCCTGTCCCTTCAATATAAATCCCACCATTATTCGTTTCATATCCGTACAGTTGACGATTAAATTGATACTCATCTGGGCTATTATAAATAACCATCGTTAACACATCATCAGCATGTCCACTTTCAAGTGGTTTATCGCTACCAACTGTACGATAAAATTGAGAACGCACCTCTTTTGCCGCCCAGTATAGACGTTTAATTTTCTCTTCGCTAACTTTATCCCCAGCTTTAAAGACAATTGCACCATCATCAAACGTATACGTTTTCGGTAAATATTTCTTTTTCCCCTCTTCTCGAATTTGATCTAAATTTACAGTTTTTCCATTCGCATCTATTCCTCCATAATTTGTAGTAATTTGTTCTGCCGCAACAAAGTATTGCTCTCCTAAATATGGATAAATTCGCATTGTATCTGTAACAACTTGTTGTCCTTTTGTGGGCGTGCTATGAAGCTTGCCCAATCGGCCAGCATAGTAAATTCCATTATTAATTAACCATCCGTTTTTATTTGTTACTGTACCAAGTAGTGCAAAACGATTTATTTCATTAATAAAGTTATCAATATTTCGAAACCACATCGTATCTTTTGGCTCTTTTCCAGTCGTGTACATATCCGTCTGAATATCAAAGTCAATTCCCTTCATCAACTCATATATAGCGTCTCCTTTTGTTCGGTCTTCAATGAAAGTTGCAAGATTATCGTTATATTGTTTAAAAATTTCACCTGCATATAAAACCGTTTCAACATCTGCTGATGCATTTCCAATTAATTTTCCATATGATGCAATTACTTTATTTTGTTCTGATGTACCAAGTTTGAAATTTGGATTTTTTGCAATTGTTTTTAAAGCTGGTAAACATTTATCATGGTAGCTACGCTCATTTAGTTTGCTTAATTCATCATGGTAAAAACCTAAATAAAACGCTGCACGTAGAGCTTCTACTAATGTTTCAATCCCTTTTGAATCATCTTGCGTATAAGCTTGTCCTTGTTCTGCTAGTTTATTAATAATCGCTTGCATTCGGCTATCATCTTGATAGAATTTAAGACTATCACTATTAAACTGAAATAATTCCGGAATTTGATACCATTTAATTGTCACAAGAAGGTCAGTTAATTGTTTATTATTTAATTGATTTAACTCAGCCATCGAATACTTTTTTTCTTCACCTAACGGCTTAATATTATCGGTTGGTGCTAGTGGACGCTGCGATAAATCCGCTAATTTTAACCGTTTTGTAAAAGATTCATTTTCTTGTACTTTTGAAGGGTGCGCCAATTCATCAACAGATTTCTGTATTCCTACCGGCTCCATTTGTAATACGTTCTTCACATTTTTCTCTTTTGTCTCTGCTTGAATTTGCAAACCATTACATGTTATTGTCACTAGTCCAACACCAAGAATCCACTTAGAAATTTTCGAATATTTAACCATACCATTGCCCCCTAATGATTTAAATGAAAATTCAGAATTTTAAAATCAAAAAAACCCACTTATTTGTATGTATTTACAGTTCCCCTATAAATACAACTATGATTAATAATGCAATAGTAGCTTGTTTTATACTATTACGAGTACAGATTCCTTACATACAATCTCCCTTCCTTACATGTAATACAAGCAAAAACCGTGCCAATCATATTTCTTATGAATAGCCAACATTCTTTTATAAATACTGTAGAATAAAATATACATAGGTGTTTCGGCAATGTATAAATCATTTGACACAAAATCTAATGTTTATGAAGAACAAATTCATTGAATGTTATAAATTCATTAGGCAGTAAATAATCCCCAATTATTAAATCTCTCAAAAAAAGGTAAACAAACATATTCCATAAAGCTAATATGTTCGTTTACCTTTTTCTATTTCAAATCAACAGCAAAATATCGTTGAATAAAAACAGCATGAATAAGTATTTTGTTATTCATTTCTCTTTTTCATATAATCTTTTTCACATTGCAACGGCTTAAATTTCACTTTTTTCCCTTTCTTCTTTTTCGTTTTTATAACGAGCCATTCCCCTTTTTCAACGTCTAGTTTTAGGCGTTTCATTACATTGATATTATCTTTTTCTTTATAAAGTAAAAATGCTTCTTGCGCCCTCACAAATAGGCTGGGCTGTTCGCTAAATCCACCACTATCATAAATTTTAGTTAGCGAAGTATAATAAGAATCATTTTCCTTTCCACCATACATCAAATGAGCAGCCTCCAGATCTCTTTTACTTACTTCCCAAAAACTATGTTCATCAATATTTAAATTAAATGTGGATTTAATGTCCTGTATTATATTCTTCACATACTTTTCATCTCTAACTTTTCTTTCTTCGAGACAATCCGAAGATAACTCTGGTGCGTCTGATTGGGAATGTACAACGTGTTGTATCGATACACACAGAATAAATACGCTTAAAATGTAAAATATTTTTTTCATATTTACATATCACCTCAAATGATTTAGATACTATATCATTTGAGGCTTACAATATTCTTATGCTAATAATAAGAAAGATCCTATAAAATAAAATTTTTATAGGATCTTTCCTTTTAATATTGCTTTATCAAATTCACGGGCGGGGCAACTACCTTACTACTTTTCACATCATATAATCCTATAGGTGTTACTCGTATAAAAGGCAAGTGCGTCGCAGAAAAGAATAAAATTGTAAATGCTGGATCATCATACGCGTAGCCACGCTCTTGTAGTAATTTCACCATCTGTTTCTCTTCCTGTATTAATTCTCTCATTTTTAAATTAGACATAATCCCGAGCAATGGTAATGCTATTTCGTGTAACACTTCATTGTTTTCTACTATGACCATTCCACCACCGAGCTCTTTTACTCTACGAAAAGCTGTAAGCATATCTTCTTTTCTTTTTCCGATAAGAATGATGTCACCTGTACCAGAATAAGAGCTAGCAAGCCCACCTAGTTCTTTTGCAAAACCTTTGACAGCTATATTCACTTGCCAACTGCCATCACGAGCAATCATCATAAGGAAACATTCATCATGATCTGTGGACAATTCATCACAGTCTATATTGATTTCACTAGTGTATGGTTTTGTAATAACGTTATTTAATAAGTGTATCCCCGTTTTATTAGAGAAAATCATATCCTCTTTTTCTATTGACCAATCTAATGATAATTGAGTTACTTTATGTTTACTCCAGTCTATATGTAATGCCTCATGTGTATTTACACCGTCACGCTTCACCCATTTCCCCTTTGCAAGGACACTAATTGGTACTGGGTTTTCTTTACTTTCTAAAATATTGATATTAGCAATTCTACCTGTCGCAATCGAACCATGTACATGTTCCATATTATAATAACGAGCAATATTATAACTTGCCATATCGTATGCATCTATTACTGGCACTCCTTGTTTTATCGCGGTAGAAATCATAACGTTTGTCATTCCATTCTCATAAAACGAAGGATGTGAGCCGTCTGTTGTAAAAAAGAATCTATCAAACTGCTTTACGCCTAGTTCCAACAATTCTTTCAGTAAAACTTCTAAATCTGGGCGGATTGAAGAATTTCTTAGGGAAACAGTGTAACCTTGCATAAGACGAGTAAAAGCTTCCTGCCCTGTCATCGCTTCATGATCACAATCTGTACCTAACAGTTTTAACTTCGCTAAAGTCGTTTCAGATGCACCTGGAAAATGTCCTTCTACTTTCTTCTGCAATCGCTTCGTTTCCTGCATCCAAGTTAACATTTCATCATCGCCATGTAATAGTTTTGGCCACGCTGTTAGTTCGCCGCCTTGAAGAACTGCTTTATGCTTAAGCCATTCTATTATTTCTTCACGATTAAATAAAGTTTCCCCGTTTTGCAATTCAGTTTGTCCATCAAAACGACACCACCAATACATACTTGCTGGAATCTTTTCAAATTCATCTAATAAACGAAATGCTTCTTCACGCTTTAATGTGAAAAATAAAGTTAAATTATCATTAATAAAAGTTGTTGTCCCAAACTGCATCGCATGATTCGCTAAAGTTTCAGGATTATATAATTGATATGGATGTGCATGAGGTTCTATGTAACTTGGAACTACATACTTTCCATCACAATCAATGACTTCACATTCATGCAGTTGCACTGGCAGCTTTTCCCCTACATAAACAATCCGGTCATCATAGATCCAAATATTTGCTTGCATCCACTCGCGCATATAGGAATTTAAATAAGTTGCGTTCTTACATAAAATGTGCGGACTTCTTTTACCATCTATTACTTCAACATGCTCTCGTAATTGTTTATTACTCCATTTATAATGATTTTCCCCCATTGTATTCAACTCCAAATCAACTCATAATTATTTTGATTAAAACGAGAAATACTTAACTAACTAAAGTATTTTCCATTCATAACTCCCCAATTGGCGCCCCTATATCCTTCATTATATTTAATAATTTTAAAAATAACAATTTTCAGAACTACATACATACCTTTTTTATCCAAAATAAAAAGAATGTCATGTAACTGACATCCTTTTTATTTTTATCGTAAGCATTAAGATTGATTTTCACTTTGAAATACACTTGATTCCATATCATAAATGCAACTACTGTCCATAGTTGCGAACTTAAAAAAGCACCTCTTTTAAATATAACTATAACAAAATTCCATTCACTTTCTTTTCATCTATTTATTAAATTCAATTTGCATCATTTTATTAAACTGCGGAACAATATCGACCCCACCTATAGAGTTGAGACTGATAGCCAATGTATGTTTGCCTCCAATTACTCCCCCAGCAAAAGTTGTAAATCCAGGAATTCCTCCTCCATGCCCCCAAACTGAAACACCGTTTGGAAGTTTAGTCTCATAGATTCCAAGACCGTATGCGTCACCAACCCCTTTTCCTTCTATAGGAACTGTAGTAAGCATTTCTTTTAGCTCGCGTTCCTTCAGTAACTTACCACCGAGTAAAGATGAAAAGAACTTATTTAAATCATCCGCATTAGAAATCATATCTCCAGCTGCATTAGCTAAACTTGGATTATAATACGTAATATCTTTCAACTCGCCTGTTCCTTCTATTTTCACATATCCACGAGCATGATTCTTTCCTGGGATGACGGGTGAATTTCCTGGTAAAAACGTATTTGATAGGTCCAAAGGTTCAATAATTCGCTTTTCGATTTCTTCCGCATAACTATTTCCAGTTATTTTTTCAATAAGCATTCCTAGTATTACGTATCCTGTGTTTGAATACAACCAGTCTTTTCCCGGCGAAAAATCTGGAGGCAGCGAAAGACCTATTTTCACTATTTCTTCTGCTGTATACGTTTTTTTCGAATTCATTATGTCCGCGTCTTTTGACTTTAAGTATTCAGCGATACCACTCGTATGATTCAAAAGTTGTCGTATCGTAATTTGATTACCATCATACCCATTTCCTTGCACGAGACCTGGTAGCCACTTTTCAATTGGATCGTCAAGTTGTAAGCGATTTTCTCCTACTAATTGAAGCACAGTCGTCGCAGTAAACGTCTTCGTCACACTACCAATTCGAAAGCGATAATCCGAATTCACCGGTTTCTTTGTACTTAAGTCCGCCACGCCAGCAGTAAAACTACTAGTTTTTCCGTTGTTAGACGCCTTAGCTAATATTCCTACAGCACCAAGCTGTACTGTTTCCTGCATTACTTGTTTCCAGCCATTACGATTCTTTTGATCATGTACTTGTGACGAACTAGAAATATTTTGAGTTGACTCTGCAGTCACAGTAAAACCAGGTGTAAATAGAGCAGTACCCGCTAATAAAACTGCAAAACTTGCTAACTTAATTGAATTACATTTTTTCATAAGGCTTTCTCTCCTCCATTAATATCGGATTGATTCAAGCTATACTTTCATCCTATATGATAAATCTCTCTTTTTTCTTATCCATTCCTTACGAAATACTTACGTTTAAATTTAAATACGGTAAACTGAGGAAGAGTTATGCATGCAAATAAAAAGAGAACATGTTTTCATTTTTTATGTAAACATGTTCTCTTAAACATTTAAAATTCTATATCAACTTTTCATCCTATTCTTTACACAACTAATTTATATTCCTTTTTACCAGCCCGCACTAGCATTCATACCATTTCCAATAATAGAAAGTAATAGCGGCCATAATACTGGTCCTAGTGTAAGAAATACATTTAGAAGTATGAGCATTCTATATCCAACGGTGAAATTGTGATTTTTACGATTAACAAATACTAAACTGATTAATGATATTATAGTTGTTAAAAATAATACTAACATTAGCAACCAATACCACACCATTAAACTAAGACTCCATGGTGTTAATAGCTCATGTATGATACAAAATGAGATTCCTAATACAGAAAAACTAAAACTAGTCACCGCTGTTTTTATAAGCCATTTATTTATTTTTTTATCGTATGTATTTTTACAATATAAATCTATTAAAGTATATAAAGATAAATATGCCATTAATACACCTATCCAAGACAATAACCAGTCTCCGTCCCCTTTGAATAATACGTACAGTAACCAACACATACCTACTGCTGAAAAAACAAAGGAAATAAGTATGCTTTTTAATACCGATTTCATTACATTTTCACACCCTTAAAAAATCAAAAATTAATTATAATTTATAAAAATTAAGTATAGGTTAACATGTAATGAAGTATAAGTAAATAAAGTTAATTTTGTTTATCTATTTAAATACGGTTTCATATAAGAAAATAATTCATGTTAATCAAATTTCCATATAAAAAAGAAAAGGTGAATATTTATATATCCACCTTCCCATCTCCCTCTACCCACTTCATTATTTCTTCCACATCTAAATCCGTATACGTCTTTTCACCATAACGAACAGACTCATATAACGAGATAATATCCCTTGTTCTACAAATTCTTTTTAACCATTGTTGCATCGTTTCATAGGATCTTCTCTGTTCATGAAATGGTAATGTTCTTTCCCATTCAACTAACGTTTTTCTTATCTTATCTGTCGGTAACGGCTGTTCTAACTGATGAATGACTTTTTCATTCTTTATGCTTCTTACCGCAGTGTGCTTTGTAACCAATTCTTTCTCCTGTACTATTTCTGTTTTCGTCAATTTTTTCCTAATATACTTGTAGATGGCATATATAATTGATATTGCAATTATCACATAAAAAGCTATAGTAATCCATATATTTGAAAGAACAGAAAGCACGTCACTCCATAGACTTTCTCTTTCGAAAGGTTGAAATTTTTTACCCGTTTTCGTTCTTATACCTGTATCTTCTACTTCTTCATATTCATCTTCATCTATTTTGGAATCATCGAAATTTTCACCTATACTAGTAAAATCATAATTTCTTTCCGATATTGTCTTAGTCTTACTGAAAAAACGCTCTTTTACTATGTCTTGTACATACACAACACCTTGTGATAACGTTATCGCACTAATCGCAAAGAAAAGTATGATTAAAGTTCTTACACTCCATAACTTCACTTTCATATGCCGCTTCTTATTCACCATGACATAAGCCCCTTCTTATTCTTTCATTACAATCCATTTATTCGTTCTACTGTATTTCTTTGGTGAAGTACCGATAATTAAAGGAACCGCATCCAGTTCCTTTCGACGAAAGCCTGCTGTGTAAAAGTAAGAAGAAGATATAGGCGTATCTTGGTCTGATATCGAGGCAAGTACCTTTAATACATTTTGCAAATGTTTCCGATTATCCCCATTTTTTATATGTAGCAAACCGTTATCTTTTACACTATTGATCCATACTTCAAACGAACAGTTTTGCATAAGAAGTTGTTTGCATATACCTGCTGTTAATTCAATTAGTTCCTCTATATCATTTCGCAAAGAAACACCACTTTTATTTTGCAAGTTGAGATAAATCGCGTATTTATCACATTGTGTTCGCTCATACTTTTTCGCAGTTATCGTCCCCGTTTTCGCTGTTGCACTCCAGTGGATGGAACGAAAATCTTCATTTTCATAAGACTTTACTCCCATTACTTTCGTTTCATCATATAAGGGTGAAGACATCGCTTTTCGAAATCCTCGTGACCATTCTTGTAATTCAGGAACTTGTATTTTCGGAACAGCTGGTAAGACTAAATAAGAGGGCGTATCAACTTGTTTATATGTTATATGGTTCGTTATAAATCCAAAGAGATCAGTAATAACAATTTCAACTTCTTCCCATTTCGCGATGCCTCTTTTTAACGCTACAGCTTGCAAATCAAATGAAACTGACTCCCTTCCTTTTAAATTAAAATTCATATAATAATTTGAACCTGTACTATGATTTTTGTTTATTTCATCATGATTCCAAGTTAGCTTATTTTCACATTTAAATCGAAATACGATATTAAGAATAGGAAATATCGACTTGTTTGAAATTTTCATTTTGCACATATTCGTTTCACCTATAAAAACGTTCGAATTCCCTTGACTGTATTCCCATTCAACACGAGATACTTTACGTATATATACATGCATAGCACCTATTAAAATTACATATAAAAATACGAGAGATAAAAACAGTAGATTACTTGAAAATACACTTAAAATAACTGCTACAACTGACATAACCCCCATTACGAAAGGCTCCGCTAAAGATGTATACGCAAGCTGTTGATTCATCGTACATTCTCCACTGGCACACTAATCGTATGAAGAATTTCTTTCATAATTTGTTCTTTCGTCGTTTTCATCTCTCCCTCAATCGTTAACGTTAAACGATGAGCACAAACTGATGCAGCGAGCGTCTTAATATCATCTGGCGTACAGTAATCTCTTTCATTTAATATTGCCCGTGCTTGAATTGCTCTCATAAATGCCAACGTTCCCCGAGGGCTTACACCAATTTCAATTAACTCATGGTTACGAGTTGCTTCAATAATTTCAAGGAGATAATCTTGCACATCATTCCCTACTAACACTTCTCTTGCACGCTTTTGCATCGTAATAATTTCTTCACTTGAAATAATAGAATGTAACGTTTCTAATGGATCATTCATTTGAAACCGATTCATCATTTCCTTTTCAGCTTCTCTCGTAGGATAACCTTGGCGTATTGTGAGTAAAAACCGGTCTAACTGAGCATCTGGTAACGGAAATGTGCCCGCTGATTCGAGTGGATTTTGCGTTGCTATAACTAAAAAAGGTTCTGGTAATGAATGTGTCTGTTTCGCAATTGTAACAGTACGCTCTTCCATAACCTCAAGTAACGAAGATTGTGTTCTCGGTACAGCTCGATTAATTTCATCCACTAATACGATATTTGCAAAAATCGGTCCTAACCTTGTTTTAAAATCCGATTCCTTTACATGAAAATATTCAAGACCAATAACATCTCCAGGCAAAGTATCCGCTGTAAATTGTATTCTTTGAAATTTAGCGTCCACACTTTTAGCCAAACTTTTCGCTAATGTTGTTTTTCCTGTCCCAGGTACATCTTCTAATAAAATATGTCCCCCTGCTATTAGAGCAATGGCTGCTAGTTCTATCGATTCGTCTTTTCCTATAATAACCTTCGAAATATTATTAGTAATTTTCTTTAATGTACTCATATAGTAATCTACCACCTTTTAATCATCTAAAAATTAAGAATATAT
This sequence comes from Bacillus sp. XB1, assembly GCF_053557995.1. NCBI lineage: Bacteria > Bacillati > Bacillota > Bacilli > Caryophanales > Bacillaceae > Bacillus > Bacillus sp. XB1. The sequence goes on along the minus strand of NZ_JBNRIL010000001.1, from coordinate 694,736 downwards.
TTTTTCCAAATTATAACATGTAATTCGAAGATGAAATAGAGTGAAAATAAATCTTTTATTTTTTCTTCATTGCACGCAAAAAAGCACCTATTGTCGTATATTGACAATAAGGTGCTTAACTCAATCCAACAGCCTTCTTTCCCTCTAATTTTTAGTAACAATACATCCTTTTTTCTGCCACGCATGCATTGTTTTCAATTAACTAGTAAAATGCATTCTAATATTACATATAATAAAAACCATTTCGATTTGCTCGTTATAGAACTTCCTCTACATCGACACTCTCAATCTTCACTTCATACATATTTGGGATGTTTGCTTCTTTTGGTACCCATGCATAATAATTTTGATCATTCTCTAAAATAAATTGAATTAACTTTGTTTCTGATCCATTCCAGAAATTTTTAAGATTATCAATGTAGTCCTCTAAATCCTCTTTATAATCCAATTGTAATATATAATCTCTTACCGTCAGGGCAAACACAATTAAACTTCCTAATAGATTTTTTTGTTCATTCTCTTCTTCATACTCTTGTGGTAAAAACCATACTTGACCTATTCCTATCGTTTTTTTGTATTTTTCATAAAAACTACTATCATCCATATTCTCATAATCATGTATTAATTCATTGACCAATGAATGCCATCTTGGCGGAATAATATTTTCCAATGTAGGATTATGTTCAATTCCTTCTACTATATCCTCGATTTCTTCTGTCTCATCTTCATAGTGATATTCACTTAGGTCTATATGCTTAAATTTCATTTCATTTTTATAATGTGCCAAATCATATGGATAATGGTTATTACCTTTTAAACTTGTATCATCAAGTCCGAGTATCTTTACTATTGCAGCTGTCTCAAAGCTCCAATACCCCACATATCCAGGTTCTTTATGGGCATTTTTCCATTCATAATCATAATGACCTTTAAACCATTCTTTCTCCATGTACGTTTGTAATCTTTTAGATGCTTCTCTTTTATCTGTTTGTGCAAGTTCTATAATCTCTTTCGTTTTTGCATATGGATTTTCTTTATAATATCTGTTCGTCATTTTTGTGTATCCGATATCACTAGCGCATAAGAGGAAATCGATTACTGCGTCGTTCATATTTTCCTTCTCAACTAGCTTGGCTAAACTTACAAGATTCTTTTTATCCGTTTCTAATAAAATCCCTAGAGATATCATCCAAATTAGATTTAAATATCCAACTTCTCTTTCCCCTATATGCCCCAAATCAATAAGAGCGTTGTCAAAATCTCCTTCTATTGTATGGATAGCTTCTCCTAGGGAATATTTTGCAATAATATCCTCTAACTCATAATTAAAGCTTGATAAGTAGGTTCCTTCTATAATACTATTATTATCCTTAGAATATCTTTGAATTCCCTTTTTCTCATCTTCTTCTAAACTTTTAATATCCTCTTTATTTTCTTGAATAAACTCTTTATTATATTCAATTCCTTCTCTACATTTTTCTTCTATAATTAAATAATCTCTCATTCTATTTGATTCCTCCTAGCTTCTAAATTATGGCCATTCTCCAATAATATTTCCCTTTGCATCTAATCTATATGTTTTTACTTTTCCGGTACTATCGACTTGTGATAGTACTCTTTCTACTTGATTTCTTTCCAGCGCTCTTTTAATCTTATCTGCCAATTTCTTATCTCCATCAACAGCTTTAAATATTCTACTTTTTTTGGTCTTCGCACCATTCAACCAATCATTTGACATTTGTCGTCCATCTTTAGTTTTCCCCAATTGTGAACTACCAAACTTAGCTTCATCTATAACGTATTTGATCTTTGACTCTGCATTTGCATTTTCGTATAATCCATCAATTCCTTTTACTATTTTATCATTTATGCCTGATGGTGCACTTTTTCCGACTGGCTTTAAATCAAATCCAGCTTCTTTTAAACTTTGATTATTCAATAAATTGTCACTAGATTTTATTTCACCATAATTACCTTTTTGCTTATTTGTAGCTGTTTTTGCATCAAAATTATCTACATTTGTGTTTTTGTTACTGCTAGGTTTACCGTTAGCCGTATCCTAAGTATCATCCTTAGCCCCTTTAACTCAACCAATTTCTTCCTAAAGCTTTGAAATCTTACTTTGAGTATAGGCTTTCGTGTCTTTACGACTTAGGGTGATTGCCTCTTCAAATATTAACTACTATAATTACAAGTAAATTAAAACAAACTTAAAAGGAATGAATTCTTTACTATACAGAATTCATTCCTCACTAGTTGCTTAAAATATTTATCTAACTCTTTAGTTTCAATTCACATTCAATGTCCCCTAAACATACATTAAATTTCCCTCCATATTTTTAAATTCCTAAAAATGATGGAAAGCTAGCATACCCTGCAAGCTTATGCTGAATACCACTCTTCCGTAGAAAAATTATCAGCATTTGAATTTCCTTCTAACTCCCATTCGCTAATAAAATTAATTATTTCTCCTAAAATTAGATTTATATCATGATTTTTTATAATCAAACCTCTATGATTATTCCAAGTCAAATCAATTTCGATATTTATATTCAACTCATCCTCACATTTACTTAAAAAGTCATTCATTACTAAGGTAAAACATAAATTTACAAAATTATCAGAAACCCAAATTACGGATGAATCATCATTAACCTTCTCTATTCTAAATCTTAAATTATTGTATGCAATCCACTTTATATTACCTTGTATTTTTTCTTCTTTCATAATTATTTTCCTCCCATACTATGAAATAATCCTGTCAAGACATCCATTGCTGGATTTGTTTTTAAACTGCCATATATCACATCTTCCCATGAACCATACTTTTTATAAAGTTGTTCAGGTGTAGGTCCTTCTGCCCTGCCATATTCAAGAATATTTCTTTCTTTCATTGCATTCAATCCATCTAAATTATTAGATTTTATATACGTTTCCATTCTTCCTTGATTTCGCTCTTCGACTTTCAATCTAGCAATTTCCTCCATAGATAGCCCATCATTTTGAAGATTTTTAATATCTTGTTCTAGTTGTATTCTTTTTTGTTGTATTTTTTCATGATACTTTATTCTTTCGCTTCTTGCATAAGCAACTTCATCACCATTTGTCCAGTCTACCCCAAACTTATTTAAGGCAGATTCCTTCTTAGGTGAATATCCATATACAGCTTCAGTATTTCCCTCAATCTCCTTTGCTATCTTAGGATTATCTAATGGATTTCGAAGTTTAGAATTTATTTCTCTTCTGGTACCACCAGCCTCGACTATATCATCAAGATAATTGCTTACAGTTTTACCCGTACCCTTACCACCATCTTTAGACTTCGCAAACTTATAATAAGCTTCTATCAATTCACCGTGTGGTATTTTGGTTATAATAGTTCCACCAACATTAGAGAATGCATAGGAAGCCTCTTTCTTAAATGATTGTAACATTTCAAGCGTAGGCTTCAATTCTTTTGCTAGTTTTACTGCATTAGCAAATGTACTTACTCCACTTGATGCTTTTGCTCCTTTTGTGATATGGCCTACTTTATTTAGTGCCCTATCGCCTAATATTGTGGTAGCTATTTGTGTTAATCCATAGGTAGTCAATTCTGTACGACTCTCTGCATCTCCCTCTATCATATCTCGTTTTATTTTATTTGAAAATGCATGCCACATATTTTTTGCAGTTTCATCCAAATGGAAAAGTGCATAGGTTACATTAATAAAAGTTCCTATGTCCATATTACTTAAAGCTATTGCGGACTCGATTTCATCACCAATAGCTTTCCCCGATCCTCTTTGAATAGCTTCCCACATCTTTTTCGCTGTTTCAAACGTGCCAACTATACTGTCTGTCGCATCGTCACAAGCATTTCTAACCGGAGATTTCTTCTCAATTATGTTATTTGTTTCTATATCTTTAATTGACTGATCATTTTTTCGAGCTGTTTCTTCTATAATCCCCTGAATCGAACTCACCCAATCCATATTCAACCCTTGTGTACTAAACGTACCACTCACAGGACTAAATCCTTTCCCACTTTGCACTTCAGCGAGTCCGGCTGTGATGCTAGCTGCTAATTGGAGAGCGGTGCTGTAGTTGTTGCTGGATGAATGATTGAATTCATATAAATGCTCTAGTTTTTCTTCCAGTTTTTTTCTCATTGCACCTAATACCGTTACAATTGCACCTACTCCGGGCATTGGTGTAAGTACTTCTATTGCTTCTATACTTGTAATCGATTGATTAATTCCCCTTATTTGTTCTCTTATTTCTTGTTCAATCACATCTGTCGAAGCAACTTTCGCTTGGAACTCATTTGGAAATGCTTCATTTTGGCGAATTAATTCTTCACATAAGCATATGATTCCTTGCGCTAATGGCCGAAATGTTTGGACAAGGTAGGCTTTTGCACTACTGTATGTTTGTCCTTGTAATACTGTGTCTATCGCAAATGCATCAATAGATTGAATGGCTTGTTCCATACTTTGAATCGTAGCATTACATATAGCGTTCATACTTTGAGTTTGACTTTGTACTTCTCCCAAATACATGTTTAAACTCATGTATTGGCCTCCCTTTGTAGTTGCTGCTGTTCATAGGAAAGGTCGTTTTCTTTCTCACTGAGATGCCGTTTTTCTTTAAGCAACGTCTCTTTTTCATTTTCTAATTCGAATGTAAGTTTTCTTTCATACTGTCCGATTTCTTGCCGCATATTCGTAAAAAGGTGAAACACTTCTTTGTCGCCGTGCCAAGTTTCTAGTATTCGGTTAAATAAACGATTACTTCTATTTTTCCATTCATGAAAACTAACCTCAGCTCGTTCTTGATTTTGCAGCGCAATTCGGTTTTCATTTTGTTCTTCAAATATAATTCGTAATTTTTGATTACATTGACTGATTCTCGTTTCAATTTCTTGACTCATCTTTTCTCCCTACCTTTTCCCCTTTACGTAGGTTGTTATATTATTGAAAAGTCTTTTGAAGTCCTGTATCCATTTTCTCAAATTCATTTGCTACGGAATGGATATTATCAATTGTTTGTTGAAAAGCAGTACAAAATTGTTTCGTGATCTGTAAATTTTGTTGATTTGCCTCTTGTGCTTGGAAGTTCACAGATAGTGTCGTACGCGTTGCCTTATTTATAGAGCGACTAGTAGCACTTTGCATTCTATCTGAAGCATTTCTCATTTTCGTTGCAAGTTGCGTTGCCGTATGCAAATTACTTTGAAATTCTCCCATTACTTACTCCCCTCTACCTTTTATTTACAAGAAAATTATACCACGGAAAAATATCCCAATAAACCGAATGTTCGAATTTAACATACAATTCAGCACTGTTACTGAGGATGCGAGCAACGCTTATCTATCAACATAACTGAGTCCAAAATGGATTCTACTTATACAAAAAAGATGACTTCAGCCATATGCTAAAGTCATCTTTTTCTACCTTATTATTTTACTAATTCTCCATTATAAGCTTTTATATTAAGCGGAGCAGTTAAAAATTGTGCTGCTTTACTAACGAAAGATGTGAAGTGTTCACTCGTATTATGGCTCGCAACTGCTGCTTCATCTTTCCATACTTCTACCATCGTATAAACACTTTCTTTTTCTGTATCTTTATATAAGTCATAAGATACATTTCCACTTTCTTCTCTTGAACCATGAATGAGTGGCTGAATTTCTTCTAAAAATGCTTGTTGTTTTGCTGGGTCTACTTGAAATATTGCGTGAATAATAATCATGGTGTTTCCCCTTTCATATTCCATATATTTCTATGATCTAATTAGATTACTTCCACTCAGCAACTTTGTCAATTGGAAGACGTACTGATTGGTAACCACTGTCAGCAGCTTTCCCGATTGAAATTAGCATTACTGGTACGTAGCGTTCTTTATCTAGTCCAAACGCTTCTGCGATTTGGTCTTTTTCAAATCCACCAATTGGACAAGTGTCATAACCGTGCGCACGAGCTGCTAGCATAAATTGCATCGCTACAAGACCACCGTCAATTAATACTGTATCTTTCATTACTTCTGGTGTAACCATAGAGAAGTAAGCTGAAAGTTTTTTCATTTGATCTTCTTTTACTTCTGCTGGCATAAGTCCACGCTCTACTGCTGTACCATAAATTTCTTCTGCGTTATCAAAGTTGTTTAAGTCACCAAATAAAGCGATCATTGCTGAAGATGTTTCTACTTGAGATTGATTGAATTTTGCAAGTGGCGCAAGTGTTGCTTTCGCTTCGTCACTTTCAATCACTACGAATCTCCATGGTTGCATGTTTACTGAAGATGGTGCAAGTGTTGCTTCTGTAAGAATTTCTGTCATTTCTTCTTTGCTAATTTTCACTGAAGGGTCGTACTTACGAATTGAACGACGTCCTGTTAAAATTTCGTTAAAATCATTTGTTTTTACTGAGTTAGTCATAGTTGTATTCTCCCTTTTTTATAATTCTTTTATATTTTCTTGAATGTGATTTAACATATTTAAAAGATTATCGCGTTCTTCCTCACTTAATCCTTTAAATGCAGATGCTGCAAAACGTTCTTTTTCCTCTTGAAATGCTTGAATTTTATTTCGTCCCTCTTCAGTAAGAGAAACTAACGTAATTCTGTTATCATCTGGATTTTTACGTCTTACAATCATTTCATTGGCCTCAAGCTGCTTTAAATGCCTTGTTATCGCAGCATTATCAATATTCACTTCTTGTTGAAGTGCTTTTTGACTAATTTCACCTACTTCATATAACTGAAGTATAAGCTCTAATCGAGACTGGCTCATACCCGTACACCCTTCAAATTTCGAACTTACTTCTTTATTTAGAAAGTGTAATTTATATAAAATAATCGCTTCTTTTGAGCATGAACTTGTCAAATTAACCCTCCTTTACAATCAAAATAAAAACATTTGATGTATCAATAGTTGATATGTCAATTAATATAATCTATATCGATTTAGAATGCAAGCATTTTGTTTTCATTTTATTTTTTCCAAATTAAGGCGCTTTGTAGCGTTACAAATAATGTTAATTGCACTATAATAATACTAATTTAAAGAACTGGAGAGTGATTGATAATGCGGCAATATACAAATAGAAATGAGGAATTGAAAATGGAAAATGAAATGAGGATATTCACAAATGACAACAATAAATATAGGGATTGTCGCGCACGTAGACGCTGGCAAGACGAGTTTGACTGAGCGTATTCTTTATGAAACGAATGTGATTAAAGAAATTGGCCGAGTAGATAGTGGTAATACACAAACTGACTCAATGGAATTAGAAAGACAACGCGGAATTACGATTAAAGCATCTGTCGTTTCTTTCTTTATTGATGCTGTAAAAGTAAATGTCATTGATACACCTGGACACGCTGATTTTATCGCTGAAGTGGAGCGATCATTCCGCGTTCTAGACGGTGCGATTTTAGTTATCTCTGCCGTTGAAGGTGTGCAAGCACAAACAAAAATTTTAATGCGCACATTACAGAAACTAAACATACCGACTATTTTATTCGTTAATAAAATTGATCGTAGTGGCGCAAACAGTGAAAAAGTTATGAAACAAATAAAAGAGGTTCTTTCAAATGAAGCATTCCCCTTCTACTCTGTTCTAAACGAAGGAATGAAAGAAGCCCGGATCATTGAATACAAATCATATGACGATTGTATGGAACTGTTAGCACCATTTAATGAATCATTACTTGAATCATATGTAAATAACGAAATAATACCGGACGCACTATTAAGAGAAAAACTAGAACAGCAAATACAGCAAGCGAATGTGTATCCAATCTTTTTCGGTTCAGCAATGACTGGTATGGGCGTAACAGAACTTCTTGAAAAACTTCCGGCTCTCATTCCAGCTCTTACATCGGCACAAGAGGAACCATTATCCGGTGTTGTTTTTAAAATTGAACGTGAACCTTCTGGAGAAAAGGTTGCTTATATAAGAGTTTTTTCAGGTAGCTTACATGTTAGAAAATATGTTAATATACAGCGCAGTAAGTCTCTATTCCATAAAGAAAAGATAAAAAAAATGTGCCTATTTCATAATGGAGATACCGTTCAAACTTCTACCGTTCCTAGCGGTGAGTTTTGTAAAGTGTGGGGGCTGAATGATATTAAAATTGGTGATATTATCGGTGAACGTACGGATTATATAAAAGATATTCACTTTGCCGAACCACAAATGGAAGCTGCCATTGATGCGGTACCTAAAGAGCTAATTCATAATTTATACGCTGTTCTTATGGAACTCTGTGAAGAAGATCCGCTCATTAAAGTTTGGAAAGACGATGTTCATAATGAACTATATATTCGCCTTTTCGGTGAGGTACAAAAAGAAGTAATTGAAACAACACTTTATGAGAAATATAATTTGCAGGTTAATTTTTCAAATACGCGAGTTGTATGTATCGAGAAACCAATTGGCGTAGGCAATTCTGTTGAAGTAATGGGTGAAAAAGAGAATCCATTTTACGCAACAATCGGATTCAAAGTTGAACGTGGTGAACTTAATTGCGGTATAACATATAAATTAGGTGTTGAGCTCGGCTCACTACCTTTAGCATTTCATAAAGCGATTGAAGATACGGTATTTCAAACGTTAAAACAAGGATTATATGGGTGGGAAGTTACAGATATTATCGTCACGTTAACACATACTGGTTATGCTAGTCCTGTTACAACAGCGAGTGACTTTAGAAACTTAACACCGCTCGTTTTAATGGATGCTTTAAAACAAGCTGCAACATATGTATATGAACCAGTTAATGCGTTTGAATTAACTGTACCGGAGCAAGCAATTAGTACCGCAATGTATAAGCTCGCTGCCGTTCCAGCAACTTTTGCAGAGCCTATATTCAATAACAATTCTTATCAGTTAACAGGATCATTACCTGTTGCGAAAACAGAGAGTTTCAAACGAATACTACATTCATTTACAGAAGGAGAAGGCATATTTACAACGAAGCCAGCTGGTTTCACAAAACTTATGGCTCCCTTCCCTACTCGAAAACGTGTTGATTATAATCCGCTGAATCGTAAGGATTATTTACTTCATGTTTTGAAGGCTTATTAAAGTAAAAGAGGTGCAATTCGCACCTCTTTTGCATGTATTAATAGGTTAGTTTGTCCTAACAACTTCTTTAAGTTTTCCTATTATTTTCGCTATAGCCTCAATTGAATTTTCCGTTTCATATCCCCCAACATTTACAGAATGATTTGCATTTTTGACAACTTCAATCTGTAAATTCGTTTTATATAACTGATCAATTTGATCTGCATTGTATTGGTGATCTTTATCCCCAATAACTAAAAACCCTTCGTGTCGACTATGTAAGATAGAATCAAAAATTGTATCAAACGTCAGTAAAGGTGTAAGTAGTATCATTTTTGACTGCGCGAATTCTTCTCTCTTCATTAAATCATTTGCAATCGGAATTGTTCCGAGTGACTTCCCTAAAAACATAGTCTCGTTGTATTGCTCATCTTTTAATACTTCATTTATTACAGGATTAATATCATCCATCATTACTTTCGTTACTTCTTCCATTGGTTTATTCATTAATTGTCCATCATAAGAATAATGAATATGTACAACATCTATTTTATGTTCAAGCATTAACATCGTTGCGTAATAAAATAACGGCTTATCATAATTGTATCCTGAACCTGAAAACATAAAGCAAACGGTACTAGAGCCTTTTTTGATATGTGTGTAACGAATTACTTTGTCATTTATATGTACCTCTTTTTTAGTTCCCTTCACCATTTTCCCCTCCGAATACATTTACTTTTGTAATACGATATGTTCTGTGTGAACTGATACATCCTTTACTTTCTCTTTTATAAATGCAGGCTGTAAGTTATATGTATGCAGTTCTTCTACTGGCACCCATCTAAACAAATACGTTCTACCCTCTTCTTCCAAAATATATTGATCCGTTCCACTCGCAGGTAACTCATGTAGCTCTACTTCATAATAAAAACTAATTTCATGAAACTTTCGCTCAGAAAGTGTAAAGAAATTTTCTACTGACCATATTAATCTCTTCCCTTTAATAGGAACACCTAGTTCTTCTGCAAGTTCTCGTTGTAACGCATCCTCACTATTTTCTAGCATTTTCACTCTTCCGCCTGGTACATACCAATAATGTTCCCCTTTGTTTTGAAGAATAAGTATTTTATTATCCAGTTTACAAATTGCTCCGACGCGGTAATTAAAACATGTTTCCTCTACTTTAAACGTAAGATCCAATCTTAACGCCCCCCTTATACAAATATTGAATTATTACAAAACAATTATGTAATTGCTGTACAAATAAGGTTACTAAATTTATTCACTTCATTCAATCATTTCCTAATTTTCTGAACCATTACTTTTCATCGTTACAAGTGTATATACATATGTTACAATCAAATTGCACACTAGAAAACATTATGGGGGTACGGATGGAAACGTTATTAATCCAGCAAACTGAGAAATCAAATAAGTTTTGGAAAATCGTTGTGAAAGAAAAAGACTATGTTGTGTTTTACGGAAAAATCGGCACAGCTGGCAGTGTGAAAGCGAAAGAGTTTGAAACAGAAGAAGAATGTATGAAAGAAGCTAACAAACTAATTGCTTCCAAACGTAAAAAGGGATATACAGACCCGTTGCCTGGGGAAGATTACATAAAAGAAAAAACGATAACAGAAGAAGAATTTTGGGAACTACTTAATCGTGCAAAAACGAAAGGTGAAGACCAAGAAGAACAAATAGAATGGCTTACTTCCCACCTTGCTAAACGTACAGTACATGAAATTGTAGCTTTTGATACGCATATGCATCGTCTTTTGAAAGATTCCTATACCTCCCGTTTATGGGCAGCAGCCTATATTATTATGGGTGGTTGTTCAGATGATACTTTCGATTACTTCCGCGGATGGTTATTATATCAAGGAAAAGAGACATACGAAGCTTGTATTGAAGATCCAGAACGATTAATTCCTGTATTAGAAAATTTGAGTGAGTATGACGTCCCAGAAATAGAAGAACTTTCTTTATATTTCGGTTTCACTGTATATGCAGAAAAAACTGGTGACGAAGATGATACTTACTTTACACTTTACCATGTCTTATCTAATGAAGAATTCGACGATGTAGATTTTGAATTTGACTGGAATGAAGATGATGAAGAAGGTTTAAAAAAGATGTTTCCTAAGCTATGGGAGATGTACGGAGAAGAACCGATTGAGTGGTAGATTAATTATTCGTGAAAAAGTGCCTTGTTTCTTTAGTAACAAGGCACTTTTTTTGATACTATATTTAAATTATCATCTTTCCACTCTCCCACCACTCCATAAAAGTCTTTAAAGAAGGAGCAACCCACGTTCTACTATCATTTTCATGGTTCCATACATATATATCATCTCTTTGTACTTTTCCATTCAAAATGGAATAGCCAAACAAATCACTATTTCCCCCATCAGCAAAAAATAATAAACAGTCAAAAGGCATGTATAAATCCTTAAAATCAACTATATTTCTCATACTCATATTTTCAGTTTTAATTTTTGAAGCAGACCATATAAAGTCACCGTATTCACCTTCTATACCGTTTGTTTCCTGTAATAATTGATATAAATCATTCGGTAACTCCACATGTAAACATTTTTGTATATCAGTAAGTTCATCCTTCGTAGCTGGGTTTTTCAAGCTTAAATTTGATGAGATACTGTGAATGGTGTCTTTCCACATCACCTTTTCCTCCTTATGTGCAATCAAGCATATTCAAAGAACTCCGCTAAATTTATTGATACCATCTTTCTAACAATTCCTTCTCCCTCTCGCCTGAAATACCTGCTTTTAATTCCCATTCTTCCGTACTCTCCATCCACTCATACACATCTGTAACTGTCTCGTCTATTCTTTTAAAAGTAAGCCCTTCATTAACCGCACTTTCGATACAAATAGAAAACCCGCCTCTCCACGGCTTCGTCTCACCATCTAATGGGAAAGTTTCTGGAATCCACAAAGGCATTTCTGTCCAAGGCTGCACATTGTGTTCACTCATAAACGATTCGTCTACCCAAACAAATTCAGCATCGCTATTCGTAACTTTTTTACACGTATTTAACAGCTCTTCCATCGTCAATTCATCATTCGGACCTGTTATATTGAATGTACCTGCTTTATTATTTTCTGCCATGTTGAGTCCAAATCTCGCGACATCTTTTATATCAACTATCTGCACTGGACGATTTTTTCTTCCTGGAACTAACACGTTACCTCCTTTTGCTACACGCCCGATCCAGTATGGAAGTCGATCTGTATAATCGAACATTCCTGAAAGAAGTCCTGCTCTTACGTGTAAAACACGCCCCGGCCAATACTTCTCTGCTTCTTTTTCGCATAATACTTTCAGCGCACCATAATGCTCATAAGGAGATATTTCACCATTCTCTACAGCCTTTATTTGCTCTTCCGTCGGTTCAGGTTGTAATATATAGTCTTCTTTTATGTCATGCGGAATCCAATCTTTATATACGGAAAGGCTTGAGAAGAATATATAGTGTTCAATATTATCTTTAAGTACTTCTCCAACATTTCTAATGTGATGCGGAGAAAACCCACATGTATCCACAACAACATCCCATTTTCGATTTTCTAAACTTGATACATCACCATTTCTGTCACCGATCAGCTGCTCCACTTCAGGAAAAACTTCTTTGTTTGTTCCGCGGTTAAATAATGTAACTTCATGCCCTCTGTTCAAAGCCTCTTCTACAACAGCTCTTCCCAAAAATCGTGTACCACCTAGTATTAAAATTTTCATTGTTCTCCCCCATTCCTCATTAAAAATCGTTTCTTTTGTTAAACGAATTTCTATCATAAAAAGTTACGGGGGATTTGTTGTTTTACTTTAATCCTACAAATAAAAAGAATCCATCTTGAAAAATTAATCAATACGGATTCTTAAATTAGATATAATTGTTGAATTACTAACTCCGCACAACTTCCCCATCAACTAACTCAATAATTCTATTACACTTATTCGCTACTTCTATATCATGGGTTACAATAATAATCGTTCGTCCTTCTTCATTCAGTTGTAATAGCAAATTCATAATTTCTTCTCCTGTTTTTCTATCTAAATTCCCTGTCGGTTCGTCAGCCAATATTAATTCTGGTTCACCTACTAACGCTCTTGCAATTGCGACGCGCTGCTGTTGTCCACCTGATAGCTCGTCCGGTGTTTTATGCATATATTCTTTTAAACCTACTTTTTCTAAATAGAACTTCGCCTTATTTTCTCTTTCTCGTTGCTTTAGCTTTCTATATGTGAGTGGTAGCACTACATTATCTAGTACAGTATGTTCTTTTAACAATGCAAAATATTGAAATATAAATCCAATCATTTCATTTCTTGTTTTATGAACTTTATTTGCTCTAATTTCAGTTAATGATTTTCCATTTAACATATATTCACCCTCATTTGGCATATCAATTAACCCTATAACATTTAGTAATGTACTCTTCCCTGAGCCTGATCGCCCCATTACCGCTATAATTTCGCCCTTATTTATCGTTAAATTTATACCGTTTAACGCGAACGTATTATGATTCTTATTACTATACACCTTCTTAATATCTTTTAGTTCAATTAACCCCATTATTCCATCCCACCTATTAATGTTTTCGGTTCAAGCTTTCTAATAAATAAGAAGACAATTACATTCGAGACAACGATGATTAATAATAAGAATAGAAATACTAAAAACAATATAGGCATATCCAATTTAAAGTCTAATACCGTTGCTTCCTTTAAATCCTTCGACATTTGTAATAGAACCCCATACCTCCATGAAAAGTAAGTTATCGACATTCCTAAGCCAGTTATTGCTACAATAATGTTCTCTAAAACAATTTGAATAAACATACCAAATTTACTTTCGCCAAAAGCTATTTTTATACCAAATTCCCGCTTTCTCATCAAGATAGAAACAATGGTCGTTACTACAATTCCGACGATCGAGAATACAACGAATAAGATTCCTACTATAAGTTGAGGTATTTCCGAATAGCCGTTAAGAGTAACATCTTCATTTATTTCATCACCTAAACTTTTTAAATGAAACGTACCGCCGTTTCCTTTAAGTTGAATTGATTCTTCTAGTTTCTTTACATCTGCACCTTTTTGTAAATATAAAACTGTACTTTGATGTAGTCTTAAAAACATTGCTTCATATTTTTCAAATCTATCAAATGACATAGGCATTATCATTGCGTAATCCAACTTCAAATATGTGTTCGGCGTATTATTATTTACGATAAATTTATTTTCTGGCAAATACCCTATAATTGTATATCGATCATTAATTGTATCTCCAACTTGAAAATATTTCTTAAAGTAAGAACCCATTAAAACTTTTGTTTTTTCTTCACTATTTTTTTGAAAGTCATCATGCGAGAAACCTTCTTCAGGTTTTAAAGGTAAACGTAACATTTTATAGTAATTTTCATCTACAAAAATTGTTTTAATAGTAGGTCTTTCATCGTGAAACGTTTTATGTTTCAAATCAGTAATCATACTGTTTTGAAATGGTCTATTACTTGACTCTATTTCAATAACTCGCTCCTCGTATGTACCATACGAAATCACATCTTTATTTTGATGAATTGTATTATAAACCGCTTGAATTTTCTCTTTATTAAATTGATTGCTTTGTAATCTATCTGTCGTCATTTCAAAAGTAACTAAATATGTTTTATCCACATTTAATACCGAGCTGGATTTATCGTTTAGATGGTGTAAATTATAAAATACATTAATTGAACTCGTTAGAGTTGCTAATCCAAATGTAATCTGTATTAGAAGAAGTACGGAAAATAGAAATCTCTTTTTTAATGCTATGAACGCACTTTTTATTCTCATCATTTTTACTCCTTTAATGCTTTAGCAGGTTCACTTTTAAGCACATATACAAATGGTATTACAGAGAGGATGAAAGCTATAGTAAGTGAAAGAAATACACACATTACAATATGAGTAGACTGTAAACTAATACTATAACTTGTAAACTCTATAATATTTTCACTCAAAATGCTAAAAATCCATTGTATGCATATTGCACAGGCTGATGCAGTGATTGCACATAAAAATAATTGACTAAATATAAAAATAAAAAAATTTATATTACTTGCTCCCAAAGCTTTCCTTAACGACAAACTTTTTTTCTTCGTATAAATCCAATAATAACTTACTATTATATTGGTAATGAAAGCTATACATAAAAGCCTATATGGAAAACTGAGTAACTCTTCTACGGCTTCACTTGAGTTTTTTTCCTTTTCATAGTTCTCTTTTTCACTAATCACTTTGGCATTTATATCTTTATTGTTCTGTTTCATATGCTGTATGAAAGTTTCTATTTCCTTGATAGGGTTTTCATTAGAACGAACAATCATTTGGAATGTATTATCTTTTTGTATCATCTGTTTCACCTCATCTGGCATGTCATTTAGAGAGACGAAAATTTTAATATTATACTCATATCCAGTATTTTCTCCAGCTACGCCTTTAACTGTATATTCCTTATTAAATAATTTTATTGTTGCCATATCCTTATAAATTTTCTTCCCCACTATTACACTATTTTTTTCATCTTGTTCCATCTGAGAACCTTTTAGCAAAGGTGGAGACCAATTTTTATTAAGGAGACCATTCATTATTACGTGGCCGATATCCGGAATAGTAATACGAATATCATTTGTAATAACACTAGCGTTTTTAAAATCAGATTCTATTAACGTCTGAAATTGTTCGAAATTGATTTCCCCCATATTAGTAAGTTGAACTGAATAGTAATAATTAAAATAACCATTTTTACTATCATAAAATTTCTCATCATAATAATCTCGCGTCGACATTGCGATCAGGATTGGCCATATTGTCAATACAAATCCAATAAATAGCATAATGAATATTGTTTTGTTCACCACTATTTCTTTTAATACTAGATTCATATATCCTCCTCATTTTAAAAACCGTGAAAAAGGTATGTATCCTTTTTCACGTTTTTTGTTGATTTTTATTTAATTACCATTTCCTTAGAAGTGTACGCACTATCCCCTACCATTATCCATTCATGACCCGAATAACCTCTGGTCACCGGTCCTTTGGATGCAACGCTAACGTTTATACGATCTGAAATTTTAGCATCATACAATGCTAACTCTTTAGAAGTCCCATCATCAAAGCTAGCTCTTACAGTCATCTTGTAAAAATGAGGTTCGTCCTTTTTTGCAGTATAGGCAGTTGCCTTAGCTTTTGCTCCGCTTCCTGTCCACGTTGCATTATTATCCCAACTAATCGAAGCAAATGAAACGGAAGAAACCATACCTAATAAAGAAGCAGTTAATCCTGTAACAGCTAAAGTTTTTGGAAGTAAGCTTTTCATATATCCTTAATCTCCCTTTTTAAAATATTCACTTAAATATTTAAGTATTTTTAGGCCTTGTCCCCATTATACATAAAGAAAGACTTTTTATATTAAAAAACCCTAATATTTACACTTTTAACAAAACCCTTACATTCCCATGAACTTTACGTCACAAAACAAAAAGATGGTATAAAACCAAAATTCACCCCATCTTTTTACTACCATTATTGATTTGACTGTATGCCAGGAAGAATATATTTCACAATCAATTCCCATCTATCCCGTGCATTCGGCATAGCTTCAGAAGCAATTACTACAACCAAATCCTTCTCTGGAATACAACAAATCATATTCCCACCGTCACCCATAGCACAGTATGAAAAGATTCCATCTTCTTCTCGAAACCACCATAAGTAACCATATTGATTTTGGTTCATTTCTGTTGATTCTTTTATCCATGATTTTGATAGTATTTGTTTTCCATTATGAATACCTTCATTCAAATACATCTGTCCAAACTTAGCCATATCCCTAACAGTTAACGTTAGTCCCCATCCGCCTGTCGAAATACCATTTGGATCGTGAACCCACCCTTTCACATCTTTTCCGAATAAGTCATCGAATCCAAATGCTTTCATATTATAGTTTGGAATTTCTCTCATACCGAGTGACTGAAATAGCTGTTCATTCGCAAATTCACGCGCACTTTTTCCTGTTACGCTCGTAATAATTGCTGATAATAAATGAGCTCCTGCAGATGAATATTTAAAAGATCCAATTTCTCCGCCATTCCCCATCCTATTAAGTGTATACTGTACCCAATCCTGTTGTGTACATAATTCTTCTAACGGTTCCTGCCAGTCTACAAAAGGATATGGCGCTGTCATTGTAAGTAAGTGTCTCACTGTTACTGCAGATGCCGTACGTTTATATTCAGGGAAAAACTCTATTACTTTTTGATCTACACTTTTTATATAGCCTTTATCTACACATATCCCAATTAACGCAGAAATAATCGTTTTTGTGACAGATGCTACATGAAATGCATTATCTGGACCTTGGCCGTTATAATATTTTTCAAAAACAATATTACCTCTCTGTACTACTAACATACCATTAATATTTTTGTATTCTTCTTTTATAATTAGATCTAACTTTTCAGCAGTTTTCATTATTCATTCCCCTTTAACCTATGATTAAAAAGGTTCGATAGGTACATATATATCAACTATATGTTTATTTTCCTGGTGCTGCCTTGGGTCATTTTTATACATTTCAAAAGGATAGGAATCTCTCGGTTTATATCCGCTATTTGGAAGCCACTCACCATATAAGAAATCCCACGCTCCTTTATATTCATCTTGGAATATTTCAAAATGACCTACCGCATACTTTCCAGAAGGTATTACCATTATTCCAATGTCGTTCGTTTCTACTGCAGGCTCATTCGGAATTGTTATACATAAACTAGTTCTTAAATGATTGTCCTCCGTAAATTCATGATGATCGTGGTAAATGGTTAATACTTTCGTATCCTCAAATACATGATAGTTTTCCCCCGCTGCGTAATGAAATAATTTCTCTATCATTTTTGGAAAAGCTATAGCTAACTCTTCATATGTACCTGTATGTCTTATGTATGCGACGTTTATATTATCCGCTGTTACAATTTCAACATTTCCTCGAACCTTCTTACATTCATTGTATTGAGGAATTCCCCTTACGTCTTTGCAATTCTTGCTATTATCGTTTCGATATTGAGACGGACTTACGCCGTAATAATTTTTAAATGTTCGGGAGAAAACTGCTGAATCTGTGAATCCGAAGTGATACACAATATCTGTAATCGTCATATCTGCGCGATATGTAAGTAGATGTGTTGCCCTTTCTAGTTTCAAGCGATTCACATACCGAGATAATGGCTCATCAACTATTCCTTTAAAAATCCGATGAAAATGATACTTCGAAAATCCTGCTATATCAGCTAGCTCTTCAATGGATAGTGAACTGTCTATGTTTGATTCTATATAATCTTGAACCTTATGTATGCGTCTTACATACTCATTTCTACTCTGTTTATTCTCCATACTCTTTATCTCCTCACAACAAAAAGAACCATCCTAGAATACTTTTAGGACGGCTTTCTATTCGTAATAGATTCTTCCATATTCTATTGTTAAATCGATATAATTTCACTATATTTTTTAAATTGATGGTAATGTGGCAGCATCCCGATTTAATTGAAAGAAACAACTATTTTTTTATAGCCCTACGCAAATTAATAATATTATTGGGATTTAGCTCCCATTGTCTCATAAGTTCTTTTTGTCTTGTTTTTAAGTCTTCAAATGGTTCTTCCACTATGTCGATTTTATTAAATTTCCCTTCGAAAACTAAAGCATTTTTTATCTTTTTATATCCACCAAAACCTAAGTCATCATTTAGTAACCAGACTACTCTCTGTATTTTTGCGAATAAAATACCTCCTGTACACATTGGACACGGTTCCAACGTGCTATAAATAGTAAACTTCTCATTTTTTATTTTTGCATCAAACATTGCTTCCCCTGCATTGCGAATAGCGTCTATCTCTGCGTGAGCTGTTATGTCTTTTTGTGGATGCACTCTATTTCTTCCTCTTGCAATGACATTATTATTTCCATCAACAATAACTGCTCCTACTGGATATGTATTTTCTTTTAATGCCATTTCAGCTTCTTCCAATGCCATCTGTAAAAAATATCTATCTCTTTCAAAATGCATATAAATCCCCTTCTTTTGATGAAATTATTTTACAGAAATTGCTTTTGACATCCCACTCACTTCTATCAAATTAACAAAAAAAAAAAAGATATCATTATGTCTGCAACAACAGGGCAAGAATGGTGTTTTGATATAAACTTAATTTAATAGAATTTGTGATACAATCCAATCGCCATTAAGCTAAGAAAAACAAATACCCTAAAACGAGAAATTTTAAGGGATCATAAAATTTTCAAATTTTTAATTCTTGTTTTGACGTTTCTTTTGTATGCTCCCTATAACCCCAAATACAATCGCTACTGCTAAACATACGATTGAGAAAGTTTGTAATACGTTTGTCGAAAAATAGCCTACCCCTAACACTACTGCTAAAACGATTCCTGCTACTAACATTCTCCGTTGCTGCATATCCATGCAATCATTCCCCTTTTATCTACACATTTTTCAAAAATAAAACTCTACTCCCGCCATTCCCATCATAATTTGTATGTACCGATACACCCTCTACCTCATCATCCCCAGCCTCAATTCGAAAACCAATTTCTTGATGAAACTGTATCGACTTTTTATTAGTTGGTGACGTAATTGCTTTTACAACTGTACGATTATTTGCACGAGCGACATCAAAGAAATAAGAATACAATGTCGATGCGATTCCTCTTCTTCTATACTTCGGATTTACACCGATAAAATGAACGTATGCTTCATCTTTATATGTTTGTGAAAAAAATCCGCATAAGAAACCTAACGTTTCGCCCTCTTCTTCAATGATAAAACTCGTTTCTTGAAAGTGAACAAAAAACAATTTTGGCAACATGGCAACCATGTCTCTCCCGCCCCACCAATCATTTAAAACTGAATGAATCTTTACATAATCTTCCCCTTGGATATTTCTTACTCGCATATGTTTCTCCCTCTCACTCACTTCATTTTTTCATAAATTTTAATGACTGTTTCTACTAATAGGATGAATACCCATATCCCGCAAAATACAAGAACAGACTGGAATATGGATCCAATTATCATAACACCAACTGTACCTGTTATTGAAAAAGATATTCCACCAAGCCCTGGATCTTGTATAAATGCTCCAGCAGAAAAAGCAGTTATAATTGATACTATTAAATAAATAACACTCGTTATTTTTAATATCTTTATAGAAAGATACGAGGTTTTTTCTTGTTCCACTTGTGATAATTCGATTTCCCCGCTCTCAATTCCTTTTTGCAAACAGTCTTCACATAGAAATTCTTCCTTAATTTTTTTACCACCGTGCATCGTACCTGTTATTTCTTTACATCTTGAACATTTTCGATTTATCATGTTGTTATCACTCCAATCTGTTAAGATTATACTTATACAATTCTGCATTTACCTTAATATTCCTTTTATGTATTTTATAGAGAAAGGTCGTGTTTTATGATTTCAAAACTCACATTTGGCTCTAAAAAAATTAACGTTCATTATACATTAAGGCCTAGTTGTTATGCGATTATTTTTCAATCATCTTCTTCAAAGATTGCTGTTATCCAAAAAGGAGACCGTTACTTTTTACCTGGTGGCGGTATGGAAGGTAATGAAACAAAAGAAGAATGTTTGCACCGTGAACTACTAGAGGAATTAGGATGGGCAATTAAAATTGATCAGTATATCGGTAATGCGGCTCGATATTTTTATGCAGAAAAGGAAGATATATATTATTTAAACGATGGATTTTTTTATATTGCGAATATGGTGCAGAAACAAACTGAAAACTGTGAGGAGGATCATGTTCTAAGGTGGATGTCTCCATTGCATGCTATAGAGCTTCTCATACACGATCATCAAAAATGGGCCGTTGAACAAGCGCTTTTATTACAAATACAAAAATGATCTCCTTCTATATGAAAAAGATCATTTTTACTGTTAACTTACTTTTTTCAAATTGAGAGCTGGCTTTTTGATTCCACCTTTTTTTACAACATATAAACCGATGAAGATAATAAGCCCGCCAACTAGTTGCATCAAATTAATTTGCTCTCCAATGGTTACTGCCGCAAAGATCACTGCAAACAATGGCACAAGATACATATAAACCATTACTTTCGTTGAGCCTATTTTACTAATACCGACATACCACATTGCAAGTCCGAATATGGTCGCAAAGACGATTGAATATGCTAGTGATCCCCAGCTTGGCATATCTACTGGCCACGTTAGTGTGCTTACATTGAGTAAACAGTATATAACGAGAGGTCCAATTCCAATTAAAGTAGACCATGATGTAACTCTCATTGCGGAGTATTTTGTAATGAGTGGTTGCGCTAAAATTGGATACCATCCCCACGCAATTGCTGCGACTAATCCAATTATATTTCCGAGCCACGCATACTCGTAAGTAGCTCCTCCTGTATGTCCTGTTAATAAAACGAATGCTGCACCAATAAAGGCTACGATTGAGCCAATTTGTACTTTCATCGAAAAACGTTCTTGTTTATGCAATACTGCTAATATCCCTGTAAAAATAGGTGACATTGCAATTAATAATGAAGCGTTCGTTGCTGAAGTATATTTCACAGATAGCATAAACATCGTTTGATACATTGTCGTTCCAACGATGCCGACTGCTACTAATCGTAACCAATCTTTTCTTTCAATACGTAATGAGCGTTCCATCATAAAAGTAATAAGTAATAATACCGGTGATGCTACTAAAAATCGTAAACTATTAAATTGAATGGATGACATATATGCCACGCCATACTTTCCTATTGTATAATTTGCTCCCCATACTAATGCAACAGATACTAGGAGCCATTCCATTTGCCATCGTTTCATCCGAATCTCCCCTTCCATATTTAGCATAGTAAAATTGGCTGGATATAACACCGTCCAATTGGCTGTTTTTTTACCCAGCCAATTTGTTATACTGAATGTATATAAGAGATGCGGAGGCGTTTGTATGGAATGGAAGCTAGATAACGACAGTAAAATCCCCATTTATCAGCAAGTTGTTGACTTTATTGAAAAACGTATTACATACGGAGAACTTCCTCCAGGAAGCTTCCTACCTTCCGAACGAAAATTAGCTACACAGTTAAATGTAAACCGAAGTACAGTAACGACTGCTTATAACGAACTACGTGCTATGGGAATTGTAGAAAGTACGACTGGTAAAGGTACACGTGTAAGTACACATATGTGGGGCGTTTCTCCAACATTAACGCCGAACTGGAGAAATTTCGTAGAAGGCGGTACGTTCTTACCAAACTTACCGTTACTTCGCCATATTCGGGCAGAAGTACAACAAAATGAAAACATTATTGATTTTGCAAACGGAGAGCTCGGTTGTAATCTCTATCCTCATGATCAACTACAAACGATTTTACGAGAACAACCGTTAACGCATTCATTAAGTTATGATCATCCGCAAGGCTATCTCCCGCTAAGACAAGCGATCGTAAAATATATGAAAGAATATTTAAAAGTTGAGGCAACTGAACAATCCATTATGATTACATCTGGCGCACAGCAAGCCTTACACCTTATCGTGCAATGTTTATTAAATCCAGGTGATGCCGTCGCTTTCGAAAGTCCATCGCACTGTTATTCCTTACCGCTATTCCAATCAGCAGGTATTCGTATTTTCCCGTTACCTGTTGATGAACATGGTATTAATCCAGACGATGTGCAAGAATTATATAGAAAGCATCGTATTAAAATGATCTTTTTAAATCCAAACTTCCAAAATCCTACGGGAACGATGCTTCATCCAAACCGTAGAAAAAAACTATTATCACTTTGTGCAGACTTACGAATTGCGATCGTTGAAGATGATCCGTCCAGTTTACTTACGCTAGAAAAGAAACAACCTTGCCCTACTTTAAAATCAATTGATGAAAATGGAACAGTTATTTATGTACATTCTTTATCAAAAATGATTGCGCCAGGATTACGAGTCGGCTGGCTCGTTGCTCCGCAATCTGTAGTAGAAAGATTATCCGACGCACGGCACCAAATGGAATTAGGTATGAGCATATTCCCGCAGTGGCTTATGCAGCAGTTTTTCGAAACTGTACCATTTCATTCTCATATCGTACCGTTACGAAAACAATTAGCAGAAAAAAGAGACGTTATCGTTCACGCCCTAAACGAGCAACTTCATGATAAAATCTCTTTTTCAAACCCGACTGGTGGTATATACATATGGGGAAAATTAAAAGAACCAATAAATGAAAAGCAACTTATTATGCAAAGTTTAAAACAAGAAATCGCCTTTATGCCCGGTAGTATTTTCGGTGCGAAAGATGGTTATATTCGTTTATCTTATGGAAAAGTGGATATTGATCAAATTGAGGAAGGTATTTCTCGTTTGCAGGAGGCTATTTTGGTTTGTGAAAAATAACTTTACATAAAGCCCTATCGTTTGACAAAAGAAAAATCTACCATTATTATCAACACGAACCTAGTTACCCCGCATTAACGGGCAATAAAACTCCCAGCTCAAAATTCAGCTGTAACAAAGAAGTTAGGTGGGAGATTAACTGCCCGTAAATGCCCGATTGGTTCAACTAATAATCAGTGGAGGATGAACCCCCCACTGATTAAAGTTTCACTTTATAGGAGTGGTAAAAATGAAAATTTACGTTGATGCAGATGCTTGTCCTGTAAAAGATGTAATTATTTTTGAAGCTACGAATGCAGAAATCCCTGTAACGCTCGTTACTAGCTTTTCTCATTATTCTAATGCTCAGCAACCTAAAGGTGTGGAAACAATATATGTTGATTCCGGAGCAGATGCTGCAGATTACCGAATTATGCAGTTAGCAAAAAAAGAAGATTTAATCGTAACACAAGATTACGGTCTTGCTTCGCTCGCTTTAGCAAAAGGCTGTATCGTTCTACACCATAAAGGCTATAAGTATACGAATGATAACATTGAACAATTGTTACAAACACGATATTTAAGTGCAATGGTTCGAAAAAGTGGTAAACGTACAAAGGGACCGAAACCATTTACAGCAGAAGATAAAGAGAAATTTAGAGAGCTCTTTAAAAGTATGATCGCACTTTAAAAATGAATCGTCTATTTGCAAGGAAAACTTCGCAAAACAAAGAAGAGAATATCGTAATGAACATTCTCTTCTTGAGGTTTACCCTTTAAAATGAAGGTAAATTATCTAAGTTATTTTCTTTTATTCCATCAGGTTCACTACGTATAATATCTCTGCCATACTTATGAAATACGTCCACATGAGCTAACTTCCCTGATTTTGCTTCACTAAGAGCAGTCGTATAATCTAACTCTCTCCCGCTACTTGTTTTAAAAGCAATCAAATCACCTTCATCATTTTTACGAACAGCAACAATTTGTTCTGCTCCTGAAGTAACTTCCTGAGCTATTTCAAATTGAGCTTGCTCTTCCCCTTGATGTAAATAATCATTATATACTTTTTCAAAGTCTTTTTTGTCCATTAAACTCACCTCCAAAACATTTTATTAGTATGGTTGGGAGGTGTTGGTTTTATGTACTTTTCTGTTAGAAAAACGAATTTTTAATACCTACGCAAACCCTTTAAAGTCTCCAATATATCATCTGTAAAGGCTGTACTACCCTCTGTCTCTAAAGCTCTGAAATATAAACTTCTTAAGAAAGCTCTAATATTTTGTACTAAAATATCATATTGAGGATGCGGGATGTCTTCAACAATTGCTATACTATGTAACCAATTGCTCCACTCTTCTTCAGTTAAAAGATTTTGGTTACGTAACGACATAATTGGTGCTACTAATCTCTCATCCTCAAAGTGAATGTATACGTAGTCATGTAAGCGGACCTTCTGACGAACGGCAGCTAGTATTGCATATGAGAACTCACGATTTTGGATTGTACGTGCTAAAGCATCGAGTGCATCTGCTGCATGTGCAGTAGAGTGCGCCCAGCCTTTCCCTTCTACATAGCCCCTTACATCTTCTTCTAAATATACATATTCCAGCACTTGTTCTGCTACACTGTACAGTTGTTCTTCGGATAACAACGGTTCTCTTTCATGAACAGATAAAATAAGTGGTGGAATTAATACGGAGAATGCACGTTTAAATACAGAGTCTGTTCCCTTTTCACCAATTTTATAAAATAAATAATCAGGACTAATTGCTTGTAACATTAATCCTCTTAACTCTTTTTGTCTAAATACATCATTTGTAATCCATGTGTGAAGCGTACTATAAATTAAATCATCACGTAATTCAGCATCTGGTGATCCGATATAATCTAGCATCCACTGCGCATATGGATATGCATCTACGTCTTCTGGTACAGCATAATTATTATTTTTAATTTGTAGTAGTTCTTCTTTTAGTTCTAGTACTTCTGTCATTTTTTTATCCCCTTTAAATTTCTCTTCCTAAATTATTCCCTATTAGTATCATAAAATTAAACCCATTCTTAACGCAATATAAAATGGAATCATTAATTATCTTCACTATGTAACAGTTCTTCCAATGTTGCTTTAACTTCTTCTTCTAATTCATTAATCGTTCCGCTATAAAGTGTTCCTATGCTACTACTTTTTCGATATCCTTGGTAATAATACCAAAGCGAAATAGTACAGACTTCCCATGATTTTGAAGCATCATATTCAAAATTAATTTCTGATCTATATTCATACTCTAAACAATTCTTAGATGTTAGTTCTTCTAATTCATCACCGTCTATATCTCTTTTAATTGACAGCTTCAAATTTAATTTACCATTTTGCGCAAAACGTTCTTCATATATTTTTTGATACTTACTGCAAATGTCTTCACTTATACTCTCTAGTTCCATTATTTTTTGTTTTAACTGTTCATTTATCTGTTCATTTTTGATTTCTAAATATTGTCCATCCTTCTCTTCATTCACTTTATTATTTTTTTGAAACCATCTAAACAAATGTTCATTCCCCCTATATAAACTGTATTAATGTCTTTTAAATAGAACTACTGGATCATCAAATTTACTATTTTCAAATAAAACATCTGCAAGTTCTTTCGGATTATGCTCATCTATATACATTTTACAAGCCGCGTGATACCTGTTTAAAAACATCTTCTCTGCTTCTTCATAACTTCCAAAAGCTTCAGTTTCCCGCTTAGCACCACGTTTTCTCGCAATCTCAAAATTTGTATCTACAAAGATTTTGTAATCAAATAAATGCGCAGCGTCTTTTTTCAATAGAAACGTTCCATCTACTATTAATATCATACTTTTCGTGGCCAATAGCGGCTCATTATGTACAGGCATATCCGTTATTAAGTTATGAGAAATCGTTTCATATTGTAAATTCCCGTTAGGTCCTAAAGGCATTAATAATCTTTCTTTGAAAGCTGTATAATCGTGTGCATCTTCATAATACCCTCTTGCAGATTCTTTTCCTTTTGCATAGCGAATCACTCTTGGATTATGAAAATCATCAATGCTGGCGCGTGTTACTGGTAATCCTCGTTTTTTTATTTCTTCCGCTAGTTCGTTTGCAAATGTTGTTTTTCCTGAGGCTGTAATACCGCTTACTCCAACTCTTATTGGATGGGTTAAGTTTAGCTTTACAATATGATCTGCAATTTCTTTGATTCGTTGTTTTCGGTTCATGATATCTCCCTTTATAATTAGTTGACATAATATAATTATAGATAATAATTCATGTCACTATTTGTCAGTAAATTGATATCCTTTCTCGAATCGCTGATATCTCGAAAAAATCATTGATATATTTTAAGTTATGATAGATATATTTGAAAAATCGTTGATATATTATTAGCTTACTTTCCCTTAAACCCTCGATATAAAGCAGTCCGTAATTCTTGTTTGTATTCTTCAATTTCTGGCATTTCGAGTTCTTCTGCTAGTCTGATAGCTAATTCAATATCATACGGTACTCGTACAAGTTGAATAGAAAAGCTCGCTGCTTCTTTTTCATTGTAAGTCCCTTCAAATATTAAATAGGAAGCTTGCGTTATTTCAAGCGGGTTTCCTACGCTACCGGCATTACATAACGTTTTCCCTCTGAAATTTTGAACGAACGCTTGGTGAACGTCACCGTAACAAACGACATCTGGTTTTCTTTCCCCTTCTATATTTTCCGTCAGATCACTATTTTCGAACATACTAATACGTTCTTCTCTTGAAGCGTGTGGTTGAATTCTTTCATATAAACTTCTCGGTGAAGCGTGAAACATACGAATGAATTTCCCACTCATATAAAACTCGATTGAAAATGGTAAGTTTCTTAAATAGTCATTTTGTTCTTCCGATAATTGTTTTTGATGCCATTTCAATGCTTCAAATTCAGTCGGCTTTGTAATAAAATCATCCCAGTTTCCCATTACGACTACTTCACATTGTTTACGAATGATTTCAATTGCTTCACTGGAATGAGGTCCTTTTCCTACTAAATCTCCAAGGCAAATAATGCGCTCGATCCCTCTTAATTTAATATCATTCAACACGGATTCTAATGCTTGAATATTACCGTGAATATCTGAAATTACTGCTATTTTATCCATATAAATTACTCCTTTATTTATTAAATTCGCTTGATTGATACCATTTTGGAATATAAGATGAAAAATGATTATGATCTTCTAAAATTCCATTTAATCTTTCCTTCATATCATCTACTAAATGCGGTGTACTTCGATTCGTCCAAACGATATCCGCTGGGAATGTCATCGCGACGTACAATGTATACAGTTTCCAAAAATGAAGCGATGGTTCGCCTCCGAAATAACCGTGAACTTGTCCAACCGCAAATGGTTTACTTATTCTTATAGTAAAAATCGCTACGTTATAAAAATCGTGTATTGGATCACCAAAATCATATCCACCAAAATCGATAACGATAAATTCCTTATTATGAATCATGCTATTTGCTGGATGGAAGTCATCATGTAAAAATCTTATTGGACGATTTTCCAATAAATCTTTATGATTTTCTACAAAGGTTAATACTGGCTTCAAATCCAGAAAATTCACCTCGTAATCTGTTAGTGCCTCTATGTATCTTTCGTATTTATTCCATCTAGATGTTTCCCATTTATTACTTGCACTTTCTCTTTCAATTGAGTGAATCCTCTTTAATACTTCCCCTGCTTTTCTTCCTGCCATATACTGTTCTTCCACCGATAACTTCGTTAAACCTTCTTCACCATTTATACCTCGGGTCCATTCAAATACTTGAACACATTTATTTAATTTCTCAATTATTATGAAATGAATTAACTTGGGTGTTGGAATATGTAATGACTCTAATTGTTTCATATACGTATATTCTTCTTGTTTACGTTCAAAATGAACAGCATCACATACTTTTACAAAATAGGTTTCTTGATTCTTTAATTCAATTTTATACTTCTCTTCATGTGAAAAACCTTTTGAAATAGCTGTACACGTTGCAATACGAGGCCATTCTAGTATTCTCTCTATCTCTCTAAGTATTTCTTCCACAACGTTCACCTCTATTAATATATGTACAAACTACCTAGCACTTCATGTTCTCGTTTATTTCCACCTTTAAACTCTACTGCAAATGGATTTTCGCCATTCTTATTCAAATGTTCTAGTACTAGCCCTTCTCCAATCGGTTCACAAAACTGCACATGAATATCTCCAAATACTACACTTTGACACTCAGCATTCCATTTTTCATTTTTCACAACTAAGCTTGTAGATAGCTCCATTACTTCTTTCCATTTCCGTACTGTTTCTCGAACATTTTTTACTGCGTAATGAATCGTTTCAATTTGTTGCACTTTGTTTTTATGTTCAGTAATCGTCCCACTGTTACGTAAATCGTTTCTTCTTTCTTCGTCCGTTTCATTCCACTGTATAAAGAAAGGTAATTTCGGTCCGTTCTCTTCTTGCTTAACGAATAACATTTTCCATTCTAAAAGTCGGCCATCTTTTCTCATACGTTTCCCTTCAAATGGCCCTATCGTATGTAAGCCGTACTTATTAAAGTTAACTGCTAGCTCCTCAATTGCATCTGTTCGGATCGCGATTTGTAGCATTCCTTCTCCATTTTGTAGTTTCACCACTGTTTCTTGTACTAATGGATTTTCTGCTTCTTTCGCTTTTTCTTCATGTTGAACTGCTAAAAATTCAATATATGATAAATCAAAATAACTTAAACTATTCCAAGTACCCCAATTCGTATGCTCTCCGCCTAATACAGTATGAAATCCAAGTTCCTGCATTTGTTTTGCCGCTTCCTCCGGTGTACCATGAACTGCGTGAACGAGATGATCAAATCGTAACATGTCTTTCTCCCCTTTCTCTCCATCCTTTTATTGTATATTTTATTTTTCTTTCATTCAATTCAAAAACTTTAAAACCTAGTTGATTTATACGATTAATATGTATTATAATGAAACAAATTTAATTATTGCTGATTGGAAAAACCAAAGGCACTTTTCTCATACGGGAAAAGTGTCTTTTTCATTTATTATTACAGGGGGATTATTTATGCAGAAATTAATTGTCTTTGCTATTATTGGATTTTTCGCTCAATTGATCGATGGAGCACTTGGAATGGCGTATGGAGTAACGTCTTCCTCTTTATTATTAATGTTTGGTATTGCACCAGCTGTTGCATCTGCATCAGTTCATTTAGCTGAAGTCGTTACAACTGCAGCTTCCGGCGCATCTCATATCAAATTTGGAAACGTTGATAAATATACAGTTTCCAGGCTTACATTACCTGGGGCAATCGGCGCATTTGTTGGGGCATGTTTTTTAAGTAATTTGCCCGGAGATGTAATCAAACCATACATTTCCGTATTTTTATTTACTTTAGGGGTTTATATTTTATTACGATTCATCATTCAAAAACAAATTGTCACTTCAAATAAGCGTATGTCTGCAAAACAACTTGTGCCGCTTGGTTTATTCGCTGGATTCGTTGATTCAACTGGTGGCGGTGGTTGGGGGCCCATTACGACACCTGTTCTTCTAGCAAGAGGAAATGAAGCTAGAAAAGTTATTGGATCTGTAGATACGAGTGAATTTCCTGTTTCACTCGCTGCAACAATCGGCTTTTTCATTTCACTTGGCTGGGAACAAGTAAGCTGGGTTTGGGTATTTGCCTTAATGCTCGGCGGTATTGTCGCAGCTCCAATTGCTGCATGGTTAGTCCGCATCGTTCCACCCCATTTACTTGGCGTATTAGTTGGTGGTCTTATTATCTTTACAAATATTCGTACACTGCTTACTACATTTAAAGTGGATCCAACTGTTATTTCACTTTCTTACGTTGCAGTTGGTCTTGTCGTTATTATTTCTATTTTCATTGCTGTTCGAAATCATTCCAATCGTCCTAACGCATCAACGGCTGAGTATCCAAATGATCAGAAGCAAATGCTACCATAACTATAAAAAATACCGCTCAATTTAGAGCGGTATTTTTTATTTTTCTATTTTCCAATTAATCATCGTTTCTGTAGCATTTACTCTCTTCATATGTAACTTTTCTAAAACACGCATCGAACTATAATTATCTAGAAGTGTCTCTGCAATTATTGTTTCTACCTCACCTGTTTTGAAAGCCCAATCGAATAGTTCTTTTACAGCTTCTGTTGCATAGCCCTGATTCCAATATTTCTCAATGAATCCATAGCCAATTTCTACTGTTTGATCCTCGTTTGGTTTCCCTTTAAATCCAATATCACCTAAAACGCTATCATCTTCTTTCCGAAGAACATACCACGCCCCCCATGGTAATAAAGCCTCATCTTGTTTCACATTCTCTACATGCCCTACAATATGCGGACCGCTATTATATCCTTGCTCGTTAGCAACTTGAATACTCTCTTCTGTACACGGCACTATATAGAGCCTTTCTGTTTCTAATTTCATTTTGATTTCCCCTTTTTGCTTAAACGTTACTCTAATTATAACAAATAATATGACTTTATCATGAATGTCGAATTATATTTTTCTGAATTTTCTTTTTATTTAGAGGGTTTTTCAATATTTTTTGCGAAACATTTGTATAACAATTTTTTCTTTGCTTATTGCTACATAATAGTAGGTTCGGGTGGAGTTTTGCAAGCGTTTCCTATACAATAACCGATATTTTTTGACTTTTCCTAACAAAATATCTTGCAATATATTCAGAAAGTCATTACAATTGCCATATATTAAAAATCTTAGCAATATATAAATCCTCATCAATCCGATGAGGTAGAGGTTGCGACTTTTAAGAGTACGACGGACGAGACACAGAGAATGTCAGCTGACTCCGTTTGAAAGGAAAAGTTGCCGAAGTTTATATTTCTTCTCTGGAAATATGAGCTGGGGCTGTCTCCGAAAGGAACAGAACTGTCACGTTTACAAAATTACCGTGTAAACGTGGGGTGCTATCTTAACGGAAGGGTATGATGGGGTGGTTATTTGTGAAACGTTCCGCCAAATTCCTTTGGCGGTTTTTTGTATTTTTCTCCCCCGCTCCTTCCTAACCTACAAGAAAAGGAGTGTTGAACATGAATAGCGCAACAAATCAATCTACCTCTAAAACGCAAACTACACAAGGACAAGGTGAATTAAAACGCGGATTAAAATCGCGTCACCTTACGATGATTTCTCTCGGCGGTACAATTGGTACCGGACTATTTCTTGCCAGCGGTGGTGTCATTCATTCAGCTGGTCCTGGCGGCGCATTAATCGCATACGCCGCAATTGGAATTATGGTATATTTCTTAATGACAAGCTTAGCTGAACTTGCAGCTTACATGCCTGTTACTGGATCTTTTAGTACGTATGCAACAAAATTTGTTGATCCATCACTTGGTTTTGCACTTGGATGGAACTACTGGTATAACTGGGCGATTACAATTGCGGCAGAACTAGCGGCCGTAACATTAATTATGAAATTTTGGTTCCCAGATACCCCTTCTCTTATTTGGAGCGGATTATGTTTAGCTATTATTTTCCTTTTAAACTATTTATCTGTTAAAGGGTTTGGTGAATCTGAATATTGGTTCGCACTTATTAAAGTAGTTACAATTATTATCTTTTTAATTGTCGGCTTTATGATGATTTTCGGAATTATGGGGGGCGAAACTGTTGGCTTCAAAAACTTCACTGTTGCTGATGCACCATTTAACGGTGGTATCATGGCAATTATCGGTGTATTTATGGCAGCTGGTTTCTCCTTCCAAGGAACTGAATTACTTGGGGTAGCTGCTGGTGAAACTTCTGATCCAGAACGTAATATCCCGAAAGCAATTCGTTCGATCTTTTGGCGTATTCTTTTATTCTATATTCTTGCGATTCTCGTTATCGGTTTATTAATTCCTTATACAACTGAAAGTCTTGCCGCAAGTGATGTAACAGTAAGTCCATTTACACTTATTTTCGAAAAAGCGGGCGTTGCCTTTGCAGCTTCTGTTATGAACGCTGTTATTTTAACTGCTGTACTATCTGCTGGTAACTCTGGTATGTATGCATCAACTCGTATGCTTTGGGATTTAGCTCGCCAAGGAAAAGCACCAAAATTTCTTGGTAAATTAGATAGCCGCGGTGTACCTGTTAACGCGTTAATCGTAACATCGATTGTCGGTAGTATTGCTTTCATTGCTTCTTTATTCGGTGACGGTGTTGTATACATTTGGTTATTAAACGCATCCGGAATGTCTGGCTTTATCGCATGGGTCGGAATTGCAATTAGTCATTACCGTTTCCGTAAAGCGTATATCACACAAGGAAAAGATTTAAATGACTTACCATATAGAGCAAAATGGTTCCCATTCGGTCCACTCTTCGCATTTACTCTTTGTATTATCGTAATTTTAGGACAAAACTATGGCGCATTTATGGGTGAATCAATCGATTGGAACGGCGTACTTGTTTCTTACATCGGTTTACCACTCTTCTTAGTACTATGGTTAGGATATAAATTTACGAAAAAAACAAAAGTGATTCCACTCGATAAATGTGAACTAAAATAAAGTGAAACGAGCAAACAAATTTGTTTGCTCGTTTTTTGTTGCAAACCTCTTTGCTTCCCTATTGCTCCTGTTTTTGCAATAATAAAGGAAATATAAATAAAGGTTGGGATACAATGAACATTCGCATTACTGATGAAGCAAAAGCAGCTATACATAGATTAGAACGTGAAGACAAAAAGATCATTCGCATTAGAGGGACAATGACAAACTCTTGTAGTATTTTCGTTGATGTCGATTTAATTTGGGATACATATAACGCAGATGATGTTGTATATGAAGATGCAGATCTTATCGTACAAATGGATTCATTCACGAAAGACTACACTGGTGATACGGTGAAACTTGATTATAAGACGACAGGTTTTAGTATTACGACTCCGAGTGAGACGTTAGTTTATGGATTGTCGATTAAAAAATAAAAATTGTTTTCATTTGACCACCGAGGTGAAAAAATGGGTAAATATGTTCCGTTAAAATTTTTATTTAACGAAGAATTAGCAGAAAAAATAGCTGATTCTATTTGTAAATACGATCCGAATTTCTCTAAAAAAAACTTTGTATCCTCTGTAACATGTAAAGTTGAAGGTTTAGGGTTAAAACAACGTATTGAAGTAATAGCAGATGAATTACATAATGCATTACAAAAAGATTTTAATGAAGCAATACATATATTACTAAAAACATTAGGCCCAGAAAATACAACAGAAGTAGGCACATTTACAAACGGATATATGTACATGCCTCTTGCAAAATACATTGAAAAATATGGACTTAACGACTTTGAAACCTCATTCAACGCCATGTATGAAATAACAAAAAGGAATACTGCTGAATATGCCATTCGGCCTTTTCTTCAAACATACCATGAAGACACACTAAACATATTACAAAAGTGGATTCATGATAAAAACAGCCACATTAGAAGATTAGTTTCTGAAGGTACGAGACCAAGACTTCCTTGGGCTAAAAAAACAGGAGCTCTAAAAGGTGATTTTAAGTACAATTTACAGCTTCTTGAACCATTAATGAATGACCCTTCTAAATATGTTCAAAAATCTGTAGCCAATCATATTAACGATATTACGAAAGAAGATAAAGAACTCGTTTTTCAGTGGTTACAGCAATTACGTGATAAACAGCATCCTATTAATCCTTGGATTATAAAACATGGGCTAAGAACAGTAATAAAAAGTGGTACTTTACCAAAAAATTTTTCTTTTTAAGTATTTTAAACAAAACCGCTTATGCTTCAAAAATGAAGCATAAGCGGTTTTCCTTTTGAATACAGAAATAACAAACATAAAAAGTACTTTAAATTTCTTCTTTATATCATTATTTTACTAACTCTTCTATGTTATTACTTTCCTTAATTTTTTCGGATGATAGCCAGAGTGAATAACTTGTTCCATCCTTGTTCCTTAAATATATGTTAAATTCCTTATTATATAGTTCTTCTTTAAGAATAGTGACTACCTTTCTCAAATCATCTATTACATATGGATCATTTCTATATTTTATCTCACTGTCATTGAAAACTAAAGTCAATTCATACTCTAGACAATTGCCGTCTTTCGGGTGTGGACAAGTAATATCCTCAATTACAAAACGATCATTTTGAATTTCATTTAACCTTACGCCTACTTTTGTTTCAGTTTGAATCAAATATGTCCAATAACCGCTTACTGTGTTTTTCATTGTTAAAAGCAGTTCTTCTTTCGTTATAGCTTTTTGCACATTTTGAAAAGGGAAACCTATAGATTCACCATTATAATCCTCAATTTCAAGTGTTGTTATCTTTCTATTACTCTTCTGAATGAATTGAATTAGAGCATATAAACGATCTAATTCTTTTGATTCAAATTGACTGTAATCAATCTTGTCACTCGTTTTTAAAGTTAATAATAACTTATCCGTTGGTTTCTCCTCTATATCATCATCCACTATATATTGAAAAACATTTTTATTTTCAGGTTCCACGTAACCTAATTTTTTAATTTCTTCTAGCATTGGTTTAAATTTCTTATATTCCTCATATGTTTTTTTTCCGTATTGATATTCATCACCTTTTATTCTTGAATATAAAAAGCCATCTACCTCTACTCTAAATTGAATATTTTTGTTATTTTTTGCTTGAACAGTATGATATGTATGCCCCATATTCCCTTCGTTTATAGCACCCCAATGTGTTACAATCACATCAATTCCGTGCTTTTTTTTCACATATTTTTTCACCTGATCGTCATCTTTATAATTACACCCACTTAAACATAAGAAACATAACAATACTAACATTACATTTTTCATTCTTTTCATATAGCACCTTGCCCTCTTTTCGCATAAACAAAATATTCCATATATAAAGAATACTAAATCGCTGAATGTTTTCAAAGAATTAAAATATTTTTACACTCGGTTTATATATCTATTTCTTTTATTAATGGCTCTAATAAGTTTTAATATTGATAATCGAATATAATAAAAAGAAACCTAAATTTAAGGTTTCCCATTTTTACCAACAATTTAAATTTTAATAGATATTTTTTAGCCAAGTAATAATTTGTAGTACCTGAAACGACTCAAACCAAGTAATGAAAAACAGGAGAACAAAGAAAGAGATAAGTGATATGAATTTTAATCTTCCATCTTCACGTCTAGCAATCGCTATAATACTCAGAACCACTCCAATTAAAAAAGAAATATACCCTAATAGGATAATAGGCTCAGAATAGCTATCTATTATCCTATTTAATCCAAATAATAACATTCCAAAAGTCATCAAGGTTATTGAAAATACACTGAATTTTTCCATAATTCAACCTCCAATATAATTTTACTATTTTATGGAGAGAATAATTTTTTTATGCGTATGGATGAACAATTACACTATAAAATTAGATAACTCAATTTATTTTTTCATTAAACAACTGCCTTCTTTTATACCCTCAAAGGATTTTCACTCAATTAACCCGAATATATAAATAACAATTCTCACAAGGAGTAACTTTATATGAATCTATTCGAACACGAAACATAAAACCGTTCCACTTTAATAAGAGGTCCTCCCTTTTTCTTTTCTCATCATATCATCCATTAAAAAAATAGGAGGACATAATTATGAAACGTGATTCATTATTTTTAACTTTATTAGAAAGTGCAAATACACATTTTAGCGGCTGGGATTTTTCTTTCATTTCAGAAACAGGTCGAATGAAGAGCGAGCCTTTATCGTGGTCATACGGCAGTACTGCTTTTCAGCTTATGCAACGTGCAGAATCAATGCTCGATATGGGTACTGGCGGCGGAGAGTTTTTATCTATGTTACAACCGTTCCCGTCAACTATATTCGCTACTGAGGGCTACGCTCCAAATGTGCCAATTGCTCGAAAGAAATTAGAGCCTTTAGGGGTTACCGTTGTAGAAGTGACCGATGATACTGCTTTGCCATTTCAAGATGGTCAATTTAATTTAATTATAAATCAACATGAATCGTATGCTGCTTCTGAGGTAAACAGAATTCTTTCTCCAAGTGGCGTTTTTCTTACACAACAAGTTGGCGGTCTTGATTGCGCGGAACTTAATGAGCAGTTTGGCTCACCACTAAATAGCGAATTTGCAAGTTGGTCTCTCGAAACCGCATGCAGTGAGTTAAAGCAAAATGGATTTACTATCTTAGATGCAAAAGAGGAATTCCCTTTCCAACGCTTTTATGACATTGGCGCTATCGTCTATTATTTAAAAGCAATTCCGTGGCAAATTCCTGATTTTACTGTTGAAAGGTATTGTGAGGAATTATATCGTATACATGAAATCATCTTACAAAAAGGTTATTTTGATGTGAAGCAACATCGTTTTATGATTAAGGCGATTTGTAGCTAACAAAAAGAGGTGGCAAAGCCACCTCCTTTTTGCTCCGTTTACATATGTTCTCTACTCTTTCATAATAAGAAAAGTTATATCATGCATATTACAATTATGACCAATGAATTGTATTTCTGAAACATATAATCACCTCGCATATATGATAAGAGCAAAAACGTGATTTTTCACTTTCCTCTTCTATTGAGAAATGAGTTGTTTTTCATATCGCTTGTTCGCATTATCTTCTGTCAAACATGCAGTTGTGTAATGAATAATATTCCGGTTATCATACGTAAACATATGTTCTAACTTATTTTCTTCTGTTAATACTGTCGGTAAGTATTTTGGTAAATTGCTAACTACTCCTCTATTATCACCATCTAATATCCAATCAATTTCTTTCCATTCTAATAGACCTTCAGCCGTACGTAATGGTGTATTCATTTGCATTCCATCTGGCAAATCAGCAACGAACACATACATTCCTTCACTAGCCTGGGGCTCATCTTTACCTTTAAAACCAACAGTCCCTTTATACGTTACACTTGAAAGTTCTATGCCCGTTTCCTCAAATGTTTCTCTAATTATTCCTTCGTATGGCGTTTCATTATCTTCTATTTTTCCTCCAACACCATTCCACATCCCCATATTCGGCTTTTTATTTCTATTTAACAGCAGTATTTTATCGCTTTTTCTAATAAAGCAAATTGTGTATTTGTACATACGATCATTTCCTTTCATTTTCCACATGAGTTATTTGGCTTATTTTCAAGTAAAAACACTCGCCTTACAATTCCTTACTACATAATATATAGTACAACTTTCATGCGTAAACACTTTACGTCAAACGAGAGAATCCTTTTTAGAAAGGAGAATTTAAAATCGATAATATAAGCAATGAATTTCTAAACCAATATTACAACAGCCTCGTATGGTTAAACGATACACACTGGTTCGGGGTTCCAATCTGTAAACTTCCCTCTGATCTCTTTTTGTATCAAGAAATCATTTATGAATTAAAGCCCGATTTAATTATTGAATGCGGGACTTTTCACGGTGGTAGTGCACTGTATTTAGCTTCTATGTTAGATTTAATTGGAAAAGGTCACGTACTTACTATCGATATAACTCCGCAGCCAAATCGACCATCACATAATCGGATTACGTATTTAACAGCATCTTCTGTTTCTGTGCAGGCCATCCAAACAATAGTAAGCATGCGCAAACCTGATGATGTGGTTTTAGTTATTTTAGATTCTGATCATAGTAAAGAGCATGTATCCAAAGAACTATTACTATATAAATCTATCGTCACTACTGGCAGTTATATGATTGTAGAAGATACCTCCATTAATGGACATCCGCTTCTTCCCGATTGGGGTCC
This sequence comes from Bacillus sp. XB1, assembly GCF_053557995.1. NCBI lineage: Bacteria > Bacillati > Bacillota > Bacilli > Caryophanales > Bacillaceae > Bacillus > Bacillus sp. XB1. The sequence goes on along the minus strand of NZ_JBNRIL010000001.1, from coordinate 656,348 downwards.
TGGCCCGATGGAGGCTGTGGATGAGTTTTTAACTAAAAATAATAACTTCATAATCGACGAGTCTAAACATAAATTTTTCATATCATTTAATCCAAAAGGTTTTTTAAAGAAAATAAAGTGAAACTTTAATAAGTGGGGTTTTGCTCCTCTCCCACTTATTCTATTATTTTCATTTTTGAAAAAGGATAATATACAAATTCCACCTTGCCAATTATGTTATCTTCTTCAATATATCCTAAGCCATTTCGACTATCTCTACTTACTTCGCGGTTATCTCCCATTACAAATAACTTATTTGGCGGAATTTTTGTCTTTTGAAAGTTATAAAACACTTGTGTGTTGTTAAATAAATCTTTGTTTGTATATGGTTCTTCTTGCTTTTTATCGTTCACATATACCTTTCCGTTCGTTATGTTAATTACATCACCAGGAAGCCCTATTACACGTTTCACATAATATTTCGATTCATCCGCTTCCTTTATAATGACAATTTCTCCGTGTTGTAAATTAGAAAGACGTACTACTGCTTTATTTACAAATACGTAATCTTCTTCATATAAAGTCGGCTGCATCGATTCCCCTTCCACCTTACATAAAGTAAAAGAATGGTAGCCTATGACTATCACCAATATAAATAGTATGTACTTGCCCCAGCCTCTCTTAATCTCCTTTTTCATATCCATTCCCACCTTATAAAGCGCTTTTTAACTCAAAAAATATATCACTGCACAATATGTTTCCATGCAGTGATACTATTTTTACTGTGCCTTGTTCGGTTGTTCTACTGGAATTGAATTTGCATTTGATCTATTTGTTTTTAACTCAAAATACGCATCCAAAATTTCTTTACCAATCGCAGAATTAATTCCTGATTTATCATCATTCACCCATGGTACAACAACTGAAAAAGCTACTTCCGGATCAGCATCATATGGTGCATAACCGGCAAGAGTTAAATTATAACATTTTTTTCGGTTGTTGTTCTCATCTCTTCCAATATCACTTTCTCCACCATATACTGTCTCAGCTGTTCCTGTTTTTCCCGCTGGTTTATATGGTAGACCTTTAAACGTTCCGGTACCTGTTCCGTCAGCTTCTTGAAAAACTCTTCTAAATCCTTCTTTTACATGATTAATGTACGAAGTGTCCATATCCACTCGATTTAATACAACTGGTTCAATCGACCGAACGACTTTTCCTACATCCTCTGGTCTATTCGGTTGCTCTCTAACTTCTTGTACAATTTGTGGTTTCATTCGGTAACCGCCATTTGCAATGGTTGAAATATATTGTGCAAGCTGAAGCGGCGTATATGTATCATACTGTCCAATCGCGTAATCAAGTAAAAATCCGGGTATGTTATCAGTTCTACCTACTTGACCAATTGATTCATTTGGCAGGTCAATACCAGTCGACACACCTAGGCCAAATTGTCTAAAATAGTAGCGCATTTTATTAAATGTTTCTTGTTTAATGTCTAATGGATTGTTTGGGACATAATTAATGCCTGCCATTTTTAAAGCCGTATTAAACATGTAAACGTTCGATGACACTTGCAAAGCTCTTAAATCATCAATATCCCCAAATTCTTTCCACGATTTCTTCGGCTTAGAACTTCCTTTAAAATACATTGGTGCATCAAAGAAATGTGTATACGGCTTAATCGCTTCTGTTTGATATCCAGTTAATAAAGTAGCACCTTTTACAGTTGACCCTAACTCATAAGAACTTGTCATCGTTCCTAATGCATAATCTTCTATTTGCATACCGCCATCTTTATTTACAATTTTCTTTCCTGCCATTGATAAAATTTGACCGTTTTTCGGATTCATCATTACTACGAACGCACGATCCATCATCGGCTCTGCAGCATGAAAGGCTTGTAAATTCTTTTCAAGGCTTCCCTCTACTCTTTTCTGTAAATCCATATCGACTGTTAACATCAAGTTATTTCCACTTTTTCCTTCAGTCACTTTTTCTGTTCGAACAATCTTCCCTGCTTTATCCGTAATATTTTTAGACTGTTCTTTCGTTCCGTGTAGTGCATCTTCGTATTGTTTTTCGATGTAACTTTTACCAATACGGTCGTTTCGATTATAATCACGAACTAAATAATAATCTAATTGTTCTCTTGGCAACCCTTCATTTTCATTAGAAACGCTACCTAGTATAGAGCGCAGTATTTTATCATTTGGGTATTCACGTTCCCAATCTACTGTTGTATCTACCCCCGGTAAACTTGCCAACCTTTCACTAACGACAGCATATTCATTTTGACTTACATCTTTTTTAACGATTTGCGGCGTCATTTTATATCCCGCATTCATTTTGCTTTTAATGGCTAGTACTTCTAGGTCTTCTTTTGAAAGTTCACTTAATTCTTCTTGTGTAATTCTTTCCCTACGTAACTCTTCAACTTTTTTATCTAATTCTTTCCCTTCTATCTCCTGCTTTCTAAATTTACTCTCATCTTCTTTCGTTACTTTCGCTGCTGCCCGCTTTTCATTTAACTGCATCCAAAAATCCTTTTTATCTGTTTCTGTTAACTTGTCTATGTCCTCTTGCGACATTTCAATTAGCTTAGCTAAATCTCTTGCTACTTGTAAAACTTCTTTCGAGTCTACTCCTCTCATTTTCGTATATGTAACGGTTCGCAATGGTTTATTATTTACAATAACGTGACCTTGCCGATCAAACATTTTCCCTCTAGGAACGGGAGTGCTTACCGTTACATCTTCCTTTTTATTTACTTCATTTCTATACGTTTCTCCATCAATGATTTGTACTTTACCTAATTGAATTATAATAGCTGAAAATAAAAGAAAGACAATAAAAAATAGTACATTTAACCGAAATGGAATATGAGTCTTTTTCTTTTTCGATAGTTTTTTCTGCTCCTTTTTCTGTCTCATTTCGCTCCCTCGCTTCATTCTATTAACATTTCTACGCAAAGTCATTATGTATCAAATTTATTTATATGATATATATAGAATTTTATATTAATTATAAAAGAAATAAAAGATTTAATTTTCAGTTTTTTATTTTTATATCCTATTTATTACCATTCCCTGAATGCAAAATAACATGAATATTATTCTAAAAGAAAAATGGGGCAAATTTATTTTTATACCATTAGTTTACATTTCTTTGTATACTAAAGAAATAAATTTATAAAAGACATTACTTAAGGAGAGAACGAAAATGACAGATTCGTTTATCATACATACTAAAACGCCACATTGTTTAAACTTTATGATCTACATTCAAAATATGTATCTCAACCAAAAAGAGAAAAAAGGAAATTTACGTTTTCCTTACATAACAAAAACATTACATTTCTCAAGTGACTTTGAAACAAATTTCAAAGAATTATGGCTGACTCTTCGTAAGCAAACTGCTAACGACAGATATGATTTACAAATTTTCCACGAGGAGAATCATATATTTTATAAGAAACTTTTTGACGCTAATTTATGTGATGAGGAATCATTTAAAGAATTAATATGTAGCTTTAAAGTATGGTGGACTAGCATAGTAGGTCAGCTTTCAATAGAATGTTCCGTAAGTAATTATAGTGAACAACTTTATAATGACTTAGTTTTATACTTAAAGCAAAACGAAATAGAGCCTTTACAACAGCTACATATTAGCTTACTTTATGACGATTGTGTATTCACTAAAGATAATATTACTTCTTACTCTGCTATTTTACCTATGAAACAATTTTTTATAAATTATAGAGGTGTTGTTACTACATTATCAAAATGTTTTCATATGGCTTAAAACAGCGAATACTCAAATAAAAAACTGAGGTATCTACCTCAGTTTTTTCGATAACTTATTTCATTAAAGATACCTCTTCAACAAATTCACCAATTTTATTTTGAAAAACATAATCAAAGTTATATTCCTGTCCTGTTAACTCTTCATTTACTAAAATAGTTGTTTCCCCTACTTCTCTCTTTGCGATTTCCGGAAATGAAGCGACAGGTTGTACTTTTAATGACGTTCCCATAACGAGAAGTACATCTGTTTCATATAAACGTTTCATCGCATTTTGATATTGAGGCAGTGTATCTCCGTATAAAACAACGTCTGGATTTAAAATGAAATTACACTTCTGACAGCGCGGCACTTCATGATCAATCATATACTGTAAATCATATCCCGCTTTACACTTCGGACAATGTGCTGTTTGAAGTGTTCCATGTAAATCAATGACATGTTTACTGCCACCTAATTGATGTAAACCGTCAATATTTTGCGTTAAAATCGTAATATCTTTCCCTTGTTCTTCTAGCTCAGCTAAAAAATGATGTCCACGATTTGGTTTATATTGATGGAACGTATTAATTTGAAAGATTTCTTTATAATGCTTCCAAAATTCTTTCGGACTTCGGTTATAGTACCCTCTTGATAAGTACATCTCCACATTCGCATCAGCATACAATCCATTTGCTGAACGGAAATCTGGGATACCACTTTCCGTACTTGCACCAGCGCCTGTTAATACTGTAATTTTCTTCGCTTTTTCTAAAATTGAACGTACCTCTTCAAATTGTTGCACAAAAATCACCTCTATGTATTTTCCTATTCTTATTATACCAGTTGTTTACAGGAGGTGTTGTACAATTCATTTTACTTAATGCGTTGCGCCCCCAATCTCTACAATATCTCCTTCAACTGTCATCGTTACTTCAATTGCCAATTCTATTCCCTTACGAATAGTAGAAAGTGACATACTCGGTTGCCCTGGATAGTTACTCGCTTGTTCTGGTAAAAACGGAATATGAATGAATCCGCCTTTTATTTTCTTATCATGTTTCTCTAGTTCATGCATAAGTCCATAGAATAAGTGATTACAAACGAATGTGCCTGCCGTCTGTGAAACAGATGACGGTATGCCCTCTTCGCGAAGTTTTTTTACGATTGCTTTCATCGGAAGTGTAGACCAATACGCAATCGCTCCTTCTTCTACAACCGGTACATCTACTGGCTGATTCCCTTTATTATCAGCAATTCTTGCATCATCAATATTAATTGCGACACGTTCTATCGTAATATCTGGTCTGCCCCCAGCTTGTCCGATACATATAATAATTTCCGGCGCTAGTTCTTCTATATACTCTTTTAATACGCTTATTGATTTATGAAATACAGTTGGTATTTGTTTGCTTATTATCTTGTATTCTCCAATTGTTTTTTCATGCAAACCTTTTGCGACTTCCCAAGCTGGATTGATGCTTTCTCCGCCGAACGGATCGAATCCTGTTAATAATACTGTTTTCATAGTTTTATCCTCCTAATTAGAAACGATATACAAGGCCGTACATAATAAACATATTAATAATGAAAATGGAAAGAGCAATTGGTACTTGCGCTTTAATAACCGCATTTTTATCCTTTAGCTCTAAAAGCATCGCAGGTACGATATTAAAGTTTGCTGCCATTGGTGTAAGCAGCGTTCCGCAATATCCAGCAAACATACCGAGTGCTGCCATAATTGCTGGGTTTCCGCCGTGCATTTGAACTATTAAAGGTAAGCCAATTCCGCCAGTAATAACAGCAAACGCTGCGAATGCATTTCCCATTACGACTGTAAATAGCATCATGCCTAAACAGTACGCCATAACAGCAACGAACGGATACTCTGTCGGTAACACTTGTCCGACTAAATCAGAAACGACTTGTCCAACGCCCGACTTCGCAAAAATACCGCCAAGTGCCGCTAACATTTGTGGTAAAATAACAGCCCAGCCGACAGCTTGTAATAGTCTGCTTCCTTCTTGAACAGGCGTTGTTATTTTCGATTTTGTAATACGCATCGCCGCGACAAATGCGAGTAATGCACCAAGCGCTAATGCAACTAAAGTTACTTTATCTGGATCAACAAGAGAGACATTTCCCCATTTAATTTTCCCTAACGTCAACGTACCGATAATTGTAAAAATAGGAATTAATAGTGCAGGCATAAAAATTTTATTTTTTAATTTCTCAGCATGTTTTACACGTTCTTGTACTGGAACTTCTTTTTCCTCTGATTTTGTCACTTTATTTAGCGAGGCTAAAACGACCATAGCGAGCACGATACAGCCAACGTAAAACGAAGGAATTACATTTCCAAATAAAAATGTAACTGCAAACAATGCCCAAAATAAACTAGAACCGAATCTGTTTGGATGTTCACGATCGAATGCGATACGAACAGCGATAAAAGCAACAATTATCCCTAATACATAATAGATTGTATCCATTGTGATGATGTTCATATTAGATTGCCTCCTTCTCTTCTTTTCCTTCTGCCTTCATTGTTTTCTCTATATATTTATCAAACCTTCTAAATCTAATCCAGCTTACAATAAGTGCAGATATTGCTGTCGGAATGCCCCAAAGTGCCATATCCCATACACCGACATGCATACCTACTGAATCGAAGAATCCTTTCATTAATAAAATAGCACCAGTTGCGATGAAAATATCTTCTCCGAAAAACCAAGCTGTATTTTCCGCAGCAGCTGCGTTTGCTTTAATCTTTTCTCTTAATTTTTCAGGAAGTTTACCGTATTTACCTTGCGCAGCCCCTTCTGCCATCGGTGCAACGAGCGGCCTTACTGTTTGCGCATGCCCACCAATATTAAGCCCTAGTGCTGCTGATGATTCTCTTATCGTAAAATATGACATTAATACTCTTCCAGTTGTTGCTCCTTTTGATTTCGTTATAAGTGCTTCGGCTCTTTCTTTTAAACCGTAACGCTCTAAAATTCCGATTACCGGTAAAGTTAATATAATTGGCATAGACATATATCTATTTTCTATGAAAAATTTACCGAACATGCTGATCACATCATAAAAACTTAATCCTGAAACCATACCAGTAACAATACCTGCAACCATAACTACTAAAAGTGTATTTAATCTAAATAAAAAGCCCACTGCCACTAATAATATCCCGATTAATTTCACCAATTCCAACACTTCCCCTCATTTTTTATTTCGGTGCACATATAGAAATACCATCATGTCCGAATGTTCTGTATATTCTTTCTGCAAATTGCACTGCTTTTTCCCCATCACCGTGTAAACAAATCGTTTGCGCCTGAACTGCTACTTTCTCTCCATTGATCGAATTTACATGGCCTTCTTTCACCATTTGAAGTACTTGCTTTATCGCTTCGTCTTCATCTTTTATAAGCGCATTTTCTTCTGTACGGCTCGTTAATGTACCATCTTGCTTATACGTACGATCCGCAAAAGCCTCTTGCACGAGAGTTACTTTGTATTTTTCTGCAGCCTGTATAAACGCCTCGCTATTTGCTAATCCGTAAAGTAATAGACTTGGATTTATATGATAAATTGCCTTTGCGATTGCATCTGCAATTTCCGGATTAGACGCCGCCATATTATATAAGGCACCGTGCGGCTTTACATGATGCATCTTCCCGCCAGCCACTTTTACAAACCCGTCTAATGCGCCGATTTGATATAAAACATAATCGTATACTTCACTTGCTGAAACATTCATGTTTCTTCTACCAAATCCAATTAAATCAGGAAATCCAGGATGCGCCCCTATTGCTACGTTATACTCCAAAGCTTTTTCAACAGTTTGACGCATAATAGACGGATCACCCGCATGAAAACCGCAAGCAACGTTTATAGAGGAAACGAACGGAAGAATTTCATCATCATTCCCCATTTTATAAGCTCCAAAACTTTCTCCTAAATCACAGTTTAAATCGATTGTAGTCACAATGTATTCCTCCTAATTCCAGCTTCGTAAAGCGATGGATTTCTTTAATAGATTCATATTTACTTCTTGTTCTATGTACAATTGTTCCGCTTCTTCAAGCGTAATTTTCTCAAAAGAAACATAGTCCCCCGGCTTTAGCTGGGCAAGAAGAGGTAAATCTACTGAAATGATATTTCCCATTCTCGGATAGCCACCTGTCGTTTGCCTATCTGCCGTTAATATAATCGGCTGTCCGCCATTAGGAACTTGAATGGTTCCAAATGTAACAGGACTCGATAAAATCTCTTTTTCTTCAATCCTATTTAAAACTTCTCCCTCAACCCTATAGCCCATACGGTCAGCATAATTAGATACCTTATACTCTTTCGTAAAAAATGCCTTTCTACTTTCTTCTGTAAATTGATCGTATTCAAAGTCAGCTATGACACGAAGCTTAGGATGTTTCTTATACTTTGGTAGTACGCTGTTGCTAATTACCCATTTCGTTTTTATTCGCTCATCTTTTTGTAAGTCTTGAATGAAACGATTCGCCATTTCTGAGTACGTACCAATTTGAAAACAATCTCCTTTTTTCAGCATTCTTCCTTCTATACCACCAATCGCAGCACGTATGTACGTACTTTTGCTTCCCATTGTACGCTCAATATGTATACCACCCGCAAAAGTCACATACGCTCTACAACCACTTTTCACTTTTCCAAAACAAAGCATACTACCTTCTTCCGCTAAAATGGGACGCCATAATGGGATACGTTCTCCATTTAACAACGGTTCCATGTCTGCTCCGCCAATCGCAAGTAAAGTCGTTTTCTTTATTAACAATTTAGGTCCCATAATCGTCATTTCGAGTCCCGCTTCATTCTCTTCATTACCAACTAACATATTGATCATCCGAAGTGCACTTTGATCCATCGCCCCGCCAACTGGCACACCGTATTGTTGATAATGAGATCGCCCTAAATCTTGGACTGTTGTAAACATTCCCGCATGCAAAACTTCTACATCCATTCTTTAACCCCCTCAAGTGATACGTACTCTTCCTTCGTTATTGGAATAAATCGTAAATACATACCACTTTGAATATATGTTGGTATTTCTTCTTCCGGATTAAATAATGAAATAGGAGTTCGGCCGATAATATTCCATCCACCTGGTGTTTCAAGCGGATAAATACCTGTTTGATTTCCGCCAATACCTACTGAACCAGGAGAGATTTGTAATCGTGGTGTTTCTTTTCTAGGTGTTTCTAATTCTTTTGATAGTCCTCCTAAATACGGGAACCCTGGTGTAAAACCAAGCATATATACAAAATATATAGTTTCACTATGTATTCGAATCACATCTTCTACTTGTAAACCGTGATAATGCGCGACCTCTTCTAAATCAGGTCCATATTCTCCCCCGTAGCACACTGGTATAGAAATATGTTTCACATCCTGTTTTACTTCTTCTTTATAAGAATCACACAGTTCCTTTATATACTGGCGAACGTAATCATATGACCTTTCACTTCTCTCATTTCTCTTCCATACTTCGTATACATTGTAGTAAACAGCTAATGAAGTAAACGATGGAACACACTCAATCATTCCTGCAAACGGATGTTGCTGCAGTGCTTGAAATAACCGCTGTACTTTCTCATATATATCCATCTTAATTTCTTCACCAAATGTAACAATAATTGCTTGATCCCCTAACGCAGAAAATTTCATCCTACTCCCTCTTTCTATGCCAAAAAGCCGAGTTCTTTCGAAATGCGATGCGCTGTTTCTTTCACCTTCGCAATAAAATATGAAATGTTACTTTCGCTGTACTCAATTGCTAATCCTGAAATACTAATGCCTGCTACAACCGTTCCATCGCTCGCGAAAATGGGTGCTGCTATCGCGGCTGTATGATTTTCTAACTCAGAATAACTAATTGTGTAGCCTTCCTTTTTTGCCATTTGCAACACTTCTAACAATTGTTCCTTATCCACGATTGTTCCATCTGCAAACTGTTTTAAATCCACTTCCTCTATGTATCTCCGTTTCTCTTCCTCAGAGAAATACGATAGTAAAATTCTTGGACATGCACCAGCATAAAGCGGTGCTCTTCTTCCAACTGCCGTATACACGCGTACTGGCTGAACACCTTCCATCTTTTCAACATAAATTGCGTCATTACCATCTTGAATTATTAAATTAACTGCCTGTCCTAAACTATCTCTAAGTTCTTTCATATAAGGAATTGCTATATTTCTTACTGATAATCGGTGTGAAACAAGTTGACCGAACCGTAAAAATACGACCCCTAAACGATATTTCCCCTTTTCGTTTTTTTGTAAAAACTCCATCTCTTCCAACGAACCAATTAAACGATAAACAGATGTTTTCGGCATATTTGTAAGCTGAACCATCTCAGTTAAACTTAGCTCTTCATGCTCATAAAACAACTCTAAAATATCCATTGTCTTAACTGCCGTTTTATTTATACTCATTCTATCTCCCTTTCGTTCCGAATTACGGAACTTAAATTCCGTTTTTCGAAACAAACATATAATTTAAAATTATAAAATATTCTTTCAATTCAATCAATAGATTTTAAGCAAATAAAAAAGTATGGAAGAATATCTCTCCCATACTTCACCACACTTTATAACGCTCTTACTTGTTCCAACGGCCAGAAAACAGCTTGTCCTTTTCCGACAATTTCATCTTCTGAAATAAAGCCAAACATGCGACCATCCTTAGAAACTTCACGATTATCCCCTAAAACAAATACTTGGCCTTCTGGCACTTTCGTTTTCCCAGTGATTTGTTCTAACGTAAAGTCTGGAGTTAATACACGACCTACTGCTTTTTCTTTAAACTTTTTTAAATATGGTTCTTCCATCGCTTTTCCGTTTACATATAAAACATCATTTTTATACTCAACTGTATCGCCTGGCAAACCAATTACTCGTTTTACTAAATCGTATCCTTCTTTTCCGTGGAAGACGATAATATCAAAGCGATCTAATCCACTTATACTATAACCAATCTTATTCACGAGAACTCGTTCGTTATTTTTTAAAGTGGGCATCATTGATTCACCTTGCACTAAAGAAGGTGTAAATAAAACACCGCGAATAATAGCAATTAATACAAGGGTAAAACCTATCGTTTTAGCCCAAGAGAATAATTCTTTCTTTGTATTTTCCTTCATCGTTTCTCCTCTTTCTTAAGCACTTATTTTATTATTTCAACTAATTCTTGTACTAAATTAGGATCTATTTCAGAAAAACATGATTTTCCTTCTCTTACCGCTGTACCGACATGCGCCTGCGTGATTCCAGTTTCATCTAGCAATCGCTTTATATTTTCTTTCGTCACGCCAGCTCCAGCTACAAGCTGAATTTGACCATCACTTACCTTTTGCATTTCTGTAAGCACCGGAATATTCTCTACTATATTTCCTTGTCCACCTGAAGTTAAAACGTGAGTCACTTTATGAAACTTCTTTAAAGTTCTCATCGCTTCTACTGGATTTTCTATATCATCTATCGCACGGTGGTACGTTACATTTATTCCATCTACAACAGATAGTAAGTCCGCTAATTTCTCTTCATCCACTTCATTTCGTTCATTTAATACGCCCAATACTACACCAGCTGCTCCTAACTTCTGTGCAACTATAATATCTTCTTTCATCATTTCAATTTCTTCTTCCTTATATGTAAAAGACTTCGCATGCGGACGAATCATAACATGAATTGGGATACTTACCGCTTCTACCGCTTTTTTTATAAAAGCATAACTCGGTGTTAAACCACCTTCTGTATAAGATGAAATTAATTCAATCCGCTTCCCGCCAGCGCTTTCAATTCGTTTTACATCTTCTAAACATGTTGCAATAACCTCTAGCATGAGATGACCTCTTTTCGTGCTTTTTTCTTATTATAACATTAGTAAAAATAAGAAGCCTAGCTTTCTCCTTTAAAACTTAAAAAAGAAGAATGAAAAGAAAGATTTTTTAATCAATATGTAAGAACATAGCTTTTTCTTTTATAGTTTTTATTCTATCTATGAAAAGTGTTAATATATTTCTTATGAAAAAGCCTCCCTTTATACTTACTTTATTTCGGTTTCTTATTTTTTACATTTTACCATTTAAAAATATACACCAAGTTTCCCATACATCTATCCCTAACGACTCAATTTATTACTATTTCATCAATTCTAAATGTAAAAATACCTATTAATCTTTAAATTTTGTTGATAACGATAATTATATTATCAACTTCAAATTCATCAATATCCCCTGCTTATTTTGAGTTAAGCAAGGGATCTAATTAGCGAATCAATGAATAACTCTTCCATCTTCTTATAATGTTTAATATTAAATGTTCTCTATTCAAAACCCACAACAATTTATAGCATCAAATAAAATGTTCTAAATCATATCTTACTACATCTGGTATATACGTGGATTTATTTAATATAGTATAAGAAATTTGACGACTATCTCTACAAACAGAATATTTTTTCTCTTCTTGTATTGACATTAAATCATAAACTAGGAAATAATCACTATCTTTTAATGAAAGTGCACATCCTATTTCCATAATAAGAAATGGGTCAATATGATAAGGAATAAACAATTCAAATCCCGCAGAAACTACAAAAGAATTCTCATTCCAACTAGGGTGACTTATACCTTTAGCTAAACACCATCCTTCCGGTGTTAACCGTACAAATTTTCGACTTTCCTTCTCTATCTGCTCAACCAATCCATACCGAATTGCCAAACTATACCCTAAGTTTTCAACTGATAAAATATTTAGGTCAATCCATTCCTCTGGACTCTCTTGATATTGCCCTACGCTTTGTAGCCAGGATACAGAAAAGTTAGGACTTAGTTTCTGATAGAATCGTTTTAAATTTGTAGCAATATCTCTTTTTCTCCAAATCAATAGCCCATCATCATCTACACTGTACTTCGAATCTTGTTTTTGTAGAACTCCAGTACACACAAAATAGTCTAGGAATTTATAAATCCACACTCGTTCCTCCTCGCAAAAATATAAGCTTTGTATTGCTTTTCTAACAAATTTATCATTCTTTGTTTGCTTGCATACAAATTGTGGAACCTTTGCAACATAAGAAAAAAACAACATACATTTCAAAAAAGGTGTATACATTACCTTTTTTGTTTCTTCTGCGAAAACTTTTATCACATACGTCCTACTTTGTTTTCGTATTTCTTCTTGTATATCTGATGGGATTTTTTTATTAATTACTATACCAAAACGAGATAACTCTCGAATACTTACCTCCGATAGTAACTGACTCCTATAACTATAAAATATCATTTCGTTCTGCACCTCACTAGAGAGACAAGGAAAAACAAACTTTTGCAAATAATTTATGCCCGTTAGTTTATTTGCAATTTGTGATATTATCCACTTTGTTGAAAAATTATCATTTTCATTCATAAGCTTCAACTCTTTGGCAATACTAATAATAACTGATTGATCTAACTGCTTTAATGCCTCGGTTAGATTCATATCATTTCTCCTCCTGTTTTCCTATCCATCCCGCTTTGTGTACCTTATATGGAAATCCATAATGAAGAAGACTAACCCTCCTCTTTCTATAATCGTTTTCTTCAATAGTTCCATCTGACACAAGAGAATATAAAAATCCCTCTTCTTTCCCCTCCTCCTTCGGGAGAAGTTTTCCAACCCTTAAATATTCTTCCCTTTCAGATCCTTGTTGATACGATGTGGCAATAATAACCTCCACTCCTTTTAATAGGACTTTTTCCGCTTTTAAAGAAGAAATATTGCAACAACTAATCTGCCTATCATTGAACTGCTTAATCAATACTTCGTTTTGTTTTTCATCACTCTTCCCATATATACTATCTATGTCAAAAAGTTTTCTATACTTCTCTATTAACTCTGTACGATAGGATGTAATTACCGTTTGTTTTTTTGTATATTTCATTAATAATTCTTTAACAATATTATCTTTTTGGGTATTAAACGCAGCTAATTCCCTTTTTTTATTTGTATTATTACCATAACTATTATATTGTTGCTTCATTTCTGTAGAAAGTGGTATACGCATTTCTATACAAGTAATAGGGACACTATACCCTTTTCTAATCAATTCTTGATGCAATATTTCATACCATTTTGGTCCAACTAAAGCAAAAACCTTAGCCCCTTGTTCATCCGCTCTTGCTAGCGTAGATGCTAGTGCCAACCTATAACGTGTTTGAATCTCAATTGTCCTTTCATAAGTTTTAGCAGGTAACTTATGCGCATCATCATAGATGACAAAACCATAACCATTAAATATATCCATATTTTTAACAATATCTGCGTATGTACCAATAGTAACAGGATATTTTTTTTTGTTTTTCAGTTCATATATCCCAATATAATGTTCTGTAAGATCCGTCTTGTCTAATAACTCTTGTTTCCAACGTTCTGCACTTTCCTGATTTTCAACAAGTATTAAGGTCATAGTCTGAAAATATTCCATTATCTTAAGCGCTACAATCGTTTTTCCAGCTCCAGGTGGCATAATAATTGTCCCACCTCCACTAGCTTTACTCTCATATTTCCGAAATGCTTCAGCAGCATCTTTTTGATAATCTCTTATTATGAAAGTCTTGCCACCATATGTTCGAGAAACTAAGTGAACACCTAATGGCTCTCCTGGGTTGAAAGTATAATCTTTGACGAACAAATCATGATTAAATAATATTTTTTTTATTTCTATTCGATGACGCATTGCAAACAATTTGGAATAAGAGTTTGGATTCCCAATTACTTTAGATTCAATAGATTTAATACCTTGAATTTTCTTGATAACACTTTCATGTTTGGCTACAAGTAATAAATCACCACACTCTTCATGAAACTCCAGTGTCCCATACGCTTGCATATATCTCCGAATTTCCTCTTTAAACGTAACCGAAATTTTCGTATAAGAGTATTCATCTAATACTTGCAGAATATCCTCAGTTACTAAACCTTTGGCAGCAGCCGTCCACAAAGTAAAAGGGGAAATAAGAAAAGTGCTTACTCGCTCAGGGGTTTGAATTACATCAGTAAATGGTAAAAGCTTATTCATTACTTCTCGCTCGGGATCAAGCCAGTCTAACACATATAATTTTTTACTTTTTGCATGAACAATAAGCGGTTTGTTATACATTTCACATCGCTCCAATTCTTATAATCATGCTACTGAGTAATTGGATTGTTGAGTATACAAAGGAAAGGGCCAATCCATTTATTAATAATAAAACAAAACTAAACATAGCTATCCAAAAAATCACATTTTCAAAAGAAGAGCCTACCTTAAAAGTAAATGGAGCTTTATAACGCTTATTATCAAATGGAAGAAATAAACGTACTCCTTGATGAGTAAAATAATCTCCCATAAGATGAAATAAATATCCCATGCTTATTCCTAGCAAAAAAGAATACTGGAAAATAAAATACAAAAGAGAGATAATAATCCAGGCCACAAAAGAGTGAGTAAGACCTCTGTGTCCAAGTTTCTTTTTTACAAATTTTGCAACGCCCAAAGAATGTCGCCCTATGTATGAATTTGGTTCATCAATATCTGGCAAAAGACTTCCTAACAATATTCCTGTTACATATCCAAATGAAAAAGGATAACCTGATATAAATGAAAGTGTAGCCCCTATTGCAACAGATGTAGCCATATGTGTATCATAACGCACTACTCTTTCCTCTCCCTTATAAGAAAATATAGTAATACTTTTATTACAATATGAATGCTACATATATACTATGACAAACACTATTTATACTGTACTTTTAAGTTGTATCTTATAAAAGTATTCAGCAGCGTTAAGTAAAAACAGCAACTGATTTAATTCCTAAACATATTTCAACAAAAATAAAATACATTTTCCATTGTTACTTGTATCTAACAATCGAAAATGCATTTTATCTAGAGGTTACTTTACTTTTAACTAATAAATAGTAACCTTTTATTTTTTCTTCTATTTGTAATTCTCTGCATTCGATTTTTTAATCGCTGATAACCATGGGTGAATCATTACAAAAATATCCATAAATTCACAACGATATTTTTGTAAGTTTGTACTTTACCAAATTTTATTTGTTTGCAATTAAAATTTATTTCAGCTGCCTTTTTAACTTAAATACAAAAAACTAAACTCAATAATTATATCAAGTTTCTCATCACCTTCTAATGTGACTTCCATAATTATTCTATACTACATATAATAAATAAACCCTGAAGTACAGCGAAACAGAACAAAAATAGCAGAACCTAAATGAATTAGGTCCTGCTATTTTTGTTGAATCCCTAAAACATCACGACCGAAACGCCGCATCCGCCAGCATAGACAATGTTGCATCATCCATCGGTGGATTATGCAGTCCTGCTCTGACGTTTAAATAGTAACGATGGAGCGGATTTTTTTCTGATAAACTTTTTGCTCCTACGATGCGCATCGATTTATCCACTATAGATATCGCCGCATTTGTTGCAGCATATTTCACGGCTGCTAATTCTGCTTGCAGTGATAGTTTATCTTCTGCCTCATCGTACTTTTTCGCAATTTGATATAAAAAGACGCGAGCTTGCATAAGCTCGAGTTCTAATTCTCCAACTAATCTTCTAACATTCGGCAATAAACTAATAGAATGGTTTAAACTGTTTGGCTTGTATGATTCCGCAAATTGAACTGCATAATTTCTTGCTGATTGTGCAATTCCTAAATAACATGCTGGTATATGTAGCAACCAGCCAACACCCTTTTGTTTTACTTTCCCGCCTTTTATATCTGTAAAAAAGCGACTTTCTATCTCTATATTTTGTAAGACAAGGTCGTGGCTAGCAGTCCCTCGCATTGCAACGCTATCCCACGTTTCTTCAATAGATACACCGAGTGTATTTCTTGGAATAACAAACTCACCAACTTCTTCTTGGCCTTCCATACTTGCTGAAATAATAAAATAATCAAGTACTGGCGCCATCGTTGTAAAAGTTTTTCTTCCATTTATAACCCACTTCTCGCCTTGTTGAACCGCTATTGTTTCTGGTTTGCCGCCACGCGTCGGACTCCCTGTTTTCGGTTCTGTTGCTGCCCTGTTAAAGAGCGCACCATTACGTACTTCTTCGCAAAACCATTTGAACATCTCATCATTCCAAGAGCGATTTTCCGCTAGCTCTTTCACAATGCCAAGATGCCAGCCAATCGATAATGCAGTAGCTCCGCAGCCTTCCGCGATTTTCTCTTGAAATAAAACAAAGTCATATAAAGAAATCGCACTACCACCAAATTCCTTCGGTAACGTTAATTTCGTATATCCGATATCTTTCAAATCATTTATATTTTCATACGGAAATGATCCCAATTCACTTAGCTGATGCTCCCTTTCCATGAACTTCGGAATCAATTTATTTATTTGTGCAATAATGAAAGATTGTTCTTCTGTTTCAACAAATGAGAGTGCCATACTATAATCTCCTTTATGTTCGATTCATCAACCGCTCACTTTTTCATTATGATTATATGAAGCTACCTCTCTATTGTTTCACTATTCCGATAAAAATACAATGTTTTTGACTAATAAGAAAAGTTCCTATTTAAGGATAGGTTCTTTTCTTATGTTAATCTCCCTTCAATGCCTTTAATGGCAAAGAGGTTACATATCCAATATACGAGAATAATTCTTTAAAGAAGAATGGAATTTCTGTGTCTAACGTTTTATATGCTGATGTCGGCGTTGGTGAAGCATACGCTTCAATATTAATATGTTTTGCAATTCTCATTGCGCGTTTCATATGAAGTGGATCACTTACAATCGTGTATGTGCGTATTCCGTTCTCTATTCCAACTTGCTTCGCATTTTTTAAATTTTCTTCAGTGAAAAGGGATTTAGTTTCAATTAAAATATCTTCCTCTTTTACACCTTGTTTCATTGCATATACTCTTGCAGTACGTGCTTCCTCAAGTTCTGCCTCGAACTTTGTACCACCTGTAAAAATAATCTTTTTAATATTTCCGTTCTTATATAAAGAAATCGCATGATTAATTCTTTCTTTAAATACAGGAGATGGTTTTCCGTTCCACGAAGCTGCTCCTAGTACGATACCAGCATCCGTTTTCACGTCATCATTTGCTTTAAAACGATAACTCCAAATATCGTAAGCTGCATAACTTACATATAAAATAGCAGAACAAATCATTAGTAAAAATACTTGAAAGATTCGTCTTTTCTTACTCTTCTTATTTTCTTTCATTTGTAATTGCCTCCGTACATCATCCATACTTCTATAAAAACATTTATATCAAATCGTTTTGTTTGAGTTTATTTAAAAGAAGGAACTTTACTTGTTATTTATGTATAAAAGGGTTTTCATTTAAAATTGAGGATTATCAATTCATTTTCATTTGCGGTTTTCATTACATTTTTTAAATTCCTAAGTTTATTACCATACAACTACATTGTAACGAATTTTTTCTCAGAAGGGAACGATGAAACAAAAGGAATTAAAATAAAGTAGCATTTTGTAAGAAAAAAGGTATATTTTTCATGTCTCACGAACAATATACCTTTCAAAACACGAATTATAACTTTTCTTTATATAACTCTAATTTTTCTAACAATTGTTCTTTTACGCCTGGCCATTCACTCGAGATAATACTGTACACCACCGCATCTCTCACATAACCATTCGGTAATTTTCTTTCATTTCTAAGCACACCTTCTTTTACTGCGCCTAATCTTTCAATTGCTCGTTGTGCTTTTTCATTTCTTGCATCCGTCTTAATTTGCACTCTCAGCATATGCAGTTTTTCAAAAGCATACTGGAGAAGCATATACTTACACTCTGTATTTATACTCGTACGTTGTACACTCGGATGATACCACGTTTGCCCTAACTCAACTGTCTTATCTTCTACTGAAATATTATATAAACGTGTACTTCCTACAATCTTATTCGACTGTTGATCTACGGTTACGAAAGGTATTTGATTACCTCTTCCGTAACCTTTTATCGCTTTTTGAACGTATTGTTGCATATCTTGCACACTATCCATTTTAGAGATTAAATACGCCCAAATATCCCGATTTCCTTCTACAATCGAAAACAAAGTTTCGACATCAGTATTATCCATTAACCGCAACTTTGCTCTTTCGTGAATAATTTCCATTTTTAAGCCCCCTTTGTTGTTACTATATCACAAGAACAAAAAAACGTATTATAATAATATAAAAATATAGAGCGAAGAATTCTTTTCAAATATATTCTTCTCGTATAAGGTAGGAAGACTCATCAGTAACCCTCAAAAAAAATAATTTTTTGATAATTTCCAATAAATTCTATATAATGATAAACGGGAGGGGATAAAAAATGCTAGATCAAATTACTTGGGGAACGCCAGGCAGCTTATTATGCTTAGGGTTCTTTTTTGCGGGACTAGGAATCTTCTTAAGAAGCGTTACGTCGTATACGAAAAATAAATAAGAATATCCCGCTTTTAAACAAAAGAAGCCCTCTTTTTACAGACGGCTTCTTTTTTATAACTTTATCTTATTAAAACTTTAAAGCAATAAATAAGCAATCGGCGTAATAATAAGTAACGTTAAAATCGTTCTCTGCACATATAAAATAATAAGTTCAGATACTTTTAATGGAATATCTGTTGATAATATACAAGGAATGGAAGCGGAGAAAAACAAAATAGATGATACGGAAACAACTGCAATGACAAACTTTGTCACAATTGGTGCACTTACTACTAATAATGACGGTAAAAACATTTCTGCAATACCAACTGATGCGGCTTTAGCAGCTAATTCTGCTTCCGATAATTGTAATAGCCATGTAAATGGATAGAAACTATAACTAATCCAATCAAATATTGGCGTGAACTTCGCTAAGACGATACCAATTAATCCTACTGACATAATAGATGGTAAAATTCCCATCGTCATAATAAATCCATCTTTTAAATTCACTGCAATATTTTTCATAATGCTCGGTGCAGACTTTGATACTTCTAACGCATCTTCCCAAGCACGTTCTAACATTTTCTCTTTATAAACAGGCTCTGGGAACCCTTCTTCTGTTACATATGTATCTGGTTTTCTACTGAGGGGCGGGATTCTTACGGTGATAGCAGTCACGATGAATGTTACAACAAGTGTAGTCCAAAAATAAACATTCCATAAATGCATAATATCTAATGTTTTTGCGATGATAATCATAAATGTAGCGGATACTGTAGAAAATCCTGTAGCGATAATCGCCGCTTCTTTTGTCGTATACTTTCCTTCTTTATACACGCGGTTCGTAATAAGAAGGGCAAGCGAATAACTTCCAACGAAGGACGCAACTGCGTCGATTGCCGATCTCCCCGGCGTATTCCATAATGGCCTCATAATCGGACGACAAAATGTACCGATAAATTCAAGCAATCCATATCCGACTAATAACGCTAAAAACGCCGAGCCAATTGGAACGAGCAAACTTACTGATATGACTAGCTTCTCATATAAAAACGGTCCAACATCTGGCGCAAAGAACCAAGCTGGTCCTACTTTTAAACAATATAATATGCCAAAAACAACGCCAACTACTTTTAAAATAGAAAAACAAATGTCTATGATAGATGCATTCCATTTCTTCGTATAAAATGGATAAATCGCACCAATCGCCATAACGAACAATGCATAATAAGGTACTACGCCTGGAACCGAAGCCCTAATCCACGATACGATATGATCAATCATAATAGACGATGCACCGTTTATCGTAACAGGAACGAAAAACATAAACACTCCAACGAGACTAGCAAGTATAAACCGAAGAATAATTCCCTTCTCTCTCCCTGTCTTAATTACATTACTCTTTAATTCAATTTCACTCAAAATTCGACACCTCCTATTATCTAAATATTCTGTATAATAATGTTATATTCCTTCTTTCCATTTCTACTATTTAATCATATGAAAAAGCCTATTTTAAAATAGGCTTTTCTATTACCTCTCATAATCATCCACAATCACTTGAATGATACGATACGATTCTTCTGCTACTTTTTCATTACTATCCCTATTCGTATCATATGTAATTAACGCCTTCCAAAGTGCCCATCCTCTTGCTCTATTCCATGTTTCTTCATTCATACGTAACACTTCTTTAAATACGTTTCTGCTATTCTTATCAAAAAAAGTCCACGCCATCGCTGCATCACAAGCAGGATCTCCTACACCTAAAATACCAAAATCAATTACAGCACAAAGTTTTCCCTCTTTAACGAGTAAATTCCCCGGTGCTACATCTCCATGAATCCAAACTGGCTTACGGTCCCATGTTGAACTAAGTGCTACATTCCAAAGGTGCTTTAATAATGCCTCGTCAAAAACATCCTTATTATTTTCAATAGCAACTCTCGCCTCTTCATCATATATAGATATAAGTCCGCCTCGGTAAAAATTATGTGTTCCAGCTAAAGGTCCGTTACTCGCATTAATAGATTGCAATTCTACTAAAAAAGATCCTAAGTCCGCCGCAAATTCATTTAAATCCCGAACGTTTTGTTTCGTAACTGTTTCTCCCTCTATCCACTTATTAATAGACCAAGGCAATGGATACGCTTCAGACGGATTTCCTTTCGCAAGTGGGGTAGAAATCGGTAAAGAAAGCCCCTTACTTAATATAGGAAGCCAACTATTTTCTTTCTCTACTTGCGGTGCATATGTCACATCACTTGGCAATCTTACACTCATCTCATCCCCTAAGTGAAACGTCCTATTATCATGCCCACTAAACTTTACAGGTTTCACTTCTAAATGGGCCCATTCGGGAAACTGTTCCTGTATTAACTTTTCAACTAAACTTACGTTAATTGGATGCATTCACATTCTCCTTTTCTTTTGAAACTTACTAAGCCCATCCGTACTTCCAACATATTCAAAATTATTTTTCTTATAAAAATCATTCAACGTACGATTATGCCCCACGCAATCTAACTTCAAATACTCTTTGTCATGTTGTACATTCTCTTCTATCCACTGTAAAATCCATTCTCCAATTCCGTTCCCCTTATACTTCCGTTTCACCGCAAATCTATGAATATATAATGAATTAGAAACTTCCTCTTTACCAAAAATATGTTCATCCCATTCATTTTGTTTAGGAGAAACTGTAACCGTACCAACTATTTCATCTTCTTTCAGAACAACATACGTATATTTCTCTCTTATACATTCTAGTATTTCAGCCGTAGCTTCCTCTCCTAAAAGATACTGCCACTGATCCACTTCTTTATATTGTAGCCATTGTGCTACTTCTTTTAATAGAGTAATAATGCTATCGCTTTCCTCTTCAGTAGCAGTTCGAATTGTATATTCTTTAACTGTATTTCTCTCCATATCGCTGTTCCCCTTTCCTATCGCTATCATACTGATAAACGCGTTCTACCGTCATTTTCGTCGGTAACGTATTCAACATAATAACCTTGATTCCTTGCGTTTTCATACATCAATTCAATCTGTTTTTGATCTTTAGCGTAAATTGTGACGTATGTACAATCCGCAACTAGTAAAACTAATTCACACTTACTCTCTTTAAATTCTTCATATGTTTCAATATCTACTACTTCCTCTCCTTTTGAATACGCTTTTAAATCTGCAAAAATAACATAATATATATTGTCTTTAAATAATGTTTTCAAATCTGATCCTTCCACTATACTTGGTCCTTCTGGAAATAATGCCTCATCCAATCCACCACGTGCTATTAAGTATGACTCCTCACTCCCTACCCACCAATCATATGAAGAAATATCAATTGGCTTTAACACTTTCCAAAGTAAATTATCATATTCATTTGGAATATCTACTGTAATTCCTCTTTTCATTTATTTGCTCCTAGCTTATTTATTTTCGTTTTCATTTCATACATTATATACCAAATTAAATTACCATATTTTATCGATATCTATGTAACTTGTATTTCACCGCGAAAAAAAACCGTCCCACTACTTATGAAACGGTTTCTTTATGCTTATTAAGTTTTTCATGCAATTGTTGCACTGCGCTTTAAAATAACTTCTAATATATTCACCACATCAGTCATTCTTAATGCTCACTTCGACTTCACAAAATAATATAAAAACCATACCGCATGATTTTGTTCATCCGCAGCTATTCTCCGTAACAAATCTTTCAGATGTGCATCCGATGTCTCATCTGAAATTTCCAAATAAAAATCTACTGTTTTTTGTTCATCTTGTATAGCGAACTCTAATCCTTGTAAATACGTATTTGGGCAGTCTTCAGTAATTTGTGGTTTCGGCTGCCTACCAGTTAAGTTCGTATAAATTTGTACAAAGTTGTGGAAATGCTTTATTTCATCATTACGAATTTCAAGAATTTGTTTTTGTTCTACTTGATTTGGAGCCATATTCGCTAATTTTGCATAGCAGCTTATGGCGCTATACTCTCCATTTATAGCTTTTTCAATATCACTTATCAACTTATCATTTTGCCTATACCAATCATAATAATTTGAATTATACATCGTATCCCCCCATACTTTCGCTTAACATTTTATGCATTTAGAAATAGTAGGAGCCTGTGTATTTAACGGGACGGCTTTAGAATGAAAGAAAAGTTTGAGAAAAGGGTCTATTTTGCAAAGGAATTGCTTATGCATAAAATAATACTATTGTATACTGTTGCTATAAACTCTCGCGGGAGTTAGGAAAATAAATTCGCGAATCAACGATTGGTTCAACATGATGCGGTGCGAAGCTATTATGAGTTAAGTGACATAATTAGGAGGTTCCACTATGCCATCTTTATTTAAAACTATGGAGTTCCAGCTAAAAACCGAACGACTTGACCTGAGTATGTGGGAGGAATCCGATTCAGTTTGGATGAGGAAATTAATTGGCGAACGTGGTGTGGACATGCCGACCCTCGACTCCGTTCATAACCGGCTTATTGAGATGCGTAAGAAGGCAGATGAAAATGGCATTTCCCTTCTCACTATTCGAAGAAGAGACGAAGGCGATTTCATCGGATACTGCGGCTTGATTATCGGTCGTTCCACACTTGAAGAGCCGGAGATTGCATACGAGTTGTTCCGCAGCGCTCATGGTAAAGGTTATGCGACTGAGGCGGCATCTGTTGTACTGGACGCGGCGATTGCTACTGGGCGCCAAAGACTTTGGTCGACTGTAGGTGCTTGGAATATCGCTTCCCTCCGGGTACTAGAAAAGATAGGATTTAAGCGTCATCACAGTACGTGGGATGACGAACGTGGTGAGATTGTCTGGAATGTACGTGACCTTTAGAGATCCCGACTTAATTCTAAACATAACACTTTTCAACAATTAGGTGTTTACATTGAGGAAAAGCCAGAAAAATTAACAAACTTTATTATCAGCAAATATTCATTCTTCAGCTTATAGATTTCATCAAAAAAAGCCGTTTCACTAATTAGTGAAACGGCTTTTTTTTAAGCATTCAATTCTGTTTTATGCCCTTTTACTACACTACGTTTGAATGCAGTTGCTAATATAGTAACCATACTTACTATACCAATCCAAACGAGTACAGTAACAGGAGTATTCCAACTTAACCCTTTTCCGAAGAAGAAGATTTCTCTTAGGCCTTCAATCATAAATTTCATTGGTAACCATGAGTAAACCCAGTCTTGATAAAACGGAGACAACATCTCAGGTGCTAATGATAGTAACGGCGCCCCGAAGAATAGTAATAAAGCGAATAAACCGATTCCTTTTAGCCCAACCAATGAAAGTACCGCAGATATCATTAAGAAGAAACTAAAAGAAGTAATGGATAAGAATAGAGCTGTATCCGTGAAGTTCGAAATATTTAACCCTACCATCCCATCCGCAATCCATGTAAGACCAAATCCAATTACAAGTGTCGCAATAGCTCCTGTTACGATTTGGTTTACTTTTAACAGAAAGTTTTCTTTTCTTGAGCTTACTGGCATTTTACTAATCGCAATAAAAATAATCGCTGCACTAGCTAAACTTGCAATCCATAACGGCTGGAACAATGATATTGGTGAGTTACCGTTCGCACTATTTTTGCCGACCTCATTCATATTTTTCACGTTCTTTACAATAGGTGTTACTAATTTCGCAGCTTGATCTGTTGTTACAGTATCTCCTTTTGCTTTCAATCCTTCTAATAGTTGTGTACGAACAGTATTGTTCATATTATCAACAATCGCCTGTAATATTTGTCCTGCCATAGTTGATGCAGCCGTATTCATTCCTTGATTAATATATATTTCTATCTCAGGTGAAGATGGCTGTGGTGTTCGTAACGACGCTTGTTTTGCGCTAAATTCTTTCGGGATGACTAATGCCGCGTAATACTCTTTATTGTTTAATCCCTTTTGAACGGCTTCTTTATTTTTTACTTCTACCCACTTCACTGCGAGTTCTTCCT
This sequence comes from Bacillus sp. XB1, assembly GCF_053557995.1. Lineage (NCBI taxonomy): Bacteria > Bacillati > Bacillota > Bacilli > Caryophanales > Bacillaceae > Bacillus > Bacillus sp. XB1. Next base: position 631,116 of record NZ_JBNRIL010000001.1, on the reverse strand, counting down.
CTGATTTCGCTGTTTTTTTCATGTTATCAACGATCGTTTGCCCCATATTCATTTTCGGTTGATTTGGAATTTCTACACCTTGATCCTCATTTACAATTGCAATTGGCAAGTTTTTCGGCTTTGGTTGAACAGTTGGAAATAACGTTAATGAAAAAATAAAAACAACAAGTAGTGCAATAACTGGTGATAACAATAAAAGTTTATTTTTAAACATTTTCTTTTCTCCTCCCTTAATTCGATCTATAATAACCAACAACGTGTTGTTTATTTATATTTTGAATTATATGTTCGAGTTGAACCTTATACAATAATCAAAAATCGTGAATGTGTTGGTTATAAGACACATTTTCTAAATGTGTTGAGTAAAATTAAGGAGGGATATGCTTTGCGCGATAATAATTTAGATTTGCGTGTTGTTCGTACAAAAGCTGCCATACGAAATGCATTGGTGGAGCTAATTGAAGAAAAAGGTTTTGACGCCATTACAGTGAAAGATATTACAACGAAAGCAAACATTAATCGCGGTACTTTCTATGCGCACTATCAAGATAAATTTGATTTAATGACAAAATGCCAAGAAGACATTATGTACGAGTTTTCTAACATTGCTAAACAGAAATTCCCAGAAGTTATTGCTGACCTTGGATCAAATCCTTCTCCAACAATGCCATTTATACTTATCACTTCTATTCTTGCATTTCTAAATGAAAATAGTGATTTTATGAGAGCTGTACTAAGTCCGAAAGGAGATTTATCTTTCCAAACAAAACTGAAAGACTTTATGTGGAAAACATTATTTGAAGATACGAATGGTCCTCTCATTAATAAGGAGAATTTACTTGTTCCAAGCGAATACTTAACTTCTTATATGGCATCTGCGCATATAGGTGTCATCCAACAATGGTTAAATAATGGACAAAAAGAAACACCTGAGGAGATTGCTCGCTTTTTATCAACAATCGCAGTTCATGGACCTTTTTATGCGGCTGGCTTAAAGAAATAAGTCAGCTATATAATAAAAGAACATCCACTATAATAGCGGATGTTCTTTTATTTCATTACAACACTTCAATATACCCTTCTGTTCCATGTACCCGAATTCGTTGTCCGTCTTTTATTAATTTCGTAGCATTCTCTACTCCAACGACTGCTGGTAATCCATATTCACGTGCGATAACTGCTCCGTGCGTCATAAGTCCGCCAACTTCAGTGACTAACCCTTTTATAGACACAAACAATGGTGTCCAGCCAGGGTCAGTAAAAGCCGTAACTAATATATCTCCCTCTTCTAAATTCGCATCTTCCATGTTTAAAATAACGCGAGCTCTCCCCTCAACTACTCCAGACGAAACAGGCAGACCTGCAATGGCGTCAGCTGGGAGGTTTTCTCGTTTATATTTACCTGTAATGATTTCTCCATCAGACGTCATTATACGAGGAGGCGTTAGTTTTTCGTATAATTTATAATCATTTTTTTGTTTATGAATAAGCTCATAATTTAGTTTATTCGTGCGAATAACTTCGTGAAACTCTTCAAAAGTTAGATAGTATATATCATCAACTTCATGAATGACACCGCTCTGCACAAGTTGCTCAGCTTCTTTCAGTAACGCTTGCTTATATATGAAATAACGATTAATCATACCGTATTTTGGATATTCACGATAGCCGATAAAATTACGGATATTACGAATCATTCGCTTCGTTTCTTCTACTTTTTGTTTTCCACCCGATAAGTGCTGTAATCGATCTACTAACTCTTCTTCTTTTTTCAAAGCTTCTTGCAGTCCTTCTTCAAATTTCCGCTTACTCGCACCATATTCAAAATCTCTTATATTATTTAAAATCATCGGGATAATTGTAGTTGGCTTTTCACTCCAGCGCGTTTTCGTAATATCTATTTCGCCACTACATCTCATTCCGTATTTATTTAGAAAAGCATCGATTGCCTCTCGAGCTTTTTCCCCGCCTTTAAACTGAACTAATTCATCTAAAAAGCTTTCATTTTCTACATGTTGTAAATACGCAATAACTTCTTCGTACGGCCGAATCACATCAGCGACATCCATTAATGCTAAACCCATTTCAGATGTAATATTATTTTGTACGGATTGAGAAAGCGTGTCTGCTGCATTTTTTTCACCTAACCATTGCTCCATCTTTTCATTTATCCATGTTGAAGCATTCATACCAGCCATAATGACAGCGATACTTTGCGGGTTAAACAATACTTTCTTTAATTGCTGAATATCTTCCAAAATAAAATCAAGTACGTCCACTCCTGATTTCAGTTGCATATTTTGTTTTAACTCTTCAAGTGATGCTTCACTATTCTTTATTAATTCCGTAACGATTGCTGGATCATTTTCGATTTCTGGTTGCGTGCTTGCAGGTGGCACACCTTTACCAACACTCTTTTCTTTTTCATCATCCGGTAACAATGTAATAAAATTATCTCGCTCGACTACAGTCGTTAATGCATCTCTTATGAGCGGATCTGATTTTCCTAACGTATTTATTAAGTAATCTCTGCTAGCAGGTGATGCTAATCTTTGTGTAGCATCCACAAACAGCCTTCCGCCCGCTTTACGCATTGGGGCACTTGTCGTTAACAGGAAAAAAGATAAACCTAATGGTTTCATCGCATCGGTCATCATTTGTTGGTGACCAACTGATATATACACGTGATTTTCCCCATCATTTACTTCTGGAATTGGATATAAAGTCGTAATCGGTCTGCTTTGGACTATATAAATTGTATCATCAACTAAGCACCATTCAATATCTTGCGGACAACCAAAATAAGCTTCGATTTGTCTTCCGATGCGTGCTAGTTGTAAAATCTGTTGTTCAGTAAGTGTTTGAACTTTTTGCTTATTAGGAGCAATTTTCTTTCTCTCTGTTCCGCCTTCTTTTCGTCCATAGATGGCTAATTTTTTCGTTGCGATGACCTTTTCGACGATTTCATCTTCTTTTACCTTATAATTATCGGCAGAAACCAATCCAGATACTAGCGCCTCGCCAAGTCCAAAGCTGGCATCGATTGACAACACCTTCCTATTCGAAGTAATCGGATCCGCAGTAAATAAAATCCCTGAAGCCTCAGGGAAAACCATTTTTTGAATGACAACACATATAGAAACTTGATTATGTTCAAAACCATTTTGCATGCGGTACGTAACTGCTCGCTCTGTAAATAAAGACGCCCAGCACTTTCTTACATGCTGTAAAATCGCTTCTTCTCCGATAATATTTAAATACGTATCTTGTTGACCTGCAAATGAAGCATACGGTAAATCTTCAGCCGTAGCACTAGAGCGCACGGCATACGCATGTTCATTTCCAAAACGTGAGAGATAATGAGTTACCGCTTCCACTACATCAGAAGGGATTTCTACTGCCATAATAACTTCTCTAATCTTCTTACTTATTTCACCAATTTGAGCTCGCTCTTCCATTTTCAACTTTGTTAGCTGCTGCAACAAAGTTTGAAGATCCTCATTTTGCTCGATAGCCTTTTCATATCCTACCGTTGTAACACAAAATCCTTCGGGTACTTGTATACCTTGAACGCTTGATAACTCCCCTAAATTCAAACCTTTTCCACCAACGAGTGAAAGCTGCGTTTTTTCTATTTCTTGAAAATCGAGAACGAAAGAACTCATGTAACATCTCTCCTTACTATGCATGTGTTCTTGATTGTAGCAGGAGTCAATACGAATAAACAGTCTATTTCGAACTTGATTTACATGATATAATTAAGTTAGGAAGAGATAACTATTTTTATTTCTCCCCCTCTAATCCACTTCAATTACATCTCCAAACTTAAACATTCTTTGATTATGAAAAGCATCCGTACAAGTAATCGTCTTATTTAATGGATTTATATTAGCTACTGTTATGTAATTTTTATATAGATAGCCATTCTCTAAAATTTTTATAGTGTAATCCACTTTCAATAAAAGTCAAAAAATATGTTCGTCAATTAAATCTTCACAAATATTTAATGCTTATAAATTAATATTCATCTCATATATAAGTTCTAAGAAATTTAGATAAAAAAGACATTATTTTTGATGATCTAAACTAATTGAAACTTTAATTAAATTATATATCTATAACAACATAGAGCAATGTCATAACGAATTGAAACCGAAAGTTTCTTAAAGTAGAAAATTCGGCTTCTTTTATATCGAAATTTGCTTAGCGTATATTTTCGTTAAAATGCGGGTAGTACCCCATCGCTATTGAGCTAAGCTCATACACCATCAATTATAGTAGAGGCTACGTGTAAAGAATTTAAAGACCCCTCAGGGATTAATGAATTCCTGAGGGGTTGCCTACGTGATATAACATATTTACAATTATGTTACGTTTAAAATACGTATCTTTTTCATTTACCTTATAACCACCCTATTTAAGTTTATAAGAACTATGCTTTTGAGATAAAAGTCATTACTTGTTTTATAAACTCATAACCAAAATAACCACTAAATCCGAATAGGACTATTGCGGCAAATATAGATACTCTTTTAATAAAGGTTGGATTTAAAAACGTCTAGTAAAATGAACAAAGCTTAATAAGATCATATCATGCATAAAGATACCTAATAAAATACCTACAGCTATTAATATAAATGTAGATGTACTTGCATTACCTAATGAAGAAACGAGAACCGGGCCAAAGACCCCTATCCAAAATACAATATTAGCCGGTGATATAGCAATCATAAAACCAGATAAATAAGCTGATAATAAAGATTTATTAGGATCTTCTCCATCTATGTTAACTTCCGACTTTGCTTCTTTAATGCTTTCTATTCCAATAAACATTAAAAATATAAAACCTAGGAGCCACATAACTGTTTCTACCCATGGATTGGTTAATACACTAGAGAACCCTAGATAAATCAGGACTATTAAAGATAAATCTACAGTCATTCCTCCTATACCTACAAACCAACCATGTACGAAACCATTTCTCATTCCTTGTTTCGTCATTTGGACTGTCATAGCACCTGCGGGTATTGCTAAAGATAAACCTAACAAAATATATGTGAAAAGTGTTATAATCATAAAAATTCTCCTATTATAAGTATTGTAATAATCAAACCCTTTTTCTTTTTCCTCGGGTTCAGCAAATAGAACTAGAGCACGGCGACTTTTCACATTACTTCTAGCAAGCATCAAAAACTCATAAGAAGATAAATGCCTAAAATCCCATAAGATCCTTTACATGTTCAGCATTCTTTTTAGATGTTAATTTTTCAAGTAATAAAAACGCAACATCAAAAGCTGTGCCTGGATTTGATGATGTAATAATATTTCCATCTTGTACTATTAAATCATTTTGTACGATTGCACCGAAATTCTTTAACTGCTCTTTTCGTTTACTCGTTGGATGACTGTATGTGGTAGCTTTTTTACCTACAAGAATTCCACTTTTTCCAAGCGTTAATGATGCAACACAAATACTGGCAATAGGCTTCTGCTTGGCATAAAAATGTTGAATAACATGTAAGAATTCTCTACTGTATGCATCCCGATAAAAACCAGCCTCTTCAAATCCTCCTGGAATAGCTAGTGCATCAAATTCATCTAATTGAATATCATCAACCGTTTTTTCCGGTATGACAGTAAAATTCCAAGTACAAGTTAATTTATTCCGAAGACCAACTGTTACGACCTCGGTTGATCCATCTCCCTCCCATTTATTCCAGCCTAGTACATCTGTAAATACACTAGCTTCTACTGCTTCAAACCCGTCAGCTAATAATAATAAAATCTTTTTCATATCGTAAACCGCCTCCTTCTACCCTTATTTTATAGAAGTATAGAAGGCTGATAAATAAGTTCAATAAGGATATTTGATTGTTTTTCTTTATTTTATAAAGAATTTAGGTTATTCTATTTTATAAAAAAAGGTTGGATAATTTATGGATCAAATTGATAAAAAAATCGTGGGACTATTACAGTCAAATGCAAAAATTTCAATGAAGGATTTAGCGGAAGCGGTTCACTTATCTTCCCCGTCAGTAACTGAGCGAGTACGAAAGTTAGAGGAACAACAAATTATTGAAGGTTACCATGCACATGTTTCTCTAAAAAAAATAAATCGTCCAATTTCTGCACTTATACTGTTTAAATCAACAAATTGTAAATCATTATCTAACTTTTGCTACAATCATCCAGATGTACTTGAGTGTTACAGAGTAGCAGGAGAAATTAGCTATATTGTCAAAATAGCAACACATTCTGTAGAAAGTTTAGAACAATTTATTGATGATTCAATGCAATATGGTACGCCATCAACGAATATTGTGTTATCTTCTTATGAAAAAAAGATAATTACTCCTTTTATTAGTGAAGAATAAAAATACTGGCATAATCAATTAACTATTGCTTATGCAGAAGGATAATTTTTGTATGTTATATTAAAAAATAAAGACGTTATATTTTTTTAAAAGGAGTGTAATTACAATGGATTTTTCTAATAAATCAGTGATCATAACAGGGGCTGGAAATGGAATCGGGAGAGGAATTGCTTTACATTATGCAGAAAAAGGGGCCAATGTTATTTTAGCAGATATAGACGAAAAAGCAGGTGCAAAAACAGTTACTAAGATGAAAGAACAGGGTAAAGAAGCACTTTTCGTACAAACAGATGTAAGGCTGGAAACAGATATTATTCGATTAATGGAAGTAGCTAATCAAACATACGGTCAGATAGATATTTTAATTAATAATGCAGGAAAAGAGTTATTCAAGTCTCCTTACGATATTTCGCTAGAAGAATGGGACGATGTAATAAGCACAAACCTAAGAAGCGTTTTCTTGGGTTCACGTGAAGCAGCAAAGTATATGCGTCATAACAAAGAAGGTGGATCTATCGTGAATATTGCCTCTACAAGGGCGATTATGTCTGAGCCAAATTCAGAATCTTATGCTGCCACAAAAGGTGGGATCGTTGCTATTACACATGCGCTCGCAGCCTCATTTAGCGAAGATAGGATTACCGTGAATGCTATTTCCCCAGGTTGGATTGAAACAGGAGATTATTCAAAATTAAGTAAAATTGATCATGAACAGCACCTATCAAAGCGTGTAGGAACACCAGATGATATTGCACGAGCCTGTCTGTATTTAACAGCCAGCGAAAATGATTTTGTTACAGGTATAAACCTTGTCGTAGACGGTGGAATGACGAGGAAAATGATGTATGAGGAATAGGCGGTAATCAATCAAGAAATACAGATTCGCTATCAATAAAGCCTACTTTATCCAAGGTGATTTACCGAATCATCATGTGAATTTGAAATACAATTGAACTGTTTATAAAAAAGATGAACCGGAATTTCCTATCTCTAATAAAGAAGGGATTTCCGTTTTTCTTTCGGATGAAACATGTGAAAATGAATAAAAACCATGAAGTACTTAATGCAAGGACACCAGCTACACTAAGAGCGTTAGTTAGATAAAAAATAGAATATATCATATAGCTAGTAAGAGATATTAGTATCACTGAACGGGCTGTTAATAGCTATTGAAAAGCATAATTTAATCAATCTCAATTACATCACAAAACTTAAATATCCTTTGATTATGAAAAGCATCGGTACAAGTAATCGCCTCATTTAATGAATTTCTATTAGAAACTGTTCTGTATTCTTTATAAACCTACGTTAAAATATTCAGATGAACCTTTTATTAACTCATAACCCCTCCTCAAAAAATAGTAAAAACTACACTTGTGAAATCAATATTTTCTGTTTGCACTTTATATAAATCGATATGTCTCCACCTTAATTTTTGTTTTTTGTAATCCCCACTAATTCTTTTCTCAAATCCCCCAAAATGGATTTGAGAAATTAGGGAACTATAATGTCGTATTGAAACATATTAAGGGGGACAAAAGGTGAACAAGGAAATGAATTATGGAAGTGATTACAAGTTTATTCCAGCAACTTCAATTGAAAGTGGTCACGGCATCGAAGTATTACCTGATTTATTTTGCTACACGATTCAAATCGTCAACATATGTTTTGTTGGGAATCCGCATACCGATGATTTTGTTTTAGTTGACGCTGGAATGCCTAAATGTGCAAATGAAATTATCTCTGTTACTGAGGAGCGATTTGGTACAAATAGCCGTCCAAAAGCAATTATTTTAACTCATGGGCATTTTGATCATGTTGGAGGAATAATTGAACTCATTAAATATTGGGATGTTCCAGTCTATGCCCATCAAATGGAGATACCGTTTTTGACTGGACAACAAAGCTATCCTGAACCAGATCCAACAGTTGAAGGTGGTATGGTAGCGAAAATGTCTCCCCTGTTCCCTAATGAACCGGTTGATTTAGGAAATAGCGTAAAAGCACTACCTATCGATGGAACTGTTCCCCATATGCCAGAGTTTAGATGGATTCATACACCAGGGCATACTCCTGGGCATATTTCATTATTCCGAGAGAAAGACCGAACTTTAATTGCTGGGGACGCTTTTGTTACAGTGAAACAGGAGTATCTGTATAAAGTAATAACTCAAGAACAGGAAATAAGCGGACCCCCTCGTTATTTAACAACAGACTGGAAAGCAGCTAAAGAATCAGTCATTAAATTAGAAGAATTAAAGCCTCTAGTCGCTATTACTGGACATGGGATACCAATGTCAGGTGAATTGCTATCAACAAGCCTCAAAACACTCGTTCAAGAATTTGATAAAATTGCTGTACCTGATTACGGAAAATATATAGATAAAAAGATGCATTAAATGCGGAAATACTTTGTTTATTTTTATATTAATGAATCAAAACACCAACGAATATTAAGTTTAATATGAAAAAACACTGTACTTAGGCAACATCTCTATTATAAGAATGGAACTACCCTTTATGAATAAAGCTCGATATTCCGCAAATACTATCCATAGTATAAGCCTGCTTCTTACCCAGGTTGTACTTCTTACCATTAAGGGGTGATTAAAACGGGTTACGCTATATAAAAGCATAATCCGTTTTTAATGAAATATTGTATTCCATATACGTTTAAACAATGGAGGAAAATGATGAAACATATTGTTGCCTTATTAATTAAATACACAGCGATAACTGCAGTATTGCTAATCATGCTCAGTATCTTTCAAGGCATTTCAATTCCTAGAGTATTACTAATTTCTCTTTTTCTTACGGGAGCTGCCTATTTAATCGGAGACCTCTTCATTTTACCTAAATACGGAAATATGATTGCTACAATGGCAGATTTCGGCTTAAGCTTTTTCGGAACTTGGTTACTAACATCCTTGTTTACTAATTTAGATGCTACTCGTAACATTGGACTTTCTTCATTTATAGCCGCTTTAATTATTGGTGGAACAGAAGTTTTCTTCCATATTTATATGAAGAGGCTAGTGCTACGTAACGACGATGAATTAAAAAATCGCAATCATATTCATCATGATAAATATGCTATGGAAATATCAGATGAATATATAGATTCTTCCACAATAAATAAATCCAAGCTTGAGGATACATCTAAAAAATAAAAAAGTGGCCAATGCCACTTTTTTATTTTTGTTTATTAAGCTTGATCAGAATTTCTTACATGTAACGGAGGTGGAACTACCCACCCTTTTTTCTTACTTAAACGTAGCAGAGTTACACCTGCCTGCGCTTTTTTCATATGAAATTGGCCAAATAGCATCCCTACATCTTCTCGAAGACATTTTCCCATCACTTGACTACATGTCACAAGTCCAGCTGCTAATCCTGCAGAAACAGCAGCAGCAATTTCAACATCATTAATACGTGCTCCCGGAGGAATGTCTTCGATAGATGCAACTGGTCGTTCTGGAGGAGCAGGCGGTAAAGCGACCCCATTAATCTTTAAAAGAGCTTTTAATTCTTCTATTTCCGAATTCATATCATTTTCAATTAAGCCTTCTAAAAACTTCTTCAAGTCTTCATCACCTGTATGATTCATAAATACTTGATGGCTTGCAATCGCACCCTGTGCAGCAAGAAGATAGCTCCAAATGTCAAATACTTCACCGTAATGTAACGGTTCATTTTGAGGATTTCCACTTAATATACCCATTTTTAAATTCCTACCTTTCGAAAATATCATAATAAATATTGATTTCAATATTGAAATCAAATTTTTAAGTATGCTTTTTCCTGCAAAAGATTTTCTACTATGCATGGAAAACACCTTTCCAACACCGCGTGTTTATTGTTTAGGAAAGTAGTTTACAAATTAAATACTCAAAGATTATGAAAGAAGATTATCAATAATCTTTGAGTGAGTATCTGTTTAATATAAGGTTTTTTATTTTTATGAATACACAAAAGAAATTGATTTACATATTTGCTATATTTTAAGCCAATTTACTTAGCGGTTAGCTCTACCACCAAGTTGTTGTTCTGCCATTGCTACTAAACGTTTTGTAATTTCGCCACCAACAGATCCGTTTGCACGAGCTGTTGTATCTGCACCAAGTTGTACACCAAACTCTTGTGCAATTTCATATTTCATTTGATCAAGAGCTTGTTCAGCACCTCGAACTAACAATTCATTACGACTTCCACTATTATTGTTTGCCATCTTATTTCACCTCCGATGTTTTTAATATGCTACAAATTATGAAATAATAATTATCCTTTTTATGGAAATTAGATTATGAATAAAAATTGATTTTTTTCTTAAAGTAGGGCAAAACATATAAGAAAGAATAACTGATATAACATACTTTCATAACAACACTATGTATATTTCCTAATTCCCTTCAGTAAATAAAAGAAAGATTTCTATTTCACCAAGAGATTAAATAAAATTATGTTTTGAGACATAATCCAAAAGGAGATATGAGATGAAAGCTGTAACCTATCAAGGACCAAATCAAGTACAAGTTAAACAAGTTGATGATGCAAAGTTAGAGAAAAAAGATGATATTATTGTAAGAATTACTTCAACCGCTATTTGCGGTTCTGATTTACATTTATATCAAGGTAACATGCCCTTACCTCAAGGATACATTATCGGCCATGAACCAATGGGAATCGTTGAAGAAGTCGGGCCAGATGTCACTAAAGTGAAAAAAGGCGATCGTGTTGTCATCCCCTTCAACGTTTCTTGTGGACATTGTTTCTATTGCCAACATGAAATGGAAAGTCAATGTGATAACTCAAATCCTCATTACGATTCTGGTGGATACTTTGGTTATACGGAGAAATTTGGTAATCATCCAGGCGGACAAGCAGAATATTTAAAAGTTCCATTTGGCAATTTTACTCCATTTGTTATACCGGAATCATGCGAGCTTGAAGATGAATCCCTACTATTTTTATCAGATGTTTTACCTACAGCCTATTGGAGTGTAATAAACGCAGGCGTTAAGCCAGGTGATACTGTTATCGTCCTTGGTTGTGGACCTGTTGGATTAATGACACAAAAATTTGCTTGGATGCAAGGTGCTAAACGTGTAATTGCAGTGGATTACTTAGATTATCGGATGAATTATGCAAAAAAGATTAACAATGTCGAGGTATTTGAGTTTACAAAATTCCCCGATATGGGAGAACATTTAAAGGAAATTACACATGGTGGTGCCGATGTAGTTATTGATTGTGTGGGGATGGATGGAAAAAAATCGCCACTAGAATTTCTGGAACAAAAATTGAAATTACAAGGCGGAACTCTCGGCCCTATTCAAATAGCTACGAAAGCCGTAAGAAAATATGGAACGGTTCAAATGACTGGCGTTTATGGTGGCAATTATAATGCATTTCCACTCGGAGCATTTTGGGTTAGAAATATTAATCTTAAAATGGGACAAGCACCTGTCATTCATTTTATGCCAGAACTATTTAAAAAAATAACAAATAAAGAATTTGATCCAAAAGAGATTATTACACACAAAATCCCCCTTGAAGAAGCGAGCTACGGTTATCAAATTTTTAATAATCGTGAAGATGATTGTATAAAAGTCATTCTGAAGCCTTGAAGCTACAATTCATTATTCTTAATGAAAAGATAAGATTACATTTCGTAATCTTATCTTTTTTTATTAAATGCTAAGTATCTATCCCCTATTTTCATCTCACATCTAAAATAGTTATTTTCAAAAATTTTTCATTTTGAGATAATAATTAATTGGTAAAAACATGAATTAAAGTATTAAGTAACCAAACAGCGGACACGATAACAATGTTAACTAACTTAAAAGAGGTGTACTTTAAAAAACTAGAATTTATGAAATGAGTTCCAATCAAACTTTTAGAGAAACACTTGCATTTTTAATTGTACGTGATAATGCACATCAAAATGCTTTCGCAAAAGCTTTAGAGACATTGGGTGTTGAATGGGGGAAACTCTTCCCTGTGCCCAACTATGATATTAATAAATACCCAGAGTGCAGAAAGTATGTAGACATGGGATTCCATAACGCACAATTTAATTTTAGTTTAGATCCAACAAGAATGGGAGAAATATTCCAAGGTGAATCACCAAGTAGAAACAAAGGAACATTAGCAGTAACTGACCCGCCAAAAGGTTTTCCTGTACCAGAACTTCCTGAAATACCAAATGAGCATAGTCCTGGATTAAAAGATATGGGTCTTTAAGATCATTATGGCCAACTATTGATTCATGGTTGGTCATAGTTATTTATAAAGATTCATGTAAACTTGTTGTTAACATGATAGGATATTTTAATAAATCCTCTTTATTTAAAAGTGGTGTTGATCATATTTCTGCTCCTCTTAATGTTGTTTCTATGAACCATTAAACGCCACTGTATACTTACTTATAATCTCCCTACCTCTATTCACGTATAACATCCCTATATTGTAAACAAAGAGGAGGGACTTGTCCCCCCTCTTCTTTTAATTTTTCTTTAAAAGAATTGCTCCTGCAATCCCTGGGTGTGTCATTTCGAATGGATCTAGAATTAATTCTAAGTCCTCTTGTGACAATACACCATTTTTCACACAAAGTTCTCGAACGGATTGCCCTGTCGCGATTGCTTCTTTCGCAACGCGAGCTGCTGCTTCATAACCAATATGAGGGTTCACAGCTGTAATAATTCCTACACTTTTCTCAACATACTCTTTTAAGCGCTCTTCATTCGCTTCAATTCCTTTTAAGCAATTATCTGTAAAGGCACGGAAACCGTTATTCATAATGCTAATCGATTGCAGTAAGTTGAAAACAAGTACTGGTTCCATCACGTTTAATTCTAATTGTCCTGCTTCTGAAGCAAGGCAAATTGTATGATCATTACCTATTACTTGGAACGCAATTTGATTAATAACTTCTGGCATAACAGGGTTTACTTTCCCTGGCATAATAGATGAACCTGGTTGACGAGCTGGTAACATAATTTCCGCTAAGCCAACACGTGGACCTGATGCCATTAAGCGAAGGTCATTCGCGATTTTAGACATATTCATCATACATACTTTAAGTGCTGCAGATACTTCAGTATAAGCATCCGTATTTTGCGTCGCATCTACTAAATCTTCTGCACCAACAAGCGGTAGTTCACTAATTGCAGCTAAATGTTTTACAACTGCTTCAATATATTCTGGATCTGCATTTAAGCCTGTACCAACTGCAGTTGCCCCCATATTTACTTCATATAAATGTTGACGCGATTGTTGAATTCGTTTCATATCACGTTCAAGTACGCGAGAGTATGCTTTAAACTCTTGTCCAAGACGAATTGGCACCGCATCTTGTAAATGTGTACGC
>NZ_JBNRIL010000001.1:648-617357 GCF_053557995.1 Bacillus sp. XB1 | reverse complement strand
CATTTTAATAACATGGTCAAACTGTTCTGCTTTTAATTCAAATACATCATGCATATAACCCATCGTTTGTAATAAGCCTTCTAATGCATTTAACGTCGCGATATGAATCGCCGTTGGGAATGCATCATTTGTTGATTGGGCCATATTTACATGGCTATTTGGACTAATATAATGATAGTCTCCCTTTTCCATTCCTAATAATTCAAGAGCACGATTGGCAATGACTTCATTTGCATTCATGTTCATTGAAGTACCCGCTCCGCCTTGGATTGGATCTACGATGAAATGATCATGCCATTTTCCATCAAGAATTTCTTGAGCAGCTTCTGCGATCGCACCGCCCTTGTTTAATTCCAATCTTCCTACATCTGTATTCGCAAGCGCTGCAGCTTTTTTTACAATTGCGAACGCTCTAATTAAACTTTCATGAATTTTATACCCTGTAATCGGGAAATTTTCAACAGCGCGTAAAGTCTGAATTCCGTAATATGCCTCAATAGGTAATTCCTTTCCTCCCAAAAAATCATTCTCCACTCGCACGTTCTTGTTTGTCATTGCCATTTTAATTTCTCCCCCATATTAAATGTAAAACCTAAATAAATCATATGAAGTCATTACCAATCCTTATCAGATTTTATTGTTAAATCGTAGACTAAAGGCTCTTCAATAATTTTTTTAATCTCTTCTAATTTATTAGTTTTCCCAAGCGCCCACATCAATTTTGCTATGATGGCTTCCGTATTCATATCTCCAGACAATATTACTTGATGTTGTGCCACTTTCCGTCCTACTTCATAGAGAAGTATGTCTTCTCCTTCTTCCAGGCATTGAGTAGTAATCACTACAGCAATCCCCATTTCAGTCAACTCTTGAATTTTCGAAAGCAAGTTCCTTCCTTCAAAAGGTAATCCACCGTTTCCAAAACTTTCAATAATAATTCCTTTATACAAATCTTTTAAACAATCAAATATCTCTGGTTTTGTACCTGGATACAATTTCATAAGAAAAACATCCGTACATAAATTAGTATTTATTGAAAGTTCATTATGGGAGGACGTTGGCTTCCAATGATATTTCACTTCATCTTCATTTACCTCAGCAACATATGGATAATTCACACTTTCAAATGCATCATAACTTTTTGTTCGCATTTTAACTGCTCTCGTCCCAATAATCACCCTACTATCAAAAACAATAAACACACCGCCAACATCCTCACAGGCAAATCTAAGAGCATCAGCTACATTTTTCTTTGCATCTGTCTTTTTAAAACTAATAGGTACTTGTGAACCTGTTAAAACAACTGGTTTTCTTAAACCTTGCAGCATATAAGATAACGCGGAAGATGTATAAGCTAACGTATCCGTTCCATGTGTAATCACAAACCCGTCATAGTCATCATAGTGATTAAAAACAGCATTAGCTATTTCTTTCCAGTGCTCAGGTTGCATATTGGTACTATCAATATTCATTAAGATTTTGCAATCTATTTCTAAGTTTCGAGAAGACTTCGAAAAATAATTCAATAATTCCTCAGCAGACAATCCTGGAACAAGCCCCTCATTCCCCTCCACAGATGCAATTGTCCCACCAGTTGCAAGTAATAAAATTTTCTTCATACACAACCCCTCCATAAAATAAACAACGATATATCGTTCGCGTAATGCGTATTTACATTTATCATTATAGAACTTAATTTGAATTAATCAAGATTTTGTATTCAATACGCGTACTTTTTTCTATTCTTGATTCTTTTTCTATGCTATAATTAATTTAATAAAATTAGATGGGGTATGAGACGAATGCTGGAACGTTTATCTAAATTAAGAAAAAATCAAAAATGGTCCTTACAAGAGACAGCAGATCGACTTGGGATTGCGAAAAGCACCTATGCTGGTTATGAAAATGGTTATAGATTACCTTCATTACAATCTTTATCTAAAATAGCCGATTTATTTGATACATCTGTAGATTATATATTAGGTCGAATTGAACATTCACATCAAAACAAAGATGTAATTGATATTACAAGACTCCTAAACGATCCAGATGCAACACTTTTAGTAGATGGAGAAGCACTGTCAACAGAAGAGATAATAGATTTTATTGCTTTTGTGAGAAGTAAACGAGAACTAAGTTCCAAGAGAATAGAAAATATTGAACCAACATGTAAAAGTTAATTCAATAAAAAACGAAGACACTGCACTCTTTAAACTTAGAAATACTTAGACAATTAATTTGTAAACGGTTTATATAATGGATTCTTAGCAGCTGGCCTCATTTGGGGACTTATACTTGGAAACAATCCCATTGGTTATATGATTCAATTATTTTTCATCATTTGTGTGGGGTAGCAGCTATTTTCGGAGGTCTCACATCCAATAAATCAATTATCATGAAACAAGGACTTCTCGCTATTTTAGCGTTGCTTGCCCTTTTATCTGTCATATAGAACTAAAGCTTTTCAATAAAGGAACTCACTTTTGAAGAATACGACATTCTTTCTGTAGATTTATAAGAAAGAATGGCGTTTTTGTATGTCTATTTCTGTATCGAGAGAATTTGAAAGTATAACAGAATTCAAACAAGAATTAGCAAAGTATATAAAGTACTATAATCATGAAAGAATCAAGGAAAAATAAAAGGGAATGAATCCGGTATTGTACTAGGCTCATTCCCTAGAGGCTACTTAACAAACCGACCTTTCTAACTTTCGGGGACACAGTCTAGTTGAAGTGCTACAAGCAACGAATTTACTATTTTAAAGTTAAGTGTTTAACCTTGAAGTACTTAATTCTTTTTTCCAGACAAAGCATACATTATATCTTGATGCTTTATTGTCCTCTTATAATTATGTGGTATCGGGAATTTGTTTCGTTGTTCTTTTATTATAATTATGATTACTATAAGTGATAAAGCTACAGGTATAAAAACGATTAACAAAGCATCTTAATGTTTATGAAATTCTTTGTTAATCGTTTCTCTTCTCCCTAATCTCCTGCGAGACTATATTTTTTATTAAAATTTCCCATATCTTATTTGATTTATTCTGTGACACCAGATTGGGTTACTTTTACATCAGCTGTTACACGAAAACGTAAATCTTTATAGGATTCTTCCCATTCTTGACTGTTCCATTTTCTTACGTGAGTTCTACCAAGCTTTCTAAGTCCTATAGGATCTGTGTCTTTTTTAATAAATCTCTTTATCAATGTAGTTGCTTTTTTTTCTATTTCTTTTTCCATAATTTTTTCTAATTTTTTTATTTCTTTAGGATTATCTAGATTTTTTGTTTTTGTAAATTCTTGAATTTCAGCTTTAACTTGAATATGAGCATTTACGAATGGATGCTTACTATTCCCCTCCATCTTATATTTTGTTCTAGCTTTTATATTCTCTATCGTAGCGTAAGTATTTGAAGAACCAGGTAGTTTGAATTGGTATGTACCTTGTTTAAAATTATCTGTCAACAATTTAAATACAAATAAATCTTTAGGGTTCACTTTATCAACCATTTTACATCTTTTAAAAAGTGCTATTCCATCTAACTCCAACACGTTACCTTTTTTAGATATTATCGGTAAATAGGAATCTCTCGCATCATCATTAAGTTGGTTTAAAAACATAAAAAAATTTGTTTTGGGCTGCGTTCCATTGTCCATATTTTGCTCCAGTAAAGAGGATAGATAGGAAGCAATTTCTTTTTCTTTAGAATAGTTCCCCTTTAATAGTGATTCCCCTTTTACATTTGTAATTGCTAAATAAATTGCATTTCCTACACTAGGATTTCGGTTCAAAGTCTCTAAAATTTCCTGCATTCCCTTTTCAATTATTTTTTCATTAAATATAATAACACGCAATTGCCCCAACTCTAGAGGTCCAGAAGATTTTTCGGATGCTCTTGCAAGAACTTCTCTACCAGTCTGGCCTGATGCTGAATAGATTTTTGTTTCACCTTCCCCGCCTCCTTTATAAGCTGAAATCGCAAAGGTTCCTTTTAGCTTACCTTCTGCTTCGGTATCATATGCCGCAACTTGAACTAAGTCAATGTCATCCACAATTTTCGTTTTAGCACAACCTATTAAGAAGACACTTAATATAAGGAAAAGTATCCATCGCTTCATGTTTATCTCCTTAACTTTATTTTGGCCGTTTGAATTAGCCATAGTACAGGTAGGTATACATATATATATACAAAGCCCATTTGACCTGTCCAAGTATTTAATAAGTTAATTTTATTACGATTATTCAAGAAAAATGATAAAACAAAGATGAATAGGATGATAACTGGCAAAACATATTTTTGCTTTATTCCCAGTGCCTCTTTTATACCACGACTTACTCCCCATAATGTAAAGGAAACATTGGGTAATATAAAAAAAGCCCAAACAGAAACAATAATGTATTCAAACCGCTCTATAAAGGGAAATTGTATAATTTTAATCATGCTTAAATATGCCCATATCGCACTCGCTAGTTGTTTTTCACTAAAAAATGCAAGAGTTAAAATCATAAGGTATGTGTAGACAATAGTCGTTACTAAATTTGCATAGTGCGCATATTTTTGAGACGTTTTTGCCTTTTTAATAAATGGGTAGTACAGCAATAACATTTCAAATCCAAAAAAACTAAACATATTTCCTTTCATTCCTTTCATAATTTCTAGGAATGAATGCTGTGCAATTGGAAATAAATTCTGGAAATCTGCATACTGCAAAGGATAAAAAAATGTGAAGATTAGAATGCTTGGGATAACGATTCCAAAGAAGCCGATTCCGGCAACTACACGAAATCCTCCAGTAACAATGTAATAACATAGACCCAAAAAAGCCCCTGCTATAACCCAAGATGAAATTGAAGGAAACATCCAAACATGTACTACTTCGATATAAGTATGTAGTGTTGTTGCACCTAACAATACAATATAAGATAAAAAAATGAAGTTGAGCAATCCACCAATCCATTTTCCAAGTACGTTTTGATTGATTGCAATGATGTCTCCATTACCCTGATTTAAAATCTGATATATGATCCAAATCATAACATTAACAGATATTCCAAAAAGTAGCGTGCTAATCCACGCATCATTTCCAACTAATTTTGCACTAATCCTTTCAAAACCAAGCATACCAACTCCCAACTGTATAGTAATAATTAAAAAAAATACCATATATGGCGAGACTTGATACTCAATTGGGATCTGTTTCATAATGCTCCTCCCTGTTAAATTCAATCATCAAAATCATTTCGTGATATGATTTTATTTTTCTCTACCTCTTCTGGATTAAAGCGAAAACGCTGTTTAGACCTTGAAAAAATAGGACGTCGAAACATCGCTGAGATTGGCATACGTATAATGCTGTCTTTCCAATCTGTAGGACGTGTAGGATAAAAAGGGAACAAATAAGGACGTCTTAATGATTCTGTACGTAATAAGCGTACTAAAAGGAAAGAACTTGTTAAAACAATTCCTAATAAGCCCAATAGGTGTGCAGATATTATAAAAGGAAAACGAATTACTCGAATTGTATTACCAATTCGATATATTGGTGCTGTAAATGAACTAAGAGCTGAAAGTGCAACAATGATAATAAGTACGTTACTTGTAAGACTTGCTTCTACCGATGCTTGTCCAATTACAATACCACCTACGATACCGACAGTTAAACCCACTTTAGTTGGTAAACGTGCCCCTGCTTCTCTCAGTAATTCAATCGTTATTTCTAAAAAAAGTGCTTCAATTAATGGAGGAAAAGGTACTTTACTTCTCGATATGATTAACGTTTCAAGAAGTTCTTTTGGGATAAGCTCGTAATGATATGTTAAGATCGAGACATATAATGGCGTCGTTAAGACAGAAAATATAAAAGCAAAAAGCCTTAATAGACGAAAAAAAGAGGCTATAATCCAAGGCATGGTGTAATCTTCTGTCGTAGAAAAAAAATCAATTAATGTTGTTGGAAGAGTGATGGCATAAGGCGAGCCATCTACAAAAAGTGCAATTTTCCCTTCTGCTAATACAGCTGCCACACGGTCCGGACGTTCTGTATTCAAAAATTGAGGGAATATAGAATTTGGGTTGTCTGCAATTAACTGCATCAAATAAGTACTATCCAAAACATGGTCTGTTTTTATTTGACTTACCCTTTTTATAATTTCTTGTAGATTTTGATCATTTACAATTCCCTCAATAAATACAATCGCAACAGTTGTGTTAGAGAGAGAGCCTACTTTCAATTCCTTCATTTGTAAATAAGGTGTTGGGAGCTTTCTACGTACTAAATTTAAATTTACATCTAAATCTTCGACAAATGCGATTTGCGGACCCACAATATTGTATTCAATTTCAGCTTTTGTAATATCCCTTTTTTCTTTCTTTGACACATTTACTAACAAACAATTTAGTTTATCTGTATCGAACTGAATAAGTATATAGCCATTTAAAATACTATCCTGAATATCTTCAATTTGATTTGTTATTTTTGAATTTTCAAAGGGTAAGACAGACCGAATATCTTGTAATGAATCGCAGCTCTTCTCTTTTATATGAGTTAAAACCTCTTCATGAAATATATTTACATCGATTAAGGTTCTAAAATATGAAATGACTATAGAGGATTTGTTTGAAGCGATCTCCAACGTTATAAAATCTTTAGATTTTTTTAGTAATTGCATTAATTCCTGCAAAGATTTTATAGAGTGAACAGGTACTTTTTCATGTGGTTTCAATTGATAATACCCTTCCTTTCAAAAAGAACCTATATATAGTTTTTAGAAATTTCTATTTTAAAAATGAGGGATATTTATATGTCAATATGCTCATTAAAAATAATGCCTTTTTAACTAACTTAACCAAAATTAGTTAAAAAATGTATTAAAAGTAAAAATTTTAAATATCCCCAAGAAAAATTACAATATTAAAAACATCCTTTCTTTTGGTTCTAAAGAAAGGATGTTTTTATAACAGGCTTTTTCAAGTGTCTATTCTATAGGGTACATTTACCAGTGTTCTTCTCTTTATTATTTCATTAAGTAACATTATCATTACATTCTGTATGGTTTCTTAAAAAATTTCAGTAAAAGAACATATTAATTTTGAAGTGTACAAATAGGGAGAGTGACTTCAACTGTAGTTCCCTTATTCACTTCACTCTCAATAAATACCTTTCCCTGATGTGTTTCAATGATTTTATAACAGATCATTAACCCTAAGCCAATCCCCTCTTCTTTAATACTATAAAAAGGTTCTCCAAGGTATGGTATACGTTCTTTTGGAATCCCACACCCTTGATCGATAAAACGAATACTTAATTGATTATTATCAAGTATATTTAATTGAATGAGAATTTCTCCTCCCATCGGCATAGATTCAATTGCATTTTTTAATATATTAACAAATACTTGCTTTAATTGATTTCCTTCACATGAAATCAATGGAATACCAGGGTTAAGATCGATTTTAATTTTTATATTATTCATCATTGCTTGAGGTTGTAGTAGCATTAAAACTTGATCCATTAGCACACTAATGTTATTAGGTTGCATTTTTACCACCTGTGGTTTGGCTACCGCCATAAATTCAGTTGTAATGCTCTCTATACGCTCAATCTCTGATGATACTATATTAATATAACCCTGATTATTCTCACTTTCCGTTGATTTTAGTAATTGCATGAACCCTTTCATTGCAGTTAATGGATTATTAATCTCATGAGCCATTACAGTCGCTAATTGTCCTACAACAGCAAGTTTTTCAGATTTTCGTAATAATTCTTCTGTTTTTAGCCGTTCAGTGATATCACGAGAAATACTTAGGAAAACTTTTTTACCATTTAAGTTAAAAACACGAACACTAAACTCAGTTGTTATTACTTTTCCTGTTGGAAAAACATATTCATCTTGCAAAGTGAAGGAAGTTTGTCCCTTTTTAATTTTTTCTAATAACCTTACGATTATTTGAGAATCTTGTGGTACTACATTTGAAAATGATAATGAGAGCAACTCTTCTCTACTATATCCAAATCTTCTACACCCAACAGGGTTTACCTCAATAAATCGACTTGGAGCATTATCTTCATTCAGCTCTACTACATATACCGCATCAGTTGCTTGTTCAATTAGTGCACGGTACTTCATTTCACTATCTCTTAATTGCTGGTGTAATCGATGTCGTTCTCTTTCTGCTTGTTTTCTTTCAGAGATGTCTCTACATATTGCTGATAAAGCTATCACATTTCCTCTTACATCTAGTATAGGAGAAACTGTCAGACTGACATCAAGAAGACTCCCATCGCTCCTTTGTCTAACAGTTTCTAATCTAGTAACCACAGATTCACCTGTTAGAATTTTCTGAATATTTTTAAGCGATTCTTCCATTAAAAAATCTGGTACACAAGGTAATCTCTTACCTATGATTTCTTGTGATGACCACCCAAATATCTTTTCATAAGCTTTATTCGCTTGTAAAATATGCCCTTCTCGATCAGAAATGGTAATAGCATCTAGATTGTGCTTTATAAATGATTCCAATAATTCTTTGGTAGCGCTTAATTCTGATTCTACCTTTTTCCTTTCGGTTATATCAACTGTAGAACCAACAACTTCAATAACTTGTCCATTTCGTTTAATCGGCCTAAGCGCAATAAGAATAATAGTTTTATCATTTGGCCAAGGTAATTCAAATATAATTTCTTTTCCTTCCCATGCCTGAAGATAGTACTTCATCAATTGTGGAACTAAATGTGGAGGAACAATAGAAGCATCAATAGTACGTAAGCTTTTTCCTACCACCTGTTCAGAATAAAATCCGTTTTGATAATAAAACTGTCCATCACATAAAGTGTGTATAAAGTGCTTACCCACTTTTTTAAATTTAAAAATTCCTCCTTGAAGCTCATGTACGGTATCTGCAAGTTCTTGCTTCGATTTTTTTAATTCTCGATTCATTTTAGATAAGTCCTGTGTTAAATAATACAATCTCTGGTAGGCTTCCATAAGAAATAGCCCAATTAAAAGTCCTAACGCTATATATAATAAGCCTCCTGTGTAAAGTAATGTAGTATTAAATAATACGCCAACTAACCACTTTATTCCAATAAAAACAGAAAAATATAACGATGCACTTTTAAAAGGATGTAGTTTTTTAAAATAAGTTTTAAAGGTAGAAAATAGAATCCCCATACCTAAATAAGCAATCACAGGAGGTTCCCAGTACCCTCCTGTGTAAAAGATACGCATTACAATTATGCTAATTAACGTAATCCAACCAGCAATACGACCAAAGTAAATAAAAGATAGAATAAGAGGAACAACTCGAAGATCGTAGGAAAATCCCATGTATGGAAAAGAAAAGAACATTAACGTAACTGCAATAATCCCTCCATAGAGCTTTTCAAAATATCGACTAGAATTAATTGTAAACACTTGAATAAATATTGCTACGCTAACTAATAAAGAAAAAATAGAAAGGTTGATGAAATAATCTTTAATAATCATGTAATGTCCCTCCTTGCATTAAGTGTATTCGACAAAAAAACTAAAAATCCTACAAATTGTATAAACAGTTCAAATGCATAAATTTTAAACTAGGATAAAATCTAGAAAAGTAAATACGGAGCACAGCAGATGAGATATTTTAATGAAAAATAGTTCAAAAAAGATAATAGTAACCGTTGACTACTATTATCTTTTTTCTTTAATTTATCGTAATATGTCTGAAACTCTAAGGGACGTGGTATGTCATTTCATCAAACAATGATTATATGCTGAGTGATGAATATAGAAATTTTAGCAGTAATTTTTGAAAAATAACATAAAAAACAAAACTATCTTTAAAAATGGAAAAAAACTATATAAATGTCAACTAATCTATGTACAAAAACGTTCACTTAATTTTGCATAAAATCACTCAACTTAGGAAGCTAAGTAGTTCTTCAAGGTCGATAAGAACACCTGTAGATGCTTCAGGATAACTACATAATTGTATGAGTAATGTACTTGAAACCTTTCGGTAAAACCATACACATAAGACAACTAACTCCTTGGTTCAATATTTACTTTTTCGCTGAACAAATTCTTTTTCTTGAGCAAATTATTCTAGGATATAAGGAGATATATGCCATTGCAATTTTTCAATTAACTTGGTGTCTAGTTTATTCTCCAGCTCCAATTACTTCGTTACTTTCAGATTCAGTTCATTATATTTTGTACTTTGTCTTTATACACAACATATTCTTTACCATCCACTACTGCTACTACCGCAAATTCATCATTTGGATTGAATGAAAGCCAATCAGCCCACATGTTAGTATTAGCCCCTCCACTCCACATATTATGAACAGTGTTTTTAGTTAAATTCATAACTTTATAAGACGCATTTGGCGCATTTGTTCCAGTCTTTATTTCAAAAGTGTATGCGTTATGAATTTTTTTATAAAAGTAGAAAACGTTTGATGGACGAAGCTGATTCAAAAAATCCTGTTCTTTTTTCTCTGCAATTTTTATCCCTTCTTGCAAAGTGACAACATCTGTTTTTAATGTTTTCCAACTGTTTTTCGCTGCATTCAAGCTAGGGGTTAAGAATTTATATTTATTTTGATCAGCTTTTTGATCAGCTTTATCAATATGTCCCAGTACACCCGAATATTGAGAATCTAAATCCTCCCATTGCGTAGACATATAAGTAAGAGCAGTGATAGCACTATCAAGCATACTATGCATATCACTAATATTATGAAATGCAACTCCAACTACACGATTCAATGTTATTTTATAATCTACAGTCTGACGCAATTTTGCTAATTCAGGTTCTAGCCAACCTAACTTACCTCTTGCATCACCTATCATTATGCCACCAGCAATCAAGGTTGGAATAAAGGGGATTTTCACCATGTCTAAGCCCTTAGATTCTATGTCTTTCTGATATTTTACTTGTCCTAAAAGGTCCTCTAGACGCTTTTGGTCAGCCTCCACATCAGCACCTTGGTTTTTTAAAATCGATTGCAATGTCTCTTTATGACTTCCAAATGTTCTAACATCTTCTCCAATAGCATTTTTTAATTGAATTAATTCTTCTTTTAATGCTTTTGCAGACTTTTGATTTTGTTGAATTCCTCCCTGTAAATCTGTAATCCCTTTTTTTAAAGTATCTCCATTTCCAGTATTGATCGCCTCTACTAATGTTTCATAATAATTTTCAAATTTTGTATCGTATTCTATAATGCCTGTCAATGTATCAAAAAGCTGTTTTTTTACTTGTGTATTCCATGTAACAGCATGTGCTCTTGCATTCTTTTGATCTTGTACAATTTTACTAGGTAAATCTGCATTTCCATTAATAGTTATTCCTTCAAAACTCACATCTGGATTATTAATTAGCAAATAAGAATATTCATTCATAGCTTTTGCAAATAAACCAGCATCTTGCAAAGCTTTTTTCATCTGTTCTTCATTTGCTGAAAGAGACATATTTTCAGTGTTCGTTTGTTCAATTTCAATTGCAAAAGTTTCTAGTGGTATGACTGCATAAGTAGTTGTTATAGTTAAAAATGCTGATACAGCGAGTAGTTTATGAGGGATTTTTTTCATCATTTCGTATTCCTCCTATATAAGGTATGGTTTCAAGTTCTAATCTTATTAAAAAGCGATGTCTTTCAAAATGAGTTCTACATCTTTTATCAGTATCGTTTGAACTTTCTTTAGCAGCCTTCAAATCATTAAGTATTAAAGAAAATGTATATAATCTGCTTCAAATTAACCGATTCTGTTGCAAATTTTAAAAAAGCAATTAAACTACAAGGTTATTTTTTATTCGAATCATACTTATATATAATTGAAAGGCGAAGTCTTTAATGAGACTCCGCCTTTCTGTTATATAAGGATTTATTAATTATTACTTTTCTGTTTAACAGTGTAATCATAGACTTTCTATGTTTTAGTTCACTTTACAACAGAATTAATATTTCCCTATTTTTGTGGAGTAACAGTTTCCACTTTTAATTCCTTTATTCCTTCTTTTAATGTAACAGCATCTGTTCGTAATGTTTTCCAACTGTCTTTCGCTGCATTTAAATTAGGTTTTAAGAATTTAAATTTATTTTGATCGGCTTTTTGAGCTGCATTCTCAATATGCCCTAGAACGCCCGAATATTGAGAATCTAAATCATGCCACTGTGTGGACATATAAGTAAGAGCGTTAATAGCATCATCAAGCGCCTTGTGCATTTCATTAATATTACTGTAAGCAACTCCAACTACACGATTTAAGGTTACTTTATAATCCACGGTCTGACGTAATTCTGCTAATAAAGGCTCTAACTTACCTAAATTATCCCTTGCTACTCCCACTATGATACCGCCAATTATTGGTAGACCCAAAATAGCACCCTTCATTACATTAAACCCATCAGATTCTAATTGTTTATAATAGTTTACTGATCCTAATACTTCTTCTAGACGCTTTTGATCGGCATCAACATCTGCACCTTGATTTTTTAAAATTGACTGCAAGAGCTCTTTATTACTTCCAAATGCTCTAACATCGTGTCCAATAGAGTCTCTTAATTTAGTTAATTCTTCTATTAGTTGTTGTGCGTACTTTTGATTTTGTTGAATTTCACCTCGTAAATCTGTAATCCCTTCTTTTAAAGTTTCTCCATCCCCTGTATTAATCGCCTCTATCATTGTTTCATAATAATTATCAAATGTTGTATCGTATTCAACAATACCATTCAATGTATCTAAAAGCTGTTTTTTTACTTTCGTATCCCAAGTAACGGCATGTGCCCTTGCATTCTTTTGATCTTGTACGATTCTACCAGGTAAATCTACATATCCATTAATGGTAATTCCCTCAAAATTCACATCAGGATTCTTAATTAACATATAAGAATAGGCATTCATAGATTTTGCAAATAATCCAGCCTTTTGCAAGGTCTCTTTCATTCTCGCTTCATTTGCAGAAAGTGCTGTATCTTCATTGTTCGTTTGTTCAATTTCACTTGCAAAAGTTGTTACTGGTGAAACTACATTAGCAGTTGTAATAGTTAATAACGTCGATACAGCGAGTAATTTGTAAGGGATTCTTTTTATCATTTCATTTTCCTCCAATTTAGGTTTTAAATTTCAGTTCTACTCCTGTTTAAAAGCAATATCTTTTGAAATGAATTCTGCATCTTTATGAATATCATTCCAACTTTCTTTAGCGGCTTTTAAATCATCTGGTATTAAAGAGAATTTGTGGTCTTGCATAGAATCGATATTATCCAATAAATCTGTATAATTTGCACCCATTGTATTCCATTGCTTTTGAATATTTGTTAGAGACAATATCGCTTGATCTACAGTCTGATATAGATATGCCAATGTTTCTTTCGCGTTAGTAAGCGAAAGAACTGCTTGATTAGCACGATCTGCTTTCATACTTAATTCTCCGATTTTGTTAGAAATTTCATTATAGGAGTCCATATGCTTAGATGCTGTGACACCAGCCGCTGTTCCTAGACCGATACCAGCTGCACCAAGAGCCGAGAGTCCACCAACAACAGCCGGTGTTGCTGTACCGCCAGTTACAACAATAACTACCGCTCCTCCAATAGCTGCAATAACTAAAATAGCTGCTCCCAATCCACCACCAATTGACCATGCTAATACATCATCAAAATGTTTTTTCTGAGTAGAACGAAGTTGCTCAATTTCAGCTTGAAGTTGTGGAATCGTTGCCTGTTGACCTGCTAATATTGCAGTTAATCCACCTTTCCCATCCGGACCACCAACATTATTTTTAAAATCTGTAGAATTTTGATATAGTTTCCCTTTGAAGTCTTGTAGCATCTTAATCACATCTGTAACTTCTTTTGAATTTGTATTGATTGTAGTAATTAAATCATTTATACCCTCTTTTAGACCTGCCTTATCTTTCTTTTGTACAGTTTCTACTAATGTGTCGTAATAATTTTGAAATTGTTCATCGTAATTTACAATATTACGAGCAGTTTTTTGAATCTGTGGCTTCGCTGTATCTAACCAGTAATTCGCATTGATTCGTGACAGCTCTTGATTAAGGTGAATATTTTTGAGCAACTCTCCCCCCTCTGAGCCTAAATCGATATTAGATAAATTTACATTTGGTTGCTTAATCATTGTTTTTGCGTATAAATCCATTACTAGAATATGAGACCCTGTTTCAGCTAATGCTTTCTTCAGTCCTTCGGGGCCTAATGCATAATTGCCTACTTTTTGTTCTTGAGCGGTCGTTTCTTGTGCAAATGCATGAATAGTGTTACCGGTAGTAGCAGTTATAACTGTTGCTAATGTAGCTAAAGTTAATACTTTGAATGGAAATTTTTTCATGACTATTCTCCTTCTTTCGCTAAATGCTTATAATCTTTATGAATTACCAAAAAACGCAATATTAAAATTTATATACTTGTTCTTCAAGGTAACTTATTACATTTTTTAATTGTCTTAATGTATCTTTTTGAGACTGCTCGTTAGTTGTATCAACATTAGTGGATAATTTTGTAATACTATTTTTTATTAGATTTAAATCTTCTTTATAGCGCTTTAGTAGATCCAGTTCTACATCTACTTGATTTGCAAACGTATGCAAATCATTTTGTGTAAGAAGAAGCATTGATTTTTGTAAATCAGCTATTGATAATTTCGTTGTTAAATCATATATTTTTTGATTTTGTTTCTCTAAATCATCTAAATATGCTCGCTGTTCTGCTGTTAATTTATTTACTTCAGCAAAAACGCCAAATGTTTTCTTAATCTTTTCGGTATCAATGACCTTCATCAGGTCATACTCTTGTGTTTTTGCTGCGGCTGCGGCTGCTATTTCACCTTGTTTGCTTTTCTCAATTGCTTCACGAGCTGCTTTTTTTGCTGCTTCAATCTCTAGAGCAGTTTTACCTTGTTCTGTCGCTTCTTGCGCCGCTTTTTTCTCCGCTTCTAAAATAGAGTTGTTAATTTCTTTTCCTTTGTTATACGCTGCCACCCCTGCTTGAGCAGCCGGTTCAATAATTTCTTTTGAAAGACTATAAACTTCTTTGAATATAGCAAATCCCTGTTCATTTAAAGCCCCTGGTATTAATGCAATTTGCTGTAAATCATTTTGAATTGCTTTTTTGGTATTTAATATTTCATTTTTTAACTGATCTATTTTTCCTGTTCCATCTGTACTTAGTATGCCTTGCGCAGTTGCCACATTAGTATCAAAATCTTTTAATTTTTTATCAAGCTGTAATTTAAGATCTGTTAATTCATTGATTTGTCGTTGCGCATTTTCTTGATTCGTCATAGCCATTTCTTGAAGTACTTCAAGTCTATCCGAAAACCCTTCTCTATCTTCTTTATTGTCTACAAACGATTTTAATGTCGGGTAATAACTATTAAATTTTGTTACAAATCCTTTACTTTTTGAATTTAATAGAATTAACTGTGGATAGAGTTCCGATGACCATTCCTTCATATCTTGTTTGATTAGGAATTGATTGGTATTTAAAGCTGGGACTTCCTCTAGCTGTACATTAGGACTCATTAAAGATTGATCAATATACGTTTGGACTAATTTAGAATGCGCACCTAATTTTCGTAATGATGAAGAAATATCCATGTTTTCTTGTTGAGTTTCTGCTTGAACGATTGGTGTTGCGAGAGTATTGATAGGAATAGTTGCTCCAGTTACAATGGATGTTATTAAAAATCCTGTCATTATTTTAGTTTTCATTCCGTACACTCCTTTACCATTGTTTTTATAACTTAATTCATATAACTTGTACGACCGCTCTCTTTGTAAACTGGATAAGAAGGAGAAATCTTTCAGATACGTTAATATCGTTGTTTTTTACTTCTAATAGGATATAAGGATTTTATTTATCTCTCATTTCGATACTCTATTTTTTAAAATATAAATAACAAAAATTTATTAACTATATTTGAATCAGGCACCTTATGAGTAGTAAATTATTAATTCTTTCCTAAAGTTGCGGTTTAACTTACAGAATCGTGAGGATCAATAAACCAATGCTTACAGTTAATCTTGTCATAACATTGTTTAATTTCAATTTGATAATATCCCTCTTAGTTTTGTCAGCAAACTCCTTACTAGACAACAAAAGATGAAATTATACTGTACATTGCTTATACTTTTATTGCGGAATAACTTCACTTTTGTTACGCAGAAACTTAGAACACGTTTATTACCAATTTGATTCTTGACCTCTTGTAAACGAATTGACTATTTAGAAAATTATTAAAGACATAATGTTACTTACAACTTCACTATAATTCCTATTAGCGTAACCTTCTCCTTTCTGTCTGGTCATACCAGTTATGTTGTTCATTAAAACATTAAATTTTTAATGCGTAAATAGAAAAATTTTGTCGATTAAGCTCGATAATTTACTGTTAAATAAAAATATGAACCGAAAAAAATTATATAAATATAGTTATTTGTAAATTTCATTTCTGTAATTGTAATGATTACAAATTAATGTGTATACGGTTAAAAATAACTATTTTAGCTCAGCCAAGAAATTTTATTTTAGAAAAAATACTTATAGAATAATATAATAGGTCTTTTTATACTTTTTTACCTTTATTTACTTATGTATAATTGCATAAAATGTAGATATATTTAGTAATATATGTTATATTGTTGATTTTTTACAAAACATCCTAATATCATTATTAATAAATATCTAATATGAAGATATTAGTCTATAAACTTATCTTCGTTATAAACGTAGGTTTTAAATTACAAAAAAGCTGCAAAGCTTCCTTGGAACACTTTGCAGCCTTCTGTATTTTTATTCCCTTTAGCAAAATAACGGTTAGTGTATTTTTTCAAATTAACAATATGGTACAAAGATTTCCATTGAGCTTTTACTCACATATGTGTTTATAAAGTCTTCAAGAGCTATTTGTTTGAGCTGACATCAGACTAGTTTATCTGATTCAGAACTATACCGATAAAGTGCAACTTTAATCAGTGGGGGTTTTGTTCATCCCCACTGATTATTAGCCCACACCAATCGGGCTTTTACGGGCAGCCCGCCCCCCACCTAACTTCTTTGCTTTCGCTGAATTTTTAGATGGAGGTCTTACTGCCCGGCAAATAGCGGGATAAATTCAGCACATGATTGTTATTAAAAAAATAGATATACTTTGTTTCTCCATTATTTTTCTAACTCCTAAAAATTGAAACTGTTCCGCTAACAAGATAATATCTGGTTAATCTCATACGTCTATTTGAATACAAGTTCTTTTTCTAGACAAATCACAAACTCTTTCTAGAGTAATAAGTCCAGTATTTTCATCTTTTGGGATACTTACACCCATGTTTAAGTCTTTACATTGGAGACAGCAAATAACAAGCTTATATTATTGTATATTTTTCACGGTACTGCCTAGGAGTCATGCTAGTGATTTTTTTGAAAACTCTTATAAAATAACTTTGGTCATTAAAGTTAAGCCAAGCACAAATATCTGATAACGAATAAGTAGTGAGGGTTAATAATTTCTTTGCTTCTTCCACTCGTTCCCTTTGAATATATTCGCTTAAAGTAATTCCCATTTCTTTTTTAAATAGTTTAGACAGATAAGTAGGCGTAATTTCTAAATGATTAGCAAGTTCATTCAGAGATATTCCATCGTAAACATTTTTATTAATATGTTTTATACATGTAGTAACCGCGTAAGAATACTTTTTTGCATTGTATTCTTTCACACGATCTGCAAAGGTACGTAAAGCGTCCCCTGATAATCGCTTTACAGATGCTACATTATCTAATTGTTCTAGGGTTTGTATATATAAAATACTATGGGCAAAAGCAATATCTGGTGGCAGATTTCCTTCTATTGCATATCGAGTGGCTAAGGTAATCGCAATAATTCCAAGGTTTTTTTGATTCCTGAGCGGATCCTCTACTAGCATAAGTTCAACATCTTCTTGCGAAACCGCATACATATACTGTATTAACTTTTTTTTATTTCCTTCTTTGATAGTCGAAAAGAAATCATTTACTAATGCCATATTGTGCGTTTTAGGTTTATTTTGTCGACGTTTTAAAATATATAAATCAGGTTTCACATTTTTATTAGGAGTTTCCTCTAGTACTTTATTTTTTTCCAAGACAATATCTACATCTAACTTTTCATTGAAAATCATGTAATGTAATAAAATTCCCATATCAATTAATGTAGTTTTTTTAATCTCAGATAAACACTGATAATAGGCAAGTCTTTCTTGAATGTTATCATTTGATTTAAATTCTTTCTGAAATTTTATGATCATATCATCTGAATCTTTTGAATGTATAGTAGGACCGATTATAATAGTCCCTTTAATATCATCATGATTTTCTATATGAATTAGAACAAAATTTTCAAGATAGTTGTTGCTTCGAAAAAGTGGCAAGTTACAGGGATCGTTTTCTTGATAAATATCACTAAGATGTTCTTCTTTTGAAGAATAAAAAGGACTACAAACATTATCAGATGTAGAATGATATAAAATTTTTCTGTCTGCAGATAAAATATGTACAGGGGCATTAAATGCTTTATGTGCAAGATCACACAAGTGTTGTATATCGATAGAAGTATTCATTACATTCTCCTTTATAGATCCATAAAATATATTTTGTTATATATAATTCACGACAAATAATACTATAAAATATCAAATTAGTACAATTCACAACAAAATATTACTATATCTTTTTTATAAAAATCATATATTATTTAATTGTAGTTAGCATCTAAATATCAGAGTAGATAAGTAAAGGAAATACACTAAGTTCTTTTCTTAATTCTACAAAATATAATTATTGAACTTGAGAAAACAGTGAAGTACTTCAAAATACAGTGGTAGTCAATGCGAGGACCAAGCTGGAAAAAGATTTAAAATAAAGCGAAAGTAACAGGAGATACTGTACCACCGTAAGAAACAACAGTCAAAGTTCCAATTCAATCATTTATACAAATTGAATTCAAAAAATAAATACTGCTAATTTAAATGTGAAACTGAAAAACTATTTTGCTCCAAATTTTAGAAAAAGATAATAAAGAAGTTGTGAAATTGGAAACAGATGAAAGCGATACGGCTATTTTTGAAGCACTATGCTTTGAAAAGTACAAGGTGGAGGAAATTCAAGTACTCAATTAAATATTTAATTGAGAGAAAGGTCTTTTCATCAACTAAAAATAAAAAACGAATGGAATATTCAAAAACATGACACTATATTACTGGTCGTAACAATAGTTTTACTTTCCACAAAAGAGGAAAAATATATAGACTTTACAAATACTAAGAATAGCAAACTAGATAGTTTTATTACCGCATCACATAAAGTGAAACTTTAATCAGTGGGGGTTTTGTTCATCCCCCACTGATTATTAGCTCTCACCAATCGGGCTTTTACGGGCAGCCCGCCCCCCACCTAACTTCTTTGCTTCCGCTGAATTTTGAGGTGGAGGTCTTACTGCCCGGCAAATAGCGGGATAAACTTATTATTAATTTCCAAATACAATAGTTGTTAATCAACAAAAAAACTTCAATAATTAAGGTGCACAGTAAATTGACCTCAAAACAGTAATTACTACAATATCAGTTTTTACTTATTCTATAAAAAAGAAATATCACTTAATAATTATTACTTTATATCAATTTAGACATAAAACATTTTATTATATCGGCTTAAGTATTATGAAATTAAAATTACAAATAACACCAAAACTCTTTTAAGGGCCCATACATCGTTCGTATCAGGTTGATTATCTTTTGATACCTATGTCATTAATACAACTAAAAAAGTTTATTACAAAGGAATCTGAGAGGTTTTTTCGATTTCAAAATTTATTTTTTTGTAAATTAAAGGAAAAATAATCCATATATATATACGGATTATTTTCTTAGTGTACTCTGTATTGACCTGTTAACTGTTTTTCAGCTATTCGAACTAAGCGTTTTGTAATCTCTCCACCGATCCGAACCATTTGCAGATGATGTGATGTATCAGGTCCCAGTGTGACTCCTAGTTCAAAAGCAATTTCATACTTCATTTGCTCAATAGTACTTGTAGTAGCAGAAATAAGAATTTCATTTGTATTACTTTCGCATCTTTGAATATTTATAAATAACATGTACCTAATTATGCTATTTATGCATGAGAAACCTAATTTATTCCAGTATTTTTATAGGAACCCTTTCCCTCCCCTTATTCCACCAATTAAATTTGAAACACAAATGTACATTGCATTTCAATATAACAATAAAAGCTACAAAAGCAACGAATTTACTATTTTAAAGTTAAGTGTTTAACCTTGAAGTACTTAAATTCTTTTTTCCAG
Organism: Bacillus sp. XB1; assembly: GCF_053557995.1. Lineage (NCBI taxonomy): Bacteria > Bacillati > Bacillota > Bacilli > Caryophanales > Bacillaceae > Bacillus > Bacillus sp. XB1. The sequence goes on along the minus strand of NZ_JBNRIL010000001.1, from coordinate 597,005 downwards.
ATAAAGCATACATTATATCTTGATGTTTTATTGTCCTCTTATAATTATGTGGTATCGGGAATTTATTTCGGTGTTCTTTTATTATAATTAAAGTTTGAAGTTCTATGTTCAATACTTTTGCGAGGACATGATAGTTATATCCATTGTTTAACAGAGAAATTATGTCATAAAACATAGTTTTTCCACCCACTAATTTTACTAATTTATTCTTTAACTCATCCCCTTTTTCTTTAGCTTCATCAATTTCTAACAACATAGATTTTTTATTTGTCTGCTTAATGTATTGAGTATACAACTCTGGGAATTCTTTTTGTACTTCTTTGTTTAATACTGGTTTATATTTAATCATATAAGTAACTTGTAACAATGAGCGTTTTAACAAACTATCTTCAATGAGATACGCTACTTTATTAAATAAATGGACATATTCCTCAATATTGGAATAACTATTAAAATGAGCTAATACTCTACTTTTTATACTAAAAGCCTTGCCTACATAAATAATATTGTCATTATAATCTTTAATGAAATAAATACCACTGTCAGATTTTTTCAATTTATTATCTAATTCTTCTATACTCATAAAATGCAATTCACTCATACTTCTCTCTCCTTAGCAGTTTTAAATCGTAAAAAACAAGCAAGGTTTCTAAAAAAGTACTTAGCTGCCCTAGCATCTCTTATTTTATCTCTTGCTAAATGTCAAAAAACTGTTTCTATGTTCCTCAACTATCAATATGATTATTAATAAAATTTTCTATCGTTATTATCTCGCAATTTTATCATGTAATTTCGAGATCGTTTCCTCATTTAAATTACTGTGTTTTATCGAATAAAGGAAATATATTACTACCCCAATAGTAATCCAAATACTAAAGTACACCCATGTCCTTAACGGTAAATTTAGCATTAAAAACACACAGCATACAATTGCAACGCATGGTAATACAGGTACAAAAGGTACCATAAATCCACGTTTTAAATTTGGGTGTGATTTACGTAGAATAATAACTGATAGACAAACTAACGCAAACGTCACCAAACTACCGATATTAACTAAATTAACTAATTCTTTCAAATCAATAAACCCAGCTATTATAGAGCTCCCTATTCCTGCCAATCCAGTTATAAAAGCGGGTGCTCCAGTTTTCTTATTAACTTTCGCAAATGATTTCGGTAACAATCCATCACGACTCATTGCAAAGAATACTCGTGTTGCCGCATACATATTGGAAAAAATAACAGCCATAAGGCCAATTACAGCACCTGCAGCAATTGCACCAGCAACTTTTCCTTGTCCTACAACTTCCATTACATAAGCCATCGCCTCAGGAACATTTAATTCTTTATAGGAAACCATTCCTGTCATAACAAGGCATACCATAACATAAATAATTGTACATATGATTAATGATGCAATAATACCGATTGGAAGATTACGTTTCGGATCTTTTACTTCTTCTGCTGAAGTTGCTAATATATCAAAACCCGTAAAAGCGAATAAAATAGCTGCTCCACCCGTAAAAACTCCACTTAAACCGTATGGTGCAATTGGTATCCAGTTCATTGGTTTTACATAGAATATACCAACCGTAATAAACAACAAAATCATTCCAATTTTAATCAATACCATTGTATTATTGATTCGTTTACTTTCCCTCGTACCACGGGATAACATCCATGCTAATATCAATGTAATGATTACTGCTGGTAGATTCACAATACCACCATGCGAAGGAATCGTTACTAGAGCTTTAGGTATCTCTAATCCAAATCCCTTTATTAAATTGTGGAAATAGCCTGTCCATCCAGCAGCGACAGCCGCTGTTGCCACGATATATATTAATAGCAATGACCAACCTACTAGATGAGCAACAAACTCACCAATTGTTGCATATGAGTATGTATATACACTACCAGACGCCGGGAGTGTAGAAGCAATTTCCGCGTAACATAATGCTATAAATCCACATATAATTGCTGCAAGTATAAATGAAAAAACAACTGCTGGGCCAGCATTTCTTGCTGCTACTAATCCAGTTAACACAAGAACGCCCGTTCCAACTATCGAGCCTACCCCTAACATAATTAAATCAAATGCTCCTAATGTTTTCGTTAAAGTCTTGCTTTGATTATGCTCTAACAATTGTGTAACGGATTTCTTTTTTAGTAAATTACTCATATTTTCTGTATCCCCTTTAAAATAAGGTTTATTCTTCTCGTTAGTGTTGTATATAAATTTACTTAGTTATTAACTAGCCTCATAATATTTCTTTTACATTAAATAGATTTAAAATATTATATAAATTCGCTTCTCACTTACTAGTTAAACTAGACATTTCCATAGATTTTTGCGTACAACGTTTCATAGCTGAAATGATAGCTGTTCTTAAACCTTTTTCTTCTAGCGTTACTACAGCCTCTATCGTCGTTCCACCTGGAGAACAAACCATATCCTTCAATTCACCTGGATGTATTCCTGTTTCCAATACCATTTTTGCAGAACCTAATACAGCCTGAGCAGCAAATTTATAAGCTTGTTTTCTCGACATACCGCCAAGTACAGCAGCATCTGCCATGGCTTCTATAAACATATACACATATGCTGGAGAAGAACCACTAATAGATGTAACAACATCCATTAGTTTTTCATTTATAACCTCCGTCTGGCCGAAAATATTAAATATGTTCAGTACCTCTTTTATATCTTTTTCTGTAACCATTTCATTAAAACATAACGCAGACATTCCTTCTCCAACAAGTGCCGGTGTATTAGGCATTACTCTAACAACTTTTAACTTTCTACCAAATTCATTCTCAGTGCTCTTAATACTTTTTCCTGCAGCAATAGTTACAACGATTACATCATTTTTTATTTGATCTTTTATTTGGTTAATTACCGATGAGTATAAATCTGGTTTGATTGATAAAATTAAAATGTCAGCGCTGTTAGCGACTTCATTGTTGTTAGTAGTTATAGTTATGCCATATTCATTACTAGCATTTTTTAAATTAATAACATTTAAATCTGAACAAATTATTTGATCTGGAGAAACTATATTTTTTTTAATCATCCCACCTATCATAGCAATACCCATGTTTCCACATCCGATGAATCCTATTTGTTTATTCATAATAATTTGCTCTTGCTCCTTCTACTCTAAATTTTATTGATTTTGAAATTATTATTCTAAATAAGGGCTATTACAATTACTTGGTTTATCAATAGAATTTCAAAATTCTCCTTCCTATATAGAGCTTACATATACCTCTAATAACTTCTTTGCTTTCGCTGAATTTTGAGGTGTGGGTCTTACTGCCCGGCAAATAGCGGGATAAAATCATTTCTTTAATCTATAATAAGAAGGACATAAAAAAACAAAAAGTTACAAAAATTTTCAAATTAAAACTTTTATAACTTTTTGTTTTGATGTAAATATAATTTCAATTAATGTATCTCACCGTTTTAAACTTGACGCTCCATAATCTTGTATAGTTACATTTATATGATATTTAATCGGTACTTTACTAAATGTTTGATCCCAATCTTTTTTGACTTTCTCCCATGTTCTCGGGTGTTTAATTCTTAATTGGTTGCCAAAACCCGCAATATCGACTTGGTATTCTTTTTGTATTTTTTTTGTAACATGATGTACTAAGTGCTTTACTTCTTTTTCAATAGCTTTTTCTTCCCTTTTTAAAAATTCATTTTCAAAATCTTTTCCTGATTGCATCCAATTTTCAGACAAACGCCCTTCTGATTCAATGTTTACATCAAAGGAAATATTATTTCCGTTAACATGTGGTATGATTTTGCTTTTTATTGACTTTATTTCGTATATAATGAGTTTCTTTGATTCTTTATCAAAAGTTTTTACCACACCACCATTCCTTTTTCCATTTATCCATACTACTCCTTCCAATTCCTGTTCATTTAAAAAGCCCATCAACTTTTTTGTCTTCCCTTTAATTACAGCAGCTCCTGCAAATTTTGTTTCCCCTTTTATCGAGATTACATTTTGCAAAAGAAAACTGGACCCTGACCGCATCTTCCCTTCCAATTTAGCGAGCGATACAGGAGGTAAAATCCTTGTTGTTCTATTTCTATTATCTGCAATTCCAGACAAACGAAATGCTGGGATTTCTCCTTTTTTGTTTGATTCCAGTACCTCCTTCGCTAGACCCTTGCTAATTAAGAGCATACAGCTAAGCCGAACTTCATTGTCACGGAGATACTGTTCAAGTAATTGTTCTAAACTGAATGTACGTACAAGACTATCACTAATAACAATGTTTTTTAAATGTGGGCTGAACATTGTGCTCTCTCTTTTCAATGAAAACTCACGAACAATTTGATGAATGGAATCACCGGTCTCAGAAACATTTATATAACGTTTTTGTTGTCCATTTCCTTTACTTTGTGCTTGCGAACTAACAATTTGATAAGTAGCTGTTATAAGATTTCTTTTAGGATAACCTCCTTCCTCATCCTCTTTCTCAATTGTTGAATCCTTCCCTTTATCTAGTGCTATACCTGCAGTTAAACTCAACTCTTCTACTTCTTTACTGCTCCAACATCCTGTTAAAAATAGAAGCAAAAGCGTCCATAACAAAGCCAAATAGAACCGCATATAATTAAATTTATTTTTCACACTACTCCTCCTTTTAATCGCGTAATAATAAGAAGAAGCAGTGGCAGTAAACCAAATAAAAATAAAGCAGCATTACCGAGCATATCCCCCAATTTAAGCAAGTCATTTATATTTTTCGAAGTCATAGCAATGATGTAAATGATTGGAATCAAAGCAAAAATAAACGGATGAATTCCCTTTTTAAAGAGTTGTGCTAATCCTAATGCAGCTGCATAATAACTAATCGTATAGGTAGCAAATATTTGCATAATCCATATTACAAGCAATAAAGATTCAAAACGTTCAAATATCAATCCAGAAATTTCAAAACTGCGCATAAGGTCAATTGTCGGCCATGTTCTTGTTACAACCCCATCAATTGATAATGCACCAATGACCATTACAACAGTTATTACATAAAAGATTAACGGAATAGAAATTCCAACTAAAATAGCTTTTACTGCTTTATTTCGTTGTTCCATAAATACCAAAAGAATTAACATAATTTCAGGACCTGTATATGCGAGAGACGTTGTTTTTATCCCATCTAACACTGGTTTAATCCCCAAACCCAATACGGGACGGAGATTATCTATCTCGAATATTCCGATGCTCATAAAGGAAATGATTAAAAAAATAAAAACAGTAATAGGAAATATTATTTCAAACATCCGTGCAATTGAATTAATACCACTCATAATCAAATAGAGACCTATCCACATAAAAGGCATAACAATAGCCCATGTGGGGGTTCCTTCGAGCAAAAAAAAGCTTATTACTTCTGCCATTGAACGAATTTGAAATGCTGAAGTTGTAAGAAAATACCCTATAATAAGAAAACTAAGCAACCTGCCTATCCATTTCCCTACAATATCTTGACTGTATTGGTAAAATGTTTTTTCTGGAAACTGCTGACTTAATTTGACCATAATTACTCCTGAAACCATTGCCAGTATTCCACCTAATATCACACTTATCCATACATCTGGTGTTTTCACTTTTTCCACAGATGCTCTGGGCAAAGTGAGGATTCCTGTCCCAAGTATGTAATTTACAATAATAACAACTGCTTGCGAAGTTGTTATTCGGTCTTTAAGTTTAGTAATCACTGAAGGCCACTTCCTTTCGTCATCAGCTACCTTTTGCGGATATTTTTTTTGGTATGCATTATTTTCGGTCGACGTCTCATTATTTTTAATGGCATGCGAACCATAAAATCTTTCCAGTCACTAAATCGATATGGAACAGCAGGACTGGTATAAGGAACGCCAAAACTTTTCAGTTTCACTAAATGACTGCAAAGTAAAAGAAAGAAGAGAATAACTCCATACAAGCCAAATATCGCAGCACAAAACATAGCTATAAAACGAAGAATGCGTAACGTAATTCCCACACTATATTGCGGAATAGTAAAAGAAGAAATAGCTGTTACCGCAACAACGATAACCATTATTGGACTAACAATTCCTGCTTCTACGGCAGCCTGACCAATTATTAAACCACCCACAATTCCCATTGCAGGCCCAATCGGTTTAGGCAGACGTAAACCTGCTTCTCGCAAAACTTCGATAGCTACTTCCATAATTAACGCTTCTATTAAAGCGGGAAAAGGAACTCCTTCTCGCGATCCGATAATAGAAATAGCGAGCTTAGTGGGAATTAATCCTGGATGAAATGAAATAAAAGAAATATATAGTGCTGGGGCAAATAATGAAACAAAAGCTGTCATGAAGCGTAATAAGCGGAGAAGCGTACCAGGAAGCCACCTTTCATAATAATCTTCTGGTGATTGCAGCAGCATACTAAATGTAACTGGAGCAATTAAAACAAATGGTGTTCCATCTAACAAAATAGCTACTCGACCTTCCATTAAAGCACTAATAACACGATCAGGCCGTTCTGTATTTTGAATCTGCGGAAAAGGACTGAGATAATTATCTTCAATGAGTTGCTCTATATAACCAGATTCGAGTACACTGTCTATGTCAATTTTCTGAATTCTGTTTTTTATTTCATCCACCAATTCTGTACTAGCAAGATCTTTAATAAATGCGACAACTAACTCTTTCTTTGCACGTTCTCCTACTGGTAGCTTTACTAATGATAAGCTCTCATCCGCACAATGTCGTCGCAAAAGTGAGGTATTATCACTTAATACTTCAGTAAAACCGACCCGTGGCCCTCTGACTAACGCCTCCGATACTGGTTCTTCAATGTTTCGTTTATTTGCTTTTGTTGTACCAAGAATAAACACATCTGCTAAACCATCAATTAAAAGAGCTGTTGAACCTATCAATACTTTGGGTATTAAATCTTTTATGTAATGGACTTCTGCTACTTCACTAATTGTAAGAACTTTATTTTTAATATATTCTTTTGAAACAGTCCCCTCCACATAAGAAGATTCATTTTTATATTCATCAGAAAAATCATCCATTAGTAATTTCATAATATGTTTGTCAATTATCTCTTTATCTGATAGGCCATCAACAAAAACGATCCCAGCCTGAATATCTGTGCGTCCAATATTAAACTTCCGAAAGCGAACATCAGAATTATGTCCGATTTGTTGCTTTATAAGTTCTAAGTTAGAGGCAAAATCATTTGTGAAATGAACGTTTGCATTTTGAGATAGTTTATGCTCTTGTTTCGTTTTAATTTGAATATTATTTTTTTTCACTTGTTTGTCTCTTGACTTCCACCAACTCATTCTTCCCACTCTTTCTCTGACATACGAACCCAATGAAAAAATCTTGAGATAGTATACGGAATTAAAAACAAGATAAAAGCTTGTACAAAGACTTTCCAATCTGGAAGATAAGAGGTAATTATGTTCCACATTTTTATCACCCAATTTATATACTCTGCTAGGATTGAGATTTCTAAAAAACGATATGTACTTAATAAAAAATAACTATAAGATTAAAGAACAGAAAAGCGAGACATTATGCTTATTTAGTACAAATAACCTAATTAGTATAAAAACATTTCTGACCTAAAATACCATTTCCAATTATAATTTGTTAAATATTATCTCCTTTTCCCTTATTTATATGCCCGCATTTGAATTTCAAATAATATAAGGATCAATGATATTTCCTCTTAAAGAAAAAAAGATGCTAGAAGATAGCATCTTTTTTTAAATTCAACTTACTATGTAGTTATATTTTATTTTGGAAATACTCGTTTTTAAATGAATATTAATGTGTAAAAAATACATATTCTTTTGTTCTAAGTTCATACACTTCTAGCAAATCGATACGGAATTTTCTGATTTTAAAACTAATATGAAATAAAGGAGAATAAAAAGAAAAACTATTATCAATCTATCAATTGAAAATAATACTTAGCAAGAGTTTATCATCTTAACTCCAAGTGTATTCGTTTTGCTTCAAAATAAAGAACTTGAATAAATTTTTTCGTATCAATACGAGCAGGTAATGTTGGTTCATTATTCAATTCTGTCATCTTTCTCCTTACGGTAGTAAAATCAAAAAATCTAGAAGCATAATTTTCGAACTTCGGGTTTAAAAAATCAGTAAGTCCAAGGGATGCTAAATGGTTTAATGATTGATAAATTGCTCTCCGAATCCGTTGTTTGGAAGCTTCTATGAACCTTTTTAATTCGGCATCTTCAGCTGAATCCCCAAGTTTTTTTTGAGCCAAATTCATAAAAATCTCTTTTAGTGAGGGAAAGCCTTGTTCCAACGTGTTATCTTGTTCATATTTATATAAATAATCTAGCATATCCATCAAATCTTTACTTCCACTTTCACTGGCTATTCCTAATTCAGACAAAAGAAAATGAATGGAATTTTGAAAATGATTAAAAGTATTTAAATGTTTTTCATTACGGTATTTTTCTTGCGTACTTGAATTACTATCTAATTTTAGTACCATATTAAGCGATTCTTGAATGTTTTTTATCGATTTTTCCAAACGAATTCGTTCAATGACTTTCCGAACAACTGTTAATACTTCAATCCGGTTAATTGGCTTAATAATATAGTATTCAACACCAAGCGAATAAGCTTCAGCAATTAATTCTTTTGATTCTACTTGAGAGACCATGATGATTTTCCCTTTAAACGAAGGTTTTATTTGACGGATTGTTTTTATTCCATCTTGAATCGGCATTAACAAATCGATAAATAAAATGTCTATATTTTTAAGGATTAGCATTTGTTGCTCTAAAGATAAACCATCCTCAGCTTCTCCTATAACCTCCCCAAGATCTTCATCCTCGATAATTTGAGCCAACATTGAGCGAACCGCTTTTTCATCATCTACTATATAAAAATACATAGAATCACCCTTTCGAAATTATATGATCAATCCCTAATCTAATTATAAAAATTGATCCTTTTCCTTCGGTTCTGTCCTCAAGCGTAACATCACCTTCAAGTTGTTCGACCATTTCTTTAACATACGATAATCCGATACCTGTCGATGGGTTGCCTAAATCATCATATTTAGAAGTAAACCCAGGCTCAAAAATTGAATCTTTATATTTTGAAGAAATACCAGGACCATTATCGCCTATTTGAAATTCAACAAAATGGTGGTCTTTATTAATGTCAATTGTGATGGTTCCCATACCTTGGATAGCTTCTACAGCGTTTGTAACGATATTATTTATAATAGATAAGATTGTGTAAATATGATAATGAGAATGCACACCATCAATTTTATACACAAATTGGATGTCTTTCTCTAGCAACCGTGCATATTTCGTATTTGCCCGTATAATGATATTTACTAGTTCATGTACAGACATATAATCTGTAAAACTTTCATCAGAAATTAGTTTTGAAAGTCCCGCAAAAATACGTTGGTTATCCTTTTTAACGTCATGGACCTCACCAGCAATTTGTAATGCCTGTTGCCTTAAATCCCCAAACTGAAAATCCATCTGTTTGTGCTCAAAAGAGTCTAAGGTTTTATATAAATCATAGGATTTTTTTGTTATATTCTCAGCATCTTGTAATGTTTTCTTTAAATGAACAGCATCTTCATATAAATTAGAGATAAGCATGAGCATGTGTTCATTTTGCTTCTTTATATGTCTCTCCCTTGATTGCGCTTCATACAATTTCATCATATTGAAAAAGCTTAGAACTATAAAACTATGGGAACATGCGATAACAATAATCTCATTTATTGCCTCGGATGTGATCGATGTTTTTAATACGAAATATTGAATCATTAATTCCACACAGTCTGACAGTATTTCAATCATGCAACCAATAAAACCAATCATTAGTGGTTGATGATAAAAACGTTTGATTTTTGCTAAATGAAAGAGATACGAATAAGTAAAATAAAAGAAAAAACTAGGATAGTGAGTATGAAAAGCGGCTAGCCAATCCATATTTCCCTTTATAATGACATCCATTGAGATACGAAATACTACCACGACTATCGCTGTTAAAAAACCCGGTAAAAATGCTGGAATTCGTCGAAACAATAACAAAAAAAAGAAAAATGTTGGTGCGCCAAAGCTCATTCTAAATGTTTCATTTAAAGGAAATGACTTTATTTCACCTACTAAGGGTACTGTAAGTATCATTAAAACGAGAATATAGATGTCTTTTTTTACTAAATTACTAAGATTCAAAATAATCACTTCTCACTTTCGCCTAACAGTCAGTATACAAACCTATTTGCATTAATACAATACTTACTCTATTTTTTTCAAAAACTGATAAATAAGATGTAAACGAAAGCATTATAGATTGTGAGTATTCATTACACCCTTCTACTTTAGAAAGATACTTTATAACTCAAAAATGTTCAGACACAATATAAGGTCTGAACACTTTTGGACTCGCTCTAACACCAAAATATCTGTGCTCCTTTTTAAAATATACTTAAATCCCATTCTTTTGCAATATGTTCTAACAACATAATTCCTGGTAAACTATTCCCATATTCATCAATGGCTGGTCCGTAAATACCAATACCACATCCATCTTGGAACGATAAATCCTTCCTAGATTTTGAGGGAACAAGTGTCATAATTCCACCGGATACCCCACTCTTAGCTGGTAATCCAATGAAAGCAGCAAATTTTCCAGAAGCATTGTACATTCCACAAGTTAGCATTAAAGCTTTTGTTAACCTAGCTACTTCTTTAGGGAGCACTTGTTCTTTGCGAATAGGATGATATCCATCATGTGCTAGTATAAGCCCTATTAAGGCAATATCTTCTGTATTTATTTCAATCGAACATTGTTTTAAGTAAACCTCTAGTGTCTCCTCCACATCTGATTCTAGAAAACCATTCTCCTTTAAATAGTATGCTAATGCTCTATTACGATGAGCCGTTTCCCATTCTGATTGAAATACTATTTCATTAATAGCGGGACGCTTCTCTATCATTTTTTCAATTAATACGTATAGAGATTCTAATTTTTCTTGCACCGATGTCCCTGGCAAAAGTGAAGCTATCGTAATCGCTCCAGCATTGATCATAGGATTAAAAGGTTTTCCTGGTTTATGTATCTCTAAACGAATAATTGAATTAAAGGCATCTCCAGTTGGCTCTACGTCAACTCGTTCTAATACATAAGAAATACCGCGACTTAAACAAGCGGCTATAAAACCGATTACTTTTGATATACTTTGTAATGTGAAAGGTATCTCCCAATCTCCTGATTTTATCATTGTTCCATCTGGCTTTACTATACAAATACCTAACTGCGATACATTTATTTCCCCCAGAGCAGGAATATAACTGGCGCTTCGTCCCTTAGCTGCATACGCTCGATAATGAGCTACCCATTGATCTAAACAAACTTTTTCTTGACCCTCAACTTGAACGCTAGAATCCTTTATCATTTAATCATATTCCCCCGTACTATTAACTTTATATAGAATGATTTTTTCTTTACTATAATCAATAATATTTGCACTAGAACCAAGAAAAATATTCAGACATATTGCAGTCTGAATATCCTTCTTATTACACACTTTTCTTTTTTGAAGTTTTCTCATAACTATCCCAACATTCAATATTTTCAAGCCCTTTAATGTTTTCTTTATAAAAAATAGGATCTTTACCAGCTTTTTTCTGGTTTATATAATCTTGTAACGCCGCAAATGCTACTTTTGAAAGTAAGGTAATAGCAATTAAATTAATAATAACCATAAAGCCCATAAATAAGTCCGCTAAATCCCATACAATTTGAACCTTTGCAACAGAACCAAATACAATCATAGCCAACACACTTATTCTGTATATCATTAACCACACTTTACTTGTATGTAAGAAGCGAATATTTGTTTCACCATAATAATAGTTGCCAATTAACGCACCAAATCCAAATAAAAAAACAAAGATAGCAAGACAACCCGATGCCCAAGGACCTATGTGTTCACTTAATGCTGCTTGTGTAAGTGCAATACCATTTAACCCCGGTTGTTTATATGCATCAGACAGCAAAATAATAAAGGCAGTGCTAGTACAAATGATCAGTGTATCCGTTAATACACCAAATGCTTGAATCAGTCCTTGTTTCACCGGATGACTTGTTGTTGCTGTTGCGGCAACGTTTGGTGCACTTCCCATACCAGCTTCATTTGAAAATAAACCACGTTTAACTCCATTCATAAGTGCTGCACCAATTGAACCGCCTGCTATTTGTTGAAAACCAAATGCGTTTTGAACAATAAGAGAAAGAACTTCCGGCATTTTTGATATGTTGGTAACTACAACAAATAATGCAACTCCAATGTATAATACTGCTAAAAATACCACCTTGTATTCAGCCATTTTTGCAATACGTTGTACACCACCAAAAATAATCGCAGCGAAAGCAATAGCCATGATTATCCCAACTGTTAGACGATCTGTACCAAATGAGTTTTGAAAAGCAATTGTAACTGTATTTGATTGTACTGAATTGAATACAAGACCAAAAGTAATTGTGATTAAAATAGAGAATAATACTCCCATCCAACGTTTATTCAACCCTTTTTCCATATAATAGGATGGACCACCGCGGAAACCAGTTTTATCTTTTACTTTATATATCTGTGCTAATGTGCTTTCGACAAAACTGGAGGCCGAGCTAATAATAGAAATAATCCACATCCAAAATACAGCTCCAGGACCACCTAATGCAATTGCAATCGCAATTCCTGTGATATTCCCTGTTCCAACGCGGGCTGCCATACCAATACAAAACGCTTGAAAAGGAGAGATTTGATCTTTAGAACCACTTTTCCCCTCCATTAATACACGGACCATTTCTTTTAACATTCGAAACTGTACAAAATTCAATTTAAATGTAAAATAAATTCCGCAAATAACAAGCATAATAATTAACAATTTAGACCATAAAAAATCATTTGTTGATCCGACTAACTCTACAAAAAATCTTTCCATATTATCACTCCATACCAAAAATTTATCTATCATAATCTATATAAAATCACCTATATTCCTTGGCATAAATACCTCATTCATATTCAAATACAACAAGGATAAAAATTTTCTATATTAATAGAATTGGCCTGTTTAAACAAACATCGCAACACGCAACCTCAAAACTGAATTTTCTAAAAACTTACCATTTATACACACGATGCTCTATCCCCTTCTGCAAAACTAATATTCTTATCCACTAATGTTGTTGTACTATTATGTTTGTTTCGTTTACCGGTGATTTACATTTAAATCATAATAATCAATAGTGATTAACTGGTTTTTTGTTAATTTTCTTAAGAACATGGAAATATCTCCTTTCTTACTACTAATCTCAAAAATAGGCTAGGTAAAAATTTCACGAAAAATCTATAAAGCGCTTTCAATCTTTAACTAAGAGAAGCTTGTCTTTAATTTATAATTAAAAGTACAGAATGTTACGAAAAAGTACAGATTTTTATAAAAACAAAAAAATATTTTAAGATTTTTCATCTAAAAAAACAGTGAGATTTTGTGAATTTTATACAGTATCCAAACGTCGCAGATTTTGTTCTATCTATCCTTTGACAAGCCTCTATTTTCTTCATAAAAACATGCATATTTTTTCTCTTTTAGAAGTTCATATAAAGTATTTGAAATCAAGAATCAACGGAATATTATAAGAATATTTAAAAAATAAAACATTTAATTTATTTATGGTATCATACAAAAAACATTTGTTTTCTCAATTAATCCCCCTAGTTGGATTCGTCTATATTGCACATATTTACAACATGAAAGACACTAAGAAAAAAGGATTTTGTTGAAGGGATGAAACATTACAAAACTCTTATTTAGGACCTTATGTCATCCTCTTTTCTAGCAATATCGAGTTATCCCAAAAACGTATATTTACTAACATAGATTACAGGTGGTGTATTGTGAAAGAAATAGTATTCGTTCAAAATAAAAAAAGACTCCTTATGAAATTCGAATTTTTAAAAAAGGATTTAGTACTTACCATTTCACTGATACTAGCAATTGTAAGCTGCTTAATACATTCGCCAAAGATCGAATATATTAACTTTGAAGTGTTAATTAGCTTATTTAATCTAATGGTGGCCATTAAGGCCTTGGAACAGCTAAAGATATTAGACAAACTTGCCGTTGCGATTTTAAATAAATGCAATAACAGCAGGTCAATATCTATTATTCTAATTTTGTTATGCTTTATTTGCTCCATGTTTGTAACAAATGATGTTGCTCTCCTCACTTTTGTACCAATAACACTTGTCATTAGTAAAAAAACACAAATGAACATGATGGATACAATCATCCTGCAGACAATTGCGGCAAACATCGGTAGTAGCTTGATGCCTATGGGAAACCCACAAAATTTATACCTATATTCTTACTATGGAATTAAGCTCATCCCATTTTTAGGTTCAATCCTGCTTTTAGCTGTACTTGGAATTAGTTTGTTATTTATATTTACTCAAAAACTTCAAAAAACAGATTTGAAAATAGAACTACCTGTTATTACCGTGAAAAATCGAAAAAAAGCTACCGTCTGGATTTTGATACTTATTACTATCATTGCATCTATTTTTGGTGTTATTAATTATTACATTGCGCTAATAGTCACACTGATAGCAGCATTTACGTTAGATAGAAACTTACTATTTAAGATTGATTACTTTCTTCTAATAACCTTTGTCTGTTTTTTTATTTTTATCGGAAACATTTCCCATTCCGATGCACTGGGGACATTTGCTCGCGCTAATTTAAGAGGAGATACTTCAGTCTTCTTTAGTTCCATATTTTTGAGTCAATTGATTAGCAATTTTCCTACTTCAATTCTTCTATCAAACTTTACTTCTGATTGGAAAGCTTTATTACTAGGAGTAAATATTGGAGGGCTTGGAACAATTATCGCATCTTTAGCCAGTGTAATCTCCTATAAACTATTCATTCAGGCCAATGTTAAAGAGAGTAAGGCATATTTAATTAAATTTAGCATTTACAACTTTGCATTTTTAATCATACTTACATGTATACAATACTTTATCTTTAAATTTCTAAAAATTTTTTAAAAAATTGATTCCTTTAGAAAAACCCAAATTTCTCAGCATTAAATTGAGAAATTTGGGTTTTAATATAGGTATGTTCACTATTTTGAGATGTTCCCAAAGCGAAACTCTTTTAGCTTTTACGTTATTTATTAGAATTCGGTTCATTTTTTATGCACTCAGTTATATAATAAATGACTGAATTTATAGGGTAATAACTTTCAATTAATAATAGAAATATAGCTTATTACAATGTTATTTCATTTTTGAAGTCCTCTTCACAAAATCCTTAATGTCCCTCAAATTTTTCCCGCTAATATTATCTTTGATGGTTAAATTTAGTTCAATTTCTAATTTTGCAAATACTGCTCCTACACAATTATAGATACTTAATCCCTCTATACTCTTTCAAGCGGTAATCCATTCCGATGGAAATTACAAATGACAAAATTTATCCGTTTTTCCTACTTGCTAAATTCAGCAAGTAGAATGTTTTTAAAAACTTCCGGGTTATTAAGGTTTAAACTGTTCGAATTGATAGCGAGTGTATGTTTACCTCCAAGTGTTCCACCAGCAAAAGTGGAAAACCCTGGAACGGCCCCCCTGTGTCCCCATACCGAGACACCGTTCGGAAGCTTAATTTCAAGTATTCCAAGACCATATCCGGTTCCCTCTCTATTTGTAGGAACTGTAGTAAGCATTTGTTTTAACTGCTGTTCCTTCAGTAATTTGCCACCTAGTAAGCAAGAGAAGAATTTGTTTAAGTCGTCAGCAGTAGAAATCATATCTCCATCCGAGCTACCTGGGTTAATATAAGTAACATCTTTTAGCTCACTCGCTCCGTCTAGTTGCAAATAGCCACGGGCATGCTTGGTGCCTGGAATCACGCTTGAATTACCAGGTAGAAATGTATTTGACAAATCAAGCGGTTCAATAATCCGATTTTCAACCTCTTCCGCATAGCTGTTTCCTGTTACTTTTTCAATAAGGATTCCTAGTATTACATATCCTGTATTTGAATAAGACCAACCCTTTCCTGGGGCAAAGTCTGGGGGAAGTGAAATCCCCATCTTTACAAATTCTTCAGCCGTATACGATTTTTTTATATCCGTAATATCAAAGTCTTTTGAATTTATATAGTCAGCAATACCACTTGTATGATTCAATATTTGCCGGATCGTAATCTGGTTACCATCATATCCGTTTCCTTGAATAACACCAGGTAACCATTTTTCAATGGAGTCGTCTAGATTCAAACGGTTCTCTCCAGATAATTGAAGTAGAACTGTTGCAATGAACGTTTTCGTCACACTGCCAATGCGAAAGCGAAAATCTGCTTTCATTGGTTTCTTAGTTTTCAGATCCGCTACCCCAGCACTATAACTCCAAGTTTTATCCCCCTTAGAAATTTTAGCGAGTATTCCTGGGTATCCAAGTTGCAGTTCATCTCGCATTGCTTTCTTAACGGAAGTACGATCGCTTTGCGTACTTGTTTGTAACGAACTAGATACATTTTGCGTAGATTCTGCTTTTACAACTGATGTTTGTGTTATGTATAACAGGGAACTTCCACCTATTAAAAGTGCTAGACTTGCACATGTAATTTTACTGCGTGTTTTCATAAAAAATTCCTCTCTTCTATTAAAATTGTATAGATAGTTGATAGCAGTGTCATATACGAGCCACACAGCTATCCATTCTCTCAATGATGAAAAGGCAACAATACATTTGTAATCATTGTACTCATTATTTTCACAAAACACTCTTGTTACTAATTGTTATATATATGCCGTACTTATCCCCCCTTCACGCCTCCTTATATTTTTATCCTACACAATGAAAATCTCTTTTTCCTTACCTATCCCTTACAAATTCCTTACATTCAAAATCACTTGTACACTAGGGTTGAAGTAGCATCTGTGCCCGAAAACGCAAAAAAATAGATTACCTGCACACGAAAAAGTATAGTGCACAGGTAATCTATTTGTTTTTAAGATTAACAAAAACCTAATTTATCTTTTGAATTCTTCCATCAATAATAGACTGAATTGGTTCTTTTGATTTTTTTATATAATCTACTAATGCTTCAAAATCAGTTGGTCCTGTTTCAGCATCTTTACCGTTTTTAAAAGATACAAATCCATCTCCCCCTGAAGCTAGAAATGCGTTAGCAACGACGCTGTAAGTTTTAGAAGGAATAATTTCTTCTCCATTCGTTAAGCGAATACTTGTTACTTTTTCTCCATTGGGCTTGTTGGCATCCCAAGTGTATTGGATTCCTGAAATTTGAAGCATTCTTGTTATGTCTTTTTGCCATTGTTGATTTAAAATATCACGAATGTCTTGACCTGTTAAATTTACTTTTATTAATTGATTTCCGAATGGTTGAATACCATATATCTCTCCCCATGTAATATCACCAGCATCTAAGTCATTACGAATACCACCAGGATTCATAAGTGCAATTTGGGATTGCATTGTTGTACGCTGAGCATCAGCAACTAAATTTCCAAGAGTAGATTCACCAGCCGTATTGAGTTTGCGATCTAGTGGCGCAATAGACTTACCTACAACTTCATTAACAAGAGGTGCGATTTTTGCTTGATATTTCTCCATCTTCTTCTTTATTTTTTTATCAGGCTCTATGCCTTCATGATAAGTTGTAACAATTTCTGCTTTTTTCTCAACAATATCTTGTGTTTTACGATCAATCTTTACATCAACATCAGCAAAAGCCATACCATATGAATTTGCTTGTACGACAAGTTTATTATTAACAGTTCCATTTACATAAGTGTGGCTATGGCCACCAAAAATAACATCGACTTCTGGATCAGTCTCATTTGCTAATCGGACGATATCACCATTTGTTACGCCGTTCCCATCTGTTATACCTCCGTTATGTGCAAGAACAACGATAGATTTAACGCCTAGTTTTTTTAATTGCTTTACGGATTTGTTAATAGCTTCAACTTCATCTGTAATTTCTACATTCTTTAGCATAGTAGGCATAACAAGGTTAGGAACATCCGTTGTTACGACTCCGATAAATCCAACAGGAACTCCTTGTACCTTTTTTATAGTGAATGGTGGTAAAAATAAACGACCGGTGGATTTATTATAGAAATTTGCAGCAACATATGGGAATTTTGCCCCTTTAAAATTTCCTGTTTTCTCATGGTATCCACCATAAATAAGGCGGTTCATTTCTTCAACACCTTCATCAAATTCATGATTCCCTATCGTTCCAACATCGAATTTCAAATCATTTAGAAATTCAATCGTAGGTTCGTCTTGTAATAATGCTGAAACAGGAGTACTTGCTCCAACAACATCTCCAGCATGTACCTTTAATGTATTCGGATTTTGTTTTTCACGATCACGTAAATAAGCCCCTAAGTACTCAATTCCCCCTGCATCTTTATTGTTAATTTTTTTTACAGTGTCTAGTTGCCCATGAAAATCGTTAATACCGAGCATTTGTACATCTATGTAGCGGTTTGATTCTGTACTTGCTTGGGCTGAAGGCATAGCAAATACACTAGTAAAAGTAACTGTACTTAATGCTAAAGCAACTGGAATGATTTTTTTCAACATAAAATTTCTCTCCCCTAATTAAAATCTGACATAATACGATGTTATTTTAATATATTAAGAGAATTATTTCTATAAAAATTCAACTAATTATAAAAATTAATAAGATTTTATTGTTTTCTGACAAAACATTTCTTTATTTTGAGGATTATTCAAAATATTATCTTGATAGTAATATAACAATACTTCTAAGAAATCTAAAAAACTCTAATCAATATATTTTAGCTGTTAAGAAGAGTATTCAATCCAAAATTAATGGAGATTTATCAACCTAACATCTCAATATCACCATTAAAAAGATGCTCCTGGATTTATCCAAGAGCATCTTTTATAAAGCTTTATTTTTTTACTTGTTTATAATTTATTAATTAACAATTATATAGTTGTAATCAGTCCTTTAAAAATAATAGGAGTGCTTCATTAAATTCTTTGGCATGCGTTGCATTTAGCCCATGTGGACCACCCTTTATTAACGTTACTTTAGAATTAGGAATTGCTTCATGTGTTAATTTCCCACTATATTCATATGGTACAGTTGCATCAGAATCACCGTGAATAATAAGAGTAGGTATATTAAACTTCTCCAAGTCTTTTCTAAAATCAGTCTTACTAAAGGCGGTAATACAATCAAGTGTTCCTTTAGGTGATGCACTGGCTGCAATATCCCAATTATATAAACGGAATGGCTCACTAACTAAATCTGTTCGATTACCAGCTGCGAAAAATCCCTTAGTAAATTCATCAAGAAATGCAAGGCGGTCATTAATCACACCACTTTTGAACGCTTCAATTGTTGCATCATCTAATGCCCCTTCAGGATGATCCTCTGATTTGTATAAATATGGCGGTACTGCTCCAGCAAAAACAGCCTTTTCAATACGATCTGTTCCATACGTACTAATATACCGGGCTACTTCGCCTCCACCCATAGAAAAACCAACAAGTGTGACATTTTGAAGCTCTAAATGTTCTAATAGTTGATGTAAATCAGAAGTAAAGGTATCATATTCATACCCTTCCCACGGCTGAGATGATTTTCCAAATCCTCGACGATCATATGTTATAACTCTGTATCCAGCCTCAACAAGAGCGGGAACTTGGTATTCCCAAGATCGACCACTTAACGGCCAACCATGAATTAGTACAACTGGTTTTCCTGTGCCATAATCCTCATAATATATCTCAATTGGTTCTTGATTTTCAGTTCCTACAGTAATTTTAGCCATGCTTCTACCTCCAAAAAATATTCTAATATGTATCCTTTTCTTCAATAATCCGGATGAATGTCATAACCTATTCATGCACGTTTATGTTGTGAACTCTAAGTATGAAACTCTATTGTTCCAATGCATTCATTTTCTCCTTTTGGAACAATCCCCCCTCTAATACCTTTTTCATCATAAAATAATTACTGAACATTACTCCTATTCAATTGTAATAACAAAAATAGGTGACTATCAATATTGTTCTATCTATAGGATGTATAGGTGAAACCAATCTATTTTATAGTGAAAACAACTATAGTTACGACCTATACGAATTATAGATAATTTAGAATTGATTAACGAATCAGTTTTCAAATACTATAAAATTGTATAGCACTTCATGTTCTGTGAATGCTGCTATAACCAATATTATTGGTCAGCTTAGTTATAAACGAAGAAACTTATGATAGTATCCGACTATTTAAACTTTCTTCGATTACTTAATTTTTAGGAGGAATACATAATGACTGATCTCTATTCTCGTATTAACAAAGATGATGCTGTTGTGCTTTTAGTAGATCATCAAACTGGTCTTATGTCCGGACTAGTACGTGACTATGGTGTTGATGAATTCAAGAACAATGTTTTAGCTCTTGCTCATACTGCTAAGTTTTTTGATTTACCAGTTATTTTAACAACAAGTTTCGAAAACGGGCCTAATGGACCTTTAATGCAAGAATTGGTTGATCTCTTTCCTCATGCACCAAAAATAGCTCGACCTGGACAAATTAACGCATGGGATAATGATGATTTTGTAAAAGCAATCGAAGAAACTGGAAAAAAACAACTTATCATCGCAGGCGTAGTTACGGACGTTTGTGTTGCTTTCCCGGCACTTTCCGCTATAAAAGCTGGATATGAAGTATTTGCTGTTACGGATGCTTCAGGAACTTTCAGTAAACAAATTGCAGATGCTGC
Source organism: Bacillus sp. XB1 (assembly GCF_053557995.1). Classification (NCBI taxonomy): domain Bacteria; kingdom Bacillati; phylum Bacillota; class Bacilli; order Caryophanales; family Bacillaceae; genus Bacillus; species Bacillus sp. XB1. The sequence goes on along the minus strand of NZ_JBNRIL010000001.1, from coordinate 576,121 downwards.
CAATACTCGTATGGCACATAGTGGTGTGCAACTTATGAACTGGTTTAGCGTAGCTTGCGAATTACAACGCGATTGGCGCAACGATGTCGAAGGTTTTGGCAATTTGCTTGCTAGCAATCTTCCAGGCTATCAAAATATAATTGGAAGCTATAGGGGAGCTCAGCGAGATCTTAGTAAACAAAATGCATAAAGTGAAACTTTAATCAGTGGGGGTTTTGTTCATCCCCCACTGATTATTAGTTGAACCAATCGGGCTTTTACAGGCAGTTGATCCCCCACCTAACTTCTTTGCTTCCGCTGAATTTTGAGGTGGGGGTCTTACTGCCCGTTAATGCGGGATAAATGTATTTCAAAGAAATAGCTTTAAATCACTTTCAAAAAAATGGATAGTATACATTTAGTGCTGATTAAATCAGCACTCTCTTTTAATTTAAAAGGTATAGCAAAAATTTTATTTTTACGATTACAATTTTAAACAATTAAAAAAGGAGCGTTTTATTATGAGTAATTTAGAATTGTTAAATCCGGAGAACAGTGCATTAATTTTGATTGATTTTCAACCTCAAATGACTTTTGGAGTTGCAAGTATTGATAGACAAACATTGATTAATAACGTTATGCTACTTGCTAAATCAGCAAAAACTTTTAACGTACCTACTATTCTTACTACAGTTGAGACACGCAGCTTTTCTGGTTATTTTTGGCCACAAATTCTTGATATATTCCCAAACCATGAAATTATAGAACGCAGTTCAATGAACTCTTGGGAAGATCCAAAATTTGTTGAAGCAGTTAAAGCAACAGGTAGAAAGAAATTAATATTTGCAGCACTTTGGACTGAAGTTTGCCTTGCATTCCCTGTGCTTGAAGCAATGAAAGCTGGCTATGAAGTGTATGCAGTTGATGATGCTTCAGGTGGTACTAGTCTGACAGCACATAACGCTGCTATGCGTCGTGTAGAACAAGCTGGTGCAATTCCAGTGACAGCAATTCAAGTTTTACTTGAATACCAACGTGACTGGGCACACAAAGACACTTATGATGCTGTAATGGAAATTGTAAAGGAGCACACTGGCGCTTATGGTCAAGGAGTAGAATACGCATATACTATGGTGCACGGCGCGCTTCCAAGCAGGAAAATATGAAACAAGAAGGAGTAGCTGTCGAAGAGACTTATACAGGGAACACGATGGATGCTGCTGATCCAGTAACAACGATTGTTACATGGGAAATTCAACAAGGTAAAGAAAAACAGTTTGAAACATGGAGACATGAAATCGAAGCTGCCGCTACTAAATTCCCAGGGCATTTAGGTGTAAATCTAATAGTCCCAAATAACGAATCGAGAGAGTATACTGTTATTTTTCGCTTTGATACGTATGAGCATCTACGTGCTTGGCAAGAATCAGACATTCGCCGGGATTTGTTAAAAACGGCAGAACAATTTCAAGTTACTAATCCGAGTTACAAAACTGAAAGTAGTTTGGCTTATTGGTTTGTTACTCCGAAAACGCCAGTTCCACCGCCAAAATGGAAAATGTCTATCGTTACCCTTTTGGGTGTATGGCCTCTTAGCATGTTAGTTCCTAAAGTGATAGGACCTATTATAAAACATATGAATCCTATTATGTCGGCCTTTTTTGTTTCAGTATGTATAGTGTCCTTGCTATCATGGGTAGTCATGCCGATTTTCGGTAAATTATTTCATCCATGGTTACAAAATAATAGAAAGTAGACGAGGTGTGAACATGAATTTACCGGATATGATCTTATATAACGGAAAAATTACTACCCTTGACCCTTCTCAGCCTGAGGTATCTGCTATCGCCATAACTGATGGTTTAGTCACTGCAGTAGGTGGAGATGAGCTTCTTAATAGTGCCACGGAAAAAACAAAGAAAATAGACCTTAAAAGAAAGAGAGCTATTCCAGGCCTGAATGACTCTCATATACACGTTATTCGTGGTGGTCTGCATTATAATATGGAATTACGTTGGGAAGGCGTGCCATCACTTTTTATTGCTCTAGAAATGCTCAAAGAACAGGCAAGGCGTACACCTGCTCCTCAGTGGGTAAGGGTAGTTGGAGGTTGGTCTGAATTTCAATTTAAAGAGAGACGGTTGCCAACTTTGGAAGAAATTAATGCCGTTTCTGAAGACACTCCTGTATTTGTGCTACATCTTTACGATAGAGCACTGGTAAATCGTGCTGGGCTGCATGCACTGGGATATACAAAAGATACACCAGACCCTCCAGGCTGCTTAATTGAGCGGGATAAACGAGGTAATCCAACGGGCCTTTTAATTGCGAATCCTAACGCTTCTATTCTTTATTCAAGTTTGGGTAAAGCACCAGCACTTAATTTTGACGACCAGATTAATTCAACTCGCCATTTTATGCGCGAATTAAATAGATTAGGTATTACAAGTGCTATTGACGCAGGTGGTGGATTCCAAAATTATCCTGATGATTACAAAGTTGTTGAACATTTAGCCGAGAAGGAACAATTAACTTTGCGTATTGCTTATAATCTATTTACGCAAAATCCAAATCATGAATATGAAGACTTTGCTTCATGGGCAAAAATTGTTTCTCCAGGTCAAGGAACTGATAAGTATAAAATGAATGGTGCCGGAGAGATGTTAGTATTCTCAGCAGCCGATTTTGAAAAATTTCAAATGCCACGGCCTGAACTAGCTACGATGATGGAAGCTGACTTAAAGAAAGTAATTTCTCTATTGGTGGAAAACCGTTGGCCCTTCCGTTTACATGCAACTTACGATGAGTCAATCACACGTTTCTTAAATGTATTCGAGGAAGTTAACAGTGAAATTCCTTTTAATGGTCTACGATGGTGGTTTGATCATGCAGAAACAATCTCAGATCGTAGCATGGAACGTGTTAAGGCTTTAAATGGCGGTATTGCCATCCAAGACCGCATGGCTTTTCAAGGTGAATACTTTGTTGATTTATACGGAAAGGAAGCTGCAAAGCGTACTCCTCCGATTTATCGTATGTTAGACCTTGGTATACCTGTTGGCGCCGGTAGTGATGCAACTAGAGTTTCCAGCTATAACCCTTGGGTCGCTCTTTATTGGATGGTTGCCGGAAAAACCATTGGTGGACTTTCGATATACGATGAAAAAAATAAACTGGATAGAAAAGTAGCCCTGGAATTATATTCAAAAGGAAGTGCGTGGTTCTCTGGTGATGAAGGTAAAAAAGGAACCCTTGCAGTAGGTCAGTTTGCTGATCTTGCTGTATTGTCTGCTGACTACTTTACTGTGCCAGAAGAAGAAATCAAAAACCTTGAATCATTACTCACAATTATGGGCGGACAGGTTGTGTATGGAAATGATGAATTTAAAAATTTATCACCTGAATTGCCGCCAGCATCACCTGACTGGTCACCGACGGGAGTTTATGGTTATGGCGGTGCTAACCTAGCCAACACTATACTTTCTCACGATGCCCATGATAACAAGTTACATAGTTGCAGTAACCCTCTCCATCAACACACTCATACCGTAATAGGAAAAGATGGAACTACATGGGGTATTGGTTGTACTTGCTTTGCTTTCTAAGCTAAAACCACCGGTATAATGCCGGTGGTTTTCTTTCTGCAATAAGGATATGTAGATTCGAAATAGCATTGTATATCTCTATTGGAATCTATTACTATTTAATAGGACAAAAGAGTTGATAGCTTAAACTTGATTTGATTTTTACATCCTTCTCTCCGTGCAAAGCCTACCCCTTTCCCTTAAGTAAAAGTCAAAAATCGATCACACCACACATATAAAGCCACTGCCCTTTGACTTTAATATTTGCTTTATCTTAAGATTTATAGATTTTTTCAAATTTTACACTAGAATCATTATTATTTCTATTACACTGATACTTTTTGCGAATCATTTAACTTCTGCATAAAGATGCGTGCAGCAAAACTTAAAAATTTATCATCAAAGTGAATAAGATTAATATCTTGACTTGGTGTTGGATCAGTAATACGAACTATGCTCAAAGTATCATTATTAACAAAGTTAACCAGTGAACGAGGTATTATGGCAACCCCATGTCCATTGTATACAAGGCTCAATAGAGAAATAGAAGATTTTGTTTCTATATTTGCTTCAGATAAAGATAACCCTAAACTCTCACAATATATTTTAATAGATTCACGACAACTACATGAAACCATTATTCTACTCAGCCCTACTAATTCTCGAAAAGAAACAAATGATTTTTCATTCAAAGGATGATTTTTTGGAATGACAAGGACGAGCTCTTCACTATACAAAAGGGTGTTTGTTAATGTGTCTGGAATTTGAGCACTACGTGTAATCCCAAAATCAATATTTTTGTCAACGATTTGATTTACGGCAACTTCGGATTCTACAATTTTCACTACGATGTTGGGATAATGTTGTTGAAACTTCATAATATAAGGTGTTAAATAAGTAAGGTCCTCTAATAGACCTCCTATAGTAATCACACCTCTTTTTACACCCTTTAATTCAAAAATTTCATTATAAACGTCATCAAATTGTTGCATGATAAATTTTCCTTTATCAAATAGCAGCTTACCCGCTTCTGTCATTTTGATACCTCTTCCAACTCGATGAAACAAGGGTGTATCAAGTTCACCTTCTAACACACGGATTTGTTGACTTAAAGTCGGCTGTGAAATACCTAGAACTTCCGCAGCTTTAGTAAAACTATTATTATTACAAACTTGAATAAAATACTCTAAATGACGTAATTCCATTCTTGATACCCACTCTCCGCTTTATGAAAGATTTATAATTTAAAGGACGATATGTATACGTTAACATAACAACTTTATTTCCTACTATATTAATTGCAATTACATAATTTCTTTATTTTGTACTACAATACATTTACTACTATTTATTAATTTTCCCTCCTATTTATTTAATTTATATTTAATTAGGATATTACTAAACAGAAATAACATCTAAAAACTTACACTTTCTGTGCGTAATATCCTAACTTTTTCAACTGTTTACTTATCATTTTTTCTCAATATAGTCCAAACTACCAAATATTTGCCGAATCCCCTCTCTATGCTGTGGAAAAATTAGTGTCACCAATTCAATACCTTCTGAAATAATTGATGCATACGTGATACAAAAACTTACAAGTAATATTTTGTCCCCAATTTTTTTATAGGCTGATTAGCTTTACTGTATAGTAGCTCAAGCACTGCAAATTCAGTTGCATTAAGTCCATAAATTTTTAGATCCTTTTCAATAAGTTTAGTGATTGGCTGTAATTCCCTTGATAATATAACAATTAACTTTAAAGATAAGCTCTCATCGTTAATCACGCTCACAATTACCAATCCTTTACAAATTATCTTGAATTCGAGATTTATTATATTATCGTCTAAATATTATGTCAATCATTCATTTTAGCTTTATCAAGCCACTTATAATTTATTTCTCAACATAAGACATATGGAATTGTTAGAAAATAACTGTTAATATATAGATATCTCAATTACGTTATTTTTTAGAGGGCTTGTTGTCTAGCGCAAGCTCTCTTTTTTCATAGTCTAAATGGAATTCGGACACATTTTATATGGTGAGTTTTGCCCTCTTTTAGCGATAGAGACAAAAAATCTGGTTGTGATGTAAAAACTTCAAAATAACCGCAAATAATCTATAAAACTCAGACATATCAATGAATACGCATTCAAGCGATTCCGATCCACAATGCTACACTCCATCCACCTCAAGCGTATGCCCATCCTCCGACAAAGGATCCAACAGCACCACCCAAAAAGAAAATAGACATGAATAATCCATTTAAGCGACTACGAACTTCTGGTTGCAAAGAGAAAATCAAACGTTGACTTAAAACTGGCAGAAGAATATCGTACTCGATGTTTCCGCCCCGTCGACTGCAAGCAAAGCAACTTCTAGAGAAGGGAATTCAAAGAGGAGAATTGAAAGAAAACCTTGATATTGAATTATCCATCGATCTCATTTACGGACCAATTTTTTATCGGTTGCTAGTAACCGGTGATAAGTTGGATGATTCCTATGTACATCACTTGGTAACAAGCGCATTCGATGGAATACGATTAACATGAATAACATTCGAAAAAAGAATTAAATGCGCCTTCCTCCTATACGAATAAAATTTCGCTTAACTTAATAAATAAAATATCTAATTATTTAAGCAGATGTATATGAATCGGTCCCCCACATACATCTGCTTAAGAGTTGAGAATTACCCTAAATGAATGAACATGCAAAAAAATTTATTCTGAGGATTTTACGATATTTTATTTAATCGAAATGTGACATAACTCCTAATATTAGTTTTATTAAGACGCAAGCTCCCTCTCTTCTATTTTTTAATTGAATATTTTAGGTTTATAATGATTTATTTTTAGAGATAATTACCTAATTTATTAACTTATTTTAGAGTAAAAATTAGGAGAAGCCTATCGTGACAGACTCCTCCTAAAAAACAACCGTTATATACATATGGAAAATAAATTTATTTTATTAATAATGAATATTCACCAGTGTTATCATCAAATTTATACACATTCAAATAATATTTCCCTGGTTTCGCTACGAATTTTCCCTTTATAGCATTTCCTTCATCTTCACCACAAACTACGTAATTTTGCATGTCTGATTCATGATAAAGTACCCATGTCATCCCAATGTTTTGTTCATTTACCACAGAAATATCTACTTCTTTTGGAACTGTAACATCAAACGTATAAACATCTGTTTGATCAGGAGCAATCAGATTTCCTTTTACAAGCTTATTAAATGGGAGTACCTTTTCCTCTTCAAGGGATCCACCTGTTTGCGGATCTTGTTTTACAGTAACTTTTGTTTGTTCTTTACTTTCTTTTCCTCTACTATCTTTCACAGTTAGTTCCACAGTATATGTTCCTTTTTCCCCATATACATGGGTAGGGTTGGCTTCAGTACTTGTTGTACCATCTCCAAAGTTCCATAGATAAGAAATAATTTTTCCATTTTCACTTTCTGTACCATCACTATGGAATTGAATTCCTTCATTTACTATCCCGCTATATGGTCCATTCATATTTACTATAGTCGTTGTTTTTTCTTTTTCCTCTGTTGCAACACCATGGAAAACAATATCATATTCAAATTGATTGGCTGCATTCACACGATAGTTAACAAAATAGGCTGTAACTGTTTTATAGCCGCTCCATCCTGTTTGAGACAACTGCTCCAAGGTTTGATTGACTTGTTTACTCATTGTTTTCCAGTCTTCAGACTCACCTTTTGATGTACTACCTATGTACTTGCCTTCTACAGTAAATGTGTTAAAAAATTGAGACTCATGTTTTGTGATTTTTGCATCTTTTATATTAGTTACATCGACAATTTCTTTCTTCACTTCAGCTAACGGCTTAGGTGCATGTTGTATTAAGTAATCATTTGTTACTTGTGGTACATTGTATTTATCTTGATTATCAATCAACTGCTGCATATACGTTTGATATTCTGTATTCAGCTGTGCATCTTTACTTAATGCTTCACGATACGCGTCATAATTTTTCACATCGTTTGCACGGATTAAATCCTGAATCTTATCAAAGGTTTCAAAGTGGTGATTATATAGATAAGACTGTAGTGCAAAGGAATAATTATAAAAATCCCATGATCCATATTTTGCGAACAAAGTTTGCTTTGCAGTATAACGGCTTGCCGGATCAGATGATAAGCCACTTATAATACTTTTACGTGGAACAACATTATTTGTACGTGTAGATCCTGCAAAGAATTCTGCATTCCCTTCTTGGAACCAAGTTAAGCGTTCATTTTGATATAGTTCTCCACTCCCAAATAAACCAGGAACCTCGTATCTTCCTTGTAAATAATGAGTGAATTCGTGACGGAATAACTCTTCTAGACTATAAATACTCTGTTTTGGTGTACGCTCATATGTAAAGAAAGTACCCTTCTCTTCAATATAAATACCGCCGTTGTTCGTTTCATATCCATATAATTGTCTATTTAATTGATAATCATCTGGATTATTATAAATTACAATTGTCAGCACATCATCTGCGTTACCTGGTTCTAGTGCTTTATCATTTCCAATTACACGGTGATATTGTGCCTTTACTTCTTTGGCTGCCCAATATAACCTTTTAATTTTCTCTTCTGTTACTTTATCGCCTGTCTTAAAAACAATAGATCCATCATCAAATGTATATGTTTTAGGTAAGTATTGTAACTTCCCTTCTTCACGTATTTTCTGTAAATCTACTGTATTTCCATCATAATCTTTTCCACCGTAGTTTGTTTTGATTTGCTCTACCGCTATAAAATAAGGTCCACTTAGGCGAGGATACATATTCATCGCTTGTGTAATAACTTCCAATCCTTTGTTTGGATTGCTATGAAATTTCCCTAAACGTCCTGCATAATAAATCCCATTATTAATTAGCCAACTATTGTCAGTTGTTAAATTCCGTATGAGAGCAATTCTACTAACCTCATTTATAAAGTTATCTATCTTTCCATACCACATTGTTGCATTAGGCTTTTTATTCGTTTCCTGCAAATAAGATTGTATATCATAATCAATACCTTTTACGATTTCATATACAGCTTGTTCTTTCATATAATCATTAGCATACATAGAAAGGTTATCATTAAACTGTTTTAAAATATTTGCTGCATACTGTACTGTTTCAGCATCACTAGAAGCATTACTAATTAATTTCCCATACGCAACTACTACTCTATCTTGCTCAGCTGTACCTAATGTAAAGTTTGGATTTTTTGCAATAGCTTTTAATGCTGGTAAACATTTGTCATGGAAGCTTCTCTCATTTAAGTAACCTACTTCATTATTAAAATATCCCACATAAAAAGCAGAACGTAATATCTCAACAAAAGTTTCAATTCCCATTGAGTCCTCTTTCGTAAAAGATTTCCCTCGTCGTCCTAATTCATTAATGATAACGTTCATACGTTCTCTATTTTGATAAAAAGCTTTCGTATCTTGATTGAATTGAAATAAGTCTGTAATTTGATTCCATGAAACTCTTGATAGCGTATCAATGAATTGACTATCAGGCATTTTATTCAGTTCTGCCAGAGTATAGCTTTGCTTTAATTGCCTGTCATTATGTTTCATAACCGAAGTTGGCCTTTGTGAAAAATCACCTACTTTTAAACGCTCTTCAAAAGTTAAAGTTCCATCCGCTTTTGTAGCATGTGCAATTTCATCTTTTAAAGTTTCTGTCCCAATCGGTTTCATCTGTAACGTATTATAGGGTGCTTTTTCTTCTGCGGATACCTGTGTTTGAATACTTCCAAATGATAATGCCATCGTACTAATACCGATCATCATTTGAGTAAATTTTAAATTCTTGTTCATAACATTTCCTCCATTTATATATTCCACCCAAAAATATAACATTTCATTTTAATAAATTATCATAAAATGTATTATTACATATTGTTTAATATGAATTTCTGTATAAATTAATATTAAACAAAGCATTATTGAATCTCTTTCTTTTTCCATACATACTCATAAATTGAGTAAACTTTTTGTTTGGAATTTACAGGTTCGTTGCACGAAACCAGACTCTCTGGCAAGATTTCTTAAGATGTTCGGGGATAAATAACATTGAATTTCTTGAGCAAATAGTTGTAGTTCATCAGATACAAAAATAGACATAAAAAACGCTATCCTTTCCTAGGATTCTAGAGAAAGAATAACGTTTTTTTACTCGTTCAGTACTTAGTAGGTATAACTTTTTATATTTCAAATGACTTTTCTCTCTAAAATTATTTTTCATACAAATTTTCAGATTCTAAAAAATCTATAAATTTCTTATAATGTGTCACTGTTCTTTCTAAAGCAATCATTAAAACAAATATAAAATAAATTGCTTGAATTCCATTCATATAATTAAAGAGTGATTCAAATATATATACAATACTTGCAATCATAGAACAAAACCATAAATAAAATTTCATTTTCAGTTTTTTAATTTTTTGCTTAGTTGTCTTACAAGGCTGGCCATGAACTCTTATAAACAAATAAATTGCTGTATGCAAAATAATAATTGAAAATTGGAAACTTCGATTGTCCTCTGAACTAAATTCAGAGAAACCTATTTCTAATGAATGTAATACTATCCAAATAGAAAACAAAGATAGCACGAAGACATATAAAAAACCAAATAATAATTCAAAAATAAATAACCAAGGTTTATTTAATATTGAGTAAAATGGATTTAGATATTTTATGGTTAATAAAAATTTCTTCACTAAATCAGTAATAATAATTGATGTATTAGTTATATTCATATAGAAAAGTAATGTTATTGGAACCAATAACATTATAGCAATGCCCCAAATGGTAATCTTAATACCGGATAAAAAGAAAACAGCTCCAAAAATTACAACTGAAAAAATAAAAGTTGATATTGGAACAAACATTAAAAATATAAGAGTTCTTATTAAGATTAACTCCCCTAAAAAATCTTTTATTATGAAAACATGTATTTTTTCCTCCTTGTAATTCTTCACAGTTTCAACTATTTCTTTCTCGGATAAAAGAAAATACTTCAATCTATTAAACATAAAAAAACTCCTTTATATTAATTTAAAAAAGATTGACCTCTGTATGCTACAGAGGGCAATCTTTCTTGATGATTAAAATATATACCCAACTGTTAGCAAATATATTAAAAGACATTGTCATCAATTCACTTTAAATTTCACTTCTGGGTATTTGGAGTCCAATTTTTCAAGCGCAGAGCTATCGTCTACCTGTTTCACATATCGATCAAAAAAAGCGAGACTGAATTCGTTTATAATACGGTGAACGTATCTTGGATCTTCATCTAAGCTTCGTAACAAAGGAGAGAACAAATGAAAATCAGTGAAACTCGTATGATTGGTATGGGGAATAACCATTGACATGCCACCACCTGCAAGTGCATGGTCACTACGAACTTTTCCCTCTAAAAAATCTTCCGTGGAATCATCACTAGTCTCTGCATTCATAATCAAAAACGGTTTTCCAACTCTAGATTTCGGAACATTTTCCCCATATAATGTACCATCCATATTGATGGCTGCTTTGACACGGGAGTCTTCCACTAACACTTGCGCAGCTGTAGCTCCACCATAAGAATGTCCAAACATTCCAATTCGGGATGTATCCATTCTTCCTGTAAAGCGATTATCTTTATCGCTTTGGTTAAGCTTCTCTATTTGATTAAGTACAAAAACAACATCTTCCTTCCATAATTTGATATGGCGATCTCGTTCGGCAAAATCAGTTAAATTGATCGACTGTACAAAAGCGGTTCTGCCATCTGGAAAGACGGTAGCTGCAGCATCATAGGTATGATCAATTCCTACGACGATGTAACCTTGGCTGGCCAACTCCTCCACCTCAAACGTGTTTTGATTGCGAAAACCGCTTAAACCATGGGAAAAGAGTAGGACCGGATAACGTTCCTCTGAATCTGACAATTGAGCTTCCATGAATGCATTCGACTTCATCAAGCCTAGATGATGAAACGCGAATGCTGGAATAGACAATGATTTTTCCAACCCCTTGGCAATCTCATCCGAGTTATGGATATAAGGTGCGCGATTCATCTCTCCTTTTTCTTTTGCAGGATACCAAACCTGAACCATCAGCTCGCGCCGGCCGTTCAAATCTTTCATATAAGGTTCTTCTCGATTATAATCAATCCAATGATAAAGTGTAGTACCAACCTTGAAGGGACCGCTCGTTTTTTCAAATAAAACTACCGGCATGAGGGAAGGAAGCATGACCGCAATAGTCAAATAAATGACCAGTAGCGATGTCTTGACTGTGAATGCCCCACAACTTTTAACGTTCTTTTTTGATTCAGCAAATAGATAGCAGCTTGTTAAAATAAATGGGGACAAATAAGCAGGAATCATCTGCCAGCGATACCCTTCTACGATAAGCTGCACAACAACCACACAAAAGGCAACTGTTAGAATAAAGACAGACCATTGTTTTATTTTCTCACTAAAAAACAATATACAGCCTAGAATACTAAAATTCACAATGATTATAACAGTCTCAAAAAAATCCATTTACATTCCTCCTATACCCGTATTTTATCTTCAAGGACATCCCAGCCAAATTGAAAAAACAATTTAAAATTACAAACTTTTCGTTTCCATCTCTGATTACCTTAATTTGTACCTTTAGTACCAAAAAATTATTTTCGGTACTCATTTTATATTATACCGAAATCTTCCAGACTGTAAAGTATAATTACCCTTAAGTAAAATCGACATAAAGTGAAACTTTAATCAGTGGTGTTTTCTTCATCCCCCACTGATTATCAGCCCTCACCAATCGGACTTTTATGGGCAGTTGATCTCCCACCTAAATTCTTTGCTTTCACTGAATTTTGAGGTAGGAATCTTACTGCCCATTAAAGCGGGATAAAAATAAAAAATGAGCGGGGCTACGTTAACCTGTATGGTTATTGTGACCCTACTCATTTTTTATGTAGAAGTACTATTTAATCCTTACTTGTGATTCCATGCAATATGATATCGGTCATCATTGCAAGTGACTCTTGTAGAGTAATTTGGTTAGAGGCTATACTCCCCTGTTCAAAAATTGATTTCATTAATGTTTTGAGTGTTTGGATTAGCACTGGAATGTCCATTGAACGTAAAACACCGGTATTGATGCCCTCTTCAACTAGCCCAGTAATTACCTCCCATTCTTCATTTATGCCTTGTTCTATTTTTGCCCACTGCTCTGGATGGTAACGTCGCAGTTCAATCAGTAAACGTACGAAGCTGTGCTGAAAATCCTTAGGCACAATTAAAAGAATCCCTTTTAATTTTTCCGGTATGGTCAAATTCGAATTATCGATAATTTCCCGAAAACGTATTTGGGCTTCTTCATTTATTTGCTCAACTACATAACCAATAAGCTCGTCCTTAGATGGAAAATGCTCGTAAAGCGTACTTTTGCTTACACCTAGATCACGAGCTAAATCACTCATTGTGAATTTTATTCCCCTTACATGAAAAAGCGCAATAGCAGTTTTGGCAATCCGATCTTTCATCATTTATTCACCTCATACCAAAATAGTAAAGTTATTATCTCTCCAGTACTATAATAGTACTTCGAGTACAAGAATAGTTTAACTTTTTATTTCTTGAAGGTCAAACGTGATGAAGATGATGACATTTCACCTCATAGCCTTTAAATGAAAATATTATGTTTTTTATGGAAACCAAGTTTATTTTTATCATTGCGGGGACATCAAAACTTTAACTTGATAGGGATATGGCACTACCCCAATTAATAAATATTATTAACTATATGTCTATCATATTTTTTATAAACAGGATCAATTAGATTTAAAAAAAGACTTCTTTTTCTTTACTCGTAATAAATCACCTGTCCACCCTTTGAATCGCATATACATATACATACCCGCTGTTGTGAAAATAATAAATAAGAGAGCGATTAAATAGCTATATTTCCATTCTAGTTCAGGCATGTATTTAAAATTCATACCCCATAATGCTCCTAAGGCTGTCAAAGGCGTACTCACAGCAGTTAATACAGTAAGAGCTTTCATAATTTCATTCCCACGATGAGAAGAAACAACTTCTTGTAAATGAATCATCGTGTCTAATTCTTCTTGGTACTCTTTAACAAGTTGTAATCCACGCTCTAATTTTACGTGTGTTTGTTTATAACAAAGGGTGTTTATTAGTTTTTCTAACCAAGCTTCTTTTAGGCCTTGTAACACTTCTTGTATTAAGCGAAACACATGTGTGTTCATAAATAATTCATGACGAATATGATAAATCCTTTCTAAAACTGCTATGTTATTATGATGATAAAAATCCCATAACACATTTCTGAAATTGTTTTCAAAATAGTCAACCTTTCGTAAATAGTGAGATATAAATATCGATAAGATGGCACATAGTCCTTCAGCGGAACTATTACAATTTTTTATACCTATAGGGAAATTATGTATTAATTCTTGAAAATCTTCTTCCTCTTTTTCTTGGACCGTTATCAGTATCCCATGAGCTACGAAATAATGAAGAAATTTTTGAATTTTGGCGTCCTTTTTATCTTGATCATATAAAAACGAACCATATACACAAGTTTGACTTGGTGATAACGTATAAACATATAATCCATTTTCACAAGGAGAACTTATTTTCTTTACAAATTGAGGGAAATAAGATGTTACATCACGGGGGATTATAGAAGAAATTTCTTCAAGCTCACTAGTTTTCACATGATACCAACTCCATTTCGTCATTTTTATGCATTCCATATTATTCTTCCTTTCTAAATAGTTTTATGTTTGATTGAATCATATCCGTAATATGAAATTTGTATGTAGGTATCCATATCTTGGAGGAAAAGTTTTTAAATCATCTAAATTACAAAATAAATGCATAGGAGGTCTTATTCTTTAAAAAGGAAGACCCCCTATATATTAGTTATTTTTATTCTCAATTTTAAACATTTCCTCTATACAAGCACTTTTTATCTTTTCTTATTTATATTTGGAAAAGAAGCCACACAATTTGGCACGTCTATTCAACGAACTCCATTTCGGTCGTCATTATAATTTGGATTTATATGCAGATTGATTGGTGATGTCCTCAAATACTTGACTTCCAATAATATAGTATCCATGAAGCGCGGCCTCTTTTGAAGCGTCTACCATACGGAAAGAAACAATTTCACCTTGCATTTTTTCAATTTGTTTTTTGTGGAGATCTACTATTCCTCCTGTCCAAATAATAGTATCATACTGGTCTAACTTAAATTGTTCTTGTAATACACGCATGATGTCTTGGAAATGTGTATCCAACTCTTTTTGAATTAAAATATCCACCTGACTTGTCTCATAATTTTCTTCTTTATCTCCATATCCTTTTTCTAATATTTTTGGCATGTCATTAATATGCAATTGATTACTTTCATCCGCATGATTCTGCAGGATATTCTTAATATTTTTCAAAGGCTTGCTACATCCTAGTTCCGTCTCATAATGATTTAAAATGACATTCTGTTTCATATCTGTCATTTCTAATGTACGAAATCCACCATCAATAATTAAGATGCGATCTTGTTCCTGAATGATTCCCTCTTTTAAGAAATAGGCATGTAAAGCGATCGGTTGCTGAAGAATCAAAGCATTTTCAACCGTAATATTAATAAATTTCCCATCAATTTGTACGGAAGTTTCTTTTTTTAGTGCACGTTGTAATTGCTCATGCTGACTACCAAAACAAGTGACTGGAAGCCCGGTAACAACTAAAGGTAACACGACATTTTCTTTATAATCCTTTGCAATGCAACCAAATATTTGTTGTTTAAACTCTTCGCTTTCATAATAATTTTCTATTTCTTCGTCAAATGGAGGAAGAAATGAAGCGTCAGATTGATGTGCTTCATTTCCCATGTAGTATGCAAAGTCTAAGTCTATAAAACTTACCTTTGTTAAATCTTCACTTTCAGCATGATTAGGTACAGGAGCTAGTGTGGCAGCTTCACTCTTAATCGTCACCTCAGAATCTACATCCTGTCGATATGCCCGCTTAGTAAAACCAATTCCTACATCAATTGCATACAGAGATTTCATACTTTTTTCCTCACTTTCTCTTTTTAGAATTAAATCTAAGCACTCTCTTCTTTCCCTTCTTTCACATATTTCTTTTCATTTTCCGTTTTTTCTCCGTCTAGGTTCTTACTATTTTGTTTTATTTCATTATCCTTTTCATCTTTTTTCTTTTTGTTATTTTCGTTTTCTGTTAAATCTTTAATAGTAGAAATGACAACCGGTGTGGCTGTAAGCAGTTGTGGTAATGTTTGTTTTGCAACATTAGCTGCAGTTACAGAGAATTGTTTACTTGTCTCGGTTACCTTCTCTAATGTTTCCTTTATGTTTCCTTCTTGTAGTTTGTCTTTTACGCTTTTTCCTTTTGTTTGTATAGCTTTCCGATTTTCTTTTTTTAACAGAGATACTATGACTCCGGTCGTAATCCCAATCACAGCATATTTAAATATTGTATGTTTCATTTTTCTCACCCTTCTCTACTTTTATTTTCTTCCATGCTACAACCTAAAATAATTAACTTATCTATTTATCAGATATTGCAATCTATTAGAGAGAATGATAGTTTTGCGGCTGCCTATCACTCGCCGTTAGTGTTTCATCTGTTACTAGAAGTAAAATTCTCCCTTGATCTAGTTTTTCTTCATATAAGTTAGCTTCCTCCTTCGACAACCCCATTTCCTCCATTTGATTTCGGAGCTCGTCCCCTTTTTTGGAGAAAAAGTTGATAATACTTGTGCCCAACCCTTGTTCTTTTACTCCAATCGTATTTGTGTTTGTATCATCCGCAATCTTTTTTGTTATATGTTTTTCATGTGTTAAGACGTAAATGTCATCTTGGTGAATCCCTTTCAATTCTAGCTCTTTTACTTTCATAACTACTTCCTGTTCATTTTGATATTCATAAACCACCGGTTTTCTTTCATTCTTATGCATCGTATTTTTCCTCCCTTAGATTTTTTATTTTCTTATTTAGTTGTTATGTAATATGTAATACACCTATTTTAAAGATGTTAAACCTAAATTTTCAAAAAACTTCACATAATAGGTTATTAATGTTTTTGAATATCAAGGAAATGTCACGAGCACTTTGCTTTGATAACAGCGTTACAAATAACGCTTTATTTGGAAGACAAGTCCATTATTTTATAGAAATCATAGAAAAATAAAAAAGCACTCCTTTTCAAAGAGTGCTAAAAAAAACATATAACCTAATAAAAATATTTCTATTTTGATTACAGAAAGAAAGTCTTTATTAAAACATATGGTTGCTAATTTAATTGCGATCTGCCTTGCACCCAAGCAGCAATATCATTTATAACATACTCAGGAATATTAGCAGGACTATAATATTCATCCGGTTTACTTATTTCCCCATCGCCCTCTGTAAAGAAATGATTTAACTTTGGATATAGTCGATAATCAACGTTATTTCGTTCTTTTAATTGTTCTTTCCAAAGAGGAATTTCGATTTTTGATTGAACTTGATAGTCTCTTTCTCCTTGAATAATAAGAAGTGGTGTCTTTTGTTCTTTTGATATTTCTGCTGCTTTAGTTTTCCGAATAGAATCCCAAAATACTGCTGATCCTAAGTAAAAATCTTTTGGAGGATTCTGACCAGAGAAATTTGGATCATTTAATAATTCAAATTGCGATTTGTAGAATTTATATTGCTCCTGGTTCATTGCTCCAATAGAAAAAAGATACTCAAATTGATCTAAAACAACGTCTTGAATCGTACGAGCTGGTCCACCCATTACAATTGCCCCAGCAATATTTTGATTTTGGTCTTTTTCAATCATTTTCGGAAGCATCATTCCACCTTGACTATGACCAAGAATATATATTTGATTCTTATTTATTAGAGGCTCATTTTTAAGAAATTGAGTTACAAGAAGAGCATCATCTGTTGTCTCTTTATCAACTGTATAGAAGGGACTGAATTGTGTTTTCAGCCCATGTTCATACGTTCGTTTATTATAGCGAAGGACAGCAATTCCCTTCGATGCAAGACCTTCAGCTAAATCGCGAAATGGTTTTAAAGCAAACGCTGTTTCATCCTGATCAGTTGCTCCTGATCCTTGAACAAGAATAACCGCTGGAAAAGGACCATTTCCTTTTGGAACCGACAATGTTCCTGGTAATGGAAATGCACCACTTCCAACTACTACTTCTTTATCAACAAATGATTCAGGCTTACTATATGATGGACGCTCAGCAACAGGACTAAACGACATGCTTAGTTGAAAATCGTCTATTTTTCCAGATGGATCTAGTTTAATTAGTAAAGGTACAGTCATTTTTTCAAAAACTAATTGAATCTCCACATTTGTATGAACAGGATTTGTCTCTTTTTGTGTAACCTCTCCAATTTCTATAAAAGAACCTGCTTGTAATTGAACTGGCAGTCCCTCCCAATAGCTCTTCAACCATTCTTCGGATATTATTTTCTGTAATGACCTTGAGGTTAAATCAAATGCAGATTTATAATCTTCACTATTCATATGGCGAATAAATGAAAGAGTAGTAGATATAACAGGATTTTCATCATCACTATTGTCTATTTTTTTTATATTTGTGTTTACTTCCTTTAATTTTGAAATAAATTGGTGGTTAAATGGATTATTATATGTATTAGGATATAAATTTGTTTTCAAAATTTCCGTATTCCGTGCCTTATACAAACTTGAAGAACTCGTAAACTTTTCAGGTGAAATTACTTCCTCCGCATATGAGACTGAGGGAATTGCTATTGTAAAAATTGCACTGATAAGTAATAACTTATTACTTATTCTTCTTTTCTTACCCATACTTATTGATTCTCCCTTCAAAATTTAAAATTTCTAATACAATATGCCAACTATAAGGAAAATAAAAATTACCAAAGAGATTAATAATCTATTTTACGATCCCCCTCTCAAGTTAAAAATCTATCATTAACAAACTTCAATAAAAAACGCCTTCCCCCTCTTTTTTTATTGTTGGATTTTCCAATGACCTAGAAGCACAGCACGAAATTACATGTAACCTACCCATGAGATTCTCTGTTTCAAAAGAAAAAAGCACCCCACTAGATGCTTTCTTTAATTGTTCTCACTATCATTTATTTAGGTAATTCTCTTATTACTGTAAGATAAATTCATTCTATTTCCTAAATCTCACTTATTTCTTAATTCACTCATACCAATATAAAACCTAATAACCTACCATCAAAAAATAAAGAAAACAGGTTATTTGGCTATTCATTTCGTAAACTTAATGCTCAAATTAGTTTTTTTCACAAAGTTAAACTTTATTAAGAAAAACTTAAAGAATTTCCCTCTATATTCATAAGAACTTTTTTCTATACTCAAAAATGTAAATAGACAAAAGGAGAAACGATCATGAAGAAATTTGTAATTTGCATACTAGGAATAGGCCTCCCTATATACTTACTACCTTTTATATTACGCGGAGATTTAGACAGATTTAATCCGATTGCTGAAGAAAAAAATGTATATGCCGTTGCGAAAGGATATGGTGTTCCAGATTATCATCATAAAGGCAAAGCTATGTACTCACTAAAAGCTGTTGACGAATTAAGTAATGAAAAAGAATATACAGTTGGAACGAACACGCCTAATGATTTTATAAGAAAAACTTACTTAAAAATTCATGTGAAAGGAAAATATGTGTATTCTTACGATATTATTTCTAAAGAGGATATTCCTGAGAAAATAAGGGGACAATTGGAGATAGCAAATAAATAAAAGAGCCAATTCATACGATTTGGCTCTTTATTCTCTCTCCCATCTACCGTTTGGATAATTCTTTCGGTAGATTTATTAAATTCGTTATCATTGTTCCAATAACCATTGTTCAATTACTTTTACTGTTTCATCTCGTTGTGCTTTTGCCGTAATTAAACTCGCATTATCACCTTTTTGCTCACCATACATGCCAAAATGAGCATGGTTTCCCCCTTTTATCATGTGCATAGTTGTATTTTTCGACATTAACTTTTTATTGTTCTCTATTTTTTCTACAGTTGCTAAAGCATCTACTTCCCCATAAATTGATAACATCGGAATCGATTTTGTAGAAAAGTCATCTGCAGGATACGAACCTAAGAAAATAATCCCGTCTACCTTGTCTTCATGCTGAGAGGCATACTTAGAAATCATAGCTCCGCCCATTGAATGCCCCGCAACATACCATTTTTGAACTTCAGGATACTTTTCAATTACACTATCTACCTCATTTATTCCAAATATCGCTAAGTTTAATGGTAACTTAGGCATTACTACAAAGTGCCCATCTTTTGCAAGAGCTTCTCCTAAGTAACTATAAGCCTCAGCTTCTACTTTAGCTCCTTGATAAAAAATAACCCCTACTTTCGCATCTTTCGCTCCAAAAACGATATTATCTTCATCTTTTTTATCATCTACTAACGACAAAGCCTCTTGCGTCGGTTTATAAGTAAACTGAGACCAAGTTAAAAAAGTAATACTTCCTATAATTAAAATAGCTAGTAAAGAGTACAGCGTAATTTTTATCCATTTCTTCACAAAGATGACCTCCATAAGATGTATATATTCCATATTTCGGATTATCATTAACACACATAAAAACTCGAGCATTTTTATTATGCTCAAGTTTTTATTTACGCCTTTAATTTATACTATAAATGGTCCAAGATAAATATGTAGCAAATGCAGTCCATAAAAAATATGGAATTAGCAACCATGTCGATACTTTAGATAAATTGGAAGAAACCGCTATGAGAAGCAACGTAGTAATAGCGACTAGTAAACAATCTATTGTTGCTAAAAACAAATTCTTTTGGCTAAATTGAAAATAGCTGAACGCTTGATTGAATATATAATTTAAAAGGAATAAAAACCAAAATGTTTTTGGCTTAAATCCATAGTTGTTGTAAATAATTGCTACTGATAATGCAATAAGTCCAAATAATACAGCCCATATCATTCCGATTGTCATACCAGGAGGTGTCCAAGACGGCTTTTCTAACGCATCATACCAAGTACGATCAATAGGGAATAAAACACTAGAAACATAAAACAAACCATATGTTAGTAAAAATACTATAATACTAGATTTTTTCATAAACATTCTCCTTTTTACTAGAAGATTATAGAAACTTTATATGATTAGTATGTCCTTATAATGGATAAAATTCTAAATACATATTGTTTAACCTATTTCATACAAATTCTTTTATATTTTTATATGCACAAAGGGCTCTCTCTCGTGCTGCCTTATGATCAACAATCGGATAAGGATATGTATTCCCAAGTTTTATATTGGATTTTTGTAAAATATGCTCAGGTGCTTCCCAAGGTTTATGTATATATTTGTTTGGGATATCTCTTAATTCTGGTACCCATCTTCTTATATACTCTCCATTTTTATCAAACTTTTCTCCTTGTGTGATAGGATTAAAAATACGAAAGTACGGGGATGCATCTGCTCCACTTCCAGCAACCCATTGCCATCCCATTGTATTATTTGCAATATCAGCATCTAGTAGTGTATCCATAAACCATTTTGCACCTTCTTGCCACGGAATTAACAAATGCTTTACAAGAAAAGAGGCTACAGCCATTCTTGCCCGATTATGCATAAAACCGGTTTGCCATAGTTCTCGCATTCCCGCATCAATAAACGGATAACCAGTTTCACCCTTCTGCCATACTCTTAATAACTCCTCTTCCTTATTCCACGGAAAATGTTCAAAGTTTTTATTAAGAGGTTTATATACTGTAAACGGATAGTGATATAGCAAATAATAAGAAAACTCTCTCCAAATTAATTGGCGTATAAAACTAATCACTTGTTTTTCAAAAAAACTACATTGTCTTTCGGTACTTTTATTTATTAAGTAGTGATACATTAACTTCACTGATATTTGGCCAAATGAAAGATATGGCGCCAACATTGAATGAGCATTTTGATTTGGAAAATCTCTTCCTTCACTATAAGAGGCTAATTTACTAGAGAAAAATTTCTTAAATGTTTTGTATGCCCCTTCCTCTGTAGGCTCCCATATTGCTTCCATATGAGATGTCCACGGTATAGTCGGCAACAAGTGTAATTCTGAGACAGATAAGCTTGCTGGTAAAGAACTTCCCCACTTTATACTCTGTACTCTGCTAATAGGTTTAGGTATTACCTGCTTTTGAAATGCATTGTAAAAAGGCGTAAACACCTTATATTCAGTGTTATCCTTCTTTTTTATAATCCACGGTTCTAATAATAAATGCGAATTAAATTCCTTACAAATAATACCTTTATCTTCTAATATCATTTTCATTTTTTGATTAGATTTTAACCTGTCTGGATCATAACAACTATTCCAATATACAGCCGTTATATCTAATTGTTTTATGAGAGAAAGTATTTCTTCCTGTGTATTTCCTTTGCGGATTATTAAAGTAGAGCCCAATGCCTTAAGTTGCTTTTGGACATCCATTATAGCATGGCGTAACCACCACTTTGCCGCACTTCCTATTGAAAAAGTTTCATCTTGTACATATACCGGAAGAACCTCCCCGGACTGAACAGCCTCAAATAGAGCTGGGTTATCATATAAACGAAAATCTTTTTGAAACATAACGATAATTTTGTTTTGCATGGCTATCCCCTCTTACTCTTAAAACATAATAGATTCTTTATGTGAATAATCCTCTTTTTTACTTTTGCATTATTATATTAATAATTCTTTGTAATCGTAAACAAACGTTTCCATAGTTATTGGACTTCTATCTAGTAAATTCGATAAATCTGATGTGACTTTTTTAGCTAACCCTAATTTTGCAGTTGTATATATTCCAATCATAACCCAAATAAAGTCACTGTTAAGTCCCTTTTGAATCATTCTTTTTCTAAATTTAAATATACTTGGATTTGTATAAGTAATATCTTTATTTATTATTTTTGAAATAATAGCAGCAACTTCATAATATGTTAATGCCTCATTTCCCGTTAAAGAATAAGCTTTAAATTCATGTCCCTCTTCGGTTAATATTTTAGCTGCAACTTCTCCAATATCCCGTACATCTATAAAACTTGTTTCCCCTTTACCAGCAGGTACTTCAATTATTTTTTCATTTCTTAATTCATCACCATGTTGTGATAATAAATTTTGCATAAAAAAACTCGGTCTTAGGAATGTGTAAGGGATCCCAGAAGCCTTTATCATAGCTTCAATTTTAGCATGAGGTACTATCGGATTTTTTTCTACACCTAATAAAGATAAAAATACAATGTGTTTTATACCTATTTCTTTTGCGACATCTACAACAGGCTGGAAATACTTTTTTGCATCAGCTAGATGTGGTGGTCTTATTAGAAAGACTTTAGTAACACCTGTTAAAGCCGCCTTTACAGATGAAGGGTTTTCAAAATCAAAATACACTCCTTCAGTTTCTCTACTGCGCGTTGTGACTTTGAAAGTAGCATTTCTTTTTATTAGGCATTTTACAACCTCTTTTCCTACATTCCCCGTAGCACCTGTTACTAAAATCATTTTAATCACCCTTTATTTTTTTGTAAATTTTGAATCATACTTTGCAAAACTCGAACTGTATTTTCTACTTCCTCTTTAGGAATACTAGCTGTAGCATTTTTTATAACTTCATCGCTTACATTTTCTATCTCCTGTATTAATGTCTTAGTTTCATCTGTTAAAAATATTAAATGTGACCGTTTATCTTTAGGATTATGTTTTATAAGAATCCATTCTTTTTGCAATAATCTTTGTATAATTCCGGTTACTGTTGGACGGTCTGCTAAGAGCCTTTCAGCAATCATAGCCGGGGTGGTTCCATTTGGATAAAGAGATATATCCTTTAGCACAGACCATTGCTGAGCTGTTATTTTATATTCTTTTAATTGATTTGATAATTCTGTTTTCGTCATTATACTTACCTTGTGTAATAAATAGCCTAAATTATTCATATAACCTCCAATATAGTTAGCACACTAATTATATAGTTAGTATACTAACTATAATGTGTAATTACAAACTTCAATTAATAGTTTATATATAAAAGATATATCAAATTCTTATTTTGTACTATTTCATATTATATTTAAAATCTTCTTTAATCCTGTTTTGCATGTATTGTACACTCTATATACAAAGGTTATTCCTTGCTGTTACTTTAAATAAGCATTTACAATTGTATCTAGCATAGGTATTTCTTATTGTCCGATTAGTCATATTTATTCTTAATTCTGCAAAATAAAAAGAAACTGGAGAAAAATATAGGAAAACAATTTGATAAACAGTCAAACTTAAATACATTTATTGATTCAACAATCCTATGGACTTTTCAAAACAAAAATGCTATAAATACACTTTTGAATGAAGGTAAGCTTATAGCCAATCCTATTTTTGTTAGTAAAGAAGATTGCACAGCATATAAATACATTGTAAGACACATGAAACAGAAAGGTATTGACTTTACTATAGATTTCCCCATTTGGGCATGGCATTCATGCAATGGTTACAAAAAGAAGCCTACTATTGTTTATAAATGCTTTATTTAAGCATTTATATTAGTTACATAATGAAAATTTTTAAATAGTTTTTAAACATTTTTTAAAAGTTGTAATTCTACATGTATCGTAAGACTATTTCCATGACTTTCAGCCCATACTTTACCCTCATGCAATTCAATTGTGCGCTTTACAATTGCTAAACCAATTCCGGATCCGTGTATTTGACTCGACCGTGATTTATCAACTCGATAAAACTTCTCAAACATCTTGCTTAATTCTTGTGCTTCAAGATGATCTGTTTTATTTGTAATACAAATAAATGCCTTATCTTCTTCTTTTTTTAGTTCCACTATTACTGTTGAATTTGAAAAACTATATTTTTCAGTATTAGATAGTAAATTATCAAATACACGCACCAGTTTTTCTATATCTGCCCATACCCAAATATCCTTATTAATGATATTTAGTTTAACAATTAATTGCTGTTTTTCAAAAATCGGGATATACTCTCCTACTAGCTGACCTAACAAATTGCCCAATTCTACTTTTTCTTTTCTCAACTTAACATCAGGTAAAGATAATTTTGTGTATTCAAACAATTCATTAATGAGAGTTTTTAATTTTAATGTTAAATTATACGTATTTTGAATATACATTTCTAATTCTTCTTTATTTCGATATTGTTTTTCATTTACTAATGCTAAATATCCAATAATAGACGTTAAAGGGGTACGCAAATCATGAGAAATATTGGTAATAAATTCACTTTTACCTTTCTCAATTGCTCTCTCTTTCTCAAAACGCTCCCTTAATTGACTAGCCATCCAATTAATATTATAAGCTAAAGAAGATAATTCATCTTTTCCTTTAACACGTATGGAATGTTTCCAATCTTTTTTTACAATCTTTTGAATACCTCGTTCAATTTCTTTAATGTATCTTGTAATAGGGATCATAAACAGCAAAAATAAAAGGATGAAAATTAATATACTGCTCACCAAAGCAAGTAATAAATTTTGATTATATTGAGTTGGTGAGATTGTTTTATTCGAATTTGGAGATTGTACCATTACATATCCAATTCCATCTTGAAATGAAACTGGTGAAACAAACAATATGAACTTCTCAAACAAAGGATTTCTGACGTTTGGTGTAACATTTAATTTCTCCTGTAATAATTCCTGTGGGAGATTATCCTGCAATTGAAAATTATGTGAACGATAGATAATATGGCCTTTATAATCTAATACTAAAAACCTTAAATTTTCATTCTTCTTTTGGATAGATTGAATCATCGGTATAACTTGTTCTATATGCCCAGATTCCAAATTACGCTTTTGTATATCATTAGTTATCCCTATCGCTATTTCCCTTATTTCGGCTTCTTTTTCAATCTGTTGATTATAAGAAAGTAGATTTGCACTTTTCATTGCTATGAGAAAAAAAGTAACAACCGCAACGATGAAACAGAGCAAAAAAATTAAAATAAGCTTTATATTTAAGCGTGTAGAAAAGAATATATTATCCCTTAATTTCGTACGATCGATCATACTCTATAGCCAACTCCCCATACTGTTTTTAAATAAACAGGCTGACGAGGGTTTTCTTCAATTTTTTCCCGTATTTTAGTAATATGAACCATGACTGTATTATCTGATTTATAAAATGAATCTTCCCAGACCATCTCGTATATTTTTTCTACACTAAAAACCTTTCCTTTATTTCTCACTAATAAAGAAAGTATGTCAAATTCCTTTGGAGTTAACCTTACTTCTTCATTTCTAATGAAAACTTGTCTTGTCTCCTCGTCTACCTTAAGATGGCCTATTTCATGAATAAATTGTTTTACTTCTTCTGTTTGATAAACACGATATCTTCGTAATTGAGATTTAATTCTTGCCATTAATTCAAGTGGATTAAACGGTTTGGTAATGTAGTCTTCTGCCCCACTCATTAATCCCTGGATCTTATCTATATCCTCATCTTTAGCTGACAAAAAAATTATAGGCATTTGATACTGTTCTCTTATTTTTAAACAAGCCTCTATGCCATCCATTTTCGGTAACATAATATCTAAAATGATTAAATCAATTGTTGTATTTCTTAAAGTTTCTAAAGCTTCTATAGCATCCGATGCATCTATAATTTCATACCCTTCATTTTTTAAATAAATGGATACGATTTTTCTTATCTCTATATCATCATCTACAATCAAAATTTTTTCTTTCTGCATCATATTTTCTTCCTCTCTGACATCTCGTTCTATGCTGTAGTATTATACATTTAGTTTTACCTTACACGTATAAAGTGAAACTTTAATCAGCCCTCACCAATCGGTCTTTTACGGGAATCCCGCCCCCCACCTAACTTCTTTGCTTCCACTTAATTTTGAGATGTGGGTCTTACTACCCGTTAATGCGTGATAATACACTTTGCTTTTTTAAACATATTGAAGAAACCATCTGTTTTGCAAGTTGATTTGAACTGGGTAAAATAGCCCCCTACGATCCGAGGCCGCTTCACATACTCTTACATAAAACAAATAACATTCATAAATTCCTCTCCAATGTTAATTTAGAACATACAATCAATCTACTGAAAAAATCTTAATTTTCACCCTACAAAAATATTAAGATTTCTTAACATTGAATGGAGAATTTACATATTAAAAATGGACAGTTCCCTATACTATTAGACCTGTCCAAATTAACGTTTTTAATTTATGAATTAAAATATTATACTTTTCTTTATTTTATAATATCTGTCACTATAAACATTGATTTTCTATCTCTCTAAGTACATCATTTCCAATATTATCTATCTTTTCATTTTTTATAGTGTTATATAAACCCTGTAAAACTTTTAACTCTGTTCTTAAATGTAAAATGACACTAGATAATATATATAACTTAGCTACACTCTCTTTTCCACACTTCTCTTCATATACTTTTTGAAGGGTAGTAAGATATAACGTCAGTTGAGAAATTTTAGTTTTTAGCTGTTCTAGAATTAATTCTTCTTCCCCATATTGTGCAAAAAGTAGCGCTTCATATATAGGACGATGCATATCCTCTTTCTTTATCATTTGCTCTAATAATAAATGTTCAAATTCTTGTTTACCACTTTTAGTAATACCGTAAATAGTCCGTTCAGGACGTTGTTCATTACGAATAATATCAACAACCTCTATAAAACCCTTCTTTTCAAGTTGCTCAAATGTATAATATAAAGAGCCTTTAGTAATTTTTATATAATATTTCATTTCACTATTTTTTAAAAGTTGCTGGACTTCATACGGATGCCTATTTTTCTCCATAAGAAGACCCAGCATAAAAAGCTTTGTATTCATAACTCTCCACTCCTTAATAACCTATACCAATAGTATAAGCTAAAAATAAGTAAAGAATCTTTTTGTTTTATAAAATTTATAACTTCAAATTCACTTTATTATCCTTTGTACCAGCTTTGACATTCCCCATAAATAATATTGCCATAAACGAAACGATAATTGGAATTAAAGCTAATAGAAAAACAGTAGTAATGGAAGATGACATAGCAGCTATAACCTTTTCAAGAATAAAAGTAGGTATACTGGACCTTACATCTGAGCGAAATATTGCACTCGGATCACCTAGATTATTTAACATGCTGGAACCATGTTCTATTCCCTTAAAAGCATCCTTTAAGTTAGCTGTAAAGGTACTATTTTGAATGGAGCCAAAAATCGTTACTCCAATTGTCATACCTAGTGAACGAAAGAATGAATTTGTTGAAGTAGCTGAACCACGGAATCTCGGTTCCATATTATGAATAGAAACTGTGGGAAGCAAAGAGAACGAAAATCCAACTCCAAACCCCGTTATAATCATGTATATCGTTAAAAGTACACGGCTTGTTTGTGGATCCATCGTTCCTAACAAATACATACCTATCCCAAAGGATATTATAGATAATAACATCAAGTTGCGGTAACTAATTTTCGTTTGAAATATTCCACCAATTGCACTACCTACTACAGAACCTAACATCATTGGGGTTAAAATTAATCCAGCATTAGTTGCTGTTCCACCATATACAGCCTGAACAAAAATAGGAATAAATACTGTTAAAATAACAAATGTTGCTCCATAGAAAAACGTAATAATTTGTGATATTGCAAACTCCTTACGCTTAAACATCCAAAATGATATTATCGGATCTTTCACTTTTCTTTCTACCAATAGGAAGCCAACAAAAAATACAATAAACGATGCAAATAACCCAATAATTTGTATCGAATCCCACTTAAATTCCTTTCCTCCCAACTCTAAAGCGAACATTAAGCTAATTACTGCTATGACGAGTGTTATCGCCCCCCACCAATCAATATTTTGCTTAGTAGGTGGATTATTTTCTTTATAAGCTTTTAAAATAAAAATTAATGACATTAGACCAATTGGAATATTGACGTAAAAAATCCAATGCCAACTTATATTTTCTGTTATATACGCACCTAATAAAGGTCCTAATACACTTGAAGAACCAAATACGG
Organism: Bacillus sp. XB1; assembly: GCF_053557995.1. NCBI lineage: Bacteria > Bacillati > Bacillota > Bacilli > Caryophanales > Bacillaceae > Bacillus > Bacillus sp. XB1. The sequence continues at coordinate 547,427 of NZ_JBNRIL010000001.1, read as the reverse complement.
CCCCTAATAATCCAGTCATTTTCCCTCTTTTTTCAATAGGAAAAATATCAAATACAATGGTAAAGGCGATTGGCATCAGTGCCCCCCCACCTATACCTTGAATTGCACGATAAATACTTAGCTGAACAATACTTTGCGCAGTACCACATAATGCAGAACCAATTAAGAAGATTAATAAACCAAAAATATAAAACCTCTTTCTACCATACATATCAGATAATTTCCCGAAAATAGGCATACCCGCCATAACTGCAACCATATAAGCAGAAGTAACCCAGATGAATTTATCCAATCCACCCAAATCTGAGACAATTGTACCAATTGAAGTGGCAACAATTGTATTATCCATTGCAGCCATTAAAATGCCTAGCATTAACCCAGCTATCACTAAGCGTAAGTTGCTCTCTTTTGCAACCATACCTCTTTCCTCCTTTTTTCACACTCAATAAAATATATAGTCTAATTAAACTATATACTCATTATAGTCTAATTAGACTATTTTTCAATAAATCATAAGAAAAAAATAAATCCCCCCAAATATATTGGAGAGATTATAATTGTAGAGTTGCTTCCTATATAAAGTAATTAAAACCGTAAAAACTATTACTTTTTTATACTACCTTGATTTTGCATACATGTAGCTTACTCATTTAGTTTTGGTCTAGTTTGTAAATATAAATTCAAATCCGGACTTGAACCGCTAATAATTATATCTCGAACAATTTTAGAAAGCACCATACTATATACTAATCCATTATCTCCATACGCATAGATAAAGTGACAATTTGGAAACTCTTCATACATTCCAATTATAGGTAAACCATCATGAGTACCACCATAAAAAGCACTTAAATAAAATTCAGGTTCAACTGTTATATTGGGAAAGAGCTTATTAAATTCATTTACTAATTTCTCTTTTTTATGGATTAATTTTGAATCTCTTTCTTGAGCAATGTTTGTATCTTCATCTAACCCACCTATAATAATCCTGTTATCTGCAGTAGTTCTCATATAAATATATGGTCTCGCAGTTTCCCAAATGAGAGTACGTTTATACCAAGAAGATAAATCTTCTACAGGATTAGTAACAACTGCATATGAGCTAATCAGTGTAGCGTTCTTTTCCTTTTTAAATTCTAACCCTTCATATCCTGCAGCCACAATTACTTTATTGGCAGTAATAGAATTGCCCCCCTTTGTATAAAAGATAGCACATTCTTTCTCTAACTTTTTGCCAACAATCTCTGTATCTTCATAAATTTGAACTCCTTTATTAGAAGCTTGTTCTAATAAACTATGTGTAAATTTATAAGGATTTATTTCACCATCATTATACGTATAAATAGCTGCACGTTTTTTAAATGGATATCTCTGTCCAATTTGTTCCTCTGATAGCCAAGTCGCTTTAAAATCATGCTTATGTAAATAATACAGTTCTTTTTCTAATTTCTTTATATCCTCTTCATAACTTGCATAATATAAACTGTCACGTCGTTTAAAATCAGAGCAATAAGGCAAGTTTTGATCAGCATATTCAATATCATTAATAGCTTGTTCACATAATTTCATATGCTTAACTGCATACTCTTCTCCAAATGTATTTACAAGTTCAAAAAACATCTTGTCACCTAAATATTGAATAAGTGCTGTATTTGTAAGGTTACTCCCGTGTCCTACCTTTCTTTTATCAACGACAACAATATTTAAATCTGATTCACTCAAATAGTATGCTGATTGAGCACCTGAACTTCCTGCTCCTATTATTAGTACGTCACATTTTATATCTTCTTCCAACCGAGGATAAGAAGGTGTATTAGAAAAAGTTGTGTTCCAATATAATTTCCCTTTCTGTAAATCCATTTAAAGTGCACCGTCCTAAATAAAATAGTTATATCCCCATCTGTATCTCCAAATCATTCTTACTATATACTTCTTATCAAATTTATTTTTGCTACCATTAGATTATTAATGCAATATTTTGTTCACCCATATATGGTATTAAACTAGGCTTATAAAAAGTTAATAGTATATATATTATTTATTTTCATTTAGAAATTTAAGAACTTGGTTAAAAGCTTCTTCACCTGCTGGAGTGTTCATTTTAAATTGAAATTCATGTGCTAACTCGCCAGAGATATTTTTATCAAAGAAAAGTGTATCTACAGGTACTCCTTTATTTTGTAAAGTAGAAGCTAATGCTTTACCTTGCTCTTCAAATGATGCAGTATTTCCATCTGTGATGAACGTTGGTGGGTAATCTTTTGTAACGTGTTTATAAATAGAGGCGATTTCCATTTCAGGTAATGTTTCAAATTTCTTTTTCCCAAAGTAAGCCCAGCCAGTAGTACGCATAAAGTCTTGCACTTCTTTGGATGTTTCCATTTTAGCTAATGCAGGCATATTATACGGGCCGCAAAATAGCAATATACCTTTAATTGTAGAAGGAGCAACAACAGCGTCAATCCCGGTTAATTTCGCATAATCTGGAGATGTTTGAATAGTAACAAATTGTCCAGATATTTGCGCTCCCGCAGAATCTCCTGCAAAATATAGGTCATCTAGTTTTACATTATATTTCTTTGCATTTGCTTTTATATATTCATAAGCCTCACCAAGTTGTAGTACTGGTGTAGGATACTTTCTTTTAGGAGCAAGAGCATAATTTATATTTATCACTGTATAACCACGAGCAGCTAATTCTACTGCATAACCAGTAATGTCTGATTTATCTCCACCTACAAATCCACCCCCGTGCACCCAAAAAATAACAGGTGTTTTCCCTATAAAATTTTTGGGATAAATAATGTCTAATGTACCATCAGGAAATTTAGAATTATAATTGATATCTTTAACAATTCGTGTCTCTTTTAGAGCGTTTTTATAATTATTAGATTGAACAAACATTCCACCTTCAAATGCTTTTTTTATGAGAAACGCTTTCGGAATAGGTGAAACATTCCAAAAAACAACCCCCGCAATAATCAATCCGAAAACAATAAAAAGAGTTAGCAACATTCTTTTTTTCCATATCACTTTAGGTTTTAACTTTTTTATTCTCATAATTAAAGAATCTCCATTCTTTTTAATAATAATCTTGAAATAAATCACAACATAATTTTTTATTTTCCGCTTGCTAATCCGTCCTTAAAATCTCATACAAAAGGTTATATATTTTTATTATGTACATATTAGATATCTCCTATAAAACACATGAAAAATTCAAACAAAAAGAGCAAAAGATCCCCATTTATAGAAGATTTCTTTTGCTCTTTGTAAAAGATATAAGTCCAAATAAAAGTTGCTTATCTATCGATAACTTACACATAAGAATGCATTTGTTTCAGTACTTTATTAGCAAAAACTTTAACAACCGTTTCTTTTTCACCCGTTCTATCAATTATGAAACCATGAACTTCAATATCAGAAGGTACTAATGGATGATGACGGATCATATCTATACTCTTTTCAATATTTTCACTAACATTTTTTTGTGCACTCAGCCATTGATTAAGGCTACCACTTGAAAATTCAGGCATGCAATTTTTAAAGAGATAGTCTAATTCTATATTATCTTTTATGAAATCACGTTGAGTTTGTAGATTAACTGAAGAAGTTTCTTTATCCTCTATTCCGACAACAAAAATTTCTTTAACATTTTCTTGATAAATAGCAATAATAATAGATCTCATTATATCTCCATAAGGATGTACAATTACAGAATCATAGCTGTGTATAGTCAACATGTTTTCTTGTTGAATGTTAGTTACTTGTTGGATACTAGGCTCTATTCCGTGTTCAATGTCTGTTAATAATAAAACTTTTTTATTCTTTGAATTCATATGGAGCACTCCTTCTTCATTATTGTATTTATGAAACTTTTAAGCTAGTAACAATAATAATTGTTACCAGTTTTTCCAGCGTCCCTCTGGATCAACACTTGCAAGTCTAACCCATCCATTTTGAACTTTTTCTCGAAATGTGAAATCATTATTTAACAAACGTTCTATATATCCAATAGGTGCTTGAATGACAATTAGTAAACGAAGTGGTGAATGATACGTCTCACTATCTGACTGCATAACCGATTGCCAAGGTAAGCCTGGCAACAGGTCACTAGCATTCCCTTGCATAACACCGAGACCCGCCGTTACGGTTTGGGTTGTTTTATTTCCACTACCATAATAATGAGGAGCTACAGTTGATGCGTAATATTGTAGATTTATCCACTGTGCAACTGTTCCTGGTCCTGCAATAATGTTAGCTAATATATCGCCACTTTCATCCTGTTTCCAATCATAATTATGAAGGAAAGCCCTACCTTCTAAATCACAATCTTGAGTTAATTCACGCTTTCCGATAATAAAAGATGCATTACGCGCTAATCCCCATTCTGGACGTATTTCACTCCAATCTTCTGCAAATCGATGCGCCTCTTTACTCGGATTTTTTATTTTCGTTTTAAAATTAGGTAATTGCGTTAAACGTTCTCTATTTGCATGTTGGCTCACATTTGGCATAATCTTCTCGATACAATCAAACGCTTCTTGCGCAGTTTTCGAAAGTTCTGGGACGTAAATCCATTCCAATTCGTCCACTGTTGTTTTATGTTCAGCTGCTGCAAAAATGGTATCCTCAGGAATGTTAATGCCTTCAGCAGACAACGCCTCTCTTACTTCTGGAAGATTACATAAAGTAGCGAAAACTCTTGCATTGAATCCCCCTGCTGCGCCTCCACAAGCACCACACTCAAGTGCTGCCGCATAAGGATTGTTCGTACTTTGACTACTATGTCCACACATTACAACTAAAGGAGCAAATTTTTCTGTCAGTCCCACCATTTTTAAAGTTTGACGCACATAGTTCACTTTTTCTTCTTTCGTAAAACCGATAGGTATCTCACCTTTTGTGTCATGAACATAATTAAGCGAGAATGTTGTATCAGGTTTTTGTAACATAGTTTTACGAAGTTTACGAATGAAACCACCAACTCCTCTTGGGACAAAGCTTCTTGTCACCATCTGTAGACCAAGTAAAGGACCACTTAACTCAGGTAGCGCCATACTTGTCAGTACGTTCTGTTTCATCGTTTTAAATGTATAACGCACCGAACTGCCTACCCTCTTACGTTGCTCATAAGATTTAAATTCATTTTCATCTGTAAGCTCTTTTATTTGATGCTTCGGTTTCAGTATAACTGGCAAAGAAGGATGGCTGTCATTACTACCTAGTTCACTAGTCGCAATTGGTAACCCAAAGAAACCAGCTATTCCAAACGTTTCAAACGGACCTAGTTTTTCTAAGTGGCGACGAAACGGTTCTGAACGTACATCAATACAAAATGCTAATTGAGCTAATACACGCTTTTTATCATTGGTTGCACGTTGTTTAGAAGCAATCTTCTCTCTTAATTGCTCTGCATGCGTTTGTTCCCAAGCTTCCAGCCAAAGTTTCCTGCGAATATTTTCATCAAAACGATATGCAAATGCTAACAATTCGCTTTGTTCAGCTGCAGACATTTGTGACCATTCCCGTGTTGAAATATTCCCCCAATAGATCCAAGAAGCTATAAGTGGGACGATCGAAACTTTTTTCTCAACCTTTTGATTTTTTAAAGGTAAATAAGGTTTTGCAATAGCCAGCTCCATAGAAATTCGAACTGCTAAATATTCTATTAAAAGCCCCTGTTCCTGAATTGATTGTTGTGAGCGCCATCGTATCATTCCTGCCCACCCAGGTAAAGAAAGTAAGTGCCCTTCAAGATAAGCTTGTATGTTAGATTCAGAAATTCCTAGTTCAAATAACGCTCTCGCTAAAGCTACTTCGGCATCTTGTGGCCAATCTTTTAAAACTTTACGCTCATTTTTACTGAGCGCTGGATCAAATGTAATAAGGTGTTGCCATGCGCGATAAAAACCTTTCTCTCGATTTGGCATCGTCCAACTTGATCCGGAGTCATCAAGATATAATTTACACCATTTAATGATATGATAATTAAGAATATCAGATAGGTTTTCACTATTTTGATTCTCTATAAGCGAACTTATTGGCTGCATAACAGAGGCTTTCATATTTGCTGTATTTATATAACTCATTTCTTCTGCCAATTTATTTAATTCTGGCGATGATAATAGACTAGAAGGTAATTTTTCTAACTTTAAAGCCGCTTGGCAAAATCGCTCTACTTTCTCTCGCGGAATATGAAAAGATTGTGAATCCAGCCAACGAGACAAACTCATTTGTAAAAATGATTCCTCAATCTCACCTTTCGCTTTTGCCGAATGAATCATGGAAGTACTAGGATACATATCCACATTACGAGCTTCTTTTAGCCAATTTGCGACTTGTTCAAATGATTGCTTTTCAAGTCCCATCCAAGGGTGGTGAGCTGCAAACGTAGAGATAGGCCAAAGTGGTGCAATAACTCGGCTAGCAGATGCAACTAAATCATTTATATTATTTTCTTGCATATCAATGTTTGTATCTTTCTTTAATATTGACGATATGCTCATCACGAATTACCTCCCTTTGATACATAATGTTTCAGATAGCTTGGGTGACTTTCTACTGATTTTCTTCTCGCCTCACCTACTCGAACTAACCAAAGATAAAGTACAGCGAATAAAGTAGAAGATTGATGACGAGTAACGAAAGTACTAGTAACACTACTAAATAGTAAAATACATATAACAAAGATAACGGCTGGAGCTGAAGGTTGAACACTTTGATAAATATCAGTATGCAACCATTTATAAAGAGAATTATGAACGGTAAAGTAAATGAGAGAAAATCCAATCAAAACAATTACGCCAGCAATTCGTCCCATTCTTCCCTCTCCAAAAACAACAAGCTGTTTCCATGAAAAGTATAGTGACCAGCCTAAGATTAACGCACTAACTAGCTGATACCCCTCTCCAGAAGTCATAAACCAGAAAGTAATTGCTATAAATACTCCTAAAACACGCCCGACTATAATCCATAAATTGGACATCTTTTCATTAGACTGATTCACTATCCCAAAACGTTGCACTGAAGAACCAGCTTGTAAAAACAGTGTAGCTTTAAACAAACCATGTAAAATTAAATGAATAATAGCCGCTAAATAAGCGCCTAATGCACATTGAATAAGCATAAATCCCATTTGTGCAATAGTTGAACCTACTAGCTGACGTTTATAATCAACTTGGACTAAACTAATTCCTGTTCCGATTAAGACAGAAATACTAGAGAAAATAAGTAAAAAGATTTGTGCAATATCATCATGAAAAAGAGGTGAAAATCTAGTTAACATGATACCGCCAGCATTTACTAAACCTGCATGCATAATAGCTGAAACAGGAGTTGGAGCAACGGCAGACTCAATTAACCATCTTTGAAAAGGCCATTGTGCTGCTGGAATCATCACAGCTAGTATAATGAATAAATTGATTACTGTTCTTTCTAATGTTCCAAATTGAACTAAATTTTCATTCGTTAAAACTGATGTTAACTGCCACTGTCCAGTTATTTGAAAAAGCCAAATGATAGCTGATAGCAACGCAATCCAACTTATTGTAAATAAATAGCCAGAGATTTTTGTTGCTTCACTAACTACTTTCCACCCTTTATTTAGCCCTATGAGTAGAACCAATCCTATAAGCGTTGCTCCCCAACAAATAATCATGAAACGAAGATCATCACTTAACCATGCAACCGAAGATACACCTGTAGTAAATGTAAAAAGTACAAAGTATTTTCGATATGAGCGATCTCCCATTAAGTAACGTACAGAAAAACGCTGAATGATTAAACCAATTGTAAGAACAAAGAAAGCCATTAACCAAGCTAAAGTATCTAGATGCCAAGGCCCCACAACTCTATCTCCATTGTTATTAACAAGTGCGAGCAAAGAAACCAATGAAGGTAAAGCAGCGATACCAATATGGATATGAACAAAACGTAAAGGAATCCTTGCATGTAAAAACAATAATCCACTTAGCCAAGAAGCACTAAGCGCCATAAAAAATAAAGTTAACAGTGTTGATGAACTCAGCGAAATTAACATGTTAAATACTCCCTTCTAAACGAAAATAACCTATAAAAATTCCTTTTAATTACGATAGTTTTTTAAATTTCAATTTTCATTCACTCTTTTTAGTGCATCGTTTTTTCCCATAAAAAAAACCGACAACTTCCATAATTCAATGATTTTATATCATCATTGAATTATGGAGATTGTCGGTTTCCCTTCAACTAACTTCAATAAAGTTTTTTGAAGAGCTCCCATTTTATAGAGGATAATAATGTATGTATTACTCCTGTTAAAAAGAAATGTATATTTCTGATCTCCTAGATTATGCAATCAATATATCAATTTATGTTATACGCTATCTTTTAATTAAGAAACTTTTTCATTTAGTCAATATGACATATTAAAAAAATGCTAAAGCCTTAATTATAGCAAGCTGTTAAAATGAGCATCTATCAATTTTTTAAAACAATTATAAGATAAACCATATTAAGCAGTTTGTCAATTTATTTATCCGTTTTTTAAGAGTTATTAGAATTAAGTTTTATTATACCTAAATAACTTCAAGTTTTTAATTATTAGCCTGTTAATAAAGTGCAAAACTTGTAGGTTTCTTAATCCTTCCACTAACCTTAAGGTATTTTTAAAATTTCTCCTCAAGATTATGAAGCAATTTAAAAATCATTACTCGTTCGCCTGTACGGGAGCTTATATCCGTATGAAAGCTTTTCACTTTCTCTCCAGTTAATTCTAGTATAATCTCTTTCAGATCATCAATTCCAGATTCAACTAGCTCCGAACGATTCTTCTTTATCGTTAGCATCCCGTCTTTTGTTTCGCAAACACTATATTCAGCCGGCGTTAAAACACCTTGTAAATTTACGATAATCATATCCCGTAATATATCTGTCTTAACGGATATAGACCCGCGTCCTAGATAGTCCTTTTCCCAGTGAGTAATTGCTTTGCTTATCTCTGATTCAATAGAGCCTTTTGAGCTTTTCATCTATGTATCCTCCTTCAATAAAATAAATTTACAATAACAATATAATAATCCGGATTGATTTTATTTTCAATTATTGAGAAGAATTTATTGGGATTGCAAAAAAGAACTCTTATAAAATTAAGAGTCCCTTTTATATTAAATGCGCTTTTCCTTAGTAATGTAACGCAAAATAGCACTTAGGCATTTGTAGATTTATACAACATATTTCGAAGCAGAATACAAATAAACCCTAATACTAATGCAAACATGCCTACAAATAAAATATATTTCGTTCCAATTTGTGCAATAATTATCCCTGCGATCCCAGTACCAATTGTAGTCCCTAAATTACAAGAAGTTAAAAATAATCCATTAGCGAAATCTGGTGAATTAGGTGCTGAAGACATCATCCAATATTGATTGACATTACCACCAATCCCGCCAAAAACACCCCAAATTACAATAAAAATTGCAGTTGGTATCGCAAGATCTGATACAAAGAAAAAGACAAAATATAATATCATTAGAGCAATGGGATAAATGATTACCGTACGGAAAGGAGCTATTGTCAGTAATCTCCCTGCAAGAATATTCCCGACAATATTTGCTAACCCATAAAAAAATAGCATGATACTTATCATATACGGCGACATTTTCGTAACTACATCTAAATATTCGGCTAGATAACTATAAATTCCAAATACCGCTCCATTTAAAAAAGTTACAGCAAGTATGGATAGCCATGTGATACCTTTCGTTCAAATCTTAAGCTGCGAACCATAAGAAAGCTTTTTCTGAACAGGCATAGAGGGAATAAATACGATTGTCATAATAAACGCAAAAATATTAACAAGTGCAAAAAATGTTAATGATATTTCAAGTGTAAATACATTTGCTAAAAAGTTGACAATCGGTACACCTAAAACCATACCAGCTGAAACCCCAATAAACACTTTGGCAACTGCTTTTGGAGCTTCTTTTGCACTAACTGAAGTTGCTGCTACTGATAAAGCCATCGATACGTACACTGGATGAAAGAAAGCCGGAATTACTCGTGCAACTAAAGCAACTGTAAAATTCGTTGTAAAAATTGAAATAACGTTGCCGATAATAAAGATTGCTAGTACGAACAACATAACCGTTTTTCGATTTACACCCGAAAAAACTAAAGGGAGCGTTGGAGCCGCAATGGCAATGGCGAGCGCGAACAAACTAACCATTAAACTTACCTTCGAAACACTTACATCAAAATGATCTGATAATGCCGGAAGCAAGCCAATATATCCCATTTCAGTATTAAGAATACCGAAAACCCCTACTGCTAATATAAAAATTAATACACTTTTTGAATTCTTCATAAAAAACACTTCAACTCCTCTTTCACTTCTTATCAATGCTTTTGGTAATGTGATTATAAAATGGTATTATTGAGATAACAAATACCTATATTGAATACATTCCTATAACAAATAGGCATACGAAGGAGAAGAGTTTTTTGGACATACGTGTATTACGCTACTTCATTGCGGTAGCAACGCAAGAGAATATATCTGCTGCTGCAAATGCATTGCATTTATCTCAACCTACATTATCAAGACAGTTAAACAACCTGGAAGAAGAGCTTGGAACTACTTTATTTGTGCGAGGAAATCGAAAAATCACTTTAACAGACGAAGGTATGTTTTTATTAGATCGAGCAAAAGAAATTGTGGATTTAGTAGAAAAAACAGAAGCTAATTTTAACCAAAAATCTGAAATTATTAGTGGAGAAATTCATATTGGAGCTGGAGAAACAGAGGCAATGCAGTTCATTGCACAAACTATAAAAAAAGTTGTTGCCCATCACCCTAACATTAAATTTCATTTATATAGCGGCAACGCTGATGACATTACAACAAAATTAGATAGTGGTTTATTAGATTTTGGTATCGTTATTGAGCCAGCAAATAAACAAAAATATGACTACTTAAAGTTGCCAGCTACTGATGTATGGGGCGTACTTATGCGAAAAGACAGTCCCTTAGCGGAAAAAGCTTATATCCATCCAACAGACTTACTAAATAAACCTCTTATCATATCAAGACAAACGGCTGTAAGTAATGAATTATCAGGATGGCTTGGAGAGGAAATTGAAAACTTGAATGTTATAGGTACATATAATTTACTCTATAATGCATCCTTACTCGTAAAAGAAAATATAGGCTACGCATTATGTATTGATAAGCTTATGAATACGTCTGAGGAAAGTACACTTTGCTTTCGCCCCCTATCTCCTAAGCTAGAGGCTGGACTAAATATTCTTTGGAAAAAACATCAAACATTTTCAAGTGCTACAAAGATTTTTCTAACATATATGCGAGGAGGTATGTAAATATTTTCTTACAAAAACTACATGTTTGAAAAGCGGCATAACCTTCTTTCTAGGATAAATTTTTAGAACGAAACACATATACACAAATGTAATACATCAATGAGATAACTATTCCTTGATTATTTTTTAATTTTTTCTTTTGCTTTTTCTGGAACATCACTTTCTTTTACTTCTTCTAATGAAAAAACATAACCTCCTTTTACTCGAACTTTTATATAAGTATCTTGATATTCATGTTGGCCGGTAATCCCTACCTTAATTACCGATTCCTTTCCTGATTCATCCACTCCATTTAGCATATACATAAATCTCCTAGGGTAATCAGGGTCAGGTTCAGATGGTTCCTTAGTAAGAGCATAGACATCTTTTTCTATCACAAGTGGATTATATCTATCTATAATTTCGTTTTCTGTAAAAGTTAATCCCGAACACACTATAATTAGCACTACAACTACTCCAGCAATTTTAAATAATAATTCTTTCATGTTTAAATTTCACCTTTCGTTAATTAATATATTTATAATAATATTTATATTTTTAAATTTTAAAATGATAAATATGTTGTATAAGACCTTTCTAAATATAATGGGTATATCTTAATAAAAAGTAAATAAATAACTTAAGTTTTTCTTAATCTCCCATAATGAGTCATTATCATAACGGACATAGACACTGTAACAGTGAATAAGAGCTATCGAAAAAATAAAGTTACCTCTCTAAGGAGCTACCTGTAGCAAAAGAAAAAGCCGATTTCTTTATCGTATAGGAAATCGACTTGTGGCTTAATTATTGATTTAGTAACAAAAACACCTTTTTAAAATAACTATGTTTATACTATAGACGTTGATCTTTTTGGAAGTTTAGACGAAAATGATCCTCGTCATTATATACCCCAAATCCATACCCTTGCTCTTTATAAAATTTAATAATTTCAGGAAGTGCTTGTAATGTTTGCGCCTTTTCATGCATTAAAACAACTTCTACTTCTTCTGTTGTTTGTTTCTTTACATTTTCGATAATCTGAGTTGGATTATCTTTTAATTTCCAATCATTTGAGTCTATTGTCCAATCCCAAACTTTTATTGCTGCTTCTACAATTTGGTTACGAATTTCCTCACCCTTTAATCCTGGTGCAGATCCATATGGTGGACGAACTAGTTTAGGAGTTGTACCCGTAATATTATGGATAAGAGCTAACGTTTCTTGCATTTCCGGTACAAATTGTCCCTTTTTGTATAGCTTATCACTATTATGTGTCATACTATGTGCACCAATATAATGTCCTTCTTTTACTGCTCGTTTTACATTTTCCTGAAAACCTGTATTTTGTAAATTACTACCTTGCATAAAAAATGTCGAAGCAACATGTTGCTCTTTTAGTACATCTAAAAATTTCCCAGTTAGTTCGCTAGGACCATCATCGAATGTTAAATAAACAACCTTTCCCACCGGTTTTCCATCAGGTCTTTTCTGTTTTGCTGGTGGTGTTTCTTTTTTCTTTTCTTGTTGTTGCGTGTTAACTTGATTACTACTTTCGTTAGCTATTCCCTTCGCTGGGATAGAGTTCCATTTTCCTATTAAAAAGAAGGTGAAAAAGGTCGTTGCTAAAACAACTCCTAGAGATATTATTACCTTAGTTAGTCGACTTGTTTTTTTCTTACTTTGTGATTCTTTCATTATTTTTCGATCCTTTCCCTATTAATTTTTATATTCATTATTTATACGGCTGAGCATTAACTCCAGCTGATGTTTACAATAAATAGATTAATAGAGGAAGGTGAAGATAAAATGCAGATCATGTCGAATTTAGTTAAAGAATAACGTATGGCATCCACTCTTTAAAAAAATATTTGTTTCTCTACTACAGTTAAATTTGAAAACTGGATATACATCCAAAATAAAAAATACTACTCTTTCTAAACAATATTTTTATATCAATATAATAACATGCTGGTATAAAGATAAAATACAAAGATAGCCGTACTATTGAAATTCTATTATAATTTTGTAATTGGAATTCATTTGAACCAAATGAAGAACTAGAAGAAATATTATTATGTGGAGGTGCCCCGATGAACCTTGTAATTAGAGAGTTAGAAACAAATGATTTAGATAATCTCCCGGAGATTGATGACAGTTTTATAGTGAATGCTCGGTTAATTCTTTCTCTTTCCAAAGGAAATAAACGTATAGAATATACAGTAGAAGACGTTCCGAGTTATGAAAAAAGTTATTTACAAAATCAAGATGATAATGAAGAACTGGCTTACAATGAATATATAAATAAACCTAATCAAGTCATTTACATAGCACTGTTACATAACCAAATCATTGGATTAATGGTATTGAAAAAGAATTGGAACCACTATGCTTACATAGAAGATATAACGGTAGCTAAAAAATATCGTACACTCGGAGTTGGTAAAAGATTAGTTGATCAAGCAAAGCAGTGGGCAAAAAAAGGCAATATGCCAGGTATCATGCTTGAAACACAAAATAATAATGTCGCAGCATGTAAGTTCTATGAAAAATGCGGATTTGTAATTGGCGGGTGTGATTTTCTTGTTTATAAAGGTTTGGATATTGAAAACGATGAAGTTGCAATTTATTGGTATTTGCATTTCAAATGAAACTGTTTTTAACATTAAACAAAGTCAAAATAAAAACCCCAATCTCTCTATATTAAAATTGAGAAACTGGGGTTAAGTTATTTAACCATATTTTTTATTTAAAACAAATAACTAATTAATAATCCTGCTGATAATAAGAAGCCAAAAATCGTATTTGTCATCGCTGTTGATTTCATTGCGATGCGCATATACCCAGGATCCTTTGCCCCTTTTTGGAAACTTTGAATCGCAGAAATTGGCTTTCTCAAACCTAGGAACATAACTAATGCCCAAGGGCTTATATAACCCATTAATACAATTACGGCAATCCATAAATACGCAATGAAAAAGGCTACCGCTAGTGTTACCACAGCTTTCTCTCTCCCAAGGAGGATTACTAATGTCTTTCTTCCACCTTTAATATCTTCTTCGATATCTCTGATGTTATTCGACATATTGATTGCACCGACTAAAATTCCAATTGGAATGGAAATCAATACACTTTCAGTCGTTACAGTATCCGTTTGAATAAAGAAAGCAATGAGTACAAAACATGTCCCCATTAACAATCCAGAAACTAATTCTCCAAACGGGGTGTACGCAATTGGTAATGGACCGCCTGTATATAAATAGCCAACTGCCATCCCAATTAAACCAATGACAACTAACCACCAGCTGCTATTCATACAAATATAAATGCCAATAAAAGCTGCTACGACATACAATAAAAGCGCAACTGTTAAAACATTTTTTGGCTTCAATCCATGACGGACAATTCCGCCACCGATGCCAACGGATTCAGCAGTGTCTAATCCACGTTTAAAATCATAGTACTCATTAAATAAGTTCGTTGCTATTTGCAATGCTAAACATGCAACCATCATCGCAATAAATAAAAGCCAATCAATTTTGGCAACATAAAGTGATGCCACTGTTCCTAAAATTACAGGAGAAAACGTCGCCGTTAATGTATGCGGGCGCGTCATCTTCCATATTAATTTAGCGGAACTAATTTCTTTTTCTGTCCCCATAACTCTGTTCAATCTCCCTACATTTTAAGTATAAATTACTAGCAGTATCTTTCTATCTATTTCCTGCCACGCATCCATTCATTATATCAATAAATGATTATCCTTTCTAACAAATCAACTTTTAATAAAGTAAAAATTATAAAATGAAACTTTACCATATTCACATAATATTCTGTATTATTTCTAAGAGTGGTTTTAAAGCGAAATGATAAGTAAATGAAATACATAATAAAAAAGAGCCAATCTCCAACACAATAGAAGATTGACTCTTTCCTTTATTTACTCCCCTGTTTCAGAAAATCGCTTTATACGTTCTCCAATTTCATCGCGAACACGTTGAAATTCAGACCATTCTTTTCCTGCTGGATCATCAAATCCCCAGTGAACACGATTCACATGCTGCGGAGTAGATGGGCATACAGCATCCGCATGACTACAAAGCGTAACGACTAAATCAGCACTATTTAAAATGTTTGCATCAATTATATCTGATGTTTGATTTGTTATGTCGATATTTACTTCGTTCATTGCTTTAATTGCGTTTGGATTTACTCCATGTGCTTCGATTCCTGCAGAATACACATTCCACTTATCCCCTAAATATTGTTTACCCCACGCTTCTGCCATTTGGCTTCGGCATGAATTTCCCGTACATAAGAAATAAATTGTCTTTTTGTTTTCCATGGTATTTTCCACCTTTATTTTTAAATTATGCTGGTTGATCATTAAAATATTTACGTTTAAACCAAAAAGCGACGTTTACAAGTGCAATCATTACAGGTACTTCAACTAATGGTCCGATAACTGCTGCAAATGCTGCGCCTGAATGAATACCAAACACCCCAACTGCTACAGCAATTGCTAACTCAAAGTTATTACTACCTGCTGTAAATGCTAACGTTGTCGTCACCGGATAGTTTGCACCAATTTTTCTTCCCATAAAGAAAGATACAAAAAACATTACAATAAAATAGATTAATAACGGAATCGCTATTCTTACCACATCTAGTGGCACGCTAACAATCATCTCTCCTTTTAAAGAAAACATAATGACGATCGTAAATAGCAATGCAAGTAATGTAAGTGGACTAATTTTAGGTATAAACACCTTTTCATACCACTGTCTTCCTTTTAACTTAACTAGTACAAAGCGTGTCAACATACCTGCTATAAAAGGAATTCCCAAATAGATAAATACTGATTTTGCTACTTCTATCATTGTAATATCGACAATAGCACCTTCAATCCCTAACCATTCTGGAATTACAGTTACAAATACGTATGCATAAACTGAGAAAAAAAGCATTTGGAATACCGAATTAAAAGCAACTAAACCTGCCGCATACTCTTTATCTCCATCGGCAAGATCGTTCCAAACAATGACCATCGCAATGCAACGTGCTAACCCAATCATAATGAGACCAACCATGTATTCTGGTTTATCAGGAAGAAAAATAATTGCTAACACAAACATAAGTACCGGACCAATAATCCAGTTTTGTACTAAAGATAGAACTAACACTTTTACATCTTTAAATACTCGGCCCATTTCCTCATAGCGAACTTTCGCTAATGGTGGATACATCATTACAATTAAACCAACAGCAAGTGGAATAGACGTCGTTCCAACCTGTAATGTATGTAGTCCGTCTACTACACTAGGAAACACAAACCCTAAACCAATCCCAACAGCCATAGCTAGAAAAATCCATAGTGTTAAATATCGATCTAGAAAAGATAAACGTTTCATTTTATTTTCCATCTCCTATTAACAACAAGAATTTTGTTCTACTACGTTAGAAGTCGTACAACAAGATGGATCTTCAATTTTATGAACATCACTCTGTGCTTTTGTATAAAAGAATTCCCACTCGTTCCCATCAGGATCCGTTACCCAAAACTTATCTTGTACTGCATAGCAACAAGTCGTATCCATCTCATCACGTGCAAAGAACCCTTCTTTTTCTAATCTTTCTTTATGCAATGTAATCTCTTCAGCTGTATCCACTTGGAAACCGAAATGATTTACTTGGTTTCCCTTCACTTCATCTCTTACGTTCAGCGTGAAATTAAGTCCTGGCGTCTCTAATAAAAATTTTGCATAATCCACCTTCACCTTAACTGGTGACACACCAAATACCTTTTCGTAAAATTCAATAGACTTCTCTAAATCCGTAACGTTTATACCGACGTGAACATATCTCATAGCTTATTCCTCCTCTTTATATATTATTAATCAATTTTTTTTGATTAATGACTCAAAATTTTAACAGCAACTACCTTTCCCTGTTTTTCTAAAGATACAGCATAATTCTTCTGATAATAAATTATTTACTTCCGCATCATTTAAATCATAATAACTCCACGTACCTTTTGTTTCTTTTACAATTAAACCTGCATCTAATAAAACCTTTAAATGATAGGACAACTTAGATTGTGTCATTTCAAAGACCTCTGCTAAATCACATACACAAGTCTGGCCTCGCTGGCAAAGTTCATACATAATCTCTAAACGCTTCTGATCCGCTAATGCTTTGAATTTTTTCTCATATAACTGAAAATTTTGTGCCATTGTAGTTCACTCTCCTTTCAACAATTTTTTTGATGTTTATAGTATATACGCTAGTGAGTTTATTATGCAACTTATTAATCAATTTTTTTTGATTTAGAAAAACTTCCTCCCATTATATCTTTGCTACAACTAAAAAGGACCCTAGCTTTTTCAAAAATGAAAAACTACGGTTCTTTTTACAACTTAATAGTTACAATATTTCCGAGAAATGGAGTCTCTATAACTATTTTAAATTTTAATTTGATCATTATAGAGTAGTGCCCCATCACCATCAATCTAAGAAAAACAAATACCCCAAAATGAGAAAAATCGATATAACTCTTGTTTTTGGTGCATATTCATAAAAATAGTTTAAATCCTTAAGTTGATGGTTGTGGGGCGGGCCCCATGCCCATCAAGCTAAGATTTTAAGACACCCCCATAACGAGAATTTTACTTTTTTACAGTTATTTATGAAAATTCGGCTTGTTTTTTTCATTTTTGGGGTGCTAGACCTAAAACTTCAGCAATATGCATAGACTGAAACATCTGGTTTTCACGATATAATTCTCAGCTAAATTCGAAAAAAAGAGCTTGAATTCCCAAGCTCTTTTAAATATTACTTAATAACTTTATAACCACCATTTTTCCTGTGGAATTAAAACTGTTTCAATATCAAAGTTATTCTCAAACCATTCCTTCATCAATGTTTTATGGACCAGATATTCTGATGCAGAATGGGAAACGCCGATTAAAGACATCGAAGTATTAGAAACATAACCCATCATTTGTTTGTATCTTTGTTTACCATATTCGTTATCAATATGGCAATGGATTTCGCCAGTGATATAGGCTTGAACTCCTCTTTTTTCAGCTTCCTCCATCCAACTTACTTTGTCGCCACAACCTGCAACGATAGCTATTTTCTTTACGTTATTTATGTTCTTACCTTCAAAATTAACATATGGAATATCGAATATTCCTTTTAAGTGAGAAGTTAGTTCACTTGTACTCTTTTCTTCAATGTTACAAATTAGAACTAGGTCTTCATTATTTACATAAGAAAATAGTAACGTGTTTTTAACTTAAAAAATAGTCTAAAACCTTAAGGTGACAGAAAGCGATCTAGTTTCTTACAGAATTAAACTAAGGACATTGTTTAACACATGTATTGCTATGATATATGCAAGGAATCTTTTAGAAATAAGATAAGCCACAGTAAATATCACCGAGCCTGGTAAATAAATAGCAAAATCGGAAAGGTTTTGTGAATGAAGAACTGTAAAAATTAGAATGGAAATGATTGATGCAATAGCAGTACCAACATAACTAGAAAATTTATTTACTAATATATGACGAAATATAATTTCCTCGACTATTGGACCTGCAACACCAACTAAAATCAATGCAAATATAAAAGGTACCTCTGAAGCGGCTTGATTAACGGCATCTTGATTAACGGACTGATCTGTATTTACTAGAAATTTCGTAACAAATTTTTCTAGAATTCCCGTAAGTAAAACCACCATAGGAATACTTACTACTTTCAAAATTGTTTTCTCTTTAAAATAAGAAAAACTTTGAATAATTTCTTTCCTATAGAAACTTATACCTATAATAGCAGGTACAATAAAAGCGGCGGCAGTATTGGCAAATTCTGATTCAACTAAATTTACATTAGTTAAAAGTGATACTCCTACTAATATGAGGACGCCAATCTGAAGTATTACAAACATTGTAAAAACTACTAACATAATAAGATCTTTTTTATTCGTTTTTATAAAGTTCACTTTATTATCCCCTAATTAAATTGCCTAGAATCTTTAATTTTTCTTTCTGCATAAATTTCTCCTTTTAAATATATTCACACATGATTCCGGACCATTCGGTCCGGAATCTAATGATACTATATGTCTCTAATTTTTTAAACCCCTTTTTAAATTATTAACGATTAGCCTTTTATAAATTGAAGTGAAATTAGGAGTAGTTTAAACCCTTTAGCTCAATATATTTATAAAATTATATATATAAATAAAATAAATATACGTTAAAATTAACTTTATTTTTATATTTTCGACGATTATAGGGGTCCCACCCCATCGCTATCAAGCTAATAAAACAAAATCCCCCCTAAAATGAAAAAATACGCTATTCTTTCTATAGAATCATAGGAAAGGATGGCGTTTTAGTATGAATTTATCGATTTCTGATGAATTAGAATTGTTTTCTAAAGAATTGCAACGATATATGTCACCTGATGCTTTAGAGCAATTAGCTAAAAATGTAGGATTTGTTAAACGAAAAAGTAAATACCGCGCACAAGATTTAGTGGCTCTATGTATTTGGTTAAGTCAAAATATTGCCCATACTTCATTGGTACAATTAAGTAGTCGATTAGAAGCTAACACAGGCATTTCTATGAGTCCAGAAGGACTCAATCAACGTTTTAATTCTCAGGCTGTTCAGTTTTTACAACAACTCTTAGCACATTTACTTCACCAACAATTTTGTTCTTCTAACAAGATTCCAACTTTGTATACAAACTATTTTCGACGTATTCGTGTATTGGATTCTACACATTTTCAAATTCCGGATAAATTCACTTCTATATATCAAGGTTCAGGTGGTAGTGGTCAAAATGCTGGTGTGAAAATTCAACTAGAGTATGATTTACTAAGTGGTCAATTTCTTCATATTCATGTAGGATCGGGAAAGCACAATGATAAAACGTATGGTTCTACTTGTTTAGCGTCCCTTCAACCGAACGATATATGTATACGTGATTTAGGATACTTCGACCTAAAAGACTTACATACTATAGAAGAGTGTAATGCTTATTTTATTTCAAGATTAAAGCTCAATACACGTATATATCAAAAGAATAATGAGCCTGAATACTTTCAAAATGGAACAATAAAAAAGCACTCTGAGTACATCCAATTAGATATGGAGCAATTCATTGACCAATTACAGTCAGGTGAAACATATGAAATTCCCGAAATTTATATTGGAATGTATCAAAAACTTCCTGCAAGACTCATTCTGTACAAATTAACTGAAACACAAATGAAACGTAGGCAAAAGGATTTAGCATCTAAAGAACATAAGAAGCAAATTACCTATAAAGAACGTAGTAAGAGGCTTAGTGCAATTAACTTTTACATTACAAATATTCCTTTAGAATATCTACCAAAGGAATAAGTATACGATTTTTACTCCTTACGCTGGCAAATTGAACTTATTTTTAAAACATGGAAATCATTTTTTCGTATTCATCACTGTAATTCTGTAAAATTAGAACGACTAGAATGTCACTTATACGGACAATTAATAAGTATCCTTCTTTGTTCCTCCACCATGTTTCAAATGCGCCAATTACTCCTCATCAAGAAGAAACGAGAATTAAGTGAATATAAAGCAATTTATATCATCAAAGATTATTTTCCACTTATTTATCAATCTTTACAAAAAGACACCCAAGAATTAACAAAGATTCTCTTTCGTCTGTTTAATCTCTTACAGAAAAACGGACGAAAATCCCATAGGTATGAGAAGAAAACAGTCTTTGATATCTTTGGCGTCGTATACAACTTTTCTATGTCTCACAGTCATGTAGCGTAATCCAAAAAACTGAAACCTGATAGGGTTTATTTGGCATGCAAATCTTTAAAGAACTTACATTTGTGTTTAGAAAAACGAAAAAATTTCACGTGAAATTAAACTTATATAAGCTTAGCTTGATGGCGATGGGGGCGGGCCCCAATAAGAACGGTATCTAAGATTGTATGAAAGGTGTTAGTTCCATTCAAAAGGCCTCAGCCGACGATTAACTCAAGTACCGGTTTCGGATGACTCCCATGTGATGAAGTTCGTGTCCTGCGATGCCGTACGCGAGGGCGCGCGCCGTAATGCTTAGGTTGTTGGCTGTACCCTTGCGGTTCCACGCCTCCGCCGGTAGCCCGCGCAGCAATGTGATCGTTGATTGCCGGACGGCCTGGTAGTCTTCGGCCAGTTGCGCGATTGTCCAGCTTCCGAAAGGAGGCATGAACAATTCCTGATCGAAACCGGTCAGCGGCGTCTGGTCCCCTCTTGCGAACCGGAGCAGGCGGTAGGTCATGACACGTTCCGCGTCTGTAATGTGGCCCACAACTTCTTTCAGTGTCCATTTTCCTTCCGCATACCGATATGCTGCCTGGCTTTCGGTCAACGATGCCAGGAACTCGGTCATTTGCTTTTCCTGAGCGAGCAGAATGTCGATGATGTTACCGTCTGGCACCAAACGGATATATTCGCCGGAGCTCCCAGCGTATTCTTCTTCTGATGGTCTTTGATTCATGCGTAGTCACCTCTTTATGTATATATAGAAAATTATAGCACTCGTCTATGTCTAATAAATTCGCGAAATGATAGAACTTCCCTTCTAATAATTGAGGCTAAGCAACTATTTAGTCGGTCGCCACACTATCCTGATTCCTTAGCGCAATAAGCAATTCTAATCAATAATGCATAAAAATTAGAAGTTATACAATATTTCAAAGTTATTAATATATATTAGTTTATTCCGAAACACACATAAATATATTTTGTCGAAACTATTAAAAAGGGAGAATTTCTCTAGCTGAAGAATTAATAATTGTGTTACCAATATGTAAAAATCTCAATTTAAAACTAAAGGAGAACAAAATGGGACAAATAATTGTATCGATGTACCTCTCACTAGATGGTGTCATTGAGGAACCAGCTTGGACTGCTCCATACTTCAATGAAGAAGTGGCAAAGTTTCAATCCAATTTACTGTTTGAAAGTGAAGCTCTTCTACTAGGGCGAGTAACCTATCAAGGTTTTGCAGCTGCTTGGCCTTCTATGACTGATGAAGAAGGTTTTGCTGATAAGATGAACAGCATGCCTAAATTTGTTGCTTCAACAACTTTGGAAAAAACCGAATGGAATGCAAATCTTATCAAGGGTAATATTGTAGAAGAAATATCGAAACTGAAGGAACAGCCTGGTCAGAACCTTTTAATCTATGGCAGCAGTGATCTTACACAAACATTAATGCAACATGACCTCATTGATGAATATCACTTTATAGTCAATCCCGTTATCGTAGGGAGCGGAAAGCGTCTCTTTAAAGACCAGAACAATACAAAAGCATTAAAACTTATAGAAACAAGAACGACCAGTTCAGGTGTCGTTATTCTTTCCTATCAGCCGGAGAAAAAAGAATAATTACTGATAAATTATATAAACAAAAAAACTCATCAGAATAAATCCTGCTGAGTTTTTTTATAAGATAATACATATATTAATTTATAAAAATTACACGGGTTAGTACTTTATCAGTCATACCTACATAGGCATCGGATATTCCATATGTTTGCCCTGTTTGGAGAGAGCTCATTAATACCTCCATATCTAGCTGTATATACTCTGTACCTTTCTTTATTCTTCCATCCTGAAAATAATCAGGTTTGCAATTTTTACAGCCCATACAAAGACAAGGATCCAGAGAGTAATGATAATAATGCCTGTTATCCAATTCTTTGGTTTGCTTATTGTCTGTCTTTCCTCTACCTTTCTTTTACAATCCTCCAACACTTCTTTAGGAATAAGTTTTAATGCCAAGTATACACCTAATGGTACAAGAATCAAATCATCAAGATACCCCAAGATTGGAATGAAGTCTGGGATTAAATCTATAGGACTAAAAGCATACGCAACAACAAGCATTGTAAATAATTTAGCATACCAAGGGACTCTTTCATCTCGATATGCCAAATAAAGTACAAGAAGTTGTTTTTTTAAGTTTCTAGCCCATTTTTTCATTTTTTGTATGATAGATATTTTTTCTTCTGTTTCTATCGGTTTATTTTGATTCAAATTATTCCTCTCCCATTTTATTACTTCGTACATCTTCTCAGAATTGTTCTTATTAACTGTATAATAATTGCGTAGCTACTATTGAGTCTAATACTTTATTTTAATAAAAACTATTTATAATATAAAACCTAATGATCAGTCTACATTTTAATAATCAATAAATTAGAAAGATAAGGGATAAGAAACACGTTTAAATCAACTAGGTTTAATCTAATCCAGTTTTTAAGTGGGAACAAGCATGTGAGGGAGGGATCCCCAGATTTTCGTTCTGGGGTATTCTTTAATTTTAACCTGATAGACATAGGAGAAAACTTCTAATTTAGTAATTTGTGCAGTACAAGCTGTAACTAAATCTATTAATCTGACATACCATATAAATGTAACTTTAAATCAATAAAAAGTTGCAAAGGAGGCGAATATAAAATGGCATCATTTGAAATTGGAGCAAGATCTCTTTTTAACTTTCGAAACGAACGCTTTTTCTTATTAGTTGAAGATGAAATTACAATTCCAGATAAAGGTGTAGAAATTGATCCAGTTAATATCTATGAAATTGACGAGCAAACTTTCGATTTTATCAGAGATGAAGGAGATACACCTGTAATTGAACCAGTTGATACACTTCCAACTGTACCACCTGAATTTAAATTAGAACGAAAATGTATTTTCACAGTCGATAATTCATACTTTGTAATATACGATTTAGAAGATGGAACTGATAACAACGTCCTATTAAGAATCAGTGCAGCATTATTTAATTCATTAAGAAATTCTGGTGTTCGTGAATGTTTTCCTCAAATTTTCATTTAAGAACATAAATTAATTAGACCTCAAATGGAATACTCTTCGAACAATTTAACCCCTCGTAGTTTTCTACAAAGGGTTAAATTGTTATGTAAAAAGTTTTTTAATTATTAGCAGTTTTTGGCGGTTCGACAGGTACGATTGCTAGTCCAATTCGAGCAACCTAAGAAAAGCAAATACCCCAAAACGATAAAATTAGCATCTCTAGGTGAAAATGTACAATTTTTTGTTTTGGGGGCACTTTAAAATGTTAGCTTGATAGGCTTGGGGTGGGACCCCAAACAGTACGATTTTATTTCAAAGACAACGATCTTACTACACACTTTTTATTTATCTCACACTCTCATATGCTAGTATTACTATTTTTTATTACTAATGTTGCCGTTTCACTCGGATGGCTAAGAGGAAAATGATGACCATATGGAACAAAATCAACCTTACCAAGATGCGATGGAGCAGAATAGCCTCTGTCATACTCCCCCCAAATAATGTGAAGATTATACTTTGTTACTTCATTGAAATCACCTTGATCATTTTTCAGTAGTAAACTGTTAAGCTGAACCGTAGTATTTAAAATTCTAGGAGAAGTAAAACTGTTCCTTATTTTTTCAATATAATGTTCAGGGATACTCTCCATACTTTCAAACAAACCATTACTTAATAAATA
Source organism: Bacillus sp. XB1 (assembly GCF_053557995.1). Taxonomy (NCBI): domain Bacteria; kingdom Bacillati; phylum Bacillota; class Bacilli; order Caryophanales; family Bacillaceae; genus Bacillus; species Bacillus sp. XB1. The sequence continues at coordinate 522,524 of NZ_JBNRIL010000001.1, read as the reverse complement.
TCGCTCTATGAAATTAGTAGTTGCCAGTTTTAATGTCCATTTGTTCATAAATTGAGGAACATTTAGCGATTTAGCATTTTTTTTAGCAATAGGTGGCTGAAGTAAAGTGATTGCATACTTCTCATCTATGTACTCTTGTACCAATGCTTCCAGAAGAATAAACGCACCGAATGAATGGCCAATTAGATGTGCACCATTCGTAGCTTTCTCCAATAACTTTTTCACTACATTCAAATAGATAGCTAGAAGATTTTTCTCTCGTTTAAAAGGAGAACGTCCCAAACCTGGAAGATCCAAGATCCATACAGGTTGACCAGTTTTTTTATGAAGCTCTTGTGCTAAAGGAAATAAATCCTCTCCATCACTCAATAAACCATGTAATAAAATAAAGGGTTTACCCTCTCCTTGTAATTGGTAAAGGGTATTGTTATCGCATAATGTTCGTTTAAATACATGATTATGCTGGCCATATTGATACATCATTCGATAATCCAGATCAGCTACTACGGCAGGGAAAAATTTCATTACACTCGTCTCCTTAAACCAATCTCCTCCCATAATTTTTTTCGCTGAAACATTTGAAAATTTTCGTTTTGTAATAAAATTCAGTCCATCAGAAGGAATTTTTGTTATTTTACTTACTCCACTATTCATAATTGCTTTCATAAGTGGCATTGGGACAGAGATTTTTGGTGCCCTCATATTCATACTTTCTGACATAATACTTAATAACTCAGCAATGTTCTGATCGTGCTGTTTGTCTTCAACAAGTGTATATGTTTGAATAGTCAGTTGCTCTAATCTGAAAACCTGCACAATAAACTTCGCAAGCTCATCGTTTGAAATAAGTGGTAACCTATATCCCTTACCTCCAGGAATCATTGGCATGAGCCCTCTTCGCATACTCATCACAAGCAAACCTAATCCTGCTATCTGCTCTGTACTCCCTGTTTTACTACTACCGACTACAGTTGGCGGATTAATTACAGAAAGCGGATAACCTACTGCTGATGCCTGCTGACGGATATAAAGATCTGCTAAAAATTTTGTTCTCTCATATGGATTTTTTATTTTCAAATAATTATTTCCTTCTTGAAACACATCAATTGCAATCTTGCTATTTTTATCATCAAAGGGACTCATATAACCTACAACATGAATAAATTGTTGCAAGCCCTTCAATTGATGAATACTTTTAGCTAATTCACTAATATGTTTGGCACCATGTAAAAATACGGAAGCTACCTCTTTACTTGTCGCTTGAATATCCATGGGGCCTCCTGCGTGAATAATCACATCCGTTTTCAACACCCTCTCCTTATCTTCAGCACTTAGACCTAAATCTATTTTCGTCAAATCACCTTCAATAAAGTGCATAACTGCCTTTTTTAAGATGCCTCTTTCTTGAAAAAGGCGTATTGCTTTACTTTTCGACCTCACTAAAAGAAGAATTTTAACATCCTCTTTGGCTAATTCTTTCACTAATTGCTTTCCAATAAAGCCTGTTCCACCAGTTAAAAATACTGTTCTCATATAAAATCTCCTTTTTAGTACTACTTAGTACTAATTTGATGTAAAAAAAATGCTTCTTTTATCGAAGCAATTTTAAAAAATGATCTGCTGTTTTCGTGATTACAGTTGCATCCTTCAATGTTTCTGAAATAAATAACGCTCCTTCAAGATTTGTAATAAAAAGTGATGCAACCTCATCAATATGAATCGTATTTCTAAATTCTCCATTCTCTACCCCTTGTTTAAGTAATAGAGAAACTTTCTTTTGTAATCCTGTAAAAAAAAGACCTATTTTTTCTTTTATTTGCGTGGCCTGTTTAGGACTTTGAATATAAAGAGTAATAAATGGACAGCTCCCCTTATACTCTCTCGACTGAACTCCTTGTGATAATTGCTTTAAAAACAGTTGGATACGATCTTCAACTAAAAATTGCTTCTGAGAAAGTACGTCATCAATTGCAGATTGATACATTTCAATCCAATAATCAACGACCGCTTCTAATAATACTTCCTTATTAGAAAAGTGATAATACACATTAGACTTTGAAACTTTGCTTACACGTACTAATTCATCCATACTTGTATAAGCAAACCCTTTTTCTAAAAATAATGTTGCAGCTACTTCAATCACACGTCTTTGATTCATTAATTTTACCTTTGTCATAACTAGAACTATATAGTACTAATTTAAATATTACAAGTATTTATGTTCATTTAGAAAAAAGTTTGATTAAAAATGTTCCACTAACATTGATTTTACTGCAAAAAAATCTTAGCATCAGTGTTACGAAAAAAAGAAAGGGAGTGGATCCCCCACTCCCTTTAACCATCTACCCCTGATTCTTCTGCGCCTCTCTAAACTCCTCCTTCACCTTCTCTAACAACCCTTCTTCCGTAATTAATCGATACGCTGTATTTGCTAATGCTTTTGCCGATGTAATTAATGCTTTATCTCCAAGTTCTGAACGTGCTGCTTCTCTAAATTCATTCGTATGTGCAATTAAATCATCTGGTCCGATTTTAATGTACGGATGAATTGTCGGTACGACTTGACTTACGTTTCCTGCGTCGGTTGAACCAATCCCTACTCTTTCTTTACGATTTACATCTTCACCTAATAGTTCTAGTTCTTCCGCTACGATATCGTTATATGTTTTTGTTACGAGTAATTCATCGATTTCATTTTGAAATTGATGGATTTTTACTTTTGCACCTGTTGCTAATGCTGCTCCCTGTGCAATGTTTCTTACTTTTTCTGTTAATTCCGCGCATCTTTTTCTCGTTGCTGCACGGATGAAGAATCTTGCTGCGGCATAGTCAGGAATAATATTAGGTGCTTTTCCGCCCTCTGTAATGACACCATGAATTCTCACGTCTGACGGGAGTTGTTGGCGAAGTGCGTTAATACCGTTATAGAGCTGAATAACCGCATCTAATGCGTTAATCCCTTCTTCTGGCGAAGCTGCAGCGTGAGCTGTTTTTCCGTAAAAATGAAAATCAAGTGGATCGACTGCTAGTGAAGGACTCGTTGTCGCTGTCTTTCCGCTCGGATGAATCATAAGCGCCGCATCAATGTCTTTAAATAAACCTGCCTTTACATAACTTGATTTCGCGCTACCATTTGGCCCGCCTTCTTCTGCTGGCGTACCAAACACGACAACTTCCCCGCCAATTTCTTCAAGCGTTTCTGATAATGCGATTGCTGCTGCAACGCTAATTGTGCCAATTAAATTGTGACCACACGCATGACCTAGTCCTGGTAAAGCGTCGTACTCCGCTAAAAATGCGATTGCAGGTCCTTGTTTTCCAGAGCTTTTTCGCGCGATAAATCCCGTTTCATGTCCAGCTATATTGTGCTGCAACTGAAATCCTGCACTGCCTAGCAATAAACTTAACGTTCTAGATGCATAAAACTCTTGGTTACCAATTTCCGGATTCGCATGAATATCATGACTTGTTTCTATGTACTTTTCCTTATTTCTTTCGATACTCTCTTCAATTGTTTTTCTTTGTGACGCTACTCCTGTCGCTCCCATTTTTCTTCCTCCTTTTATTTTCACATAAAAAAGCCTCTTTCTAAAAGATAGAAAGAGGCTTCTGTATATACAGTCAAAATGAGCTTCTTTCTTATCTTTCAAGTTACCTTGCTGGAATTGGCACAGTATTCATAACGAATCCGCTGCCGAGGTATCATAGGGCCAGTCCCTCCACCTCTCGTGATAAGAATTTTCATAAAATTATATTAAATTATTTTTTATTCTAAGTTCATTCCAAGTAAAAGTCAAGGAATTCCTATCCGAATTTACCGAATATCTAAAAATCCTTTTAATACACCAATTGTCTCAGGTGCTTGCAGTCTTGCACATACGTACGGAAATTCCGTACTACCTTCAAACATCATTTGAGATGTAAGCGGTGCGCCTGCCCAGAAGATTTCATCATCAATTACGATAAACGGGAATGCTTTATTTTGTCTTTGTAACTTTACATTTTTCAGTGGAACTGGTCCATCACTATACACTGTTATTTGCGCATTTGTACGCATTAACGCTTGCCATACTCGTTTATCCACTTGTTTTGTACTTGGAAGTGAAATAATAATTTTTCGTTTTGCGGCTAAAATATCTTTTAATAACCCTTTCGGCTCTTCAAGATTCATTTCCATAAACCAGCGTAAACGTTTCGAAATTTTCCGTTCCCACAATTGTCTTGATGTCGTGCGATCATACACATCTCCGTGACGTTCTATATGAGCTGTTAATTGTGATAATGCTTGTTTTCTCGAAAGGTTTTTACGCATATAATGGCAATCTGATAATTGAATGAACTTCCCTCTCGCCCTTGTCACTGCTACATTGACGAGGCGATGGTTTTTGTGATCAAAGAATAATACGCCAGGTCGTTCTTGCGGATAACTGTCAACCGTATCAAAGATCATCATATCTCTTTCAGAACCTTGGAACTTATGAACTGTCGCCGCTAAAACTGGTATGTTTTGATATTTCGTTCTCTGCAACATTTCTCTAATACACGTTGATAAAAAGCGTGACTGCGCCCTGTAAGGTGTCACAATACCAATTGATTGCACACCGTCTAACAATCCGATTAACATCATTTGCATTGCTACTAAACCAGACATAATGTTAAAACGTGAACCAGAAGCAGCATCTTTTAACGAAAAAGCTCCCATTTGGCTCGTATCAAATAAAACACTCGCTTCATTTGCGAACGGCTGCAATTGCGCAAGTTCTTTACGCTCTGAAACAGACGGATGATCGTATACTCTATTTTTATAAATAAACGAATTCGTAAACTTCGATATATCCGCATGCATACGTCTTTGTTCCTGCAACATAAATAGGTTTGGGTGTGCTTCTGATTTATTAACAGACTCAACAATCCCAGCATGGTAAAACATATCTTCCCCAAGCCATTTGCGAACGAGTTCATGATTTGCCATCGCAATTGGAGGTAACTGTAAAAAGTCACCGCAAACGACGATACGTTTTCCAAGTGAAGCAGCTAATGCAATTTGCGGAACATATGCCATACTTACTTCATCTACAACAACTAAATCAAATGTGCGCTCATAAATAAGTGAATCAATGGCACATTTTGATAAAGTTGCGCCGATTACTTTTGCATTTTCAATATATTCTTTTTCTACTTCTTTAATTTTAGCCTTTTGCTTTCGAAGATCACTTTCAATCTCTTGTATGCGCTTCTTATCAGCAGATGTTGCTTTATACGATAAGATTTTTTCACGAAGATCTTGTCGTGTCTCTTCTAAATAGAGTCTTTCCTCACCCCAAGATCCGTTCGTCGTTTCAACTAACTTCGACGCAAGTAACGTTTCATGATTTCGTATATGTTCATGTTGACTATAACCGTAACGAACAATTTCGCCAGGCGTCCATTTCTTTTTCTTCTCAATTTGCTTCGTTACTTCACTCATTAATACGTCTACTGCCGCATTACTATGAGCCAACACAAGTACCGATTTTCCTTTTTGATAATGAGCTGAAATAATACGTGATAAATTGTAAGACTTCCCTGTTCCTGGTGGTCCCCATACGTACGTCGTCGGATTGTAAAACGAACGATACGCCAATTCATTTTTCGGATTTTTCATCTTCTCAATATGTTTCGGACTGCTCGTCCCATCAACAAGACGCTTTATACGATTACGTTTCAGCTTATCTTTACGTGCTTCTTTCAACCTCTCTTGTAGTTGCTCTAACAATTGCCACGGTTCACTATATAAAACAGCTTCTCGTATTTCACCTTGTATATAATCATTTAATTTCAGTTCTATTTCTAATCCATGTACAGACAATACTTCTCCTGTCGCTTCCTCACCATCAAACTCAATTCGAATGGGTGAACCTTCAGGTAAGCTTACTTCCGAAATAAGCTGAAATACGTATACTGTACTTTCATAATCTGTATATAAAAAACGACCATTCATGATAGAAATTTTACTACCACCTATCGTTTTCCAATGTTTAATTTCATATGCTAATGCATAATGCCACTCTTTCATCGTTTCCGATAATGAAGGAGTTTGAGTAGTTGTATTCATCGTATAATCTCCTTCCTTCTCCCCAAACATACTTTCTCACTATACCATATAACACGCTAAAATTTGTAAGGTTTTTATCTTGCTTATTTTCTTAATTTTCAATAATATATTGTATATAATTTTCAGAAAGAAGGAATCTACATGCCAGTTAGAAGAATTGAACACGTCGGACTTATGGTTGCAAACTTAGAAACATCTATTTCATTTTATGAAGAAGTAGTCGGCTTACAGCTCATGAAACGTATGGGTCATCCGAATCCAGACTTAAAACTCGCTTTTTTAGGTGTAGAAGAATCAAAAGAAACGATACTAGAACTCATTGAAGGCTACAACTCTTCTCTTCCGGCAGAAGGAAAAGTACATCACATTTGCTTTAAAGTGGATTCATTAGAGGATGAGATCGAAAGACTGAAGAAACACGCAGTAACCTTTTTACTAGGAGAAGAAATCGAAACATTACCAGATGGAACACGTTACATATTCTTCGCTGGTCCTGATGGAGAGTGGATTGAGTTTTTTGAGACGGAGAGATAAAGCAAACCTTTATTTTGCGGGATAGAAAAGGAGCCGGAATTCCGACCCTTGTTTTTAACCAGTAACAATGAAACATACCTCCAACCTAAGAATTTACCAAGATTAAAAACACAATCATTTTGTTAGGAGGAGAGAATGGGAAATACAGTCTTTATTATTGTTTTTTGGATACTGATACTATTTCCAATCCTTTATGTAATCAAGATAAAGGATTGGAATATAAAAATAGCTGCCTTATTTGTTGGAAGGATTCTATTAAGCATTTTCTATTTCATAAATGGAATGGTGTTAGGTCTGCAACGAAATTGGGTAGAATCTCCCTATGAAACAGAATGGGATTTCTTTGTAAAGTCTTTACTAAACGGAAAAACTGATGCACTTATACACTTGTTACTTCTAATTATTATCATTACTTTGGATCTATTCTTTACATTTTATTATATCAATAAAAAGAAATAGGAAATTCTATCCTATTTCTTTTTTTATGAGTAGCGCCATATCGCTATCAAACTAATGTTTTACGCTGCCCCTAAACAATAATTTTTTACATTTTTACTATGAGAATGTCAATTTTACTATTTTTGGGGTATTTATTTTTACTAGCTTGATGGACATGGGTTTGATTTATTTTCTTAGGTTAGTAGACATGTGGTGCTATCCCATTGCTATTAAGCTAAGAATTTAAGTGTAATATCATTTAAGGTAATACTTAAGATACAAATAAAATATCTTTTCCATGTCGCACTGTTTTATTGAAGTCTATCCCGAGTTGTAGCTAGTTCAATGCGACTGTAAATTCGGAGTTCGGTGCGCCAGCAAATACAACCGTTCCGTTCTCTGGTAGTTTCACTTTGTTATTATTACTAACAACGCTAAAATTGACGCATACTCCATTCCCATCATACACCGCGAATGAACTTCCTGATGGCAACTCCACATTCATCGTTTTCCCTGCTGCCTCTTGCGGAATCGTAAACCATTTCGCATGCCCATTTTTTTGCAGTGTAACTTTCGATAATTGACCTGCATCAAGGGATTTTACGTTAGATTCACTGACGTATAAAAAGCTGGCCATCTCCATATATTCAGTACCATTCTCTGTATAGAAATGAGCTTCCTTCGTATCCCTCCCATTCATCACAGGAATCTGAATTTGATGCGTCGCCGTATTCGGACCTGTAATTTTTTTGCCGTCCCAATAACCATCCTTGATCGTAATTTGTGTGTTAAGAGGTATTTGTTGTCCTAGATAATTTATAGAATTAAATTTTTCGTTAACAAGGTAGAACTTGCCGCCCTCGCGCTTCGCCCATGCAGCAGCTGTTTTCTTCGGTAACACATTGTTTTCTAATTTCTGAGCTAAATAGTGAGTCAGCACATTTTGCCCCAATCCCGGTGATAATTCATATGTGCTCTCTCTTAAATAAACTTTTCCATTCTTCTCAGTGACGAAGTTAAGCTTGGAAGTACCCTTTTCATTTATAAAGCTTCCATCCGCCGTATATACATATTTTTCTTCCGGTTTAGTTGGTAAAAACAGTTCTCCCTTCTTCGTAATCTCTATTTTGAAATGGCTTTGGATATTTCCATACAATCCTGCTTTTTTTACCACATCTTGAGGCACTTTAGCCTTGACTGGCTTGCCGAAGGATTTATCTGGTTTTATATCCTTAATTGCCCCTTTCTCTTTAAGCCTAGCTAGCAGTAATTTATTTGCCAACAGTTGATTTGTCATGCTGCTCCCACCGGAGGACAATACAGCTGCTGCCATCTTCTGTTCTGGAAGCACGACTAATGTAGCATGTTGCAGCATCGTATCCCCACCCTTAGTCAACGCTTTTATCCCATATTCACTGAATGGGTATAGTTTCACACTATCCCAGCCAAGACCATAGTTGAACATATTTCCGCTATCTCCTGGCCACATTCCTTTTTTATATTCTTCTTGTTCCATCGCCTTGACTGCTTTATTAGAGAGAATTTCTTTTCCCAGTCCCATAAATATTTGTGAGAATCGCACCACATCTTCTGCAGTAGAGGAGATTCCTCCCGTACCAATCACATTTACCATTTCACTTGGAAGCTGTCCCTGGTATGTCGGAGAATACTGTCCAGCCCGCTTTTCGTCTTCCCATTTGTCTTGCGATGTTATCGTTTGATTCAGTTTTAATGGCTCTGTAAACTTTTGATGTAGAAATTCAGTAAAACTCATACCGCTGACTCTTTCTACCAAGATCTCAGCCAGCGTAAAACCGTCATTACAGTATACTGAAAACGCGCCAGGGTCTGCCTTCAAGTTTTGGTTGGACAATTGTTGCAACAAGATATCATGGGCATAAGCATCATTATCTTTAAATAAAAATGCATTATTGAACGTCGAACCTTGCAAACCTGAGGAGTGATTCAACAGCATACGCGGTGTAATGCGTTTATATCGTTTATCTTTCATTTTGAACTCAGGAATATAGCCAGTAACAGGAGCATCCAAATCAACTTTTCCTTCGTCTACTAGTTTCATAACAGCCGCTGCTGTATATACTTTACTGGTTGAACCAATTCCGTATAAAGTATCTTTAGTTAATGGTTCTTTCCCTTCTATGTCGTTCTTGCCTGTCTGCCCCGACAAAATAAGTTTACCATTATCAATCAGCGCATACTGCACGCTAGTCGTCTCATAGGACTTCGTGAGTAGTTCAGCGTTCTCTGCAGCAATCTTCTCCAAATCTTTGCTAGCAACTTCTTGGCTAGATACAACCGGAGCCTTACTGCTAGAAGACGCTATCGCTCCTGTTGGCAGGCTCATCGTTAGAGCTAAAGTAGCGGCTAACACCCCAGATAATTTATTTTCCATAAAAAAATGCCTCCTTAGATAAATGATTAATTTCATCTTTTATTTGTTCAATTACAAACATCACATAAACTACTATTCTGGCTTTATCCCTACTGTCGTAACAAACAGTAAAACCTCTCTTTTTCACATGTATGTTAGTACCATAAATGATTTTTTTATTTAGAATGTACTTATTACTAGTTTGGTTTTCGTATAAATAAATCCTATTTATCCTCCCTCTTTTGTGCTTCTCTATATTTGTATCCTACATAATAAAAATTTCTTTTTTCTTATGCATTTCTTACAATTTCCTTACGTTCAAATCACTTCTATAATTAGGTAGGTTTTATTTTAAAATCCCCAGGATAATAACTGCTTATATAATCCCACGATTTCATAGAAGATGGATTAATACCCCTGCGCCAAATCATCATGCACATCTCTGATATTTCCTTGCATCCCCCCTCAACCTTTACAACAGTTCCAACCGGCATCAACACTTCTTCACGTTCTTATTACTAGTAATAACTAATCAACTCCTTACCTGAAAATAAATTAATATAGAAAAAGAGAGATAAGGTTAAAATACCTTTATCTCTCCTTTTCTCTCACAAATTTTGCGAAGTTTTTTTGTTTTTGGGTTCATCTGTTTTCTTAGCTTGATGGGCATGGAACGTTAAGAAAAAGCAGACTGAAAGAATTAAAGGAGAAGAAATTATTTCAATAAAATTTCTTTAAAGTACTTTTACATCACTTTCACAAATGTAAGAACTCTCATATATTACACTTCATACATCCTTTTCCAAGGAACAATATACCGATATACAAATCCCTATTTATATAGGGATTTTTTTGTGCAAGTCCCCTCACCGTCAATTTAAGAATTAAAAAAGAGGGGATTATCCCCCTCCTTTTTACGCTTGCTCCGACTGTCGAAATTATTTAATATACCCACGATTCAGTTCCGTTAATTTTTCATTGATGTTAAAAATTCTTACTCTAATATCTTTAACACCAACTGCTTCAAGTCTGTTCTTGTGCATTTCAGCGTATTTTTCAGCATCTTGTTTTTCCTCAAATACATAAATGCCTCCAGCTTCTTTTTTTTCTTCATTCTCAGTCCATATTTTCCAGTGAAATCCTTCTTCTTCGTTAATACTATTTGCTAAATCCCAAAATGTTTTTTCCATTTCTTCACCAAAAGGACCTTCAAACGGAAAATCAACTTGTAGTAAATATGCCACCTTCACTCACTCCTATTTTAATATAAAATTCTTCCCGTTCTTTTACTGATTATGATTCAAATGATAGTAATGTCTAAATCCGTATTGCTATTATTATTCAAGCACTAATTTGAGAATCCCCCTATTTGTAAAATAATCACATAATGATAGTAACTTGAACGCATAAAGTGAAAGTTTAATAGTTTTCGGTTATTTTTAAAAAATGTGATACAAACTTATCCCTAAACTAAGGACAAACAAAACAAGTGCAGGTATCGCTTTCTTAAAGGGATCTCTCGCTAATACAATTAGAGTTAATGCGGCTGCAAGCATCGTACCAGCTAATAACACTCCTGCCCATAAAGCTATTACTGGAATCCAGATTCCTATCAACATTCCAATCGCTCCTACAATCTCAAAAGCTCCAGTTAAGAAATTAAAAAACGAAGGTAAACCAAATCGTTTGAACTCATCTGCCATTTTCCCGGATATAATTTTCGTTCCTGTCATTAAAAAGAACAGAAACAACACTACTTTTACAATATTGATGAAAATTAAAATAGTAATCACACCTTTCTTATTATTTGGTAAAAACTCAGTATTGTTCAGATAGTAGTCACTACCTTTATCCTATTTCCTGAGATTACCCGTATGGAAGTCGCTTCAATTTACATTACCCTTTTCAATATTAAAGGGCCAGAAATTACATGCTATAGCATATATAATACAAAAAATTTGACTGGTACTAAGCAAAAAAGTGACCCTGAATCAGATATCATACAAAATAAAGTTATCTTCCCATTCGTCCAAACAAAAAATTATATGCTACAGCATATATAATACCTAAAACAAAGTTTGTTCCTTATGAATAGCATAGCATCAATAAGGAACAAATATTAATAGTGTGTATCATACAATTTGTTTAATAACGATTGTAATATTTTAATTTCTTCCTCGCTCAAATTACTCGTAACGAAATGGTGAGCGTCTTTCACTACAGGTAAGATTGTTTTCTTTAGCTCGTCGCCTTTTTCAGTTAAAAAAAGGTTATGTGAACGCCTATCTTGGTCATTCAAAGCCTTCCTTACAATCCCTTTTCTCTCCATTGACTGTATCATTCTAACAACAGTAGTTTGATCTTTATCAATAGCTTCCGCCAACTCTTTTTGAGTAGTGCTCCTTTGGCTACAAAGAACACTAATAATCCCCCACTGCTCTGGCGTAACTCCATACGGCTTTAATTTCTTCGTAAAATAATTGGTCATTTTCACATCAGTACGGTGAACAAGATAGCCTATTAAATCATGTAAGTTCATATATCACCTCTATAAATTAAGATATAAAAGGATACAGCATACCAGTCAATCATTCACAATGAATGTATTTGTTTCACCATATATATGCTATGGCACATATATTAAAGTAGATTATTTTAATTGTCAAATGATTTACCTATTATTTTTCGAAAACCAAATCGTCCCTTTAGATTATAGAAGGAATGACTAATTTGACGTATTTCTCTGGCGATTTCTCCCTTATCGTTTTATGATATGCTAATAACATTTGATAAAATATGGTATCTATAGACAGTCAAACACCTTTAAAGATACCTCATCCAGTTTTCTTGCTGTTGCAAGATAAACAGCATGTAATCAGTTAACCACCCACATTAGTAACGAAAACATAAAGAAAAGGCATTCCAAATATGAAACACCTTCTTTCGTTTTATAAAACCATCCAACACGCTGAACTTTTCAATTTAATATAATGACTCGTTTAACTAAAGAAATTGATTACGTGCATAACGCTCTTCTCACTTTTCTTGCAAAATTTAGTGGATCATCAACGTCTTCGATATTAACGTAAATTAAATTTGGATCATCACATAACCACTCATTGTGTATAGACGAAACGATTATTCCTTGTTTAATAATTGTCGCCACAAATTCAGTGACTTCTTTTTGTAAGAGTGCTACTCGGCCTAGGCATAATGCCCGTCCAGTTTTATTGTCTCGTGATTCGAATGAAAAGGAAGTTGTTACTCTAAAACGTTTTCCCAAGATTGTGGCTCGTATTTCATCACGGTTTATTGTTGCCACGCATTTCCCACCAGCGAATCCTTCTTGACCGCCAATGATTCTTGCAAACTGTTGACAAATTGATTCCTCATTAACCGCCATACCTTTAATCATTCCTCCTTTTACTATTAGATTATGAATTCATACATAGGTCTGAAACGGCAATGAATCTAATCTATTATAAAAAAATGATGGCGATCTACCGAAAGCTATTAACTCAATTATTCTTGATCGTATGAATTGTTATCAGAGTTTAAATGGTGCAGAATTTTTATTTTATGCCTAATGGACATCGGAGACTGAAAGCAAAACTCAGCTATTATAATGGTAAGACATTTTTAAAAAGCATAAAAAAGACACCCTAAGGTGCCATCCTCCGACTTGAGAATTATATCTATGTATGGAGAAATTTAGAAAAGACAAATACAAAAGAGAAGATTCTAACTATAATTTATAGAACTCTTATGCTATGACTTACTTACATATTTCCTTATTTACCAGAAGAAGAATCTCAGTTACATTATTTTCTGAACAGTCTCGTTAAAGCCATCCCAAGAAATCCAGCACCCATTCCTATTAGCCATCCAGTTTGGGCATTTCCTAACATAGATCCCACTCCTCCACCAAGAAACATACAGCCAACGAATACTAATCCTCCAATTCCCCAATTCAGCCGTTCCATAGTTCCATCACATCCCTTCCATAAAACATATGCGATTAACTAGCCTAACTTTCTTGCATAGGATTGGTAATTATTTTGCTTATGTTTTATTGAAGGGCATTCAAAAGATGCGGAGATTGAGTCATTTGAATAAATTACAGAAGGAGAATTTCATTTTTTCATATCAAATAACTTAAGAGTGTGTTCCACAATTTATGACTCCCCCCACCGCTATCCAGCTCAGATAAGAAAGCAAAAACGAAAATTATATGCATCATTGACTACTGTTAATGAGACGTTATGTTAACCTCACATGAAGACCCTATTCATCCAAATTTACACAAAGTTGTCCTTGCTGATGGTACAATTAAAATCATGGAGGGATATTATGGGAATTTTTTTGTAATAACACTACTTCTTATAGACGGCACTGCAATATTGTTATTTTTCTTGTCTGTTTCACCAAAAATTAAGGCTAAAAACCTATCTTCAATAATGATCTGTTTAGGAATAAATCTAATCATAAGTCCAGCGGCTTTTCTTATAGGTGGGATAGCTGATTATGCAGGTGTAGCAGCTAATTATGGGGCTTATTTTGCGGGCGAGTCGACAACAGCGCCTCCTCTAGTTAGTCGTGCACTTTATTTTTTGGGAGGATTTCTCTTTATTCAGGGAATACCGCTGCTCATACTACTTGCAGCTTTTTGGAAGTTTGCTAGAGCAAAGAAAATAAAACAAGTATAGAAGGATGAGTGGATGCATTTTAGAGTAGGGATCCGCTTTTTTCTCGGTACCAATAATAGGATTTCATGTCATACAATGGAGTTAATATTAGAAAACTGTGGGGATGATTACGTTGATAAAATTTGTAATTAGTTATGCTGCAAGTATGTTTGCTTTTATTTTTGGATGGTTCTTGATTTCATATATTTCTCATCCTAGCTTTATTCACCCGAACGTTGTATTAGGATTCATTAAAACGATCTTCACTTATGGTAGTATACCAGCTCTTATAGCTTGTCTAATCGGGGAAGTGTTATACAGGAAAATCAAGCGATGTAGAGAATTTCAATTTGGAGTCCCTGTATTTATAGGACAAGCAGCTCTCTATACAATTATACCATTTCTTGTTCTTTTTCCTTTTAATTTTTCGCATTTCTTTGACTTTGTTGCACCTGTTATTATGGGGTCCTTAGCTTTTTATTTCGTACGTAGAAAAATATAATTAACTTCAAGAGTGTGACAAAAAGAAGCCTGATTAGTAAAACCACACTGTGTAACCAAACGGAACGAGAACAATCAAAACGCCGTCATTGCTTCTATTAAAAGAAGAATTGAAAAGTTAGAGAAAAAGAATAAGGTATTTGAGGAAGAAAGTAAGAGTGAAAAAGAAACTGTAAAGCTTACTGATTACCTTTTAAAGTTTACAATCATTTCCTAATTGCAGTTAAATATTGTAGTAAGAAACCGAATCCCACCGCTTAAGGGTTTCGGTTTCTTTATTATTTTTTCTTTTTTTAAGAAGTGGTATTTGGATCCATTCATTTTCCACATTTATTTTTATATTTTTTTCTAAAAGAAGGTTTCCATTCTGATAAATCCTGATAAACAAACGTTATATTATTACATATTCTCTCTGCAGCTTCGTACATATGTTTTATATCATTAGCCGTAAATACTATAGACCCTTTGCGTTGAGTGCTATCTACAATAGTTGGTATGGTGTCACCCTCTTTTACTAATAGATCAATTAATACAACCTCCGATATGTTAGTTAACTCTTTATACTTGATTTCTTTTATGCAACCTGGTTTTGGGATCAGACTTAAAGACATAGCTTGACATTTTGAAGGTACACATCTAAATTCATCTATAGTCTCAGTAGCTAACGCATCATAATAGTATCCAAATTGAGAAATGCCAGTTGTTAGTTCCACCATCTTCCAGATGTTGCCGCCACCTATTCTAACTTGAGATTCTATAATTATTGGCTTATTTTGTTTGTCTATCTTTACTTCTGTATGAGTAATGCCGTTTTCCATTTGCATGTCGTCCAAAAATTGCATTACTTTTTCCATAATTAATTGTTTTTGAGATTCATCTATAGGTGCTGGCATAATAGTATAGTTTATTATAAACGTATCTTCTTTAAATACTTCAGCTGATATCGCTAGTATAGAATGTTTTTTGTTATAAGAAACGGTTTCAACCGTATAAACTATATCACCTTCAATATACTCTTCCACTAAAACAGGTAGTTGAATACCATTCTCTTTAATAAATACCTCTACGTCATCTCCCGTGTCTAGCTTAGATACACCTTTACCACCTGCGCCAATCGGGGGCTTTATTATAATACTATCTTTTTTGTTCAAAAATTCATTAATACCTTTAATGTTATTGCAAACTTTCGAATCTATAGAAAAGTCTTTACCTGCTAGCATTTCACGCATCATGTCTTTATTACGGGTTATCATATTAGCATTGTAAGAAGGTCCTTTAACATTAAAAATCTTTGCAATTATGCAAGCCGTATCTAATGCTGTTTCGTTGAAAGATACAACCACATCAAATGGTTTCTCTTTGAATAATCCTTCAGCGTAGTATATAGACAAGGGTATGTTTGTCGTGTCTAATTCTTTTTTATAGAAACATTTTTCTAAGATAGCCCCATCAAAATATATGTGTTTAGCGTAAGATCCTATATACGAAACAGTATACCCACTGTCTAATGCATCTTGTATAGGCTTTGTCCATCCCCCTATAAATAAAATGTGTGTTTTATTTTCTATGTCATTTCCTTTTAATACCTTATGCATCATAATCATCTCCTCTAATATGAACTCGTATATTCAATTTCATTTCCTTTTGATACGCCTCGTCTTAACAACGCCACTAAACACAATGTTGTTCCGAAGCCCCCTATAAATAACGTAGTTTGAAGCCCAAATATAGAAATTAAAAATGCACTAGCAAAACTTCCTAATGCCCAAGCTCCCCAATTCAGCGTACGCTGTACAGCATTTACTCGGCCTAGCATGTGATTTGGTGAGGCAAGTTGTCGTATAGTTGCAGCGTAAGGGCCAAATACACCTTCTCCCATACCATGTATGATACTTGCGGCTACTATTCCGTAAACTGTTCCCATATACCCCATTATCGGTATAAAAGCCAAACTGGTAACTGATACAGCAGCGCTATAAATAAGCATTTTTGCATTATTAATTTGTTGACTTTTTTTCATAAGTATCGTATTACCTATTAAAAATCCCACCGCTGCTGAACCTATAACAAATCCTATTTCAATTTCAGATAGATTCATTACCTTATAAAGGAATATTACTAAAATGCTATTTAATATGTATTTAAAAAAACCGTAAACAGCACCACAAGTTACAATCGGCTCCAATACAGGGTGTTTTTTGAAATATACCAAACCTTCATATATGTTTTGGTATATAGATTTTACATTTACGTCTTTTAAAGAACCTTCTGTATGCGGTTTAAACTTTGAAATAATTAATACAAACATAAAGCAAACAAAATACGTTACTGCGTCAACAGTGAATGAGCCTGTTAATCCAACTAGAGTAATGACGATTCCAGCTAGCATAGGACCAATTACTATAGAAAGAGACTCCGAAAGTGCTAGTTGTGCATTTCCTTTTTTTAAGTGGTCTTTATCTGTTACTATTTCCGGTAAAAAAGAAGGAATGGCAATGTTGTAAAACGTGGTGAATATTCCATTTAAAAACATGATAAACACCAACAAAGGGAACGTTATAATATTTGTTACAGTCAGTATGAATACTGATAAAAACAATACTCCTTGACATAAACTACAAATTAGCAAGACATTTTTCCTATGAAAAATGTCTATTAAAGCACCGGCTACTAACCCGAAAATTAGATAAGGAACGAATATAATCCCACGAAGCATAGCAGCATTTGCTTCGCTTGTTTGTAACACCTCTAATGCAAAAAGTGGCAAAGCTACTATTGTAAACTGAGTACCCAACAAACTTATAGACTGTCCTAACCAAAGCTTGTGAAAATTAAAATGTTTGCTACCTTTCATAATATCCCCCCACTAAATTCATATTTATAAATTATCAAGTTAACGATATAAATAAGAACAGGAAAAGCCTATCTTTCAACTAATGTCTGTAGCACATAAAAATTCGAAGCCTAATATAAAAGCGATTTTAGTTTCAAAATGAAGACTTGATCTTTAGAGCTCTCTTGGCTATTAAAAAGCTCATTTTCCGAAAAATAATTCTGCATTCGTTTATAAATCAATTGATATACAGATGAGATTTATTTGTAAGAATCTAGTTATTAATTAGCTTGCTTCGAATTCATTTTCCGATTGTATGTCACTTTGAATTACCTCCAGCATCAGTATAACCTTGAAGGCACGCTGTTGTACGCATTTTGGAATGTAACAGCAAGATAACGAAGCTACGATGACGAACTGAATGGATTTAACCTTGTTATTAGAGGACACATATATACATGACAATTGATTAAAATAGGTCATGCACGATGAAATAAATTTTTAGATAAACCAAAATAACCAGCAAAAAGCCCCTTCAAATTTGAAGGGGCTTTTTAATATATAGAAATTAGCTTAAAGCAAAGATAACATCTCTTGAAGGGGGCATTTTTTTATTATTCATGTTTATTGAGGAGCCTTCGCTTGAAGCAACTTTAACCCCATCCCAATAAAAATTAGTCCTGTTACTTTATTTAGAATCATTCCTACCTTTTGACTTCCTCTTAATTTTTTGGTGACATAGGAAGAGAAATAAGCAACAAATAAACACCACAATAGTCCTGTTACTGTAAAAGTAATTCCTAAAATGATAAAAGGTATAGGACCTGAAGCCTTTGTATCTATAAACTGCGGCAGAAACGCAATAAAGAATAAAGAGACTTTTGGATTCGTAAGACTTGTTAAGAGCCCTTGTAAATATATCTTTCTAATGTTCAATTTATTGGATGGGGCTTGAAAATCTACATTTGTCTTATCAAGTATCATTTTCATTCCTAAATATACAAGATAGATAACACCTATAATCTTAATGGTGTTAAATAACACAACGGATTTTGTAAGTATAATAGATAAACCAAAAGCAACCAATAACGTATGGACTAAAGAACCAGTAATAATACCAAAAACAGAATACACACCTGCTTTTCTACCTTGTGAAATACTTTTTCCCACAATATACATGGTGTCTGCACCAGGAATTAGATTTAATAAAATTCCTGTTAGTAAAAACACTTCATAATTAATAATACCGTACATTTTAGCACCCCTATCTATTTTTTAGTGCCCTTATTGATATTAAATGAAACACAAGAAAAAGAAAATAATTTTCTATTTATTCAATAAAATCAGCGAATTCTTGATTTACAATCGATAAAACTGATGGAATGTACCATTCGTATCGCGGACCGAAAACTCACTATTGAATAAATAAAACCCCAGAAATCCAAAGGTCTCTGGGGCTCCATTATATATTTAGCTCTTTTTGCTTTTTGTTTTGTTTATGTCTATACAGCAATTTTCGGCTTATTAGAGAAATCACTAATAAGGTCAGAATTAATAAGATAAGTTGCATAAATGATAAATCAAAATATTTAGCACCTGTAACGATTAAAAGTGTAGAAATCGTGCCTTTTACAACAAAAAAAATAATAACCCATAATCCGCCTTTTTTCCAGTTCATTTTATATTACCCTTTCCTACGTTTAAATTCTTAAAATATTTAATGATAGTTCTTAAATGTGACAACTTAATAGAAATCTATTATATTAACAAAAAATTCATGTCTAATTACATGCAACGATTCTATATTAAATGAAAATGATATTCATCGTCAATTTTATTGACTATTTGAATACTTATTATTTCTTTCTACTTTGTTTCTTATAAGCAACACACTTTTATATTCAAACAAAAACACCTCCATTACATTTGCACACTTAGTATGCGAATGCAAGAGGTGTTTTTTCATATACCATCAGGTAAGATTTCCTGCTTTGTTTATTTCTTGATACGTAGCTATTTTTTAATACACAATAACTGGATCATACGTGTTCAAACTATCATATACAGTTTTTGCAACATTAGGAAGAAGGTTCACACACCCACCTGATCCTCCTGTTAAATAAGCATTATTTCCCCAGTCTTTTCGCCAGCCGGCATCGTGAAATCCTTGACCACTATTTGTGAATGGAACCCAGTAATCTACTTTAACCGCATAATCAGCTTTTCCTACTGCGTTACCTCTTAGCGTATATGGTGTTCGTTTATAAAGGACGTACCACACACCTGGTGATGTATCTTCACCAGTACTATGTTTACCAGTTACTACATTTGTTGTAACAACTAATTTTCCATCTTTGTAAATCCAAATTTGTTGCTCTGCAATTGAAACTTCTGCATACGTGTCTCCGATGCCATTATTCGATGTTGTTTTATAACCGATACCTTCCTTCTCCCAACCATTCCCGTGAATATTAGAAGCAGAAAGCGATTTGTCGCCTTTCTCAAAGGCTTGTTGAACTTGTTTAGTTTCTTTTTCAACATCTAGTGCCCAGCCGTATCCTTGTCCTTTTACTGATATGACTGAACCGGAATGAGTTTTAAATGAGAAATCTTTATTTAATGTTGATTTGGCATTATTAATTTCAGTGATTTTCTTCTTAATGTCACTCGCATCAATTGTAACTTTCATATCCTTTGACATAGAGGCATTTTGAATTAAATCTTTCGCTTTTAAAGGATAAACTTCATCCTGCACTTTATACTCAACAGACTGCCCAAGAAGATTCTGTAGTGCTTTCTCCTCTTTTTTGACAATCGGATCGTCTTCTTTAATAGGTTTTATGTATGCAGACTTCAGATGAATTTCGCTTTTATATTTTTGTTTATCATAATCTTTCAGTAGACTAGTAACATCATACTGTTTTCCTTCAACACTTTTCGAAATAACAATTTTCCCTTGTTCTAGCTTCGCCATAGCATCTTGAGGCGCTTTTAATTTCTCATTCATAGAGATGAGCTTTTCTTCTACAAGTTTTTTCATCGTTTCACTACGATACTGATCTGCCTTCTCTGGTAGCAATGAATAATTTTCTCCCTTTGAGGAAGGGAAAAATGTCCACTGGTTTTTTAATAGTTTCTTAACTTGAGGCAAATCTTTTTCCGTAAGTTCCGTTTTTGTATCTTTTTCATCTAAAATTTGTTGTTGATCAACATAGACTTTGTTTGCTAGTCCAGATGTCTTTAATTTCTGTATTGCCTGATCAGCGCTCAGACCACCAACTTTTGTGTCATTAATTGTAACATTCGAATTGAAGTGAGTTGCCTGGTAATAACTCATTCCCCCAATAAGAAGTGCAATTACACCAATACCCGCTGCAATAAACTTCCAATTTGTATAACGTTTTTTTGATCTTACTCGTTTTTGATCAATTTCTTCAACTGATTCATTTGTTGTATTGTTGTTCATCAATCTTTCCCCCGTATGCATTAACGTCAAACGATTTTCAACTAAAATCATAAACTAGTGTACCTTATTTTCCCTAAAATTTCATTATTTCCGACCACATTTTATCGCAATTTAATGATTAAATTTAGATTTTTCAATAGTACGATGCATTGCACAGCCCTTTACAACTTATAAAATGAAATTTCAATCAACCGTTATACCAAAGGAATTAACTACATCTTCTTTGGAAAACTTTTTCTCTTTACGCAAATACGAATTATATTATCCATTTTATAAACATCACCTCCTAATTTTGTCAAAAAAATAAACGATAGTCCTTCTATCTAAAATGTAGAAGGACTATCGTTTTTTCAGTTAGAGTATTTGTATAATCGTTTAACTTTTTATTTCCTGAAGGTCAAACTTGATGAAGATGATGAAATTTCATCTCATAGCCTTTAAATGAAAACATTATGTTTTTTATGGCAACCAAGTTTATTTTCTTAGCTTGATGTCCCCCACATCTCCAGCAGCCTAAGATAAAGTAAGAGTCTGTTCAACTAGATTTTTTCTAATATTTTTAGGAGCATCTTATTTCGCCTCGTCATATTTCACTAATTGAATTTAAAACACATCCGTATGCTATTTAGTAAAATTTACGATTCGAGACGTAATTATTGCAGTAATTAAGATAATACTAGCGGTTATCAAGCCAGATTCTCCAATCCAAATCTCAGTTTGATACCCTGTACTTGCACGTGTGAAAGGTCCTTGAATAATGGCATTCCAAGTAGCATGGATGATAACCGAAGGCCAAATGCTACCTGTGATAAGTCGTAAATAAGCTATAATATAACCGAATGGTACAATACAAAGATAAATACCAAGTACTGAAAGAACGACAGATGGTCCCGCTACATATAGACCAGCAATAACTATTGGAACATGCCACGTTGCCCAAATCAATCCACTAATAAGGATGGGCCGTGAAAACTCTGCATCGACTAGCCTTGTGAGCATATAACCTCGCCAACCCATTTCTTCTCCCAAAGCTGGGATTAAGCCAAGCAAACTTCCGAAAATGCCGCTCAATACTACTAGATAAATGAAGCTGAATGGTGCCGTTACATACTGAAGCCCAAGCATATTGTAGATCGGTTCTAAAATAAACATACCAACTTCGGGATACTGAAACCCCGCAATTCCGCTCAACCAGGCGATAGAATAAGTAATTCCACAAATAATCATAGGGATTAGCAGAGCAAAACCAATCCCTTTCCATATCTTTAAGTTACCGAGACTAAAAGATACATCTTTAAACCCTTCTTTCAGTATTATGCGAGTCAAAATAGAAGATAATGCTGGGGTAAACATATATACCACAATAAGTGGCATACTTTTCGTAATTATTACTACTACATTTAGGATAATTGAAGTAATGATTAAGATACTCAGAAAAAGTTGAAGTCCTATTTTAGCACGTTGGATTTTATCTTTATTGTGGAACGACTTTGCGTGTAATATCATTTTAATCCGCCCTTCCCCTATAATTCACTTGTTTATCGAATATACTTCTTGTCATTTCCACAGACACAACTTAGAATAAAAATATTTTTGTATACAAATTCATTCATCTTTAAAATCCCTCCCCAATTTATAATCTAGTCTTACTTACGGCTCATCAATGTAATTATTATTTATAAGTTGTCATAACCGATAGTACAAAAGTGTAATGATTAGTCTATGACCTGTGTCAATTAACCTTATGACACTATGTAACTAGAAAATATGATATGGAATAAATAACAATTGAATTAAGGCAATTGATTCGTGCAAGTACAATGAATCATTCTTGCTTTTACAAATAATTCAATTGAGGTGGAAAAAATGAATAAGAAAAAAATAATTGCAATGGTTAGTACAGCTCTATTAGTCACAGGAGGTGTAGAAGTAGGAAAGGCTCAAACAGTAGCAGTCGAAAATTCAGGTCAATCAATACAAAAAAATATAGTTAAATCAATACAATCACAGGCTAACCCATTAAAAACGATAGAGCCGTCAAAATCATTTGAGGATTTAAAACCACTTAAGAAAATGATTGGGAGCGCACAATATGTAGGATTAGGAGAGAATACTCATGGAAGCTCTGAAATTTTCACTATGAAGTTTCGCCTTGTGAAATATTTGGTTACTGAGATGGGTTTTACAAATTTCACAATGGAAGAAGATTGGGGAAACGGCTTAAAACTAAATGAATATATCCAAACAGGAAAAGGAAACCCTAGAGAATTTTTAAAATTGTTATATCCTACTGATGAAATTATAGCCATGATTGAGTGGATGAAAGATTATAATGCTGATCCATCCAATAAAAAAAAGATCCAATTTATTGGGCTCGACTTAAAAACGTTGGACCAAGGCAGCTTTAATAAAGTAATTGATTATGTAAGGGTGCATCGACCGGATTTGTTGGCAGAAGTAGAAGAAAATTATAAAGAATTATCGTCTTTTACTGAAAGTATACAGGAATATATGAAACTTACTCCTGAATTGAAAGAGAAGTTCAAAACAAACGCTGAGAGGGTAGCTCGATTACTAAAAGATGAGAGTGAGCAAGCCAAAACAGAAATAGTTTCACCTGAGTACATCTGGGTGAAAGCAACGGCAAGTGCAATAGAGAAATTTACCACAATGCTACTTCCTAACGACTATCCAAGTATGATAAAGCTACATGAGCAATACTTGGCCGATCATGCAATGTGGGCACAAGAGACATTTGGTGGTAAAACGATGGTATGGGGACACAATATTCATATAGCTAAAGGAATTATCGATGAGCAATTATATCCTGATGTTGCGGGGCAGTTTTTAAAGGAACGTTTAAACAATAATTATGTCACAATTGGTAGTACAACTACGGAGGGGAATTTCACCTTATATAGCGAATATAATCCTTCCACCGGAGGTAAGATTACAACAGACGCTATTCCACAAGATGTAAAAAGTTTCAATTACACTCTCGGAAAAGTGCCCTATAAAACGTTTTTATTGGATAACCGTCACCTTAAAGGACAAGCAGAGAAATGGGTTAAAGCAAAAAGACCATTACTAAGTATAGGAGGACAAATCATCCCCAACAGTTCGGTATACTTTGATACTTCATTGCTTGAGCAATTTGATATTATTTTTCATATTCGAAAAACAAGTCCATCTCATATTAAATAAAAGTACAAAACAATCCCGTTCTTGCAGATGTAAGAACGGGATTGTTTTGTGGGGATTAATAAAGTGAAACTTTAATCAGCAAGTTTTTGTTCATCCCCCACTTATTATTAGCCTTCACCAATCGTGCGTTTACCGGCAGCCCGCCCCCCACCTAACGCTGAATTTTGAGGCGGGGGTCTTACTGCCTGGCAAATAGCGGGATACAAGCATCTTTGTTAACTAGAAGTAAACTGCTCTCCCCCTTTTTAATATCATTTAGAACTGTCATATGACACTTTTACACTAGTGAGAATGACAAAAAAAGCAGTATGATTCGGTTATTACATAGATAGGAGCGATGAACTTTATGAAATCAAAATTCATCCAGAATGGTTATTTTTTATTGCTAACTTTCGTTACAGGATTATTTTATTTTTGTTTTTATCTAATAGCTCTGCTATTCAGTTTTACCCTTTCATTTACGGTAATTGGGATTCCACTAGTTATACGCGTACTACAGACTACGACACCTTTTATCCAATTCGAGCGCATACAGACGAAAATTTATACTGATATTTCGACCGACTCTTACGATAAAAGTATAAAAATGGCTACATCAAACTGGACTCAGGTGAAATTAGTGCTTACAGATCGTCGCACTTGGTCTGCTGTCTTTTGGTTAATGCAGAAATTAGTGATTGGCATTTTCAGTCTCATTAGTGCAATCATTTTTTATGTAATGCCACTTATGCTCCTGTTGGCACCACTACTGTATCGCCACATCGAAATGAATATTATATTCATACAAATAGATACTTTTGCCAAGTCACTCTTTGTAATGTTTATAGGTATAGTATTTACCGCCATAAGTATTAGGATAGTAGAAGGTTTGACAAAGAAAATTGGGGGCTATACACGTAGTATGATTCGGCAACTAAATCAATAAAAGTTTGCAGTCTGTGAATAGTATCGTAGTTTTAAATTAAAAAGTATAATAAAGCAGGAAGGATTAAATTATAATATAGGAAGAAAATGGTAGGCTATTTAGGGGGTAAAGAACTTGTTAGATATGGTTAAGTATTGGTTTTGGTATGATTGGATTATGTTGGGGGTACGCCTACTTGCTAGTGTGTCTATCATTCTAGCTACATTAAATTTTCAGGATGGTTTAACATTACCACTTTGGAGTATTATTCTTTGGGAAATTATTGCCTTCTCTATTCCATGGGTAGCCTTACTATTCAATTATAAATATTATTTGTTCACAGAAATACTGCTGTATGGTGGACTATGTATATATTTAACCTCATTATTTCCAGGAGCTTACAACACATTTCTTATATCAGTGTTTCTAATTGCTGCGAATAGTAAGCATTTGTCCTATTATTGGACAGCTCCAATAACAGTTTTTATAACGACTGGAATTTTCTATGCGGTTGCGCCAAGTAATAGCTATTGGGTTATGGTCACCTATTATGGATTCGCATATGTAATGGGTTTCGCTTTTCATTTATTAATCGTCAATCATAAACAAAATGAATCAATTCGTAAACAAAACGCGGTACTTGAGCAATATATGTCTCAGATTGAACGCATCACACTGGCGGAAGAACGGAACAGACTGTCGAGTGAGCTTCATGATACAGTTGGTCACGCTTATACTTCTATTATTATGGGGATGGAAACGTTGCGCACCGAACTTGCTACTGAAATGGGTATACAGAGGCTAGATTCTCTGCTTGAAATGGGACGGAAAAGCATCGAGGACGTGAGAGGTTACCTACATCAAATGGATTCTCCGTGTCAATCGCCTTCCTTAATTCAATCTCTCCAAAATCTTGGAGCCGAATTTCAGGAGCACGCTCAGGTTAATGTAAGTTTTCGAGCATACGGAGAGGAATATGAATTGTCTCGTCAAGCAAAGATAGCGTTCATTCGTTGCTTACAAGAGTCCCTTACGAATGCAGTACGCCATGGTCAGGGAACTGAAATTATAGTTTCATTGCAGTTTGAACAACAATATACGAGATTAGAAATTCAAGATAATGGAAAAGGAAATGTAGAATGGCAGGAAGGCTTCGGTATGAATGCGATGAAAGAACGAGCAATGAACTTGCAAGGTCAATTGTCTGTATATACAAAGCCAGAGGAAGGAATGCTTGTTACTTGTACCATACCGCGACAAACTGAAATAAAAGATGGACTTATTCGTTTGTTAATTGTAGACGATCAGCCATTTGTCCGGGAAAGTTTGAGGACACTACTCGATAGATATGAAGATTTAAATGTAGTCGGTTTAGCTGAAGATGGCAATGAAGCCATCGATTTGTGTGGGCGCCTTCAACCCCATGTTATACTTATGGATTTAGATATGCAGCACATGGATGGAGTCGAAGCAACCAAAAAAATCAAGCAACAATGGCCACATATCCGCGTATTAATTTTCACAACGTTTCAGGATACCGAACAGGCGTTGGAATCACTTCGCAACGGTGCGGATGGTTTTTTACTTAAATCTATTGAAACGTTGGAGCTAGCCAATACGATCCGACTTATTCACAAAGGTGGGACACTAATTGATCAGGGAATGTCTCACAAAATATTTGAGAAGTTTGATGAGCAAAAAGAGACACCAGAATCAAAAGCAGCCGCTTATGAGCTAACAGCTAGGGAGATAGAAATATTACAGCTAGTAGCAAAGGGACTTCGATACACTACCATAGCATCAAGGTTATATTTATCGAATGGTACGGTCAGAAATTATGCTTCTACAGCTTATACAAAGCTAGGAGTCTCTAACAAAGAAGAAGCTGTTCAAAAGGCTCTAGAAATTGGAATTATTGAATAAAAAAGTGTTTTTTGTTTCTTTACAGCAAGATGAAATGTAGTTACAAAATACATAGAGGATAAACTTATGAATTTAATTGGATATCATTTTTTATGGGTAAATTTCTTGAAAAATTTAACCCTGTTTAAAAAATTTAAATAGCGTTGCTACATATTGAATGTAGCAACGCTATTATTTTCTATATTAGAAATTAGACATCTTTATTATTGCTATAGGGAAGGCTGTTTCAGGTCTTTTCACATGAAGATTCCTCTAAGCCAAATGCCCCCTCCCTAATACACTTGTTGCCTCTGAAAATAACTATTTAAAAATATGGTTGCTAATTTCATTTCAATCTTCCTTGCACCCAAGTGGCAATATTATTTATAACATACTCTGGGATATTAGCAGGCTATAATATTCATTCGATTGACTTAATTCTCCATCTCCTTCTGTAAAGAAGTGATTTCACTTCCGATACAGTCGATAATTAATGTTATCTCTCTCTTAATTGTTCTTTCCAAAAAGGATTATCTATCATTCTTTATGAATAACATCATTACATTGATCTTTTTTTCGAGAGTACAATTCCTTTATATAATTGAACTGTAATCAAGTAATAAATCGAATAAATTACTACAAAAATAACAAGTGGTAACCAAATACGAGAGTACGGATTGATTAAAATAGGACTAAACATGTTCATACCAAATAATATATGAGTAATCCCGACAATTGCTGGGAATAAAAATATGAAGTATAACTCTTTATAGATTGAGTTTGTTAATAATTCTCGGCGGACAACAATTTTACGAAACGTTTGATAACGTGCCACATCTTTTGATGCTCCCGACAGAACTTTAAACATTAAGCAACTTGCCATCGTTGCTAAAAATGCAACTCCAACGAAGAACCCCATAAACATTAGTCCGCTAGCAAAATCATGACTCACAATATTGTGACGAAAAACCGGGAAAATAATAATAACTAGTTACTATTATTATTTATTTGTCACTTTTAAAGCATCTAACACTATCTTGGTTGCTTCTGCAATAAGCTTATCATCGTATTTAGCATCCTCTTTATCATGATTAGAAAGTATCGCAAGAACAATTGGTTTTTTATTTGGTGGCCAAATAATTGCGATATCATTTCTGGTTCCATAAGATCCCGAGCCAGTCTTATCAGCTACTTCCCATCCTCCTGGAACTCCGGCACGAATTAAGTTGTCTCCGGTAGTATTCCTTTTCATCCAATCTATTAATAAATCCCGTTTCTCAGTTGAAAGTACATCTCCTAGCGTAAAAGCCTGAAGACTAGTAGCTAATGCCTTTGGGGTACTAGTATCACGTACGTCTCCTGGAGGCACTTCGTTTAATTCTGGTTCAAAACGTTCAGGATTTGTAACGGTGTCTCCTACTTCTCTTAGTGATTTTTTGAATTCACTAGGTCCACCTAATTGTTTAAGAATAAGATTTTGTGCAGTATTATCACTATATCGAAGAGAAGCATCTGCAAGCTCTTTCAGGGTCATACCACTATCAACATACTTTTCTGTAATTGGATTGTAATTAACAAGATCTTCACGGGTATACAAAACTCTTTGATTTAGATCTTCTATTGATTTCTTTTGTAAAAGTACTCCCACAGCTAAAGCTTTGTGGGTAGATGCGTATGCAAACCGTTCATCTGATTGATAAGTAACGGTTTGATTCGTATCAGTGTCCAATGCATAAATACCGAGTTTAGCATCAAATTCTTTTTCAAGTTTAACAAAAGAATCATTACCAGTAATTTCTTGTTTGATTTGATTTGTTTGTTTCGTTTGTTTAGGTAATTCAGATTGAGTATTACCATCGGAACAGCCTATAAGCGTTGCACATGAAAGAAATACTACAGGTACCATCTTTTTGTAATGTAAAATGTTAAAAAACTTGTTTAAGACTATCATACATTTTCAACCTCTTTCAAGAATATATGTTTTTTTAGGTGTTATACATATCGATACAATTAAAGAGTGTATCGGATATCACTCTCTTGCATCTCACTTTTCATAAAATGAGTGAACTATCATGAACCCCTGTTTTATACGTATACTTAATAGACAACCTAAATAACAAGTTTGTTCCATTTTTATCAGTAGTCGTATCTAGAAACCTAAAAAAGTCCATTTAGAAAATCTAAATGGACTTTTTCACTCATATAATCCTATCTATAGTTAAACGAATAAGATTAAATAAATTTAATTTTTCTTATTTTATCTAATAAACTGTTTAGGCATTTCTTTAACGTGCTTATCGTCATCACGCCAATCATAGGTTTCTTTCTGTGAAACATCTAAAGTTTGATCTCCAATTCTAACAATATTCTTATTTACCCATTCAATATATGGATCTGTATCTGGATAGTTCCAATATATATTTTTCTCTGAATCTGTATCAAGGTTAACTAATTCACCCCTAACAGCATCCGCACTTAATGATCCTGCATTATGAAAATAAGTCTTGATGAGATATTTTCCATCTGGAGATTTCACTGTTCGAATGAATTCCCCTTTTGGAACACCTTGCAAACTAAAAAGTTTCCAATATCCAAATCCAATTATAATTACTAACATAGTAAGTATAGTTAGTAATACTTTTCTTTTTGTTTTTTTAATTTCACCTTTTGTATTTATAATACTCATTCAACTCCATTCCACAGAACGCATACCATATTATACCATTAAATAAATGGTATAATATATCAAAAATAAAAATCCTCCCGTAATAGCATTATAAAAAGGGCATGTGATGGTCTCCCTATTTATAAAGTGAAACTTTAATCACCCTCACCAATCTGGCTGCCCGTTAATGCGGGATAATTATGAAAATTCCCCTTTAAGAAAAAAATAAAAAATCAGACAGTATACTTGAATTGCTCTTCGCATGAGAATATACTAATAAAGCAGGCTATGACGTTCCTTCCTTCTAACTTCTTTGGCCAAATAGGGATGTTACTTTCCTGCTAAACACATAGGCTATGACAATTCTTCCTTCTTTGTAGAAATTTCAAATTGTTTTAGAGTTGTCAATTCCCTATGAAAAATAATTAGACTATAAAACCTCTTTCTTCTTTGGGATTGCATAAACTTTAGTTTATCAACCATTGATGTAGAGGTTTTCTTTTCTTAATTAACAAATTACCACTTAACAACTAAATGTTATATCCCTAATTTTCCACTAAAAAATAGCTATGTACCCTCTGTGCATTTTTCTACAATTAGTGTGTTTATACATATAAAAATAAAAATCTACCACTGAAAGGAGGACAGTCAGACTATTCCCCTCTTTTATAAGGCGTGAATAGCTGGCGTTCTCATGAAAAATTCTATTTACATAAGAAGAAGTTTGAAAGTAATTATAAAAAGAGAAGAAAATAAACTACCGAACATTTATTTAGCCACTGTTTTAAAAAACTTGGAAAATTTAGGATTTACTTTTTCCGAGCCTTTAATAGAAGAGTTGCAAACACTTTCGGTTGATGCATTCACATCGTTTTACAAAGAGTTGGTAAAACATTTAAAAGAAATGGTTGGAGCACATATTCAGTTTACTCCTATGTATCCAAACTTTCCGCAACAAATGATGGATTTAAGTGACGCTGATTTATACATTAATGCCATTATTCATTATGTGACGTTGCGCCTACCTGTATCAAAAGTAGAAGAACGACTCCCTCTTTTAGATAGAGTTGATTTGAAAGTTATTGACTTAGGAAGTGAAGAAGATTTCAATCAAATGATTTCTCAATTGATTAGTGCAAACAGCTCTATTTCCTCAACTGATAAGACGGATGTAGAATGGGCTATTACACACACTGAAGATGTTTCCTGTTTTCTACCTAATGTAATTCCTCATAAGGAAAATATGTCTTTTATAATTGGGGTTTTATTAATAAACAGAAAAATATCAGCCGATGCTGCTGCAAAGTATTTTAAAACAGCAACTGATGTTCTTCGCCTTGCAGTTGCTTTATCTGAAGGCGATGTGAGTTTAGCATCCTCCGTCCGATTCAAGAAGTTTAACCGAGCAGAAAGACGCTTCCTTTTAGGATTGTTAGAGCAATGCGGAAACATTACCGAAGATATGCTTCGATACAAAAAACGTTGGATTCGTTTAGGTGAAATTCTTCATCCAGCAGAATATCATACTCGTTTCCCAAAAACCCACCGAGCATTTGAGATTCTTCGCAACAACATTAAAGTTGAAACATTTAATGGAAAAATAGAAGCAGCTTTGTTGAATCGTGATATCATGACAGCAAAAAATCTTTTAAAAACTCGCCCGGGGGAATTTGCCAGACGCTTGGATCATTTAATCCGTTTATGTAGTGATAAGTCAACAGATGTTTTCAATATTCTCGAAGATTTTCTAAGTATAATAGGAAACGTTTCTACTCCTGTATTACTTCAACTCACAGCTCATTTTAAGCATCGAAATGATAAAAATGAATTTCGTACCTTTTTTCCAAAGGGAAATGTAGCAAAAGCTATAGGTATCGAAAATACACTTCCATTTATCTCAGAGGATATTTGTTTAATGATTGTAAAAATGTGTGAAGATACTTTAAAAAATCGCTTCGCAGAACTTCCAAGTCTCGGAAAAGTATTTTTGGATGAACAGTTAAAAAATCACTTAGTTCCCTTCTCTCAACGTTCAGCCAGCAAAGCGCTTCGCACATTATCTCGAGGAAGTAAAGTAGATTTGCCAGAAGGAGATACGATTCGTTTTTTCCTATGGTGGAAAGAAGGCTATGTGAATGGACAACATACAGGACGTGTTGACATTGATTTATCTGCTGCAATGTACGACGAAGATTGGCAATACAAAGAACATGTATCCTTCACGAACTTACGTTCAAAAAATTTCAAAGCCTACCATAGCGGAGATATTACTTCTGCACCAAAGGGGGCATCTGAATTCATTGATTTCGATATTCCGTCTGTGCTGAAATATGGTGCACGCTATGTAGTAATGACTTTGCTTTCTTACACAGACCAACCGTATAAAGATTTACCAGAATGCTTTACTGGTTGGATGGTTCGTCAATATCCTGGTTCAGGTGAAATATTTGAACCTTCTACTGTTCAAGATAAAGTGGATATTACTGCCGACACCCAAATCTCTATTCCAGTTATTTTAGACTTAAAGGAACGAAAATTGATTTGGACAGATTTGTCTCTTACGAGAGATCTAACTTATGATAATACCATCGAGGCTAATCAAAAAGGTATGATACTAGTTGGGAAGGCTTTAACTAATTTAGTTAAACCGAATTTATATGACTTGTTCCGATTACATATTGAAGCTAGAGGTGAACTCGTTCAAGACATCGAAGAAGCAGAAAGCATTTTTTCTTTGGATAAAGGGATTACTCCTTTCGATATTGAAAAAATAATATCTGATTTTATAGCTGACTCAAAAGGCTAACTACATTACAAACATTGATAATGCGTGGAAAATATCGATGTATAATGTCTATGTGAAACAGGACCCGATAGATGCATATCAGGTCCTGTTTTTTTATTTAGTAGATACTAAATAGTCCGGTTAATCACTATTCATCTAAATACACTATACTAATAAAGTGAAATTTATTCGAAAGAAGTTCATTAGTTAATATGTATCTAATTAAGAAACAGTCATATACCAGCCCAAACATCTTTTCCATATCGCCCTTCATCTTGCACACAATCCAACCAATTTCTTGCTTCTTGTTCACTGACTTCATGAATTTCTTGATATGCTTGACAAAGGGTATCTTCTACATCCGGAGCCATTTTACTTCCATCACCACATATATAAAGATGAGCTCCATTATCTAATAACGAAATTAAATTGATTCTATCTTGTTTTATTAAATGCTGTACATATGTTTTTGGATGTCCCTCTAGACGAGAAAAAGCTGTGTGTAAAGAGATTAATCCATCTCTTTCATCATTTTCTAGTTCTGTACGATAAAGATAATCTTTTTCAGGATGACGACAACCAAAATATAGATGTGCTTCTCCTAAGTTAATACCTTTTTGCTTTTGAACACGACGCGCTTGCAAGAATCCACGGAATGGTGCAATTCCAGTACCTGGACCAACCATAATAATTGGTGTTTCTGGATCTTTAGGTAATTCAAAGTTTGATTGTGGCGTTCGAATGAAACAGATAATCTCATCTTTATTATGACGCTGAGCTAAGTAATTAGAAGCGACTCCTTCATATGTCCCTTCCCCACTCCATGCAGGCGCATTAACAACACCGACCGTAATGCTCAGACGATTCTGTGCAACGAGTGGAGAGCTTGAAATAGAATAGTAACGCGGTTTGAGCGCAGGAAGAAGTTCTAAAAAGCGTTCAAATCGGATTTCACAAGCCTCATACTTTTCAAGAAGGTCCAACATTGAAATCCGTTTCTTTAATATTTGTTCATGGTAAACTCCTTCTTCTAATAATGCTTCCAATTCTTTTTTATGAGGAGGACATGCTGTGAATGTTACCATTTCTCGTATTTGTGCACGAGTGGCTGCTTCTTGAACTTCGACACTATAACTAAGAAGGTCCAATAAACTAACAGGACTGTCTAAAGGTATGTGATTTATACTTCGTCCACTTGCACTCAGTATAACTTGATCCTTCCCATTTAATCCAAAACGTTTTAAAATTCGGTTGATATTTTTCTCGCTATTAACTGGCAGCACTCCAAGGTGGTCTCCTTCTTTATATGTAGCGCCTTCCGGCAAGGATACCTCGATATGTCGTGTACTTCTATCACTGCTGGATGATTGGAGTTCACGATTTTCTAGTATAGATGCATAAACTGCTTCATATGTTCGTGCAAGAGGAGATCCTCCAAGACGACTGACAAATTGCAAACTCAAAGTACTGCGCTCTTTTTCCATATTTTTGTTGAGCTCCAATCCAAATGCCTTCATTGCATCAGACCACATACTTTGTTTCCATTGCTCGAGCTGTTCCTCGAAATCACCACTTGCATCTGCTTCTCCGCGTTTAGAAAATCTTGTTGCTCCTTTTTGAGCCATCTGCTCATCAATGTATCTTGGAATCCGTTGATAGGTACTAGCCCAATTATGATCTCCACAACCAAAAACTGCGTATTGAACCCCTTTTAGCTCATCCGGTTTTAGTTCCTCCAACCATTGCACAAACTGCCCTGCATTACTTGGCGGTTTTCCATTATAAGAAGAAGTCACAATAAGTACCGCTCCTTCTTTTGGCAAACTTCCAATTCGATCGTTAAGAGCTACCACTTCCGTTTGAACTCCTTCTAAACTAGCTGTATCCGCTAATTCTCTTGCAATACCTTCTGCTACACCTGTATCCGAGCCGTACAGAACAAGAAGTGAAAGATTATCGGCCCCAATAATAGAAGGTGTCTTCTGAACGTGCTGCTTAATTTCATCGTTTTTCAGCTTGCCCTCTGTAGGTGCAAGAACAGTAGGATGGCTAATAGTTTGTTTTCGGGGTAGAATCCTAATCTTAAAATCGCCGGGCTTTAGCGTTAATGTTTGTTTTACTTCCAGCTGATAGTTTTGATAATCGATTAATTCAAAATGTTGAAGAAGCATTCCCATTACAAGAGTGGCTTCATGAAGTGCAAATTGCATACCGATACATGCTCTCTGGCCATTTCCAAATGGCTTATAAGCATGATGAGGAACCTTATCCAGCTCTTCAAATCGTTCAGGTTGGAATTCTTCCACATTGTCTCCCCATGCATCTTTATCCCTATGTAGCTGTGGAATAAGAACAGAAATACGATCTTCTCCTTTCTTAATTGGGTATTTCCCGCCAATCACTGTATCTTCTTTTGCATAGAGACTGAATGCTGGAGCGGTAGGCCATAGACGCAGTGATTCATTTAAAATCATCCGTATATACTTCAGTTTCATAACTTGTTGGTATGTTGGAGTCGAATCTGTCAAAACACGGTCTACTTCTTCATAGGCTTTTTTCAATTTATCCGGATTCTTTAATAAAAAGTAAATTGCAAAAGATAACAATCCACTTGTTGTCTCATGCCCAGCTATTAAAAAAGTGATAATTTGGAAACGAATGTTTTCATCATCTAATTTTTCACCAGTTTCCGGATCTGACACATTTAACATACGGGAAAGTAAATCATTTTCTTCCTGATCTCCACTACTTTTACGTTCAGCAATAATATTATCTACTAAAGAAAACATAGATTGGATATCATGCTGAAATTGACGTTTCGTTCTCCACATAAGTTTGTCTTCTATATCCAGCCGCTGCAATTGGTGCATCGCCTCATCTAGAGCACGGGTCATGCTAGTAATAAAAGGATGAGGTGTCTCACGATAAAAGCTATTAAATCGGTAATTAAAACCACATAGACCAATTGTATCTAGCGTAAGGCGAGTCATATCCTCTGGAACATCTACGTTTTCATTCGGATTAAGCCGTGCCCATTTTTGAACGAGTTGTACAGCAATATCAACCATCATAGCATGGTAATCTTTCATTGCCCGTTGGCTAAATGTAGGCATCAAAATATTATGAGCTTTTTTCCAGTTAGGCTCGTGAGTCTCGCTTGTAAATAATCCGTCTCCAGCAAAGGCACGAACTTTTGCTAAAGCACCATCTATACTTTTATCGAACCGTGTTTCGTCACAGACTTCTGCTACCAGTTCATGTCCGGAAACGACAATTATGGCATCACTTAAAGTTTGAATTCGAAAAATGGGACCATACTCTTCCGCCAGCTTAATAAACGATAGAGTCGGTTTATCTTTATCGATTAATGGGAGATTACCCAGCGGTCCATATGTTTTCGGCTGAGGAATGGCAGATACTTTTTTTTCCATTTAAAACACCCTTTCAAAAAAGCATGAAATAACATATCCCATTTAATAAAGAGGAAATAGCAACTAATCGCCTGGGATAAAGATATGTAATTGATTACCTTATTTTATCTTTTCCCTAACTATTCATGATTATGATATTACGTATAAGCTTGGCAATTAGATTTATAACTTGTAGAAAAATACTAAATTAAAATGAAGCGAATAAATATAGTTGGAGCCTTTTAATGTTGAGGTTAAAAGATAATCTAAACTTGTAATGTTTATGAGAAATTGCAAATGGATCTCATCTCTTGTATTTGTTTATAAAAACGATTATTTTGATTCATTTTCTTCTAAAACACCCCAAAACAAAGAAGTTGACGCTCTTAAGATTGTAGTATTCGAAAAATCAGTAGTTTAGTTAAAGCAATACGATAAGCAAATATACCGTGTTACTAGTGAAAGAGGACCTGATATGAACATCAGGTCCTCTTTTACTATATAATTATTTCCCTGCTTCTTTTAGTTCTTTTCCAGCTTTAAATACCGGCGCCTTAGCAGCAAAAAACTTGTAGGAATCATTATCAAGCGTTTTATTTTTCTCTACCGATTTAGCTTCTCGACAGCTTCCGCACTTGTATCTACACGTTTAACGAAAAAAACTAGTAGTAGTGCAACAACATTCATGCCAAGCGCTACATAAAATGAATATTGAATTCCAGATAATAAAGCCTTCTGAGTTACTATTGCCTTCGTAGTTTCTGTAAAGGTTGTTGGATCTATATGAGACATTAAACTTTCAGCTTTTGTTTTTGTTACAGAATTCATAATCGTAACAAGAATAGCAGTACCAATCGAACCAGACACTTGTTGAGCTGTATTATTAACAGCTGTACCGTGCGGATTTAAGCGAGTTGGCAATTGATTAAGACCATTTGTCATAAGTGGCATCATAACCATCGCCATCCCAAACATCCGCAGTGTGTAGATAAGAATAATATGTGTGTGACTAGAGTCAATTTGCAGACTTGCCAACATATACGTTGAAACAGCTGTAATGGAAAGCCCCACTATGCCAAGAATCCGAGGACCATATTTATCAAATAGTTTACCTGTAATTGGTGACATAATCCCCATTATTACCGCACCTGGAAGCATCATCAGCCCAGAGCTCAGCGGCGAAATACCACGGACGTTTTGTACATAAGCTGGTGTTAAAATCATACCCGAAAACATGGCCACCGCGTTGACAATTGCAATTACAGACGCAAGTGCAAACATTGGGTACTTGTAAACACGTAAATCCAATAACGGCTCATCCATTTTTAATTGACGAATAATGAAAGCAATTAGGGCAATAGCGCCTATGATTAAGGTTGTTAAGACAACTTTATTCGTCCAGCCATCGGAGCTTGCAGAACTGAATCCATATAACAAACCGCCAAAACCGACAGAAGATAATAGTAATGAGAGATAATCAAGTTTTGCATTTTTGTTTTGTTTCATGACATTCTCAGATTTCCAAATCCCTAACAGTAAGCTAATGATTGCTAACGGTAAAATCATTTCAAAAAGCAAACGCCAGTCATAATACTCTACAATATAACCTGATAGTGTCGGCCCAATTGCTGGAGCTGTAATCATAACTAGTCCAAAAATCCCCATTGCTGTTCCCCTTTTTTCTCTCGGAAAGCTTACTAGCATAATATTCATTAACAAAGGTCCCATAACTGAAGAGCCTGCCGCTTGAACCATCCGACCAGTAAGTAATAAACCAAAGTTAGGTGCTACAGCCGCTAAGGCAGTACCAAGAATAAAAATCACCATAGATGTAATAAATAGGCTCCTATTCGAGAAACGCGTTATTAAAAATGCTGAGGCCGGAATTAATATACCACTTACAAGCATATACCCTGTAGAAAGCCACTGGATCGTTGAATAATCTTGAATGTTTAAATCTTTCATTATTGATGGCAAGGCTACATTTAAAAGGGAGTTATTTAGAAATGAAACAAATGCCCCAATAAAAAGGATTACAAGCATTACATATGGTGGTTTTCTTTTATGTAATGTTTCACTCATATATTTAATTGCCCCTTCATTATAAATTTCATTGATTCGTTTAAATCGTTTACATATTTGCACAAGAAAATATTACCCTTGCAGTATTTTGCCAAACTCTTCGAATGGATATTCTCTTTTTAGCAATTCCACTTGCTCAACATACCATTTTAAAATCTTTTTGTTGATTAAACCTTTATAAAAATGTTTGTTAACGGAATTTAAATTAGGCTGAAATACACAAAATAAGCAACTGAAAATCCCCTTCTAAAATAAAGTGAAGCTTTAAATCAATGGGAATTTTACAGGCAGCGAGAAAAACCAAAAAGACCACGCACCCATTCCTTTAAATACAGGCTTGTAGATCTAGTTATGTAACCATCCATAAAAAGGAATATTACATAGGCTAAGTCTAACATTACATTTTTAAAGTGAGGAGAATAAGCGTATGGACCAATATTGGTATTTGAATTCACAGGGAAATGGGCAACAATATAATAACCAAATTTCATTATATTCACAGTCCGAAATAACTACATCTGAGGTAATGAATGATTTGAAGATTCCTGAAAATTGGAGTTACCGAGTCTATCCAGTTAGTTGGGATTCATCAGCCAATTATACGGGGTTCAATCCCCGCCCCCCTCTCTTCTCTTGGGGGCAGCCAATTAATTATGGAGGGATAATGCCCCAAGGTCATCCTGCTAATTGGACTCCATTACCAAGTCATGCAGGTTTTAATTTTCAAAAACCTCCCTTCCCCTGGGCGCAACCATTCAATCATACAGGGATGTTCGCACAAGGTCATCTTGCAGCTTTACTATCGCCGCCAGCCAAGCCTTTTCATTTCAATACCAATAACTCGGGTGTTTTTGGAAACCCTCCAGGATGGGGTGGTCCGTGGGCCCCAATGGGATGGGGAAATAACGGAGGTAACGGTCAGCTAGGAATGCTTGGAAACTTACTTACAGCAGGAAAAGGCACCATGAGTGGAATAGGAATGATCAGTAGTCTAATCGGGATGGGGAAGTTCTTCTTTTAGTTAATTAGAACAGGAGAATGTGGCTGTAGCTTTAATCAGCCACATTTAAGGACAGTAATCTCCCACCTAACTTCCTAGCATAGCATTCGCGGAAATTTTAGGTGGATATGTATTGTTACAAGTTACTGTTTTACTTTGAGTGCTCCTTTACTTTCTTATCAAGTGCCTTACTATAAGCATCTTTGTTTTCCTGCGATAACTCATAAATTGCTTTTTTCCAATGCTCTCCGTCTACACCTGATAAAAATTCAGTACCTTTCATTGTAGCTTCTTGAATCTTCTGTTTATCTTCTTTACCAGCATCCTTAATTAACTTGGTTGCTTTTCTTGCCTCTGTTACCCCTTCTTGTATGGATTTGTGAATGTCTTTGTATGTATCAGGTACTTTTATGTGTTCCATATTGTCTAAAATTTTATCTATCTCGTTTGATGTTTTTAAAACAGCTTTTGCTTTTTCTTTGTCCTTTAAGGATTCTCCTAAGTTTAGTAATAGTTCATCCTTCTTAAATTGGAACTCTACCACTTGCTCACATATGTAGTACGGATACTGTTGTTCAGAAATTACTGTTTTCGTTATTGCTTTACTAGTTTGCTCAGTCTTATGAGTAGAATCTTTATCTCCTACCTCGCATCCGACTAACAGCATAAATGGAACTGCTAACGTTACTAGTTTCTTTGCTCTCATTATGTATTCTCCTTGTAGAAAGTATTGTAAGTAATTAACATATCAAACTATAACATACATTACATTATGGTTCACTTCCATTACGCTTTTAAAATGCAAAATAAGAATACACCCCATAAGCCGCAAATAAGATTAATAGAATAGAAATGCCGAGTGCCGTATATATAATCCATTTTAAATTTGAATTCATATCATCCTCCTACCTCTCGGTAATTCCAGTATATAACAAAAAAAGCATTGGATACCCAATGCTTTTTACACTTACGCAAATAAAGAAGTATTCGCATATAAAGCTGGTGAACCACCTGAATGTACGAATAAAATATTGTCTTCCTTATTAAATTTACCTTTTCTAATTAAGTCGATTAATCCCGCTACTGCCTTACCTGTATACACTGGATCAAGTAAAATACCTTCTGTTTTCGCAAGTAACTGAACTGCCTCTACCATTTCCGGCGTTGGTAACGCATAGCCTGGTCCTACATATTCATCAAAGCACGTAACAGCGTCGCGCGAGATAAAGTTTGGAATACCAACATGTGCTGAAGTTTCATCTACAAGTTTTGCTACTTTCTCTTCTTGCTCAGCTTTTCCTCTACTTACATTAATCCCGATTACAGGAATATGGCTTTGTGTTCCAGAAAAACCAGTAATTAAACCAGCATGCATACCGCCGCTACCACTTACACAAACAACTGAACTGAAATCAATTCCTTGCTCAAATGATTGCGCCATAATTTCTTGCGCACAAGCAACGTATCCCATTGCGCCCGTAGGGTTTGATCCACCAACTGGAATTACATATGGTGTACTACCTTTTTCACTTACTTCTTTTGCTACTTTATGCATTTCTTCCATCAGGTCTGCTCCGTTCGGTACAACAATTACATTTTCAGCACCTAATAAGTGATATAAGAAATAGTTTCCGTTAAAGTCTCTCTTCTCTTCTGGCTCAAGCCCTTCCTCTAATACAAGAATACATTTCATTTTTTCTTTTACCGCAGCTGCCAGTGTCAGGCGGCAATGATTTGACTGAATACCACCAGCTGTAATTAACGTATCTGCACCCTTTTCCTGTGCATCTGCAACTAAAAATTCTAACTTTCTCGTCTTATTGCCACCAGCTGTTAAACCAAGTAAATCATCTCGTTTAAAATAAATAGTCGGGCCACCAAGTGCTTCAGAAAAGTTGTTTAACTTTTCAATTGGTGTATATGATTCTGTATATTTTTTTCTCGGGAATTTAGCTAAATTCATTGTAACGCTCCTTTTGTACTTCTTTCACAATATATGTAACGTTACTATTATTACACGTAAAAATGGTGAAGTCACCTTTCTCGGTTAAAAATGTATTAAAATTCGGTACATGAAATTTATATCGGCGGTTTTTCAAATATATCAGCGATTTTCAATTTATATCGGCGATTTTCAAAATATATCAGCGATTCTCAATTTATATCGGCGATTTCTCAAATATATCGACTTACCGACAAAAAGTGACAAAATAAAAAGAGCCCACACATTCAAATGCAGACTCCCTCCAATCACTTATTTACCGAAAAACGAAGTAACTGTGTTAATCCCGGCTCTAAATTCATTTCACCTTTATGGCGTACGTATACGACTTTATCCCCATCAAATTTCGGAGGGTTTGCTTTACTATACGTATGCCACTCATTCGTTCCTTCTATAGAATACTCCATATATTCAGTTGCACCGACAATTATATTTTCACTATCATCTGCCGTTACATTTGGTGCCATCTGCGCAATTTTTGAATCACTAATTAATAACTTCTTTATATCCTTATCACGTTTGTAATCGTAAGCTGTCACAATTACATCGTTACCATATGCTTTCACTTGCAACCCTTGTTTAAATGAATAGCCATCAGGAGCAGTTTTCTCTCCTCCATTTGGTCCTGCTGACATCCAGCCTGTTTCAATCCCGCCCGTATTTACAACAGTGAAACCTTTTTCATCTCCACCTTTAATTTTCTTTTTACCAGCCCAGTCAGGTAAGTTTAAATCCCAATGCGTATGACTCGTGAAGAAAACAACCTGCGGATAGTCTTTTAATATATCGTACAATTTATCCACGTTTAAATAATCTTGTAAATACGGCGATTGTCTTGATCCCGATACCGTATCAGGTAAAACGTGATGAGAGAAAATAAAGATTGGTTTATTTTTATCTTTTTGACTATACTCTTCTAAATTTTGTTTTAACCAACCTAATTGCTCATCACTCATATATACTTCATCCCACATTTTTGAATCGTGGTATTTCATATATTTTTCAGTTCCTAAAAATAAAAGTGGATAGCCATCTAATTCTTTTTTATGATATACCTTTTCTTGTCCACTAAATTTCAGATAGCGGTTAAATAAAGTTTCCTCAGTTACACCATTTGGCCATGTACTTTGAGAGAGTTTCCCATCTGCTGTCCATTTACCAGCATAAAACTCATGATTCCCAACAGTAGACCATACATTTTCTGGATGCTTATTTTTATTTAACACACGCTTTACATCATCATATTGTGACTGTTGTCCAGTCGGCGTTATATCCCCATTCATAATAAGCGCTCTAGAAAGTGGCGTTACTTTATTCATATCTTTTAATACGTGATCAAAATCTCCTAAATCACCTTGAATGTCACTAATAACATTAAAAGTTGTAGCTGATTTTCGAACTTGCTCTTTCCCTTCCGCATGTGCTGAAAATGTCGGTAATAATGCCGCCATAACTGCTAACGAAGCAACTGTCTTTTTCATACAAATTCTCCCCCTAATAATAGAATGTACCAACTGACATGTTCTGCTTCTCTTAGGTGCTTGTCCAATTCACATTATAGGGGGAGATTGTAAAGATTAATGGAATAAAAAATTAAGTGTTTTTTAAGAGATTTTGTCTTTTCTACACACTCCACAATTAGCAATTCGCGCCAATATAGCTTTTTAGTCTTTAACATTACATAAATGTAAATGAATATGATGAATCTCTTAGTTTAATATGTTGTCTTTTTAATCTCTGTTATATAACCGCCACAAAATATGCTATTTTTTCAAGTTCTCTTTCTTTAATAAAAGTTACTCCTCTTTTAATTAGCCTTAAAATTGTAAAGTGGCTTAATAATATGTTTAATATCAATTGTTTCTTTTGTATTCTCAATAATTTCATCCATTGGCTTATATACCATTGGTGCTTCATCTAAAGTACTTTCTGCAACAGATGTAGTCCAAACCTCTGTCATTGTATTTTGAAAATCCTCTAAGTTAAGTACTTCTTTCGCCTTCTTGCGACTCATAATACGCCCTGCTCCATGAGGGCCAGAAAAGTTCCAATCTGGATTTCCTTTACCAAATGCAATGATTGAACCATCTCTCATATTGATTGGAATGATTACTCGTTCATTTTTCTGAGCTGAAATAGCACCTTTTCGTAGAATCATATTTTCCATATCGATGTAGTTATGAATTGTAGTGAATTGATCGGTTACTTTCCAATCCATTTTAGTGACGATTTCATCAATCATTGCCTTACGATTTAACTCCGCATATTTTTGTGCAATTTTCATATCATTCATGTAATCTTTAAATCCTTGTCCTTCTAAATAAGCTAACTCTTTACGAATCACCGGTTTCTTAATTTCACGTAAAGCTTCATGTATTTCTTGTTGTCTGCCTTCTTTCGTTAAACGCTCAATAATTTCTTCTTTAATAGATTTAACGTTTATAAGTTGCTCGTAAGCAAAGTTTTGATAATACTCTGCTACTTGTTTCCCTAAATTACGCGAACCACTATGAATGACAATGTATACATTTCCTTTATCATCCTCATTCAGTTCGACAAAATGATTGCCCCCGCCAAGTGTACCAATACTTTTTTGAGCACGTTGCAATGTAAACGGGGCTCTTACACTATCAAAATCAATCATTTTTGAAAATCTATGTTCCTTATCTCGAATACGAAAACCACTTGGGACAAATTTACGTATCGTTTCGTCTAAGTGATCGAAGTTGATTTCCTCTTTTTTCTTATTAATCATAACAACTTCCATGCCACAACCAATATCGTAC
The DNA here is from genome assembly GCF_053557995.1 of Bacillus sp. XB1. NCBI lineage: Bacteria > Bacillati > Bacillota > Bacilli > Caryophanales > Bacillaceae > Bacillus > Bacillus sp. XB1. The sequence continues at coordinate 478,841 of NZ_JBNRIL010000001.1, read as the reverse complement.
TTACCTCTCAGTTTCCTGAAAGAGTGGACTATACCTTCTCTACAATCATCGAGATATGCAGTCTCTACTGTAGGCTCACCGTATTAATTATTCCTCTTCAATTCAAAATAGATGAGGAATAATTCTGTACCTTAGTCTGCTAACATGGTACAAGTCTCTGAACCATTCGATTATGTCACCATAACCACTGGCTGCTGATTGCCCTCGTCTTTTATCGTTAGGGTTCCCAGTCAATTGAGTGAGTAGTTTAAAGTCTGAGCCGATTAGTTAACCCCGACTAAATTAGGAACAATCTTATCTTGAATTGTCATTGTTGTCCCAATCGTACAACCTGCACCCGCATGTGTATCTGGCATAATACGAATCTTGCTATCCTTTACGAATTCTTGGTTACAAAGATCAATAATTTGACCTGCTGCAGTTTTTTCTACATTCGTAGTAAACACTTTTGCTTCATTGTATTTCCCTTGTAATTTCAACATCTTCTATTTCCCCTTTCCTTTAGTTTCTACAAAACATTAATTTATATATATTTATAATTATATTTTCCACCACTACAGCTCATTTCCTTTTTTATAAAAAAAGACACAGAGATTCCTCCCCATGCCTACTAATTTCCTACCTTTTCACCGCATGCACATAATGCACTGTCTCAAAAGCTTTCAAATAATCGTTTCGTCCTTCAAAATATAATTTATTTATGTCTTCTGGCGATAAATGTTCATAAATGAGTAAGCCCGCCTTCTCTAACAGTGCTTCCATTTCGGCATAAGAAAAACATGATTTCATTGGTTCTCCGCCTACCGCAGCCATTTTCACCATATTTTCAACTCGATTGGACAGTCCCTTTTCCGTAAACAAATTTTCATCGGGATAATCAAAAACGATAGAACTACCTGCCGGAACCATCTCGAATAAACATTCTAATAAACTAGCAAGTTCCTCTTTCGTTAAATAGTACGTAACACCTAAAAGGCTAAAGAAAGTCTTTTTATTTTCAAATCCTTCATTGCGTAACTGTTCATAGGAAAATCCTTTCGTAAAATCCATTGAAACAAAATGAAGGTTATTTGGAACTTCAATTTCTACTTCTTTTATTCTTTCCTTCTTAAACGCCTGCGTAGAAGGATGATCCACTTCAAATATTTCTATTTTATTCTCTAACTCTCGGTTTCTAAAACTGAACGTATCTAAGCCTGCACCGAGTATGACGTATTGTTTCGCTCCTAATGTAATTTCATGTAGTAATACTCTTTCACAATATGCGGCACGTGCTAAAGGTGTTGGTGATAACTGAACTTGTGTAATCCATTTTAATATTTCTTTTGGATTGTCTTGAAACTGCTCTGCAATGTCTGTATTGAAAAAGTGAATCCCTTGAACCATGTTCGTTTCAATATTGTTACGTTCTTTTTGTGAAATGAAATCTTTAGCTACATAATCATTAAAGATTTTAGGACTATCAAATTCACTATGATACGCCCTTCCGAATGCTGATACTAACGACGTTACACTTGCTTCACCTTGTTTCACGCACATACACTCTCCTTCATTTTCACAACAAAAATAGGGTTCCCCTGGCCAGGAGAACCCTATTATACACCTTATTTTCGTATTGGTAAATTATATCATAAATAAGTTTTTTTGTCAAGTTTTCAGCCTACTAACGCTCCAATAATTTGTGTAATCTCTAGCAGGAAGATTTCGATCTACACCGAATATTCCAGTTCATAACAATACAAATGGAGGGCGTCATGAAAAGATTAGTCATCATTACAGTTGGAAAAACACACAGTGGAAAAACTACATTTGCAAGAGCATTAGAAAAAGAGTTACCCCACTCTTTCGTTATGGATCAAGATAATCAAGCTGAATTTATTAACACGCATTACGAAAAATTACAGCCGGCTAAAGGCCCTAATACATTTAAGCACGGTCTTTCAAAATTCATTGTTGATTATGCGAAAGAACATTCAAATTTACACCTTATTATTAGTAACTCCAATCGCAGTAAAAATGGAAGGTTATATTTACTAAACGAATTATTTCCACAGAATGAATATGTACGCATACTCGTTCATTTTGACATTCCAGATGATGTACTTTACGAAAGAGTGGCTCGAAGCACGCGAAGTACGAATATTTTTAGAGGTGGATATTCTAGTTTCAAAGAAGTATTTGATCGACAACAAACTGAATCACTTCACGATGATGTGGTAGATCCTATAGAAAATGAGGCTGATTATTTGTTTGTTATTCGCAATAATAAAGATGTAAGCTTTACTATAGAAGAAATTGTTCATCTAGCTAAAGGTTTATCCCCTACCCCAAATAAGAGATTATAAAAATTACATAATCATAGATTATTATGCAAATCCTTCCTCTAAGCGCCTAACATAGTATATAATAATAAGATAATCTACTTCTATATGCTCATTTTTACACAAAACAGTTCATGCATATGAAAGAAAAGAGGTACAAAAATATGAAAACAAAACAAACAATTGCTGCGTCTACACTAGCTTTAGCAATGATTGCTGGCGCGAACTCTGCTCATGCGGAAGTAAATGATGCTACTCCTCAGCAAAGTACGGGAGATCGATTAGCTGAAATTAAGCAACATAAACAAGAGTTAGATGCAAAATTGCAGCAACACAAAGAAAACGTGGATCAAACATTAAATGAACTTAACAAGGTTAAGGAAAATGTTGATACGAAGGTGAATGAACTACATGAACGTAAACAAGTTGCTGATGAAAAAATTAACGAAGTTAAACAGCATAAACAAGAACTAGATGCAAAACTGCAGCAAGACAAACAAATCGCCGAAGATAAAATCGCTGAAATTAAAGAGCATAAAAAACAAGTAGAAGATAAAGTTGCTGAAGTAAAAGAACATAAGCAAAATATCGATAACAAAGTGAATGAGATTAAAGAACATAAACAAACTGTCGATGAAAAAGTGAATGAAATGAAGCAACATAAAGAGAACATTGATCAAAAGGTTAATGAACTTAAGGAAGTTAAAAAACAAGTAGATGAAAAATTAGCTGAGTTAAAGAAAGCGAAACAAACTGCTGAGGACAAACTCGCTGAACTAAAAGAAAACAAGCCGAATACCGGTAACACGTTAGAGGAACTTAAGAAAATTAAAGGCAATTTAGACAGTCTTTCCGCTAACTTAGAATTAGCTAAACAAGATGTAAAAAACAAACTAGCTGTTTTACAAGAAGCTAGACAAGATTTAATTAATAAAATTAACGAAATTAAACAATCGAAACAAACTGTTTCAGATGATTTATCAAAGAAAAAACAAGACTTAGATATTAAAATCAACGACTTTAAGCATACTGAGAAAAAAATTGACGACAAATTAGCTGAGTTACATACAACGAAGCAAAATGTTGATAACAAGATTAATGAAGTATCACAGTCTAAACAAATGCAAGCAGATAATGGTACTAAAAACAATAACGCTAAAGAACTTCCTAACGCTGGTAGCGAGCAATCAAACAATATGGCTCTAGGAATGCTATCTGTATTAGGCGGTGTTTTATTACTTACTCGTAATAAAATTAAAACGTTATTCTCTAAATAAGTCCATAAAAAAAGGAAAACCGCACATACATGTACGGTTTTCCTTTTTTTATATTAACTGTCCATCTCGAAGCGTCAATATACGATCACATACATCAAGCATTCTTTCATCATGTGTAATCATAATTGCTGCTTTTTGGCTCTCTTTCACTTCGCGTTTCATCATTTCAACAACTTCACGTGCGCGTTTTGAGTCTAAGCTTGCCGTTGGCTCATCCGCTAATATTAAATCTGGGTTGTTCATGAACGCACGAGCGATTGCTACCCTTTGTTTTTCCCCGCCAGATAGTTGATTTGGATAATGATTCTTTCTTTCTCCTAATCCAAATGCCGCTAATAAATGATCTGCACGCTTTTCGGATTCTTGTTTACTTTCTTTTTTTAGCTTTGCAATGTAAAGTAACTGTTCTTTCACATTTAAATATGGAACAAGGTTTGCAAACTGGAAAATGAAGCCGATTTTTTTCAAACGAATGTCTGTCATTTCCTTTTCTGATAACTGTGTAATATTTTGCTCACGAATGTAAATATCCCCTTTTGACGGTGATAATAATGCACCCGCGATTGATAATAACGTACTTTTCCCTGATCCAGAAGGACCGACGATTCCGATAAATTCTCCGGCTTTCACATCAAGCGATATCGGATGAAGGGCTGTTACTTCCGTATTCCCTTCTCCGTACACTTTACTTACTTTGTCTAATTTTAATAATGAAGTCATTACATCCCGCCTCCAATTGCTTCTAATGCATCAACTTTTAATACTTGGTATAACGAAATAAGTGTTCCTAAAATACTAATTACGATAAAGATTGCTGCATATTGCGCAATCATCGGTGTTGTTAATAAGAACGGCATACCTGCTGGTAAAATTTGTTCTAACCCTTGTACAAGAACGATACTGATTACCATCGCAACGACTGATAAGAATAACGCCTGCACGACTAAGCTATTTGCTAAATACGAGTTCTTTGTACCGATTGCTTTTAATACACCTAATTGCTGTGTTTTTTGCAGTGTAATAACGTAGAAGAATACACCGATTAGTAATGCAGCGATAACAAGTAAGAACGCAATGATCATCGTTAATGTTCCTTGTTCTTCTTTAAATCCTGGAATACTTTGTAGCACTTCTTTTTTGTCAATTACGTGTGCATTTTTAATCTCTTTATCTGTGTTAAGTGCAATTGCACTATAATCTTTTTGGTTTGGTTGTGAAATAGCACCCCATACGTCTTCATTTACATAAACGACTGGTGTATGGCTAAACATTTGATCTTTCGTAAATCCAACGATTGTAAATTCTTTCTTTGAAACAGGATCAATAATTGTATCTCCAATATCAATTCCTTTTTCTTTAATTGATTCGTCAGCAACCATCTCGTTGTTTGCTGTACCTAATTTCTCCCCTTTTACAATTTTCGGTTCTAAAAATGAATCCCGTTCACTTGAGAAAATAGCGATATCAACCTTTTTCGAACTATCTTTCTTTTCATATGTTGAAACTTTCACACGAAACGGAACGGCTTCTTTCTCGCCTACTTGATTTACTACGTTATCTACATCGTCTTTCTTAATTTGTGAACGAAGTAATTTATTTTCCGCATCATCTGCTAAAACGAACTTATTTGCCTCCATATTTTGAATCGATGAAGCATTATCATATGATAGTCCATTTGCTAATCCTGAAATAACAAGAACTAAAAATGATAATAACACCATAATCAGTCCGATTAATCCGTATCTTAATTTTGATTGTTTCAATTCACGCAGAGCTAAAAACATTTCGCTCGCTCCTTCCTCTTTCTTTCTATGCACTTATCATAAAAAAGAAATATGAACGGAATATGAACAGAAGATTACAGAGGGGAAATTAAATTACATCTGATACTTTTTGAGCGCGGGAAAGGTGTGGCTTTATAGCAGAAATACAGTACGTGAAATTTATATCAGCGATTTTTCAAATATATCAGCGCAAATAGAATTATATCGGCGCAGCTCAAATTATATCAGCGATTTTCCGATTATATCGACTTGCCGACATAAAACGACAAAAAAGAGGCAGTTCCGAAACAGCCTCTTTCTTTCCATCTATTTCGGAAGCTCCACCCGAACGGTCGTTCCTTCCCCCTTCGTACTATACACCGAAACGTTTCCATGATGCAGTTCAACAATCTTCTGCACAATCGACAATCCTAAACCGCTACCTTCTACGTTTCTCGTCCTTGCTGTATCTACTTTGTAAAAACGGTCAAAAATACGATCCATTTCTTCTTTTTCCATACCGATTCCGTTGTCTGATATAGAAATAATGACACTAGACTCTAACTCTTCGACGAAAAACTCAATCGTTCCACCATCGTTTGAAAACTTAATGCTATTCGTGAAAATGTTACTCCAAACTTGATGAAGTAAGTTTTCATCACCTTTTATAGTGATATCTGGCACATTAAATTCAACGGCGATATCTTTTTCCCGCCATTTCCACTCAAGCATAAAAATGACGTCTTTAATTTGCTTCTGCAGATTGAATTCTCTTATTTGTAGAACCTTTTCCTCTTTATCTAATGAAGCGAGCGTAAGTAACTGTTTACATAAACTAGACATTCGCTTACTTTCACCCTCAATAATTTGTAAGTAATGATTTCTTTCTTCCTCACTCATCTTTTCTGTTTGCAACGTCTTTGAAAAACCTTGTATGGAAGAAAGTGGCGACTGAAATTCATGTGAAACGTTCGAAACGAATTCTTGTCTCATTTCATCTAGTTCTTTAATACTCTTCGTCATCTTTTGGAAGCTTGTAGATAACGTTCCTATTTCATCTTTTCGTTTTACATCTAATTCAATTTCATATTCCCCACTCGCAATTTTTTGCGTAGCCTTCGTAAATTTACGGATTGGGCGAACGATGTAACCTGCTGCAATCGCTATAAAAATAATACTTAATAGTACGATAAACCCTAATAATACCGCTAGAAAAATTCTCATCTCGCCGAATTGTTGTTGAACGTCAGGGCGAATGAATAAAGCGTACTGTTTATCACCGTGTTGTACTGGGACACCGACGCTATTAATTAATTCATTATCGAAAAAACCTGTAATAAAGAGGCGCGTTGGATAAGTAGAAACACCATTAAATGTCTCCCCCTGCAATACTTTATGAACGGTATCATCACTTATTGTCGTCTTACGAAACGCATTACCGATACGCTTTCCATTCTTTTGATCATCAACAATGTAAATCTCATACCCTAATTTTGCAATAGAATGCAAATACGTCTCTTGATTTTCTTCACTTTGCTTTTCATATAACGATTTAACTTCTTCCGCATACTTTAAAATCTTTTCACTGTTATATGGTTTTAACTTCACTTGATAATATACGTTTGTTAATAAAAAGCCGATAATACTACTAAGTAGCATAATGCCGACCGTCATAAATACAAATCTAGAATATAGTGATTTCATCTTATTTCAACTCCAACTTATATCCGAGGCCGCGCACTGTTGTAATTTGAAAATCATCCGTTCGTTTTGAGAAACGATCTCGCAGCCTTTTCACATGAACATCAACTGTTCGTTCATCTCCTTCAAAATCCATTCCCCATACTAATTCAATTAGCTCTTCTCTTGAAAATGTTCTTCCAGGATAACTAGCAAGTTGTGATAATAACTCAAATTCCTTTAAAGGAAGCAAAATCGTTTGACCGTTACACTTTACTTCTACACCTTTTCGATCAATTGTCGTTCCGTGCAACGTAATAATATCTGCACTCAGCATTTGATAACGTCGTAATAAAGCTTTCATACGGAAAATCACTTCAGCTGGTTCAAATGGTTTTACGATATAATCGTCCGTACCAGAAATGAATCCTTTTTCTTTATCAACTAACTGATCTTTCGCCGTTAATAAAATAACCGGTATATCATGATACTTCCGGATTTCTTCACATAACGTATAGCCATCAACGAACGGCATCATAATGTCTACGATCGCAAGATGAATATTTTCCTTCTCTAAAACGTCTTGCGCTACCTTTCCATCTTCTGCTTCAAAAACTTTAAACCCCTCTTTTTGTAAATGGTAATGCAACAACTCTCTAATATGCTTATCATCATCAGCTAATAAAATATGTATCATCTTCATTAAACCCTCTCTCGTTCATCCTTCTACATCACTACATTAAGAAACAATTGGATTTTTTGCAAGAAAAAGAAAAAGAATCTATTTTGAAAAAAGATTATTCAAAATAGATTCTTACGTTTTAGTATTAAGATTATTTTAATCAAAAACAATTTCTAAGCCTTCGAAATATCAACAAATCCTTCTCCGAACACATCACGAACATCGTGTATAGCGATGAACGCCGCCGGATCCGTAGTTTGAACAATCCGCTTTAGCTTCACTACTTCTTGCTTATTAATAACAACATAAAGAATTTCCTTCGGAGTTTTCGTGTAATAGCCATGCCCTGAATATACAGTAACCCCTCTCCCCATTAAGGTTGTCACCTTCCCGGCAATTTCATCTGGATTATCAGAAATAATCGTAATAGCCTTCTTCGGATTTAACCCTTCAATTACAAATTCCATCACTTTCGTTGCTACATATAGCATAATAATTGTTATCATCAGTTTTTCTGCACCAATGATGAAATAAGATGAAAATGCAACGATTAAATCGAAGAACAGTAGACCGTAGCTAATGCTCCAGCCTAAATATTTATGTGTCATCCTTGCTAAGATCGTAGTACCTGCAGTTGTTCCGCCAACGCGAATGATAAGACCAATACCACACCCGATAAATATTCCTCCGAAAATGGCATTTACAAGCATTTCATCCGAAGCAATCGTCCAGCCTTCTGTTAAATGAAGAAATAGCGAGTTAGTCACTACAGCGATAATCGTATAAATTGTTGTGATTTTATTTAAAAATTTATAACCGACTATTAACAAAATCGCATTTAAAATTAAGTTAACTAAACCTGGTGACCATTCAAATAAATAGTACGTAATAATCGTGATACCTGTTACCCCACCCTCACCAAACTCGTTCGGGATAACAAATAAATTGACACCTAAAGCAAAAAGAAATGCACCAATAATAATAAAAATAATGTCTGTCGTTCTTTTTTTCATACAGTACCTCACTTCTTATGTAAATATTTATTCTGTCATAAACTCTCACCATTATATCGTGGAATATTCAAATCGAACAGTGGTTTGTTTTTTATTTTAATATAGGATGATAAATCAACTTTATCCTATATCCACTTGTAATTAAGAAAGTAAAATAACTGTATTTATTATGTACTACAACTAAAGTTTTGATTTCACATGCAATTCATGCTAAAAATGAATAGGAACACGTACTCGCATTAACTTCGAGTACAAAACAAATAGGCGAAGCTATAGAATAGGCTTCGCATCAAACGTGTGCTCACAGAGATTTATATTCATAAATCTCTGATTTTTTCACTTATCTTTCTCCATATACTCTTTAATTTTCCGTTCTTCCCATTCTTTTCCGAATATCCCAAATGGAAAAGTTGTTAAACCGTGTATAACGATACCAATCCCCCAACCTCCAAGTGGATATAAAAACCATAATTTACTTGAATCAGAGCTTATATTTATGAAAAAAAGCATTAAGTTAACTAATATATAGACCGTTAAATGAATGTAAAACGCTTTTAAATTCTCCACTCTTTTTTTAGCTCGTAAATAATTCTCATCTCGCTCCATATATAAACACCTCTTTCATTATTGTATTTTTTAACTCGCTCTGATTTAAACATCATATTCTAGTCGGATATCCCTTATTCTCAAAAAATACAAAGCAAAAAAGTATCCAGCAAATGGTCATACACATCACCATTTGCTGGATACTACATGATACATTTGTTATTTACAGGATTTTAATTAAGACCAAATCCATACACCATCATTATTTTCAGCGTTCGTCTTTGCTTCATGAACTTTTTCAATATGGTCAACTGTGTTCCAGTTAATAGAACTTCCGCCCCACCCTACATACTTCATATCAATTTTCACTTTCTCACCCGCATTAAATACTTGTCCCTTTGTTAAGAAAACATCAATAATAGCTTTCTTCCCATTTAGCGATGGATACTCAACTACAACATATTTAGTAGCACCGTCTCCCTCATCTTCCATCGTTCCTACTTTTGATACTTCTCCAATTACATAATTAGGTGAGCCATCTTCTTTCATGTGCATACCTAACTTGTTTGTTGTATTTTCAACTGCAGTTGCAACCATATATTCTGTAAAATTACGCATCATAGATCCAGTAGCTTTTACTTCATCTCCTACTTTCACATTTGAAAGTGAATCAATATACACACTAACCGGTTCCTCATATTGCTTAGATTTTACAACAATTACACCGTTATCTACTTCTACTACTCGTCCTTCTAACGTCGAGAAATTCGATTCAATAGAAGCTGCACTCGCTTTTGTTACTTCTAGTCCTGGTAAATTTGTTCCTGATAATGCTGCGATCCCTAAAGCACCTGCTAAAATTAATTTTTTCATACCCATTATGAAACATCTCCATTCACGATGATTTTATTTTTTTGATTGGTATCGACCAACCTGTAATTATTATAGTTACAGGTAGTAAAAATAACAACCGTTTTCCTCATGCAATGTTGCATACTTTGATTTTCAAATATAAATCGGTTATTCCTATATTCAACACTAAGACTGAATTCTTGAATCCCAGCAGGTAAACGGATTGATGATGAAGAAACTAATGTCATACATCATGTTTTTCAATGATACAGTTTGTATAATCGTAGTCCATTACATTATGTAGGAGCGGAGTTAACATGTTAAAAAAACAAAGAGATTACAGCCAGGAGATACCGTGGCGACAGTAAGTCCTTCGTGGGGAGGAGCAGGTGATTCTGAAATAAGATAACGATATGACAGGACTCAAATAAATAAAAACACTCCTATAAGATATGACTGTGAATTGGTACTTTTCAAATGATATGAAGATTACTTATCTAATGATAAAGGGGGATTTACGTGTATGGACGTAACATTTACAGTAAGTAAATGGGATGAAAAACTAATTGATGATACTAGAAAAGATTTCCCTATTAATATTGCCCATGTTGAATATGATATTGATGGAGAATTAAAAGGAAAAGCTTTTGTTGAATACTTATTATATTATCTAGACTCAAATATAAATGATGGTCACTTGGCTACGGCTAAAATTTCTGGATTTTTACACTTTGAAGGAATTTATAAGGGGCAACAAGGGACATTCACAGCTATAGAGCAAGGAATATTTGATAAAGGAAATTTAGATTCCCCAGGAACAATTATTAAAGCTACCGGTAACTTAGAAAATCTGAGAGGGTCCTATAATTATCAGTTTACAGGTCAAACTAGTAAACTGATTTTAGAGTTTGAATTTTAGCAAAATACCTTACATTTTAGCAGAAAGGACATTTCTTGTAATACTCGGAATGTCCTTTTTGTTGACGAGCTTATTCAACTATTTTCTAATAGTTAAGAAAAGAACAGAATATACGTTATGGGGGAATTAAAACGCTAAGCCTGAGAGGCATGGAGAACCCACTTATTCATTACTTCTCCTATTAAAGAATAATCCCCGAAAAACTTCCCTTCATAACTTCTTTTCCAACTTGATTCACACATGTAAACATCGCAATTATCTTTGTACGTTTTTTTCATCAGGTTCTAATTGTTCAATTGTTACGTCACAACGAATCGTTACTATTAATTGGTGACTTTCGATCAAATGAAAATCGCCTCTTATAGAGAGCAGTTTTACTTATATTTATTCTTATGCAAATTCTGAAGCATATTCTTCGTATGTCTTTAATGTATTAAGCAATCGAGCTGATTCAATCATGATTTCGTTCGAAGAATCAGTTACACAAATGACAATAAATCGATTATCATCTCTATCTCCAAACAATCCTTCTGATTCAAGTTCCATTAACACATTTAACGTTTCTTTCAACAGTGTATTTACTCGTATATTAAAGTCATCTTCGACAATATTATGATATTTCTTAATAATTTTTTTCACTTCATCAAACATTCCAAAATCGTCCCATTCGCTCCACTCAACAGCTCCGTATCTATAATAATTGTATAAAGGGTCCGATTTATTAACTTTGATTAGTCTTTCTTCATTAGCCACTGGTCCAATGCTATTGACACAATCGTCTGTTAATATGGAGTACCCATATATTGTGTCAACACCGCACCTAGTTAAAAGTTCGTTATAATGACAACGAATTGCATTTTTCAATTCAACATAAAAACTTTTTTGAAGATGCATTTTCATCGTATTTCCTCCATTTTTTGTAGCGACCTGCTGTTACATATTTCAATCTTAACATGAAAATCAACATTAAACGTTAACTGAGCCAAAATAAGAAAAACCGAAACTCAAATCATTTCGGTTTTTCAAAACTATAGAAGTCAATATTTACTTTAAAGAATGAACAAACAATCCACTACGCAGTTTCGGTTCAAACCACGTTGATTTCGGCGGCATGACTTCTCCGGCATCTGCGATTGCTAATAAATCTTCCATAGATGTCGGATATAATGCGAATGCTGCTTTGTATTCGCCGCTGTTCACAAGGCGTTCTAGTTCTTCTAACCCCCGTATTCCGCCAACAAAATCAATGCGTGAATCAGAACGCGGATCATGTATTTCAAGTACTTGGCTTAATAAATGATCTTGCAGGATAGATACATCTAAACCTCTAACAAGATCATTCGCATCAAATGTTTCTTCTTTCACAGTAAGCTTATACCACTTCTCATTTACATACATTCCAAATGCTTTTGGTTCATTTGGTTTATACGGAGAAACAGGTGCTTCTTCTACATAGAAGTATTGCTTGATTTGTTTTAAAAACTGTTCTTCTGATAAACCGTTTAAATCTTTCACAACTCGGTTATAGTCCCAAATCGATAATTCATCATGAGGGAATAGAACCGATAAGAAGAAATTAAATTCCTCTTCTCCTGTGTAATTTGGATATTGTTCTCTTCTCATAAGTCCTACTTTTGCAGCTGATGCAGAACGGTGATGCCCATCTGCAATATAAAGATTAGGAATATCTTCAAATGCGTTTACTAAAGTCGTAATTACATCTTCATCTGCAATCTTCCACGCAACATGCTTAACACCGTCTTCTGCTGTAAATGTATAAATTGGCGCATGCTCTTCTTTCCAGCTTCTAATTAAATGCTTTACTTCATCTTTTGTACGGTAAGTTAAAAATATCGGACCTGTATTTGCGTCACACACATCTACGTGGCGAATACGATCTAGTTCTTTTTCATGACGTGTTCTTTCATGTTTTTTAATTGTATCATCTTCATACTCATCAATAGATGTACAAACGACAAGGCCTGACTGCGTTCTTCCTTGCATCGTCAGTTCATAAATATATAGCGCTGGCTCTTCATCTTGTATGAACACTTCTTCTCGTATAAATTGCTTTAAATTGTCGCCCGCTTTTTCATACACGCGATCATCATACGGTGACAATTCAGGATCTAAATCAATTTCTGCTTTATCAACATGCAAGAAAGAATATGGATTCCCTTTTACAACTTCCCTTGCCTCTTCACTATTTAATACGTCATACGGTAAAGCTGCCACTTGTGCCGCTTTTTCCTCTACTGGACGAATGGCCCGAAACGGTCGTATTTTTGCCACATTCCTCTCTCCTTTACACAATCATTCGAACGGCTACAACACCTGTAATTTTGCTTATATTTTCTACAATATTCTCTTTTATTATATCATCAATTCCGTTATCGATATCAATCATTGTGTATGCCCAAGAATGTTTACTACGATTAATCATATCGGCAATATTAATATGATGTTCCGCTAAGCATCCTGTAATTTGCCCTACCATATTCGGGACGTTTTGATGCATAATTGTAATTCGTTTCTTTCCGATATACGGCAATTCTACGTTTGGATAATTTACTGAGTTACGAATATTTCCTGTCTCTAAATATTCACGTAATTGACGCGCCGCCATTACTGCACAATTTTCTTCCGATTCAGACGTTGATGCGCCAAGGTGAGGCGTCGCTGTTACATTTTTCATCTTTATTACATTTTCATTCGGGAAATCCGTTACGTAATGTGTAATAATATCTTCTTCTAATGCTGTTTGAAGAACCTTTTCATCTACAAGTTCTCCTCTAGAGAAATTAAATAGACGCATCCCTCTTTTCATCTTCTCTACAGCGTGTTCCCCAATGATCCCCTTCGTTTGATTCGTAAGAGGAATATGCAGTGTAATATAATCACACGTTGCAAAAATTTCATCAAGGCTAAATGCTCTTTGCACATGTGTAGAAAGACGCCAAGCTGTTTCAACTGAAATATAAGGATCATATCCGATAACATCCATGCCTAACGCTAACGCATCGTTCGCAACTAAAGCACCGATTGCGCCAAGTCCGATAACACCTAGACGTTTCCCTGCAATTTCTGATCCAACAAATTGTTTTTTTCCTGATTCAACAAGCTGTGGTACTTCTTCACCCTCTAAGTTTTTCGTCCAACTTACACCATTAATAATGTTACGTGAAGACATAATAAGACTGGCAATAATGAGTTCCTTTACAGCGTTTGCATTTGCCCCCGGCGTGTTAAATACTACAATTCCTTTTTCTGTACATCGCTCGACAGGAATATTATTTACACCAGCGCCAGCTCTTGCAATCGCCTTTAAGTCTTTTGAAAACTCTTCTTGATGTAGAGAGTAGCTACGAAGCAAAATTCCATCTGGATGATTGATTCTATCTCCTACTTCATAACGTTCTTCAGTAAAAACTTGCAAACCTTTTTCTGCAATTTGATTTAACGTTTGAACACGAAACATATCCCCATCTCCCTATCTATTCTCAAGCTCAAATTCCTTCATATAATCTACTAATCGTTTTACGCCGTGTGCTGGCATCGCATTGTAAATACTGGCACGCATACCGCCAACTGAGCGATGTCCTTTTAACGTAACAAGGCCGCGTTCCTTCGCTTTTTGTAAAAACTCATTGTTAAGTTCTTCTGACGGTGTTGTAAATGGAATGTTCATAAGTGATCGATACGCAGGATCAACTGGTGAAGTAAACAATTTAGATTCATCTAAAAAATGATAAATAAGTGAAGATTTCATTCTATTTTGTTCTTCAATCGCAGATACTCCGCCTTGCTCTTTCAACCACTCTAGTACAAGTTTTGTTACGTAAATACTAAAGGATGGCGGTGTATTATATAAGGAGTTATTTTTACTGTAAGTTTCATAATTTAACATTGTCGGACAAGAGCGATCTGCTCCCCCAATTAAATCTCTTTTTATAATAGCAATCGTTAAGCCCGCAGGTCCTAAATTCTTTTGCGCCCCCGCGTATATAAGACCAAACTTCGAAACATCATATTGTTCTGACAAAATATTTGAAGACATATCCGCAACGAGCGGCACTCTTTCTATATGTGGAATATCCACATATTTTGTCCCCTCAATTGTATTATTCGTTGTAATATGTACATAATCTAGTTTTTCATCGCTTAGTAAACCGTCCAGTTTAGGAATCGTAGTAAACTTCTCTTGCTCGGAAGAAGCAATTACTTGTACTTCCCCAACTTTTCCGGCTTCTTGCAGTGCCTTTTTAGACCATGAGCCAGTTAGTACGTATCCAGCTTTTTTATACGTATTCATTAAGTTCAGTGGTATCATAGAAAATTGTAATGACGCACCACCTTGTAAAAATAAAACTT
This sequence comes from Bacillus sp. XB1, assembly GCF_053557995.1. NCBI lineage: Bacteria > Bacillati > Bacillota > Bacilli > Caryophanales > Bacillaceae > Bacillus > Bacillus sp. XB1. Next base: position 463,417 of record NZ_JBNRIL010000001.1, on the reverse strand, counting down.
CATACTCATCAGGGATGCTCATTAATTCACGAAGTAAGTTACTCGCTTCCTCTATAATACTTTGAAAATAAGAAGATCGATGACTCATTTCCATAATAGACATGCCTGTCCCGTTATAATTTACAAGCTCCTTTTGCACTTTCTCTAAAACTGGCAAAGGGAGTATTGATGGTCCTGCTGAAAAATTATAGACTCTCTCCATTACCCTCATAACCTCCCTATTTCTCATTTTTATTAATTTTTAAACTTTCTGAATTATAACCCAAAATATAATACGTGGTCAATTTGTTTTCTATTATTACGGCGCAAGACGCAATGGAATCGCTTGCATGTGCAAACTATTTTTATAAACATACAAAAAAGTGTTAAGTACATAATCGTACTTAACACTCTAGTAATAAAGTATAATTGCTAATTATCCGTGAAGAACCGATCAAAAATTTGATAAATAGCAGAAAGACCAATGAGCCAATAAATAGTGTCCACAAGCGCCGGCATAGAACCAAACCATTTCTCAACTACATTGTAATCTAACGCTACAAACAACCAATTCAAACCGCCGAGAATCACCAAAATTACTGTAAGGTAAGACAAAAATTTCATTATGATTGCCCCCTAGGTGATAAGATGGTGAAAGGCCTTTCACTAGAAATATATGTAGTAAACTTCAAAACTTACCTATTTTGTAAAAATTATTTTCGGTACCAGCCGTTAATAACTGCCTCCGCTTCTTTACTATGTATTTGATACGGATGTGTACTATCATTAGAGCCAATAAACCAAATTGAAAAACCTTTAAAATATGGTTTCGGTTCTAATACATCGCGGTAAGCACGCCATCCATTTAATTGTACATCTTTCGAAAACACATTAGAAACATCTGGATTCCACGGATTTTGCAGTCCAAGTTCACGCGCTGGAACGTTAAATCCACCAAAATAAACGGGCTTTCCTGTTGCATTATGTAATTGTTCCAATTGCTGAACAACATTTTGTCCACGGTTATATACTGTCGTCGCAAATAAACCTTGCTTCACTTCTTCATATGACGGATTCCTTTTTCCAGAAACTTCAAACCAACTATCGATACTAACAATATCTACCTTCTTTAAATACGGACGGTTTATTTTCTCTATAAACTTCGCTTCATAAGAAGAATCCCAGCTTGCTGTTAACCACCAGTTCATTTGATACAAAACATTTCCTTTATACTGATTACGAACAAAATCAATTGTATCGCTCCAGTATCCTTCTGCATACTCCATATTCACGAAATTAGAAGCAATCTTTAGTCCATACACATTGTATTTACTTGTAATGGAATTAAAAATATCTTGCAGAATAACCGTCTTCCAATTCCAGAAGAAATCATTAATGTTACTTGGGTTCCATTCTGTCTCTCCAACATTCCCCTGCTGAATATATGGGAACGGTTCCACTATAACTTGAATATTACGCTTTAATAATTCTTGAATTAAAATAATAGCTTGTTGCTTTTGCGCTTGATTAATTACCATATTAGTAGAAGTCACATTTGGGATATCTACTTGAATCGGTACATTTACTGTATTTAAATTTAAGCGCTCCACATCCGCTAATACTTTCGCTACATTTCCAACTTCCCATACTGTTACGTTTCCTGATTTGATTTTTCCAGATTGAACAGTATTTACATCTGCCTGTACATTTCCTTGAAAACAAAAAGAAAACAACATAATAAACACTCCTAAAAAACTTATTAAACTCTTATTTTTCTTCACAACTTTCCCCCTATAATTTTTGCCTTTCTTGATTATTTTATACAACGTTTCACATTTATTCCAGAAAAAAATGAAGTGCCGTTCAACTATATTCATATAAATCTTCTAAAAATAGTAGGAAAAATAAAAAAGGAGCAGATTTCCGCTCCTTTTTATCCTTTTACGATTGAAATTATTGAATCCCTTCTGGTAACTTAATTGAATCAAACTTTTCATATGAATCAATCTTTATACTCACAACTGCATCCAATTTTTCCTTATCTGTACTAGCTTTTTTATCTGAGTTACTTTCACTCACTTTTATAGTTGTTCGCATCTCTTCAAATTTATAATCTTTTGTTATTATATATTCAATATTAAACGCATCCATATTAAATCCTTCCGTTAATTTTTTCATATCTCCATTAATTTTTTGTAACGTATCTACCGCTTCTTTTCCCTTTAATTCAAGTGTAAGTTTATATGTGTCTCCATCTTTCTTTGCTTTCATTTTCTTAGCCAAAGCTTCCGGTAAATCTAACTCATTAAGTAAATTTTTACTGACCATTACATCATTTACATTAAATTGATCATTAGGTATCGTGACTAACTCTCCTGTATCAGGATTTTTCACTTGAGCAGCGACCTTTCCATCTACTTCATACGTTACAATATCTGTACCACTTATTTTCATTTCAGCTCTAGAATTCTTCAGTTTCGGCTCCATTTGTATTTTCATTTTAATTTCTTCTGATTGGCCGCTCCCCTTCATTGACATAAGAGATGTCAATGTAAGATATTCCTCTTGTTTTAATCCGTCAGCTGCTTTTTTAAAAATATCTTTCGCTACTAACTCTTTTTCTTTTTTTACAGATACTGTTTTAGGTCCACTTGTTTTTTCACTGCTACAACCAGTTGTTAAACCTACTATTAGCGCCAAACTAGATATTACAACCATTTTCTTCATACTGATTCTCCCCATTTCCCACTTAAAAATATTTTCATCCCATGTATAGTAAATCAACTGAAATAAATATATATACAATAATTATTTAACCTCTAAACGAAACCAGTTATTCAATCCGTATACTAATGTAACTAAAGCTCCTATCATACCAAAAACAACAATATTTATACCAATTGACGAACCAAATAAAACAGCCATCATTGACACCATCAGTAATAGCATAGCAATACTATTTATCTTAATTTCTACTACATCGCCATCCTTTACTTTCTTTTCTTTACTTCCAAAAAAGAATTGTTTTACTTTAATATTCGCTTCATCTAATTCAAAAGGAAGCGTATATTCTTCGTTATTCTCAAGTTTCATTACTACTTCGTTATCTACCTTTACAGCAACTCTTGCTGCTCCTCCCATTACCCCTGTTGCTCTTATTACTTTAATACTCATGCTAAATCTCCTCTCCCCCTATGACTTCTCCATGTCATTCATTTTTGTAATTCTTCTCTTATGAAATCCTTGAATGTAAAACAAAAAATGTATTTGTATGACATCGAAATCTTTTACGCTATACACCCATTTCTCGTTAAACAAAATATTCCAACAGAAATTATAACAAGTTCCTGCAAATTTTTTTGTCAAATTTTGTCGCGTTTACAAAAAAAGAGACTCTTACATATAGTAAAAGTCTTTTCTATCATTACCGTGGCTGTAACGTTAACATTTTCCCTTCTATTCCCGCTGTATTCAGTGTAGTCGTATGATAAATCATCTATTTGATCATGATACCAATCCCTTCTAAAAGGATAAAAATCCTCTTCCCCCTAATTCGCTTCTATTATGAAAGAACCTTTTGAAACATTGAAAAACCCCCTTCATTTTCCTACCAATGAAGGGGGTTTTTCTTATCGTTCGCTACGCCAACTTTCATTATGCCCAAGATTTGAATCTGTCGCTACTTGCACATCATATAACATTTCACTAAAGAAGCGTTTATCTACTTCTTTTGGTACAATGCGTCTTTCATCATCAATCTCATCGTATTCATATGAACCACGATTCACTGTACCTGCTTTATAAAATTGAATGTCAAATACACATACATCTTCTTCATCTTCATAACCAATCGGCGCTCCGCTAAATGACAATTGCACGCCTAATCCGGTACGAGTATCTTCTTTGTAAAATGTATAATACACACCGCCATCTTGAACAGACCCACGGATCCATCCAAGCTTCGTCATCTTACCGAATAACGAACGACCATTTAGTAAAATACCGCCAAATCTCTCAATAGCACTCTCATCATTCTCTTCTACTACAAACACTGGACGCTCAATTTGTAGGAACGGCTGAACAATTCCCGCACTTTCTAATTGCTCTTTCCATAATTCCTTCTCCGCCCCAGACAATTCTAACGGATGAACGAAACCAATAACAGTGCCAGATGAAAGTTCATAACTCTTCCCGTCAATTGTACAGAACACGCCACCTTCTGCATAACGGAATGCCTTCAGCAACTTCCCCTCCTTATACTCACCCCAAATGAGTGAAATAGAAAATTGCTTCATAATTGGATTATCCATAAATACAGACTTCCATGCATTATGTGACCAATAACGCTTTAATGAAAGTGCCGTTTCCAATCGTTGTTTTTGCATGGAAAGAGTATTTCGGAGTTCCTTCTTTAAAGAGGCTAATTCTTTTTTAGCCTCTTCAGCCTTTTCTACATTATCTTTTGCATTCGGCTTTGGAAGTGACTTCATACGTTTTCCTTCTTCTGTCTCTAACTCAATTTTTGACTCTGTAGTTAAAATGGCAGTAAAACTTCGATTCCCGAAATCCATTATTTTTTCACCATGTATAGTAAAGCCAAGGTCCGGCACCAATTGATCTTCCAGCTCTTCCTCTGTTATACCACGTGTTTTCGCAGCAAGACTTAGCGCTTCTTTTGCTGCATTACGTACTTGCTTATGTTTATATTTAAATGCTATTGCATGAATAGACATAAGTGCAAGCTTAGATGAAGACAAACCTAAAGCACGAACGGCATCCGCTGCTATCTTTCCTCTCATTTGAAGCACCCATTCATCAATTTGCTTTATAAGTATGTCGACCATTTTGTCGTCACTATACATTCCGTATAGCGAAAGAATTCCACGTTTCTTCACATCTGCGTCTTGAGAAATCCATATTTGATATATTGTTTGCACATATTCTTTTAAGTCCTCTTCATTTAAAGCTCTACCAATTACTTCTGCTGTTTCTTTCTTCTCAATAACAGCATCTGAAATATACTGTTGTAAATAGGCTAACGGAATTGCAGCATCAGCAATTTCATCAGAGTCACGTAAACGGATTTGTGGCTCATCCCCAATCAATTGCAGAAGTGAATTTCTTGTTTGTTCAGTTAAAATACGTGCACATAGTTCTTCTATCTTTTCTTCCTCCGTTTGAAATAAAAACGAGAATTTTCCTGCGAAAGATTCATTTTTACTTTCTTGCAAAGCTTCCTGTACAAGTTTCGTATATTTTTCAAGCTTATACTCTATAAGTATTTTCATCACATTTTCACGAACAATTTTCTTTTTATTATGAAGTTCAACTGCTACATCTGCTGCAGCTTCTACATCTTTTGAAAGCAGTTTAACTACAGACTCACGCATTTTTTTAGATGAATCTCCTAAGCTTTTAATTAAAATTGGACGCATTTTAATCATGTTATCCTTTGCTAACTCTTCTAAAATATATGCTTTGGCCACAGCAGAATACTCATCAAATCGTTCAATGATGTACGCTTGTTCTTTTACAATTACACAAACAAGCGCTTCCTTCGCCTTATTTCGCTCTTCACTGTAGCATGCAGCTTCTTCAACTGCATAAGCGATAAGCTTTTCCTTACTTAATCCATACGAAAGCAGATCTTCTAATACTTGTTTCGGTTCTACTCCTCTGACAGAACATTCGTAAAGAAGTTCGTATAAATTAACACTATCTTCATTTCCAAACTGTAGTGTAAGTACAGCTTCCCTCTTCGCTACATCATCTATATCCCAAAGAAGCGCAACCTCTAACACCGGCATACCCCAATACATACTTCTATATTTCGGATTTTTAAGTATTTGCTCCATATCCTCAAGTGACAATTTCCCTAGTAAATAATCACGATATGTATCCCGCACTGTAGACAATTTTATTTGCAAAGCAGCAACAAAAAATTCTTCTCGCATTTTCCCTCTATTTAGCTCATATCCTTTTTCAGCTAGCGTTCGTGCGACGATGAGATAATTCATTCTACTTACATATTGCAAAGTACATTGAATAAATTCAGAATCTTCCTCCAACATAAAGCATAGCAATTCATATTCATACGTCTTACAAAAATCCTCACTATTTAAATCATGTTGCCTTAGACGATGCGCAAAAAATCTTTCCTTAGAAATCCAAAACTGTGTACAAAAACTTTGAATTTCTTCATATATTTCTCTATTTACACTACCAGTTTTTTTGTAGTTTTGAGACTGACCGAGAGTGTGACACATATAACGTGTTGCATAGTTTATAAAACCCCAAACATTTTTCTTCGCCAATATTTCAATATATCGCCTCGCAACATTCGAATATTTATGAACACAAAATAATAGCCGCCAAATATGTTCCGGTAAATTCCCACCTATAAATACTTCACTATCATCTTTACCTTTTAAATACCGTTTAACTGCTTCAACCTTTTCCTTTTCCCCTAGCAGTTTCAATATAAATTCTGTATGTTCTTCTAACCTCTCATTCAATAAAGAACTATATGTACGAAACTTTTCATAATCTACATCAAACATTACAAGAAGTAATGTTACTTGCTGGTTAGTTGGTAAAGTATGTAATTGTCCCTCTATATAGTTCGGATTCTCTCTTGTTAACTCTCTAAGAAAAACATCTGCTTCATTCACATAACTTGAAATACTGGATAAATATTTGCATGCGATTGCTACAAGTTTGTCCAAAGGAAGTGCACTTTTTTCTAAATAAATCTTCATTTTAGAAAAACTGACATGCGCAAAACGGACTACAAGAACATTTAATAATTGCTCCTCGAGTATATGGTAAAATAATTGAAAAAAATCCGGATCTTGTTTATGCACTTTCCTAAAATCGTTTATAAATCGCTCCGCAAAATCGCTTCTTTTTTGATCACGAATTGTCGTTAGTTGAATATCTTTTAAAATCTCTTCTTCTTTTGTCTGTAAATATCGTTGTGATAATTGTTTCTGTTCTTCTATCATATTAATATATTGAAACAACTCAGATGTACTAGTAGTCAAACTTTGTACCCCCCGCATCTTTTTATCTATTATAAAATACCCTTATTTAATGGTAGTATAGCATAAATCCCACAAAAACGAACATACATTCTATGTTAAGTTAATGTAAATTAAAATACACTACTCAAAATACATTTCCTTCTCTCTAAACTTCCCATTACGCACTTCTCCCCACTAAAATCCTTTAATTTTTCACTACACCAATTCCTCAAAATCCCCTTCACATAAGCTAACGTTTTCTTATTATTTTCAAACGCAATTTTAAGTGCCTCTAACACTTTCTCTCCAGAAAGTCTTTGTATCCAATTCTTCAATTCCTTCACAATATATGGGGATAAACTACTAATATTTTGTTCATAAAACTTATAAACTTCACTATTTGGAACGTCCTCTTCTATGGTTTCCACCTCTATCTCTTCCGCTTCTTCTTTCTCTTCAATAACTACTTGTGAACTACTATTATCCTCTTCTTTTGGCATACCAAAATGCTGCAATAATAATGGAATCTTGTATTCTTCTTCAAGGCATTTACGTAAAAATATATGTATGAACTCATTACTTTTTATAGTCTTTAACTCACGTAATACGCACTTCTCCACATTCGTATTTGAAATAGGGTTATAGTGTAACCAATTTATTATGAATACCTCTTTCGTTTCCGTATCATATAAAATCTTTCCATACTCAACAAACCTGTTTAGCAACTTCTCAACAGTCTCCATACTATAACCTGTTTCAAGCTCTGCCACACGCTTCGGTAATATGTAAATACCACATTGCTTTGTTTTCGTACCAGTTAACAAATATATGTAAAAATAACGCTCCTCTGGCGTTAAATCTAATATGAATTCATCTTGCCAAAAGTTCACCTGCACATTACGGTATACCGCCATATGTTTCCCTCCACTCTTTGCTAGTAAATAGGAAAATTTTAATCCTTCATTATAAAGATAGGCATACGGGAATGGTTTTGGCATTCGAATTACAATTTTTTTACTACTACAACGCCGGTTTCATTTTTTCGCGCTTGTTTTGTTCTTGTTCTTGTTTTTGTTTTTGTTTTTTCTTAGTGATTTATTACTTGGTAGGGGCTTATAAGGGGCTTAGAAGGGCATTCTACATTACAATCTATGAAATACAATTTGTTCTTCCTACTAAATAGGAGCTATTCCAAATTATTATTTTGGATAGCTCCTTTCAAATTCTTCTTATTTTTTACTTCTACCAATGTCAGCTTCTACATACCATTTATTCTGCTATTTGCGGGCAGTAAAACTCTCATTTCAAAATTCGGTGAATAAACTGCTCGATTGCAGTGCGAGTGGCCCTCACTGATTAAAGTTTCCTTTTATTTTTGCATTGAATCTAACATCTTCACAATAAAGGCAGCTGCCTGACCACGAGTTGCTGTACCTCGGGGATCAAACTCATTATTTCCAATACCATTAACTACCTTTAGACTGTATAATCGTTGAACCGATTCTTTGTATGTTATTAAATGCTTATCTGTAAATGGTAATGCTACTAACTCACCTGTAATTCCTTTATATCGCAATGCTTTGTCAATCATAATAGATACTTCTTCACGAGTAATTGGTGAGTTAGGATCAAAAATCCCTTCACCACGACCATTAATAATTCCTGCACTTGCACAACGTTTAATACCGTCATGAAGTGATGGATGTGCCTCATTAATATCTACAAATGACTTATTTCCCTCTGGTAGTTTAAGAGCATTCGAGATTAATTTCGCAAACTCCGCTCTCGTTACATTTCGATATGGCGCAAATACACCATTACCTTCGCCTTGCATAATACCTAGACTGTTTAATTTACGAATATGCCCTTCAAACCAGCCACCTGTAATATCATCTTTTGGTTTTTGTACTTCTTCCTTAGGCTTTTGTACTTCTTCCTTTGGTACATTGTAGTTAATTTTAATCCAACTTGGGTCATAGAAAATCCATTCTCCATTACCTACTTTATACCAACCATTTTTAACGGCTAATACTTTGTAACGATCTCCGTTTGAAGCTTTACGTACAACACGATGTTCAATACCCGCATCACTACGTACATTGATGCCACTACCATTTACCACTAGTTCCATGCTAGGTTCAGCTGGATTATTTTCATTTGGATTAAATGAGTCATTTTTATCTTGTAAAGGCGTATCAATCTGCGCATTTATATTTGCATACCACTGAATTCCTTGTACGAAACCAGCCCAATTACCACGTGAAATTAAAATGTCAGGACATTTTTTCCCGCTCCATTGTTGATGCTTGTAAATATGATCTGCACCAATTCCTTCTTTGTTCATTAAATAACCTGCAAGTCGTTTTGCATTTTCTAACGCTTTATTGTAATCACCGTCTTGGTTAACCGCAATCTCGATACCGATAGACTCCCTGTTTCCTGAACCATCTCCATCTCCTGCATGCCAACCATTTTCGTTTGTTGGTAAGTGTTGATAAATTTGTCTATCATCTACAGTAAAATGCCATGAAGCTGTTCGGAAAGTGCCTTCAGTTGCTTGCTTGTATAAATATTTCGCATGATTTTCAGCATTAGCACCAGCGGCTGTATTTGCGGTCTCATGAATTGTAATGTAACGTGCTTTCATCGGATTTGCAGGACGAATATCAGGATTTCCTGCTGGAACAATCCACTCCACAAATGGAACTCCTGCAAGTGTTCCATATTTCTTCGTACTCTGTGCACTATATTGAATACCTCTTGGCTTTGCAACAGGTTTCATTTGACGATCAGATCCATCATTTCGACCATCTACAGATTCAAATGCCTTTTCAATGTTTGAAATAGCTTCCTTTTCTGCTACTTGTCCCTTCTTAGCATCTTGCATTTTGTTTAATTCTTCTGTTTCATCATGTTTATGCTTATATTCTTCTAAAAGCATTTTTTCATTTTCAGATACTTCTGCTTCGTTAATTTGTACATGATTAGGAACTTCCAACTTGAAATTAGAATAATTTAATCCGCTCGTTCCGTGTTCTCCTTGGGCAATATTAAGTTGATCAGTTTGAGAGTTGTTTATCTCTTCTGCTGATGCTGATAAAGGTACGCTCCCTAAAATCACTAGACTTGTTGATAGTGCGATTACTTGTTGTTTGATTGTCTTATTCATTATTATAATAAATACATACACACTCCCACCGTGTATGTATCTCAACCTCCCTTTATTGTTACATTAATTTTTTAAAATATGAATCTACTATGTACTTCCAATACATTTTATTTTTTATTTATATATTTAAATTATCATATTTTATACTCATTAAGAAAATATTTATATGTCATCCCTACAGATGAATTTCATCTAACATACTTTTTATAAAATTCGTCAACAAACATTATTTTACAACTAATTACAAATACCGTCAAAATAATCAATTTAAACTTAGACAAATAACTGGCATACAATTTCATAATAAGAGATCCTATACTATCGAAATACATCTATTACAAATTCCCTTTAACGTTTTCAACAATCTCATTTATCGTATTCCGATCAAACTTATCACTAATTTCATATGACTCACGATCCCCTACGAATTGCACGCCTACGATATCATTGCGATCCTTACCGTATTGCACTTCAATAATAGATCCTCGCTCTATTTGTTTCCAAATGAGACCTGCTTCATCTTTATTATCTAAAATAATGCAGTCTTCAATATTTTCGTCAATCCCAATTAACTTATTATCATCCATATATCCAATCTCGTATTGTTGCCGTTCTTTCGCTTTGCCACTTACTAATATACCTTTGCTACCATATGAGTAATCCATATAGTCCTTTTTCTCCGTTTGTACCGCTTTCGGCTTTTGTGCTTCAGTTTTTTCAGCAGCCCCACAACCTGTAATAAGACTGATTGGGATAACCACTATTAATACTAATCTAGTAAATTTTTTTATCATTTGTAACCAACCTCATATATTTAATGCAAAACTCCATTTATTACTCTATTAAAGAATAACATGATACTAAGTAAACAGAACGAAAGATAACATATTATTTACATACTCGCACTTTAATGAAGGACCAGGCCATTTAAACCTAGTCCTACATAACTTTAACTTTGCTTCACATACTTAATTGTATTAAATGACGTCTCATTAAATAATTGCAAGTTTTCCCCATCATAATCTTGAACTTTATATGCTATTTTCTTTTTTTGAATTGTATCTTCTACACCGTCTACTAAACGTTTATTGAGATGTAAATAGATTGTAAAAGCTTCCTTATCATATTCCCAAGTTCCTTCAATATAATTCTTTTTATTTGGATACTCACCTTTACCATATGTTTCAAATGTCTTATCACCTTTTAAAATGAGTGACATATTGAAACCGTCTGTTCCTTGGAATCCCCAATTACCGATTAATTCCGTACCATCTTTCACATTCTTCATAACGTTATCTGTATTAATTCCAGCTTTCTTATCTAACTCTTTCAAATCTTTCATTGATACTGTACCATCACCGATTTTAATATCCCCTTCAAGATCTTTGAATGCCTTAAGCCAGTAAATATCTCCTTCTTTCACTAACTTTTCAGATTTCTCTATTAACTCTTTATCAGTCTTATCACCTTTTTCTCTTTTTTCTTTTCTGGTGAATACTTCATTTATTAAAGAAAAAGACTCTCTAAAATAACTAATTGCTTTTTCAAAATCTTTTTGTTGGTTTACATACTCTGTAGGGGGATCTATTGACTCAAATTTATCTAACACTTTATTTAATTCTTTCACACTATCTACTATATCTGATTTCTTTTTCTTACCGTCAAAAACCTCTCTTGTAATATTGTTATGCTCCGCAAACAACTTATCAAACTCTACTCCTAATTTATACACTTTATTAGGATAGTCTTCCTTTGAAACTTTTTCTTTCTTACTATTAGACTTCGATTCTTTTACTTTAGACTCTTCCGTTTTCTCCTGTTTAGAAGTGTTCGTTTTCTCAGAAACTCCACAACCAAATAACAACATGACCGGAACTGCTACCCCTAGTAGTTTCTTTGCATTCATGACTAATTTCTCCTTCTACTTGAATAGATTACTCTTGCTATACCCATCCTCTTTTTTATCTTGTAATTAAAGTTACAATCGCAATAACTCCTAGAATCGGTCCCCAATATTCCATTTTTATAAAAAATAATGAGTGCTTTTTGTTAAACATAACTTTTTCACCAGTTTCGGCATCTATATAAACTTTCCCATCTGGCTTATTAATATATTTACCTAAATACCAAGACATAACCCCCGATATAATAAACATTACCGCCATTGGCCAACTATGGTCTTGAAAATATGTAGCGTCCCCCGTTATAGATCCAAAGATAGCCTTACCCAAAAGAGTATTAATAATTACAATAATTGCGACTAAAAAACCCCAACCAGACCAAATAATCATCTATTTCTCCTCCTAAAGCGTACAACTTTGTACTTTATGTTAATTTGAACTGCAAACGAAAATGTTTAAAAAACCGAATATTCAGACGTTAATAATTATATTTAGCTTACATTCGATTCTAACTTTAATGTCCTAAATGCAAATGAACCAGATATAATTTGTAAAATTGTCGGAATAAGTAAAAAGAATAATGACATAAATAACATAACTATAGGAATCACAATCATACAAACTCCATAAACTTTATTATTAACCTTGTTTACTAAACACGATAAAATGAACAATCCTATTTGAACCGTTAAAATAATAGAGTAATAAGCTAAAAGTTCGTAATCAACACCTTCCATAATATTAAACGCTACAACTATTAATATTATGGAAATAATAATTCCCAAAATGCCACCAATTAAACCTAATACGAATTCAGGTGTTCTTTTCAATTCAATCCCCCTTTTATGAACCACTAACAACTTGTATATTTTTCCCATTCACCATCATACCAAATATTCATTGGAAAAACTATACAAATGTATTTTTTATTCTACTATACTTTGCTTCTAACTATAGATAGCTTGTAGCAGTCACAAAATCAAAAGCTTCAAAATTACTAACTGGTTTTGATACCTTTAGAAAGTAGACATACCTCTTGAATACAATTAGTATTAACATATGAAATACGAAAAGCTTAAAAAGGCTTTCACATGAAGAAAGGAAGTTGCACAACTATGGATCTTAAAACAGTTATGCAAGAACTTGAAGCTCTAGGTAAGGAACGAACGAAAAAAATATACATATCTAACGGTGCGCATGAGCCAGTATTCGGAGTAGCTACAGGTGCTATGAAACCAATCGCTAAAAAAATAAAATTAAATCAAGAGTTAGCTGAAGAGCTTTATGCCACAGGTAACTACGATGCTATGTACTTTGCAGGTATTATTGCCGATCCAAAAGCTATGAGTGAGTCTGATTTTGATCGCTGGATAGACGGGGCATATTTTTATATGCTATCTGATTATGTAGTGGCAGTAACTTTATCGGAGTCAAATATTGCACAAGATGTTGCTGATAAATGGATTGCAAGTGGGGACGAGCTTAAAATGTCTGCCGGATGGAGTTGCTACTGTTGGCTTTTAGGAAATCGCAAAGACAATGAGTTTTCCGAAAGTAAAATTTCCGATATGCTTGAAATGGTGAAAGATACAATTCATCATTCTCCAGAACGAACAAAATCCGCTATGAATAATTTCCTAAACACTGTGGCAATATCATATGTACCACTACATGAAAAAGCAGTCGAGACTGCAAAAGAAGTTGGTATAGTTGAAGTCAAACGTGATAATAAAAAAAGCAGTTTGTTAAATGCTTCTGAAAGTATTCAGAAAGAACTAGATAGAGGAAGACTTGGTTTTAAGCGTAAGTATGTAAGATGTTAAAAGTATGAAGGTGTCAATCTAGGAGAGATTGACACCTTTTTTGTGGACATTACTAGACTAACGGAGCTGCAAGTTAAAGGGAACCAATCATTCATCTCCCACTATACATCTCAAACTTCTTCTTTCAATTTATATACCCTATCTCTTTTCTCATCATCTTTGATAAAAATAAGTTTTCCTTCTGTAACAAAACCTTCTAATAGTAAACATACTTGTCCATATGCTTTAGGCTTATTCGTAGTGAATCTTTCATCGGGTATTTTACCAGATCGTATTAATCGTTCACATAGCTCAAGCGCACTTATTTCTTCAGAATCAATTAATTCTAAAATATCTTTTTGTAATGGTGATAAAGGGGCTGGTACCTTACATACCTCAGCTACCTCCACCTTTTCTTTTTCTTCTTCAAATAAATCTTCAAATGAAATTTGATTCATTACATCTGTTCCTTTCTAACGATTGATTTGTATAATATGAACTGAATCCTATAGCGTATTTATTATTATGTATTACTTACCTTTTTTCATAAATCTCAAACTCATGTACATCGTTTCATATAGTATGTTTTGATTATACCAAATATACGTTCTGTTTTCTATTGTAGAATTTTCATAACAGAAATGAAAGTAATAGTAAACATTTCTCTTCTCGTTAGTTATATAGAAAACTATGTAAAAAGTTTACATAATAAAATTATAGTGATCTGTTAAATTTCTATGCAAAAAAGAAGCACTTGTTGTCTCAAGTAGACAATCAAGTGCTTTAAGTTCATATGTTTTTAAGTAACATTAAATTTGTAAATTTTATTGTAACAGTTTGACACCTTTTATATGTCGTGACAACTACTACGTTAAAACTTACGAGTTTGTACGAGTTCGTTAGTTTTATGTCTCTTCCATGCGTTTAAATGTCATCTCGCCTAAGCTCGCACCTCTTTTTCTGTTCTATCATTGTACGTAACACTCCATGATGGTACAACCATCATGGAGTATCTATTTTCAAACACCCTATTATTTTTTCTATCCACTTCACATAAAATTTATTTTTCATTCATCATTATATTTTTTAATCGTGTAATTTACTTAAAAAATCAGTAAATGTATCTGCAATGTAAAATACATTTTCTCTTGCGATTTTCTCTGCTTCTTCTGCCGTAATCCCTTCACTTTCCATCAGCGCTTCCTTTTCCCATGCATCTTCATGTTCCCAAAAAACAACAATTGGATTTTCTTCATGATTTTTATAATCAAAGCAAATTAAATTTCCTGCTGGGTCAAATGCAAACGGAATTAATTCTTTAGGTAATGTACCATTAAAGTCATTATATACTTCAACTATATATTCGTCACTATTTTCATCAAAAGATAATAAATTCCCAAAAACTCTTTCATGATTATTCACATTAAATATTTCTGGTTCCACATTAGCACCATTATTCACAGCTACACATTTTATATAATCGTTTGGAAATTTAACACCTATTTCATTACCAATTTCCCCTACAAAATCTTCACTTACAGTTGCATCAGCAAATTGCCAATCTACTTTTCTCATCTAATTCCATCTCCCCATAATTTATTTCCGCCTAAGTGATTTACTTTATGTACTTTTGAAATAACTAATTGCATCTTGCCAGGGACTTGATGGTGATGCCAAGTTAATCCTTTTATTCTTGCCTTACCAGCATTTATTTGAGCTAATTGATCTGGAGAAAACAATTCTTTTGAAATCTTGCCTGAATCAATCGCTTCTTTTAATTTCCTTGTACATTCCTTAAATTGTGCCTCATCTGGACTAATATGTAAATTCTTATCTAGTCTCATTTTCGTTTTAGTATTCGAATATGTTTCTGTTAGTCCCACAACTTCTTTAAACTCTTCAACACTATCATATCCCTTAGGCACAATTGATCTATTAATCAAATTTCCGTCTTTATCGTCATTATTTTTAATTACTTCGTCAATTTCAGATCTATGAACAGGATTACCCGTACCCTATGTTGTAATCTTAAACCCTCACAATAAAAAAGCAAACCATGTAAACCCTTATTAAACTACTTCTTTTTCTTCCACTACTGGCAACTCATAAGCTGTTTTATATTTCATCATGCCATATACAATGTTTACAAGCCTTCTCATAATACATACCAATGCTTGTCCTTTTGTTTTTCCCTCTTTAAGTTTCTTTTGATAGTATGCATGAAACACTGGGTTTCTAGGTAACTTACTTCCTTTCGCTACTTGCACTTGCTGTACTGCTAAATTATAAAATAAAGCGTGTAGCGCCCTGTTTCCTTGTTTGCTTTTGTGTGTCTTACCTTTCCCACCAGAACCAAAGTAAACAGGCGCAATCCCCGCAAATCGTGCTAATTTATTGGCATTTGGAAATCGCCTTACATCCCCAATTTCTGCAATTAATGCTGATGCCGTTACAAGTTCTATTCCCGGCATCGTCTCTAATTGATAATCTAGTAGATTTACTAACCGTTTTAATTCTCTTTCGATGTATTTCATTTCCTTCTTTTTAAACTCAATATCCCGTACAATACTTCTTACTAAAAAGTCTCGTGTTTCTTGATACTCTTTCATTGTTTGTCCATCTTCTTTTACAAGTTTTAATATGTCGCTTGCTTTCTTTACTGAACATGTATTGTTGCTAACATCTAATAAAAAAGCTGTTAATTGCTTTATATTCGCACCCTCTAAACAAAAGGGTGACGGATACTGCTGCCAAAATGCTAATGCTGTTTTTCCATCTAACTCTGAGAAAAACTTTTTATAACTTGGATAATGGTGGTTTAATTGAATATGTAATTGGTTCTTTAACGCACTTTGTGCTTTTACTAATGCATTCCTTCTTGAAACTAGTTGTTGTATCGACCAAAATAAATCGTTTGGCTTTGCATCTGGTAATTGATTTAACTTATTTATTAGTATACGGGCTACGCATTCCGCATCCCAACTATCACTTTTTTGTGTCGTCACATGGCTTTTTCGCTCTAAAAATGATAAAGCTGGATTTACTTCTTTCACTACTTGTTCATGATCTACTAAATATTTCGCTAACGCTCTTCCATAACCACCAACATCCTCTAAACCAAATACAACAGTTATCCCAGCACTCACATATGTCTCTACTTCTAATAAAAACTTCGAAAATGCAGATGGTTTATTATCAAATTGTATTTCTCCTAATTTTTCTTGCCAACAATTAATAATAACAGCCGTATGATGCTCCTTATGTAAATCTACTCCTACATACAAATAGTTCTGTCTATTATGCATAACTCATCCCTCTATTCAATGATTTAGTCATATATAAAAACGTCGGCAACCTTAGTTCGAGCGTTCATCTTCCGATGCGCATAGGTACGCAAGCCTATCCATTTTCATAATTTCATAAGTACATATAGTAAAATGAGTGATTTTTTTAAGTACGACTATTATATAATTGCTGGATGTTTACCGTTTGTTTGTATTTGCCCGTATGTATATATCCCTCGATAAAAACTCTCTCGGTCTAACATGCGTTTCACTTGTACTTTCGTAAATTGTTTTCCTTTCTCTGTACGATAACCTTCCCTATTCAGTCGTTCTGCCAATTGAGTCAGCGACCAATGTTTAAAAAAGTGTCTTAACTCAAATAGTCTACGTACAACCACTGCTTTCTCCGTATCTACTTCTAACACCTTTTGTTCTTTCTTTACTCTATAACCAAACATCACACCGCCCCCCGCATATCCACCTTGTTCTGCTTTCTTCTTTCTGCCTCGACTTAGCTTTAATGCAATCTCAAGACGTTGATATTGATCTAATAGCTCTAACATACCATTTACTAAAAAGTCATTTGGGTCATGCGTGTATATACTATAATTTGGTTGTTCAATTGCTTTCACATCTACCTTGTGTTTCTTTAGCTCTCGTTGTATTAACACTTTTTCCATATCAGAGCGCCATAACCGAGATGTATTTAGTACAATAACTTTGCTCACTTGATGATATGCCATATCCGACAATAGCTCTTGTAGACCTTCACGTTCAACTGTTAATCCATCTTCATCTACTTTCGCTCCGCTGATTCCTTTATCTTCGTATATGTGAAGCAGTTGTAGTTTATTTTCGATGCAGTACCGTTCAATTTCTTCTACTTGATACGTTAGGCTATACCCTTCACGCACTTGTCCTTCCGTTGAAACTCGTACATAACCAACTACTTTCTCTCCCATATTGAGCCCCTTCCCGTTACAGCAATTACAATCCCTGTAACGTTTACCCGTTTTTTGCGGATAACGTGTGCATAACGTCCATCCGTTAAAACGTACTTTACGATGATTTCCAAAAATAATACAACCCTTTATTTTTTCCTCTACTATCGTCGTACGCTGTACATAGCCATTACAATCTATAAAACAACAATAAAAATTTAACACTTAATACACTTATAAAATTATAATGCTCTTTTAAATTTCTACGCTTAAACGCAAAAAAGCACTTGTTGCCTTTAATTGACAATCAAGTGCTTTAAGTTCATATGTTTTTAAGTAACATAAGTTTGTAAGTTTTGTAGTAACAGTATGACACCTTTTGTATGTCGTGACAACTACTACGTTAAAACTTACGAGTTTGTACGAGTCCGTTAGTTTCATGTCCATTCCATGTCTTTATATTCGTCGCACAGTAAAATGTCATCTCGCCTAAGCTCGTAATTCTTTTTCTATTCTATCATTGCACATAATACTCCATGACGGTACAACCATCATGAAGTACGTATTTTCAAACACTCTATTTTTTTCTCTCCACACCACATATACTTTATTTTCATTGATCCTTTTATGAATTATTGTATATTTAACTTTAGCAATACAAACATTGACATATCTGCAAATGAATTAGTAAGTGTAAGTTATTAAAACTAATCCTATATATCCATTCGCATAGGAGTAAAACACTTGCTTCTTCTATTATTGGACAGGGCCCATAAACTCAGTAATAATTAGAATATGTTCCTTCAATTTCACCTTTTTTAAATTCTCTACTTTTTCTTCTCCACCAAGCCCTAGTAAAGGTGTATAACCAAAACATTCTTCATACTCTGGTTCATTATATTGTTTTATTGCCTCTGGATAAGGTAACCAACCTAATGCCCTTTGTTTAAATGCTTCTTCCTCTAAAAATCTAATAAACAAGGAGAATTTTGAGGCTAACACTTTTGTTTTACCTTTCCGATAGTTAATCATAACTATATACGACTCTTGATTTTCATCTTTCTCAAAAATTATAATATCACCTAGGGATGTAGTAAAAATAGGAATCGTTCCTTTACTCCTTAAGTATGTGTCACTTACTAAAGAACTAAAATCATCCGGATTTATTACTTTTAAATAGCCATCCATAAAAGTCCCATAGCCATAAATTCTCCATGCTTCAATCAATTCTTTAGGAAGGTATTCTTTATACTTATTTATTGTAGACTCTTCTACTTTACTATTTTTTTTAAAATCACTATAAATACTCAATTGACAATCCTCCTTTAATATGTAAGTTTAACATTTAAATACGTATTTTTCCGTTGTTCTAGGGTTAAACTCTTTTCTAATTCCTTGATTTGTTCATCAACAATATCAATTCTATACCGCCATTGACTACCTAGTGAAGAATTTATCCTTTTATCCCCCAGACCACCAATATGCAACGGATTTCCCCCTGCTATTTGATCAGGATTATGAAGTGCTGCCTGTGTTTTCAACCAACTAGCTGCTTTTCCCTCAGCTTCTTCCCAAGACATTCCACTTTCAAATAATTCTTCTATTTTTTTACTTAAGGCTTTTTCACGAGCTGCTTGTTGTGCTGCATTTCCTTCTATTGCTCTACCTTCATCAATAAATCGCTTCCGATTTTGCTGATACTCATATACGGTTAATTCATTCATACCTTTTTCTTGATCCTTTAACTGTCTTGCAAATTCTTCTGAATCGAATTTAGTTTTATAATTAAAGTTTACTTCAATTTCATCAATTCGCGGAACGTTATCTAGGTTCTTTACTTCACCCGTACCCTTAGCAAGTTGATAAGCGTCATCTTTAGCTACCGTACTTGCCTTTGAAAACTTTCCAACTACTTCTCCAACAGTTGAAGATTCTATATAAGAAAGCTTCATTCCTATTCCAGTATCCTCCGTCCTAATTGCTGCTGGAATAGGAGTATTTTTCATAGCATCTAGTGCATTTTTTTAAGTCTTATTTTCCTTAAGCGATTGTACCACATTATTTCTACGCTAAAACGCAAAAAAGCACTTGTTGCCTTTAATTGACAATCAAGTGCTCTAAGTTCATCTGTTTTATAAGTAACATTAATCCGTCACTATTCTTTTTTCAATAGCCCAACTAAAGTTAGTTGATTTGGATATTTTACATATTTACTCGCTAATAATGCATTCCTTAATTTAACAGAGAATATTTTAAGATTTATTTTGCTCTTCATATTCTTTCATCTCTTCGAATTTTCTTCGCTCATTTTCATTACTCGGTTTCTTCCCTAAATATTTATATTCAAAATAATCCACTCGGTCATTCGGTCCAAAAGTAGATTGATACCATTTAGTATACCCATAATAAATTTTTAATTTCCCCTCAGATGTCACAATCACGTCAAAAGGTTTATAGACTTTGTATCAAAATTTTAAAAACCTTTTATTCAAAACCGATAACAATCCATTCATCTACAAAATCCCAAAAGTGAACATTATATTTAGGCTGACTCTTAGCTGACCAAAAAGTAGCATTGTTATTCTTACAATTTTCATAATCTATAGCTATGTAGCTCCCCATACCATTACTAAAGAATCCAAAAGATGTTTTTAAATTAATCTTTATAGGTTCTTCCAATTCATCTATAATCCCCCACTCTAAGTCATCATCCCCAAAGTAAGTTATAGCTTCTAATGGCATCAATCCCATCGATTCACTTGTGTAATCATAAAATCCATTATGAACATTTTCATAAAAGTCCCTAATAGATTCAGGAATTTCTCTCCATGAAGATTCTAATTCCTCATTATTAAAACTATCTTTAGGATTTCTTCCTTCATAATATAAATCTTCTCCACCTTGATTTTTTATTGTATACAAGATTGAATAGGTGTCCTCACTTATCATCAGTTCAATATCCTCAAGGTATTCTGATAAGTAAGCAATAGTATTAGATAAATTATTATCTACATATTTTTTCCATATACTTAAAATTTTCTTGATTCTCTTTTCTCTATTATGTTCACTAAATACTTCCACCCATAAATCAGGAATTAAAGATGCATTTATATTCTTAAATTCATTTGCATTAATCAATTGAATATCTTCATTATACTCTCTTAATATATCTAACTTAGAACTCATTTTTCCCCATCCTTTTTAATATTATTTTATTTTATTCTTTTTTAAAATCATCAATTTGTTTTTGCAATATTCTTTCAAGCTGTTTTTCTCTTGTAATCATCTTGCTCCTAAAGTCAAGACTAACTTCTATCTCATCTGGTGTTCCCTTTTTATAATGTGTCCATTCTTCATACGATTTAGATTGCTTTGAAGTGTTTGCAGATTTACTTAATCCTGTAAAGTTTTCTGGGTTATTTAATACTTCTAACTGTTGTTTTTCTGTTAAATTACCAAAACCATCCATACTTGCAATTCTGTCCATAGACACAATATGATCTGCTTCTAGTGAACCTATAAAAGTTTTTCCAGGAAGAGCCTGATCCTCCGTTTCTATCTTTTTATTGTGGCCTTTATTTACTTGTTTTCTTATTTTTGCTGTCGGTGTTTTTTTTCTTAATGCTTCATATTCTTCATCTGTAATCTTTCTCTCACCGTACCTAGGAGGAATTCCACTATCCCCCGTACCCTTAACCCCACCACTCTCCAAATTCGAGATCTTACTCTGAATACTCGCCTTTGAGGCATCATGGGCTTCTTGGAATTTCCCGCTATAGTTCGTTCCAGATCTAACGACACTTCCATCTGGCATTATTTCTACACCTTTAGCGAATGGGGTTACGGAGTCCACACCTTTTGCCACTAGACCTTTAATGAAGTAGTCCGCATCATTAATCTTATCTACGGTTTTCCAGCCTTGTATTTTTAAATTTTTTAATAGATTATTTTCCTTAAGCGATTGTACCACATTTTTACCCAAATTTGGATTAAAACCAGGCATTCCTTCTTTGAATTTTAATAATTTGGCTAAATCAGCTAATTCACTCGTCCCTTTGAATGCTTTTACTCCTTTTCCTACTGCTCCAACAACTGGGATTGCATCTAATCCGCCAAAAATGATGTTTCCTACCCGCTCTTCTTGGCTCAATTTCCTATGTGTTCCCCAGTCTTCTCCGTCGATACCGCTTTTTATTTGTACACCTCCGTATACTACTGCGGCAGCGGCCCCGAGTGGTGGACAAAGGATTGTTGTGATGATGATTCCTACGCCTATTCCTATGTCTCGCACCATTTCTAGTTTTTTCTGTTCATCTTCTATCGATTTGTATTCAAATCCTCGTGTGGATGGGACTACTTTCTTGTATTCTTCATAATTTAATTTTGCATCTGGATTTTGTTTTTTTAGTTCTTTGTATTCCCCTCTCAGTACGTTATCAAATGCAGGTGAATCTCTAAAAATATCTTCTACTGTTATTTTATCTTTCTTCTTCTGTATTGTTTGTGGTACACTTCCGTAGCCTGCATGCGCACCTGGTAATACTGTCGTTGTTGTAGAGCCAATTCGGTTATTTGTTTCAAAACTGAGAATAGATGTATCTCTCATTTTTTGAGCAAATTTATCCATTTCTATTAAAAAAGGTTTATCTATATGTTCAGAGACTAATCGCCCTGCTTCTCCGCAATATTTTTGTAATGTCGAATAGCTATCAAGTAATTCCCCGATTTTTTGCGATTGATCTTTAGGATTAAAATGTATACTACCATCCGAGTCTAAATCTCGTATTCTTCCATCAATTTTTTTTAATAGTTCATTTGCGTCCCGTAATTTTATGAGTGCATCTTTTGTAATTCGATTCATACCATCCCCCATGTTTTGCCATGGTTCAGGTCTATATTTCACATCCATCTCGTTTTCATCCCCCCAGCCGTATGGTGATTTCTACAACTTACTTAATATTTCACGTAATTGTTCGTCCTTTTCAAGCATTTCTACACATACATTTCCTACAACTGTCGCTGACCTAGAATAGTGTTCAGCCAATTCTAGTGTTTTGTGTAATATATCAGGATATTTTTCAATTACTCTCATCGCTTCACCTTTTTGATAAAAATCACAGCTTAATAAACTCTCAATATTCGTTCCAATGACGTCTACATGGATTTTATATATATTTTCTAACTTCATTACTATATCAAGTAGTTCTTGAAAATTAACTAATACTTCTTCTCCACCACCAGAACCACTATCTCCCATTGATACTTGCATTATTGAATACCTCCTAACGAGAATTGTCTCGGGTCAATTAACTTTTTATATGGCATTTTTAACACGTCATACAATTTCTTATTAACCGCATAGAGGCTCACCCAGTCATATCGATTACGATCTACATCTATTTGAACGAAATCTTCTCCTTCAGTGAAATATAAGAAACATTCCCATTTTCCTCCTCTATTACTTCGAGGCCTCGTATACGTTTCTATCGCTATAACGTCTTTATTTGATAAATCTTTTTCCTCAAATGTTTGTTGTTCTGCCTCTGTCATTCTCTTTGAGAAAAATGTATCTTCTATTTCCCTCGGTTCTCTCAATAAGAAAGGAATGCGTGTTAATAATGAAAAATATACGTCCGGTTTTGGTATGTAGTCGATCTCGTATTTTTTATTTGGTTCTATTTCTGTTAATACAGCCACTCGGTCTTTATCCTCTTTTAAAAAGCCAATTAATACATTATTCATTCTCGTGTATTCATGACAATTTTCATATTCCTTTAATAGTTCAATTATTTGAAAAGCTGCAGGGGTAATTCCATTTTCACTTGTAAGTAGGCCTTTTTCTTTTAAACTCGTAGTTGCTTTCGTGACACATTCTGCATCAAGTAAAATAATTGCGTCACGGTTTGGCAATCCAAATATATCGGTAACCCCAGCTGCACCTGCGAGAACATATAATTCAGCAGGTGCAAAACTCATTTCTTTCCCCATTCTTTTATCCCTCGTTTCTCCATCACAGTTGTTTTATCGCCCTTACTTCCGATTTATCTCCGTACGTTTGAATGCTTTTATCTAACTCTTTCAAAGCTTTCGTATGTCCTTCAAATGCCTCTACCATTTCTGAATTATATTGAATGATCAAATCAAGATAACTTAAAAATGCATCTCTCGTTTTTCCATTCCATTTCGCACCTGTGACATATGCTTTTAAGTCTTTCGCTTGGTTTAAAGAATCCTTCATACCATTTTCAATGTTTTGTGCGTAAGAAATGGCACTTGCAGTGTTACTTCCTATAATTTCAACCTCTTTACCACTCATGTTCGTTCCCTCCATTCTTTGTATGCTTAATGGATAAGTTTTTCAAATTCCTTTTTCTTTTCTTCAAAAGCCTTGGTCGCTGCAGCGTATGCTGACGCTTTCTCTGCTTCTGCTTTCGCTTTATATTCCAAATACTTTGCATAAGCTGTACTTTTTGCAGATCCAACATCGCTTAATGCACTTTTAAAATAGGATACTAATGTATGTAATTCTTCATCCTTTTCATGACGTTTTTGTTCAAATTCAACTGCCGGAATTTTATTAGCTTCTAAACCATTACTTTTACTCTCATACTCTCTCTTCGCTGATTCAGCCTCTTGAATGAATTGCTTTAACTCTCTTTCTTTATCTTTTAAATAATCATGTAAATCATCATACCGATCTCGTTTCCTCGCACTTTCTGTAAAACCAGACGCATTTAAAAAAGCATTGTACAATTCATCTAACATCTTTCTCCCCCTTTAGCACAATAACTATGTAGTTAAATTCGTATATTTAAACATGAATATTCATTACATTAAGAATTAACAAATAATTATTTTTACATATTGCTATTTTATCAAAGGGATTTTAACATTTCCATATTTTATGAATGGCTTTCGCATTTTTCTTCAATAAAGTGAAACTTTAATCAATATGACTATGTATTTATTACTACCTTTTATCCAATTCATTCGTATTAAATCCTTGCTTGAGAGTAAGACCAGTTCTTTCTTATTTCATCAACAATTATTTCTGGATAATCCCAATGAAGCGTACGAGTAGGCTCCCTGATTCGTTATACTATTTCTTGGGCTGTTTTGTTTCTATATTCATTCCAATATTTTGGCTCAGTCGCTCTTAAAAGAACAATAGAAAAAGGATCTGATATGAATATCAGATCCTTAACTTTAATTTCTTAATACATACATCTTTTTACACGATAACTGGTTCGTACGTGCTCAAATTATCATACTCAGTTTTTACAATACTAGGTGGAAGGTTAACACATCCTCAGATTCACCTTTTCTTGTAGCAGTGCATAATATTTAATAAAATTAAAGCATATTTTTACTTACCAGACTTAATTTTTTCGTTATATTCTTCTAAAGTTAACCCTTTTTCTTTTAGATAAACGGCAACTTCTTTTCCTACATAACGATAGTGCCATGGCTCATACTTAATGCCAGTAATATTCTCTTTATCTTTTGGATAGCGGAGAGTAAACCCATATTCTGCAGCATTCTTATCTAACCATTTGAATGCATCGGTAGTTTCAAATTTTGCATTTAAATCTTCTACAGTATTTTGCCATTCAACTGAAATAATGTCTAACGCTAATCCAGTATGATGTTCACTTGCACCAGGATACTGAAGATATTCCAATGCCTTAGCACTAGCCTCTTTATCCGACAAACCTTGAGATTTATAGCTTTTAACTGAAGCATCATAATAAGTTTGTTGTAATTTTATAGCTCGATAACCTGATCTTAAATAAAGATTGATTCCCTCTTTTTTTGCAGCTGCTACCATATCCTGATAGGAAGTTGCAATTCTACTATCTATTTTCATATTTGGCTTCGCATTTTGAGTGATACTTGTTAATTCAATTCCTAGTTCCTTTGATAACATATGCTCTCTATTTACAAGGATAATTCTCCAATCATTAACATCAGAGATAGGTAAAACATCTTTTTTCTTCGCATGTATTTCATTTTTATTTTTATCGTTATTATTAGTAGTTGCCTGAGATGTTTGTTTTCCACTACAAGCAGCAAGACTCCATCCCATTGCTAATACCAATGCTAAAATTATAAATTTCTTAATTGTATCTCATTCCCTTTTTGTTTATTAGTCTTTATACCAATTTCCCAACACGTCTCTAGGAATCTCCTTGAAATCCTTCAAAGAAACGGGGCCGACAAATTTTTTAATTCCATGTTTTTTAGAATTTTCATCCGAATAATCTTTTAAAAATTGAATTTTAAATTGTTTCTTACCATCGGCATAGTCGGTTACTGTCGGTACGATTGCCGCTTGTCGTATACCAAAAGTTTTATCTTCATACTTAACAAATTGTACATAAGATAATCCTCCAACTAATGTTTCTAATTTTTCTTGCGCAGAAATAAGATTTCCAAGAGAATAATAGATTAGCGTTTCATGTCCATCTTTATTTTGTTTCCACTCAATTGGTTGAATTACATGTGGATGATTTCCAATTACTACATCTACACCTAAATCTGTTAAATATTGAGCAACTTCTTTTTGTTGCTTTGAAGGTGTTGAGGTATATTCTACTCCCCAATGCACCATAACAATCACCATATCAGAGCTACTCTTTGCCTTTTCCACATCATTTTGTATCGCTTTTTTATCAATTAAATTTAAAGCCCAAGGCTTATCAGCTGGAATTTTAATTCCATTCGTACCATATGTATAATTTAGTAACGCAAAACGAATACCATTTTTTGTAATCGTTTTTATTTCATTACGCTCGTTTTTACTCTCATTAATACCTACCGGGATAACATCCGGATATTTCTTCCAGTATTCTCTTGTATTCGCAACACCTTTAATACCCATATCCATAGCGTGATTTGTCGCTTGCGTCACTATATTGAATCCAGTGTCCACTAAAGATTGGCCTACTTCTTCAGGTGTATTGAAAGTCGGATATCCCTGTACTTTTAAATTATTTCCGGCAATCGGAGTCTCCTGGTTCACTATAGCAAGATCACTTGATTTAACAGCTTTTTTGATATTTTCATAAATATAATTATAATCATATGAACCGTCTTTTTGTTTGCCATCTTTAATTACTGCGTCATGATATAAATTATCACCCGTAGCTATTAAATTCACAACCGATTGTACTTTTTTGTCTTCCGTAAAATTAGGAGACTGTTGGATAGGACTTTTATCTACCCAATTCGGTGCTTTTAACGATGTATCTATATTGGATTCAGCCGGTGGTAATGAAGCTTTAGACGTCTTAACATCTGTATTACCACAAGCGGTTAAAAGCACTAAAAAAATAAGACATACTAAAAAAAACTTTTTACTTCTCTGTAAAGTATCTAACATGTGATCCTCTTTTCTGTTTTATTCCTTATAACCAGTTCTAACAAATCATTCTTTAAAACAACGTATTTTGGTTTTACCCTTAATTATGGAAGGACACTCTGTTACACCTGCTTCGGAATATACTAATAATTGTTTTCCGCTTTCTAGCAATCTATCGATTCCATCAGAAGTGATAGGTTACTAGAAAAAGATGATCCATCAGGATGTCGACTAGTTTGATATACCTATTCCAATTGCAATAACTCGTTTAATATTTAAACAAGATAGGAGAATCGTTCATATAGCCTCTTCTCTCGCTTTATGTTTAAGGTGCCTCCAAAAAAGGGATCGTTGCTGTACCCCTTTACATAGTGCGAAATTTTTGTAACTAATTTCTTTCATTCAAGCGACAAACATTATACCGATAACAATAAGTAAGACCCAAGAACTTATTTTACCAATATACGAAAAAAGTAGCAATCTTTTGTCCCATATAAAGAAGCCCATTAGGAGAAATGAACGAGAGATTCATTCTATTCAATTCCTGCATTGATTAATAAAAAAACAAGCCACCCAACTATTGGATGGCTCTATACTATAAAGAGAATTTGTTATTGGATTACTTCAATTTCCCTTCAAAAACAATCTTCCTACCGCACGGTTCAACTACTGTTTTGCCGTCTTTTTTTACTTCATGAAAGATTGGCTCTTCCATACGACGAGACGGAGCGTAGCCTTCTTGTTCCATACGTGCTAAGCAGTCTGTAATTGTTTCATTTTCAAGTACTTCAAATTTCTTTTTATTAGGTTGTTTTGTCATGCCCTAACCTACTTTCTATTTTTCTTGATGCAAATTGATTTTTCATGTAGACCATATATAACATTGCGAGAATTCCCATTATAATCATAACCGCAATAAAAAAGCTTGTATACTGTATTTTTTCTATAAATACGCCGCCTAATACAGGTCCCATAATACTTCCTAAACTAAAAGCGATTCCGGATAATATATTACCTGCCGGTAGTAAATGTCTCGGTAATAAATCAGTCATAAATCCAAGCCCTAAAGAGAAGCACGATCCAATAACCATACCCGCTAAAAGCATGCAGGCAAAGACGATCCAGTAATATTGATCAAATACGGCGGCAAGTAGAAAAATGCCCGTACTTATGCTAAACGTCCACGTTAATATACGGTCCCTTCCGTATTTATCACTCAATATACCGAGCGGAATTTGTGTAATAATACCCCCAACTGCAAATGCTGGTAATAAGAAGGATACATCTGAAACAGACCACCCTTTACGAAGTGCGTATACTGGTAAGTTACTGTTTAGCATTGCTTCAAGTACGCCATATGCAAGTGGTCCTAGCAGTGCAATCCATCCTAATCCAACAACTTGTTTATAACGAGAAAATGATGATTCACTCTTTACTTCTCTTTCATCTTGCGCTGGGAATGCATTTTTTGTTGGAAGTAGTAAAAGCCAACCTATTAGACAAAGTATAGTAGATATAATAAATGGCGTTGCAAGACCGTACTGCACAGTGCTTGCTAAATACGGGCCAACGGCAAAACCAATTCCGAAGAATACACCGTATATCGATACTTGTCTCCCTATTTTACTTGGGTCTGATGTTGTCGTGATCCACGTTTGTGTTCCGACATGAAGCATATGATCTCCGACTCCAACTAGAAATCTAAGGATAAACCATACCCAAAACGAAAATGTTTGTGTAAAAAAGAATAATGAAATAATAACGAGAAACCCACCTATAACAATAATCGGCTTCATTCCAAACCTTTGCATCGGTTTTTCAAGAAACGGCGAAATGACTAATATCCCAATGTACAATGCCGTCGCATGAATACCATTAATACTTGAACTAACCCCTTCTTGTTCAAAAATCATTGCAATGGCCGGTAAGAGCATTCCTTGTGATAAACCCGAGATTGCTACAATCCCAACCATAATCCAAAAAGTAAAACGCATTGACATCCCTTTCCCTCTCCTTCTCACGCTTCCACTTTTCATTATAAACTGTTTCTGCAAATGCGTGTACGAATATTCGCAATAAAAAACAAGCTAAAAGAATGAATCTTTTAGCTTGTTACCTTATCCTTCCCAAACTTGTGCTTTCACATTGTTATGAAATTGCTTAAAGTATGGATGTTTATAAAAAGCAGTTTCATATAAGTATTGCTGTGCGTTAGCGATTGGTGGCTGCGGATATTGCATTTGTAAAGGAACTACAGCTGGCGAAACTTGCATATACAGCGGGTTTATCATCATTTTTGTATATGCGTAATGATTATATGGCGAATAAGCGATGAAAAATGGTTGATGCATTGATAATCTCCCCTTTTACCTACAATGTTATAGTATATGCAATACCTTTCATTTCGGGGATTATTTCTGTTCTAACCAATCCTCTACATGTTTTATAAATACATCTAAACAATCAATAAACGGCGAGTGTCCGCAATCTTCTAATACCTTCAACTCTGCATTTGGCAAATGTTTCGCTAATTCCTCACCGACTACTTGGGGTACGACATAATCTCTATCACCTTGTATGACGAGTGTTGGCGCTTTAATACGATGAATTTGCTTACTTCCCTCTACAACCCCATTATGTTCATCTGAAATATTAAATGTAATGAGCGCATAATTCACATCTACGAAATTACGTTGCGTTAACATATCATCTAAATACTTTTCATAACGGTCCGGTTCAGGTTGATTATGTGTATATATTAATAGATTCCATACTGTACGGTAATATAGTTTGTTCATATTTTTTATCGCGTCTAATACTGGAGTAATTTGTACTGGATCTTGCGCAATTTCTTCTTTCGTCTTTACTAAACTTGATACAATTGGCTGCCCATTCGTATCTTTTTTAAAGATTGGGTAACCTTTCATTCCTACTGATTCTACTAAAATTAACTTTTCTACAAAATTTGGGTGATTCGCTGTAAATTGCATCGCAACGCCACCGCCCATTGACCAGCCCATTAATGAGAATTTCTCTAGCTTTAACTCGTCGATAAATAATTTTACATCTTCTGCAAAGTCTTGTAATGAATCTATCGATTGATTATACGTTGATTGTCCAAACCCTCTTAAATCAAGAGCGTAAATATGGTATTGATCTTGCAACTTTTCAATAACTAAATCCCAATGTTGTGACGATGTCATGTTCCCGTGAATGAGTACAAGAATATCTGTATTTCGCCTTCCAACTTCCTGATATGCAATCGTTTCTCCGTTCGATAGTGAAACAAACTCCATTGTTGCAGGCTTAATCATCACAAGTTCCCCCATTCTATTTAATAGAAAGAAAATTCTTTACTTAATTAAAGAATAGCACGTAGAATGTACGTTCGCAACATAAAACCTATAAGAATTTTTTACATAAATCAACATGTCTATTACTAGACAATTATTATAAAAAAGTATATAGTTAGCTAGGTAACTAATTTGAAAGGATCAAAATACATGGACGAAAAACAACATTTTTTTCACATCGTCAGCCAGACTTCTCGAAAGTTTACGAAGAAATTTAATGAACGTGTATCTCCAACAGGGTTATTTAGTGCGCAATGGGCTGTTATTTTCCGCATTAATCAAACTGGTTCTTGTACGCAAACAGAATTGTGCCAGTATTTAAATGTTGAATCACCAACGATGACTCGTACGTTAACACGTATGGAAACGATGGGATGGATTATTCGTACAGAAGGTAAAGATCGCCGTGAGAAGCTCATTTCTTTATCCGAAACAGCGATAAAGATGATTCCAATATGGCAAGAAGAAGTTGATACTTTCGAAGAAAAAACGCTAGAAGGTATTAACGAAGATGATTTACATCAAGCATTTCAAGTGTTACAACAAATTATTAAAAATTTAGATTAAATTGGAGGGATGACGATGCAAAGTGAGAAACTTTGGACGAAGGATTTCCTCGGAACTTGTTTTAGTAGTCTATTTCTCTTCTTAACATTTTACATGCTTATGACTACTCTACCTGTCTATGTAATAGACGGCCTAAAAGGAAAACCTGAGGAAATTGGTTTAGTTGCAACTGTGTTTCTTATTTCTTCTGTTTTATGTAGACCATTCACAGGAAAATGGCTCGATGATTTAGGAAGAAAGAAAATATTATTTATTTCACTTTCATTATTTTTAGCCGCTACTGTTATGTATTTCGGTGCGCAAAGTTTATTCTTATTACTTGCCCTTCGCTTCTTACACGGTATTGGGTTCGGGATGGCAACGACAGCTACTGGTACGATCGTAACTGATGTTGCGCCAGCTCATCGACGAGGCGAAGCACTTGCATATTTCGGCGTATTTATGAGTCTGCCGATGGTAATTGGTCCTTTTTTAGGTTTAACAATTATTTCTCATTTTTCGTTTACTGTGTTATTTATCGTTTGTTCCGTATTTTCATTACTTGCATTTTTATTAGGACTACTTGTAGATATTCCACACGAAGCACCTGTTAGCAAACAAAAACGTGAAAAAATGAAATGGAAAGACTTAATCGAACCATCTTCTATTCCAATTGCACTTACAGGATTTGTTTTAGCCTTTTCTTATAGTGGTATTTTATCCTTTATTCCTATTTATGCGAAAGAACTCGGTTTAAGTGAAATTGCAAGTTACTTCTTTATTTTATACGCACTTGTTGTTGTCATTTCTCGTCCATTTACAGGAAAGATTTTTGATCGCTTCGGTGAAAATGTACTCGTTTACCCTGCTATCATTATTTTCACAATCGGAATGTTCATATTAAGCCAAGCACAAACTTCATTTTGGTTCCTTGGCGCAGGTATGCTAATCGGTTTAGGTTACGGAACATTAATTCCGAGTTTCCAAACGATTGCGATTTCTGCCGCTCCAAACCATAGACGTGGTTCTGCGACAGCTACGTATTTCTCATTCTTTGATAGTGGTATTGGCTTTGGTTCTTTCATTTTAGGTATTGTCGCAGCGAAATCCAGTTATCATAATATGTATTTTATCGCAGCTATTATCGTTGCGTTCACTTTACTTTTATATTATGGATTACACGGACGAAAACAAAAATTCAAGAAACAACCTACAGACGGAAAAATTTCCGCTTAACGTTAATAAGGAAAGTAAACTTCCCCGTTTACTTTCCTTATTTTGTATTTCTTTCAAGACGAGCGTATACTTATAGTAGAAATAAAAAGGAGGGCCATATATGAAACTAAAAAAATCTCCCCTACTCTTACTTATACTAACATTCATATTTGTAATTACAGGGCTTGGGTTTACTTACTTCAAACAAAATAAAACGACCCCATCAAAACATAATGTGACAAAAGAAAACTGGTTAAATGACCCTTACTTACGTTGGTCATATACCCATATGAAAGAATTCACTTTAGTTAATAACGTAAAAAACAATCCTGACCAAATTGCTCACTTCCCTTCCGCATTGCAAAACTTAGACGATTTTGCTGTGGAGCGTAGATTCGGAAATACAACTCCTCTAAAAAAACTTTTAGACGATAACAAAACAGATGCTTTTGTCGTTGTACATAATGGACAACTTGTTTACGAACGATATTTCAATGGGTATAAACAGAATGAACCTCATGGTATGGCATCATTAGCAAAAGTCTTTACCGGGGCAATTATACAATCTCTCGCTGAAGAAAAACGTATTGACTTAGAAAAAACAGCTGACACTTACATAAAAGAATTAAAAAACACACCGTTCGGTAATGCCACACTTCAGCAATTAATGGACATGCAAGTGTCAGCAGAATACCCGACCCACGGATATGAGCAGCCTGGGCTAGAAAATCAAGATGCACAATTATATTTAGCTAGCAATATTTTACCCCGCGGCAAAAACTACGACGGTCCGATGAAAATTTATGATATGTTACGAGAAGCCGAAGAAACTGCACCGCCTGGTTCTTCCTTTTCTTACAATAACGGATCAACAGAAACGCTCGCTTGGATTATTAGAACTATTACTGGTAAATCACTAGCTGAAAATGTAAGCGAACGAATTTGGTCTCAAATTGGTATGGAAGAAAACGCGTATTACGTTACAGATGAAACAAAAGTAGAACAAGCTAGTGCTGGATTAAATGCAACTGCTAGAGATATGGCGAGATTTGGGCAATTACTATTAAACAACGGGGAATATAATGGAAAACAAATTCTCCCTTCTTCTATTACTGAAGATATAAAAAATGTCCAAGAAGGTGAACTTGCAATTGGCCCTGGAGCTTCCATTTCTTATCATAATCAATGGTGGATTCCGCACAATGAACAAGGTGCTTGTGAAGTGTTAGGTAGTTACGGACAAACACTTTACATCGATCCGAAAGCAAATATGGTAATCGCCCACTTCTCTTCTAACGCAACGCCAAGTAATGAAATACATTCGGTTTACTCAAATATGTATGTTGCTATTGCACATTATTTAGAAAAGCTTCCACAGTAGTGGAAGCTTTTTCTTGTTGGGATATTTACATATTAGAAGATACTGAAAGAATAACTGCTTAAAACACGCCTATCAAAATTTATATAAGCAGTTTACATGTTTAATTAAGTGTTTAACTAATACATCCACACCTTTTGGAGAATTCGTTAAAACACTTCCCTTACAAAGATTGTCTGTTCATATTGGTCGAAAATTTCTTCTATAGATGAAAATAAAGTTTCTTCCGGGATGATGAACTTTATTTTTTGACCATTTTTTAACATAAAGGAAATTGTTCCATTATCATTAAAACCTGTATGAAACGTTCCTCGTTTATTTAATACTACCTCTTCAATTGTATTTATTTCAATTGAAAAGTTATTCTTTAATTGCAAGAGTTCATGTACATCGCCAGTATGTATTTTTGTATCTATTTCAGTTTCTAAGTTTAATTGTTTTTTCTCAATTTTTTTGAACCAGAGCAAAAACAATAGCTCTGAAATACCAGGTAATTGTTTTTTATAAGCATGTCGACTATGAAACTGTCCGCCAATCTTTATAAAATATATACAGTCACCTGTAATAAAAACTTTATAATACATATCTGCCGTAAACATTTTAGGCTTTAAAAGATAAAAACTTTTGATCATAATTCCCCCATCAATTTTAAATGTATTTGTATAAACATTTTTAGCTAGATTTGTGCTAAAACATATTTCTCATGTAATACAACACTATTGTATTGAATCTCCTCTCCCTTTGCAACAGTTGCTTTGAAGCCAGCTAGTAACCTTTCTCTATACTATCCCTATAAGTGCTACCCCATTTCCAACCGTTTTCTTCTAGTATATTAAAAGCAGAATCTGATACAAGGCTCTATATCAACCTATCAATAAATTATCACCCTATAAATATCTGAATTTTCTTTATATTAGAGGTTATCTCCCAAACAACCTCGAATAATTGTAATACATATACATAAGGAGGCTGATCTATTTTGTTTCGTTCCTTTACAAATGGTTGCGTCGCCTTAGTGCAACGCTTCTTGCCAGAACCGTTTATTTTATCATGTTTACTAACTGTTTTTGTTATCTTCTTTGGTATGTTTGCGACTCACCAAACCCCTGTAGAAATGATTAATCACTGGGGTAATGGAATTTGGGGACTCCTCGCCTTTTCTATGCAAATGGCACTTGTACTCGTGACTGGATCTGCTTTAGCAAATGCTCCTCTTATTAAAAAGGGATTAACGAAAGCTGCCAGACTACCAAAAACGAATGGACAAGGCATTATTGCCATTTCAATTGTAAGTTTACTTGGTGCATACATAAACTGGGGCTTTGGAATTGTTGTATCTGTTTTATACGCAAAAGAAGTGGCAAGGCAGCTGGACGGATTAGATTATAGACTAGCAATCGCCTCTTCTTACTCTGGATTTCTCATTTGGCATGCGGGTCTTTCTGCCTCTATCCCTCTTACGTTAGCAACAGGCGGTGAAACGTTAATTAAAACGACTGCTGGAAGTATTAAAGAGGCGATTCCAATAACAGAAACGTTATTCTCACCATACGCTCTCGTTCCAGTTATTATTTTTCTCATTACGATGCCTCTCATTAATAAGGCGATGCATCCAGATGAAAAACA
The DNA here is from genome assembly GCF_053557995.1 of Bacillus sp. XB1. NCBI lineage: Bacteria > Bacillati > Bacillota > Bacilli > Caryophanales > Bacillaceae > Bacillus > Bacillus sp. XB1. The sequence goes on along the minus strand of NZ_JBNRIL010000001.1, from coordinate 427,840 downwards.
TACGATCACTGTAGATCCTAGCGTGTTCCATGAAGAAGCCGCTGCTCAAGAAGTAGAAAAAAATACATTCGCTGAAAAGATGGAAAATAGCATTATTATTACACTTTTCGTTGGATTGTTAGGTCTCATTTATATTTTCAATTACTTTTATACGAAAGGTTTTAACCTTACTCTCGATATCGTGATTTTCATGTTATTAATTGCAGGTCTTATTTTCCACAGTACTCCGATTCAGTATATTCGCGCTTTTTCAGACTCTACGAAAAGTGCTTCTGGCATTTTACTTCAATTTCCGTTTTACGCAGGAATTATGGGCATGATGATTGGAGCAAATAGTGAAGGACTTTCACTTGGAGGAGCTATTTCTAATTTCTTTATTAGCATTTCAAATGAAACGACTTTTCCGCTCTTTACATTTTTAAGTGCTGGCATTGTTAACATTTTCGTTCCATCTGGCGGCGGTCAATGGGCTGTGCAAGCACCAATTATGATTCCAGCTGGCGCTGAACTTGGTGTACCTGCTGCAAAAACAGCAATGGCAATTGCATGGGGCGATGCTTGGACGAATTTAATTCAACCTTTCTGGGCATTACCAGCATTAGCGATAGCTGGTTTAGGTGCTCGTGACATTATGGGATTTTGTGTTGTGAACTTACTATATGCGGGTTTTATCATTAGTCTATGCTTCTTATTTATTTAAACGAAAAGCTAGTTTTATACTAGCTTTTTTACATAATAAATCACTTATTTCCCATGCAATTTATAATCTTCTCCCACTCTATCTCCGTAAGATGTAATGACTCAAATGCAAAAAAATCTTCGCAAATTTTTCCGATCAAGTGTAGATGTTCACTCAAAAAATTCCACTGTAACGCTTTAGGAAGAAAATATGTTTCATATTCTTTACTTCCCCGTACTACCTCATCAACTTCTCTTTCACAAATTCCTCTTATCAAGTAGTCATTTCTTAACTCTATTTGAATTTGCTGAAATGTTTTACTACATTTTTTCAATTGAAGTAAACACGTAACATACTTCCGAAAAAGTTCGCCGTCATACTGAATACAGTTTATAATACGGTCGACTTCATTCATAATGTACGAGCCTTTTCTTCTATTTGTAATAACCATTTTTCACGCTTTGATACTTTACTCGTTTTCACAGATTGAAACACTGAACGTTTTATATCGCGAATGCCACAAAAACGTAAAACACCTCTCTTCATCATAATCCAATCTGCTGATCGATATAATAGTGCGACGTACCATAGGGGCGAGTCTAACTTATTAATAACCCATGCTTTTTTCCCTTGCAATAATCCTTTCGACAGAGCCCCTTCATATTTATAAGCAAATCCAGCTACGAAAATACGATCGATAAATCCTTTTAAAATTGCTGGCATCCCCCACCACCATATTGGATAGATGAATAAAAGTGTATCTACTTCTTCTACTAACGTTCTGTACCGAGCTGTTTCTTCTTCATTTACTAAATCACGTCTTTTCTTCTCTTCATTAAATACGAGGACTGGATCAAATTGTTCTTTGTATAAATCAAGCAGCGTAACTGAATGATTTGTTTCCGGTAGTCCTTTTTGCACATGATTGAAAATCGCCGCGTTAAAACTTGAAGGATTAGGATGAGCGTATACAATTAGTACGTTCACTACATAACAACTCCCTCTATACATTAAAGTTTCTCCTTCTTTAACATCTTCTCTACAATTTGCACGTTTTTCGAACTTTGCAATAATCGATTCAATAATATAAGTAATTCTTCTTTTTCTAAATCTTTCAGTTTCTCTTTAACTGCACTCTCACCAGCACCTTGAATATCATAAACAACTGCCGCCATATGCTTACAAAGATTCTCATATGGACATTCGCAGCTACTTTCTGAAAAATCTTCGAGATCGATAACTACTTCATAATTTCCTGCATTTCCAGTAACGAAAGCAAACACTTTTTTATCATGTATTTCAACATCTTCTACATGTCCATCTTCATAATATTCATATCCCTTATCTACAATGTACTTTGGGATCCATTTCGTTATATCTTTTAATAAGTAAGCGTACATAATTGTACCCCTTCCTTTAATTCCCTTTTGACTTCAAAAATCCTGTATGTTATTCTAATAACTGTCAAATAGCAAGTCTATATGACAAAACGACTGACACCTATTCGGCGAAGGTGTCTCTTTTCATTTGCAGCCGATATGAATTGCCTCTTTCAGGCACATTCAATTTTTGACACTACACACTCAACACCATTCCCTGTATCAGGCTGCTTTAGCAGTCTTTTACTCTACATACTCCGTTATTTTAAGAAAAAAAGAGAGCTTAGCTCCCTTTTCTCGCCTTATACAATACCCCTTTTTCAGCATAGAGATATTCATCAGCTAATGTAATTTTCCCATCCAGTTTTAGTTCGTCTAATAATCTTGATAAATAAAATTGATGCAACATCTTTTTCGTGAATTTTCCTTCATGATGCGAAACGATATGTTCTTGAATATCTAACAATGATATCGGCTTATCTTGCTCTATCATATATTCATAAACTGTACTACGCAGTTTTACGTATTTTTCGAGTGTCACAGTAATGCGCAACCCCTTTCTTCTTAATATAAATTTTCGTAATCGGTTTTTTTGCAATAAAAAAACCTCTCCGATAAGAAGAAGTTACGTATATATCTTCGTCTTATCTCCCAGAACAAATATGTTCTGCTGGAATTAGCACCTGCATCGCGGTTGCTGGGTTTCATCGGGCCAGTCCCTCCACCTCTCTGGATAAGAAAATATTCACTTAATTCTTACTATACGTAATTCCACTTTAATTGTCAAATAAATATAACAAATTATATTTTCTTCCTTACTGTTCATACTACCCATATACGAACACGCAAGGAGGATTATGAAATGCATCAAAATGCTCGCGGATATGTACAAGATTCTTTTCAATCATTACAAGAAGCTAAAAATTGTTTAGAAGAAGCGCTCGAAACAGTTGAAAAAGATTTTAATCGCGCTCGTATTGAACAATCACTTTATGCTGTTGAACAAGCTATTCAACGTTGCGAGTACACCGTTCACATTTTAGAAAAAGATTAAAAACTTCCCATCAATTGATGGGAAGTTTTTTCAAATGGCATACTTCATAATTATTGCCGTTATAATTAAAAAATATACAGAATTAGCAATTTCTAAAATTCCTACTTTTATAATAGAAATTTTTTTGCCATACAACACAATTGCTCGAATGACACTTGGTATAAAAATAAGAGAACACCAGGGATTAATCACAAATATGATTATTGTTAATACGATATGATATCCCCAAGATATAAGACGATACTTCGGGTTATTTTTTTCACGAATCATCGTTTTCACATAGAACGTACTACCTAAAAAGTATAAAAATGAAATAAGTGCAATGAATATAGCTGTATGATCGATTTGCTTCATTGAAAAGGAATAACTAATTAATCCACCGATACAAAACACAATAATCGCACAAATATCATTTAATAGTGCTCTTTCATTTTTTTGACGAGCGTAATACATATTCACTATAAATAATGGAATCATTACTATTACGAATAAAAGAATTCGCCACTCATATAATAAAGAAATCATCCCAAATAGGAACGCAATGCTGAAATAAACAATGGCAGCTTGTAAAAACTCTTTTTTTCGTCTTTGCTTTATGTATGTAAGAAATGGATACGTGGCTAAATAGATAAAAAACCACGCTAAAAACAATGGAATATGATAAATAGTAGGTTTCCCAAGTATGACACTTAATAAAAAAGGAATAACAAGCATAGCCCATGCACCATGTTGCTTCGGAATAACTAACTTCATTAACTATACACCTCCCTTTTGAAAAAAGTTCTCACCTACCATTATACAAATAATTTTATATAATAACGGATGTATATTAAATCGATTTTTTGACAAAAAAATGCTCCTTACAATATGTAAGAAGCATGAAAGAGGCAAACGAATATGTAAGTCGCGACCCTACCTTATATGAGTATGCTTTTCTATGTCACGTTATGCTCATCTAATATACCGTATTTCTTTTTAAATCTTGTAAGAATCGTAATCCATGAAGTACTAAATAGTAATAAGAAAATAACATTCGAAATCGCATGGCTCAAATCAAAGTAAAAACTTGCGATATAATACGAAATGACAGTTTCCCACGTTGCTTCTCGTATAAAACCGAGAAGGCCCCAGAAATTCATAATCCAGCCAAATAAAAAGCCAACAATTACTCCGTAAAGAAGTCTTCCCCATAGCTTTTTCATAAAAAATGTATTACGAAGTAAACCTGCTATAAAACCAATCATACCCCACGAAAACATTTGCCACGGTGTCCATGGACCTTGTCCTAAAAAAATATTAGATACGATTGCTGCTGTAGCACCAATCATAAAACCAGTTTCACTTCCAAATACAATTGCAGAAACGATAATGACAAAAGAAGTTGGTTGTACACTTGGTAAAATAGAAAATGGCACCCGGCTTACTGCTGCAATTGCCGCTAATACAGCAACGAGAACAATTTCACGTGAAACAAACGCCTTTCTTTCAAAACGGATATAGAAAGGTAACATAATAACCGCTAATATAAACAAACTACTTAACATGTAATAACCGTCCATGACAAGTGTCGTAAAGAGTAATGTGCCGATTATTACTGCAAAGATACATATTATGAATGCAACATATCGTTTGGACAAGCTTCGTACACATCCTCCCACGTTAATGCATATGGCAATTCTTTTCGAATGAATCGGTTAATAGATGTTGTATAAAAGAAGTTGCCGCTAAAAAATTCTTTCGGTGCATCATTCATAATGACTGTTCCATCAAATAACATCATACATTGATCAACGTATTTCGCTGCAAATTCAATGTCATGCGTCGCCATTACAATTGTTGTTCCTTCTTTTTGTAGCTTCCTAAATAGCTCTCCTACTCTTTCTTTCTTCCATGGATCTAACCCCTTTGTCGGTTCATCCAGTAATAATAAAGTCGGCTTTGATAATAACGTCGTACATAACGCAAGTAATTGTTGCTCTCCTCCGCTACAATCGTGCGGATGGCGTTCTTTAAGCGAATACAACCAAAACTGTTTTAGCCTATCTTCTGCTATTTCTTTTCCTTGTTCTCCGTATAATTCACGTGCACGTTCATAAACCTCGTCCCATACTGTATCAAATGTAAAATGATAATACGGATGCTGCGATACATACCCAATACTTTTAAATCGTTCTTTCGAATCAATTTTATGTATCACTTTTCCGTTCCACTTTACTTTCCCTCTTCTCGCTTTTTGTAATCCTGCTAAAATCGTTAACAGTGTAGACTTACCTGTACCGTTCTTCCCAACGAGCGCTACCCATTTTCCTTTTTCAATCGAAACTGATAAATCACGTAAAATAAGCGGACTATTTTTTTCATATTGGAACGAAATATGCTCTGCGCTTAAAATTACCTCTTGCTTTTCACTTTGTGCTATTGGCTCATTTACATATGATATCGCTGCAAAATCATTCATTTTCATTTGCGCCTCTCGCACTGTAAACGGAATATCTCTCACATTCCACTCTAAAAATAGCCTTGGAATTTGCGGAATAAATGGACGGAATGTTTCTACTCCCCACATATCCGTAATAACAATTTTAGGACTACCATCATACATAATACGGCCATTATCCATACAAACAACGCGTGTTGCAAGCGGGATAACTTCATCTAAACGATGTTCACTTAAAATAATCGTAATTCCAAGTTCTTCATTAATCCGTTTTAATAATCCTAAAAACTCTTTTGCAGCGATTGGATCTAACTGCGCTGTCGGTTCATCTAATAATAGCAATTTCGGCTGCATAACTAATACCGCAGCTAAATTAACAAGTTGCTTTTGCCCACCAGATAACGTGTGAACAGATTGATGCAATAAATCTTGAAATCCTAAAAAGCTAATAAGCTCTGCTATTCTTTTTTGAATAATATGTGATGGTAATCCGATATTTTCTAAAGAAAATGCTAATTCTTGAATCACTGTATCCATAACGATCTGATTTTCTGGGTTTTGAAATACCATCCCAATTTCTTGGGCAGATAACAAATCAGCTACTTCCTCTATTAAAACACCCTCATAAAATATCTCTCCAGAACGCGTACCAATTGGAAGTAACTCCTTTTTAAAATGTTTTAATAAAGTCGTCTTCCCAGATCCCGATCCTCCAGCAAGTGCAATAAACTCACCTTTTTGAACAGAAAGAGAAATATGCTGTAACGCGTATTCGTTTTCATCAGCATATACAAATGATAAATTGTTTATTTCTGCATGCGCCACCATATCCATTCTCTCCCTTCCATTATGATTGGTAAACTAATAAACATCGTTAATACGACAAACATCATCCCATCGTATTGCTGAAATAGAATCGATTCGACTTTCGGATAAATAATCAATTTCCCCCCGCCATAATTACTACATATAATAGCAGCTATAAATAAAATGATTAAATAACTGAGCGTATACCAATCGCGCCTTTCCATTCTATAGCGAATATACGTCGTACGCTTCGTTACACCAAATCCACGAGCTTGCATAGAATCTGCCGTTTGCAGTGCATCTTCTAATGAACAAATTAATAATACTTGCAGCAATTGCATACCATTTTTGACGCGTTCAATTATCGAACCTGAATCTACCTGCACACCTTTCGTCTTTTGAACGAGTGTGATTTTCTTTAATCGCCTCATAAACAAAGGAACAAATCTCACTGTAATCATCGTTAACAATGCAACTTTCGGTGAAATTCTTGAAAACAAATATAAAAATTTATGACTGGAAATAATATCATTGTATGACGCAAACGTAAACATAACTGCAACTAGTAATAACCCCATTACTATTCCAAACATAATCGCCTCAAGCTTAATACGGCTATCACCTAACCAAAATAACGTAGTTCGACCTCTATGCGTTAATAACGAATTAAATAAAATTACCATAAAGAAGAAAACAATTGTGCTCGGTAGCATCTTTCTTATCTTTTCGCTATTTCCTTGCATCACATTTAACATAATAATTAATACTATTGCTCCAATTAAAAAAAGAGGATGAAGACACATCGTACATAGTATCATCACCCCGATATAATAGAAAAAATTCACAAAAGGATGTAAAGAAGAAAAACTTATTTTCATAGCCCTTTACCGAATGCCTTTCTTATTGTAATACGTATACCCACTCAATTGTATCTCCTGGTTTTACCGTAGCTACACCAGCACTATGGTTTGGAAAAGCACCGTTCACACGATATTTCCATCCACTAGTATCCGCAATATCTTTTTCATATAAATCATTAATACCTTTTACATAAATACTATCTCTAGATCCGCTTGCATCAACATCTAATCCTGTACGTTGTAATACTTTATACACAGTATCGCCATCTTGTACATCCATCTTTTTCGCACCCATTATATATCCGTTATTTCCTTTTACCGAGATTGTTACTTGTTTTGCTTGCGGTTTCGGTACTGGTACTGGATCTGGTTTTGGTGGTTCAGGTTTTGGTACTGCCGGAGTCGGTATCGTTTTCTCCTCTTTATTCGGATCAACTTTTTGCTCCTGCTTCGGTGTTTCTTTCGGCTGATTCACAACCTTTGCTTCTTCTTTTACTTCTGGTGCTTTCGGTTGTTGTTTCTCTTCTTGTACTTGTTGCTGCTCTGGTTGCTTATTTACAGCAGGTTGCTCTTTCGGTTGTTCCTGTTGTTTCTCTTCTTTCTTTACCTCTGATTGTGCCTGCGGCTTTTCCTCTTTCGGCTTCTCTTCTACTTTTTGTTCTTGTTTCTCTTTCTGCTCTTCTTGCTGCTTTTGCTCTGATTCAGCTTGCTTTTCTTCTGTTTTTTCTTCCGGCTTCGCTTCATCTTTTTGTTCTTCTTGTTTCGCTACCTCTTCTTGCTTCGGTTCTACCTTCTTCTCAGGCTTTACAGCTGCCTCTTCACATCCGGCAAGTAGCCCGAGCGAAAGCAGTAAAGAAATGAACCATTTCACCTTACTCATCCTATCTCTCACCTTTCATACGAAAATTAGGAGCAAATATTTGCTCCTAATTTTTTGTTAAGCTGCTTTACGTCTCCATAATACATATGCAGAAGCAATACATAATACACCCATACCTACTTCTGTTGCTGCACTATGAGAAGATGCTCCTGTTTTTGGTAGACTGTTACCGTTTCCGATTTTTTTATTCTTAACCGGTTCGTTATCTACAACTACTTTTAGATTTTCATCTTTTGTTTCTTGTTGTACTTGGTCTTGTTCTTTCGGTTCTTCAGTAACTTCTTTTTCTACTACATTATTTTCTGGTTCAACGACCTTTTCTGGCTCTTCAATCGGTTTTGGCTTAATTACATCACCAGCGTCTACATTAGACCAATCATAAATAGATTTTCCCATTTCCTTAAATTGAAGTAATGCTAAAAGAGCCTGTTCTGTAGCCATTCCGTTACCATTTTGATCACTTGGTAACCATTTAAATTCACCATTTGAAAGTTGATATGATAATAGGTTTTGCATTGCCTTATGAAGACGATTTTGATCTACATCTTTAACAAGCGATAATCCAATAATTGCTTGCGCAGTACTATTTGAATTTTCTTGTCCATCAGCTGAAAAACCGCCATTTTGCAGCTGTTCGTTATATAAATACGCAACAGCTTTTTGTATAGCTGGTTTCACATCTGATCGCTCTTGATAAGGAGCTAATGCTGATAAAACCATACCTGTTACATCAACGCTACTAGCACTATCTTTACTACCTGAACTATTATAAGTCCATCCACCGTCTGTATGCTGATTATTTAACAGTGCTTCCACTAGAGCAACTCTGTTCCATTTTGATTCAACTGGAATCTCATACTTCTTCGTATCAAATGCAAGTAAAGCAAATGCATAACCTGTAACAGAATTCACTTTATCTGACTCATACAATTTTTGAACTAAATTATGTCCACCTACATTTTTAGGGTCTGCACTCATTGCATTCATCATAATAATTGTTCTAGCTAAATCTGTCGCTGAAAAACGATTAATGCGCTTTTCTACTTTTTCAGTTACTGACTTAACATAATTTAATTTTGCCTCAATTGGCACATTCTTTCCAGAACGAGAAAGCGCTACAGCTACCCAATCACTTTCAATTCCATCTTGTAACATCTTGTCTGATGTTTTAGAAATGGCTTCATTTAATTGTGCACTTGGAACTTGAATGTTCTCTTGCTGTGGTTGTTCTGGTTTTTCCCCATTTGGCGTTTTACCGTCTTGGTCACCTTGGTTTTTCCCATCTGGTTTTTCACCGTCTTGGTCACCTTGGTTTTTCCCATCTGGTTTTTCACCGTCTTGATCACCTTGGTTTTTCCCATCTGGTTTTTCACCGTCTTGATTACCTTGGTTTTTCCCATCTGGCGTTTTACCGTCTTGGTCACCTTGATTTTTCCCATCTGGTGTTTTACCGTCTTGACCTTCTGGTTTTGGTTCTTCTGTTTTGCCACCGTTAGGTTCTTCTGTTTTACACGTCCCGAACTTATCTAACGTTTCTTTCAATGTTTCCTGGCTTATATTGCTCCAGTCTGAAACAAAGCGAAAGACAACAACATCTCCAGATTTTAATTTATAACTATCTGCTCCGACTTCTGCAGACTTATCATTTACATCATACAGCCAAGCACTTGTAGCCCCGGCCATTAAACCATCGATGCCTTTTACATATGTTCCAAACGACATCGTTTCAGATTCTACCTTGTCCCCCATGACCTTTTGCAGCAAACTTAAAGCTGTTTCCCCATCTTTAATTTGCTCTTCTTTCGGACATAACATAATGCCTTTTTGTGATTCCCCAATAATTGCAAGTTTTGCTGTATTTTCTTCAGCAAACGTAATATGTACTGTATTCGCAAAAGAAACAAATACAAGTGTCACTGCCATTAACGACGTAAGCAGCCACTTTTTCAACATTGCCATCCCAAAATTTCCTCCCTTACTACCATTTACACAAAAAAAGGCCCTTCAAGGGCGTGCGATTGACACTCTCTTTTTGTAAGTGTCGAACAAAAATGTACAACACCTCCTACCCGCATTATTCGCGGCTATATTTGTATAGGAAAAATAATTTTGTTTATGAACGTATCATTGTGATAACATTCACTTTTCTTGGCACAACTTACTCCCATTTAAGTTATCGTAAAAAGATAAACCTATACATTCTGTAAATTTTAAATTTCTGTATTATTTTACTATTGACAAAGAATTTTGTCCATGCTTTATCGGATTTATTTTCTAAGAATAATAACTTATTAACTCTTAACTATGTAAACTCTTTTCACTAATAATGACGCCATCTTCATCCGCATAAACATATTCATTTGGATTCCAATCCACTTGTCCAAAATGCAATGAAATATTTCGTTCTCCTTTTCCTTCTTTCACACTTCTATTTGGCATTGTCCCTAACGCTAAAATACCAATATTAATATTCTTTAGTTCACTAGAATCACGAACATACCCATTCACAATAATTCCTGCTAGCTTTCTTTCTTCCGCAATAGCTGCCAAATTATCACCAAGTAACGCACAATTCCTAGACGCTCCGCCATCAACAACTAATACTGTTCCTTCTGGTAATGTTTGCAATCCTTCCTTCACTAGTACATTATCATCTTTCACTTTTACAGTTGCAATTTTCCCGTGGAATTGTTCTTTCTTCCCAAAAGACCGAAAAGACTGGCGACATATTTGTAATTCCTTTTCAAACTCATCACATAGATCTGTAGTTTTCCACATCTTGTTCCCTCTTTTCCTTTTTCTTTCTACATAACATATTCTTGGCTTATTATCGTTTCCCTGTCTAATATTGCAATAATTTGTATGTACGGGAAAAGGATACAAAAACTATTGCCTTAAGAAGCTACCTTTATTATAATCTATTTCACAGATTGAATTCAGAATATTAAAATTAATAAAGTGAAGAAGGAGGAATTTTATGCAAATACAAACTGAGGCAAAAAAACAACCTAGTAAACAAAAGTTTAAAATGCCTGATGCGTACGTACTACTATTTTTTATTGCCTTACTTTGCGCCATTGCTACGTATTTCGTTCCTGCTGGAGAATTTAAAAGAGTTACAAACGGGACCGTTACAACGACAATACCGGGAAGCTATCATTCTGTTCCGCAATCACCTGTAGGATTTGTTTCTTTTTTTACCGCTATTGAAAAAGGAATGACACTTGCTGCTCCGATCATCTTTTTAATTTTATTTACAGGCGGTGCCATTGCCATTCTTGAAAAAACAGGTGCTCTTGACGGTTTAATCTATCATGTTATTAACAAATTTCGTAATCAGCAATTACTTTTCATTTGTATCGTTGCCGCACTTTTTTCTATTCTCGGAACGACTGGCATTATCGTTAATTCAGTTATCGGTTTTATCCCCATCGGTATCATCGTTGCACGCACATTAAAATGGGACGCTATCGTCGGTGTAGCAATTATTTATTTAGGCACTTATACTGGTTTTAACGCTACTATTTTATCCCCCTCACCTTTAGGCATTTCACAAAAGATCGCAGAACTTCCGATGTTTTCGGGAATTGGTTTACGCACAGCTATCTATATATCTTTTTTACTTGCCACTATCCTTTATATTAATTGGTATGTAAAGCGCTTGAAAAAATCGAATAAAGGAAGCATTCTTGGCGATAACTGGTTTCCAAGTAACGCTCTTTCAAGCGAAAAGGAAGCAGAGAAAAAAGAAGTTCCTTGGACGATACGTCATAAATTAATTTTACTCGTTTCAGCTTTATCATTAATTGCATTTTTAATAGGCGCTTTTCGTCTACATTGGACGGACGCAGAAATGACCGCTACTTTTATTTTCATAGCAATTACAGCCGGAATAATAGGTGGCATGAAAGCAAACGATATCGCTTCTACTTTTCTAGCGGGCTGCCAAAATCTCATATATGGTGCTTTAATCGTCGGAATGGCTCGCTGTATTTCAGTCATTTTAGAACAAGGAAAATTACTTGATACAATCGTTAACCAGCTCGCACAGTCTCTTGAAGGACAAAGCCCTGTATTTGGCGTTATCGGTATGTACGTAAGTAGTGCTGCATTACATTTCCTTATTTCATCCGGGACAGGAGAATCGGTTATTTTTATTCCGATATTAGCTCCATTAGCTGATTTCATGCACATTACACGCCAAGTTACAGTACAGGCTGTTATGCTCGGCGAGGGTGTAGTAAACTGCCTTAATCCAACTTCCGGTGTTTTAATGGGCGTTCTCGCAGCAAGCGGGATTTCTTATGGAAAATGGATTCGTTTCATGGCTCCACTTGCACTCATTTGGTTTATCATAGGACTTGTTTTTCTTATTGTTGGGGTGAATATTGAGTGGGGACCTTACTAAATACTTAACTTGATAAATAAGTACTATCGTTCCATATAAATATCTATTCTATTTCCCTCACTAGTCCTATAAAAATCATTTATTCTAGTAAAAATATAAGAAGGGATTGATCATAATGATCAATCCCTTTTATCAAAATATAATACCTTTAAAGATCTTAGTTCCAGATTTTATTTACCCATTCAGGATGATCAATAAAAGGATTGCGGTTATGTTGATATTTTGTAAAAATCACTTCATTACGCTTTCGCTCTAAATCATCGACCGGGTCTTGTTCATTCCATTTTAATAAGACAGATAGTTTCCCCATGTATGGATCTTTATTGTTATTTACTTTTTCATTCAGTTCTAAATCTATTTCGCCGTTGTCTCCCTCGTAACGAACAGCCATATAAAACAGCATTCTAGCAATATCTCCTTTTACACTATCACGAGGTTCCCAAGAATCACTATCATATTTACACTCTGTCGCTTCAGAATGATTCACACCACCATTATCAAAATCTAGATTTCCACGTGAACTATTTACAGATACATCCGTCGCTCTTAAATGATGTAGATCTGTTCCAGGTCCTGCAGTCGTTCCAAAGTCACCGTGAGATTTTGCCCAAACATGCTCTCGGTTCCAGTTATTTACTCCTGATCCATTCGTAAGTTTCCCTTGCGAACGACCAGTATATAAGAGTATCACATTATTTTTATTATTTGGGTCCTCATCAGTATCTCTTAGCGCTTCCCAAACCGCACTGTATGATAGCTTTGTATGATTATCAATAATATTATGCAGTTCCTTCTTTAATTCTAAACCCGTTTTTCCTATTGCGTTATTATAATATGTATCGTCATAATTTTTCACAATAATCTCTTGTGCTGATGCAGAAGCTACTTCACCGTGTATAGTATCTGTGAATGATAGAGATGCAGAACCTAAAATAAAAAATGAAGACAGTGTAATCATAGCAAGCTTTGTATTTCGAAACTTCATATACCCATTTCCCCTTTAAAATATAATTTGAAGCTATTCACTAAAAAATGCTTTCTAACTCCCGAAACCTTTTAGAAACCCCTACCCCTTTTCTGTTTATTTAATACAAGACTCTATCCAGTCTGTATCACTTCTAAACTTTTTATTTATTCACATTCCAAACAATTTCACTTTTAACAAGAAATATCCTTCTCCTATAAAGATTATTAAAATATTCTTTACAATTTAAAAGTAGTTTAATATTAACTTATAAATTTAAATTTATTTATGCAATAATGCATATTTGATAAATACTTTAAAAAACAGTTTGAATAAAATGCATTCAAAGAAAACCGTGCCACAAAACAGATACAATCTAAGACAGAAATAATAAAAATCAAGATGATAGCTCGACTTTTCCCTTTTCCATAACTGTCTTTATTTTTGTGTAAAACCTTTCTTTCCCTGAATAATACGCACAAAAATAGATTGGATACCATGTAGGCACCAATCTATTTTAATTAAAGAAACTGTGTCAATTCTGCGTTCACAACACGTTGTGCAGTAATAATAACATTTTCAGCTGTTAGTCCATAAACACTATATAGTCCACCAGGTTGATTAGGAACAATTTGAACTTCATATTCAAATGCTTGTCCAAAAGTAGGATGAACTAAACTTAGAGTTGCAAAAGTAGAAGCATTAGAATTCACATTGAAGTTTACCTGTTCAATTAATACTAATGAACCGTCAAGTCTAAAAACTCTAGCTACTCCAGTAAGTGGGCCCGCAGTACGGTTAAGGATTTTCACCCTAACTCTATTTGCATTAGCAGGTTGATTTCCTACGTTTTCAATTGGTCCTGTAGTAAGAGCCATATAACATCACCTCCATTATATTATTATTATATTCAACGATAAACATTAATGTTATAGTCTAATTACCCAATTTACTTAAAATAAAAAGAAGCTCCAAATTCTATTATATTTAGGTCATAGATATTAAACTTAATAAAATCAAAGGCAGGAGCATATTTGATATGTTCCTGCCTTTTTATTGTGGGATACCGATAAATAGCCCTCTAGCTAAGATTTTAAAGTGCTACAAAATCAAAAATTTTATCTCACCACAGTTTTCTACGAGAATCCAGTGAACAGCTTATTTACATAATTTTTGTTCTCGGAAGTTGATTTTGTAGCGCCCTTTCTCGTAATTCACTATGTTTTCCAAAGAAAATAGTGAAAAACAGGGCGATGAATACATTTACAAAATGACAAAACTGTAAGAATACACGAATGTTTGTAAGAAAGTTCGATGTTTTCTTTTTCCTTTTTTTATTATAGTGAAAAAGAAGAACAAAATATTCTCTTATGTAGGAAAGGAAGATAATAATGATTGATCTATTAAATAAATGGATGTTAGAAAGTACAGCCAATTTTAATATCGTTGTAGGACTTACAGCACTTCTATTTTTGGGTTCAGTAATTGCACTTATTATTATTTACAAAAAAATTGGTAAACCGGTTGAAAGAACAAATACTATTTATTTAAAAATTACTTCTCGTATGTTTACTACTCAAATTCTAATGAATGCTATATTTATTTCTTTAGTTGGTAAAGATATTGAGAATTTCCGTCAAATCTTTATATTATTTGAAGCTTTTGTATTCTTTATTGGAGCTATTTATTCGTTTAAATTATATAGACAGGAGTACAAATGATTCACTTATAAGAAACAATAAAAAACAGTAGTGATTTTACATTACTGTTTTTTATTGTTCATTTTTAATTGTAAACTTTTCATTTTTAGTTAACTGTATATTCTATACATATGAGGTTAACATAACCCATCATTAGCGTTAGCGAGGAAAAAGGACAACCCTGCTCTCACAAGTGAACCCTTTTTTAGTTCTATGAATCTATACATATTATATACATTCCTATCCTAACGTGGTTTTAGTGCTCTTGTTTGTTACTGGATTAGCCAAAAAACTGTATAAAATCTTGCATACTATTAGCGTGTTTTTTCAAAAATACTGGCATCCCCCAATTTGTGCTTTCTTATGGATATTTCTTGACTCCTCATTAAAACACTCTCCTGTTCTTTGTCTATCTTTAAGAATAAACCCTGCTTGTTTATTTCAAGTTCTTGCATCGAGGATTTACCTTCTCCCAAAGCCAAACAAACAATTCAGATTACATGCCTATATCAAACTAAACATTCAATCTTTATCCAGTTTGTAAATAAAATAGGATAATCAGCCCCATAACGGACTAACTATCCTATAAATTATTATCTAAATTCAATAAAGTGAAACTTTAATCAACCCTCACCAATCGGGCTTTTACGGGCAGTTGATCCCCACCTAATTTCTTTGCTTCCGCTGAAATTTGAGATGAGGGTCTTACTGCCCGGCAAATAGCGGGATAAAACTAGAACTTCTTTTCCTATGTATCATTACTTCGTTACCTCACCAAACTGCGCTCTCGTTACCTTCGCCAAGTCCTCTACTTTAAGCTCAATTTGTATACCAATTTTCCCGCCACTCACTATCATCGTTTCAAGTGATTGGGCACTTTCATCAATACATGTAGAAAATAGCTTTTTCATTCCAACTGGTGAACAACCGCCGCGAATGTATCCTGACACTTTCGTAATATCTTTAACAGGAATCATTTCAATTTTCTTTTCACTTACTGCTTTTGCGGCAGCTTTTAAATTTAGTTCCTCATCTACCGGAATAATAAACACATGATAATTTTTACTATTCCCTTGAGCGATTAACGTTTTATATACTTCTCTCACTTCTCGTCCAATTTTCTCGGCTACTGATACGCCATCAATTTTCCCATCGTCTGGATCATATGACATCATCGAATATTCAATTTTTTCTTTATCTAATATTCGCATCGCATTTGTTTTATCTTTTTTCATAACGTTCTCCTTAAAAGGTTATTTCATATTATTAAGTTTTATTATACACCCTTTTCCATTTCTCCTACATAACTTCACGTATATTTCAAAACTAAAAATATTGATAATTCAAAAATCATCTGATATAATTTGGAAAAACTTATGTTAAGGAGAGATTTGTAATGCGAAATTTTAATACTTCTTTCCAACTTCATCATCATACGTAACGCCGTGTATCCGAAGAAAAATTTTTCTTCGTGGGTACAGGGCTTTTCCTGTTGACCCACGAAGCGTTCATAAAGCTATGTGGGTATTTTTATACTCACATAGCTTTTTTTAATTTAAAAAGGAGTGATTACAATGGAAATGAGAAATGTAAAAGGAACGAAAGACTATTTACCAGAGGAACAAGTGCTGCGAAATAAAATTAAAAGAGCTTGTGAAGATACGTTTGAACGATACGGATGCAAACCTTTAGAAACGCCGACGTTAAATATGTATGAGCTTATGTCTTACAAGTACGGCGGTGGTGATGAAATATTAAAAGAAATATATACACTTCAAGATCAAGGAAAACGTGAGCTCGCCTTACGATACGATTTAACTATTCCATTCGCAAAAGTTGTGGCAATGAATCCGAACCTCCGCCTCCCTTTTAAACGTTATGAAATTGGGAAAGTATTTCGAAATGGGCCAATTAAACAAGGAAGATTTCGTGAATTTATACAATGCGACGTTGATATTGTCGGTGTAGAATCAGTCATGGCTGAAGCGGAACTCATGAGCATGGCGTTTGAGCTGTTCCGAACATTAAACTTAGAGATAACGATTCAATATAATAACCGAAAATTGTTAAATGGTATTCTTCAGGCCATTAACATCCCTACTGAATTAACAAATGACGTCATTTTATCATTAGACAAAATCGAAAAGATTGGGATTGATGGTGTACGAAAAGATGTATTAGAGCGCGGAATTTCTGAAGAAATGGCTGATACAATATGTAATACTGTATTATCTTGTCTAAAGCTTACAATAGCTGACTTTAAAGAAGCTTTCAATAACCAACTCGTTGCCGATGGAGTAAACGAATTGCAACAATTACAGCAATATTTAATCGCTCTCGGAATAAATGAAAATACGATATTCAATCCGTTTTTAGCAAGAGGACTGACAATGTACACAGGTACTGTATATGAAATCTTCCTAAAAGATGGCTCAATTACATCTAGCATAGGTAGCGGCGGCCGTTACGATAACATTATCGGAGCATTCCGTGGTGATAGTATGAACTATCCAACAGTCGGTATCTCATTCGGTTTAGACGTTATTTATGCAGCACTATCGCAGAAAGAAACAATCTCATCTACAGCGGATCTATTTATCATCCCGCTCGGGACAGAATTACAATGCTTACAAATTGCCCAGCAATTACGTTCCACCACTTCCTTAAAAGTCGAACTTGAACTAGCAGGACGCAAATTAAAACGCGCCCTTAATTATGCCAATAAAGAAAATATCCCTTATGTGCTTATTATTGGGGAAGACGAACTTAGTACAAACACTGTTGTGTTGCGGAATATGAAGGAAGGTAGTGAGGTAAAGGTTCCGATTTCTTCTTTAAGTAGTCATTTATAATACGAACCACCCTCGTTTGGGTGGTTTTTCTATTTTATAGATTATAATTAGTTTACATAAAATAATTACAATCTACTCAAAGCTACAAATATATAATATCAAATTATTCATTATTTTTGGCAATATATAGATATGAATTGTTTTAGGAGGATTAACTTTGAAAACCTACATCCAAGCACTAAAGTGGACTACAGGGATCTATCATCTTTTATTACTTCCCTGTTATTATTTATTTCTAAGTCACGTTAACCTATATGGGATACCTTTACTTCTATTGATTGTGTTGCATATCACTACTATTTTATTAGCTAAAAAAGTAGACATGAATACGTACCCTCATTATATCGGCATTATCGTTACTCTAGTTGCCTTCTTTCCTTATATAGTAATCGTTCTACATATTATAGCAGCCATTTTCCTTATATTAGATGCTGCTTCTACGAATGCAAAAGAAGTTTATGATTCATAGATGGATAAAATGAAACTTTAATCCATTGAGTTTTGAAATAGGTCAGCAAAAAGGATTTACTTTTTAAGTAAACCTTTTTTCATTTTTAATTACTTTCCTTACTCCAGAATAATAAAAGAATATTCTGTTTAATTTTTATAAATTTCTAAATATTTATAAAACATTCAAATTAACATACATTTTAGTTATGTAAAAAATCTAAGTTTTAAGGAGATGAATCCATGCTTAAAAAGTTGATAGCAGGTGCATTATTAACTGTTTCGTCGTTAACTGGAGGAGTGGGATTAGTATCAGCTAGTACCGAAAAGGATTATTCGATTTCCTCTTTCGAATATGTAACTGTAGATGAAAAGACTGTTGATTCGTTTAACAAATTGAGTGCTCCATCAAAGAAAGACGTAAAAATAACATTAGTTCTACCGAAACAAAATCAAAATGGAGACTGGTTATCTTATGGATTTTCGAGCAAAGAAAGTTTAGAGTCTTTTATTGAAAAAGATAAACAAAGGTTGAATAATTCAATCACTCCCCTTGGTGTTGGTGGAAGCGGACCTGGTAGTACAGACTTCTATAAACACACAAATCAAGGTAGCGAGTATTTTTCTCTAAGTAGCGGTTATAAAAACTTGTCTGCTAGTTGGCAAAATCAAATTGTTTCTGTACGTACAGCATCCCCCACTGCTAGCTATTCAACAACGCTATGGGAACGTACTTCAACGGACGGATATGGAAAAGGTGTTGTTTTTAAACACGCTGATTGGTATGGCCAAATTGCAAACTTAAATAACTTTCCAACTTCAGCAGTTGAAGTTAAAAAGTAAAAATATAGAAATAAAAGGTGTTTTCACGTATGGAAACACCTTTTATTTCTACAACTATTTCACATATCTCGTCTATACTAATTTCAACTCTTAATTATTATTTTTCGTATCCCTACTCTCCAAAACTTTCTCCATATTATGAGTTGCCCATTCCATCATTAATAGAATCACTGGACGTAGTGATTCACCAAGATCGGTTAACGAATATTCTACTTTAGGTGGCACTTCACGGTATACTTCACGATGTATGATGCCATCTGCTTCAAGTTCTCTAAGCTGAAGTGTTAACATTCTTTGTGTGATATTAGGTTTTAATCTTTTTAATTCATTAAATCTCTTTTTTCCATCTAATAAATGATACAAAATAACACCTTTCCATTTTCCACCAATCACCTCTACCATCGCTTCAACTGGACAAGAATATTTATTTAAAAATGGGTAATTTATATTTTTTTCATTTGAACAATCCATAATAAATCCCTTCCCTTAACAATAGTATCTTTTTTGATACTATAACACATAAATGTGCGTACTTGTATCTATGTTACTTTAAAAATATAATTTACTTACAAAATAAATTAACGAAAAGAGGAACTTTTATGACAAATACAAACGAAATTACAAAAGAGAAAATTATGGAGGCTTTTCATTTCAGACATGCATGTAAAGAGTTCGATCCTATGCACAAAATTTCAGAAGAGGATTTTAAATTCATTTTAGAAACAGGCAGATTATCTCCTTCTTCTTTTGGATATGAACCTTGGAAATTTATTGTCGTACAAAATAAAGAATTAAGAGAAAAACTACAACCGTATTCATGGGGCGCTGGTGGGCAACTTGCAACAGCAAGCCATTTCGTCATTGTTCTTTCAAGAAACATTAAAGATATGCATTATGATGCAGAGTATATTAAATATATGATGAACGATATTATTGGATTGCCTGAAGACACTCAAAAAATTAGATATGAATTCTTCAAAAAGTTCCAGGAAACAGATTTTAACTTATTACAATCCAATCGTACTGTATTTGATTGGGCATCTAAACAAACTTATATTGCTTTAGGTAATATGATGACGAGCGCAGCTCAAATCGGCATTGATTCTTGTCCGATAGAAGGATTCGATAAAGAGAAAGTAGACTCCTTACTTCGTCAAGAAGGCATTATACAAGGCGATAATCTTGAAGTATCAGTTATGGTTGCCTTTGGTTACCGTAAAGAAGATCCAAAACGTGATAAAACAAGACAGACTATGGATACAATTGTTGAATGGATTAAGTAATATAGCACACACAAATAATGCTCCTAATAGCTGTATACTCATACTAAAGAAGAATGAATTGTTTTCTTACGTATGAATTTGGTTTTTCATGGAAAGATATGTTAGTATGTATACAGTTTGAGTGCTCTATTTTTAGAGTCGAACAGGAGGAGAATGAATATGTCTGATATTGAAGTTGGCGAAGTGTTTACTCTTAGTGATGAGAATAACGAAGAGCAAGAAGTAGAAGTACTTGGAGCGATGGATGTCGAAGGTGCAGAATATATTGCAGTTGCCTTTGTTGAAGATATCCAAACAGAAACTGAGGAAGACATTGATATTTTCTTTTTAAAAGTAGAAGAAGATAATGAGTTTTCATACATTGAAAATGATGAAGAGTTTGATAAAGTATCTGCTGCGTTTGAAAAGATTTTGGATGAGCAAGAGCAAGAATAGTATGAATGAAAAACACGAGGGCGGGTGCATATCCGCCCTCGTGTTTTTATTCATCACTCATTCAGTGATTTATGCAGTAACTCCAGTACATCTTTCATCGCAAAAGGTCCATCTTTTTTAACATGCTCTGCAAATTCTGAAACGAGACGTAATGTTCTCACACTTTCGATTGGATGTTCTCCTGATGCACTTTCAGCTGAAAGCATAACTGCATTCGTCCCGTCCAGTACAGCTTGAAACACATCAGTCACCTCTGCTCTTGTTGGAATAGAATGATCTACCATAGATTGAAGCATTTGTGTTGCTGTAATGACATATGTATTCGTTCGATTACATTCCTGAATCATCATTTTCTGTAAAAGCGGAATGCATTGATACGGTAACTCTACTCCTAAATCGCCCCTTGCAATCATAATTCCATCTGCTTCTTTACATATATCCTGAAAATTCTCGATTGCTTCCATCGTTTCTATTTTTGCAATTACATTAGGTGACGTTTCTTTATACTGTTGTATAAAATCTCGTATTTCTTTTATATGACTAGGTTTTCTTACGAAAGAACACGCGATAAAATCAACATTCTCTTCTAAAAGAAACTGAATATCTTTTTTATCTTTCTCTGTAATAGCTGGTAAACGAACAGCCGCACCTGGTAAATTAACTCCTTTATGGGATGAGATATTGCCACCTGTTTTTACCTTCGTTTCTATTTTGTCCGTACTTATCTTTTCAACAATTAATTCAACTTCTCCATCATTAATTAAAATTCTACTGTCTACTTTCACATCATTCGGTATTCCTTCATAATCAACGCTTGCTTCTGTATTACTCCCTGTAACTGGTTGTGTATGTAAAATAAAAGAATCTCCTGCCTGAAGTGTAATTTGCTCTCCCTTCACTTCACCTAATCTTATTTTAGGTCCTTGTACATCACCCAAAAATTTAATAGAGTCATCTAATGATTTCACTAAACGAATGATGTCTTTATGACTTTCATGCGTGCCATGCGATAAATTCAGTCGAACAATTTTCATACCATTCTTTATTAACTGTGCTAATGTTTCTTTATTATTACTTGCGGGTCCAATTGTACAAATTCGATCGATTGTCATTTTTGTCACCATCCTTTTTTTAATAAGTTTCCCATATGAACTTAAAAATAACAGAGATTCTGACATGAATAGATTTAAATTTACATGAATTTCATAAAATTAAACCTGTATCCCTTGCTGACTAAGCATTAGAAGATATATTCGCTTTTTTGCAAATGAAGACATGTTGAATCGAAAGTAAAAGAAAAGTTAAGTATGGGATAAACCATTGAGAGTTTCGAAATTTTCATATATTGTATGAATTGAGTTCGAACTCAAAAATTTAAAAAGGTGGGAAAATTAGTGAATATGAAAAAATCTTTATCGGTGACAACTTTAGGGTTAGCGGTTTTAGGTTTTGGTTTTACTAATAACGCAAGTGCTTCAGAGATCGATATTGTAGACAAGCAGCCCGTTTTAGTTGACTTTGATACAATTCAATCAACAAAAACATCTAGTGTTCCTAGTTTGACTATTGCAGCTGCACCTAAGAATGACTCTAACATTAGCGTATATACTCCCTTTTTTGGTAACCCATATGCAGTTGCTAAATCGAAATCAACTACGACCGAAGACTATGTTTATGCAAAAGCAAGAACTTTCAATGGCGATGGCTCATTAGTAAATACGAAAAGTAATAGTGCAAAAAAATCATCCTTTGTAAGTGCTACAGCGACCAACACAAGCATTTATTATGGAGATGATTACGCTATCGGTAATCATACCTATAAATTAAGTGGTTATAATGATGTGAATCACGAAACAAAAGCTTTCTGGTAAGAAAGAGAAAAAAGATATGCATCTTGCATATCTTTTTTCTCTAATATTTTACATATATTGAGGTGCTATTTATGAAACAAATATATATTATTAGCGGTGTTTTACTTATTTCATTACTTACAATTTATATTTTGTTCAATACTTCAATCATACAACCTCATCCACCCTCCATAGAAAATAAACGAGAGCAACAAACCAATACTATTTCTTACGGATTGAAGGATAATCAAGGCCAACACATTAACAATGGCAGTACAATTACTAGTGAGGATAATAAAATTAATGTAACATTATCATTCGTACATACTATTAATGAAAACCGAAAATATGGATTAATTGTTCTAGAAGATTACGAACAAAAACCTTTTAAAATAGAAGATACTACTAATGAAATATCACACTATTTTTTTGATATGAAACCAAACAGTTCAATTACTACGAAAATCTCTTTACACACTTCTCCTAATGCAAGTGAATTAACCTTTTTAATAATTAAAAAACCTGAATACAAATTAAAAGATAATAACTTAAATAAAGCAGCTATTTTAGAAGATATTCTAAGTATGCGATATTCAATACATCCTCTTCAGAAAGAAAACGAAAAAATAAAACTCTCCCTTATAAATCCAGATGCAATTTTAAAAGACGGTCTTTACGAACCAGTATTTGTTACGAACCGTGAAGAGAATTTACAAACTGTCTTCTTTGAAAAGGAAGGCAAGCAATTAATTCTATCAAACGGTAATGAAACAAATGATGAAATGACTTACGCAATCGTGGCTTTTAAAGATTGGAAACAAGTTGAAATATTTAACAATAGAAAAGTTGTTTATACTAAGCTTGCACCTGAAACGAGACAAATCTTTAATTTCACATTGCCTTTAGTGGATCAGGAAAGTAATTTTCAACTCGTCGCTTTTCCATTTCCTTTTAAAGTTAGCGAAGAAGATTATATCAGTCAACAAGCATTCAGTTCCTTTCGCATCGTAATTGAAAATGAAAATAAATAAGTTATACTGTGCACATTACAACAACCTAAAAAAGGCCTA
The DNA here is from genome assembly GCF_053557995.1 of Bacillus sp. XB1. NCBI lineage: Bacteria > Bacillati > Bacillota > Bacilli > Caryophanales > Bacillaceae > Bacillus > Bacillus sp. XB1. The sequence continues at coordinate 403,892 of NZ_JBNRIL010000001.1, read as the reverse complement.
CTCACACGAGTAGGCTTTTGAAACTATGAAAGTTTCGTCAATAACTGATTTAAATCTTTTTTCGTTTTCGTCGTTAAAGATTTCATTTTATTAATATCGATTTTTTCTTTCTCCGCTCCTACAATTAACGGATACATACTTTGACCGATTGTTTTAGAATCCGTCGGATGTGATGCCTCTAGCTCTTTTTCAATCACATCCCACTTTTCATTAATTTGTTTGCCAAGCTTATTCACTGTTTCCAATTTCGGATTAGCAGCTAACTGCTTGTCCAAGCTATCAATTAATGCTACAACTTCTTTAACGTTCGTTTTCACAGCAACACTTTTCTTCGGATCTTTCGTTGTCTTTCCGTTATTGTTTGTGCTTGTACTTGTGCTTTGATCTGCTGTTTTCCCGCTAGTCGTTTGATCATTCGTTTTTCCTGTCGTTTCTTTTTCTTTTGTTTTTACATTTTCGTTTTGAGTTGACGTTTTGCCGTTACTTTCTGTTCCTGATGATTCTTTCGTATTTTTTGCATCCTTATCTGTTTTTTCATTTGAAGAAGTATTTGTTTCTTTTTCAGTATCTTTCGTTGTTTTTGACGCTTCATCTGCACTTGTCGTTTTTGCTTCTCCATCATTTTGCGCAGTTACTTGCTCTTTCTTTTCCGTTTCTTTATCTAATGAAGGACTACAAGCTGCCATAGTAAGCATTGTACCAATTGTAATCGATGCGATAGCGACCTTTTTCATTTTCATATAAATCCCCCTATGTTTTACATAATTTATCCTCCCCTTTACGATTCGATTCCCCCTTAAAAAATCCCTTTTCATACGAATTATCATCTTTCCGACAGTAATCTTCATAATAATACGTACAAAAACTGATAAACTCATTTTAATATTCGAGTTTCTTCTACTTCATTTTTCTGCTCGCAAGTAAAAGAAAAAGAGTATATTGTCACATTAAGAACTACTATCTTCATATGACAATATACTCTTCTATCAAATTTTTATCTTTCTTGACATTTTATTTATACAAAAAAATAAAATTTTCTTTCGTTTTTTGTTTCTCAACATTTGTTAACATAATATTTTTATGAATAACCACCATTCGAGTGAATGACTTGCCCAGTAACCCATTTCGCTTCTTCACTTACTAAAAAAGAAATTAAGCGCGCAGCATCCACCGGTTCTCCTACTTTACCTTGCGGGAATTTCCATACTAAATGATGCTTCAGCTCCTCTGTAATCCATCCTGTATTCGTCGGTCCTGGATCTACAGCATTCACTGTAATCCCCTTCTCCATTGCAACTGGTGCTACTGACTTTGTAAATGCTTCGATTGCCCCTTTCGTTGCTGCATATGCTAGTTCATCTGGCATTGGGCCTACTGACTGTCCTGAAGTAAGATTAATAATACTCCCGCCCGTTTTAAGTGAATAATGTTTTATAAACAATGAACTTAATAGCATAGTAGCCCGAACATTAACTGTATAATGTTTATCCAACTGCTCTACATCTAATTCCTCAATCCTCGTATGAGTAGAATATACTGCATTATTAACTAGAATAGATGGATCACCTAACCGTTCTGATACCATATAAAACAAACGATTTGGCGAATAAGACTGCGATAAATTGATTTCTGCCATTTCACATCGAACATCGTAACTTTCAATTTCCTTTTTCAGCAAAAAGGGTTCTTGATCACTCATTCCCCATGGCATCGCTTTATCATACTTTGGCCAGTACGTGAAAAAAATGTCTATCCCCTTTTGAGCAAGCACCTTGCATACAGCTGCACCAATTCCATTCAGACGAGTTGCCCCTGTTACAATTGCTATTTTCTTCACCTTTTTCTCCTCCATCTATACACAGATCCCCTGCATGAATACAGAGGATCTATCTTCTTATTGAATATTTGACAGTATACGTTCAGCACCTAATTTTAACATTTTAATAAAGATATAATTTACAATCGTAAACATTACAAATAAAACGATAAACATAACCCATAGTCCGACATGAAGGAAGAAGTATAATACACTTACTCCCCCCACAATAATTAAAGCTATTAAAATATTAGCCAAAAAATTCCACAAAGTGGTATATCGACTTTTAAATAATTTCTGCTCTGTATCCCAATGAATATCTGCAGTTTGTGCGTCCCAGCGTGTTCCGATTAAATTAATTAATAACAACCCGTTCGCACTTAGTAAAAACCACAGTATCATAAAGACTGGAGAAATCCCAGCTACAACTGCCATCGTAATACCGAATACTGCTAAAATGATCACATTAATTAACCAAGCAGTGATTGCTTTCGCAAAAAAGATATCCGAAGCCTTTACTGGTAAATAACGATTCACAAACCAAGAGCTTCCATCTCGCGAAAATGACGTTGTTGCAATGACGTTACTACCCATTAAAAATAACGATGCACAAAGGCCCACGCCAATTGCAAGGCCTGCTGATTTTGGGTTATCAATATACCCTGTAATCCACTTTAAATTCCCGTCTTGCACGAATAAAACAAAGAATAACATAATCGGCATAACGAAAGTTTGTACAATACAATTTAAGAAAAATTGTGGTGTACGGAATAACGTTTTAAATTCTTTTTTCACATACGCTTTTAAATGCGAACTTTGTACTGTTGATTTCTGTAAACCTTCCGCCGAAATAACTTGTTTCTTTGCTGTACTCGTCGAAAGTCCAATAACCCCTTTTAAATATGTACGCTCTGCTATGTAATAAAACAACACAAAGAAGACAAATGAAATAACTGCAAAGATTATTACATATAAAGGTCCCTTCCAATTTGCATTTTCTACTAATGCTACTGCTCCAAAATATGTAGTTGGAAAATAGTTTGTCATTTGTACTAAAAGAGAAGACTGGTTGTTTGCAAGGTAATCCGCAATTGCATCTTCAGAAAACGAACTTTTATTTTTCCACTGCAAAAATACGTTAATTCCTACAATAAATAGTATACTTACGATTCCAATAAATATATTTCCTCGGTCTTTATTTTTCGCTATATTTGTATACCTCATAATAACTGTCATCAGTAACGAAGCTAGTACTAACGGCACAATTGGGAAGAGTAAGTAAATGAAAATCATATATATGTAATATGTAATAAATGCGCCACTTTTTAAACCGTACGTAATAAAGATCGGTAATAAAATAAATGAACTCATTACGTATTGTGTAATTAATACTGTTAAAAATTTGGCTGAAATAATTTGCGCTGGTTTTAATGGTAATGGTAATAACATTTCAATGTCATTGCTGTAGTAAAATACAGTTAAAATGTTCGTAATACTCATTAAAAATACCCATATACTCGCAATCGCAAGTCCCATTGCGATAATCATTCCTGGATCTTGCCCTAAATGTATCATTCCCTCATACATTGCATGCGTGATAGAACCAAACAGTAAAAAGCCGACAAATAAAATAGCTGCAAATGAAAATACATACGCCCATCGCTTCTTCTTATCTGTTATAAAATCTGCATAATTTAATTTCAATAATACTTTCGTTAACGTCCAAATTTTACTCATTGCCCGTCATCTCCAAGAACATTTTTTCAAGTGATTCATTGGATTTAAAATGATCTCTCATTTCATCTAAATTCCCTTTAAACTGAAGGTTTCCCTTATTAATAATCGCGACGCGGTCACATATTTTTTCCGCTACTTCTAATACGTGTGTAGAGAAAAATACAATCTTTCCTTTATCCGCATGCTCTCTCATCATTTCTTTTAAAATATATGCAGATTTCGGATCAAGCCCAGTTAATGGTTCATCTAAAATCCATACATCTGGCTCATGTACGAGCACACCAATAATAACGATTTTTTGTCTCATACCGTGCGAATAACTTTGAATTTGATCAGATAATGCATTATAAAGATCAAACTTCTTCGCTAAAGACTCTATTCGTTCTTGTCGTACTTCTTTTGGCACTTCATACATATCAGCCATAAAGTTTAAATATTCAATTCCTTTTAATCGTAAAAACATATCTGGACTATCTGGTACATAACCAAACGTCTTCTTCGCTTCCATCGGCTCTTCCATAATATTTTTTCCGTTAATCGTAATAGTCCCTTTGTCTACCCCGTGAATACCAGTAATCATCTTAATTGTCGTTGATTTACCCGCACCATTCGGTCCTAAAAATCCAAAGATTTCGCCGCTAGGTACAGATAAACTTAAGTCTTTTACTGCATAGGTAGACCCATTATAACTTTTTGACACATTCGTAATTTCAATCATTCCATCCAATCCTTTCCTTAATTACCAAATAACTATATTGATATTATAGCATACTTCTATTTTAAGATTTTTACATTTTTCAGTTTATTTAACCTTTAAAATAAATATACACCCCTAATCCAACAACTAAAACGACAGCTAGTATAATATAAATCATTGTTAAGCGTTTAATATTCCCCTTTGTCGCTTTGCTATAATTTGCATCACCATTTCGCCCAATTAACACCGTCGCAATGACAGTAATCACTACAAGTAATACAACGATCATGATCCAAGTTAGCATTTCTTCCTCCCCCTCCTTACAACCATTTTACAATATTATCCTCTCTATTTTGCAGCATATTTCCTCTTTTTACTATTATTATGAAGCAAACTGGAAAACTATTATTACCATTCCTATCCAATTGTGATATATTTGTAACATAACGTGACTTATTTCTAACAACGTAAGGAGGACCTATCATGAAAACTACTTGGATAAAATATTTAGGGTTTCTCGGTTTCTTCGGTTTCCTCGGCTTTTTTTATGAAAAAGGACTGTTTACTATGTTGTGTTTCTTCTCCTTTTTCACATCGTATAGAACAGTTCAACACGATGAACTATTTGAACAAATCGTCAATAAATCGTGCCGCAATGCCTTTATCGTTACATTACTAACTACCGCTATCATTCTGTTTATTGAAATGTTATTTCCAAACCCGGTACTACAAGAGATTGATATCGCTCTTATTTTCAGCACACTCATTCTTACGTTCGGCTTCTCTATGTTCTTTTACGATAAACCTGTTGATGAAACGGAAGATGCACCATGGCGTTCGTAACGAAGATAAAAGAATACCGCGCCAAGTTGAACATGACACAAGAAGATTTAGCAAAGAGCGTTGGTGTGCGACGTGAAACAATTAGTCATCTCGAAAAAGTTAAATACAATCCTTCCTTACAACTTGCTCACGATATAGCGAAGGCACTACATAGTACGATTGATGAGATTTTTATTTTTGAGGATAAATAAAAAATACCGTCATTCTTTCCAAGAAGAATGACGGTATTTCTCATTGATTATCCATATAAAACCGCATGAAATACGCCTAATAGTAAGTATTGATCCTGCATGTAATCTTCATCATATACATTCATCTCAATGTAATACATATCTTCCTCAAGACGAATATTCCAATCTGCAATTACATAGCCCTTTCGTAATAACTTTCCCATTCCAAATGAAGTTTTATGGACAACATATTCTTCTGCCTTATATGTAAAGGTAAATAAGAAATTTGCATCCAATAACTTTCCGTCACATACAAGTATTTCATGCTCTGCATCATGATTATCTTTGTACGTTACTAAAATCCTTCTTTGGCGCTGCCTACTTACATCCTTTGCAATGACGCGAATATTGTCCTTACTATCCTTTATTTCATAAATAATATTACTACCAATTTTCGGAATAAAATCCAGCACTCTCATCAGCGTATTTTTATAATAGCCCCTTACTACACCTACTTGCTCACTTCCATTATAAACCTCTATCGGCGTCGTATCTGCTTTGCTATCACACGGTCGTTTGTAAGAGAGCTGCATCATTCGCTCTCCTCTTAAGTACTGATCAAACGTCACAGGATATTCTATCATGCGCAGTTCCTTATTTAACTCATATAAATAGCGTTGAACGCTCTCTATTAATGTTGTAGTAGCTATACGCTCTTGAAGTTCAAATTCTTGCCAGCTGGAAAAAACATTCCATTGATTATAATCCTCTTCGTAGAAGAAACCAAGAATTACCTCTTCACGGTCAGCCGTTTCATATTTCATAGGCACGTTCTGCCCATGTTGAACTTGTTCCATCCACTGACCTAAATAAATCCCCAGCTCTGCAACCTTCATACATGATTTTTGAAAAAATACACTGTCACTCGCGCAAATCGTTACATCTCCTTCGATAAAGCCCTTTGAATAAGCATCATACCGTGGCTCATCCTTCTGCGGGAGATTCTTGTCTAACTCAAATAAAAACGTTAACATCCTTTATTCACCTCTAGTTGTTACACAGCTCTTTCCTATATTGACTGTAACTGAACATATATCAATACACTTAAAATGAAGCTACTTTTTCTTTAGTCACTTCTACAATTTCTAAAATTTGTAGCAGACTCTCCACTTCATAAGTCGGCTTAACATCTGTCCTATTTTCTTTCAAACTCGGATTATACCAACACGTATCAATGCCGTAATCTTCTCCACCTCTCATATCAGAAGAAAGCGAATCTCCAACCATTAATACACTTGATTTATCTGTAATCCCAAACTTTTCAAACGCATAATCAAAAATCTCACGTGCTGGTTTTTGATGACCAACCTCTTCTGAAATAATAATATGATCAAAGAAATTACATAAAGGCGAATTTCCAATTCTCGATTGTTGCACCTTCGTATATCCATTCGTAATAATACCTAACTTGCAATCTTGTAGATCCTCACATAATTGCACTGCACCTTCTATAAGATGTACTTCTTTCCCTAAGTTTTCAAGATATACATCGCTAAATTGCTGCGCATCTACTTTTATATTATGAAGGGCAAATAATTGTCTAAATCGATCTACCGCTAATTCACTTAGCGTAATCATTTTATTTTCTAAATCTCTCCATAATCCATTACTAATCTCTTTATAACTTGCAAGATAATCATTATACCCTGTAGGCATCCCGAACTGTACAAACGCATTATGTAATGCGTGTCTTTCCGTTTCAGGGAAATCTAATAATGTATCGTCTACGTCGAATAATATAAATTTGTATTTCATGATGTTCTCCTCAATTCCTATATTCTCATAGCTTAATTATATCAACAATAAGAAAAGGAGGCTAATTAAAACCAGCCTCCTTCTTCTTACTTATCTTCCAGCAATAACACTTTCATTTCCTCTAACGACTCTTTCGTAAAGCCGAGAGATTCTTCAGCGTATGCTTCAACTGATCCGTATTGCTTTTGAATTTCACCAATCGCAGCTTGCAAGTATTCAGCACGTGCTTCAAACATTGCACCTAATATCGCTCTGCTCTCATCGTTTTGTAATTTCGCACCTAAAAAGGCCATCATTTTTTCATTTAGCTTTTCACGGAATCCGTTACTTAGTAAGTAGTCTTCCATTACTGTTTTTTCTGGTACACCTAGTAAAAGTAGTAATAATGCTGAACCAAATCCAGTACGATCTTTTCCAGCTGTACAGTGGTTTACTAACGGTAAGTTTTCCGGGTTTTGCGCTAAGTTTAAGAAGCTCACGAATGCCTCGTTACCACTTACGAAATCTTGATTCATTTTCACAAGATACTCACCTGGTTTTCCTAACATAGAAAGGTCACCAACTTGGAAAAACTCATTTATATTTAAGTCTTTCGCTAAGTCTTGCATAACTGGTAAGCACACTTGACGAGCACCCGTAATTTCTGGATTCGGCTTATGCTTCACTTCAAAGTCTGTACGGTAATCGCAAATTAACTTTAAACCAGACTTTTGTAAATAGGCAATATCCCATTCAGTTAGCCCTGCTAATTCTTCAGAGCGGTATAATTTGCCCCATTTTACTTTACAGCCTTCAGTCGTTTCATATCCTCCCATATCACGGAAGTTAAACGCGCCTTGTAATGGCAATCTACGCTCGGCTACTGTTACTGCTTGTCCATTACTTCCTACTAATCTAAAATATGGACGTTCATTTTCACTGGGGTTTTCAATTGTATATGATAATTCCCCATTTACTGTTGCAAGTAATTCTCCAGTTTCTTCAATATGATCTGGTGAAGTACTCCAATAAATACGAACTTCTTCTATATTATTTTCCCACTTTATTTGTAACGTATTATCTTTATTTCTTTCTACAGTTGCTTGTAACCAATTTCTTTGCTGTCCCATTCTTTCACCAACGCTTTCTCATATAATCGAATCTCACTCTATTGTATTATACAAATATCTACTTTGTCGTTCTCATTTTTCTTTTTATCTTACAAACAGGCGAAAAGTTCTTTTACTTGTTCAAAATTTGTACATGGATTACCGCGAAATACGTATGCGATTTGTTCATTACCTAAATCTTCGTATACAACTGTTCCGCGATTAGGGTGCGGATAAAACTCTAACCCGTTTATAATTTGTTTTGGGCCATAGTTCATTGTCCATGAAGAAATAGGATAATACACTTTGTTTTTATGTCTACAAACCCAAAGTGCATATAGTTTATTAACTTCGTCCCAGTATACATACTGCGTTTCGTCATTTCCAAAACCGACCGATTCAAGTTTCCAATTTAGTTTTTCATGAATTAACAAATTTACATAGGATACGTCATCTGGAGCATTCCACTCTCTACATCTTCCTATCTCACCCATTTCACTTCTCTTCGCTTGAAAGCTTAATAAGTGAAATGATGTATGTAATATCGTTTTCCCAAGCTCCATATTTACTGGTTGTAATTCAAATAGAAATCGTTCCATTTCGTCTTGGTTTACATATCCATGATCAACAGAAATTTCAACTTGTGTTTTCCATATAGATGTAACGTAACTTTCTTTTCCTTTATAATTTATACCTTTCCAATACACAAGCCCTTTATATTGAAAAGAATCTCCTTTTGCTTGAGAAATACAGCTATCCGGAAATACTGGTTCCATTATATCGAGAAAAAATTCCTTTACTCGAAACATCCCAGTTGGAGTAACAACCTGAAACCAAAAAGTTCCCCACTTTTCACCTTCATAACGTTCTGAAACTTTTTCAACATTCCAGCCTTCTAACAATACATTTGGATACAATAACACGAATGAATGAATGCATGGATTGCTTTAACATATATAGTCCCCTCCCGCTATACGAGTTCGAGAGTATACATCATTCATCCTCCTAAAACTTTCTCACATATCTCTCAGTTGAACTAAGCAGCTGACATCCATTCTTTTCAAAAACATCCTTCATCCATTCATTTTGTATATTTGTCTCACCAATATAATAAGATGCACCTATTTCCTTTAAGACAAACATCGCACCTGCAAATAATGCCGCTTCATATCCCTTATTACGCATATTTGGAATAACTGCGAAGTACATAAGTTTCCCTTCTTCTAACGTACCTCTTTCAATATGCGGGATTACAATTCCTATCGGCTCTTCATCGACACTCGCTGTTAAGCAATGTTCTTTCCATTGCTCACCAATTTCTTGTAGCATCATATGCACAAATTGATCATGAGCGACTGGTTCTCCCGTCGCTTCATTCCACAGTGAATAAAAAGCCTCTTCTCCAACTTCTTCAATAAGCTTAAAATCAATTTCACTTTCTGCATCTTCTACTTCATATATATCTTTAAATACAATCATGTTTTCCGTAACATATTCAAATGAATACGTTTCAAAACATTTTTTATACACATCATAATTTGGACTTTTTGAAGAGATTTCAAAATGTAGTTTTTCTAATCCATCTTTTTTAGCTTCAGCAACGCAATATTGCATCATTTCCTCTAATTGCTCTTCTGTAAAAATCTCTGCATTATTTTCTTTTATCATAATAGAAGAAGCACTTCTTCTTATTTTAAAATGTTTTTCTAACTGTTCTATCGTCGTCATATTCTTCCCTCATCTATATCATACTCGAATTTCTAATCGTTCTCCTTGCATGAGCAGGATTGTCCTTGAATATATAGAATACTAGAAAAGATCGCATCTTTAAAGTGCGGAGGAGGTTCTCCAGTGGATATTACAGCATTGCAACAACAGTTAGAGCTTATACAACAAAATGACTATACGCAACTGCAACATATAGACGTAAATGAGTTAACTTTGAACATGCTTCAGTATATCGGAACGACTGATAGCTATATTCGTTACCAACTTATATATAAATGTTTTGCGCATTTCATTCATCATGAATTCCTCATGGACGATCAGCTGAAATTACTTCTGCAAACTTGTTTAAGTGATGAGTATTTATATTGTGACATTTACTCCCCACATACAGATGGGGTTTTCACACGTTCTTACACTGTTTCGTTAATTGCGTTAATACTCCAATTCGCTAATTCGCACTACTTTTGTACAGAGGAGGATATCGAAGAAATAAAAAATAAACTCATTACATACACAAACTTAGAAACAGATTTTCGGGGCTATATCGAAAATAAAGGATGGGCTCATTGTCTTGCTCATGTATCTGATGCCTTTACTGAAATTGTTCATAATACGTATACCACTTTTGAATGGTACGAAGAATTAATTCATTGTTTATTAAATAAAATCTTTATTCCATCTGACCTTTTTCATAATAACGAAGATGAACGCATTGTTACTCCATTACTAGCAATGCTGTATCATGATTTTCCTCAGAACGATTTAATTTCTATTATTCATAAAAAAATAAAAAGGCTTCCTCAAATTAGAAAACGCCTTTCGCTTAATGAGTATTGTATTTTATGTGCCAATATTAAAACCTTTTTACGCACATTATTTTTCAGAACGAAAGATGACCATAACTTAGCCTTTACAGCACGTAAAACAGAAAGAATGTTAAAAGAACTTCCTAACTATTATTAAATACAAGGAGCAATGACATGGGTTATATTGAAGATATGAGAAATCTAGTAGGAAATCATCCACTTATTCTAATAGGATCACACGCCATTATATTAAATGAAAAAGATGAAGTATTGCTGCAGCTCCGTACAGATTTTAACCGCTGGGGCATTATTGGCGGTGCCTTAGAATATAACGAAACATTAGAAGACGCTTTAAAGCGAGAAGTATACGAAGAAACTGGACTTATTATTAAAAATCCAGAACTATTCCGTACATACTCTGGACCAGATTTCTTTCAAATCTATCCAAACGGCGATCAAGTACACGGTGTACTCGTTGTTTATATTTGCCGAGAATTTCATGGTGAACTTGTATGCGATCAAAGTGAATCAAAAGAACTACGCTTCTTTTCACTTGATGAATTACCTAATAATCTTCCCCCTGTTATTGAGAGGATTATTACAGATTATCAAAAAAAATAAGGGAACGCTTAACGTTCCCTCTTAAATCCAATCCGTTTTTTAATTTCCGCTAAATTTACCTTTGCAATAGCGCGTGCCTTCTCAGCACCGTTTTCTAACGCCTCATATAATAAATTCGGCTCATTCATATACATTGCGTACTTTTCACGAGGTCCAGCTAACTCACGATCTACAACGCGAAACAACTCTTTTTTCACATCGCCCCATCCGATTCCAGTCTCATATTTTTCACGTAATGACTGTACTTCGTCTTCTGTCGCAAATTCTTTATAAATTGTAAATAAGGTTTCTAGTTCTTTCGGTTCATTTGGAAGTGAAGAATCTGTTTTGATTTTAAATATTAATTTTCGTAGTTTTTCTTGCTCTGCAAATAATGGGATTACATTTCCGTAACTTTTACTCATTTTCCTTCCATCAAGACCAGGTAAAATAGCTCCTTCTTCTTGTATGACATACTCCGGAAGTGTAAATGTCGTGCCAAATGTATGATTAAAATACGTCGCAATATCACGTGCGATTTCAATATGCTGAATTTGGTCTTTTCCAACTGGTACATGGGTAGCTTGAAATAATAATATGTCAGCTGCCATTAAGATCGGGTACGTATATAACCCCATGTTCACTTCCGCATCGACCTCTAACCCTGCTTCTTTATTTTGCTCCACCTTCGCTTTATACGCATGAGCACGGTTCATAAGACCTTTCGGCGTTAGGCAAGCTAAAATCCAAGCTAATTCTAGAATCTCCGGCACTTCTGTTTGTCGATAAAAAATAACATCTTCTCCAAGTCCAAGTGATAACCAAGTAGCTGCTACCTCTTTCGTATAACTGCTGAACTTTTCTGAATCATGCACAGCATTTAATGCATGATAATCAGCTATAAAGTACAATGCTTTTCCTTCATTATTCTTTGACATTTGTAATGCAGGTTTAATCGCGCCAATATAATTTCCTAAATGCGGATAACCTGTCGGCTTAATTCCTGTTAACATTATTTTTTCACTCACACTAACTCCTCCTTTCTCAAAATAAAAAGAGCCCCTCATCCTTAAAAAAGGACGAGAGACTCCCGCGGTACCACCTTAATTAGCTATCATTAGCTCACTTCATACTTCAATAACGTGAAGTAACCGTCTTTAACCTACTCATTTCAGTTAGAAGCTCCAGAGTCCATTCCATATTCATCCCTTACTGATTCTCACCACATATCAGCTCTCTGAAAAGTTTCGAATATGTACTCTTCTCTTTCATTGCTTTTTCGTTATTTTTTACAGTTTATCACATTTCACTTCCAAACAAACCCGAATTTTCTATTTTATATAGCAGGAATTTTCACTTCAATTGTCTAATGTTATATAGGTTTGCAGAAATATTCGAAACAACTTTGGAGGTTTTTTCATGGTAAAATATATATCCATTTTAGGCTCCACAGGATCCATCGGCACATCTGCATTAGATGTCGTTTCAGCTCATCCTGAACATTTCAAAATCGTCGGTTTAAGCGCAAATTATAATATTGATCTTCTTGAGCAACAAATCAAAACGTTTCAACCTCGTATTGTAAGCGTTGCAACAAAAGACTTAGCAGACACGCTTCGTACGCGTATTTCAGCGAATACAAAAATCACATACGGAACTGATGGCTTAATTGCGGTAGCTACTCACCCTGATTCAAATCTTGTATTAAGTTCTGTTGTCGGAGTTTCCGGACTACTTCCAACGATTGAAGCATTAAAGGCGAAGAAAGATATTGCCATCGCTAATAAAGAAACGTTAGTTGCAGCTGGACATATCGTAACTGAACTAGCGAAACAAAACGGATGTCGCTTAATTCCAGTAGATAGCGAACATTCAGCTATTTTCCAATGTTTAAACGGAGAAAATAATAAAGAAATTGAGAAATTAATCGTTACAGCTTCTGGCGGTGCATTCCGTGATAAAACACGTGATGAAATGCAAACATTACAAGCAAAAGATGCTTTAAAGCACCCAAACTGGTTAATGGGCGCAAAACTAACGATTGATTCTGCCACATTAATGAATAAAGGGTTCGAAGTAATGGAAGCGAGATGGCTATTTGATATTCCATATGAAAAAATTGATGTAATGATTCATAAAGAAAGTATCATTCATTCTTTAGTAGAATTTATTGATGGATCAGTTATGGCACAGCTCGGTGCTCCTGATATGAGAATGCCGATTCAATATGCGTTTCACTATCCTACTCGGCTACCTTCTTCCTATGAAAAACTAAATTTATTAGAAATCGGTAGTTTACATTTTGAAAAACCAAATTTAGAGAAGTTCCCTTGTCTACAATACGCATATGAATGTGGCAAAATCGGTGGTACTACTCCCGCTGTATTAAATGCAGCAAATGAAATTGCGAATGCACTATTCTTAAAAAATGAAATTGCCTTTTTCGATATTGAAAAAACAATTTACAAAACAGTTGAAGCTCATCATAACGTAAAAGATCCTTCACTAGATGCTATATTAGAGGCGGATCAATGGGCACGCCAATATGCAAATGAATTGTTAATAAAAAAGCGCTAAAACAGATAATACTGTTTTAGCGCTTTTTTCACGTATTCAACTTAACAAATCTATAACCGTGCGTAACTAATACTTTCAATATCGCATATCCTGGAATGGCTAAAATAATGCCCATAATCCCGAATAAGTTTCCGGCAGTTAAAATGATAAAGATGATAGTAATCGGATGAATGTCTAACTTTTTCCCCATAACTTGCGGAGAAATAAATTTACCTTCTGCTAATTGTACAACCATCATAACGATAATTACTTTTAACACCATTGCTGGCGAGTCGATAAATGCGATAATTAACGCTGGTGTAATGGCGATAATTGGTCCTACGTACGGAACGATATTTACAATCATCGCTAAAATTGCAAGTAGTACCGCATATTTAATACCGATAATAAGGTAACCAATTAATAGCATAATACCGATAAACAAGCTAACGATAATTTGCCCTCTAATATATGAGCTAATTGCATAATGCATATCATCTAGTATTCTCATTGCTGCTGGTTGTCTTTGCTCTGAAATAAACTTTAAGAAGTGATTCGGCAATTGTTCGCCATCTTTTAAAAGATAGAACAATATAAATGGAACCATTACAAATGTTAAAACAACCTCTGTAATAGTACTCAAAAATCCAGTTACATTCCCAGTTACTGATGATAATGACTTTGTAAAATCAACTGTATAGTCTTTTACCATATTCGCAACATTAATATTTAAATTCTCCTGAATTTTACCGAGTAAATTACTTTCCCCGAATCTACGTGCTGCTTGTTCAATCTCATGGCCAAAATACGGTAAGTTATCAATTAATGCATCAATTTGATCTTTAATAATAGGGATAACCGTTACAACTAAAAATACAAATAATCCTAGTACGATTAAATATATAGAAGCTATCGATACGATTCTTGAAACACCTTTCTTTTCTAAAAGCGAAACGAATGGATGTAAAATATAGAATAGTACGCCTGCTAATAGTACTGGGAAGAAAATTGTTTTTAAAAATACGATAAACGGTGTAAAAACAAATGATATTTTTGTTAGCAATAAAATATTAATGAACAATAACGCAAATCCAAGTAATACCGCCAAATAATTTTGTTCTCTAAAAAACTTTCTTAACTTATCTCTTTTTCTTATATTTATTTTCTCCAATGAAACCACCTCTTCGAATGATGAAAAGCCCTTATTCAGGGCTCTTCATCATAATCTATATATCTATTTCTTTGCAGCTTTCACTACAAATGATACAATAAAAATTAACACGATTGCACCTAATAATGCTGGCACGACATGAATCCCACCAAATGATGGCCCAAAGGATCCAAATAATCTACCACCTAACGAAGCACCTAATAAACCTGCGATAATATTTCCGAACATACCACCCGGGAAATTTTTACCCGTTATAGAACTAGCAATTGCACCTATAATAGCACCAACTATTAATGTGATAATCCATCCCATTTTTAGCCCTCCATTTCTATTATAGTTTGTATGATTTAATACAAACATATGTATTTATCATTGCTAATCATATTTCACTATAGAAATATATTTACTACTATTTTACATATGGAGATACATATATTATATGCAAAAAAGAAAAATATTGTCAAACTCACCCATAAAGCAATTATATTCATATACCATATTTAAAGGAGGCTTCATTATCTATGATTCTTAAGTTAAATTCCAGTTCTTTTGAAGTAGCAACATCCATTTTACAGGTTCAAATTCCAGCTTATAAAGTTGAAGCAGACTACTTAAATAGCACTGCCATACCTCGTTTATATGATACTGTAAACGATATTCAAAGTTGTGTTGAAACATTCTATGGATATTTTTCTGAAAATAAACTTGTCGGTTTTATTTCTTTTGTACAAGAAGAAAAACTAATCGATATCCACAGGTTAGTTGTATCCCCCGATTTTTTTCAAAAAGGAATCGCAACGAAACTCCTAATTTATATATTTAACATGTTTCCCTCTTCAATGACATACATTGTACAAACAGGTAAAGCGAATACCCCTGCTATTACTTTATATAAAAAACACGGATTCATTACAGTATCAGATACAATACTTCCTGACGGTATGATTCTTACGCAATTAAAAAAGACAGAATACACAAAATAATTTGACTTGTTCGCTCCTTTATGTTATTTTTTACTTTATAAAACCTTTTGCTGAGTCCAAATTTTGGAGCGGGGGAACCATTTTTGTAGCTATGCTACTTGGGGCGAATCTTTTTTAAGTAGGGAAACTCTCACTTCCCGAGTCCGACAGCTAACCTCGTAAGCGTAATGGGAGAGGAAGGTGCTTTTTGCCTATGTTACACATTTTGCCTCCTTAATTATAAATATGGGATCGATATCAAATAGTCACCTATATTTATAGAAAAGGAGAATGTATTATGTTACGTTTATCTGATCACGCAATTAAAATGATGGAGCAAAGACTCCGAATTGAAAAACAACGCACATATCAAGCAAATAAAGTTGTAGATAACTTACATCACAAATACTTCTTTCAGCATATTTTCCAACCGAAAAGATGAAGAAAATGTTTATTTAATATTAAAAAACACAAGGTGTGTCTTACAAAGACATTCCTTGTGTTTTTTATATTCTTTATAAAATTCTCACTACATTTAAACTTGCTGTAATCGCACCTGCTATAGTGGTCACATGCCCTGCACCTAATGGACCATTTTGTAACACTAATGTTGAATTTGCACTTGTTACATTGACTAGTAACGTATTGGAAATAGCAGGTTCTAACACTACAGTCGATGTCGTTACATTTAGTATAAAGCTCCCTGCTACTTGTGTTCCGTTTAATAGTAATCTTACAGACACCGTTTCATTCCCACCAGTTGCATCCGCTTGAAAATAATAACTTACTAAATATATTCCTGGCGTGGATACCGTGACAGTTGTTGCACTAGTTAACGATACACCAGTTCCATATACAGTGGATCCAGAATTAATTGGGATGGTAGCATTTGCCGCAATTGCACTTGTTGATGTAGAGAAGAAATAGCCACCACCTGTCGATATAGCAGATGATCCTGTTGCTCCTGTCAAGCCAGTTGGACCTGTTGCTCCTGTTGGGCCCGTTACCCCCGTTACCCCTGTTGCTCCAGTTATTCCTTGTATGCCTTGGATTCCGGTTGGTCCAGTTGCACCAGTCACTCCTGTCGCTCCTGTTGCGCCGGTTGCTCCCGTCACACCTTGTGGGCCTTGAATTCCTTGGATTCCTTGTGGGCCTATTATTCCAGTCACTCCGGTTGCTCCCGTTGGACCCGTTATCCCTTGCGAACCTTGGATTCCTTGGATTCCTTGTGGACCTGTTACTCCCGTAGAGCCGGTCGCTCCTGTTGGGCCTGTTACTCCTTGTGGACCTTGGATTCCTTGAGGACCTTGAGGGCCTGTTACTCCCGTCGGACCTGTTGCACCAGTTGCACCGGTTGGACCCGTCGAGCCAGTTATACCTTGTATGCCTTGAGGTCCAGTCGGGCCTGTTGGACCAATCGGACCTTGAATTCCTTGCAGACCTTGAATTCCCTGTGGACCGGTTGGACCTTGTATCCCTTGTATTCCCTGAATCCCTTGCGGGCCTGTTGCACCAGTTGGACCGGTTGGACCTTCTGGGCCTTGCACTCCTTGTATTCCTTGTGGGCCGGTTGGACCGATTGGACCTTGTACGCCTTGTATTCCTTGCGGTCCAGTTGGTCCACCTAAAGCACCAGTTGGACCGGTTGGACCAGTGGGCCCCGTAATACCTGGCGGTGGAAAAGGAATAGGTGCTTGAAACTTACTACACTTATCTTGATTCTTCACAAGCATCTCCCCCGTTATAACTAACGTATCAAACTATTTTTAATACATTTAAACTAGCTGTTATCACACCAGATAATGTCGTTACATGCCCGATAGCTAACGGACCATTTTGTAAAGACAAAGATGCATTTGAAGAAGTAACTTCAATGACCATCGTATTCGAAACTGCTGGTTCTAATATAAAAGTACCTCCTGTAACATAAAAAATAAAACTCCCTGCGACTTGTATTCCATTTAAAGTAAGCCTCACTGAAATTGTTTCATTTCCGGCAGTTGGATCGCCTTGAAAATAATAGCTTACTAAATAAATTCCCGGCGTACTTAACGTTACAGTTGTTGCATTTGTTAAACTGACATCAGAACCAAAAACTGTAGATCCAGAATTAATTGGTATTAACGCATTCGCTGCAATTATACTCGTTGAAGTAGAAAAGAAATAACCTCCCCCGCTAGGTAAGCCAGTCGCTCCTGTCGCTCCCGCTATTCCCAAGAAACCTATTGAACCTGCACTACCAGTTGCTCCTGTCGGTCCCACCACGCCACTTGGGCCCTGACTACCTTGTGCTCCAACTGGGCCTATACTACCACTAGCACCTGTCACCCCACTTGCTCCAATTGGGCCTTGCAACCCTTGAATCCCTTGTATACCTTGTATTCCTTGCGGACCCGTTGCACCTGTATTGCCTGTCGTTCCCGTTATTCCTTGTATTCCCGTAATCCCTTGAACACCTTGCACACCTTGTAGTCCAGTTGCCCCAGTTGCTCCTGTGGCTCCAGTTTCGCCCGTTGCTCCTGTAATTCCAACATTTCCTTGTGGGCCTTGTGGGCCTTGACTACCTTGCGCTCCTTGGACTCCTTGTGAGCCTGTTATACCGACTTCCCCTGTATTTCCTTGGGGACCTCTAATTCCTTGTGCACCTGTTGGGCCGATAATTCCTTGCACTCCTTGTATTCCTTGCACTCCTTGCGCTCCTGTTGGACCCGTTATTCCTTGTAATCCTTGAGGACCTTGCAAACCAATAGCTCCAGTCGGTCCTATTATTCCTTGCACTCCTTGAGGACCTTGGGCACCTTGTGTACCTGTCAATCCGGTAGTCCCTTGTATCCCTTGAACACCTTGAGGACCTTGTGTTCCAGCTGCTCCTGTTTCCCCTTGAATTCCTTGAACTCCTTGTATACCTTGTGCTCCAGCAGGACCAGTTGCTCCTCGGATTCCTTGTGTTCCTTGAGCTCCTTCCGCTCCTGTAACACCAACTGGACCAGCTATCCCTTGTATTCCCACCATTCCTTGTGCACCTGTTGGACCTATCACACCTTGTATACCTTGAATACCTTTAGGACCTTCCGCACCAGTTGGACCTGTTACTCCCAGCGGACCTTGTATTCCTTGAGAACCTTCTGCACCAGTTGGACCTGTTATACCTTGGTTACCTTGAGGACCTTGTGCTCCTTGTACTCCAACTGCTCCAACTACACCTTGGGAACCTTGCGCTCCCCTTACACCTTGAGAACCTGTTGGACCTGTTATACCTTGCACTCCTTGCGCTCCAATTGGTCCTATCCCTCCGCTTACACCTGTTGAACCGGTCACACCCGTTGGACCTGTTGGACCTCCTGGTGGACCAGGTGGGCCAGCTGGTCCAGTCACCCCACTAGAAGGGCCAATTGGACCGGTCACTCCCGTCGGACCGCCCGGTGGTCCTTCTGAGCCTTGAGTGCCAATACTACCCGTCGCTCCTGTTATACCTCTTATTCCCTTTATCCCTTGAAAACCTGTTGCTCCCGTTATACCTTGTATTCCTTGCACACCTTGTGGTCCTTGTAAACCTATTACACCTGTTATCCCCTTTATTCCACTTATACCTTGGGCACCTTGCATTCCAGTAGAACCAGTTGGACCCACTTCACCTTGTATTCCTTGAGCTCCTTGTGGGCCTTCTTCTCCAGTAATTCCTTGTATACCTTGGAAGCCGTCTTCCCCTTGTATACCAATAGCCCCTTGCTCTCCTTGTATTCCTTGAACACCTTGAGGGCCTTGTGGACCAGTTATACCCGAGACTCCAGTTATGCCTCTCTCTCCCTGCATTCCTTGTGCCCCTGTTTGTCCTCGCTCACCTATTTCCCCTTGTATTCCTTGTATGCCTTGTATACCTTGACTACCAGCAGGACCCGTAGCTCCTTGTATTCCTTCTAATCCTTGTGCTCCAATATCACCAATTAGACCTTGGTTACCAATTAATCCTTGAGCACCTTGGAGACCAGTTGGGCCAGTTATACCTTGCTCTCCTGTATCACCAATAACCCCTTGTATTCCTTGTGCTCCTGTTGTCCCTCGGGGACCTTGTATTCCCCTGATACCTTGAAGACCTTGGGGCCCAGTTGCTCCCGTCGGTCCAGTCACCCCTGTAGGACCAACAGGACCTTCATGCCCTCCAGTTGGACCGATTGGACCACTATTACCTGTCGGACCCGTTGCTCCTATAAGCGGAAGAGGCAGTGCCACTCCAAATTTTTTGCACTTTCTATGATGACGCACAACAATCCCCCTTCCCCAAAATAATTACACCTTTTATATGAAATGCATTTTTATAAGAAAAGTACACCTTTGACCTCATTTTTTTAAAATAAAGAAGCCTATGATTTCATCTATTTGAAATCATAGGCTTCTTTTATAAAAACACTTTACTTTCTAGCTTTAATAATAAAAGTAGTCGGCACCATTCTAGCTTTATATAAAGAATAATACTTCGTAGACGGCTCAGCTAGTTCTCCATCAAACGAGCTTGATGGTTCAGGCTCTTCTATTCTCTCAATTTTAAATCCCGCTCTATTTAACTCATTTATGTATGTACTTATTTTTCTCTTATATAATGTCGCTTGTACATTTTCTCCTTTAAATGTTTCAAACGTAATGGGCGTTTCCTCATGATAAGAAGACTTTATAGCAACTTCTTCTGTACCATACTGTAAGTTTGAATATATGGGATGCTCCCAGCTAAAAATAAAACTTCCTCCTGGCTTTACATACGAATAAATCAATTCCAACGTTTTTCTTAAATCCGAAGTCCAGCCTAATGCATAAATGGAGTATACAATATCAAAATAATCTTTCGGTATATCCCCTTCTTCTTCCATTGCTCCACATATTAACTTTGGATTCCAACTCTTTAACGTTTCATTCGCTATTTTAATTTGTTCACTTGAAAGATCCAGGCCCCATACTTCCTCTGCTCCATGTTCCCCCATATATTTCAGCGAATGCCCACTTCCACATCCAATATCAAGTACCTTTTTATCTTTAATTGAATCGAACAAATGAATCTCATCTTCAGACGCCGTATAAGGACCATATTTCGGTAAACAATCCACTTGAAAGAAATAAGGTGCAACTGTATCCCAACACTTTTTATTTAAAGCTAACATTTGTGTACCTTTCATATGCTACATTCCCCCATCCATTTTCTTCCCCACTATTAATTACACATCATAACCCGTTCTTCCTTTTCTCTTCGCTCGGTAATTTTTCACTTTTGCAATTGTACCGCACGCTCTTCCTCCTTCTTCTCCAGCATACATACCGCACCATCTTTTACTTCCATTACGCGAATGATCATAAAATACCCAGCGGCAATCTGGACATGCTTTTAACCTTCCCCACACATTTTCTTGAATTGACATTAATACAATGCTTAACACTTTTGTATACACATTCTTTTCATATACTGGTTCATATGTAATACCTTTCATATCATCCTTTATATGTACATGAAATGGGTATTTCTCTAACCATTTTTGCAATGATCCTTTGCCTTCAATTGTCATCCGAATATCTTCTCGAAAACCTCTTAATTCCTCTATCCTATGAAATGGAAACTCTTCATCAAAATATTCTTTCATAAAGAGCTTTATATCTTCTTTTGTTTGCAGCAAATCAATTGGCTCTCTCGTATCGTTTGGTATTCTCCATGTATTTAAAAATTCCCGAATATATTCTAGTTCATTTGGAGCGTTTTGATTCAATTCGATCCACCTTCTTCTTAAAATTTACTTTTTTCTGACTTTATGTATAATTATAGTATAAAATAGTTAACCATCAAATAATTTTACTGGTTACATAATTAGGAGGATTTCTATGAAAGGTTTCTCAACACCGATACGTTTCATGCTTATTTCTTCATTTTTTATGTCTTTTGGGTATTTTGCAGTATACGCATTTTTAGCTATTTATCTATTAACCTTTCTTCATTTTTCTGCTGTCCAAGTAGGAACAGTGTTGACGATTATGACAATTACATCACGAGTTATCCCATTATTCTCAGGGTTAATTGCTGACAAAATAGGCTATATCATTATGATGATAGCCGGATTATTTTTAAGAGGAGTCGGATTTATCGCTTTAGGAATATGCTCTGATTTCTATACAATTTCTATTTCTTCTGCACTTATTGGCTTCGGAACTGCATTTTACGAACCTGCCGCTCGCGCTATATTTGGCTCACAGCCAGCTCATTTGAGAAAAAATTTATTTACATATTTAAACCTTAGCTTTAATTGCGGTGCAATAATCGGACCAATTGCAGGAGGATTCTTACTCTTACTCGATCCACTCTACGCTTTCTCTCTAACAGGATCTCTTATGCTGTTATTTGCTTTTATTTTTTACTTACTTAAAAATCACTTCCAAGTCACTACTGAAAACACGTCTATTACATTAGGAATACAGGTCATCTTACAAAACAAATCTTTCCTTCTGTTTTCCTTTATCATGATTTTCTTCTATATTATGTTTACTCAGCTTACTGTCGCACTTCCACTTCATATGAAAAACATTAGTAATAGCAATCAACTTGCTACACTCGTTATTACGATAAATGCGATAACAGGCGTCATATTTATGGTATTATTCCGAAAATTATTCCACAAATACAACACACTTTCGATTATTAAATACGGTGTTTTATTAATGAGTATTTCCTTTTTACTCATTCCTTTATTTCAACACCCATATTGGCTCTTTATTTGTGTAATTTTATTTACAATCGGTGAAACACTCGTATTACCTAACGCTGATATCGCTATTGCAAATTACAGTAATGAATCATATACAGCCACTTTCTTCGGATTTTATCAACTATCACTCGCATTTGGTTTTATCATTGGTAATTATACCGGTACATCTTTTACATCCAACTTAAGCGGAATGTATACACCATGGCTTATTTTTGGCGGAATAGGACTTATTGGTTTTATTTCACTACATATTTTGAATATAAAAAAAGTGGCCTCTAAAGAGGATATACACCTATGTAATACAAGCGACCTATAACGAAAAAGATTCGACCATCATATGTGACAGTCGAATCTTTTTATTGTTCATATTCAAGATGATTATGCCTTTTACAACCAAACAAATAGCACCCACCTATAAAATCCGTTTCAAATTCTAACCCTGGAACATATCCAGATTTGATACGTTCTACCATTGTTTTATAACAATTATTCTCTTCTGTATATTCCTCAATTAACTCTTTCTTATCATTTTCTGTCCAATTTTCTTCTACTTCTTCATTCTGAACATCTTCTATTTCTGCTGTTTTCGCTTCGATAGATTCCCGTATAACTTCATTTATACGGGAGAAATTATTCGTTTTATATAGAGCATACACAAATCTACCAATCCAATTAGGACTTTTCCAGCATTCTTTATATCCCTTTTCGAACCATTCAATTGCTTCTTTATAGCAATTCAATTCAACATATAAATCTGCTACATTAATTTCCCCTAAAAAATTATCAGATTCCCTGTTAAAAGTATCTAACTTCTCTTTTGCTTCTGTCGTTCGTTCTAAATCAATTAAACATTTTACATAGCTATACATGATATAGTCCGAATCCCCTGCAACTCGTAAAAAAAATTCCGAAGCTTTTTCCAGCTCTCCAAGGTTATAATGAGCTACAGCTACATTATGATATGCTTCATCCGATGGTTGAATCGAAATAGATTTTTGTAATACTTCTTTCGCTTCTGTCCATTTTTCTTGTTTCATGTAAATGTCCCCTAAGATGTTATAAGGAAAGTATGAAGAAGGATTCAACTTAACAATTTCTCTTATTAATTCAAGAGCTTTATCATCATTCTCTTCCTCATAGAAGTACATCCAAGCCAGATTATTGAGAGATTGTACGTCTCTAGATTCATGTACTGCTTGTTGAAACAGTTCCATTGCTTCCTCATATTTATTTTGTTCAAACATTTCAATTGCCTTCTCGTTAATGTTCAAATAACTACCTCCGAAGTGAATAAATTCATCTACGCTTTATCATTATTTTAAGATGTAAAAATTGAAATTTCTATAAAAAATTTCTTTATCCTGTCTACATTTCGATTGAACTAGAAGCTAAAACACACGAATTTACAACAATAAGTAAATTTTTCAGTCTCTCTTACATTGGATATACAGCCTTTTTTAATTTACATATTATGGTACAATAAAAAGAGTACTAGCTAAACATTTACGCTCCACACTAGTAGTCTAACAATGCCAAAATCAAAAATCACATAGAATCGGAGGGGATGTTATGAAAAGGAAATTACTTGTTCTTCTATTCACCGGAATCATACTATCAGGATGTTCAACTATAGCAGAGAATTCTTTAGAAAGCGGGAAAGGCAGTATGGAATTATTAACACCAACGATCACAGCAAAAGATAATGAGTTAGAAATTAAGACAGAGGGAATTGATGAAAATAAAGTAACTTTTATTTATGTTGCTAATAAAAAAGTATTGGAACAAAAACTAAAAAATGGTGAATCCTACAAGCTTAACATTAAAGATATCGAACACTCTCATAGGACAGACTACAAACCAAAAGTTCAACTTTTCCAAACGAAAGATGATAATGATGATGGAGAAATGGTAACCTTCAAACAAGTTAGATATACAGTTAAAAACTGATTTTAAAGTTGTTTCATTATAAATGTAACGAACGAAAATATACTTTTAACAGTAGATAAATGTAGGGGGTGCTAACATGAAAAAACGATGGATTTCTTGGTGGATTGGTAACATATTTTGGATTATCGTTTTTGGAATATGGGCCGCTATTATTTGGCTACGAGATGTTGATGGGGCTGGTGTTATTCAAACACCTGAAATTAAATCAATATCACTTATCGTTTTATTAATTGCGTTTATCATACCGGTATTTTTTCAAATTATATGGCTAATCATTAATTTGAGAATGAGTAAAAAAAATAATTATACGATTTAGTTTTTTTGAATTAATAGATGAATATTTTTCATAAAAAAAGAGAGAAATCTACATCAAAATAGATTCCTCTCTTTTACATTTGGACTTATACTGCACTTTTAATGCAGCACTACTCCTCTTTTTTTACGATGCATGTTCATCTTTCTTTTTCATTAACGCTCTTTTCTTCATCGCCTTCGTTAAATATCCACCCTTAAACGAGCGAATTTCATACGAAGACATAAACGCTTTCGGTGCAATTTCATTAATGATTTCCAAAAGTTCTTTCTCTCTAGAACGCTTTGCAACGATATCTAAGCGATAACGTATAGAATTAATACCTTCGCCCTCAAATACTGTAACGCCAAATCCAGAGTGACGTAATTCATCTACTAATTCATTACAACGGTCTAGTAAACTAACTTGATACGTAATATAACCAATTGCTAATTTATTCTCTATATAACCGCCTAATAACAGTCCTGCACTAAAGCCAATGACATAGGCAACGATGTTCATCCAATTTGATAAATCTTGAAACACAATACCTAAACTGACAATGTAAATAGCTCCTTCTAACAATCCAACACCAGCAGCGGATCTTGTTTGATTCTTTACAAGCAAAATCGTACGGATTGTTAATATTGGAACGTAAATAATTTGAAGCACAAAAATAAGTAGCGCTTGTAACATTGGTATCCACCTCTTTCAAAAAGTCTTTTGTCATAATAACATACATAACCTTTAGAAATCGATGGGTTTTTTAAAATTTTTTTATTATTTTTCATACTATTGAAAAACACAAAAAAGAAGCGTATTATATTTGTCATTAATTTGATTACTTGTATCATATCGCTAAACTAAAAAAGGAACCTGATTAGGTCCCTTTCATCATAGCTCTATGTTTTTCGAAGCATGTTCTCTTTGCTTCTCTTCTTCTTTCACTAACTGCATATTTGCATACGCTAAATTTGCAATCATTAAAAAGTGACCACCTAAAATACCTGTACCGAATGCCCACATTTCCATTTCATGCTCAATTTCATACATGATGATAGCTCCTAAAATAGCAGCTGCAAATCGGTTTAAAACTCCTAATCCAGGAGCCTTTTCCTTCATTACGATACTTTTTCCGAGTTTCTCCACTCTGCGAGCTAATAACCAAAGACAATAGGCGCTTACTGCTAATCCAATACCGAACCCTGTCACTTGTTTTCCAAACGGAGTAATCGTCCACATAAGTAGTAAACCACTAAAGATCACATACAATTGTAATCGATATACACGTAAGGCTTCTTGAATCAAAATATCCGCTCCTAAGTTCTCATTTTTTGTACTTTAGAAGAAAAGCAGCAACTTACACAGTTGCTGCTTTCTCTTCTTCTTCTTGTTCTTGTTCCATCTTACGAATTTCAACACGTTTAATTTGGTAAGCGTCTTTTTCTAACACTTTAAATTCATAACCTTCCGCCTCAACGTGTTGTCCTTCTTCGATTTCATGATTTTGCATCATAATCCATCCACCGATTGTATCCACATCATCTTCTTCGATGTGTAATCCAAATAAATCTTTCACTTCTGAGATAAGCACTTTTCCATCAACAATGATATGTTGCTCGTTCACATGTTGAATTGGCGGTGCTTCATCTTCATCATATTCGTCACGAATTTCGCCGACGATTTCCTCCAAGATATCTTCAAGCGTTACAATTCCGGCTGTTCCTCCGTACTCATCATATAAAACAGCCATCGGAATTCGCTTCTTCTGCATTTGAAGTAATAAATCGTGAATTGGAGTCGTTTCCATCACTTCAATAATCGGACGCATATACGAGCGAATAGATGATAAATCTTTTTGATCCTCGGTCATATATCGAATAAAGAAATCTTTTACGTTGACCATACCGATAATATCATCTTTATCTTCTCCAAAAATCGGATAACGTGTGTATCGCTCATTTTGGATCACTTTCATGTGTTCTTCTACTGAATCTTCCAGGTAGAAACCAACGATTTCTGTTCGCGGTACCATAATCTCTTTTGCAATACGATTATCAAATTCAAAAATGTTATTTACATACTTGTATTCAGCTTGATTAATTTCGCCACTTTCATAGCTATCTGAAAGGATAAGACGTAATTCTTCTTCTGTATGAGCTACTTCATGTTCTGAAGCTGGCTTTAAACCGAATAAACCAGTTATCACACGAGCTGAACCGTTCAATACCCAAATAAATGGATACATTACTTTATAGAACATCATTAATGGACCTGCCAATAATAACGTTACCCTTTCAGCCTTTTGAATTGCCATCGTTTTCGGAGCTAATTCCCCTACTACAACGTGTAAATACGTCATAATCATAAAAGCAAGACCAAATGTTAATACTGATGAAATAGAAGGATTTAAGTTCCATTTCTCAAATAACGGGTGTAATAACTTTTCAATTGTCGGTTCACCTAACCAACCTAATCCCATAGCTGTAACTGTAATACCTAATTGACAAGCAGATAAATATTCATCTAAATTTGTTGTTACTTTTTTCGCTGCTAAAGCACCGCGTTTTCCTTCCGCAACAAGCTGATCGATACGACTTGAACGTATCTTTACAATCGCAAACTCTGCTGCTACGAAAAATCCAGTAAATGCGATTAAAATCGCAACCATGACTAAATTAAATATTTCCAATGAATCCCCTTAGTTAAAAAACTAAGGTGTCCACCTCCTGTATACTATAATGTTTTCTTATTTGTTCGTTAGAAAACATAGCCCGATACAAAAATTAAAGAGGTCGGATTTCACTTATTCTATAATAATAGAGCAAGTGTCTGTATTAAAGCTGTCGTTTGACCAGATAAAGATTTCGATATTTTTTCACGTTGTGAATCAGTCAATCCATCTAAAAGCGGCTTTAACTCAGTAAGCTCCACTTCTAATTGATGAATATGGTCTGTCACTTCATTCACTTGTTTCGAAACGTGTTCATTGATACCGAGCAGCTTCTTCTTCTCCTCGATTTTCTCTTTAATCTCACAAAGCGGCATATGCATTTCTTTGCACTTCTCAATAAATTGTAATGTCTCAAATGCTGTTTCGTCGTAATAGCGATAATTAGATTGAGATCGCTCCGCTTTTAAGATACCTAGATTCGTATAATAATCAATCGTTCGTTTCGACACGTGAGCCATGAGAGCCAACTGTCCGATTCGATACACCTTCCCAACGATCTTCCCCCCTTGTTTATATTACTTACATCATACAATACATAAACTGTACAGTCAAACGTGACGGTTTATTATTCACAATTTATACAAAATCCCAATCTCCTCCTATGATGATTCAATACGAGTAATCTACACTTATACAATAAAATTACTAAACTACTACCTAATCACTACATTGTCTGCCACTTTTAACCTTTCTTATTTAAAAGCATATCCTACTAATAATGATTGCTTGTATAGGAGGGAATTAATATGAAAAAGACAATCATTTCTCATTTTTATAATGAAGAATACCTACTTCCATGGTGGCTTATGCATCACACGAAAATATTCGATCACGGCATTTTAGTTAATAGAGGGTCTACAGATCGTTCCGTAGAGATTTGTAAACTATTAGCACCCCACTGGGAAGTACGAAATTCAAGATTTCTTGAGTTTGATCCAACTAATACTGATATTGAAGTGATGGAAATTGAAAGAGAAGTTTCAGGTTGGAAAATCGTTTTAAATACTACTGAATTCTTTTGTTGTAATAATACTGAAGAATTTTTTTCATCTCTTCATACACTAGGCCAAAACATGTATGCGATTAGAATGATTTTAATGATAGATAATCATAATTATAATTATTCAAAGCCTAGATATTCTATCCCCTTAGTAGAACAGCGATACCACGGTGTCTTCCCTTATAACCCAAATCTCGGATGTGCTTGGAGATTTATTCACAATCATCTAGACGGTGCATATTTACCTGGTAGACATCATTCGCGGCACGGATATATAATTTATGACTATCCTTCATTTATTTTAAAATTTTATTTTAGCCCTTGGAATGAACAATCAAAAGCAAGAAAATTACAAATTACACCTACCCTTTCAAAAAGGGGTGTTCAAATGGGACTTCAAACACATTACGGTCAATCTCCTGAAGTACTGGACATACGTTTTTTAGAGCTTAGTAACCTAACACAAGACCTCCGTCATAACCCTGAATATCAAAAATTATTTCCAAAATTCAAACCGTAATATTTTCTGCATCGTCATCACCTCAAACATTTTCATTCACTTAATCAAAAACAATCTCATTTGCATAAAACATGAATACTGTATAAATAATAAATTTTTATTTTAGGAGGAAAAAATGAAAGCTGTTATTCTTGCTGGTGGGTACGGTACAAGAATTGGGGAAGAAACACATTTAAAACCGAAACCTATGATTGAAATTGGAACAAAACCCATTCTATGGCACATTATGAGTTTGTATAGTCATTACGGGATTACTGAGTTTATTATTTGCTTAGGCTATAAAGGATATGCAATTAAAGAGTTCTTTCTAAATTACAACTTACACATGTCTGATTTCACAATACAGTTAAACGATAATACAATTACTAGCCATTCTCATCGTGTAGAACCATGGAAAGTTACACTAATCGATACTGGTGTAAATACCGAAACGGGTGGCCGAGTGAAAAAGATTCAAAATTATGTCGGAGACGAACCTTTCTGCCTCACTTATGGTGATGGATTAAGTAATGTAAATATAAAAGAACTTATTACATTCCATAAAAAACATGGAAAAATGGCTACTGTTACTGCCGTACAACCTCCTGGTAGATTCGGTTCTCTCATATTAGATAAACAGTCTGTAACATCTTTTCAAGAAAAACCATTAGGTGATGGCGGATGGGTTAACGGTGGATTTTTCGTTTTAAATCCTGAAGTTTTCAATTACATTAGTGGAGATAAGTCTGTTTTTGAAACAGACACTTTAGTTCAGTTAGTAAACAAAAATGAATTGGCCGCATATCAACATTCTGGTTTTTGGCATCCGATGGATACATTGCGCGATAAAAATAAATTAGTCGAGCTATGGGAAAGTAATAACGCTCCGTGGAAGGTTTGGTAATATGGCTTCATCATCTTTTTGGAATAAGAAAAAAGTATTTATTACAGGACATACTGGATTTAAAGGCTCCTGGCTCACCCTTTTCTTAAGTTCTTTAGGTGCAGAAGTAGTAGGCTTTTCTTCTCATCCCCCATCCATTCCTAACACTTTTGAACAAGGTAACGTAGCAAAAGAGTGCACGACAATGAAAGGCGATATTACAGATTACCATTCTTTATTTCATGCCATGAAGCAGCATAAACCTGACATAATATTTCATTTAGCAGCTCAGCCAATCGTAACCGCTTCATACAAAAACCCTATCGATACATTCAAAACGAATGTTTTAGGTACTGTTCACGTGCTAGAAGCAGCAAAGTCCATCGAAAGCGTACGTGCCATTATTAATGTGACAAGCGATAAATGTTATGAGAATGACGGTAGTGGCGACCGAGCGTTCGTGGAAAATGACCGACTAGGAGGTTTCGACCCTTATAGCGCTAGTAAAGCTTGCGCTGAAATAGTGGCAACATCCTATCAAAAATCATTCTTCCGCACTAATACCCAGAAACTCGCCTCAGTCAGAGCTGGTAACGTCATCGGCGGTGGTGATTGGGCAGAAGACCGATTATTCCCTGATATCATTCGGGCATATTTGCACAATCATACTTTGTGTATTCGAAACAAATATGCCGTCCGTCCGTGGCAACATGTTTTAGATCCTTTACATGGCTATATCCTTTTAGCTGAGAAACTTTGGAATGATGCTAAATATGCAGAAGCGTGGAATTTCGGCCCAATGAATGAACCTAACAGAACCGTTCATGATGTCATTGAATCTGTAATAAAATTATGGAATAACCCACTAACAATCATTTCCTCCTCTACAAATACTCCTTATGAATCACCTGTTTTAACACTCGATAGTACAAAAGCAGTAAACAAACTCGGCTGGACTCCTAAGTTATCAACAGATGATGCTATCGCTTGGACTGTTGATTGGTACAAAAAATATGCATCTGGTGAAAATATAGAATCTTTCACACGACAACAAATCGATGCATTCAAAAATTTATAAGGGGGCTATAAAATGGAACAGAAAAAATGCCGTTTTTGCCACTCATTACTAACCAACACTTTTTTAGATTTGGGCGTTTCCCCTCTTGCTAATTCATTTGTAGCTCCTGAAAGCTCATATAAAATGGAACCTTTTTATCCGCTGCACACATTTGTTTGTAACTCTTGTTTACTCGTCCAGCTAGATGAATTTGAATCCCCACAAAATATTTTTCATAACTATTTATACTTCAGCTCTTACTCCTCAAGTTGGCTACTACACGCTAAACAATATGTAGAAATGGCGATTAAGCGTTTCAACTTAACGAAACATTCAAAAGTGATTGAAATCGCAAGTAACGATGGGTACTTATTACAATACTTTAAAAAAGAAAATATCGAGACATTGGGAATTGAACCCGCGAAAAACGTAGCAGAAATTGCTATCAAAAAAGGAATTCCTACTCATGTAAATTTTTTCAGTAATGACTTAGCAAAAAAATTGCCACAAGCTGATTTAATCGTCGCAAATAACGTATTAGCACATGTTCCAAACTTGCATGATTTTGTTGCCGGTTTAAAAACGTTATTAAAACAAGATGGCACGATAACAATTGAATTCCCACACTTATTAAACCTCATATCCTTTAAACAGTTCGATACTATCTACCATGAGCACTTTTCCTACTTCTCACTTATAAGCCTTCAAAAAGTTTTAAGTTATCATCATTTACAAATTGTTGATGTAGAAGAACTTTCAACGCATGGTGGTTCCTTACGGATTTTTGTAAACCATCTAAGTGCCCAATCAACTATCCATTCCAATGTTACAAAATTAATTCAAAAAGAAGTCGACCACGGGTTAGATACATTAGATTGCTATCTCCTTTTTTCTAAACGCATCGAACAATTGAAAATAAATATTTTAAAGTTTTTTATTGAAGCGAAAGCTTTAAACAAACAAATTATCGGTTACGGTGCTCCAGCTAAAGGAAACACCCTTTTGAATTATTGCGGGATAGGTAAAGAATTTCTAGCTTATACAGTAGATAAAAATCCTCACAAACAAAATCTCCTTTTACCAGGAACTCGTATTCCAATAAAATCTCCAGCAGAAATTAAACGTACAAAACCGGATTACATTCTTATACTTCCTTGGAATTTGAAAGACGAAATTATGAAAGAATGCTCTTTCATTCGTGAATGGGGCGGTAAATTTTTAGTGACGGTTCCAGAAATTGAGGTGATCGAGCCATGAAGAAAGTTGTTGTAACAGGTGGTAGTGGCTGGATAGGTAAATATGTTGTACATTCACTTATACAAAAGGGATATGAAGTGCACGCCACGTATAATAAAAATAACCCCTCTCACCTCCCTTGCCATTGGCATAAAGTAAACTTGCTTCGCGATGACGAAGTAAAACAATTCATTTCGGATGTTCAGCCTAGCCATCTCATTCACCTTGCTTGGGAAGCAGTGCCACCAGCATGCTATGTATCTATTAATAATTACTATTGGCTAAAGTCTAGTATTTCATTGATTCAACACTTCACAACATGCGGCGGAAAGCGTGTTGTCGTTGCAGGTACTGGCGCAGAGTACGAATGGTTTAACGGCGTATTATTTGAAGATTCACCGCTCCTTTCCTATAAAACCCCGTATTCTTTATGTAAAAATGCACTGCACTCCTGGCTAGAAACGTATGCACAACAAACAGGCCTCAGCATGTGTTGGGGCCGCATTTTTCATATGTATGGACCTCACGAACAAGGTAATCGGCTCGTTTCTAACATTATCACTTCCTTATTAAAAAACGAGGAAGCACTATGTACACATGGAAAACAATCAAGAGATTTCCTCCATGTGAGTGACGTCGCTGACGCTCTCGTAACAATATTAGAACACAGCGTTACAGGCACCATCAATATCGCTTCTGGTCAATCTGTACAAATTAAAAAGTTAGCTTCTATCATTGCTAAAAAGATAGGAAAAGAACATTTAATTAAACTAGGTGCAATCCCTTTCTCTAAAGATGAACCTTTATTTGTCGGGGTTAATGTAGAACGTTTAAAAACTGAAGTAAACTGGAAACCAACATACGATCTAAATACAGGAATTGAAGAAACAATTTTATGGTGGAAATCATTTATACAAAAACATAACGATATGCATCATTAAAACGTAAATCCTTCGTTCCTCTCGCTAATTCCTTATACCATTCTCCTAATCTTTCCGACGTAATAATATGGTGCGTCCCCATTCCCCCATGCTTACTAGCTTCAGAAAGAGTCGGACCAATTTGTAACTTTCTCTTTCTCATCGCATCGTTCCACGGACTAAACCCAAACCATAATATACAGGCAAGAGGTGGATAAATCATCGATTCATGCGCAGATAAATGTCTTCCAACCGTATAACTTCCATGCTCATGATTATGAATAAATCTACCTCTTCTCCATAACGGCCAATCTTCTGGTAAATAACCATGAAATCGCTGTTTCATTAAAGGTATTCCAAAGTTAAGGTCCGGATAGTTGTAGTTAGGATCATCAACCATAATAAGCCCGTCCAGCCAATACATCCTCCCCCCCAATTCATTTAGCGATTTCCAAAACTGATTTTTATCTTGCACGCAAAGAAACTCAGTCGTATTTAAAATCATTTTCCATCCTTGTACTTCTTGTTCTATCCTCATCACTTCATGATCTGTCGCATATGCATCAAACTCTGGATTTACAGAATCTCGCACCTCCCAATGCGGTGCGAATTTTTTACAAATCTCAACGGAACGATCTGTTGAACCTTTATTAATTAAAATACCATGATCAAAAAGTTTCGTATGATGCATAAGCCACCATGGCAATAAATACTCTTCATTGTAAAAATGTGAAATAACGGTTGTAGTTATAATAATCTCCTCCTCTTTCTCTATTAATCTACTTTTTATCCTACAACCAATATACTCATAAGCAAAAATATGTTTCCTAATTATTGATCAAATATTATTATTAATATTTTTGTAAGTTTTCCTTTGGTACCCAGCCCTTCTCACCATCTCTTCCTTCGCCCCAAACCCATCCATTGAATTCTTCTAATCCAATCACTCTTTCTCCAATACTCACATTTAATTCTTTCGCAGTATATTGTTTTATAATAATTCCTGTTCCATTCATATCTTTTTTTATAATTTGCTCCGGAACCCATCCTTTCCGGTCATATTTCTCTTCGTGACAAAACATCCAGTTTTCCCAGTTTTCCGGACCAGCGTAACTCTCTATCATTTTCACTACATCCCCCTCTTCTAAGCGAATTGGATTAGGATAATTGCTAACATGTGATTTTATAACGATATATTTCATAACAACCTCCAATAATCAGAAAATTAAGTTATAATATCATTATAACTTAAAGAGGAGGAATGCACGCATGTACTACAACACTTCATTCGAAAACGATCAACCTGTAGGCCGTCTATAAACTAAGACGGGCAATCATATAACACATACACTACGCCTCGTCTTAGGGAACTCATAATACCCTAAAAATAGACGGAGGTACTTTACATGAAACAAACAATTGTAGGAGCTATATGTTTATCACTAGCAGCAAGTATATGGGGTGGTATGTATGTTGTTAGCAAATACGTACTCGATTTTATCCCACCACTAACACTCGTTTGGCTACGCTTTATCATTGCTTTTGTTGTTTTGTATGGCATTTTGAAACTAGCTGAGAAAAAACAAAAGAAAAAAGTAAACATTCGCAAAAAAGATTGGCTCCTCTTCGCTTGGATAGGATTTATTGGATATTTCATTTCAATCACATGCCAATTTATCGGAACAAAATTATCCGACGCTCATACAGGCTCGTTAGTTACATCAGCTACGCCTGCATTTATGGTTATATTTGCAGCGCTCATTTTGAAAGAAAAACTAACCGCTCGTAGACTTTTATCTACTATAATAGCGACAATCGGTGTCATTATCGTAATCGGATGGGATATTGAAATTGGCTCCTATTTTATCGGAACAATCATTTTAGTTGGAGCCGCTATTACGTGGGCCTTACTATCTATTTATGTAAAAAGCGCTTCAATCCAATTTTCATCCTTAGTTATTACAACGTATGCCATATTCTTTTCACTCTTTTTTATTACACCTTTTATGATATGGGAACTACAAACATCCTCTATCGGAACAGTAAATACGTACGTAATATTAGGCGTATTATACTTAGGTATTGTCTCAACAGCAGGTGCCTTTTTCCTTTGGAATAAAGGATTAGAATTAATAGATGCAAGCATCGGTTCCTTATTTTTCTTCTTCCAACCTATTGTTGGATCATTACTTGGCTGGCTCTTATTAAATGAGACATTAAATAGTAACTTTTTTATTGGCGGTATTCTTATTATATGTAGCGTTTTAATTACTACTTTTGAAAAGAAATAAAAAGCAGGCAGAGATTTTTAGTCTCTGCCTGTTCGCATTATTGGATCTTGGTCATGAAAACCAATACAAATCGGTATATATCATAATACTTCGCTTCTATTTGCTCTACTGCTAACGAAAAGACATCCTCTTGCATCTCTTCTAAATACTGAAATATATCCACACTAAACACTCCTCACTCTTTACGCACTCCAATGCGATGGACGGGATAACATTTTCGGTAATTTCGTATGCTTATCCCCTTTCGCTGCGTTAATTTGAACTTGCGTCAGAAAAATACTATTTGTAAAATCAGCCCCGCGAATATCTGCATCTCTTAAATCTGCTCCGATAAGATCTGCTCCTCTTAAATTTGCTCCATTTAAGTTAGCCGCAATTAAGTAAGCACCCCTTAAATTTGCACCTTGTAAATTTTTCTTTTTCAAATTTGCTCCCATAAGATCTGCTCCGCGGTGAATGATTCGTTTCTTACGTGCAGTATTCATTTCCTTCCATACTAATTCGCTCGTTTCTAAAAGAAGAATGTTCACCTCTGCCCTATGCATTGGAACATTTATTTTCATTAACTCATCTGGATTTAAATTCGAAAGTCGCTCTGTCTCCTCAATTGCGGTCTCCAGCTCTTTATGAATTGGCTGTGTTGCCTTTAAAAGAATCGCTTCATTCAAATACCAAAGCATTTCATGAAGTTGATGCATAACCGGAAAAGCATCGTACATTTTTCTTGCATGCTTTGCATCTTTCCGCCAATCAATCCCTTTAAACGTACCCTGAGAAATCTTCTGCCCAGCACCGAAACACTCAAATACTGTACAACCTTTATAACCTTTTCCTCTAAGATTTTTATGTATACTACATTTAAAATCTGATTGTAAGTTAGAACATGGTTTACCACCATCTTTATTCACTGCAAAATCTACCGATGCTGCGAACGGTAATGCAACGCAACATAGACCAAAGCATTTTTCGCAGTTTGCTTTTAAATGATCATTATGATTAGTCAAAATCTATACCCCCTGTTGTCTTTTGACTATTTCATAATATTCCAACTGTAATAAATAATCAATTTTAAAATAAACCAGCATCTTTCGTTTCAATTCATAACTTTATCATTCGATTTCCTTTCAATTGAAAAGGACTATTTCTATTTAATGAATTATAATTAAATTATAAATTTTCTAACTAAAAGGAGACTTATTATGGCACTAGAAATGAAAACAAACTGTCAAATTTGCGATCAATCGCTCGAACAAGATTCTGAAGCATACATTTGTGTATATGAATGTACATTTTGCGCACCATGTACAGAAGAAAGACATAACGTTTGTCCAAACTGCGGCGGCGAATTAGTACGTAGACCGAAAAAGAAATAATAAAAAGCAAAGCGATATCGCTTTGCTTTTGTTTAGGCATCTGAAATTATATATTTAAAAACTTCACACAAACAGGCTCTGGCACAACAACATCAGATTGTAAAAGTGTTAACTTACCTGTAGATTCATCTCTTGAAAATAACACAAGATTATGTGACTTTTCATTTGTAGCAACAAGAAACTTTTCAGTAGGATCTAATACAAAGTCCCTTGGCCAATTTCCTTCTGTAGATGTATGTTCCACAAATGTAAGCTGGCCTGAGTTTTGATCTACGCTATAAACAGCGATACTATTATGACCACGATTACCTGCATATACAAAGCGGCCGTCAGAAGAAATATGGATAGCACTGCCTTGACTATTTTCATCAAATTGTTCTGGAAGAGTAGAAATGTACTGTAATTCTGTAAAGGATCCTTCTTCCGAGTTATATGTTAGCGCAATAACCTCTGAACTAAGCTCCGTCATTACATAAGCGTATTTTCCATTTGGATGAAAAGCAATGTGTCTTGGTCCACTTCCCGGATTCACAGACAGGCTATTCACTTCTATTAATGTACTATCTTTTACTTCATACGTAATTATTTTATCTATCCCTAAATCAACGCCCACTACATATTTTTCATCAGGAGTGTACCCCGCGTAATGTGCATGTGGTTTTTCTTGTCTTTCTTTATTCGGACCTGAACCTTCATGTGCCATAATAGATGAAGCAGGATTTACAGTTCCATTTTCTTCATTTATTTCAAAAGACTCAATTGTTCCTTTATGGTAATTTGCTGTAACTACTGTATGATTTCCACTATCAACACTAATATGACAAGGAGAAGCCCCTTCTACTACTTGTCTATTTTTCACTTTTAGTTCTCCAGTATGACTATCAATGGAATAAGCAGCTACACCGCCAGATTCGCCTTCCTTAACAACAGAATAGAGATATTCATTATTTCGGTTAATCGTTACATATGTAGGGTTATCCAGCTTAGCAGTAAGTGTTACATTACCAATTTTTTTTGCTTCCGTGTCTAAAATAAACTTATATATTCCTTCGCTATTTTCTTTCGTGTAAGTCCCAACATATCCGATAAACTCTTTGTTATCCTTCATTTTCATAACCCTCTCTCCCTATATTTTTCGTTCATCATACTTTTTAAAATATTTTATGTTGAAAGAGTATCCTAAAAAATCGGAGTACCTCTTTATACGTTACCATATTTTCTTGGTAAATAGCTTTTAAACCCACTTTTTTTGATACGCTGCTATACTTTCATATTCTTCTTCCAATTGACGGGACAAACGGATATAGATTGGCGTTAAATCTTTATATTTTTCCACACTTTCCATGTTTGGCTCATGATGAAAATCTGCACCTACCATTTCAGAAACTACGGATAATGTATCTATTTCACCTAAACTATATAAACCGAGGATTGCAGCTCCTAAGCAAGAGCTTTCGAAACTTTCCGGAACATATACGTCTTGATGGAAAATATCCGCCATCATCTGTCTCCAAAGTTCCGACCTTGCAAAACCGCCTGTCGCTTGAATTTTTTTCGGTTCGCCAATTAGTTCTTTTAAAGCGAGAAGAACTGTATATAAGTTATAAATTACTCCTTCTAAAACAGCACGTATCAGATGTTCTTTCTTATGATGCAATCCGAGTCCAAAGAAAGATCCTCGCGCATTTGCATTCCATAAAGGAGCCCTTTCCCCCGCTAAATACGGGTGAAATAATAAACCGTCAGATCCCGGATTCACTTTTGCTGCTATTTCAGTAAGCACCTCATATGGATCTTTTCCTAAGCGCTTTGCAAGTTCAATCTCTGAAGTGCCCAATTGGTCACGAGCCCACCTGAAAATCATACCGCCGTTATTAACTGGTCCACCGATTACCCAATGGTCTTCAGTTAACGCATAACAAAAAATTCTACCTTTTGGATCTGTTACAGGACGATTTGTTACAGCACGTATCGCACCGCTTGTACCAATTGTAACAGCCACAACGCCAGGATCTATTGCATTTACACCTAAATTAGATAGTACTCCATCACTCGCTCCTACTACAAAAGGCGTAGAAACAAGTACATTCATCTCTTTGGCAAACTCTTCATCTAATCCTGTTAAACTGTGCGTTGTTGGAACAAGCTTTGAAAGCTTTTCATCTGTAATTCCTGCTACATGTAAAGCCTCTTCATCCCACTTTAAAGATTTTAAATTGAACATTCCTGTCGCTGATGCTATAGAATAATCAATTACATATTCTTTATATAACTTGTAAAAAACATATTCTTTAATAGAAATGAATTTATAACTTTTTGCGAATAACTCTGCTTGCTCATTCTGTAGCCAAACTAATTTCGAAAGTGGTGACATCGGATGAATTGGTGTCCCAGTACGAAGATAAATTTCATGACCATTCATATCATTCTTTATTTTCTCCGCCCAGCTTGCACTTCTATTATCTGCCCAAGTGATACATCTCGTTAACGGCTTTCCCTTTTCATCTACAGCAATGATACTATGCATTGCCGAACTAAAAGAGACACAAAGAATATCATTCGGCTGTACACTACTTATTCGTACAGTTTCTTTAATCGTATTTATTACTGCATGAAAGATTTCTTCTGGGTCTTGTTCTGCTGTTTCAGGTGTAGGAGAATATAAAGGATATTCAATTCCATGACTAGCAATAACAGATCCATCAGTAGAAAATAGAACTGATTTTGTACTAGTTGTCCCAATATCTACACCAATCATATATTTTGAGCTCACCATCTCTTCCTCCTAACAAAAAATTGCTACAGTATCCCACCATAAAAATACATTCCTTTTATCTATTGATAACGTTGTATGCCACAATTATCTAAATAGAAACATCTTTATCTTAAACAAACATATCGAGTAGTAAAACGCCTCCAAAAGCGATAAATGAAAGTAACGTTTCTAATACTGTCCATGTTTTAAATGTTTCTTTCACTGTTAAGCCTAGGTATTCTTTTACCATCCAGAACCCAGCATCGTTTACGTGAGAAAACATTAACGCTCCTGCACCTGTTGCAATAACGAGTAACTCTAAGTTCACACCTGTCGTATTTTCAACGATTGGCGAAACGATACCGGCTGCTGTTGTTAAAGCGACTGTCGCTGACCCTGTCGCAATTCGAATTAACCCAGCTACTATAAATGCTAATACAATTGGAGATAGAGCTAAATGCTCAGACATTTGAGCAATAGCATTCCCTACCCCACTATCGATGAGAATTTGCTTAAATCCCCCACCAGCACCAATAATCGCAACAATTGAACCAATTGGTAATAAGCTATCTTCTGTTATCTTCTTAATAGCTTTTTTATCGATACCTTGACGAAATCCAAGAAAATAGAACGCCGCAAAACATGCAATCAATAGTGCAATTATAGGACTACCGATTAATGTGACAATCTTCATCAAAGTATTAGAAAGAGGCACATAAGGAGCTGCTGCAGCTAAAACCATTAACATAACAGGTAACAATATAACTAAAAATGAAACTCCTATTCCTGGTAATTTCGTTGATTTTGTATTTACACGAATCAATTCCGGCTCATTTTCAGGAATTACACGTTTGTGAATCCATTTCGCAAATATAGGACCTGCAATAATCGCTGCAAAAAATGTAATAATGAGTGAATACATTAGTACCTTCCCAAGATTCGCTTTATAAATACCAATTGCAACTATGGCCCCTGGATGCGGAGGAACAAGGCCGTGTACGACAGATAGCCCAGCAATTGCTGGTAATGCTATCAATAAAATATTTTGTTTCGTTGTTTTATGAATTGAAATTACTAACGGCAGTAATATTAAAATGCCTACTTCAAAAAACACCGGGATTCCAATAATAAAACCTGCAATTAACATCGCCCATGGTAAGTTTTTTATCCCAAAGGATTTAATAAAGAACTCTGCCACTTGCATTCCAGCACCTGACTCTGCCATCATTTTCCCTAAAATTGTACCTAATACTAAAATACCTACTAAATGCCCGAGAACACTGCCGACTCCCGTTTCATAAGCACTCACTATTTTATCCATTGGCATCCCAGACATAATTGCTAAAAACAAACTTGCAATCGTTAAACTAATAAATGCATGCCATCTCCACCACGATACCCCTAAAATAACAATTACGATTGATAATAATGTAATCATTAAAAGGTACATATTCATACGCAGTTCCACCCCTTTATGTAAACCCTTTCAAAATTGCTATACAATTAAGAGAACCTATATAGTTCTTTCATGAGTAAGAATTTATATATCGATATACAAATCATCTTCACAAAATAATAATTTATACAAAAAGAATCTCCCTTATCAGAGATACATGTTAACTCACCTCTCTGATAAGGGGATTTCTCTTCCATAATTATAATGTTATTGTGATAAACGCTTCGCGCGATCAATTTTCCCTTTTTTAAAAGTGAATGACACTTTCTTCTCTTGCTATTTTCACGTAGTAAGACTACAAACTCAGTATCCACTTTAAACGATGAAGTTACTTAGGATTTGTCTTCTCATGAAAAACAACTTTCGGAAAGCACCTTCACTTTCATAACATTATAATTTAGGCGCTTTCGCCCAATCAGCAGCAAATTTCTCAATACCTTGGTCTGTTAATGGGTGCATAGCAAGTTGTTCAATTACTTTATAAGGGATTGTTGCAATGTGAGCACCTGCCATCGCTACACGAGTTACATGATCTGGATGTCTAACAGAAGCCGCAATAATTTGTGTATCTAGTTGATGAACATCGAATAATTCAGCAATTTTAGCAACTAATAGTACACCATCTTCAGAAATATCATCTAAACGTCCTAAAAATGGAGAAACGTACGTTGCACCTGCTCGAGCAGCTAAAAGTGCTTGGTTCACCGTGAAAATAAGTGTAACATTCGTTTTCACACCTTTTTCAGTAAGGTAGCGACAAGCTTCTAATCCTGCTAACGTCATCGGAAGTTTAATTGTAACTTTTTCATCGCCACCGTTAATTTTAATCAGTTCTTCTGCTTGGGCGATCATCTCTTCAGCTGTAACAGCATCTGGCGTTACTTCTGCCGAAACAGATTCAACTTTAGGAACTGCCTGACAAATTTCTGCAATACGGTCTTCAAATTTAATGCCCTCTTTTGCTACTAAAGAAGGATTCGTTGTAACACCAGCTAAAACTCCAAGTTTATATGCTTTTTTTATATCCTCAAGATTTGCAGTATCAATAAAAAATTTCATGATTAATTCCCTCCAGTTTTTAAACGTTGATGAGTTACATGTTTAATATGCTTATCCCGTAAAAGCCCGATTTGTGTGGAATGAAGCCCCTACTTATTAAAGTTTCACTTTATTTCTTTTCTACTGCATGTCCGCCAAATTCATTGCGCAGAGCTGCTACAACTTTTCCTGTAAATGTATCATTGTCTAATGAGCGGTAGCGCATTAATAGAGACATTGCAATAACAGGAGTTGCTGTTTGAAGGTCTAATGCTGTTTCTACTGTCCATTTTCCTTCACCAGAAGAATGCATAACACCCTTAATCTCATCCAGTTTTGCATCTTTAGAAAATGCATTTTCTGTTAATTCCATTAACCAAGAACGAATCACTGAACCGTTGTTCCATACTCTTGATACTTTTTCATAATCGTAGTCAAATTCACTTTTCTCTAGAATCTCAAATCCTTCACCAATAGCAGCCATCATACCGTATTCAATTCCGTTATGAACCATTTTTAAGAAGTGACCACTACCAGCTTTTCCAGCATATAAGAATCCATTTTCTACAGCAGTATCGCGGAAGATAGGTTCAACGATGTCCCAAGCTTCTTGATCTCCTCCGATCATGTAACAAGCACCATTACGAGCGCCTTCCATTCCGCCAGAAGTTCCTGCATCCATAAAGTGAATGCCATCTTTCTTTAATTGCTCATATCGGCGGATAGACTCTTTATAATGTGAATTACCAGCTTCAATTAAAATATCTCCTTTTGATAAAAGTGGTGTAACCTCATCAATAACAGAATCAACAACAGCGTGTGGTACCATTACCCAAAGAATTCTTGGTGATTGTAATGACTGAACAAGTTCACTTAAACTAGATGTACCTGTTGCCCCGTACTCTTTCATTTCTTCTACTGCGCTCGTATTTAAATCAAATGCTACTACTTCATGTTTATGATCCATTAAATTTTTCCCTAAATTTAATCCCATTTTACCTAACCCAATTAATCCTACTTGCATAATATAATTCCTCCTCAAATCATCTTTTATTAAAAATCCATATCACTACAATCTGGAATACCTTTCAGCACTGAAATTTTAATATGTACAGAAAGATATTCACAGTCATAGCTTAAGAATTCAACACATTTTTTGTA
The DNA here is from genome assembly GCF_053557995.1 of Bacillus sp. XB1. Classification (NCBI taxonomy): domain Bacteria; kingdom Bacillati; phylum Bacillota; class Bacilli; order Caryophanales; family Bacillaceae; genus Bacillus; species Bacillus sp. XB1. The sequence continues at coordinate 360,524 of NZ_JBNRIL010000001.1, read as the reverse complement.
ATTTGAACAACATTTTCTGTCGTAAATCCAAATAGATTCATGACTTCAGCTCCAGTACCTGAAGCTCCAAATGTTTCAATTGATATTACTTTTCCTTCTTGTCCTACATAACGTTCCCAACCAAGAGATACACCCATTTCAAGAGATACTCGTTTCGTTATAGAAGACGGAAGAACGGATTCTTTATATTCGTTCGATTGGCGATCGAATAACTCCCAGCTCGGCATTGCAACGATGCGAACAGAAACTTGATCTTCTTCTAATTTTGCTTTCGCACTAGCAGCTAAGGATACTTCAGAACCTGTCGCAATTAAAATCACATCCGGATTTTCATTTGTTTGTGTTAATACGTAAGCTCCTTTAGAGAAATTCTCTATGTTCGCTTTCGTTTCATTAAACACCGGTAAATTTTGACGACTCAGTACTAAAACGACTGGACCATCCGTTTGCTGTAAAGCATACGCCCAAGCACTTGCTGTTTCATTTGCATCTGACGGGCGGATAACTGTTAAACCAGGAATTGCTCGAAGAGCTGCCAATTGTTCAATTGGTTCATGCGTTGGACCATCTTCTCCTACAGCAATCGAATCATGTGTAAATACGTAAGTAACAGGTAACTTTTGCAGTGCAGCCAGTCGAATGGACGGACGAAGATAATCATTAAATACAAAGAATGTACTTACGAAAGGTTTTACTCCTCCATGAAGCGCCAATCCATTCGCTGCAGCGCCCATTGCATGTTCACGTACACCGAAATATATATTTCGTCCAGCATATGATTCTACTGCATATACTGCTTCACCTTTTATATCTGTCATCGTAGAATGAGAAAGATCCGCACTTCCACCGAAAATAGAAGGAATCGATTTCACATAATGATTAATAGCTTCCCCACTTGCAACACGAGTAGAAATTGTTTTTTCAGTATCAAAGGATAGAATGTCTTTCGCTTCAATTAAAACCTCACCTGTAATCGCTTTTTCTAATTCATCTGCCAGTGTAGGATTCGCTTCTCTGTATAAGTTGAACTGCGCATTCCAGTCATTGTCTTTTTCAATACCTTTTTGTTTTAGTTCATTAAAATGAGCTTTTACTTCTTCAGGTACAAAGAAATCTTCCTCATAATCCCAACCATACACTTGTTTTGTCGCTGTCGCTTCTTCTACTCCAAGCGGATTACCATGTGCTTTGTTCGTTCCAGCAACTTTTGGACTTCCATAACCTATAATGGTTCTAATTTCTATAAGAGTAGGTTGATCCGTATTTTCTTTCGCTGATTGAATAGCTTTTGTAATCGCATCAACATCGTTTCCATCTTCAACTCTTACATATTGCCAATGTACAGATTCTGCCCTTTTCTGAATATCTTCAGAGAAAGCAATGCCTAATTCACCATCAAGTGAAATTTCATTTGAATCATACAGTACAATTAACTTGCCAAGTTTCATATGTCCTGCCATTGACATCGCTTCATAAGCGACACCCTCCATTAAGTCACCATCTCCGACTAAAGCGTACGTATTGTGATCTATAATAGAGTGACCATCCTTATTAAACTTCGCCGCTAAATGAGCTTCTGCCATTGCCATTCCTACAGCATTAGCAATCCCTTGTCCTAACGGGCCTGTAGTCGCTTCAACTCCAGGAGTATGCCCAAACTCAGGATGTCCAGGTGTTTTACTATTTAACTTTCTGAAATTTTTCAAGTCATCAATTGAAACGTCATATCCAGCTAAATGAAGTAGGCTATATAACAGACTAGATCCATGTCCCGCCGATAAAACGAAACGATCACGGTTAAACCATTCTGGGTGATTAGGATTGTAATTTAAATGATTCGCCCATAATGCATAAGCCATTGGTGCTGCTCCCATCGGAAGACCTGGATGACCTGAGTTTGCCGCATTAATAGCATCAATCGATAACGTACGAAGTGTATTCACTGCTAATTGATTTATGTTTTGTGTCATAGTAATCGTCCCCCTAAATGCTTTCATTAAAGAAAGTACTTATTTTTCCGTCTCTTGATCTAACCACCATTTAAATCCACTTTCTTGTAACAGTTCATTAGACGCTTCTGGACCATATGAACCAGACTCATATTCATGAAGCGGTAATAAGTTTTCCTCGAACGCTTCAAGAATTGGTTGTACCCATTCCCATGACAATTCAACTTCTCTCCAATGTGCAAAGAATGTAGCGTCTCCACTCACAGCATCATGAATGAGTCTTTCATACGCTTCAGGTACTCCCACATCCGCTTGCTCACAAGTAAAGTTAATACGCATCGGTTCAATTTCTCCATTTTTCAATGGATTTTTACTGTTTAACTGTAATGAAACGTTCTCACCTGGGCTAATTTCAATTATTAATAAGTTAGGTGCTGCATTTGGATTATTATCTTGATATTGCTGTTTTAACGTATTTTTAAATTCGATTACAATACGAGTAGACTTTTCTTTCATTCGTTTGCCTGTTCGTATATAGAAGGGAACGCCAGTCCAAAATGGATTATCGATCCACAGGCGAGCAGCAACAAATGTGTCTATGTTAGAAGAAGGATTTACTCCTGGCTCCTCTTTGTATGCTACAACTTGCCCGCCTTTTATCTCACCTGCAGCGTATTGTCCGCGAATGATATGGCTTTGAACGTCTTCTTTTTTCACTTTACGAAGCGTTTCCATTACCTTTCGCTTTTCCTCTCGAATTTCACATGCATTAACCTTTTCCGGCAGATTCATAGCAGTCATCATTAATATTTGTAACATATGATTTTGAACCATATCTCGAATGGCCCCTGCCTGGTCATAATATCCTGCCCTTTCTTCAACCCCAACTGTTTCACTCGCTGTGATTTGTACATTCGCTATATGTTCTTTATTCCAAATTGATTGGAGAACAGGATTTGCAAATTCTAATGCTTCAAGATTTTGAATCATCGGTTTACCTAAATAATGATCGATACGGTATATCTCGTCTTCTTCAAACGTGCGACTAAGCTTATCGTTAAGCTCACGAGCAGATGTAAGGTCGTGCCCGAATGGTTTCTCAATCATCAGACGTTTCCATCCATCCGTTTTATCAAGTCCGCTTTCCTTAATATTTAAAGCAATGGTCTCGAAAAATTCAGGAGCAACGGAAAGATAGAACATTCTATTCCCTTTTATATGTAATTCTTCTTCCCTTTCACGAACGACTTGTAATAACCTCTCATAGTCTTCCGGCTTACTCACATCTAATGGACAATAGCGAAAATTATCTAAAAAACCTTCGAGTTCCGGAGTACCTTCTTCTCTATGACGGGAAAACGTCTCTATTGATTCTTTTATTCTTTCTTGAAAATCTACATGAGATACTTGACGTCTCCCAAGCCCGATAACGGATATTTGCTTTGGAAGCTTTTGATCTCTATATAAATTATATAGTGCTGGGTAAATTTTGCGTTTTGCTAAGTCCCCTGTCGCTCCAAATAAAACAAAGGTCATTGATTCCAATTTCAGTCCCCCTCTTGTTGTATAATCCTTGTCAATATTTTAAAAATGAATTGTACAGAAGCTCATGTTTTATAAAAACAAAGAGTTATCAAATCCCAATTCTTTTTATACCTTTCGCTTTTTAATTGTCCCCAATATTAATAGTGGCAATTCAAAGCATTTCTACCACAACTTACTTATTTATAGAATTTAACGAAACATTTTATATCAAATTACTTTTAGTAATTAAATAATCTTATATCTAATATATTAACCACATAAATTATTATCGTCAATAAAAATGTCTTGAATTACATACGATTTATTTCGTAATACTTTTCTAAGTGTATTCCTAGTTACCATTCATTTTCAAAGATAATGATCGTTATAATAAATATCATTTTCATCAAAATATTCAATTAATTTAACACTAAACTCACGAGCAGACGTTACATTATAACCAAAAGGCTTCTCTATAATAAGACGATTTAATCCTTTTGTAGCTCACAATCCACTTTCTTTCCTTCATTCATATAAATCTATACTTTTCATATTTCTACTCAAAATTGATAGGCAATACTGTAACACCACATTGTTGCCTATTGTAATCGTTATAACTTTCTTTGTGCTACGAGTGTTATTATAAATCGGCCATAACATGAATAGCAGTACGTACTTTAAAGTGATGTAGCACTTTAAAATACCTATACTAAGTGAGTAATAATAAACATAATGAATAAATCATGCTGCAAAAATAACATCTACCCTTTCTTCAAAAAGCTTTACAGTAGTTTTTAGAAGTACGTTACATTATTTCATTTCATGCACTTTCCCCTTCTCTATATAAAATTCTCACTAACAAAATTCAAAATATTATACTTATTTTTCGTACTTTGCTATGCTATAACCACAAACAGGAGGTATAAACTATGAAAGCACAAATTATCCATTCTTTTGGGGATTCATCTGTATTTCAATTAGAAGAAGTTTCAAAACCGAAACTTTTACCAGGTCATGTTCTAATCGATGTAAAAGCAACAAGTGTAAATCCAATCGATACAAAAATGCGTAGTGGGGCCGTTTCAGCCGTCGCTCCTGAGTTTCCAGCTATATTACACGGCGATGTAGCTGGTATTGTTATTGAAGTAGGAGAAGGTGTTTCGAAATTCAAATCAGGGGATAAAGTATACGGATGTGCCGGAGGTTTTAAAGAAACTGGAGGTGCACTTGCAGAATTTATGCTTGCTGATGCACGATTAATTGCTCACAAACCTAATAATTTAACAATGGAAGAAGCTGCTGCTCTACCATTAGTTGCAATTACAGCTTGGGAATCTTTATTTGATCGTGCAAATATTAAACCTGGTCAAAATGTTCTCATTCATGGAGCTACTGGTGGCGTAGGACACGTAGCCATTCAACTAGCTAAATGGGCAGGCGCTAAAGTTTTTACAACAGCTTCTCAGCAAAACAAAATGGAAATAGCCCATCGTTTAGGAGCCGATATAGCTATTAATTATAAAGAAGAATCTGTTCAAGAATATGTACAAAAACATACGAACGGAAACGGATTTGAAGTTATATTTGATACAGTAGGCGGCAAGAATCTTGATCATTCTTTTGAAGCTGCTGCGGTCAATGGAACTGTCGTAACTATTGCAGCTCGTTCAACCCATGACCTCTCTCCTTTACACGCAAAAGGACTCTCTCTGCACGTTACTTTTATGGCATTAAAAATATTACATACAGATAAGCGTAATGATTGCGGAGAAATCTTAACGAAAATAACGCAAATTGTAGAAGAAGGAAAACTTCGTCCATTGCTAGATTCTAAATCTTTTACGTTTGATGAAGTTGCACAAGCACATGAATATTTGGAGTCAAATAAAGCAATAGGTAAAATAGTTTTGAAAAACGTTTGGTAACTTTCACTAAATAAAATGTTTGTTGTTGGGAAATAACAGCGAGATCGCTTCGCCTTATCTTTTTCTTAAGAGGCGTGCCACAACCTTAAAAGCTTTCCATCCTTTACAACAAGTAAAAAAATAACAGCTAAATTTTGAGGTGGGGGTCTTACTGCCCAGCAAATAGCGGGATAACATTCAAAAAAACCTTGCAGAAAAATTCTACAAGGTTTTTGTCTATAAATACAAATTAATCACTATATTAAAATGAAAGAGTTTGTAATTCATCACAATAATATTAAATATACGCTGCTTTAAAGGCTTGTTGGACAGCTTGTACTTCTAATGAGTCTTTACCATATAAGTTCGTTGCTACACGAATACAAGCTTCTTTTAATTCTTTAAAATCAGAAGTCATATTTAATTCATCCGTATTTGCATAATAGAAAATATCAAACATTTTATCTTCTCCAATGCCATGTACGTTTACTCCATTATGGCTTCCACCACTAGCAATCAAGTAAGCTACTTTATTAATAATGCTAGAGTTCGTGTGTACACCACCATGATCGTGGTCAGCATCAATAGGTAAGTTATTATAATGCCTATAATCCTCTGGATATCTAGAAGAGATAGATGATGGGTTTTTCATATCTCTAAAAATACGACCTGATTGTTCTCCCATTGTCCAATTGAACTTTCCGTTATTGGCATACTTTTCAACTGCTACTCCTAAAATATCAGATAACGCTTCATTAATTGCACCAGCTTCTCCTGCGTACTCAAGTCCAGACTCATTTCTTGTAACCGCGTGTGTAAATTCATGTCCTGCCACATCAAATGCTCTAACAATTGGATCTCCGTATACTAGCATAGCGCCATTACTAAATGCATTAAACCACTGCTTAGGATTTCCTTTATTCGTACCATTTGTGTTCCAACCATGAACGACAGAAATTACTTTTTGTCCGTTATTATCAAAGCTGTTACGGCCATATTTTTCTTGATAAAAATCATATACTTTCGTTGCTAAATAATGGGCACTAACTGCTTTAGGATCTGTAAAATTTGTAGAATTACTTGTTACTAAATCATCGAGATAACCCCATACATTTCTTCTATAATTATTATAATCTTTATAATTAGCAGTATATGTTTCAATTCCCTTACCACGAGAATAATCTGCAAGCATGTACGTTCCATCACTTCTTTGTGTAATTCCAAACGTACGATTAATACCTAAGTCATCTTTTCCTGTACCTGTTAATTTTGAAGGATCTGTTGATTTATTTGATGTCGCAGATTGGACAATACTACTCTCTACTTGTATACCCAATTTTTGAACGAGTTCTTTTAATAGATTACCACCAAAAGCATCAATTAATACTGTACCGGATACATATTCAGGTGTAGATGCACTAAAAGTAATTTGATATGCGTTTGTAGCTTTATTTGTATTTTCATCTACATATACCACTTGTTTAATTTCTGGTTCTTCAATAAATGTGAGATCATTTCCATAGATGTTGAAAAGCTGTTTCTTTGCATCCTCTTCTGATAGAGTAATAGGTTGTTTCAAATCTTCCTGTTGTTGTAAATTTTGGGCACTATCTCCCGAAACGCTCGTAAGTACACCATCATCATTAATATGTGCTGTTAGTTGATATCCGTATACATCACGTCCTTCATACGTTTGTTGAAGACGTACCAATGTAGTACCATCATAGGATTTACGACTTTGCGTAACATTATAATTAACTTTGGATTCCGTATTAACTTGCTTTGATGATAATGCTTGTTCTGTTTTTCCTTTTAGTGCATCCTTTGCTACATTTTCTGCCGAATTTTGAGAAGGTGCTGTTAAATTACCTGTTCGGAACGTATCTTCCTTTGTTTCCACTTTTAAATCTTCTGTTTCCGCATGTACTCCTCCATAAGGCATAATCGCCGATAACACCACTCCTGTAGTTAAACCTACCTTTACGAAATTATTCATATTTTTACCCCTTTATAATCGTATTATTAAATTAAATAAATGCATTTTAGAATTTTAAGCATAGATAAAAAATTTTAACTATAGCCAATCGTTTTTACATACCTCTACATACATAGGTTAATAGATTGGTTTGCTACTTTTTTAGGTTCAATTCATTTCTCAAAAATTATTCATTATATAAGCTATCTTTATATTTATTCATATACGTTATTTTTTGTGGTTCTGATAACATATTTATTGCCATCCACACATTCTTTTTCATTTCTAATTTTTGCATTGGTATCTCTTTTAAAAACTGATTACCTATAATCGCTTCCATTTCTTCATCAATTCTTTGTATAAGATTTTCTTCTGGATTATTTTGCAAAGAAGTATTTTTCAATCCCCATTTTGTTATTATAAATTCATTCATTTTATTCATAGGATTAATAATAGTAGCTTTACTAGTTAATCGTTTTTTTATTTCATCATGATAGATTTTAATTCTATATCCCTCTTTTAGTGGAATGATATCTTTTACAATTGTTACATTTGTTCCTTCCATTTCCTTCGTATAAATTTTTTCACCTTTTTCATTAAAGACCTCTATCGATGCATATTTTTCACCTGCATAATAGCTATGAGGCGTTTTAGTAGTAACCGTAAAAATAGCTCGATTTTGCTCTAAGTCTGTATTTAATACGGCAAACTGGTCATCTCCTAATCCTAGGAATTGAATCGTTTCATTTACCAACTTACTCACTTTCATTTCGTTAATATCAACCTTTAGACTATTATCTTTTTCTTTTACATAGGCATAATACGAACTGAAATGGTACATACTATTCGTTTTCCCACCTGAAATTTCAACCGTATACACTCCATTTGGTACGTCTTGTAAATTGATATCTGGTGTTTCAATTGTTTTCTCTTGAATAACTGTATTCCCTTCTTTTAATTTAATTTTTCCTCCTCTTAATGTATCTATTTCATTTGTATTTAAATGGATATGCAAATTCCCTTTTAACCCAAGTGGAGCAATTTGCTGATTCGTAACTATTTCGAAGTTGGAGTTTATCGGAATATCAGGATCAACTATAGCTCTTGCTTTCGCTAATTGTGATTCAGGCACTATATAAGCTAAAGAAGTAACAGCCGGAAAACCTTTCGCCCTATTCATCTCTATTTGTTTATGATTAAGCTTAAAGCCCCATCTTTCAAAAACAGGTGTAAAATCAACTTGTCCATTCTCACTATAATACTGATTCATTAAATCTGGTAAAGAATGGTCACCTTTTTTGAAAGCAGCATTGCTAGCTAGTTTTCGATAACCTTGATACATTTTTGCAAATGCTTCATCGCCAGCTTTTTGTTTCGCCATCGTTAAAAGAATAAGTTTTTGTCGTAAATCTAAATCATCATAATTTTTATTTTCTTTCATTAAAGCATTATATAAATTCCGTTCTACCTGTTCCTTTTTCCCGAAATTAAACAACCAACCAAGTTGATCTGCTTTTTTGCCGTATTTACTATATTGATATTGAACACCAAATAGATTATTAGAAACTTCTCCTGTAAATATTCCTTGATTATCAAAACCAGCTTGGTATCCATGAGCGATTTCATGTAAAGTTCCCCAACTTAGTTTATCTAACCACATCTTTGTACTATCTGTACTATTCGCTGTCCAATTTGTGCCATAATAGGCACCGCCAGCACCAGATATATCTGCTTTTAAGAAATAACGATTTTGACTTTTTTTATTTTCAAACGTTGAGCCATCTAAACCAATAATTGAATCATACATCACAAAAATATCTTCATAATACGCAATTAACTCATCCAATGATTGAAAATCTTTTAAAGATCTTACTAACTCTTTATCTTTTTTAGGTACAAATAATTGAAAACTCTCCCCTTGAAGTAACGCATACTCTCCATCAAATTGATCCCATGTACTAAAAAATTGAGATACACTTCCTTGTTGTTTATAAATGGGAAGGGGTTTAGTAGCACTTTCATTCCCTACTTGGTACTCAAGTACAGCGTGCTCTTCACCATACGGAGTATCTATGAAAGGAACTAAAGACGTATCACCTTGGATAGTAACCCATTCATTTCCTACTTGTATGGATTTTTCATTTTTTGAGTCATTAGACAATAAACGTAATGTTAATTTGTCTTTAAAATTAGGATTTGTTTGTCTTACCTTTAATGGTGTATTTCTCTTCAAAATAAATCCTAAATCTTGTCGATCATGATATTTCCCCTTACTTATGCCCGCCTGAAATATCCAAGTAGGCTCTTCTAAACTAGTAATTTTTTTTGCATTTATTCGTTCATCAGCATGTAAGTGTATATTTCCTATGAGGAAAAACATTGTATACATTAGGCCTATAACAAGTAACCTTTTCATTTGCATATCTCCTTCTCTATTTTTTTATATACAAAATACAATAAAGCCCTCCTTCTTCACTTATAATTGTCGTCAATAAGTTACTTATCAGTGTAATTATTATAGTTACATTAACTCGTGATTATCAATCATTAAATGTATGTAATTTTGCATATATGAATATTTTGTGATAAATTCCAAAATATCGTATAATTATCAATATTTTTTCAGACATTATTCAATAAAAAAAACACGAAGACTCTTAAGTCTTCATGTTTTTTATACATGTTATTACACTTGTGATTGAATTAATTACTAAAATCTTTTTAATCGTAAAAAATCAATTATTTTTAGGCTGATAGCCGTACCTAATCTTTTACAATTTACTTATTCTTTTTGTTCTGTAATATTAAATTTTGAAACCAATTCCGTTAATTCTTCCACCTTTTCTTTCATTTTGTTGGATTGGATTGATATTTGTTCAATTGATACGGCCTGTGATTGAATTGAATTTACAGTTTGAAGAGTCTCCTTTTTCACATCCGTTGCAGTTTCAGAAACTAGCGAAAGAGAAGCATTTACTTCTTCTGTACCAGCAGACATCTCTTCTGTCGCTGCGGATACTTCTTGAATTTGACCTGTAATCTTATCAATATCTCTCATAATAGACAAGAAGGTTTGATTCGCTTTGTAAGCAGCTTCTTTTCCTTCTACTGCCTTTTGTTGTCCTTTTTGCATGACATTAACTGTATCTTGGGTATCTTTTTGAATGGATTTTATTAAATGATTAACTTCTTTTGCAGATTCTTTAGATTGCTCAGCCAAGTCTCGAACTTCTGCGGCAACCACTGCAAATCCTTTCCCATTCTCTCCAGCACGTGCCGCTTCAATAGCGGCATTTAAGGCAAGAAGATTCGTTTGTTCGGCAATATTAGTAATTGCAGCGAGAGCTGTATCAATCTGTTGTGTACGTGTAACAAGTTTATTTATTACTTTTGATGTTTCCTCGACAACATCATGCACACTATTCATTTGAAGAATAGAGTGATTTATCACTTCACTACCGATATTTATTCGTTCTGTAGTCGTTACTGCTACCTCAGCGACTACTGCTGAAGATTCAGCTACAGTTTGCACCCCGGTTGTAATTTCTTCCATTGAGGATGAGCTCTCCTGAATACTAGTTACCTGTCCTTCTATTTTTGTTTTTACTTCTAAAACAGTCTGTACAACCTCATTTGAAATACTAGACGCTCGATTTGTATCTTGTAATACACCCTCCGTAGTAAAAATAACCTCTTGTGTTGTCATCTTAACATTCGCAATTAATTGTTGAAGGTTATCTAACATACTATTAAAAGACTGAACAATATGCCCTAATTCATTATTTGCTTTATAAGGAGTACGTATTGTTAAATCTCCAGCTGCTACTTTTTCCATATCATTTTGTAGTAATGCAAGTGGTTTTCGGATAGTTAATTTAATAACATATCCAATTAATATAATTATTAAAATTGCTAAAATCGAAATACTAACAAACATTATCATTGTATTTTGAGCACTATTATTATTTTCCTTCTGTAAAAGCTCTGCATTATTACTATTATATAAAATCAATTCACGAATTGATTTTATTGATTTTTGCATATTAGGTTCAATCTCTTTTAGATAATATGCATATGCTTCCTCATTATTAGACTTCCCTAATTCTTGTGCTTTCTTCATTTGAGTCCTTAATTCATTAAATGTTTCATGAAACGTGTTATATAATTCTTTTTCTTTAGTAGAAATAAGTTTAGCCTCAAACTGCTTTAAAAGATGATCATTTTCCTTACGAATCCCATCCATTTCTCTTATTAATTCGTTCATTCTTTTTTCATCTTTTGATAACATTATTTCCATAAAGTTCATATTAACGTGATAAAAATTAGATTCTACAATTCCAATCCACTCAATTGGCAGTAAATTATCCTCATACATATTAGAGGAAGTACTTTTCCCTCTTTCTAACCCCCAAAACCCTATTAGGGATAATACTATACATGCAATACTTGATATAGTTATTAATATGTTTAGTTTTGTACCAATCTTACTGTTTCTTAATAATTCCAATTCACTTTCTCCATTCTAATATATAGTTTAAGTAATGTATTTTATACCAAGAATCCAAAAATTACGATGTTTATTTTGTAATATGTAATTTTGCATATCGTCCACTACTGATTCAAAATAACCTAACATTGTAATTTTCGTTTTCCAAAAATTCATGATCATGAACACATCTCATTAATTCTTGAACTTCTTACCCAAAATATCCGCATATACTGTGGCACCAGGGAAAACCATCACTGGTATGATATATAAATTACGCTTCCATACAAGACTAGCTTAAAAATATTTTTCTTATTGCTCATTTTTCTATTCCCCCTCTATTAGAAGTACTCCTAGCACATCACACTAATAAAAACGATAATATTAAAAAATAAGGAAAGACATAATACGTATGTCTTTCCTCTAAAATTGTAATACTCAATATGCTCTTGGCTCTATTTGATTTTCCATTTAAATCCTCACATATCTTTCTTTATAATATCTCCTAACTCCATCCAATTTGTAATACGCGGGATATTGAGATATTGATTGTAAGAAGTAGTTTTTGCATATACATTTATCGGTTTTCCTATTAACGTTTCTAAAACAGCCGGCTTATCATCAAAGAAATAGTTTAATTTTATTTCTTGTATAAAGTGTATTTTTTCTTCATCCTTCATTCCATAGAAAAAGCGATCTTCATGTACCGGAAATCCTTTTTCTATTAACCATTTTTTTGTTTGCTCTCCATGCTCTTTAGGTCGCGCCGTTATATAGTAAATTTCATGTCCCTGTCTTTCTAATTCTTGCAATGTCTCTACAGCATACGGAAACGGTGAACAAGAAGTATAATAAATCTCATCCAGCAAACTATTCCACATATGACCGCCTTCCTCGGAAGTCATGCCAAATGCTTCATGAATTTCAATTGTTTTTAAAGAATGGAATACATCCAACCCTACTTTTTTGTTTAATTTCTTATTATATAAATGAAAAGCATGCTGCCTTAAATCAATTAGTGTATCATCGATATCAAATCCAAACTTCACTCTTCATCGCTCCTTTCTGCAATCCATTTATCGGAACATATAAGTAGTTTTTATTCCCCTTATTGCTCATCTTTCCGATATGCTGGATAGCCAATAAATCTATAATCTTTTCCAATCTGGGTAAATGATATATCCTTAAATTCAATTGCATCTTTCATTTTAGTAATACCAGTCCCCTCTACAAAACTAGGCGCCAATCTACCTCCAATAATTTTAGGTGCGAAATATAAAATAATTTTATCCATTAGTTTATTTTCAATAAACGAAGCATTTACTTCTCCACCACCTTCAATAAGCAGGGAGGAAACTCCTTTTTGTCCTAAAATATCAAGCATTTCATGTAAGTTTATATGCTTTTCTCCGCTAGTAACAAATACTTTAACTCCTGCATTTTCTAATGCTTTCTTTTTTTCCTCTGCATGATTACTTGTTGTAAATATCCAGGTAGGAGCTTCTCTATCTGTAACAACGTTAGCTTCCATCGGTATGCGTAATGTCGAGTCCAATATTACTCGAATTGGATTTCGGCCATTTGGAATACGCGTTGTCAATGATGGATTATCCTTTTGAACAGTATTCGCTCCTACTAAAATAGCCGCATTTTTGTTTCGTATTTGGTGTACTTCTTGTCTTGCTTCTGTAGATGTAATCCACTTACTATCCGATAAAGACGTAGCGATTTTCCCATCTAATGTAATTCCTGATTTAATCGTTACAAATGGGCGCTTTGTCAAAATATATTTATTAAAGACTTCATTTATTTTTTTAGATTCTTCTTCACACACTCCTACAAGTACTTCAATACCTGCATCTTGTAGAATTTTAATTCCACGTCCAGAAACAAGCGGGTTTGGATCAAGTGTAGCAACTACTACCTTCTTAATTCCTGCTTGTACAATTGCTTCAGCACAAGGCCCTGTTCTACCATGATGAGAACAAGGTTCAAGAGTTACATAAATTGTACCACCACGTGCCTGTTCTCCAGCCATACGTATCGCATGTATTTCGGCATGTGGTTCTCCGGCCTTCATATGTGCTCCGACCCCTACAATTCGATTATCATTTACAATTACAGATCCAACCAATGGATTTGGAGTCGTTTGTCCCTTCATAGCCTTGGCATTTTCTAGTGCTAGCTTCATATACAATTCATGCTCAAGCATGTAAGTGTCCCCCTTCAAAATGTCCAGAACGCTGAATCTTCGTTTGCAAATATTTCTCATTAAACTCTGAGACATCACCCCATAACGGTTCACGACTCGTAACATTTAATCCAGCTTTTTGTAACGCTTCTAATTTTTTCGGATTATTTGTAATAAGTTTTACAGGTTTTGAGCGTAGCGCTTTTAATACTTCAATTGTATCATCATAGTTTCGAACATCATCTTCAAAACCTAGGTTCAGATTAGCTTCTACTGTATCTAACCCATTTTCTTGCAAGAGGTACGTCATAGCTTTACTAAACAAGCCAATTCCTCTTCCTTCATGATTCGCTAAGTAAAATAAAGCACCTGAACCATGTTCTGTAATCATTTGTAAAGACTGCTTTAATTGGAATCCACAGTCACAACGTTTACTACCAAAGATATCACCGGTGTGACAAATACTATGCATACGAATTAGGGCATCTTCAGAATTCTCAAAATCACCATATACAAGTACACTAGATTGCTGCATATCAGCTAAATTAATAGATGAGAGTTTTTCGATAATTCCTTCTACACTATTTGTAACCTCACTACATTGTAACCAAGAATACCATTGAAAAACTTTAGTCTCCCCATATAAATTAATTGGCAATTTGATAGGGCCTACTAAATAAATATCCTTTCCATCTTGATGTATAAATTGAATTTTATCTTCTAACATATGAATTGTATCTGTTGTAACCATTAGGTACCTCCTAGTATAGAGAATCTCTAAAATTCTCTTCCATTGTTATATTTTTTATTGTTTAACTTACACAACGTAAGTGTTTTTACAGATGCTATTCTTTTTTCTCTCAGCTTATATGCAATATGTATCATTACAACTTTGGCCATTTAAAGAAAAGAGTTTTAGTTACATAAAACAACTTAGTTATTTTATGTAAGTGAGTATACATTCGTAATCAATTTACGTCAAGTAATTAATTATAAAAACATTTGTTACTAATAGTAAGATGTTATATAATTTATTTTAGGAGGTGAAGGAAAATGAATGATTCTACATTATGCCCTCGCTTTGAAAAAGGAATGAAATTTTTTAGTCAACGATGGACAGCACTAATTATTTACCAACTTTTTTCTGGATCTCAGCGCTTTTGTACACTTGAATCTTCTCTTCCTGTTAGCGGAAGATTACTTTCAGAAAGATTGAAAGAATTAGAACTAGAAGGAATTGTCGAACGTAAAGTCTTTCCTGAGACACCAGTTCGTATAGAATATTCTTTAACTCAAAAAGGATTTGCTTTAGAAGCTATTATTCGCGGAATAGAAGAATGGTCACAGGAATGGATAGAACTTGAGGAATAACATAAAAGCTTTTTCGTATATAGTTTTAAGTAATCAAATTACAGATACCTATTATTAAAACGCTAATTTTTCAAGCATTTATGAAAAGCTAGCGTTTTTTAATAAATAAAATGTAAGAAATAAAGCAAGGTGATCAAAACGATCACCTTGTTCCCTTACAGATTAAAATAGTGTTTTAAAATCTTTTATTCATACATACTCGATTAATAAAAAAAACGAATAAGCTTTTTTATTAATAAACAGTTTTATTTTTACAATACAGTTAGCTTCCCCTGCTATTTGCGGACAGTAAGACCACCACTGATTAAATTTCTATTTTATTACATTCGAATATTACTTATGAAATTTCACACGCTCTTCAAGTGGTTGGAATTCTTTTTCACCTGGTGCAGCTGTTGGATTACCAAATGGCATTTGTGCAATTAGTTTCCAATTAGCAGGGACATTCCATTCTTGTTTTACCTCATCGTCAATTAATGGATTATAATGTTGTAATGATGCCCCTAATCCCTCTGCTTCTAAACCTGTCCACACGACTAATTGGTGCATACCTGATGCTTGGTGTGACCAAATTGGGAAGTTTTCAGCATATGCAGCAAACTTTTCTTGAAGCGATTTAACGATAGCCTCATCTTCAAAGAATAATACTGTTCCATAACCAGCTTTAAAAGAATCCATTTTTTGTTGCGTTCCTGAAAAGTCTCCATCTCCAACTACTTTTCTTAATGTTTTAGTGGTAATATCCCATAATTTATCATGAGCTTCACCAAATAATACAACTAATCGTGCAGTTTGAGAATTGAAAGCGGATGGAGTATATTTCACAGCAAACTCCACGATTTCTTTAATTTTTTCATCCGATACTTGTACCTCTTTATTAATCCCATAGTAAGTACGTCTTTCTTTCAGTGCAGTATAGAAATTTTTTGTCATAATTCCGTTCCTCCTAAGTTTTAATATTCTTCAAAATGATACATCTCGAAGATAGTATGCGTTTAAATGAGTTCATTTTTGAATCATTGAACTTCCTAGCACCCATTGCCAGTCATTCTAAATCTAAACACACTGCTTCCTTCAGTTTTCCTAAAAAAAGCCTTATAACATCATTCATAAAATCTAATCATCATTCGGTACTATTTTACCCATTCTCTATTCATGTATCCTGCTTGTTTCATATTTACACAAATATGAAATGTAGCTACTTTAATCACCAAATTTCACATTAATTTAGAGCATCTTCAATTACAGCAATTTCGCTCACTCGAACAAAACGATGCAATTTAAAGAACATTGCAAAATTAAGTACTACCTGTAAAAGAACCCTCTTAGCCGACTATAAGAAAAAATAATAAAAAGCCAAAAACGAACAATAATATGTTCATTCTTGGCTTTTACTTAACCATCACATTTATTTTTACTATTGCTTCAAATGATTTTTAACTGCCCTTATTACCAATTCGTGATCTTCTTCTGGTGGTAATCCTGAAACTGTTATCATTCCAATAACCCCTACGTTTTTTATTCTGATAGGAAAACATCCACCAAACGCAGCGTATTCTGAAGTATCTAAAAGATATTTTTCATTATAGGAGACCCCAGTTATTTCACTTTGTATCTGCATATAATACGAGCTACGATCATGCAGGGAAACGACTCGTTTTTTACGCTCAATCCATTTCGTATTTTCCTCATTTGTCCCTGTCATCTTGAAATGAAATAATTGCACACCATTTTTCGTTATATCAACAGCAATCAATTTCCCCTCTTGCTTTGCTGTTTCAACGATAAATAAACCTAGTTGCAAGGCATCTTCATTTGTAAAAGAGGAAAATTGAAGTGTTTCCTCCTCTTTTAAAATTTGTTTACTTATTTCATTCAAATTTGAAGTACTCATATCTTTAACCTCCATAATTGTTTTATGCCACACCGACATTTTTTCGAAATTATTAGGCCATATAATACAACCTTTTAATCAATCTGATTCTAAATAAACTACTGTAACATCTTTGATAACTAGTAGTACCGTAAAGCTTGTTTTCTTCTTACTGGTGCTATTATGAATGACATTCAAAGTTATAAAAAGTACTATTCTACTTATCCCTATCTTACAGAGACTATTATGAAATATATTTAACATCTTAAAAATGTATGTACTAAAGAATAATATTTTTAATCACTAACTTTTTTGATCAATCGTTATAATCCAATTTCATCAAAATTTTTATCAATTATTACACTATCCAACAATAGGAGGAAACAAAGATGGATGAAAGTATATCCAAAAGCTGAAAAGCAGTTGAGTCCCTTGAGGGAATAGTTATAATTCACTACGTATAGAAATAGACATACAAAAACGCCATCCTTTCCTATAATTCTAAAGAAAGAATAGCGTATTCTTTTCAAAAATGAGTTCTTTTATTGAGAAACTTTGATTCTATATCATACATAAAAGGGCAACCAGTGCTAAAACAGCTGGAAATCCTTGTTTCACAATAATCGATTTATTAGATGTGAAACCTCCGAAAATAGCTGCTATCACCACACAAATCACGAAAAATAATTGGACCATATAACCAATTGGATTGAGCCCAAGTACAAGTCCCCAAATGAGACCAGCCGCTAAAAATCCATTATATAAACCTTGGTTTGCAAACATAATGGCTACGTTTCGATCTCCTTCTAAATGCTTCGGTAATTTGAAAGCACGTTTCGCTACTTTTGAATCAATAAAAAACATTTCAAGGATCATGATAAGCAAATGTTCTAATGCTACGATCCCGACTAAAATAGCTGCGATTATTTCCACACTATTCTGCCCCCTACACTCTCTATTCTTTAATATTCTCTACATTTTTTTGCATCTGTAATAGAACATGAATAAGTATTTTTCGTTCTTCTCCACTGATATTTACGAACATTTCCTTCATAAAATGTTCCTTTTCTTTCTTGTTAAAATATTAATTGATGTATCAATTATTGATACATCAATTAATATACATCTCTCTTTTTATTTTTGCAAGTTTTTTTGCTCAATTGGTTTTATTTTGTTCCAGCAACTTTAAACCAATTCAAAACATCAGTTCGCATTTCTAGAAATCATAATTACTTTAAGTTCATTCTGACAATCATATTTAACTACATATATAAAAGAATTGAGTTATATCTCCATCAATTTATAAAAATTAATTTTTTCTAAAAACAGATACTTTACGTTTTTTATAGTAATAAAAATCATTTTTGTTTCAGAGGCAATCCATTTTGTTAGCTTGATGGGCATAGGATAGCACCCAGATGACGAACCAATTATCTTTCAAGAAGACAGCTAGAAAACTGGATTTGGTACAGGAGTTGCCTACTTCCCCGATTCAGATGGTACTAATTTAGAGCTAATTGCTCCAAAAGGTCCATTTAGACGTGAATAGTTAAAATAAATTAATACCGAAACAGCCACCTTCTGCCTGGAAGGTGGCTGTTTCAAGTTGATAGAATGACTAAAAAAGGACAAACTCTCCAATGTGAGAAGTTTGTCCAAAAAGTTTTTCGTGTTAACTATTTTTACACTAATAGCAATAATAGTGAATTAGAATAATGATTTAATACTTGCTAAGACAGTAAGTACACCTACAATAATAACAAATACGTTACTCATTTTCCCTTTGTATTTAGCTAGTACTGGAACTTTTTGAATCGCATACATCGGTAATAGACATAAGATAGCAGCAACTAATGGACCGCTTAGAGAATCAATAAGTCCAAGAATACTTGGATTTGTATAAGCAACAAACCAGCATGATAATACAACAAAAGTAAGGATTACTGTCTTAATTGTTTTTTCTTCAATATCTTTTCCACGTGATTTACCGAACTTAATAATCATGTCACGCATTACTTCAAATGCTCCGATATAATGGCCAAGGAAAGACTTTGTAATAGCCACAAAAGCAATAATTGGAGCTGCAATAGTGATTACAGGCGAATTAAGCTCATTAGCAAGATATGAAAGAATTGATAAGTTTTGTTCTTTTGCCATTTTTATATCATCTGGAGTCAAGCTCAATGCGCTACTCCAAACGAAGAACATAACAACAGCGAATGTCATGATATAACAAACCTTTTGTATTTGCGCACATTTAGCATCAGTGGCTTCGATTCCATACGTAGCTCTCTGTTTCACAACAAATGATGAAATCATAGGTGAATGATTAAATGAGAATACGATGATTGGTAGAATCATCAATATCGTCCCAAAATAGCCTGTTCCTGTTGAAGCAGTTGAAACAGCTGAAAAACTAAGCATTGACGTATTCCACTGTGGAATTAAAGATATTGCGATAAAAAGTAGAGAAACTATGAAAGGATACACTAACATACTCATTACCTTTACAGTAATATCTTGACCAAAATTTAGTATAGCGATAAGACCAAGAACTAATACAAGTGATAAAATAGCCCTTGGAGGTTCTGGCATGTGCAATTGATGCACGATAAAACTACTTGCAGTATTTGTAAGCGCAACCGAATACATTAGTACGATTGTATAAATTGAACCGAAATATACGATGTTAAAAATGATACTCGCTTTATTTCCGAAATACTCTCTAATTGTACCTGTGATCCCCTCATCAGCAGAATTAGAAGCGTATATCATTTTAGCAAGCGCCCTATGTGAGTAATACATAACTGGATATGCAAGTAATGTAATTAGTAGTAAAGATAATAAACCACCTGAACCTGCATTAATCGGTAAAAAGAGCACCCCTGCTCCAATTGCAGTTCCAAATAGACTGAGTGCCCATGTAGTATCCTGCTTATGCCACTTTTTCGGATCTGCATATTGCTCATTTTTTCGTGCGGTATTTTCAGCTTGAACTTCTATTTTCTTTGCAGTATTCCCGTTCATATAATAACTCCCCCTTGTATCTATTCCTACATCTCTCTTTACACCTAACAAATATTCCCTTTTCGGAAAATGAATTCCTTACAAGTTGCCCCACTTTGTATGTCCTTCATCATAATGAATCCAAATTGAAACATTCGCTAGTTAGCGTCCTAATATAATTGTTAGCGTTCACAAAAAAGTTTACTCGTAATATCCGCTCTTTATATAAAGACCTCTTAAGAGAACAATATAGAATAGACTTCATAAATACGTTGCAACATTTCTAATAACAGTGTATTACTTTAATGGTTTCTCTTTTTTACTTTTAACAGTAATTTTAGCTAAACCGGCCTCTCTTCATTTGCGAGGCATTTCTTTCTCAATTCTATACATTACCTTCATAACTTCGGTAGCACTGATGATATTGCTTACACAAGCCACTGAAGCACATTACATACATTTCGCCTCTAATCACACACCTTTCTTACTAGTAATCGCATTTTTTATATTTTCTCCAGAGATAATAAAATTTCTCTCGACGCCCTCATTATAACGTGTATATTTATAAAATTAATATTTTTATATTTTCAGAAATATTAAAGTGGAATAATTTTATATGGATAATATTTTACAGTTAGCATGTAGCCATTGTTTTTATCGCTTAAAGCTGAATTAGTTAGTAAAAAAATACAATAATACATTGTTTTTCTAGGTTACTCATTATAAAGATACTTATATCCCCTTTATCAAAAAATTTCATTTTAAACACAAAAGATATTCTAATAAATAATTAATGTAGGTAAAAAGAAAAAATTCCAAAATAAAAAAAAGCCAAATTTTAGGATATATATTATTAATATTGAATTCATATACATTTTAAAAAGATACACTGAGTAAAAAACAAAAAAGCTGCCCCATATGGACAGCTCATTTACATAATTATCGTTATCAGGAATATCTCTATGTTTGTAGTGAATCGTTTTTACATCATTTCCTTTTATGCGAAAAGTAATTGTGTCCTCTCCATAAGGCGGATTGTGTGCACCCTCAAAAGTTTAAATTTTAAAATCCCTCATTAACTAGCTCTTTTATCGAGTTTAATTTTGAAGAAAGCTCGATAAACCATTCTTCATCCCCTGTTAATAATGCAAGATCTATAAGATAAAGGATTTGTTCCTTATTTATTACCTTTGATTCAGGGAGTTTGTTAACGTGTTTACTAAAGAGTAAAATCGCTTCGTTTATTGTGTACTGGCCGTCACGTTTCACAATACTAACTGTAACTATATCCTCTACATCATCAAGTGATACAATATAACCAACTATTAATTCACCTTCATTTGATATTCCACGAACCCAATCTCCTACTTTTAAAACATGATTATTATTTGACATCATACCGTTTCACCTTCCTATAAATATTTTTTGTGACGATAAAAAAGATATAAAAACAATTATACTGTAATATTTTTCATTACATTTAAGTGTTAAGAACTCACGGCTATATAATAATTAAGCCGCTTAACGCTCTTGATTGATAAGGTCAACAACTTCTTTCATTGTATAATTCTTTAAGTATTCACCTAGATGCTCTTCAGCACCTAAGAAAATAGCGAAAAGAACTTTTCGCATGTTCGAACCTACAACACACTGATTGTTTGATTCTGGACACTTCGGCTGCAAAGCACCTTCAGAGGTTATCTGATAAATATGCCAAAGATTAATTTCATCTAAATCGCGAGCGAAAATAAAACCGCCACCAGTCCCCTCTTTCGATTGTATAAACTTATGTTTTTTTAACAAACTTAGTACTTTGCGAATGCGTACTGGATGTACACCTGCACTTTCTGAAATAGCATTACTTGTTGACATCCGATCTGGCTGTAAAGCTAAATAAGTTAAACTGTGTATGGCCAAGGTAAAGTCGCTGTTCATGATTTTCCTCCTACGATCAAAAATATTGTTTCTCATATATTAACTGTAGCCATAAATATTACAGATAGGTTAGAACGTTAAAACATATAGAATACTTCTTGCCATAAAAAATTAATTCTCTTATATTCTATCCGGTCCCACCTATATCTGATAACTTCATTTAGCTTTTTAAGTTGAAAATAAAATTAAACACTCCACTGTTTCTTCACTTGTTCTTCTGCCAACTGTTTAATTTTTGTCCAAATCGTATCTTTACTCACAATAACATTTGTTTGATAATTTCTATCATTATAATTAACTGTAACACATACTTCAATCATCTTCTGCTTCCTCCTTTCAAAAAACTTTTTCTAAAAATACTACTTATTAATTGGCCAATTTTTGCAATTCAATGTTCAAAAACGTTCGAACGCTACGTGGTAAAAATTTACGAATTTCTTCCTCATTAAAACCAATCTGCAATCTTTTCTCGTCCAGCATAATTGGGCGTCGTAACATTAGTGGATGCTCAATTATTAATGTATAAAATTCATTTAGCGAGAGCTCATCAATATTTATATTTAAGTCCTGAAAAGTTTTGGATCTAGTTGAAATAATTTCAGTAGCCCCCTCTTCAGTTAAACGAAGAATCGATTTAAGCTCATCAACTGTCATAGAATTTGATACGATGTTTTTTTCAATATAATCAATTTGATGCTCTTCAAGCCATGCTTTCGCTTTTCGGCATGAGGCACAGCTTGCTGTTGTATATAGAATTACCATATTTAACTCACTCCTTTAATGTTATGAAACGTACATTTTAAACATCGGTTATTGAAATGTATTAAAAAAAATTACAGTTTAGAATCAAATACAAGCAATATTATTTATTCGAGAATATTTAATTTATCTACATTTTACAGACGATAACAACTCACTTCTAAAAACTATACTGTAATTTTAAACTTTACAGTTCTATAAATCAAATGTTAAGTCTTGGATTCATTCTATTAACGTATAATAGGAGCAGTTGAGACAATACTTGCCTCAACCGATTTTTATATCTCTTTATAATTTTTTGCAGTAATGACTGTTTCAAACTCAAAGGTTTCGGGTAGATGATCTGCATAAGAATATTCAAAAGTTCGTCCATCCGTTAAATAAGCTACTTGTTCAACTCGCATTAGGAAATCCTGATTTGTTAAGTTCATAAACTGCTTTTCCCTATCATCTGGGCGAATTCCTTTAACCCTGACAACAGATGTCCCTACTTCAAGACCAAGTTTATTTTGAATATGTGAGTATATCGACTCCTCTAAAACAGAAGCCTCAACACCTGGGATAACCGAAATTGGCATCCATGTATGCTCCATAATCGTCGGAATGCTGTGAATGATGCGGAGGCGAATGATTTTATAGACGAAATCACCGATTGAAACTCCCAATTTCTCAGCAACTACTTCATCAGCCCCAACAATCGCAAACTCGATAATTTTACTTTCTACCTCACTGCCGTATACAGCTTTCGTACCCGTTAAAGTTTGAATCATTCGTGCCTTTTCCTGTTGACGCCAATCTTGCACCACTGTTCCACTTCCGCGCCGGCGGATGATATAGCCCTCTCTAACTAATAGATCCAGCGCTTTCTTAATAGTAAGGGCTGAAACACCAAATTCTTCAGCAAGGACGGGGCTACTCGGAATTTTTTCGTTGATTTTATATTCACCGTCTAAAATTTGCTGTTTAATCTTTTGATAAATGCCGAGGTATTTTACTTGTGTTGATCCGCTTGCCATTTCCATACCTCCTTTATACTGCAAACTCTCTTCTATTCATTCAAATGTAAAGCCTCAAGTTTGTAAACTGAAGGTGATGGGGCAGCAAATCCATTTTCTAAGATTTCAATATTCGTTACCGCTTCTTCGTCTTTCACAAGTTTTGGTGCACCATTTATAATTGTTTCATACGCGGCATCATAGAAACGACCGTAATCACCAAGTGGCGTTTTAATTTGTTTTTCAATCCAGTCACCATTTGCATTACGATACTTAGCAACTCCATAGTACATCGGTGAATCTTCACCAAACCCTGCACTCTCAGGCATAATCCCCGCTTTCAAATCATTTTCCTGCTGATCTTCACCATATTTAATAAATGATCCATTTGTTCCATGGACGATAAAGCGTGGATAATCTTTTGCTACGACATGGTTCGTTTTCAGCTTAATCTTCAACTGATTTCCGTAATGTAAACCAACATCGAAATAATTATCAACCGCACCTTCCATTTCATTATTACGAATATCGTATGTCACCGTATCTGGACGGCCGAATAGTGAAATCATACGGTCCATCGTATGAATACCTAAACTATAAAATGAACCTTCTTCTTTTGGAGCTTCATGAGTGATTGAACCAGGACGGAAATAATCAATATGTGATTCAATCTCAATAATATCACCAAGGAATCCTTGTTCAACTACTTGCTTCACAGCTAAAAAATCACCATCAAAACGGCGGTTTTGATAAGGCATAACTACTACACCTTTTTCTCGTCCTAAAGCTAATAATTCTTTCGCATGTTCCACTGTATCGCAAAATGGTTTTTCAACGATAACTGACTTTCCAGCAAGTATAACTTTTTTCGCTAATTCGTAATGCGTATGTGCTGGCGTACAGACCGTCACCACTTGAATTTCCTTGTCATTCAACAATTCGTCCAAATCAGTAGTGAAGTAAACACCTTTTTCCTTATATGGAGCCGCTAATTTTTCATTTATTTGACGTACAAAAATCGTTTTTATTTTTATATTATTACGCGTGTTTACATAAGGTAAGTGATAGCGGTTAGCTGACTTTCCAAATCCAATAAAGCCCATTGTTAATGTCATATTTTTCAACTTCCTTGCTCATAAATTTTCGTTTCTATATTTATTATATAATTTAATTATTAAAAGTATATAGTTTTAACTTTATAATTATATATTAAATAAAAAATCCACGATAAAATTCGTTCTCACTATAAGTTATGGACCTATAAAGTGAAACTTTAATCAGTGGGGCGATTTATTCTCTACTGATTATTTACCCGTAAATACCGGGATGAAAAGGAGCGTAATGAACATGGCATATACTACTATATCTATGGAAATTTTCGGATCAACTGAACAAGTATGGCAATTAATCGGAGGTTTCAACTCCCTTCCAGACTGGTTACCTTATATACCTAGCAGTAAATTAACTGAAGGCGGTCGTGTACGTCATCTAGCTAATCCAGATGGTGAAACAATTATAGAACGCTTAGAAGTATTCAATGATAAGGAACGCTACTACACGTATTCAATCATGAATGCACCGTTCCCGGTCACTAATTATTTATCTACAATCCAAGTTAAAGAAGGTACTGAAAGTAACACATCGTTAGTAGAGTGGTCTGGTACGTTCACTCCTGTTGCGGTTAGTGATGAAGAGGCAATAAATCTGTTTCATGGTATATACAGCGATGGACTGAAAGCATTGCAGCAAGCATTTCTAGATTGATTCATGTAATTGATTGAGACGAAAAAGTTAATTAACAGTCAAACATTCGACTTTGTGGTTAAGTTCATTATGAAAGATAAACAAATACAAATTTCATGCCTGCTTGTTAATGACAAGAAATAAAAAATACTACCTCCAAATGGAAGGTAGTATTTTTTTATTAATCAGGAAAAACAATTAATCCCTCTTCTTTTTCCTCCTGTTTTAAATCTTCTTCTGGGAATGTTACAGTTGAATTTTTATCCCCTGTTTTTTTTGTTTCTTCACCTGGAAATACCATAGAATCATTGGTAGTCAAATCACTATGAAAACCAAGGTTAGACAAAATCGCTTTTAAATCTGGTAAAACCCCTATTTTATCAGATGATGGGTCATTAGACTTTGTGCCTGTATTAGGATTACTTAAAATTGCTCTCAATTCTTTTGGTGTATATGCCTTACCTAAATGTTCTTTAGCAATCCCTTGAATTGATACAGCAGCCCCAGCGATTATAGGCGAAGCGCTAGAAGTACCACGGAAATTAGAAGTATAACGATTCATTATACTCTGATCTGTAACTTTTTGTCCTTTACTATTTTGATTTTGATATGTATCTAATGTGTCAACATACTCTCCCCAACCATATACATCAATTCTACTACCATAGTTAGAGAAACCTAAACGTTTATGAGGAACTCTTGCAGTAGATGCTCCAACTATAATAGCTCCTGAATCTTTAAAGTCTGGACTATTTCGATTTAAAATCTGTTTACCATTACGGTCTTTAAATTCATCTAAATCAATCCCACCATTACCAGCTGCTTCTACAATAATAATGCCTTTATCTGTACCTTTGCGAATTGCGTTAAATATACTCGGGTATACTTCTACTGGTAAAGGGTCATCTCCATATCCATCATATTTAAAGGATTCCTCTATTAATAAAACATCTCCAGCCTGTAAAGAATCTACGGCACTTAAAATAGCATCTCTTACATCGATTCTCCCATTATCTCGGATCACTGAAATTACTTTTGCCTTTGCTTTTGGTGCAATCCCAATGTTCCCAATCCGATTGTCAGCTGCAGAAACAACACCTAGAACTGAAGTACCATGAGAAAGATCATTACTCATTTTTCCAGACATAAATTCAATATTTTGACCGACTAAATCTTCATGATTTAATAACCAGCCTTCTTCCAAATCTACAAAAGTTGCTCCTTGACCATCTCCTCCTTTAATTCCCCAAGCATAAGGAGCATTAATTCCTAAAGGTGCCTCTTCAAGATATCCCTGTCTCGAAAATCTAGGTTCATCATAAGGATTGACTGATAATACAGGCAATCTCGAGCTAGTTGTTGTATTTATACTCTTATTAGAACGAACTAGTATTTTACTAGAATTGTCATTAGCAGCATATACTGTATTTGTTACAAATGTCGTACCTACCCCAGCAAAAGTTGTAATTGCAAGTGATGATATCAACATACCTTTAAAATTTTTCATCTTTCCACCTCTAGTTTTCTATTAGAATTAACATATTTAATAATGTGTATGAACCGAAAAGCTTTTTATCTTATTATAAAAATTAATAGATTTTTATAACTTTTTGATTTACATAAAAACTCCTTTCATTCTTGTAATTCAATGTGTATATTTCAAAATAACAAACTAACTGTAACTATTATAGTTACACCTTTATTGATTTTCAACTACGAAATATAAATTTTTAAAAATAAATTTATATTACTTTAAAACAGAGCTAACCTTTTACGCATATAAAAAAACAAAATATCTGTGCAAATTACAGCGGTGAATAAGTTTATAGACTGCAAAAAAACAAGAAAAAGCAAAACACTAAGTGCTTTGCTCCTTATAAAATTCCTTTTAACTTTTCACCAATTAACCTCGCTACATACTCATAGCCTTCTGGTCCAAAGTGTAATCCATCTTTTTCACCATTTTCTACAAATCTTTTATAATCCCGTTCTTGAATCATTTCAGCGAATACGTTTAGAAAATAACTTCCTGTTTCCCTCGCCACTTTCTCCACCACGTCTGCATACTGACCAAGCACTCTATTTGTTCTATTACGCTGTCTTTCTTCATCAACTGGTGCAGGACTAATCAGTAGTACTTTATCTGATGAAATATGGTTCACAATCTTCTCTAAGTTTTCTTTATATGCTTGTAATGACACTTGAGAAAAAGAAACTGCATCATTCGTACCAAGAAAAACTGTTACGAAATCTGGTTTATATGATATTACATCTTCTTCAATCCTATTTAACGCATCGAATGTATTATCCCCTGGAACACCTGCATTCACTACTTTCCACTTCGGAAACATCTCTTGCAAACGTGGTGTTAATCTCGGCATTCCATCAAAAAATGTTTCATCAGCTGTAATACTATCTCCAAAGCATACTAACGTTTTCATTAAGCTACTCTCCTTTTACGTATGAAACAACTTTCCTTCTATTGCTTTTATATATCTTTCAGCAGAACGTTCAACTGCCTCATCTGCATTTTCTTTTACTACTCGATGAAAAGCATTGTATAAACGATTAAACTGTAACGGCTTCACTCGGTTCACCATTTCTTCCACTTTTCTCGCTGGTAATGGAATTAAGTTTGGATAGCTATACATAAAACTTACCCACCGCTCATCCGCTACAACTTGAATAATATCACCTGTTAACAAAATCCCTTTTCCATCATTACCTTCTTCCCAATGCAATACAGAACCACCACTAAAATGTCCTCCAAGACGATGTACAGTAATCCCATCCGCTAATTGTAAAGACTCACCAGACCAATAAATAATACGACTACTTGGGCGCATCACCCATTCTTTATCATCTTCATGTATATAAATTGGTACATCAAATGTCTCTGCCCATTCTACTTGCGTTGAATAATAATGAGGATGAGACAATGCAATCGCATCTAATCCACCAAGCTCTTTTATTTTCGCAATTGTCGTTTCATCTAAATACGTAATACAGTCCCATAGTAAACGATATGACTCTGTTTTCACTATAAATGCCGTTTGACCGATCGCAAATCCTGGTTTTGTCGTAATACTATAAAGTCCATTTTCCTCTTCGATTATTACATTTTTATATGTATCATCTGTTTGCAAATTTTCTAAAGTCGTCCAAGACTGCCCTTTCGGATTCACATACTGCCTTTCTTCATCACAAATATGACAACTCACCGGTTCATCTACACTCGCTGCATACTGCACGCCACACGTTGTACAAACGAAATTTTTCATCATAATTTCCCCTATCCCTATATTTTTATTAAGCTGATTTTTGTTGATAATGATCTACTTTTTTATTTTCAATTAATAAACTTATAAAAGTAAGTAAATAGGCAACTGTAACCGATAATGGAATTACAGTAAATCCTTTTTGGCTTCTGCAACATTCATCTCACTATCTCCCCCAAAATATTTGTACTAAAAAGTCACCTCAACCTCACCCATCCAATAACGCCAAGCTGCTAAATAATCTTCTAAATCTTTCGGGTGGCGCCGTAAACATGTATCTATACGCAAATATAATCCTATGACTATTTCTTCATATAAATCACGGTCATTTTTATGAAATACACATTGTTTCATCGCATAACCAATCGTTTCTTTTGTTAAATCTTCCGGAGTTAAACAGAACGCATAAATTAAATCATATATAGGATCTCCTAACACTGGTAAAGGATCAATTACACCGTGCAGTTTATTCTCTTGAAATATAAAATTATGAAATCCAAGATCACCATGCAATAAAAATGGCTGATTTATTCCAGTCCCCCTACTTGGACTATTTGCTAACTTAAAAACCGTTCTATACTCTTCCTCACTTATGTAACGTCTTACATTTTCATGAGCTTCCATCACATTTGTCGTTAAAAATTCATTCCAAGATTGAACTGGGTTTTCTTTCCACCCCCAGCCATCAATCTCTGTAGCTACTTCATACTTATTGATAACTTCCTTTACAAGTTTACTAAGAACACTCCGTTTATGGCCTAGTTTGCAAGAAGTTGTGCCCTCAAGGAATGAGTAAACAATATAGCGATTTAAAGGTTCCTTATATAAAAGCTTTGGAAATAATTCGTCCTTTTTATAAAACTGAAGAAAATAAGCTTCTTCACGTATGACATCCGATTCATTCAACTTTATAACGTATTGTTCATCTAACAAATATATAGTACTTGTCGTTCCCCCGTTTAATGCTTTTACGCTATTTGGATAATGTGAAATAACTTTTTCCTTAACTAGTTGTGCAGTGATTATTGAAATGTCCATTCTCTCACCCTTCAACTCCGAATATTTCCTTAATTCAAAAGACAACTTTACTATTATTTGACAAACATAAAGGAATTCCTCCTGAAAATCTTAATATAACAAAAAATAATTTTATTTCATTTCAGCTGATTCCTTCAATATTCCATCATAAAGTTCATTCCATTTATGGTAATGCGATGTGATTTCTTCACTCCAAATGATCTTCATTTAATCTAGTAATTTCTATTGAATTATCTCTTTCTTTTAACTTAAGAACCAAACTTTCTACACCAAACACTTCTGTAAACGTATGACTACCTACAATTAAATTAATTCCTTTAAATTTCGCATGTTGCACTGTATATAATGTTTTTTCACCTGTTATGTACGTGTCACATCCTTTTTCTAATGCACGTTCAATCAAATTTGTATTATTTCCTGCACCGGTTAAGATTGCAATCCGTTTTACTGGTTTATCGTGATTTCTCCAGCTCTTCACTTTCTCTTCCATTTTTTCTTCAAGTTTTCCAACTAAGTTTGAAAAAGGAATGGCTTCTTTATATTCTCCTATTCCTGGTAGTTCTTCTTCCTCATAGGTTGAATATTCCAGTATTGTATCTATCCTAATTTCGTTAAATAACGATGTACACGTGCCAAACTTTACAAAATCTAACGGCAAATGAATCCAAAAATGATTCATTTCATATTGCTTCAATTTCTCAATACAAGCCTCTTCCATACCAAATAAAAAACTCCACGGCGCATGATGTGTAACTATCATATCGACTCCATTTCGATACGCTTCTTCAATAGTTTCTAACGTTAAATTTGTTGTGTAACCGATTTTGTGAAATTCATCTTTACTTATATAAGTAAAACCATATTCATCATCGCCATATTTATGAAGATGCTCTCCAAATAGTGATGTTATATGTTCATTAAATTGCTTTATATTCATTTTTATTTCTCCTTTCATTTACTTTTATATTTCATAAATAAGGAAATACTAAATTACAACGTTACATACATATAGGAGGACAATATGAAACCTGAATTTTTAAAAGCTGTACATGATGCAATCGGAAATGTCGAACACATTCATATAGAGGAAAGCGGTGCTGACAGCTTACTTATTCATCATGATGATGCACAGCAGTTACAACAAGTTGCTAAGGCGTTAGAAAATAATAATTTCCGCTCCGCTTTAAGAACAACTGGAAATGCTTCGTACATTGAAGTATTGAACAGATAATGAAAGTCCGGATGTATTCCGGGCTTTCTTTTTATCCCGCTATTCACCGGGCAGTAAGACCCCCACTGATTAAAGTTTCACTTTATATTGAAACTTCAAACTCTTTCACATACACCGCTGTTCCAGCAATATCTATTTGTAACTTCTCGTTTTCTATCCCTTTCGTTACATAAACAGTTACACGACCATCTTTATTTATTTCCTGTCCTTGCTCAACGATTAAACTCAATTCATGTTCAAAACCTTTCTCTAAATACTCCGCATAATACGCTCCCATTACACCTGAAGCTGTTCCTGTCACTGGATCTTCAATCGTCCCAGCGTAAGCTGATGAAAAATGACGGCCGTGCATTTGTGCTAGTTCATCATAAGTTTCTAGACAAATTGGGTGAATAGAAGCATTAGGTATTTCTTTTAATACTGATGGAAATGCAGCATTATTAGGTTTCATTCTCTCACATGCATTAAGATTTTTAATCGGTACAATTACAGTCCAATTACCAGTACTTCCATATACAATCGGTAAACTTACATCTAAATCATTTATTTCTAAACCGATACTATGAGCTAATTCTTCTGTTGAACCTGTAAATTCTTTAAACTGAGGTGCTGCCTGTCTCATTTTAATAAAGGTTTCTCCATTTTCATTTACACCTATTTGTATCGGTAAAATCCCAGCCTTCGTTTCAATCGTAAGGTTACTTTTCTCTTCTAATAAACCTTTTTCGCGCAAGGCAAATATCGACCCTACTGTCCCATGACCACATAAATCCATTTCAAAACCAGGTGTAAAATAGCGCATTCTTATATCTCCTACTTCTGAGGAAAGAACAAAAGTTGTTTCGTTATATCCAACTTTTTCAGCAATAATTTGCATTTCCTCTTCCGTTAATCCATCTGCTTCTAATACAATACCTGCTGGATTTCCCTTATTTGGTTTATTCGTAAATGCGTCGTAATGAAATACGTTTATAGTCTTCATTTTCTTTTCCCCTTATTTGTCCATTTCTTTATTTTTATAATCAATAAGAAAATCGATCTAACCAACTTTCATAATCAGCTTTTTGAAATGGACGGATAATGAGTCTATCCGTCTCTACTTCTAATAACGATAGCTTCATTTAATTTCATCCCTCGAAATATTAATTGAATTTTCTTTATTATCTTACACAAAATACAAAATCTAGTAAATCATTATGTTTTTGATACATAAAAACCCAGTCATGCTTTATACATAACTGGGTTCTCCATCGTTTCATAATTTTCTATTTCACAAGAACTGCATCTCGTAATTCCCTCTTCAACACTTTTCCTAAAGCGTTTTTCGGTAACTCATCTATGAATACTACTTCTGGTATTTTATAGCTTGCTAATTTCTCTTTACAATACTGAAGAATACTTTCTTCTGTTAATGTTGTTTCGCCATCCTTCACAATGTAAGCTCTTGGAACTTCTCCCCAAAAGTCATCTGGAACTCCAACTACTGCAACTTCTAAAACACCATGTATTTCATGAATAACATCTTCTACCTGATCTGGATATACGTTGTCACCACCGCGTATAATAACGTCTTTATATCTTCCCATAATATGCAGGAATCCATCATCATCTATCATGCCAGCATCGCCCATGTTAAACCAGTTATCTTTTACTACCTTCTTTGTTGCCTTTTCATTATTCCAATATCCTTTAAACATGTATGGACTTTTCACATGAATCTCTCCAACTTCATTTGTTGTTAGTTCATGTCCTGTTTCCGGGTGAACAATTTTCACCTCTACATTTTTCAAGGTCTTTCCTACAGAAGACATCTTTTCTTTTCCCATCATTGGATGCCATGAGGTTACAACCCAACCTTCTGTACTACCATAGCCTTGCACCATATATATGCCTTTTTCCATATATTTTTGAATGAGTGTTTCTGGCACTTTTGTACCACCGCTTTGTGCTACTTTAAAGGTTGAAATGTTACGTTCTTTTTTATTTAGTTCATCAAGCATGTAACTATAAACGGCTGGGAAAGCAAGCATCGTAGTAATTTTCTCTTCTTCAATCTTATCCCAAATAAGAGCAGGATTCGAATCAGCTAAGAAGATCATCGTAACGCCATGATAAATACAATTTAAAATAGAAAGCACGCCACTCATATGAAACAATGGATGCACAGATAAAAAGCGTTCACCTGCTGGGATTTCTCTTTGTCCCGCAATTTCAGCAAAATAATGATGTAAGTTTTTATGTCCAATTACACATGCTTTTGCCTGTCCAGTCGTTCCTGATGTAAACAAGTAAATGGCATCGCCTTCTTCATGAACTTCTACGTTCGGTTCTGTCGTTGGCTGTTTTTGCAACTCTAATTCAAATGAACCAAAGCCTTCTTTTGTTGTTTGAATTACATAAGGAATTTCTTTAACAGCATCAACCTTTAATAACACTTCACTAAATTCTTCATCAATAACTAACACTTTTAATTTCGCTTCTTTTACAATCGTTTCTAATTCATAAACAGTCAGCTGATGATTTAGCGGAATAAATACCGCTCCAATTTTTAAACTTGCCATCATAACGCTTGGAAATGGGTGATTATTTTTGCATAGTATTCCTATACGATCTCCTCTTTGCACACCATTATGTAACAAATAATGTGCAAACTGATTTACTCGTTCATTATATTGCTGAAACGAATATCTTTTCTTCCCCCCTACAAGCGCTTCCAAATTTGGTGATTGCATTGCTCTTTTTTGTAGTAATTTTTGCATCGTTCTCAAGTAAAACTCCCCTTTATATATGTTAGGTTTTTTATTTTACCAGATTAACTATTAATTTACTAAAGATTACACTTAGTGAATATAAAAAGAATATAAAATAGCCATTTACTTTACAAGTAAATGGCTATTTTTCATTATATATTAGAATACTTCTTGTTCATCACATATTGCACATACTCAGGTGCACTTTTATCAATCTCTTCATCACTTAGTTTATATTCTGCACCATATAAATAAAAGGAAGGTATAAATTCCATACCTGTGTATAAGCATGTAGCTTGGAATGGTTTCGTCAACTCATCCATTGTAATTCCACTATTTTCATAGTCTTTTTCTAATCCACCTATAGAAATAGCTACACCAAATTCTTTCCCCTTCACTTTATCTCCTTTAGATCCGTACGCAAATCCATATGTTAATACATCATCGAACCATTTTTTTAATAATGGTGGTGAGCTGTACCAGTAAAGCGGAAATTGAAATATATATCTGTCATGTTCTACTAATAACTTTTGCTCTTCTTCAATATTAAACTCCCAATTCGGTGCCACTTTATACAATTCATGCACCGTAATTTCATCCGAATATTTCTCAAGTTCTTCAATCCATCTTTTATTAATTTTTGATTTTTCAATATCAGGATGTGCTACAATTACAAGTGTTTTCATCTTTTTTCATCCCCTTTATAAATTATTCAACCCTTTACGTATTAGTATGAATGAGTCACATATAATTGAAAAGTACGTACTTTAAAGTGCTATAGGAACCTTAAAGTACCTGTGGAGGTGTTATATGAATCAAAATGATAATTGCCCAATTGCAACAACACTCGATGTAATCGGTGGAAAATGGAAAGTTCATATTTTATGTATTTTGTCGGATGGAAAAATGCGAACAAATGAAATTAAACGAGAAATCCCAAACATTACACAAAAGGTTCTTACACAACAACTTCGGCAACTTGAAGCTGATGGGATTATCTATCGTACCGTATATCAAGAAGTTCCACCAAAGGTTGAGTACACACTAAGTGAATATGGAAAATCTTTAATGCAAATAATGGATAATCTGTTTGAATGGGGAAAAGATCATCAGATTAAAAGATTACATGACTAAAAAAGCACTATATACTTTGTTTCATCCTCTACGTTCATATTTTTTATTTCTATAAAGTTTATTTTCATCATTTTTTAGCTAACTTGTTTTCTTAGATTGATGGACGTGACCCCACATCCATCAATCTAAAAAGATACAATTAGAAAAATGAGATTTCTATAAAGTTTCGCATATAAACACTACTTCCGCCTTATTAAACGCTCGCTCTACTTTTTCTAATCTCAATTGTACGTAAGCTATAAAGAAGCACCCCTAAACCGAGAATTTTTTCATTATTAGACACATTAGAACCTAAGGTAATAGTAGGTACATTTAAACCCATGAACCTTTCACTCCATTCTATAGGCATATAAAAAGATACTCCTTAAAAATAAAAAACGCTATTCTCTCTGTAAAATCATAGAAAAGAATAGCGCTTTTTATTTTGAAATAGAAATCATCATTTAAACTAAACATGCTAATATTGATTTTGTGCGATTGTCAGTTACCTCATAATAAATTTCTAATCCTTTCCGAGTACCTGTAACCATTTTAGCAGCTTTTAGTTTAGATAAATGTTGACTAATTGTACTTTGAGGCATTTGTAAATCCCCATACATTGTTGTTACATTAGTAGGACCTTTTGCAAGCATTATTTTTACTAA
Source organism: Bacillus sp. XB1 (assembly GCF_053557995.1). Classification (NCBI taxonomy): domain Bacteria; kingdom Bacillati; phylum Bacillota; class Bacilli; order Caryophanales; family Bacillaceae; genus Bacillus; species Bacillus sp. XB1. The sequence continues at coordinate 324,738 of NZ_JBNRIL010000001.1, read as the reverse complement.
AGATAGACGAACTGGATGCGCCAATACCTTTAACACCTCAGCGATTTCTTGAAACATTTCTTTTTTTTCTTTCATCTTATTTCTCCCCTTTTATATACATATTTATGTTATCCATATATATAATTCGAAGGTATATACGTTTTTGTGTCCGTCATTTTAAAAAAATATAAAAAAACTTTAATCCGAAACTAAAGGATTAGCTTAACATAATGTCTCACCATTAATGATGAATAGGAATCTCATTATAGAAGCAGCAGTTTTTATACTACAACTCTACATTCAACTAACTAAAACCAATGAAAAAAAGAGCAGATAGTCTGCTCTTTTATGATGCCTCCTTATGTTCCGTGGAATGTTTAACACTCCCCAGTCTCTTTAGTTTATTCCACCCTACCGCTACTCCTCGAAGCGATGAGAATATAGATTTAATGACAACATAAGTCATAAATTGGCGATAAATAAAACGTTGTAAAATTAACCATGCCAATGGTTTTGGGTTCTCTTCCTCTAATTTAAATGCGAACAGAGAAGCGAGAAGATCCATTATAAAGAAAACAAGATAAAATCCTAAAACTTTTAGCGGATTACTACTAAATAGTCCTATAATCATTAATATATCTGCAAAAGGAGCAATGAATTGCAGCACATATTGGAATAACCACATATTAGGCAGTGCAATAAATCCTAATGTTTTATGCTTTGGATTACATAACGCTTTTCGATGTTTCCAAAGACATTGAAGTGTACCATATGACCAACGATACCGCTGTTTAATGAGACTTTTCACATCTTCAGGTGATTCCGTAAAAGCATGCGCTTTTTCTTCATATACAATTCTATGCCCTTGACGTAAAAATGTAATAGTAAGATCCGTATCTTCTGCTAACGTATCTTCGCTTAAATATCCAGATTCAACTACATTCTTTTTGCGCCACGCCCCAATAGCTCCTGGAACTACTGTAATACAATTTAACTCATCAAAAGCTCTACGTTCTAAATTAAACCCTGTAATGTACTCAACATGTTGCCAAGTAGTTAACAAATTCCGTCTATTCCCCACTTTGACATTACCTGAAACTGCAGCTACATTCTGATTTTCAAAGTGTCTAACCATTAGAGAAATGGCGTCTTGCGCAATAATAGTATCCGCATCTAAAGTGACAATGATTTCTCCTCGCGATTGTTGAAACCCTAGGTTCATTGCCGATGATTTCCCGCCGTTTTCTTTCTGAATGAAACGAACTTTAGGGTGTTTATAAAATGTTTCTTTCATTACTTTTGACGTACCATCTGTCGATCCGTCATCCACAACAATAACTTCAAATTCTCTATAATTACTATCCAAAATTGAGTGAATTGTCTTGGCTATCACCTTTTCTTCATTATATGCTGCTATGACAACACTAACAAAAGGTTGATAGGACGAATTAATATAGCGAGATAACGTTTTTCTTTTCTGCTTCCATGCAAAATAAATTAAGAATAAAAATCGAAAAATCCCTAATCCAATAGCAATATAAAAAATAGTTGTTAATATATGCTTAAAGTATCCTGCCCCTGAAAAGACAGCTTTATTGTAAAGCAAATATTGCTTCCCCTCAGAAGAAACAGGAGGCATGATTTCATCTCGTTCTTTATTCATTAAATCTGAAATTGTTACAAAACTATATCCATGCTTTTTTAGGTCTTTAATAATAATTGGGAGCGCCTCTACTGTATGTGTACGGTTCCCTCCCGCATCATGGAGAAGAATAATATTTCCCTCTCCCTTATAAATGGGATTAAGAGCACGCTTTACTAATTCATTTGTTGATGGTATTGCCCAGTCTTCGGGATCAACTTTTTCCGCTACCATTGTATAGTTCATATTTTGTGCACGTAAAATAGGCAATATTTCATTTGATGAATCCGGGTTAGCATCCGCTTCATATGGCGGTCTAAATAAAATCGTAGAATGTCCAGTTACTTCCTGAATTAAACGTTGCGTCGTATTAAGTTCTACTTTCGTTCGTAGTAAAGACGTATCTGCTATGTTAGGATGCTTGAAAGTATGATTGCCAATTTCATGCCCTTCATCGTATATTCTTTTTACAATACTAGTATTTAGTTGCGCGTTTTCACCAAGTACAAAAAAAGCAGCTTTTATTTGATTCTCTTTTAATATATCTAATATTTCTGGCGTATATTTCGGGTCTGGTCCATCATCAAATGTTAATACTACTTGTTTCCCATTTGGTTTTCCATATCGTTGCACTTCATATGCAGATGGTAAGGATTGATATACTTCATCTGTAATATAATCATCTTTGCCTACTTTAAAATCTCTCAATCCATTTTTTCTTTCATTCTCAATCTGTAAAATTTCACCTTGTCCAGAATAATTCACTTCATCTAAACTACTGATTTTATGTAATACATTAGGATTTTTTTGTACCTCAATAGGATTTTTTAAAACTTTCCATATTGTAGGATCTTCTGCTCCTAATCTCCATAGCGCAAACCCCTTTGCATGATTGTCCATTGCGATTTTCACTTGATTATAAAGAGTAACACCGTCTAAGAACCAAGCAGTATGTTCTTTCTCTCCTGTTTTATATCTAAAATACGGATTTCCACTCACCTTATCCCATTGAATTTTTATATTTGAATCATGAGCCATTGCCATAACTTCTGAGAAAGTCATAGACTTTGCAGCTTCTTTACTATTTACTTCCCAATCATATCCATAGTTACCGAAAGCAACTATAAGTTTATTAGACGGAATATTCAGTTCTTTCAATGTATGTTGGAACCATTTATTTGAAGCAATTGGTCCTGGTTCCCCGGCTCCATAGTGCTCATCGTACATCATTACAATCATTCGATCTATTATTTTTGCTAACGCACTATAATCAAAAGCCTTATCATTAGCTGGAACATCTTGTGTAACGAGCAAATCATGTTCATGAAATTCCTTAGTAAGTTCTTTCATAAAATTTGTTAAGTTTTCTTTATCACTTTCAGGTACGGACTCAAAGTCAATATTAATACCTGAAAACTGACTCTTTTTAACTTCGCTTACTAAATTATTAATAAATTTCGTCTTCACATCATTCGGCGAATTCAGTAACTTATGGATAAGCTCACTATCAGGGCCAGAAGCTTTTTCTGTATAGTTAGTAAGTAACGGCATAATCTTCACATGATTTTTTTTTGCTAGTTTTACAATCTCAGGTTTTATCTCACTTCTAATCGTTAAATCTGCTTTTAAATGATACCACTCTGGTACTAACGTAGTTAATGAATCGATATTTTCTTTTAAAGAAGCGGTACTATTTTCATCCCAGTTTACATAAAAACCATACACTTCTTTAGGATGTTTACTATCCTTCGGCGGATTCACCAAATTTTTATTATCCTTCGTTTCGGTATTTGGGTTAAATTCTTCCTTCTTTAACTGCTGATCACTAAGTTTTTGATTAATTGGTACAAGTTTAGTATCTTGTTGTACAGCGGTATTCATATTTGGAATTTCTGGTGTTGAAAAAATACTTTGAAAGAAAAAATAAAATACAACACTTACACTAACTATTGAGATACATAGAAACCAAATAAAGGCTATGTTTCTCCTTCCTTTCGGATCATAAAAAACAGGTTTTTCTTTATCTTGTTGAATGTTTTTCTCCATTATATTTTTCACATACTCCTTCTTAATAGAACTATAGAATATTAAAGTGCAACTTTAATCAGTGGGGGTTTTGTTCACCCCCCACTAATCATCAGCCCTCACCAATCGGGCTGCCCAGCAAATAGCGGAATAAATCCTTTTAGCTTTGAAATGAATCTCTCACTTCCATATTCTATTGATTCTTCTTTTCATTCCCTTGCTGGTGGCCTCTATTTTCTTGTTGAGACCCCCTACCATTGTTCCCTTGCTCGTTTCCGTCATTTTCTTTCTGGGATCCTCTTCCATTGTTCCCTTGCTGATTCCCATTATTTCCTTGTTGAGGATTTCTTCCATTGTTCCCTTGCCCATTTCCATTATTCCCTTGTTGAGACCCTCTTCCATTGTTCCCTTGCTCGTTTTCGTTATTTCCCTGTTGAGATCCTCTTCCGTTGTTCCCTTGCTCGTTTCCGTTATTTCCCTGTTGAGATCCTCTTCCGTTGTTCCCTTGCCCATTTCCATTATTCCCTTGTTGAGATCCTCTTCCGTTGTTCCCTTGCCCATTTCCATTATTCCCTTGTTGAGATCCTCTTCCGTTATTCCCTTGCTGATTCCCATTATTTCCTTGTTGAGCTTCTCTACTGTTATTCTCCTGTTGATTCCCTCTATTTTCTTGCTGAGATCCTCTTCCATTGTTTTCTTTTATTTGCTTCGATGGCTGTTCCTCTGTTTTCTTTTGTTCTTTCTGCTCTTGCTTTTCATATTTTTTCTCTTTTACAGGAGACAAATCGAGTGTTGCATCAGGAGATGACTCCGGCTGTGATTGCACCTCTTCTTCGTTTTCCACCGGATTAGACGGGGTGACAGGAGGCGTAAGTGATTTGTTCTTCTCATTCTCTTGCTTTATATAGACACCTGTGCCAATTCCAGCTTTTCTAGCATTCTCTCGTATTTGCATTGTGCTACTTTGATATTCAACTGTAATATGTTTTAGCTCATATTCTTTCTTTAATTCTTTCATTGCCTTTTCCAAAAGTGGTTCTAGTGCCTTGTCCTTTGCAACAGCTGTTAGCATAACTTGCTTATCATTCGTTAAATACTTATCCTCTTGACTTTGATTTATAATAGTACGTATTACTTCTTGTAATTGTTTATTTTCCCATTGCTTCAATTCTTTTAAAATACGCCTTCCATCATCATTACAAGCCTGCAAATCTATAACACGAAAATCCTTCGTTACGCTCACCTCTAAACTTGGATTTATATCAACTGAGACGTAAGCAAATACTTTTTCTTCTGGTTGGTTGTAGAAAAACAAAACTGCAAATAGAAAACAAGCAACAAGTATTGATGCAGGCTTTAAAAAGAAAGGAATCGAAAAATGCGATGCTTTTTGTTCTTGCTCATCAAACGAGATTTCCTCCCCGATTATGCAAGAATCCCCTTTTCTTTTACACGTAATAAACTCTCCATTTGGTGTTAAAACAACTACGCTATGCTTTTTTATATCCATCACAATTCCTTTAGTCATCATGCTTTTCCCCTCTTATGTAATCCAGAATATATGTATAGTTGTTTGCAAAAATAATACACATTGCAATAATGTATTTTCTATGTCGTTCCAACGTTTTACGACTTACCCTAACACGCGGTTCAATCTGTTTAAGCGGTAACTTTTTCTTTCGGAACAGCTCTTCCATCATTTCCTCTTCTTTTATAATAATTTTCACAATTTCTATTAATTGCTCACGCGTATCACGATGCTTAGGAGATTCTTTAGCAAGCTCTGAGAATGTAATTTTAAACTCAGCTAGCACACTTTGAAAATGAAGAATTTCCTCCTTACGGTTACTATTTTCCATCTCTTTCATATACTCCGTAAGCGACACTTGCATTTCTAACATTTCCTCTTGCTCATCTTCTTTTAAAAAGACAAAGTTATGTTTAGACTCCTTACGTATATAGTCAATTACATCTCTTTTTATAAGAAGATCAGCAAACGCTAAAAAGGATTTTCCTTTTGTATAGGAATACTTTTCAATTGCTTCGTTAAACGCAAACAATCCAATGCTATATTCATCATCCTGTTCTGTAATATATCGGCGGCAGACAGATGAGATTGATTTTCTAATAAAAGGTTGATACTGTACGATAAACGCTTCTTTATCTTCTTCATTATTTTGTATGTTACATACGATATCTTCTATTTTCGGTTTTCTTAAGATCTTCATTACTAAACTCAACACTTGTAATCTCCCAGCCTCCTTCAAATAGCAAAATGGCCACTACACAAGTGACCATTTAACCAGATTTTCTTGGTACTTTTCTTCGGTCTTGTTTTCTTGCTGTTAGTTATATTTTTAGAGTCTAACGTTTTCTTAATGATTTTTTCTTTTCTCTCGGCACTACAGTTAAGTTTGTATTTTTATCTACTTTCTTATTTTCTACCGTTCGTTTTGCTTATTCTTTTTCTATTTTATCTGCAATCCTTGAATAACTCTCCTCTATATAATTGGTAATTTCATCCTTTTACTTTGGATGCCCACTTAATCTAGTAATTTTATTAATACTTCTATATTCTTTCATAGTCATTTTTCTTCTATTTATTTTTTCCACTATACATATTCGGAGGAGTACAAAGTTTTATGGGGGTCAAAAAATATTTTCATAAAAAAATACATATTTATTTCAAAAATAAAAACCATCAATTTGAAAAAGGGTAATCAAATTGATGGTTTTCTTATAGTATCTATTAAATTAAGTTGGATTCTCATCATATCTAAAAAAAGTACTAGCTATCCTCTGCCGCTTTTCTCCACTTTTATCTTTCTTGGTTATCATAATATGTCTTATCTGCGTATTTTCTATCATTTCCTTTTAGATAAGCTAAAATTACTTTTGGATTTTTAAATAAAGTCCAGTCTCCATATGTATCAAATCTTCTGCATGAAGTTATCATTCCATTTTTAATAGTACCGAATTTCTTATTATTTTTCTTTCCCCACTCTTTTAAACGTTTTGCGAAATCTGCATCTTCTGCCATAAGCATGTTTTCATTAAATCCATTGATTGCCATAAAGTCTTTTCTATAGCACCAAAAAATCCCTACAGATATAGCTCCGTACTTAAAAAGTAAAGGGATTATGATTAACATTGCGGAGAGAAATATTCCTAAAGATATTCTTTCAAACTTCCCATTCACCCCACCACCAATGTATTTACCTGAAGCTAAATATTTATCTACATTAAACAACATAGACTCTGTCATTATCGTATCAGCGTCTATAGTAACGATTATTTCTCCACTGGCTATTTTAGCCCCTGCATTTCGAATTTTAGATAAGTTTTTATCGTTATTTTTCAATGTAATACAATTATAAGATTTTGCTATTTCCTCTGTTTTATCTGTACAACGATTTAAAACAACTATAACTTCCGTTTGCTCTTTATATGCCTCTGATGCCTTTGCAATTGAATCTAAACATTTTCTAATGTACTTTTCTTCATTATGCGCAGGAATTATAATAGAAAACTTCACATCTTTTTTCAAATTAACTCCTAAAGATTCGTTTGTCTCAGTCATAATATTCCCCCCTTATTTTATAAGGTAAATATCTGTTATACATAACGTATATTAAAATTCAATAAATTATATGATAGGAACTGCAGGTAAACTATTACTTGAGTATTAAAAAACAAAAACGTTATTCTTTCTAAATAAGCAAAATTACTAGAAAGAATAACGTTTTTTATTAGTTACATTAATATTTTATTCGTTGCTTTATTTCTTCAAAACGAGCATGTATAATTTTTCTGATATCTGGATGATTCTTATATAAAGTAACAGTATACATGATGGAAGATGCAAGAATAGTAGACCATATTAATCAACCTCCAGCATGAGAAAGAACTTTAATTATTTCACTCTTAAATTCTTCCTGTCCGTCATGAAATGTATAGCTGAGTAGTTACCTTATTTTTAAAAAAACATTCTGATTATTTCTTTTTCACTTCTTCTACAAATTCCCATGTCTCTCCGTTATCTTTTGATTGATAAAGTGCACTACTATCGCCATTGTAGTCTCCATCTGCCCCTTGTCCAACTAACATATTAAAAACCCCATCTTTCTCATATGGCATACTAGGAGAATCAAAAGGACTTATTGTGGACTGTGTATGATCTAATTTCACTTCATGCGGCGGATATTCTACCTTTTTGAAAGATACTCCCCCATCATCTGTGCGATATAACTCTCCTTCATTACCAGAAGGCCTAATTGCTCCTAAAAACCCAAGTTTATCATTTATAAAAATGATTCCTGATACACTACCAATCCCCCCATTAAATGGGTCTGGATTGATAACCTCCCATGTTTTCCCTTCATCACTAGTCTTGCTTAATGAATAAAAGGCGCTCCCTAATGCTTTATCTGTCATATTTAGTTTATAACCAACTTCTTTCGATAGGAAAAACTGTTCTTTTTCATTCTTTAAATCTTGTTGTTCCTTCTCTTTAAGCATATCTTCTTTTGGAGGCGTCTTTGATTTACTCCAACTTGCGTCACTTATTAAATTATATCTAGCAGGGACTAGCTCTTTCTCTTTTCCAGGGACAAATATAGATACAGTATATCCAATGATATCAGAAGCTGCTTCTTTAACACTCTGCCTCTTACCATCCTCAGTAATATTAATAATTCCCTCTGTATTGGATCCCCAATTTCTTTTTCCATAATAAATCAACCCATACTTACTTTCATTCCATTTTTTGACCGTTTGCTTAACTGGGATCGCCTTAACCGTTTTAATTAAAGGTTCTACTAATTTATCATCATTATAATCAGGCTTTGCATATCCATCTCGTATTATAGTAATATCTTCTGATTTCTTCTTATTATAAGAGATTAAATAAGTTTCTTCTTTCCCATCAACATTTTTCCCATAAACAAATGTATCAAACGCTGTGATTGTTCCATCTGAATGAAATGTAAGATCAAAATCAGTTGCCATATACAATTTCTTTGGCAAAGGATATTTTTTATTTATATCTTCAAAAATACCTTCTACTCCAGATTTATATATATTATTATGTTTAAGTTTAACTGACCTTTCATGTTTTAACTTTTCTATAAACCATGCCAATTTGCCATTGTAATTTATTGCACTTTTATAAATCTGCATCCCATAAAATGATGTAATTGCAACAATAATGATAATAGAAATGGATCTCCATGCTATTGAATTTGTTAATTTTTTAGATTCATATTCTCTATTTTTTATCACCCGCATTGTAGTAAATGTAGTTATGGATATAAAAAGTACTATACATAATAACAAAATGTAAATATTATAATTCATTCTTCCGTACTTACAGTATAAGGCCAACTCATAGCAAAAGATCCCGTATACAATTATTAGTATTGGATTTGTTACTAATGACAGAAGTATCCTTTTTGTATTTTCTCTAAATATAGAAACCACTCCTAATTATATGAATTACTGATATTAAGTATACTTTATTGTAAAGTAACAAAAAAGCTATTTAATCTTGCCGCAAAAAATACAATAGACATATGAATATTATATTCATGTTAAAAAGGCCAACAATCCAAGATTGTTAGCCTCTACTTCCCATATTCGTATCTTTTATCACTTTACTTCCTTACAACTGGAATCCACATTTCACCAAACACTAAGCCGTTTCTTTTCCCCATCTCAACCGTCGTATTTGGTCCACCAACATAAGCAAACTCATTTGCATCTGGTAAAGCTTGACCGAAGGCGATGCCAGTCAACTTATTACTTAACTCTTCAGCTGTTTTGTCTTCCCCTTTTACTACTAAGTATTCTCCCCTCGGAAACTGAATCACTCTAGATTCTTCTTCTATTTGTGCTTCTGTCATGACACCCGCATAATACATCATTTTGTTATTCACCGCTTCGCTCACAGAAAAAATGTATTCATTTGTCGCTAAAGCTTTTAAAGTGTCCAGCCTTCCATCTTCTTTAACAGCCGACCAAAAGTCTTCCTTTTCTTTATTTATTCCAGCAAAGTTTGTGTATTCACTCTTAATTTCAGTTCCAATACCTAACACAATAAAGCTATCTTTTTCTTCTATAGTATAATTTTTCATATTCAAAACCTGCCTCTTTTTTTATTAATCAAACGATTTATCTTTTCATCTGATACGTTTATAATACCTTTAAACCATGTCAAAAAATGATACTGTTTAGGAGACCAAAATGAAAAAAGTTGAACGGATTAATACAATTATGCGGTATATCAACAACCGCTCTCACTTTACAATTTCTGAAATTATACAAGAATTTAACATCTCACGGTCGACAGCTATTAGAGACATTAGAGAAATTGAAGCTATGGGAATGCCACTGGTCGCTGAAGTTGGGAGAACGGGTGGATATTTTGTTATGCATAATTCTATCCTGCCCGTTGTTCGCTTTACTGATAATGAAGTGAAAGCTCTTTTTATTGCCTTTATGGCTACGAGGAATCAACAACTTCCCTACCTAAAGAGTCGTCAATCTTTAGCCGAAAAACTACTAGGACTCATCTCAGAAACCCAGCAAGATGATCTCGTTCTTTTAAATCAACTCTTGCTTTTCCAAGGGACTAACCCTCATAATCCCGATCTACTTGAGCTTTCTGATCTCCCCCATCCTATGTTAGAAAAACTCATTCAAATCCTTCTTTTGGATAACCATTTATTGATTACTATGAAAGAAGATGAAGAAATCAAGACTTATCCAATTTATCTATTGCACCTTTATCAAGAAAAAAGCCATTGGATCATTGAAGGGTTTGACTTAAAAAAAGAAAAGAAGATGATGTTTCCTGTCGATGATCTCATTAATATCGAACCATACACGACGAACAAAAGGCTAAATAAGAAAAAGATTTTAGAAAAACTAAGTAAGAAGGACGAAATAATCAACTTGGTACTTGAACTTGGACCAAAAGCAATTGCCCAGTTCAAAAAATACCATCCTTTAAAAATTTCAATATCTTATACTAATCCTTACCAATCTACAGCCATTTTAAAAACTTTTATCAATGTTAACAATCCCGATGAAGTGACGGAAATAATAAATTGGCTGCTTTTTCTAGGGAAGGATATTAAAATCAAAGAAATACCCGATGAAGTATTAGCAGATTTACAAAAACGAGTGTGCTTATACATTCCATAAGCAGTGAGCCTCAAATATTAAGCTTTATCACTGGATAATTATCCTATTTTTAAATACCATTTCATTTACTACAATGAGAGCATGATAAATAATAAAAGCACGGAAAATCTCCCGTGCTTTTCTAAATATATATTATTCCTGAGGGTTTCGTTTATCACGTTTCTTACCCTAACTGACGTTTAAATGCTTTACTGGCGAAAAAGTAAGAGATGACCATTATACCTACGCACCAAGCGAGCGCAATCCAAATATCGTTTCCAACAGTTCCTTCATATAAAAGAGCACGAATCGCATTCACGATTGAAGTTACAGGCTGATTCTCTGCAAACACACGAACAATTTTTGGCATCGTTTCGGTAGGCACAAAGGCCGAACTAATAAATGGAAGAAAAACTAGCGGGTACGAGTAAGCAGTCGCCCCTTCCATAGACCTCGCTTTCAATCCTGGAATGATAGCTAGCCATGTTAGCGCCAGCGTAAACATCCCAAGTATCCCAGCTACCGCGAGCCAATCTAGAATATTAGCACTGGAACGGAAACCCATTAAGAGTGCAACAAGAATAACCACCACGATAGTAAGTACATTAGCAACCAGAGAGGTTAGAACGTGAGCCCACAATATCGATGAGCGCTTAATAGGCATCGTAATGAAACGTGCCATCAGCCCACTCTTTACATCCGTAAAGAGTCGCACGGAAGTGTAAGCTACACCGGATGCGATAGCCATTAGCAAAATTCCCGGCAATAAATAATTAACGTAGTTTTCCGTTCCAGTTTTTATTGCGCCGCCAAACACGTAGACAAATAATAGCATCATCATAATCGGTGTAATCGCTACTGTAATAATTGTATCCGGACTGCGCATAATGTTACGCATTAAACGACCTAGTAATACACCTGTTTTACTTTTCATTTACATCTCCTCCTCTTTGCCAATGATCGCAAGGAATATTTCTTCCAATGTCGGTTGCTTCTCGATATACTCCACTTTTGCTGGCGGGAACATCTCTTTTAGTTCAGTAAGAGTACCTGTCGTAATAATTTTTCCGCCATGCAAAATAGCGATACGGTCTGCCAGTTGTTCTGCTTCCTCCAAGTACTGAGTCGTAAGCAAAATAGTTGTACCGCTACCAGCAAGTTCCTTGACTGTATCCCACACTTCGATTCGCGCTTCAGGATCAAGTCCAGTCGTTGGTTCGTCAAGAAAAATAACTGCTGGCGCCCCAATCAAACTCATCGCGATATCAAGCCGGCGCTTCATCCCACCTGAATACTGATCTGCCCTTTGGTTTGCCGCATCAGTCAGGCTAAATCTTGCAAGTAGATTGTCAGCAATTTGAGCGGGACTGGAAACACCACGTAGCCTAGCAATCATTATCAAGTTTTCCCTCCCAGTCAGCATACCGTCTAAAGCTGCGAACTGCCCTGTCAAACTGATACTTTGACGAACATGATTTGGTTGACGCTGTACATCAAATCCGCAAATACTTACTTCACCGCTATCTTGCTTCATGAGTGTCGAAAGGATGTTGACCGTTGTCGTCTTTCCCGCTCCATTTGAGCCTAGCAGCGCGAAAATTTCTCCACGCTGCACCTCAAAATCTACCCCTTTTAAAACTTCCTTGTCTTTAAAGGATTTTTTCAAGCCTTTTATAGAAATCGCTGCATTACTCATACTTTTTTCCTCCCTATAAAAATGTTTTGCGGAGATAATTTATTTACCTCTATCTATTTAGTACCACTGATATTCTGTACCACTTAGTACCAAACTAAAAATATAACTGAATAGCTATGGTGGCAATTCATATGTGTAACCAGCTAATCAGTCGGTATTACTTATTCCATTTATTTTTTTCTCAATTTCTTCATAATACTTTCATTCAAATCTTCACGATACTTGGAGACGTAAGTTTTAGCATTTGCCACTAGTTCGTCAGCAAAGGAAGCCACGTCATCCCCAGTAATGTCAAGCACTTGTCTTCCTTCTGCTGCACCAGCTTCAAACAAATCGATTAATTCATACTGTATGTGTAACATATCCATCCCGTTACCCGCTGAGAAATTCCACATGTAGTTTTGAATTTTCTTAAATACAAATTGGTAGTCCTCTGGCAGAGCCTCAACTCGTGCCATCATCATTTTGTACTCTTTTTTATCACCAATTAACTTTTTGAACATTTCTAACATCTTATTTTCCTCCTTTTTTATAAAACCGAACAAGAAATTCCCAAAATATCGGCCGGAACGTTTTATCTTATGAACCTATTTTGACTTCAAGACGTTAATTTTTGACGATACAAAATCCCATTTTTTCCAAAACAATTCAAGCTCCTGGCGACCTTCTTCATTTAATGAATAAAACTTACGAGGCGGCCCCATATCTGATGGTTTCTTTTCAATATTCACAAGCTTTTTCTTCTCTAATCGTACGAGGATAGTATACACCGTACCTTCCACAACTTCGGTAAACCCAAGGTCATTCAGGTGGCGGGTAATCTCATAGCCATACGTTTCACGGCGACTAATGATTTCCAGTACACACCCTTCCAGTGAACCTTTCAACATTTCAGTTAAATTTTCCATATCCTGGTCCTCCTTTACCCCCTATTCTGTCTGACTTATATTCAGTATTACAGAGTATTAAGGCGAATTTTTTACTGAATAGCTTTTGAGTAAAGCCACACTATTCAGTATTACTTATTACAACTACATTGTATGACTAAGTAGTTGTGGATGTCAACTTTATTTTCAAAAAAATTAAAAATCCGCTTTACCCTAACCGGATACAGCCTCCTTTTTTGTTGTAAGGGCCATCAAACTAGTAAAACAGAGCTGATTCAAAGTGTAATTTAAATCAGCTCTGCTTTATTGTTTTCATACCGTTATATCTTGTTTTTTCACGATACAAATTGTTTCTCCCTACCATTCCCATTGCATATAAAGCATAAAGGCAAGTGCGGTCAGAGAAAATTTCCAGAGATTATCCGTACATGATACGAGCCCCAAAAATACAATTCTATTAGAAATCTGTTCTCTATATTCTCTTTTATTTTATTTCTGATAGTTGATTAGCAACACTATCTAAAAATTTTTCTACCTTTTCTTTTGATGTATCCGGCGCATGATAACCGATCGTAAATGTAAGCCTTCCATTATAAGAGCTTGCTCCCATTGAAAAGAATGGTGCATACATAATAGGTGATGTCATATACCCGTCCTCAGCTTGAATTTCACCAAACTGAATAGGTTCCTCAGCGATTACTCCCAAATTTGTCAGTAATGGCAACGCCATCCCCATCTGTACAGCCTGTTCATATTGCTGATTATACATTTCCTTCACTGTAGATAGCTTCATTTCTGCCAGTAACTCCATTCCTGCTGCTGAAGAAAGACCTGGATTTTGAGACTTTATTTTATCCATTGATTGTTTAACTCGAACAAGAGTCTGCTTAAATGTTTCATCGTCTTCCATTTTAATCACTGGCATTTCCATACCGGATAAGTTGCAAATAGCACCAGTTGTATTATTAGGCAGATATCGACGTAAATCAATTGTCAAGCCAATCATTTTTTCTGCAGTGCGAGGTTCTGCATACACAGTGAAATGTGATAAAGCTCGGAAGTATGCAGTCATGATTACATCATTCAAGGTAGCCTGTTGAGCTTTTGTCCATTGGGTTAAACGTAGAGTTTGCTCATGGCTCAATCGCCGTACGGACATTTGGGGAAATTTATTTTTGTTAGGTTGAGATGGAAAAGACCATAACGATGCCTGTTGTTCTTGGTTAGGACGATACGCACTTTTTATGTCCGATATTCCAGCGTATTTGAATACATGTGATTGATCTCGACAACTCTCATTTCCCTCATCAAATTCCTTTATAATTTGCTTCTTAGACCGTCCCAATGAAAGGTGAGTATATATCATTCCAAGCAATTTAATATATTCCTTGACTCCTGCACCATCTGAACATAGATGAGACAATTTCACAACTAACATATCTGTTGTAGTGCCCCGTAATAATTTCGTTTGAACCATAGGCCCCTGAATACGATCACCAGGTTCCTTAATAAAATCTATTGCCATTATTTCAAGTTCTTGATTATTTCCTTCTGCAAAAAAGCAAATAGATGAGTTAGTGTCAGATGAATGTTCCTCCCAGTAAGGAATATCATTTTCTACAAACCGGCTGTTCAAAACTGGTTGCAATTGCAACGTTATCCTTACTGATTCTTCAAGTATATCCTTTGATATACCTACAGGAAAATAAAGAACTGCATTAATTTGTTGATCTGCAGAATAAAGACCTAATACATAATTCATTCGATCTTGTGGTGTTACTGAATACTTTCTTTTCTCCATAATTCCGTCCCCCTTTAGGACTTTTTGTATAACCCTATTTTCCATATGCTTATAATTTTTCTAGTCATTTTTCTTCAAGAGCTAATAACGCTTATTTTTCGAATTTTTAACGAAATCATCTTCTCCGTATTGGTTTCATTCTTTTTGCAGGTGATATATTCATTATTTTATTGTTATTAACACTGCCTAACCTCACAATAAAACCAAACAAGAATAAATTAAGTTTACATATACGTAAACATTTTATTATAACATCTATAAATTATCAATATAGCAAATAAATCATTTTTATGTCTGTCAATAAAAAATAATATATTCAAGGGCCACTTCATCATAAAAGATTGATGTGCATGTAAATGTACCCATATCACTTTCAAAATAAGAATGAGAATTTTTTCAACAAAATAAGCTGCAGTTATTGATTTTACAGTAAGAAAAGCCCCTCCATTTTGAAAATGCGCAATCAAAATGAGTAGGGCTATTTCCAATTTAAATTTTATAAAAGAATGATTATCATAAATAATATTTTACTTTTTAGTCTACCTTATTATTTTCAATCCATTTTCCTAATAAATGAATGGATTTTATTCATATAATTTGAGGTGGTATCGTTGGTTTTTAAAAATAGAAAGCTTATTTTCAAATCAAATGAAAAAGAGGTAAAATTATAGATATTCATGTAGAAATTTCGTTTTGGGGATACTTAAAATCTTAAGGTGATGGGCATGTGGTGTTACACTTTAAAAGCTTTATAAAATTTATAGATATAGCGATTTTCTTTATTAATAATCATTTGTATGTACGTTTACTCACACACATACAAATGATTTATAAAGCTACAATTAAGTGAAAACATCTTTTCCGTTACGATAACATCATAGCCATGTCTTCTGCTGCATTTGTAATTAGTTTTAAACCAAATGTTTCTTGTAATACATCAAGCACGCCAGGTGAAATAAATTCAGGAGCCTTTGGACCGATGCGAATATCTTGAATCCCAAGACTAAATAGCCCGAGTAAAATGGCAACCGCTTTTTGTTCAAACCATGATAGCACAATACTTACTGGCAATTCATTCACTTCACATTGGAAAGCATCAGCTAATGCAGCCGCTATTTTCACTGTAGAAATGGAATTATTACACTGTCCTAAATCAATGTAACGCGGAATTTCCGTACCAGGTACAACACCGTAATCCACATCATTAAAGCGGAATTTCCCGCAAGAAGTTGTTAAAATAACCGTTTCTGGCGGAAGTGACGTTGCTAATTCACGATAATATTCTCCGCCTTTTCCCGGTGCATCACAACCGGCGATAACAAAGAAACGCTTTATTTTCCCCTCTTTTACTGCATCAATAATTTCTGGAGCTAATGATAATACTGTATTATGATGAAACCCTGTCACTAACTGTTCATCCGACTCCATATGTACTTCTGGAAGTTCTAGTGCTTTTTGAATTAATGGTGTAAAATCATTATTTTCAATTTTTTGTACACCTTCTAAACCTGCAATGTCATATGAAAAGAATCGATCAGAGTACGAGCCTTTAATTGGCATAACACAGTTCGTTGTAGCTAATATGGCACCAGTAAATTTTTCAAAAAGGCGTTTTTGATCATACCATGCCTTACCGATGTTTCCTTTTAAATGTTTATATTTTTTCAGCTGCGGGTATCCGTGTGCTGGTAGCATTTCAGAATGCGTATAAATATTAATGTCTTTTCCTTCTGTTTGCTTTAATAGTTCTTCTAGTGCAAATAAATTATGACCTGTAACTACAATTGCTTTACCTTCTACACGATTTTGTGTAATTTGTACAGGCTCTGGCACACCAAAATGATTCGTATGTGCCTCATCTAATAATTCCATCACCCGTAAAGCTGATTTCCCCACTTTCATAGCCATATCAATATGCTCTTGTTCGTTAAAGTTAGAATTTGTTAATGTCATATATAAAGCTTCTTGTGTTGTAGCATCTACAAATGCATCCGTATATCCTAGCTGAGCAGCATGTGTGCGATAAGCTGCAATTCCTTTTAGCCCAAACACAATCGTATCTTGTAAACTCGCAATCGTTTCATTCTTGCCGCACACACCCATTACTTTACATCCGCCTGCTGGCGTTTGTTCACATTGATAACAAAACATATCATCCCACCCTCTCCCAATCATTCATTACACCTTAAGCATAATACCCATTGAAAAAAAGTGATGTGATATCAATCACAATAATATATAAAGATTTGTGACAGTTCATATTGTTGACATAATATTTTTATTGACACTAAAAAATATGCATTAGTGTACACACATCTTTCGATACTTTTAAATAGCTAATTAATTTGGAGAAATATATACAACGAAAAAAATTTTTGAATCCCATGTACAAATAGTTGCAATTCATCACATATGAAATAGATATAAAAATACGCTCTTCTTTCTATCATTCAATAGAAAGAAGAGCGCATTTGTCATTTTAAGGAACTATCATTTTTTATTAAAGTCTTTATTGTAAACCTTTTTATTTACAATACATTTACATTATCTTAACATTACTTACATTATTTATATGATATATTTATATAGAAGCTACTTAAGAAATTTCATATACATTTTATCTTTATGATCTCTTATCTAATCAATAAAAAGATCATGTTATATTTTTATAACAGGGGTGAATTACGATGACTGAAACTTTAAAAACACTTATAATGCTTGATGCTACTTATGTTGTTATAGCAATTATGACAGTACTAGTATTTGTATACTTGGAATTAAAATCTCAGTAATATATGCTGACGTAATCAACAGATTCAGCATTTAAATATAGTTAGAAGAAAGAGAGGAGAAAATTATTTCTCCTCTCTTTTGTATTTCTACAATTTCTTATTTTAATAAATCCAATGTATGTAAAAGTAATCCTTTGTTCCCTACTTCTCCATGACCAGGCACTACTACATTTATATTTCTATATCGCTTCAGCACATTCTCAATCGATGTAGACCATTCATTTACATAAGCATCCGCAACGTTTCCTAAATCTTTCGCGGACGTAGATTTCACTAAACAGCCTCCAACTAAAATATTGTATTGCGGTAACCATACGACAATATTATCTTCTGTATGCCCTTTCCCTGGATAAAATGTTTCTACTTTCATATTTCCAAACTTCAAATTTGTAACGGTTTGTAAATCTCCAAGCGGTTCTTCATATCCATTTTTCTTTGCTAGTTCTGCAGTTAATGCTGTACTATGCGCTTTAATGCCTCTTTCTTTCAACGTTTTTATTCCGCCAATTCGATCAGCGTGCGCATGTGTAATAATGACATCCGTTACGCGCTTCTGAAATTTCTTTTCTACCATTTCTATTAGTTCCTTCGTTAATTTGTCATCCCAAGAAGAATCCACAAGTACTAACCCTTTAGAAGTATTAAGAACTAGACCGTTCGAAGGAACTGCTTCTCCATTAAAAGAACCTAACTCCGTATGAACCCATACATTCTTGTTTAACTGAGATATTGAAATGGTTCCCGTCTCATTTTTTATTACTGTTTTCTCTACCTTTTGTGATGCTTGTACAGAAGAAATTGTGCTAACAAATTGAATTGTTCCTAGTAAACCTACACATAATCCTACTTTTAACAACGTATTCTTTTTCATGTTATCAACCCTTTCTTTCAAGCTAAATAGTTATTACCTATATTAGACAATTTATCTCAAATGTTTGTTCCATATAATTGGACACTTTATTATCGCCGCTTATGTAAATACACGCATGGTGCAGTAAAAAAGATCACCCAAATGGATGATCTTTTTTATAATTTATCAACATATTGCTTCGCTTCTAGTAAGGAAAAACCAAAAGCTTCTCTTACTCTCTTAACTGCTGTAACTTTTTTGCCTTCTTCTACAAGCTGGCGTAGTTCTTTATTAATTTCAGGTTCTCTTTCTACAATTCTCATTTCTTTCGTAATTAATTGTAATCTATCTTCAATTCTCTTTAAACGCGCATCATTTTTCTTTTCAATTGTAGCTAATTTTTCAGCGATATAAATGAAACCAAAGGCTAATATTAGTATAACCATCCAGAATTCCATGAATGTTCCCCCTTACTAACTTTCATTTATTTTATTTCACTAACTTATGTAAATTTTACCACAGGACACATTTACTGTATAATACCACTATATCAAACTGTTAATAAAACCTATTATTTTAGGGGGACGCTTTATGAAAAGATTTTTAAATACGTTACTTCAATTTGTAGTTCTGTCAATCGTGCTACATTTATTATTTGATATAGTTGGTTGGCTTGTTTTCAATGCACCAATTAAAAACAAACAAATCATTATTTCTTTAATAACAATCTCATGGGTTATGTACATGTACCGAGACAAATTTTTTCAAAAGTTCACTTCAAACTAACTAAAAAAGAAAACACTTCATTGGTGAGGTTGTAAAAACGTTATCCTTATAATGAAAATAAAGAAGCTGTTCCTTCCAGCTTCTTTATCTATATAACATTTTTCGCAACAATTTTTATATGTTCTGGTGCGATAATCTCCGTTATACTTTCTTGGAAATCTTCCCGCAACATTTCTTCCAAATGTTCTAACTGCACTTCAACATGTGTGCATTCTAAATTATGTATATTTAACAGTGCATAATGATCTTTTTTCTTAATTACTAAATATTGATTTTCCTCTGTCACAAGTACAGAACCTAATCGGACTCCTAATAAGCGTTGATCATCAAACTTCATAATTACTTCTCCTTCCCTCATATAAACAAAACTACAATGAAAATAATTACATTTATGGAAAAACACGCTTATTTAGACTATATCATAATTTACTAAAATAGAAATATCTTTTTCTGTTTCAATAAAAATCCCTATTTTTTCATATATTTCGATACAAAAAACTTTCTCAACATTAAATTTGAATTTTCAGTTTTTAATTCCGTAAAAATCTATTATAATAAAGTTAATAAATGTTTGACCTCTCCTAATTCATGTACATATGGATGATCAGTAGTTATCGCTACTGATCTATTTTTTTGATTTCAGAAAGTACATACGCTGCATCCTTTCCTACACCACAAATAAGTGCGGAACCCCTTTGAGATTGCCATGGTAAACCGATATAATACAATCCTTTTACTGGACTGATTCCCTTTATATGATTAGGAAATCCTTTCTCATTCACTGCCTGTTCAATTTCAATCCGATTATAATTTTGAACAAAACCAGTTGACCATATAACGCTTTCTGCACTATAAATATCACCATTCTGAAACATAATGTTATTTCCTGATGCACTTACTACTTTTTCTTGCAGTTTGATTGCTCCATTACGAATAAGTTTCTTACCTTCAAAACCGAAAATAGGGTCCTTTCTCTTCTGAAACCATCTTCCCCTCTTTGTATTTATTTCAGCGTACAATAAACCCACTTTTTCTAGCAGATTAAAAATACTTTTTCCAAAAAGTTGTAACGGTAAAAACGTTAAAGGATGACTAATAGACACCGTAACTTCATGAGTCTTTGCCAGTTCTACTGCAATTTGCATTCCTGAATTCCCACCACCTACTACTAGTACTTTTCCCTTAGGAATTTGTGATGGTGATTTATATTGTGATGAATGTATTTGAAAAATATGTGATGATAGATTTGCTGAAACTGAGGGAATAAACGGTTGCTGAAAAGCACCTGATGCGATAATAACTTTTTTCGTTTGTAAAATTTCTGTAGGAGTATGTAATTCAAATATTTCTTTTTCTTTCTTTATTTTTAGAACTTCCGTTTGTAATTGTACCGGTAATTGAAAATGTTTTGCATATTCTTCTAAATAAGTTGCAATTTCATCTTTATATGGAAATTCATTTTTTTCACCTATTAACGTCATACCCGGCAAGCTACTGTAAGACCTTGAGGTAAAAAGCTGCAAAGAATCATATCGATTTCTCCATGAATCACCAACTCGTTTTCCTGCCTCAAGTAATAAAAAATTATACCCTTCTTGCTTCAAGTAATATCCCATTGTTAATCCAGCTTGACCCGCCCCAATAATAATTAGATCTTTCATTCTAATTCCTCCTCTTCTTAAACGTATGAATACTTGTTCATATATTCATACGTTTCCATAATCATAACATTTTCTTTTTATATGATTCAATATCTACTCAAAATAAAAAAGAGCAGTTTACCATAAAGTAAACTCCCCTTCATTCTATCTTCCCAGTCTTTAGCGCCTGTGCCCAGTCATATCTTTCTTGTTGAACAGCCAATCCAGCAGCTTCTTCCCAATTATAAGGAACTGAAATTTGTTCAATTGTCCATTCTCCCAAAACCTTTTCTATCACTACATATTTTGCATGCGGAGTTCCTGATTCCATTTTATGCATAACAGGTAACTCATCTTTGTATGCTGGAAGTCCTACACTTCCTGGATTTATAATGATCTTTCCGTTCGCTAAATAAACAACTCTAGGAATATGTGTATGACCACATACTATTATTTTTTGTTCTATATTTTGGAGTTGATCCATTATATTTTTTTCATTCTTTAATATTGCACCATTCTCATTCATCTCTTCTAACAAATACACTTCATCTGAAGTTGGCGTACCGTGACAACATAACATATCGTCTACAATAAATTGTGAAGGATGTTGTTTTAACCAACCTATATGATAATTTGTTAATTGATTTTGAACAAAAGTTAGTGTAGCAGATTGCTCTTGTATAGGTTCCCAAAGCATGCGATCACAATTGCCTTTAATATGTATCATCTCGCTACTCATTAATATTTCAATTGTCTCTAAAGGCTCTAACGGCCCATACACACTATCTCCTAAATTTATTATCATTTCGACCTTGCGACGTGTAATATCTTTTAATACCGATTTTAAAGCGTGACTATTTCCGTGGATATCTGAAATTATAGCTATTTTCATCTTAATCCCTACTTTAATATATTATTTATAAACATCCGCAGCCAATTCCCTCAAAACTTCTACATTCACTACTTCAAAACAACCATTGTTTTTCTTGATTATATTTTTATCACAAAAGAGATTCAAAGTACGTAATAAATGCCGATAACTCGTTCCTAACAACTCCGCTATTTCCGTTAAATTCCCACTAAACACAATTCTATTTTCATGCTGAACTGCTCGTTCCCCTGCTGCTAACATGTAACTCGCAAGTCTATTTTCAAGCGGATACAATAAATTAATTGTACTGTTTTTGGAAAGTCGGTTTAACTTATGTGCTAATGATCCGCAAATACATCTTAAAAATTTCGCATCATGAAATAGCTTATTTCTCACTTTTCCTAATGGTAAACCAACACAATATGAATCTGCCATTACTTGTACATTTGATGTAATCCTTTGGGAATGAATTAACTCCACATCTCCAAGTAACTGCAAACTATCATAAAAACACAGTAATACGGATTTCCCGTTACTTAATGTGTTAAACGCTTTCGCTTTTCCTTCAACAAAGAAATATAAATAATCTATCTCTTCATTTTCTCTACAAATAAACTCATTCTTTTTAAAAAATATAAGTTCCATATATGGCTTCATATCATGACTAAAAAATGAATCAATATTATTTTTCTTCATATACTCTGCTAATTTAATAGAATTACATACTTTCTTCATAGTTCCCCACCTTTACAACTCATCCCCATTGTAATCAAAATTTTCTTCTTCCACTATGACATATGTCATAACAATACACAATTTCAGCATGATACAGTCATTACAAATATGAAATACAAAGGGGATATTACATTGTATAACTTTCTTTCTGTCTTTATTGGTGTGCTCATCGCCGTTATGCTTCCACTGAATGGGATTTTATCTGAGTTAATTGGCAAGTACACAGCAAGCGTGGTCATTCACCTTGTCGGTTTAATTGCAGTTATCTTCATTTTAATCATAAACAAAAATAAAATTCGTTTCGATAAAAGTATTCCACTTTTTTTATATAGCGCTGGAGCGATTGGAGTATTCACTGTTCTTTTTAACAATATAAGTTTCTCCGTCCTTGGTGCTTCTATTACGATCGCATTAAGTTTACTCGGTCAATCTATTGCTTCCATCATTATCGATCATTTCGGCTTATTAGGAATGAAAGTTGCAAAGTTTGAAAAGAAAAAACTAATTGGATTATGTTTCATCTCTTCTGGAATTATAATCATGACAATTTATTAATGGGGGCAAGAAAATGTTATATATTACGATCGCTATTTTAGCTGGTGTTTCTATCGTCGTTGCTAGAATTATTAACGCGAATTTAGCAAAGGAAATTGGAAACTGGGAAGGCACATTTTTCAATTATATTACTGGATTATTTTTCTCTATGTTATTTTTAATTTTCAGTTCAGATTCATTGTATATCCCTATTCATACGTTGCAATCTATTCCTATCGCCGTGTACTTAGGCGGATTAGTAGGCGTTATCGTTATTTCATTATCCAACTATATTACTCCTAAAATATCAGCCTTTTATTTAACATTACTCATCTTTATCGGACAATTATTTGCGGGGACTATTATTGATTTCTTCCTGACAAATGAACTCTCAATTGGTAAAGTTATCGGTGGCATTTTCGTATTAATTGGGCTCACTTACAATTTACTCATAGATCGCCCGATAAAAACTGTGAAGCATAACCAAGTTCAACTATAATACTTTACGCTTACCTATCATATATTAATAGAAAAGCTCTTCACACGAAGTAATAGAGAGGAGAAAATCCTATTAAAAAAAGTATTTTATTGCTAGGTAGCGTATTAATTATTTGTGGAATTGTATGGTTTGTAAACTCGGGAAAATCTATTCAAGATCTCTATACTGCAAACAAACCGAAAAAGAAAGCTACTATTATTTCAAGCTCGCGAGATCCAAATGAGCCCCCTGTTTTTTTAGGAAAGCAGGAAATAAAAGATATACATGTAGAATCAATTAAAACAAAAAAGGATATCTTTCTCACAAAAACAGATGAATTAAAAACATTTATTAACAGTATGAATACCGCAAAAAAAGGCAAATTAACATTGGATGAAGAAGGATCAGATTTAATAGATTGTGATATGTGGATTACTTTCGAGGATGGAACTTATAAAAAATATTTCATATGGATAGTTGATCATCACAGCAGCGAAGTGATGATTGCTCAGCAAGATACTCCTGATGATGTAAACCTTACGTACTATCAGTTAAACGAAGATAGTTCAAAAAAAGTTTATAATTTATTTAAAAAAATTATTTAAATGAAAAAGTCATGAGCACACGAACTCATGACTTTTTGCACTATATATACTCCGGGAACACTCTACAACCCTTTTCCTGCTCTATATCATGACCAAAGAAAACAATTGGTTTCTCTTTCGCCACAACTTCTTTTAAACGTTTAATTGAAGATAAAGCTAATTCTGGATTAAATCCTGCGAACGGCACTTCATCTTCAAAATTCTCTTTCGTGTACGATGCATCAATCGTTAATAAAACTGAACCGGATTGCTCCGTCTCAATGAATAGCGACTGATGGCCTGGAGAATGACCTGGCGTATACAATACTTGAACACCTGGTACCACTTCATAATCCCCTTCAATAATTTTGTAGTTCAAATGCGGTAATATACATTCTTTCATATATTCTTCTCTATGAAGTGCTGCCTCATATTCGGTTCGCTGCACAATAATCGGTGTATTTGTAAAAGCACCGTTTCCTCCTGCATGATCAAAATGTAAGTGAGAGCTAATAATATATAAAAGGTCGTCTGGCTCATACCCTACACGCTTTAATATAGTCACGATTCTATCTTCTTCAGTCATTTTCGGTAAAATCTGTCCTTCAACAAATGTACCGTTAAAAAGCCCTTCATTATTAACTGCACTTTCTGGCATACCTGTGTCTACTAAAATAGGACCTTCTTCCGTCTCCAAAAGATAACACCACACCGGCAAGTTTAATAGTTTCCCCGGTGTTAACGCACTGTTAACAGACGAATGATCCAACATGCAACGACCTGCTGGGATGAAATAAAGTTTCTTTACTGTCATTATGTATCCACCTTTACATTTAGTTTTGGATAAAGTAATACAGTAAAAAATTCTTCTTTTTAGAAATAAACTCCTTCTAGACTATCAGTACAGCTTGCATAAAAAAAGGGTATTTTTTTACATAGCAATATTTCACCATCTATAATATAGAAGTAAAGGATTCTTACTTTAAATGAAACATTAACACCGATTAACGCTGAAAACTTAAAGAAAGCACATACACTACTTGAAAGCGGGCACACCATTGGGAAAATCGTATTAGAGAAATTTTAATCATGATAGTGATAGGTAGTATGTGAAATTATATTAACGATTTTTCGAATATATCTATCACAAATCAAATTATATCAACGATTCGACAAGTTATATCGATTTATCGACAAATAACAACAATAAGAAAAGGCTGTTCCAGATGAACAGCCTCTTCTTTATTTACTTGAAATCTCTTTATTATTTTGAACGTCTAACGGAGCTCGCTTTCCTATTCCGAAAGCATAGAAACTAATTGTAACGATAGCTAAGAAAATAATACCTACAACTAATGAAATGCGTGTATCATCGTTAAACCACATTCCGATTAATACCATAATTAAAAAGGCAATTGTTAAATAGTTTGTTACAGGAGCAAATGGCATTTTGAACGGATGATCTTTCATCTCTGCTCCCTTTTCTTTCCTAAAACGAATTTGACTAATTAAAATGACGAACCATGGTACCATACCAGGAAGTACACTCGCACTATATACATATACGAATAAGTTTTTCGGTGCGATGTAACTTAAAACAACACCAACCGCCAGACCGATAATTACGCCAACTGTACCAAATAAAGGCACACCATTTCCAGAAAGTTTCGTGAAATATTTCGGTGCTTGTCCATTTACACCTAACGTATACAGCATACGTCCAGCACTATAAATACCACTATTACAACCAGACATTGCTGCTGTAATAACAACGAAGTTAATAAGGCCAGCTGCTGCCGTAATACCAACCTTCGCAAAAGTTGCTACGAACGGGCTACCAATTGTACTTAATTGATCCCACGGATACACAGTTACAATAACGAAAATAGCACCGATGTAGAAAATTAAAATACGCCAAATTGTACTTTGAATCGCTCTTGTAAGTGTCTTCTTTGGATCCTTCGCTTCACCAGCAGTAATACCAATTAATTCCACACCTTGATACGCTCCAACTACAAGTGATAATGCAAAGAAGAATCCTGAAAAACCACCTGTAAAGAAACCGCCATTTGACCAAAGATTAGATATGCCAATCGCTTCTCCGCCGTTACCAATTCCGAAGAAAATAAGGCCAAATCCTGCAATAATCATTAATAGAATCGTAACGATTTTAATCATCGCAAACCAAAATTCAAATTCACCAAATGACTTCACAGAAATTAAGTTAGCTGCACCAAGAATAACCATTGCAATTATACCTGGTATCCAAGCTGGTAAATCCGGGAACCAATATTGCATATACGCTCCAACCGCGATAATTTCTGACATCCCAACGATAACCCACTGGAACCAGTTACTCCACGCTGTCATATAACCAGCTAGTGGATGAATATACTTATGACCGAATGTCGCAAATGAGCCTGTACTTGGCTCCATATACAACATTTCTCCCATGGCACGCATGATGAAGAAGATGAAAATACCTGCAATTGCATAAGCAAGCATTACTGACGGACCTGTCCATTTAATTGTGCTGGCTGATCCCATAAACAAACCAACACCAATCGTTCCGCCTAAAGCAATCATTTGAATATGACGTGCTTCTAAACCTCTTTTCAATTCTTTGTTTGCCACTTCACTTCCCCCTCTTAGATGATTCATAGCCGCATTTTAACACAAGATGCTTTCCCCTAATTCCTTTCGGCCCTGAAAATGATGAAGCAAACGTCATTTTACACTAGCTTTAAAGCTATCCTAAAATCGTTTTGTGCTCCTAATAAAATTCTCAGAACCTTTCATCTTCCAATATTCTATAAATCTTAAAATTACTTACCTTATATTAATTCATTAATCTGAAAAATTCAATTATTTTTTCAATAAATTATTATACATAAGTCTGATTAATTTTTAACTAAATTAACAATAAAATACATCTATTCAATATGATTCCGACATGTATATTATTACAATATAAATAAACGAGGAGATGCTATCTTCCTCGGTTTCATATCTCAAATACTTCAACCTTTATAGTTGATAACGTAATTTCCCACACATTCGATTCATATACCAATAAGGAATTTAATATATTAATAAACTACTAACTTCTTTACTCCAGCCAAATTTTGAGGCAGAAACCTTTCTGCCTCAAAACAACGGGATAAAATATAAAAGAGTCTCATTAAAAAATGAGACTCTTTTACGATTTCATATTTAAATCGATTTCGAAGTTTGCTTACCAAAGATAAATACCCTAGTAAACACTGCCATTATAACTACTATAACCAGAAAATAAAGTGGCATCACCAGTAACGAGCCCGTATGCAATTGACTCATTCCCCAAATTGTCATCGCTACAATTACATAGTATCCTAAGCTAAACAACGCTCCAGCTGTACCAATGACATCTTGAAAATCTACTAACGCTAAACTTAAACAATTAGGTAACGCTACTCCAATTCCTAATAGCAATATAAACATCGCTATTAAAAATACAACCATATATATTACATTCGGATTTGATCCCACAAACGTAATAACAGATAAAAGGATAGCTCCTCCTGTCATTACAAGACAACCGATATATATAATTTTCTCTGGTTTATAAGTAGCAAGTAAACGTTTTGAAATTTTCGCTCCAACAATAGAAGCAGACGCTACAACAATTCCTAGAAAGCCATACATACTAGGCGATAACTGAAAGTATTCAATAAAGATAAACGGCGCTTCTGCATAATAGCTAAATAAAACACCATTTGCTCCTCCAATTAACAGCCCATATGTTACCACTTTTGGATTTGTAATTAACCTCTTCAAGACTGAAAATACATTTATTTTATTCGTTACTGAGCCCGTTTTTGTTTCAGGAAGAGAAACAAACGTATACAGAAAAATACCGATACTCATAACTACTAAACTTAAAAATACTATTTTAAATCCAAACATTTGATCAAGAAAGCCACCAATTAACGGTCCTATCGCTGGTGTAAAAGCAATGACTGCTGAAATTTGAGCAAACATAACATGCCTCTTATGCCCTTCTACACTTTCACGAAGAATCGTTTGCGTCACAACTGATCCTGCACTTGCTCCAAACGCTTGAATAAAACGACTTACCAATAAAACTTCAATGGAATTTGCAATAAAGCACAAGAAACTCCCAGCGCCATATACGACAATTCCAAATAACATTGCCCGGCGACGGCCAATTATATCTGATAGCCATCCAATAAAAAATACACCTAAAGCAAATCCAGCAAAATACACACTAAGCGTTAACTGCACCTCATTATTACTTACATGTAACGCCTTTGAAATGTCCGGTAAAGACGGTGTGTAAATCGTTTCACTAATTTGCGGAAATGCGACAAGAACAATCATTAACAAAAGTGATGGTACTGAGACTTTTTTCATTTTTCATACCCTCCTATAACTTTGAAAATCTCAGAAATAAAAAGACTTTCCTTAGCTACGGAACAGGAGGGGCCATTATAGAAATCCGGTCATAAAACAACAAAGAAAACACCTCAATTACGTATGTTAATACTTATAGGAGGGTAATATTAACATCGATTTTTAAATATGCTTTTTCAATTATATTACATATTGCGTTTCTTTTACTAGTGCTCAACCTTGAAGGATTGTTAAAAAGATAACTTGATGCATTCACCTTTTTATGGAATAATTAGAAATAGTTTGAATTCATAAACTTAATTATTAAACGATAGACTAGCATATTTTAATGTCACAAGCTTACAAACAGGAGGACTTTCGTAATGATTGAAATTTTAAGGACAGTATTAAACTTTCTAATTTCTCTATTCTCAGGAGAATTACCAATTGTATATTATGTATGGATTATTAGCCTATTCCTAATTCAAATAACCCAATCTACTCTAAACTATAAACTCTTTAACAAGAAAGACAATTTCAGCACTTATATATTGGAAGGATTACTTGCTTTTATTATTTTATTGTTTGGAGGAATATTAGTATCTAAGTTACTTGCTTACATAATAGACGATCCTACTATTAGTATGACGAATTTAACACATTATTTTGTTTCTCTTATCATATTAACTATATTTGTTGTAATAACCTGTGTTAAAGACTTTATAGAAACATCTATAAAGAATAAAAATATCTCTCTTTTTAGCTTTTTAGTAATTTCCTTCATAACAAGTCTACTTTCATTCAAGTTTTTATCACCTTTAATTGAAGGTTCTTTTTCTCTTTCTAAATCTTTTATCACCACTTTAATCATTCTTGTAACTATATCAATCCCTCTATTAATTTCCTTAGAGGATAAGTATGCAGACGAAAAGGAAACGGAAAATTTATAGTTTCTCATTTACATAAAAGAAAGAGGGAGCTCCCCTCTTTCTTTTAAATCATCCCTTTTAATATCAATCCTAAAACTGACATTATTATCGCACTAATAATAATTCGCAAAATCCAAGTAGTGTTTGTACTTATTTTTTCTAATTGCTTATTGATTGTTGCTATGTCTTTTTCATTAATAGTGGTACGCGTTTCTAAATTACGAATGTCTCTCATAATTTCTTTTTGCTCCGCTTTTAAACTGTCAATTTTAGCGTAAACATCTTCCATATATCCACACCCTCTATTCATCTTAATAGAAAAATCTATATATATTATGAGACAACCCTCTTACCTGTGAATACATTGCGTATATCTGCGTACCAAATTATTTGTACAATCTAATTGAATTACTCACATGTTTCCATTTTTCTATTTATAAATTAGCGTTAAGATATATTAAAATTAGAAAAGGAATCCCTTGTTTATTTAACAACAAACAAGGTGCAATCCACCATTCGGGAGCACCTACGATAATTTCTATTGTTTTCATATTTACAACTCAATATAATCAGTATGATTTTCTGAAGAATCCACTTTTTGAACTGCTTAAAGTATACTAATATGAATACGAAATAGCTGTATTGATAAACTCTCTAGAACAATAAATATACTGGCTGAAACGGATCTATATCCAATATTTTTTCCAGTAACATGAATGGTTATTTCTGATAAATGCGTTTGTATATCATTGTTTTCAAAAATTTCATCCTCAACCTTTACAATATCTGCTTCACAATCTACTTCTTTAAAAGTTTTCAATAATTTTGTTTCCAATATACTACAATCAAAATTCTCATCTTTTATTACGGCAAATTTAACTTTCATATCGATTTCCCCATTTTTAACAAACTAAAATCACTAAATCAATATAAATATATATTATCCTATTAAATAATTCAAAATATATGTTTCTTATAAATCACTACTAAATATCAATTCTAAGGATTTAGATAAAAAAGAAAACAAATAAAGTGAAATTCTAATCAGTAGGTGGTTTGTCCATTCCCCGCTGATTATTTAGTTAAACCAATCGGACATTTAAGAGATTAAAAAATTACTCTTTCAATCACCAAGCTAATTAATAGATAATCCCCCTGTGCTCAGTGATTCAAAAAAATTTTTATTTTTAATTCATAGCTTCTGAGAACTTTTTGCTTTAATATTGATAAGTCGCTTCTTACATTCTGTAATATTGGAAATAACTATATAGTAAAACAAATTAACTATTAGGAGTGCTATTTATGTTTGATATACTTCGTCTCTTAATTATATTTCTCATTGCTATCTTTTTATTTTTCTCCATACTAATGGAGTTTAAAAAACCTCAAAAAAGTGTATTTTGGTTTTCAATTGAAGTCTTATCTCTTCTAGGGATTATAATGCTTTTTAAAGATTTTTTATCAAAAATATAACTTATTCCACGAATAATGACGTGTTTCAATACAATATCTTTATCTTTTGAACGATCTTATTTCTTAACACGGACTCTACCTCAAGTTGTCTTTTCTTTATAAAAAAATAGCCTGCCTATTTCCGTAGGCAGACTATATCTTTATTCCTCAATACAAAAGTATACTTTCTTTTTCACTCAAACTTTATGTAATGATACAGATTCCAAATAAATTATTGTCTTTTCTGTATTTTTATCATTGATTTTTTGTTCATAAATTCGTAACACATATAGATAAGTTATCATGCTAAAATTAGCTTATTCAAAAGAAGTTATTCTTAATGAATCGATAATTTTTAATACCCTGTTTAAAGCCTCGCCCCCCTGCGAGGCTTTTTCCTATTTAACTAGAGTAATGGTTATCAACTGTTACTATGCTGCTACGGATCCTACTTTTAGCTATTCAGTATCAGCACACGTAAAATTCTTTCCTCCATCATTTGATTTACAAACTGTATTTATCGATTTTTCGGTTATTTTTTCACTTTCATTAGAAACTTGCTCTAAATTCATTCGATATAATTGTTCCGGATTTTCTTTTGAATTTCCTTCAATATGAATTGTACGATTGAACATCTCAGCCGTGAAGCTGCTAGATGTATTTATCATTTTTACTCCATTATTTTCACCTACATAGCGTTCAACTACTCTTTCGGCTTCTTTAAGTTGTTGAGATGTAGGATACGGTATAGATTCCGCTAAAATAACTACACCTACTAAATATGTAATATACAAACCACCTGCAATCAAGATAACTTTCTTTACTGTTTTATTAATCATGCTCTAACTCCCTTTTCTTATTTATCTATTAATATATATAATTTACATCAATTTCTTTTTAATACATAACATTCGTTTTACATTTTATAAAAAGCACCTCTCTTACTAATTTTCAATTTGATAATATCATTTTATTTATTGTTTTTCAATAAATAATTATTATTAAGCGTTTTGTTTTTACTGTTTTTTATTTTTGATTCAATTTAAAAACAAGTGACTTATTTAAGTCCACTACATCATCAGCAAGTTTGAAAATTTGTTAATTAATAAAATAAAAAGAGCAACTATATGTAGTCTCTCTCGTTCTATCTATGTAGATTAGTAGTTTAACTTCAGCACTCACTCTATTCAAGAATACTTTACTGAATATTCAATCTGATGATAAAATTGACCTAATTAATATTTTCTTCCATCACTGTATAAAAAATTACAATAAAAAAATAGCACTCTCACAATTAAGTAAACGTAAACTGTTTCTTCTATCTACTTACTATTTAAGGTTAATAATGATATAACCTGATTTAAAAATTCGACTTAAATTCATTGATGAATGGAGAGGTTTATATGAAATTAAAAGACAAAGTAGCAATCATAACTGGTGGTGCAAGTGGAATTGGCGAATCTACTGTTCGTCTTTTTATCAAAGAAGGTGCAAAAGTAGTTATTGCTGACTTTTCTGAACGTGGAAAAGAACTATCAGATGAATTGAATGCACATGGATATAATACGTTATTTATTAAAACTGATGTAACAAAAGAGGCAGATATTAAGCAGCTAATTCATGAGACAGTAAGTACATACGGTAAATTAGATATTATGTATGCCAATGCCGGCGTTGCTGATGATGCACCAGCAAACGAATTATCCTATGAAAAGTGGAAAAGAACTATTGATATTAATTTGTCTGGGGTATTCCTTTCTAATAAATATTCGATTGAACAATTCCTTAAACAAGGTACAGGTGGTGTCATCGTTAACGCTGGTTCGATTCATAGTTTTGTTTCATTACCTACCCCAACAGCATACTCCTCTGCAAAAGGTGGTGTGAAACTATTAACTCAAAATTTATGTACTGCCTACGCTAAATATGGAATACGTATTAATGCGGTGTGCCCCGGTTATATTGACACCCCTTTACTTGGTAGTGTTAATCCTGAACAGAAAGAATATTTAGCTTCACTTCATCCACAAGGCAGACTTGGAACACCAGAAGAAGTCGCTAAAGCTGTCTTATTTTTAGCAAGTGATGATGCTAGTTTTGTTAACGGTACAACACTTCTTGTTGATGGAGGCTATACTGCACGTTAATTTAAAAATTTTGAAGCACCCTAAAAAATGTATAGTCTTCAAAAAGAAAAAGCGCCATCACAAGTGACGGCGCTTTTTCTATGTAAGAGCAACTAGAAGGTATCCTTCTAGCCTACTCCCATTTATAAGTCCAAAACTGTTCAAGTTGCAGCCATTTTAATGTTGCTGCATCTTTGTTTTTTATTTTTGCATGCGTGTCTTCAAGCATTGCTTCTGTTTGTGAACGGTGCGCACCTAATGCAGTTAATTTATGATCAAATACTTCACTAATGTTATTTACAACATCCGGTTCTCCCAATACTGCTTCACGATTTTTCGTAATCGCAACAGCATGAATAACTGGGCGCTCTTCTTTTGGCATACGTGATACAGCGCGAACGACAGCGCGGCCAAATGCATTATGATCTGGATGTACACCGTGCTCTGGATAAAATGTAATAATTCGAGATGGATTTACTTCTTGAATGATTGCTTCAATTTTGTCAGCAACGAAATCAACATCTTCAAATTCTAACGTTTTATCATGGAAGCCAAGCATTCTTAAATCTTTAATACCCATCGC
Organism: Bacillus sp. XB1; assembly: GCF_053557995.1. Classification (NCBI taxonomy): domain Bacteria; kingdom Bacillati; phylum Bacillota; class Bacilli; order Caryophanales; family Bacillaceae; genus Bacillus; species Bacillus sp. XB1. Next base: position 290,774 of record NZ_JBNRIL010000001.1, on the reverse strand, counting down.
TTCACAAGCATCTTTCAATTCTTTCTTACGGATATGTGGAATCGTTTCACGGTTAGCGAATACGTTCTTACCCATGTTACGTCCCATTTGTCCTAGAGTACCACATGCATACGTTACAGGTACTCCTTGATCTGTTAATAAGCGAATTGTTCCTCCCGCAGCATATGCTTCATCATCTGGATGCGGAAATACAACAAGTACATGTCTCTCCATAAGTTTCCCTCCTTCTTACTTAAATGGTGTTAAGCTTAACTCAAGTGCAACTGCTAGACGACCTAAATTATCATGTCCAGCTAATAATAAACGCTCTTGATCGTCTACTTCCCAGTGCGTAATACCTTCAGCATATACCCAACCGTGATCCATTTTCAAACCAACTCGGTATGGATTTGTTCCAGTTATCTTCCCGCGTTCAAAACGGATAATCGCATTTCGAATGAAAGCACCAACTGTCATCATCTTTTCATTTATGTGTGATGCATACGCTCCGTTTGTCGTTTCTAAATGAATATATACATCTTTATTTACAAAACGTTCAATTTCATTTTGAATAAGAGAACTATCTTTTACTATTTCCATCGGAATTCACCTCTTTAAACCATTTTACGCAAAAATAATGTAAATTGCTATCTCTATATTAGAGGACAACGCTCACTTTTCCTAATAATTTGCACTGTGTTTTTTATATTTTTTATATGATATGTAAAAAATACATTTTTTCCTTCACTTTGTTAAATAGTTTTCTTTCTTTTTTGAATTTGCTACAATATATTTTATCCCGTATTATTGCAGCGAGATACATTTCGACAATTGAATACATAATTTAAAGAAGGTGACATGATTGGAACAGTCAGCACATGAAGTAGCAAATTGGCAATATTATTTTGCAATTGCCGTATTTTTAATCACGTACGGATTTATTATTTCTGAGAAATTGAATCGTGCTGTAATCGCACTATTCGGTGCTGCTATTATGATTATTTTTGGAGTTGTAGATTTACATACTGCTTTCACATCACATATTCAATGGGAAACGATTACCCTTTTAATTGGGATGATGATTCTCGTACATATTACGAGTCAATCAGGCGTCTTTGAATTTGTGGCCATTAAAGCGGCAAAAGCAGCTGGTGGAAAACCGATTCGCATTTTATTATTACTATCCCTATTAACTGCTGTCGGATCAGCATTTTTGGACAATGTAACGACTGTTTTATTAATCGTTCCTGTTACATTATCCATTACACGTATTTTAAAAGTAAATCCTGTGCCTTATTTGATTTCAGAAGTGCTGTTTTCAAATATAGGCGGAACAGCAACATTAATCGGTGATCCACCTAATATTATGATTGGATCAGCAAACAAGCATTTAGACTTTAACGCCTTTTTACTTAACTTAGCTCCAATCGTAATTATTATTTCTATCGTGACACTTGGCATTATTTACTTCATGTATCGTAACAAACTAAAAACAACACCTGAACAAATCGAAAAACTAATGGCATTAAAAGAAAAAGATTACATTAAAGATCAAAGCCTCCTTTTAAAATCTATTTCGATTTTAGGACTAACTATTTTAGGCTTCGTACTTCATTCGATTATTCATGTAGACGCTGCTGTTATCGCGATGACAGGCGCTACACTTCTTATGTTAATCGGCGTGAAAGAACATGATATTGAAGATGTATTTGCCCATGTTGAATGGGTAACCATTTTCTTCTTCGCCGGATTATTTGTTCTCGTTGGCGGGTTAATTGATATCGGACTTATCTCTTCACTTGCAAGAGAAGTAATCGACGTAACAAACGGTGACATCGGATTCGCAGCTATACTTATTTTATGGGTATCTGGCATCGCATCTGCGACAATCGACAACATCCCATTTGTCGCAACGATGATTCCTCTTATTCAAGACTTAGCTACAGGACTCGGACTATCTGTCGATTCTCCGCAAATCGAAGTACTATGGTGGGCGTTATCTCTTGGAGCTTGCTTAGGAGGAAATGGAACACTAATCGGTGCATCTGCAAACGTAGTCGTTGCTGGTATTGCAAAACGTGAAGGACATGGCTTCTCTTATATGGACTTCTTAAAAATTGGTTTACCATTAACTATTGTTGCACTCTTGTTATCACATGCTTATATATATTTACGTTATTTAATGTAAAAGTTGTATTGCATGAAATTATGTCGTCAAATACAAAAGGTTTGCAGCATGCGTGCTGCAAACCTTTTGTCATCACCAAAATATACCGATAATTGCTAAACCACCTAAAATCATACCACCAATTTGTCCGACAATTGTTGGTGATAATTGAACACCTTTTCTCACTTCAACAATTGGTCTTTCGTGCCTTAGTTGCTGCACTTCACTTTGAAGTTGGTGCACACTTCCGTGCAACTCTTTAATAAGTTCTTTTAATTCGGCGACCTCTTCATTTACTGGTTTTTCCTTTTCTAAATTCATTTTACATGACTCCTTATAAATTCAATCAACACACTGTAAATTTTCGCCAATTACCATTATATCTCCTGCATACTACATATATAATTTCGAATGTACTTTCTAACCTTGCAGCTCTATCCATTCATCTCGCAATATCCCCATAATCATACGGTCAAAACACTTCCCATCTCTTTGAACCGCTTCTCTCATACAGCCTTCCATTTGAAAACCCATCTTTTTATACAATGCAATGGCAGGTTTATTATACGAAATAACATCGAGACCGATGCGGTGTAAATTCAATTCATAGAAAGCATACTTTAGAATAAGATGTATTGCTTCTTTCCCATATCCTTTTCCTCTATCATTCGTATCTCCTATACCAATGGCTAATAAACCTTTTCTGTTATTCCACTCTATACCATGAATCGCCACAAAACCAATTAAGCGATTTTCTTGAACTGTCCTTACCATGAAAGAAACACTATTCGATCTCCGTCCTTTTAATAACTCATCACTTGCTATTTCATTTAAAGATTGCGGGAATGCTACATCTGTATCAACATGTCTTAAATACTCACTATCTTCTTGCCACATAGCCATTACTTCAGCATCTGTTTCTCTCATAGCTGATAATTTAATCGTTTTATTTCGAAAAAGATTCATTGTCATTTCAAACTCCCCCTTTTAAATAACAGGGATACTTATTTTAGCCTATTTATCCCCTTATTCCATAAACTGTTTCATAAACAGGATACTTACAATAAGCGCTGACATTGGCACATCTCCTCCATATTGAATTAACTTCATTGTATAATTTTTTATTTATTCTAACAACAGTAGAAAGGCCCTCCAAATTTAGAGGGCCTTTCCTAATAGCAAAACTATATTATTTCGTAAACATTTTCTCCGCTTCATCCATTGCCATTTTGTTTCCTAAAGCAGAATAGTCCAGCCATGGTTGATCATTGATAATGTATACGTGCTTGCCTTTAACTGCTTTTAAGTCTTTCCAAATTGGTGTTTCTTGAAGTTGTTTAAATGCTGCTTTTGCTTTATCATCTCTATTTACAACAACGAAAATCGCATCTGCATCAAAGTCAGGTAATATTTCTTGTGAAATGACTTCGAAAGGGCGGTTTCCATCAATTTTCTCTACACCATTTGCAGGCTGTAACCCTAAGTCTTGGAATAAAATTGGTCCCATCGGTCTTTTCGTACTAAATACACGCAATTCTTTTGCAGTAACGCGAATTGCCATTACTTTTTCGTTATTACCTAGCTCTTTATCTATTAAACCTTTTACTCGTTTTGATTGCTCTTCGTAATCTTGAATATATTTATCTGCTTCTTTCTCACGGTTTACAAGTTTACCAACTTGTTTTAAATGATCTCTCCACGTACCTTCATCTAAATTGAAAGAATGTGTTTTTGCAATTTTTTCGTATTTCGCTACATCTTTACCAGCATATTTTTCATCAACATAAATGTCAGTTGGCTTTAATTGAAGTAACGCTTCCATATTCGGATCTGTTACAACACCAAGCTTCTTCGTATCTTTCAACTTCTCTTTAGCGTGCGGTAAGAAATCTTTTAAATCTCCACCAATAACAGAACCTACTGGTGTAATTCCTAATGCAAGTAAATCATTCGTTAAATGAATAGACATTGAAGCAATTTTTGGGTCATTACTTTTTTCCGTTTTTTTCGTTGCCTCTTCATTAGCTTTCGTTTGACCACATGCTGCTAATACTAAAATACACATCATGCTAAATAAAATAGTAAGTTTCTTTTTCATATGTTCTCCTCTTTGAAGTATTTATTTTGTTTTTGTAAGTAAATAAAGAAAATACGGTGCTCCTAAAGCTGCCACTACTACACCAGCTGGAATAGAGTTTGGCTCAAATATAGAACGACCTATCGTATCTGCTAGCACTAAAATAATCATTCCGATAATGCCAGCTAAAGGAAGAAAGTGTTGATATGTAGTACCTACTAACTTCCTTGCGATATGCGGAGCAACTAAACCGATAAAACCAATCCCTCCTGCCATCGATACACTTGCGCAAGATAATCCAACCGCTGTAGCTAAAAGTAATAACCGTTCTTTTTGAACAGAAACACCAAGTCCTGCTGCTACACTATCACCTAGTGACAATGCATTTAACGTTTTAGATTTTAGCCATGCATACGGGGTTAGTATGAAAATCCAAGGTAATAATGCAAGGACATGAATCCAATCCCTTCCCCACACGTTACCAACTAACCATCTGGAAGCGAATGTATATGTCTCATCATTTAACTTGAGAGAGAAAAATAACGAAATCGCACTAAATCCAGCTGAAACAGCAATACCAACGAGAATAAGTCTAATGGGAAGTAAACCTTTTGATCGATCACTCGCAAGTATAATAATTAAAAATGCAGCTAGTATTCCCCCACCAAATGTAAATAACGGTATTAAAATCGATGCATTCTCATTAATAGAATGAAAGAAAGTAACAAATATAATTAGCCCGAAAGATGCACCTGAATGCAGTCCTAAAATACCAGGGTCTGCAAGTGCGTTACGTGATAATCCTTGTAAAATCGCACCGGAAATCCCAAGGCCAATACCAGCTAACATTGTGATTATAATTCTTGGCATACGATAATCGTATAGCACGGTTGCACTTTCAAAATCACCATAACCGAAAAGCGTTTGAATTACTTTGAGCGGTGCAATACTAAGTGTCCCTGTATTTAAGCTAAGTAAAATGACAGCGATACCAATACAACCGAATATTGTAGTTACAGTAATGGCTCTTTTTTTATCTGTGTTAATAAGACCCTTCACTTATAGCTCCCTCCCAACTTTACGTGCTATATAGAGGAAGAACGGAACTCCAACAAGAGCTACCATAATTCCTATCGCAAGTTCTTTAGGAGGGTTTACTGCTCTTGCTCCTAGGTCAGCTACAACTAATAACATAGCTCCTAATAATGCTGACATAGGAATAATGAGTCGATAATTAACACCAACTAATTTTCTAGCAATGTGCGGGATAACTAGTCCTACAAATCCGATAGAACCAACAGCTGAAACAGAAACACCTGCCAGAATAACTACTATAATCATCCCTAGTATTCTCGTTCGGTTCGTTTTCACTCCTAAATTTGTAGCAACATCATCTCCCATTGATATGAGTGAAATTGATCTCCCTAGCATTGTCGCAAAAATAATCGTTATAAGAATAATAGGGACTAAAAATTTCAAGTGTTCCCACTTAATCCCTGCAACACCACCAGCATACCAAAACGCTAAATCTTGGCTTAAATCATAATAAATCGCAACACCTGAACTTAATGAATGTAAAAGCGCTGCCATAACCGCTCCAGCAATCGTTAACCTCATTGGTGTTAACCCGCCTGATGTTGCTGATCCAATAACAAAGATAAGTACTGTACTTAAGACAGCTCCAATAAAGGAAACAATCATTAAATAGGAATACGGCATATGTGGGAAAAAAGCAAAACTAAGTGCTACTACAAACATCGCACCTGCATTTATTCCGAGTACACCTGCATCAGCTAAAGGGTTTCGTGTTACACCTTGCATAACAGCACCAGCAACCGCAAAAGCTGCCCCTACAACTGCTGCACCAATTACTCTCGGGAGCCTTAATTCATAAATAATTTGGTGCTGTGTTAGTTTCGGGTTGTAATCCAAAACCGCTGCCCACACCGTTTGTAAATGAATATCTTTTGCACCAAATGAAATGGCTAAAAATATAGATCCAATTAAACATAAAATTGTTAAGCTCATGAAACATATGAACTTAATATGTATCCAGCGGTTATTACCAGCATGTACAGTAGACTTATGTAACATGTTTCATTTCATCCTTTATATTCAGTTGTTTTTTATAATTATTTTTTATTTGTAATTATTATTGATAATAATTATCATTTTCATTTAGATATTATATCGCCACTTTTTTTAAATAGCAAACTATTTTTTCACTTCGCTAAATATTAAAATACTTATTACAATTCCCTTCCAAAAATTACAAATACACACAAAATAGACTACTAGCTTATTTTTAAAAGTGTAGTATACTTAATCATTATTTCGAGTTTTCAAATAAAAATACCGAAGGTGACCCAATGTTATATATAAAACAACTACTACACTTCACTTACGAGCAAGCATTATCTTGCTTATTCCCAGTCGTTATTTTCTTAACACTAGCCCTTTCAAAAATCGTTTCTATTCCAGGGTTATATCGCTATGATTTCATACTCATTGCATGTCTTCTTATGCAGTGGATTATGTACAAGACTGGACTTGAGACGAAAGACGAATTAAAAGTAATTACTGTCTTTCACCTCATCGGCCTTTTACTAGAAATATATAAAGTTCATTTCGGTTCATGGAGTTATCCTGAAGAGGCGTATTCAAAGATTTTTGGAGTTCCACTTTACAGCGGCTTTATGTACGCAAGTGTCGCAAGTTACATATGCCAAGCGTGGAGAAGGTTGCATTTAAAAATGCATCATTGGCCGAAAGCTATTTTTGCCGTGCCGTTAGGAGCTATGATTTACTTCAATTTTTTCACACACCACTTTACATACGATTTTAGATGGATATTAACTTTACTACTATTCATTGTTTTCTCTCGCACATTTGTACAATTTTCATTACAAGGCGTTACATATACAATGCCACTCGTTCTCTCCTTTTTCCTTATCGGATTCTTCATTTGGATTGCAGAGAACATCGCAACATTTTTCGGAGCATGGCAATATCCAAATCAACGGGAAGCGTGGAATCTCGTTCACTTAAGCAAAATTAGTTCATGGTTTTTACTCGTTGTTATTAGCATTATGATTGTTACACAACTCAAACATTTGAAAGAGTCGAAAAAATAATGCTGATTATGTAAAAATAGTTAGCCCATCACTCATTAGAAAGTGATGGGCTTTTTTACCTTCCTTATTAAAGTAGTTACATATTATGAGCTACTACTAGCAGAAGATGTTGCTGCAGATGAAGCGGCAATCGTTGCCATCATAGCTGCTTGTTGTGCTTGTATGAGGACTTCTATCATAGTTTGTAAACCTGTGTTGGTAGCTTTACTTTCCTCACCTTTCTGACTTACGAACAGTTGAATAGCAATAAGAATATTCGTATCTGTATGCCAACGGAATAATTTCTCCCCCTGCAGTTTTTCAATCAACGCTTTAATAGCATAAATCTCTTTTTCTCCATCTTCAAGTAACGCTAGTAGCCCGATTGCTGGATAATGCATCTGTTTCACTTTTACCTTTTCTTGTTTTAACAAATTCCATATGTTTGTACATGTTGCAACTAACATTTCTTCACGGACATCCTTCTTTAGTGAAAGAATATGACTTAAAAACTGAAGATCATTCCCTTTACGCAAACCAGCTTTCGCTAGTTTCTGATACAGACGTTCTACACGATCCATAAGTGTTTCTACATTCTCTGATTGTCCTGCTAATAAAACCGCGAGCGGATAATCATTTGTACTTGTAAGAAAGAGGTGATCCTTTTTCATGCGTTTATATACTTGCATCGAACGCTGAATGTGCGCGCCATGCTGTTCATTTTCTTCTGTTAAAAGCACAGCTGCTGCGAGATAAGTAAATATACTCCGGCTAAAGCCACTAGTGACCAATTGTTCATATAAATCTAAAAACGTCCGAAAAGCTTTCTTGTAATCTGTAAAGTGAATATCTAATGTTGCGGCCACTACAAAACGATGATAAGACTTTAAGTATGAAAACATCCCTACTTGATTCTTAATATAACTACTAATTTCTAAAAAACGTTCGAGATTAAACAATTTATCACTACCTGCATACATAGCAGCAATCATCATTCCTGTTCGAGAATCACTCGTTTTCCATTTTAGTTCTCCCTTTAACTGTACATATGTATGTTTATATTGCTCTAACTTTTGCTCTAATGTAATCATAGTATTCACCCCTATTTCTAGTTCTTCTCTATCATTATACTTATATTCCATATTTAGGAATACTACAATTAATAATCACAACCTAAAAAATTATAAAATTCTCTAATCCTTCAAGAAGTTATACAAAAAAGGTAGATAATAATTTATCTACCTTTTTTGTATATATTATTTAACATTACAACTGTATTGCTTGTTATATGCAATTAAGACTAAAGAGCTTTAATAATACGTTCCATCGCCTTCATTTGCCCAATATGATCAGCTTCATGATAAAGCATCATACCGTAAAGCTCACCAACAGTTTCCAATCCTAAAAACGGCTCTGGTAGTTTATTTTCAAATGCTTCTGCTGGCATTTCGTTAATACGCTTTGCTTGTTCTTTTAATTGAGTCGTTAACACTTCTAATGATGGTCCTTCTGTTTTCCATTTAGATGGTCTTGATCCATATCCAAACATACCTGGATATTCAGTTGGTAATTGTTTGAATTCTTTTCCAAACATGAAAACTTCTGCTGCTGTTAACACGTGACCAATATGCCAACGAATTGTATTGTTAAAACCCTCTGGCTGCGTATCTGCAATTTTATCATCTAGCGTCTCCATAAATTTAAGTAATGCCCCGCGCGTTATTTCAAATTGTTTTAAACCCACTAGTCTATTCATGTTATCGTTCCCCTTCTTGATGTACAATTAATTATGAACTAAGAATGTTCAATTCATTAAAGTTTTACCTTGTTTAATCTATCAGAAATAAATAAGAAATACATCTAATATGCTTATTAAAAATAATAAAAAGGTTCCCTCCTCGTAAATATAGAATTACTTACTATGTAAATAAAAGAGGAGTGTACTTACATGTTACATATTTTAAAACAACAATATAATCTTATTAGCTCTACAAGAGAAACTCTATTTTCATTTTTGGAAGAAATCCCACTAGAAAAATTACATAGCACTGTTCCGAATTTCGGGAGCGGTGGCATTATAAAGACACATATTCATGTAGCCGATTGCTATCGATACTGGCTTGGATCATTCGCATTCAAACAAAAACGAGCAGATTTTTCATTCGCTAGTGATTATAAAATTGAGCATGCAGATGTGGAAAAAGTCCGTGCTAGATTTAAGTTAGTAGATGAGACTGTACAACGTTTTTTAGATGAATACAATGACCGTTGGCTCGAAAATATAGCAAATGAAGTAAAGTGGCAAAAAGAACCTTGGAGTACAACACCACTATGGCTTTTAACTCATACAGAAACACATGAATTTCATCATAAAGGACAAATTGTATCAATGGCTAGGCATCTTGGATATACTCCTCCTGATACAGACCTTAGTTAATTCAATGGTCCATGATTACTAAAAAAATTAGAATGAATACAATTCGAGCATGCTTTGAAAACCACTCAAAACATGCTCTTAAAATATTCTATCTTACATTCTCCATTTCCTCATCAATACCAAATAGTCTCCGCATAATTATATGCATCACTATTCGGAATGGCATGTTTCCCCTGCGCCTGTGCCTTTCTTGGATCTAAATCATATACCATTGGCGTATAGCATGATGTTTGCCCTTTATTTACAACACCATTTCCTCCAGCACTGCCGCAAGTGTATGCCTTTCCATCTGTTTTTCTTACAATTCTTGCATCAGCTTCATTATTATATACTGCTGGGCGGGTTACAGTAACTTTTGCCCACGCTGTCTTACACGTCGTGCTAAATTTTAATTCCACATAAGAATTGGAATCAATCCATTTCTTTTCTTTCGTTACTGCTGATTGGTCACAGCTATTGTAATACGGACTTTTTCCATCATACGAATGATCTTCTGCATATGCTTTATCATTACCAGTCGTACTAAACACACTAGTTAAAACGAGCAATGATAGACAAAAACATGCGCTTAGCTTTTTTAAAAGTTTCAAAGTATTCCACTCCTTTTTAATAGCGTCCTGTTTTTCCATAACCGTTATTAAACGTAACCGCCTCAGCATCTGCTGTGTATCCGAAATCAGCAGTTAAATCAAATACCATTCCTGTATACGTGCTCGTTTGACCTGTTTTTATTGTACCGTTTCCCTGATTAGAAGTGACTGATTTTTGAAATACACCATTTTTGTATTTATTCACAACAGCGTACGCATACACTCCTCCAGACACAGCTGGTGCTGGTTGATCTAAAACAAACTTAGCCCAAGCTGCATGACATTTATTGCTGTAACGTAAATACACTGTCCCTACTTTTTTACTCCCTTCATACACAGCTGTAGACTTTGCATTAAATCCATCTGCATCACACGTTGTACTACCTCCGTATACTTTCGTTGTTGCTGGATTTTTCCCGTCATAGTAACTACTTAAATCAGTAGCAGCAAATGTACTTCCTTGGAAACTAAATAATAGCCCTACACTCGCTACACTTAATACACATACTTTCATTAACTTTTTAAACATTTTCAATTTCCTCCCTCAAAATAAGTACGTATAATAAAGACAATCTATCCCCTATGTACGCCCCTCCTTTCATGCTTCCTAGAGGCATCTTACGGAAACGACTAAACGTTGTAAATTTCCTTATGATTATTGGAATATACGAAGAAATTTACGTAACCGTCTAAGAAAAAAAGTTGAGAAATACACATTTTATAGCATCCTTTATTTAAAACATAAAAGAACCGATACTTGTTACATGCAAGCATCGGTTCTTTATACAAAATTGCCATTTTTTCTTTTATATAAAATAAATATTTCTCCACTTAATCTGTTGTAAAAAACTCCCTCGTTACATCAATAAATTGCTGCAGTGGCGCTGTCATCCATTTATCTTTATGCCAAGCAATTTGTGTATAAATCGGTGAGATTTCATTTTCTAAATGTAACTCTTTTATCATCCCTTCTCGTATATCTTTTTCTACTACTATTGCTGGTAACACAGCTATTCCTAAATCTGCAATAACACATTGTTTAATTGCTTCGACACTAACGAACTCAATTTTATTTACTGGATACACATCTTCTGTACGAAGTAGCTCTTCAAATAAAGTCCGGTACGAGCACCCTAGCTCTGTTAGCAACAACGTCTCACTTTCTAAATCTTTTGTAGAAATGGAAGCTTTCTCGAGTAAATGATGCCCTGAAGCAGCTACTATTTTTAATTCTTCTTTCATAAGCGGCTCCACATGTAAAGTATCTTCTGTTTTACATTCGTCCAAAATAAATGCAAGATCGACTTTTCCCTCCATCAATTGTTCCTTCGCATCTTTATTGGAATGTGCCGGTTTAAATATAAGTTTTATTTGAGGAAATTGTGCTTTAAACTTCTTTAATATAGAAGGAAGTCTATATGTACATTGACTCTCTTGCGCACCGATTATTAACGTACCTGCTATTTCTTCATCATCTTTCACAGCCATTTTTGCTTCGTTGCTGAGCGCAATCATCTTGTCGGCATATAGTTGAAACTTCCTACCTGCTTCAGTTAAGAAAAGGCGTTTTCCTAATCTTTCAAATAACGGCGTACCTAACTCAGCTTCTAACGTTTTAATTTGCGCTGTCACACTCGATTGAGCAAAGTTTAATTTCTTCGCAGTTTGTGTAAAATTCAAAGTATCCGCCGCTACTTTAAATGTAATTAATTGTTTTATCTCCATTTATCGTCCCTCTTTTCAATCGATATTCCTGATTGATTTCATCGAAATAATCCTCTTTGTCTATTGATATTTGTATTGTATGATAAAGAGCATCTACAAACAATAAAAATGGAGGTATTCCATATGAAAGCACTTTGTTTCGAACAGTTCGGAAATCCGGATGTACTACAATATAAAGAACTAAATGATCCAATCATAAATCCAAATGAAATTATTGTCCGCACGAAAGCAATCGGTTTAAATTTCGCCGACATTTATAGACGCCGCGGTGATTATCATCTCGCTGGTACCCCGCCTTTTATATTAGGTTATGAAGGGGCTGGCATTGTTGAAAAAGTAGGAGCTGACGTTACGAATATTAATCCTGGAGATCGTATTGCATTTGCTGATGTCCCATTTGCAAATGCAGAGCTAGTTGCTGTTCCGTCTGAGAAAGCAATTAAGCTTTTAGATTCTATCTCTTTTGAAACAGCCGCTTCTGTCTTATTGCAAGGTCTAACCGCACATTATTTAACGAAAGATAGCTATGAAATAAAACAAGGTGATATAGCTTTAGTACACGCTGCAGCTGGTGGTGTTGGGCAACTTCTTATTCAAATAATTAAACTACTAGGCGGAAAAGTAATCGGCCTAACGTCATCAAAAGAAAAAGCAAAGATAGCTACATTAGCTGGTGCTGATCACGTTTTTTTATATACGGAAGCATGGCATACAAAAGTAGTTGAAATAACAAATGGTGATGGAGTAAATGTTGTATATGAATCAGTAGGTTCTACATTAGAGGAGAGTTTTAATGCTACTAAAACTGGCGGTACTGTCGTATTTTACGGAATGGCCGGCGGTAATCCTGCGCCAGTTGATCCACGTATGCTTATGGATACTTCGAAAACTTTAATTGGCGGAGACCTTTGGAACGTGCTTACATCTTATGAAGAGAGAATAGAACGCTCCTCTCAATTATTCGAATGGATTGCGACCGAAAAATTAAAGATTGCAAGTTCTACTACATTCTCTTTACAAGATGGTGCCCGTGCTCATGAATTATTAGAGAGCCGAAAAAGCACAGGGAAGATTTTATTGATCCCATAATCGTTCCAATAAAAAAGGAAGCTAGAATGTATTTCTTTGCTTCCTTTTTTAACGTTATTTATGTTCAATTGTAAAGTGATAATAAAGTTATTTAATTCTGATCTAAAAATATAAGAGCCTGGCTACAAATCATATTGTAGTAAAGCTCTTTAAAGTTGTTTAATTTCTAACCATTTAAATGTGCTTGTAGACAAAAATTAATAATAAAGTTGTTTAAATCTTGTTCAACTAAAGCACCCGTTAGTTCAATAAGAAAAAATTATCTATTATTATTAAAGTGGCCCACCTTCAAAACCAATAGGCCATCCATCGTTTTTAAATTTTACTTTATACTGAAACTCAAAGTGACCATCATAAATAAAAGCTAAACTAAACCCAGAAAATATATAATCGTCAAAATTAACCATCTTTCCAAAAAATATTGTGGATAGATAGTAGTTCTTCATTTCTTGATTAGGGAAGAATTTCTGTAAATATTTTAATGCACAGCTTATATGTAGATGGAGTTCATCGAATGTTTTTTCTGCCATTTCGATAATCTCCATATCAGGATTTTCATTATTCCCCTGAATAATAATCTCCACATCTTCCCATTCTCCGATATTAATACTATAAAACCACCGTTTTTGAATGAGATACTTCTCTTTTTCGTATACAGGGGGATTAACTAGTTTTAATTTTTTTACCTCATCTTTAGTTAATGGTTTATCAAGAATAAGCTTTTTATGCAAAATTTCTTTGATATTAGAGACAATATATTTAGATTTGTTTAATTCTAAAGAGTCCATTTTCCACCTCATAAATTATAAAATAAAGTAAATTCCCCCTTAAGTATATCATCATCCTTATTCAACTATCCTGCACCGTTAATTCAATAAGAATTAAACAACTTTATTATTTTCAAAGGACTTTATTGTAAATTAAACAACTTTATTATCTCTTAACATCAATCTCGCTTCTTTTCAATAACCCTGTTATTTATATTTTTTCTCTACGCTTCTCTTTCTAGGCCCCTCATTTTTAAGTTTATATAATAAATGAATCTAAATATTAAAGGAAAGAACAAACCTCCTGATATCAACGATCCAATAAATACAGTATCAATAAAAGAAAGAATCCCAAATAATAGCATTCCAAAAAAATAAAATACAACTGCACTCCAATAAATAAAACGTGGAAACTTAGTTTGGAACGAATCACCTTTTTCACACGGTTTCCCAAATAACAAATGAACGAATTTAATCAACATAATCACTTCTCCATATAATTGTTAATATTCTTTTCTTCTTAGAATTGAACATAAATCACATACCATGTACCACCCATATTCACACATTCCTTACTTTGTTTTATCCCGCTTTAATGGGCAGTAAGACCCCCACCTCAAAATGCAGCGAAAGCAAAGAAGTTAGGTGGGGGGCGGGCTGCCCATTAAAGTCCGATTGGTGAGGGATGATAATCAGTGGGGGATGAAGAAAACCCCACTGATTAAAGTTTCACTTTATTTCTCGTATACTTACTTTAGATTCCGAGATGAAATGTAAGGCTAATGTCCCTCCAATACACTGCAAACTAATTTGTTGTTCCTACTCTCTAATTATACCATTACAATAATTTTCATAGTTCATTTTTAACGGAATATTCCGATTCGAATTAATAAATGATATATTAAAAAATAAAAAGGAAGCTAGAGTTCTCTACCTTCCTTTTCTTATTTTTATATTTCCACACTTTCTTTCCCTTTTGCAACGTAACTCATATCTCCAACAGACTCAACTGTGTATGTTCCATCTTGATATACAATCTTCGTCACGCTAGCATTTTCCACTCCAAGTTTTGTTTTGCTACTGTCTAACATTTCTATTAAGGTAGTAATCAAAAGCCCATGAACGACAACTAAAACGTTACCGCCACCATTTGCAGCAGATTCTTCACTAATTTTATCTATCTCTGTTTTTATACGAGTAGAAAACAATTCCCAATCTTCCGCCTGTTTTGTCGGATCTGCTACTCTAATAAGATTAATCACTTCTTGAATAGAAAGCTTCAAGAGTTCTTCTGGTGATGCAACGCCTGCAGCTTTTCCAACCACATCCCACATATTCTCAAGTTTTTCACCTTCAAAAATACCGAAATTTAATTCTCGCAAATCTTTTCTTTGCTCAAGTTTTAATTTTGATTGCTCACTATATTTTAATACTAAATTAGCAGTTTCAATTGCGCGGCCGCTATCACTACTATACGCATTCATAAAATGAATATCTTTTAATCCTGTTCCTAAATTTGTGGCAACTTCAACACCTCTTTCTACTAAAGGAGAATCTGCCCAACCTTGCGCGCGATGATTCGTATTTAATATTGTTTTACCGTGTCTTGTAACATATAACGTCACTACATTCTCATTGCTATGTGTTTCTCGCTTATTCATTTCATTCTCTCCCTTTACGTTTCTATATCAATTTTACCACCTCAATTATTCATTGAGCAAAATATACGTCAGTAGATCCGCTTAATAAAAAAAGCTATCTTTCTGTATATCCATACAAAAAGATAGCATCTTTTATGATTACATTTCTTAACCGGTACTCCTATTCAGCAAAAGCACTCGAATATTGTACAATTCCTTCTACACCTCGAAGAGAATTTTCTGTTAATTCCATTATCATAAATACCTCTTCAGGCACTTCAAACGGTGCTTTTACATTCCACTCACTTGCTTTCTTAAAACCAAATTTCGGGTAGTACTCTGGATGTCCTAATACTACAACTGATCCGTATCCAAGTTGTTTCGCTTTTTCTAAAGCAGCCGTGATCAGTTTTCCACCAATTCCTTTCTTCTGATGGCCCCTAGCAACTGAAACTGGTGCAAGTGCTAACGATTCTACAGAAGTTCCACCTTGTTCTATTGTAATGTTCGATAACATAATGTGACCGACTATTTCTTCATCTATCGCAACGATAGATAACTCAGGAACAAACGCGTCACTTTTTCTAATACGTTTTACAAGTTCATGTTCTTTTTTATCACTAAACTCTTCATGTAAAAATGCTTCTTTTACAACTTCTTCTGTTTTTCTATAATCATTTTTTTGTTCTTGTCTAATCGTTACCATTTTAACTTATCCTCTATTCTTTCTTATTTCTTTTTGAATTTTACGAAGTGCTTTTTTCGATCCGCGCTCAATATCGTGTTGCATTTTTCTCTCTTTATAATCGACAAATAGTGTATTTAAATCGTATCCCTCTGGATATAACTCCTTCGCTGCTACCTCTAAAGTAATACGTTTTACATTTACTTCAACGAATTCACCGTTATAATATACAACGACGTTATAAAAATTATCTTTTTCCTTATAGATGATACCAAAATCATCATAATCTAATAAATTCACACGATCGCCGATTTTGTACTCATAATGAAATTCTCTTTTTTCTTGTACAAATTTCGGTTTTCTAATTTTACTTTCATTCACTTTTTCTAAAGCGTACTCTTTATTTCCCATGTACTCTTTCGCTCTTTTCAGCACATGTTCTTTTACGCTCATTTTATTCGCAATCCAAAGTGCATTACTTTCTCCTGATTTTCCGATAACTAATTTATAAAGCGGCTCTAGCGTTTCACTATTAAACTGCATCGCTGCATTCATAAAGTCATCGTGCATTTCTGAGAATCGTTTAATTTCTCCGTAATGCGTACTCGCAACGGTAATACATCCCGTAAGGTACAACTCTTCTAAAATAGATATTGCAAGTGCTGCACCTTCATTCGGTTCTGTACCGCTTCCTATTTCATCAAATAAAAGTAACGTATTATTATTTGACATCCTCATAATCTCAGAAAGATTTTTCATATGAGATGAAAATGTACTTAATGCGTTTTCGATACTTTGATTATCACCAATATCTACAAATACATTTTCAAAAATAGCGATTTCTGTACCTTTATCTCCTGCAATATGAAGACCTGACATTGTAGCTAATGTTAACAATCCAATCGTTTTTAACACAATTGTCTTTCCGCCCGCATTCGGCCCTGTAATAATTAAACTACGATACTCTTGACCAATTTTAAAATTTAAGGGTACAACTTGCCCTGTTAAAAGCGGATGCTTACAATTCACTAAATGAATGTAGCCATGATCATTTAACTTCGGTTCTATTCCATCAATCGATTTACTAAACTTCGCTTTTGCAAATACCATATCATACTGACTAATTAGCTCCATATTAATCTTTATACTATAAATGTTTTCTAACACCATTCCTGATAAAGTCGCTAAAATTTGATATTCTTCAACCGCTTCTTCTGCTTTCAAACCCGCTAGTTCCGCATTCAATTTCGTAACCGTATGCGGTTCTATAAATACAGTAGAACCTTTTGCCGAGGCTTCAATAATACTTCCAGCAACTTGGTTTTTATAGGAAGATTTAATTGGAATCGTATAACGGTCATCCTTTTTACTAATAAAGAATTCCTGAATGAATTTCTTATTTGCACTACTATTTAAAAACTTCGTTAAACGTTCTTTTATTTTCCCATCTACAGAATCGATATTATTTCGAATTCGTTTTAACTCTTTACTTGCAGCTGCATCAATACTATTTCCTTTAATTGAAAAGTTAATTTCCTCTTCAATACTTTTATATTCAGTCATTGAATTTGCATAAGAAGCTAATACTGGTGCAAAAAATTCTTTATCTAACATAAACTTTTTAATCTTTCTACATCCGCGTAAAAAGTCTGAAACACTGACTAATTCTTCTGGATCTAAAATCATCCCTTTTTCTAATTTTTGAATTGTACTAGCAATATTAGAAATGCCGAAGAAAGGAACATGCCCTTCTGCATCTAATATAGCTCGTGCTTCTGTCGTTTCATTCAACCGATTTCTCACTACTTTTATACTCGTACTCGGCTCTAATTTGTTTAATAATTCCTTACCTAATCCACTTACACAATAAGATTTCACTATATCCTTTAATTCGTTATATTGTAGCTTTTCAAAAGTCATCGTATTCATTTTGTTTCTCCTCACTATGATTGATTTTTATCATAAATGAAGATACCTACTCATTAGATTCCAATGAGTCATATATAAAATTCCATAATTATACAATAAAAATATATACAAAAAAGCTGCGGGGATACCGCAGCTTTTACATTTACAAGGCATTTGTAATAACATATGAGGAAATAAGCCATAAAAAATAGATGGCAGTCCCTTATTACACGCTTTATAAAGTATTGTAGGTATCTTCATAGGTTTTGAAATAAAGGCATGACAAAATTAGGGGTATGATGTACATAAAAATCCCCTGGTCTTATCCGATTTATTTCATTAAATTTTTCCTATTTAATACCTACCGCACTCACAAAAAGCACCTCTCATTAATTTATATTATAGTCATTGAAATCTAATTTATTGAAATCATCATACTATATGTTACGTGAGAAGTAAAGGTGTCATACTTTTATAACTATACAGAATGTAAAAAGGAAGAGGAAAACTTATATTTCAGTCTACCTCTTCTTTTTCATCACCAAATTACTGCTGAACATATATGGAAACTGATCCTCCACTTACTTGGAATTGTCCCCAACCATCCTTATTAATTGTTACAGTATTTGTTTGATTACCCGTAATATCGTACCATACTTCACCTGCGTTATTCTTTCCAACATCCATCCACTTTGCCCCTCCTGGTCCATCAGAGATTAATGTTGCTAAACCAGAATTAGCATGTACACTATCACCTTCTCTTGTCCAGCCAATCACATCTGGATGATCAAAATAATCACGCTGCGTACCATATGCAAAGTTTTTTCGTGCCGTCAAAATCGGATCAATTTTATCCTTTAACGCTGGAATTTCATAGTTACTATTTCCTTTTGTACCATAGTAATCACCATAGAAAACAGAAGGATACCCCTCTGCACGCGTTAAAATAAATGCATATGCCAGCGGCTTGAACCAAGGGCTCACTACAGATTCCAATGACTGACCAGGCTGTGAATCATGATTTTCAACTAGAGTAACCGCAAGTGTAGGATGATTCGCAACTACCGTTCCTTTTAAAATATTTCTCATATCATAATTTCCATTTCCTGTTGAAGCATAATGAAAATTATAATGAAGTGGTGCATCGAACACAGATTGATTATAATTAACCTTCGCTAAATAATTATTTAAAGTCTGGATATCATTTTGCCAATATTCAGCTACTGTAAACATTTCTTTCCCTGTTTGCTGTCTAACGTGATTTACCCAATCGCGCAAATATTCATGATCAATATGTTTAACAGCATCTAAACGAAAACCATCTAAATTTAATTCATTCGCATACCACGTTCCCCATTTTTTCATTTCATTCGCAACATCTGGATGATCAAAATCAAGATCCGCATACATCAAATAATCATAATTCCCATTCTCGCTAGACACTTCCCAGTCCCATGCTTTACCTATGCCCCTAAATTTATAAATTCGGTTTAATTTCCTTCCTTCATCCCAATCCGTTCCGTCAAAATGATACCATTTCCATTTGAAATTAGAATAAGAATCTCCACGCCCTGGAAAGTTAAATCCCGTCCACGCACTAATTTCATAATCACCTGATACTTCAATATTCCGATTGCTCGGGTCTACCTCAACTGCTGTGACAGTTTCTGTATAATCAGCCCCACCTTTATGATTCATAACTACATCACCGTATACATCGATGTTTTTCTTATGTAAAGCGTCAATTGCAGATTTCAATTGTGCTTTCGTCCCATATTTCGTCCGCACTGTTCCCTTTTGATTGAATTCCCCCAGATCATATAAATCATATGCTCCATATCCTACGTCATTTTGCGTAGTTCCTTTATATGCAGGTGGTATCCAAACAGATGTAATTCCTTTTTCCGCTAAATTTTCAGCATCAGTACGCAAACGATTCCAATGATTCCCATCATTCGGAGCATACCACTCAAAATACTGCATTAACGTTCCATTGTTAACTGTGTCTGCATATGCTTTACTCCCGTCATATATACTAGGTAAAAACATAACAACTGACAATCCGACTATTGTTATTCTTTTAAACATCTGTACACCATCCCCTTCCAAGAAAGCGTTTGCATAGTTTTATCAGAATTATTATAATATTCGTCCCACCGTTAGTAAAGTAGCAATCTCTCACTCTCTCATATTATTTTTAATCTAATTTCAAATATTCAACGTAGTTTTAATTTCACATCCTATTCAAGATTGTTTACAATTTACCTATAAAAGCATAACGGAGGGATTTCGATGACAGACTTTCAAAAACAATTTTTCGCACGATTACATATAGAAGAAAAAGACACAGTTTCATTTGAAGATTTATCTAACATTATGTACGCAATGGCACAAACTGTTCCTTTTGAAAACTTAAATATTCTCGAAAAGAATTTTAAAGAAATATCAAAAGAAAATTTGAAAGAGAAAATTTTAGTAAATAACCGTGGCGGTCTTTGTTATGAACTCAACCCTACTATGTATTACTTCCTGAAAGATTCTGGATTCGATGTTCATCTCGTTTCAGGAACAGTTTATAACGCTGCAAACTCCATATGGGCTGTTGATTCTGGCCATATCGCAACCGTTTTAACACATCATAATGAACTTTATTTAATTGAAGTAGGATTCGGATCATACTTACCTCTTGCCCCTGTCCCTTTCTCAGGTGAAGTCATTCACTCTATTACAGGAGATTATCGTATTCGTAAAGAAATGACCGAAAAGGGAAACTACATTTTAGAGATGCGGAAAAACAATGAGTTCTTGGATCAATCTTCTGCTGATGATTGGACGTTAGGCTATACATTTTATATAGAAGAAGTGGATGAAGAAAAAGCAAATACAGCACAAAAAATTATCGTTGAACATGAAGGATCACCCTTTAATAAAGTACCTCTTATTGTAAAACTAACTGAAGATGGGCATGCCTCTTTAACGAAAGATAGCCTTACAGTAGCAAAAAATGGTAAAAAAACGAAAGAAACCGTTACAGACATGCAATATACAAACCTTTTACATTCAAAATTCGGAATTACACTATAAGTAAGTAAGCCTTGTTATTTCAGCAGGGCTTTTCAATTTTCAGCAGGGATTTTTTGCAATTTGTTGTATTTCATAGTTATATAGAAATATAACTACATGTTTAGAAAGGAAATGATTATGACAGAACTTAAAGATCGATTACAAGTAGCTGATATAGAAAAATGGGATTTAACAGACATTTACCATACAATTGAAGATTGGGAAAGTGATTTTCATAAAATTGAAGTATTAACGAAGGAATTACACGAGTTTAATGGAAATATTCACGATGGCAATAGTTTATTAGCTTATTTAACGAAGAGTGAAGAAGTTTCTAGCATAATATCTTTAATGTTCGCTTATGCACGATTACAATCTGACCTTGATACACGCGATACTGACGCGCAATCTCTTGTCGATAAAGTATCACAATTACACGTGAAAGTAAGTGCAGCGAAATCTTTCTTTTCCCCCTTCTTACTTAGCATAGACGAAAACACATTACATTCTTACATAGAAGAAACAGAAGGCTTACAATATTATAAAGAAGACTTATTTGAATTATACCGTTATAAAAAACACGTATTAAATAAGGACCAAGAAGAAATTTTATCACAAATGGGTGAAGCTCTTTCTTCTCCACAGCACACATTTGGTATGTTAAATAATGCAGATATATTATTTGGTGAAGTGACGACTGACGATGGAGAAAAAGTGAACTTAACACGCGGAATGTATGCAAAGTTAATAGAAGATACAAATCGTGAAAAGCGTAAAGAAGCTTATAAAGCATATTACAAACCATATGTTCAGTTAAAGAATTCCATCGCATCTACTTTATCCGCTGCTATTAAAAATAATGTTACTGTTTCGAAATTAAGAAACTATCCATCAGCGCTAGAGAAATCATTATTTGGCGATATGGTTCCGAAAGAAGTATATGAAAACCTAATTGATACAACGAAAAAAAACATTCAAACATTACATACATACAATGAAATTCGAAAAGAAAAATTAAACGTAGATGAACTAAGACAATACGACTTAGGCGTCGATTTAGTAGAAGGTGCAAAACAAGACATCCCATATAGTGAAGCATTTGACATTATGATTGCATCACTAGCTCCTTTAGGAGAAGAATATATTGAGACATTAAAAAGTTTTAAAGATAAAAGATATATAGACGTAAGAGAAACACCAGGGAAACGTTCTGGTGCTTATAACTTTGGTGTATACGGCGTTCATCCTTTCATTCTTTTAAATCATCACGATGATTTAAACAGCCTGTTCACTCTTACTCATGAATGCGGTCACGGTATGCATACGCACTATTCACATGGATACCAACCAAGAATTTCTGCACATTATTCTATCTTTGTCGCAGAAGTCGCTTCTACAGTAAATGAAGTGTTATTAATTCACTATTTATTAAAAGAAGCAAAAGATACGAACGTGCGGAACCATTTAGTTAACCATTTTATTGAGAAATTTAAAGGTACTTTCTTTACACAAATTATGTTTGCAGAATTTGAAAAAATCACACATGAAATGGCTGAACAAGGTAAACCATTACATGCACAAGTCTTCAGTGAAATTTATGAAAAACTATTTAAAGAATATAACGGTGATTCACTTGTATTTGATGAAGAAGTAAAATACGGATGGGCTAGAATCCCTCATTTCTATCGCCCGTTTTACGTATACAAATATGCAACTGGATTCGCATCTGCCATTCAAATCGCTGATAAACTATTAAGCCGTGATCCGGATGCTCAGAAAAATTATATTGAATTCCTTAAAGGCGGAAGTTCAGACTACCCATTAAACTTATTGAAAAAAGCTGGCGTCGATTTAACAACGCCAGAACCGATTGAAAGTGTATTAAAACAATTCACTCAACTTGTTGAGGAGTTTTCAACATTATAAAAAGTATGCAGAGTATATGCTCTGCATGCTTTTTATTTGAATTACTCTATTCTATATGCTGCTGCGTCACACAATGAATCATACCACCGTATGCATACAATTCGTTAACATATATACCGACAATTCTTCTCCCTGGAAATTGACCTTCAATGATTTGAAGCCCTAATTTATCATGTTCATCACCGTATATAGGTACCAATACAACCTCATTACCAATGTAAAAATTTAAGTACGATCCTTTACAATCTGCTTCTTTTACCACTTTTCTTGTTACTGGTACTGGAATGAGCTGAAATGGCTTTCCATCTATATTTTTCGCTTGCCGTAATTCTTGATAATGCTTTTCGTACGCCTCCAAAAGGTATGGCTCTCCTTCATCGAAAGGATCATATTCATACAGTATCGTATTTTCATTTACAAACCGTGCCGCACCATCAATATGATAATCCGTATCTTCATCATAATTATCTTCTCCGCGTATACCAGTTATCCATATAAAATTTGTTACTCCTAAATATTTCGTTAACTCCATTTCAATTTCTTTCTGACTTAGTGTGGGATTTCGATTTTCATTTATAATAGACGTTTTCGCCGCCATTAAGGTCCCGTTTCCGTTTATCTCAATTCCCCCACCCTCTAGACAGACACTAGATTCAACTTTTGGAATACGATACATTTCACTTATTTTATTCGGAATATTAGCGTCTTTTTCGTACGGATATTTATTTCCCCAACCATTAAATATCCAGTGCGTTAGGCAGCGATTCCCTTCCTTATCCGTTACAAAGATTGGTCCGTTATCTCGTATCCAAATATCATCAGTTTCTTGAATTAAGAAATCAATTTTATCCATATTTACATTAGCTTCAATTAACTTCGATTGGACATGTATTTTCTCTTCTTCATCACATACAACAATATGGACATTTTCTCCATAGTGAAGCTCCTTTGCCATCGATATCCAAATATCATCTAACTTAGCTCTGTAGCCTTCACCTCTATGTGCTTTATCATGTGGCCATTGGAGCCATGTACCTTCATGTTTCTCCCATTCCGCAGGCATATAAAACAAACTATTTTCTATATTTCTCATACGTGTTCACCCCTTATATGAATGTACGTACAGTCTATACTTTGACATCGTGTTAAGGTCAACAGGAATATCTTCATTTACTTGTAGCAACTTTATAAGGTGATTCTTTATTTCTCCTTTTTATTATGATAAATTGCTTTCATACATAGAATAAGGATTGACATAATGTTAATATCAATCCTTATTCTCATTCTATTTTCATAACTAAAAAACAAATTTGTGTCACATACTCTTCTGCTAAACAATCACATTCAGGTCCCTTTATATAAACCTCATATGGCGAATTAATTATTACATCCCCATTTCTTTCAATCCATTCTTCTAACGCTATATAAGCGTAACCTATATAGTCGTAACTTCCATAATGCATAGTAGTAACGATATGATGTGGACTTAGTTGTTTCATTTCATACTCTTGCGCTACGTCATCATCATTCCCCTGCATAACCGGAATTCTTAACTCAATATCACTGTTACTCGGAATATATTCTTCATCATAAAAGACTGCAGATGGAGAACCGACTATTTGAAAGTTATTTTTTTGTACCTCTTCATATAAGTCATAAAAATAATCATCCATATCATCTATATCTATTTTTACTCTTTGAGTAATTAACGTTACTTCGTTACTCATTCCCATTAATATATCGTAACTTCTATGGCGTGCAATATTTAGACTACTATTCACCATTACCATTTCATTCATTTCTGAAATAACCTGTAAATTTTGCTTCACTTCCTGAGACAACTCGATAATTTGTGATTGTATATGTTGAACAAACGAATCTTGATCCGATGACTGCAAAACAATTTTAATTTTTGGAAGAGGAAATTTATACTCCCTTAGCTTTTTTATTTTCAATGCTACTTCCAGCTGCTCTTGTTCATAATACCTATACCCATTAACCGGATTCACATATGCCGGTTTTAATATCTCCTCTTTGTCATAATGTCTTAACATCCGCGTACTCATTTTACAAATCCGAGAAAACTCAGCGATGGTATACATATCAATACTCCTTGAATATATTTTCTTTTCATTACTTATTTATTAAAACCAATCAAAAATCTTCTTCATTGAAAAATTTTCATTCTGATTTTTCAATCTTCTCATTTTCGAAGGTAACAAATGACTTGGACAATACCACGTTAAACAATTCATCGCGCCTCCCATTGTTGATATTTCTCCTACATGAATTTGAATAACTTGTTTCTCCGTATACTGTTGAATATATCGTAAAACTTCCTCATCTTTAGCTAGTCCAAACTTAGGAACATAAAGAGCATCACATGATTCTAACATATTTATATACAACCCTTTTGCCGATGCTATCTCTTGATCATATTGTCCTTTCTCTGTATATGATGAAGGAACAACTATAAATTCAGCTTTTGGCATTTGTTCTTTAATAATCTCTTGAACACTATATCTAAATTCATGATCCCCTAAAAAATCACTAATAAACATTGTATGTTCATCAATAAATTTAACCATTCCGTCTGCGTGTGCTAGTACATCCCCTTCCTCAGCAGGAATAATAATAACTCGGCTCACATCTAAATCCCATTCTAACTGCTCAATAATTTCCTCTTCTGTCCAATCATCGTTATCATCAAATATGCGTTCTGTTAATATTACAGTATCTTTTTTATTCCAAATAAGATTACCACCATCTAATATTAATGGGGATTTTACATATTCAAAGTCATTCTTTTTCAACCATTTATTAAATTGTTGATCTAAATATCGCCCTTGATCATTTGGCAAATAATTTGGTCGATATTTAAATTTAACTAGATGATTTGTGACAACCGGTGCAACATCTCTTAGCCAAATATCATCATACTCAAAACAGCTCGTATGAAAGTCTTGTTCTTCAACAGATAAAGATATAAGTTGATCCGCAATTGATTTCTTTTCATTTAAACATTCATTAAAGTAAATCAAGTCTTCATAAAATGGTTGATAATATTCATTTGATTCGTCTGGTATTGCAGTAAAAATAATGCCATTATGTTTTTGTTCCATATTATTTACCTCACTTTTTAATAGTAGTTACATAACTGATTTTACAAAGTCAACTATTCCTAATTTTATGTCTTTTGTCGTTACAACTCATGCAACATGTACATTTTATGAATGGATTATAGCATGGAGAAATATTATATATTTATATAAAAAATATAAGGCTGACGTTAAGCCTTAAATTGACTCTTGACAAGTTTTTTAAATACCATATTTTAAAACAACAATAAATGATTAAATGATAACTCGATTCATTACCATCCAATTTCAGTTCTTGTATAAACTGAATGACTTCTTTCATAAGAAACACACTTAGAACAACCCCTAAGCAAATTAAAACTACATTTAAAATGTACTGTAAAACGATAGGGAAATACGAAAAAACTATTTTAAAATTCTTTAACACAAACATTTTTCTCCTTTACCATATAAAACGAAAAGCGAATATACACTATAATTAATTTATCATTATATTAAAATTTTATTATTATAAATAATAAGGAACGACAAAATAGGTAATAAGATTCCACCTATTTTGTCTATATAGCAGAACAACGAAATTACAATCAATTACTTCAATGCAATGGGTTGTTGTTGTGTCACACAATGAATCATACCGCCGTTTTTATACAACTCTCTCACATCAATACCGACTACTTTATGACCTGGGTATAACTTCTGAATCGTATCGTTTGCGATTTTATCATTCGGATCATTATAATTAGGCACTAATACAACTGTATTTCCGATATAATAATTGATATATGACCCCTTATAATCGAGAGTTTTTCCATTTTCTAAAGCAACCTTTTCTTTACTAAGCGGCAAGTATTCATACTTATATTTCTGTCCTGAAGCATTTTTTGCATCTAACAATGTATCCATATCTTTATTAGATAAACCCCATTCGGCTAGGTCATCTTCTTTCATCGTTACAATGGTAGATTTATTATGGAATTTAGCAAATCCATCAATATGAAAGTCCGTAATATCTAAATTAGGTACTCCGTCTAACCAAATAAAGTTTGATACCCCAAGGTCACTTATATATTTTTCAATTTCCTTTTCTGATAAATCAGGATTTCTATTTTTATTCGTCACCGCACTTCGAGTTAATAAAGCAGTCCCATTGCTGTCTAATTCAATTGCGCCGCCTTCAAGGACAAATTTTCCCCAATCAACTCTTTCAATTCCTGATTGTTTACTAACATTTTTACGTATTTGAGCATCATTTTTATACGATGTTTTCTTCCCCCAACCATTAAATGCTGGATCTAATATTTTGAGATTTTTATTGCTGTCATAAATAAAAATTGGTCCACTGTCCCTTGCCCATACATCATCAGTAGGCGCGATAAAGAAATCAATCTTCTCCATATTTAACCCTTCATCTGTTAAAAGGTTATTGATTCTTTCTTTTTCTTCCTGGTCATATGCAACAATGTGGACTTTCTCACCCTCAGTTAAAGCACTTGCCATCTTAACCCAAATAGGTTCAACTTCCTTCTTATACTCTTCACCATATGTGTATTCATGTGGCCATTGCAGCCATGTACCTTCATGTTTATCTTTTTCATCTGGCATCGTATATTTCCCAGCATTTTTCTGTACCTCTACTTTTTCCCCTTCTTTCCCTTTAACATTTTCATTGTTCCCCTCAAAAGAGCATCCACTAATAATCGTTGTAGATAATGTAGCTATTAAACAAAACTTTATTGCTTTTTTCATTTTTTCAACCTCCTGTTCTTGTCTCCAATAATGTAAAGCTTCACATAGTGTGAAGCTCAAGCTTTTTTATCAATGTAAAAATTACCAATTGTTCTTTGCATTACTTAACATTTAACTACCTATTTAGATTTATTCAAATGCCAATCGCCTTTCTTACCTATTTATCCCGTTATTTATGGGCAGTAAGACCCCCACCTCAAAATTCAGCGGAAGCAAAGAATTTAAGTGGGGCCCTGTTGCCCGTAAAAGCCCGATTGATGAGGGCTTCTACTCAGTGGTGGATGAACAAAGCCTCTCCACTGATTAAAGTTTCACTTTATTCAGTAAGTAACACTTTACAAAATAAAAAAATCGGTATTGATAATTCCATATCAATACCGATTTTTTATAATTATTTTCCTTCTATTAAATCATTCGCCATTTTCCTAAATTCTTGATTAAATGCATCATTCATACCATTTTGGACGTTAGAAAATAATATGACAAACGTTCGTTTATCCCAGTTAAAATTATTAAAAGTGTTCCAGCCAGCTAATACACCATGGTTATGATAATAATCTGGGTAAATATAGAAACTAAATCCATATTTTCTTGCAGGTGATGCAGAAAACATATCTGATACACTTTGTTTAGAAAGTAGTTTACCATCCATAATAGCTTCATCTAACTTTTTCATATCTTCAACAGTCGTATACATTTCACCACAACCATACAGCCAGTTCATTTTTAAGCGAGGTGTGGCTATTAACTTATTATCTTTTTTCGTATACCCTTCTGCTAAGAAAATATCTTCTGGGAGTGTTGCGCCCATTCCAGATTCATTCATTCCAACAGGAGTCAAAATATTTTCTTTCACATATTCAGCAAGTGGTTTATTTGATATTTTTTCTACAATATATGCAAGCACCATATAATTATAATCTGTATATTTCCATCCTGTCCCTGCTGGAAATTGTAACGTTTGTGCCCCAATCCACGTTACTAATTTTAACCGTGATGCTGCGTCAACACTACCTTGTCCCTGTTCTGGTAATCCAGACGTATGTGTTAACAAGTTTCGTAACGTAATGTTTTTATCTGCTGGAAACGATGGGATATATTTATTTACATTGTCTTCAATGTTCAACTTCCCTTTTTCTTTTAGTTGCATAATAGATATTGCAACAACTGTTTTCGTAATAGAGCCAATGCGATATTTCGTTCTTGGCGTTGTTAGTACTTGATCTTTCACATTCGCATAACCGTAGCCTTTTCGTAAAATGACATGACCTTTACTTGCTACAAGAACACTCCCATTAAATCCTTTATCTTTTAAGTACTGATCTAGTTTTCCAGCTGCAATTTCATAACGCTTTTTCTCATTCGCATCAATTTCCTGCTTAACATCTTTTTGCTTACTATTTACATTAGAAAATGCCTTTGCATCATATTTTTTTCCTTTATTTGCATGTATTAGTGTAACAACACTTCCACAAAAAACAGCAAAAATAAAGAAAATGATTAACCATTTCTTTAACATACTAGGAGCCCTCTTTTATCTAGTTTCACTTAACGTACATCCATTCTATTTTATATCTTTTAATTATCAAGTATATTATAATATTATTTAATATTCACTCTGTTAAAACTAGATTCCTTTTTCTCACTTTCAATTTTGACTACTCTCTATTGTATTTCTTTCTTGCAAAATTTCCAACATACAATCGGATGCATTACAATATAATTTCAAATTCTTTTGTAACATTTGTTACATACTAAAAAGAATGGAGATGTAATATGAAAAACACCGATAAACGCAATCGTTTAGATCATAAGATGTTTCATTATCGGATAACAAAAAATAACATGTTATTAATTGAATATTACGCAAAACAGATTATGGCATTAAAAGGAAATGATGCTGAAAAATTTTTAAATAAAATAAATCATGCAAATAACAATAAAGAAAAACAGCTAATTATGGCTAAAATTACAGGTAATTTCAAAAGAGGTAATGAACGAAATTGAAAACGAATCTCATTTACATTTTGATTATACAACAAATAAAAAAAGAAATGTCGCTCATTCAACATTTCTTTAGACTTTCTTCATAAAAAATTTACATTGCTAACATTCCTTTATTTTCTATACTTCCTATATAAGCTAACCGCTGAAATAGTTAGTAATACAACTATGCATAACCACGCATACGTATATCCCTTCTTATCTACAATATAACCAAATAAAGCAGGCGCAGCAATAATAGCAATTTGATTTAATGTAAGTGCAAAACTCACTGTCATCCCTACCGATTCTTCACTTGCTGATTCCGCAACTTCAGTTATAAAAAGACTAAACCATCCAATTGAAAAGAACCCTAACAATGCACTTACACCATACAATACATTCGTTATTGTATGTATGCTCATTACTAATATTAGAATGAAGAAAATAGAAATACAAACAGTTATAAATAAGAGGGTACGCCGATTTCCCTTATAAAACAAATCACTAGTAGCTGCTAATATAACCCTACCAACCATTCCAGAAAAGAACATAACGGAAAATACTTTTCCAGCTAAAATTGGCGTGATTGATTGTTCCAATACTAAAAATTTTATAAAGTGTGCAACTAACACCATTTGCAATGAAATCATACAAATGCCAGTTATATAAATTGCATACAATTCTTTTTTACACATCACTTCTTTTAACTGCATCCAAAAAGAAAGTTTACTACGTTCTTGTTTAACTTTCTCTTGAATATATGGTTCCTTATAAAATATAAAAAATAAAAACCCTCCAATTATACAAATGCATGCAATGCTATTTACCGCATAGGCCATATTATATTTTATTGTAAGAAACGGGATCAATACTCCCGCTAATGTACCACCAATCGGTATACCGGCTTGTCTAATCCCCATCGCTAACCCGCGATTTTCTTTTGAGAACCACTTCATTATCACCTTACTTCCTCCTGGCTGCGAAACACTATAAAACGTTCCTACTAATAAAAGTACAAAGAGTAACCCATTAAATCCATTGACCATATTAGTCAGTAAAAACGAACTTCCTAGTAAAAATGAACTTATCGAAATTAACAACTTTTCATTGTATTGATCAAGTAGCCGCCCGACAAAAAGCATACAAAATAGCGGTCCTATATTTACAACACTTACTAACAATCCAATCTCCGTATTCGTAAGTGCATATTCTTCTTTCCAAAATAAAGCAAACGCTCCAACACCATACGTTATAAGTGTCGCTGTTGTTTGAGCAACCGTCGCAAAAATTAACATAACCCACTTATAAGTACTATTCACCCTTTCTTCCATTAACACAATAATCCCTCCATCCCCTTCCATTGTATAAAAGTTCTGATATCATATAAAATAAAGATTTATCATGTAATCCATCAAAAAAAATGATACCTTTTCTGGAGGGATGATACTTGGATATAAAAGATTTAACTGTATTTTACGAAGTTGCGAAAGAAAAAAACATATCTCATGCAGCTAAAAATTTAAACTATGTACAGTCTGGCGTAACAATGCGTATGAAACAACTAGAAAACGAATTAGGTGTGCCTTTATTTTATCGAAACGGAAAAGGTGTAACTTTAACTTCTAACGGTGAGATTTTATTAACATACGCCAAACAAATTATCCACTTAATGGATCAATCTGTTAAAGCAGTTCAAAGTAATAGGATCGAACCAAGAGGCACTTTAAAAATTGGATGTACAGAATCTACAACCGCTGTAAGACTTCCATCTATATTAATGGCCTATTATGAGAAATACCCAAAAGTCGAATTAATTTTAGAATCAAATACGACGGAACAATTAATTAGGCTTGTACTAGAACGAAAACTGGACGGAGCGTTTATAGCTGGCTCTACTCAGCATGCTGAACTTCATACAAATATATTTCGTGAAGAAGAATTAGTTCTCATTAGCAAAAAGCCTTTATCTTCCTTTAAAGACATAGGAGACATGAATTTACTTGCATTTAGTCACGGATGCTATTATAGAAATTTATTAGAAGATTGGCTTCAAGAAGAAGGAATTTCACCTAAGCGAGTATTTGAGTTTGGAACAATTGAAGCGATACTCGCATGTGTAAAATCAGGTATGGGCATAGCAATTATGATGAAGTCTATTTTAAATGGTCATAAACATGACATATCATTCAATCCTTTACCAAATAGCTTCAAAAAAGTTCCTACTACTTTTATTACTAGAAAAGATATATATCACTCTGCTGCATTACAAAAATTTATGGAGATGACTCGCAATGCGTGAAAAGAAAATACGTGGTATGAAACGAAAAACAAACACTATGATAAAGCGAATTGAGGAACATATAAAAACGTTTCCTTCTACTTTCTATAACGATGAATATTGGAATATGCTATTGCCAGTTTCGCAAGCTTTTATTGACTCTCGTAAAACACCTAGAAAAGTAAAACGGTTATGTATTCAAACCTTATTAAATCAAGCAAATCATTTAATAAATATGAAACCGAGCGATACACATACATATCGAGTTGTTGTTTTGATTTCTATAAATAATTTGTGGGATTCGCAAATCATTATATTTAAAAATGAGGACTACTTTCATAATTTCTTTAATAGAGATAGTGAATTTCAAAAATGGATTCTTCTTTCAAATGAAATTGATTTTTGGGAGACATGGGAAATTTCAGTTTGTCATTCCTTCAAAACGCTTCACTTTCAAGAAATTATTTATGATGCAGATAAATGCTATGAAAAAGAGATTACGTTTATCGGGGAGTTAAATTAAAAAGGGTATACCTAAAACACTGGTATACCCTTTTCCACTTATTTTTCCTTTAATACACTATGTAATCGATCCGGATAATTTGTAAACATTCCTGTAGCACCCCATTTGATTAACAGTCTCATATCGGGTTTCTCATTAATTGTATAAGGGTGAATTAACAGTCCATTTTTCCTAGCCATTTTCATATATGACTCATCAATAATTAGTTCTCCGTTATCATTACGTAAGTTTGGTCCAATACCAGCTGCATACTTTTTAATTTCTTGAAAATCATCATTTGTTACACTTTTCGGTTCATGTGTAATACCAGACCATTCAACAATTTCATTGTTTTCATTTGGATAATACCAAAGCAATTGAACTAACGGAATATTTTCATTCATACTATGAATCTTTTTCAAACTATCTTTACTAAATGATTGAATCATAACACGGCTAGAAGACATGTTTTGGCCTACTAAATTATATTTTTGTAACAACGCCAACAATTTCTCTTCCATTCCTGGATACACATCTGGTGATTTTGTTTCAATATAATACTTCATACTTCTTCCATACTTTTGGAAGATTTCTTCAAGAGTTGGAACCTTTTGCCCAACATACTCTTGCTTAGCCTTTTCTGGATACGCTTTATTAAACCATGATCCAGCATCTAAACTCTTTATTTCGCTTAACGTTTTATCTCGTACTTCGCCTGTTCCATTTGTAGTGCGATCAACTGCTGTATCATGCATTGCAATTAATTGACCATCCTTTGTTAATTGAATATCTAACTCTAAATAATCCGCTTTCATTTTTTTAACTAAATCATAAGAAGCAAAAGTATGCTCAGGTGCATGTCCACTTGCTCCGCGATGTGCAATATTTAAAAACTTATTCGTATTCCATTCATGCTTTTCTTCTGCTTTCGCATGAACAGCTCCCCCAGCAAAGATGCTTCCTGTCATAAAGAAAATAACTAAAACGCTAATAATCTTTCTCATCCTTCAAACCCTTCCTACGTTGCAAATTTCAACAAGCTAATGAGATTTACACGAAATAGAAGACACACTTTCATTATTTTTATAAACCTATATTAAAATTCCAATCTTACAAATATTTTCTATATTATTAATATAGAAAACTAGTATTATCCTATTTAATTTCTATAGCCCTCCTTTTCACATGTAACTCCTTATTTTGTACGGTTCATTCAATAAAAAAAGCCATAAATTATTTAGAATACACTCCTGTATCCCTAAATAAATTTATGGCTTTTCTCAAATATCTCCGGCCTCTATTAACTTGTCGAATTTAATCATATCAAACCTATTGAAATTTGTGAATATTTTTTTCAGTACAGTGAAGTACATAAAACAATATT
The DNA here is from genome assembly GCF_053557995.1 of Bacillus sp. XB1. Taxonomy (NCBI): domain Bacteria; kingdom Bacillati; phylum Bacillota; class Bacilli; order Caryophanales; family Bacillaceae; genus Bacillus; species Bacillus sp. XB1. The sequence continues at coordinate 256,611 of NZ_JBNRIL010000001.1, read as the reverse complement.
TCTGTAGTTACTTAAAAATCACATAATAAATTTCTCATTACCTCTTCCAATACTATATCTGGATTTACTACCGTTTTTTCCGAACGCCATCCGATAAAGCCATCTGGTCTAATTAATACAGCACCTCCATTCTCTATACCATATAATTTGCTAAAAATATCTTCTGGAACAATAAAGTCTCCACTTAAGCCAACACGATACCCTTTTAGATGTATTCCTAATTTAGCTGAAACAGCATGTGCTGCCTCAGCCCAAGAACTATTTTCTACTCCTGTAAGTAATACAAAACTGTTACCGAATAAGTCTAATGTAGAAACTTTCTTCCCCTCATACGTTCCCCATAAATGTGGCGCTCGCGTTCCAGGTCTTCCGTTCAACTCTATGCTATCCATTCTATGCGGAGTGACTGAATCATCTATAATCGCCTCTGAACAATACTGATATCCAACTGTAACAGCTAAACCATCCATATTATTCAAACTGCCTTCCTCTCTATTCGCAGCACGAAACAGTAAACTACTTGCATAAGCTGTCGTTAATTTTGCAACAGAGTGTCTCTCCTCATGATATGTTTCTAACAATTTTGGTTTTGCCTTCCCTTTTATAACAGCCGCTAATTTCCAAGCTAGATTGTGCGCATCTTGTATTCCTGTATTTGAACCAAATCCTCCTGTTGGCGGCATAATATGTGCAGAATCGCCAACTAAAAAGGTTCGATTTCCTTGAAATTTCACCGCTGTACTTTCAGCGGCTTCCCACGGTAAAACACTTAATATTTTTGATTCAACATTTGTACTTCCAATTGCTATTTGAATAATTTGTTTACAACGTTCTATAGTGAAGTCCTCTAGCCCCTCTCCTTTTAATGGATCGTAGGCTACATGATAAATCCATTTTTTTACGTTATCAACCGGGATAAGTGCACCAAGAACCTCCGGATGAAGTACCATCGAAAAACCGAATGCATCTCCTTGTATAAACTCACTTAAATCAGCTTCAAAATAAATATTCATATAATAGCCACCAATGGTTCCACGACCCTCAGTTTTAATCCCTAACTGCTCACGTATTTTACTTTTCGCTCCATCCGCTGCAATTACATAGTCACAATGTATGACACTTTCTTTTTCTGTTTCACGATTTCGAATCGTTGCTTTTACCCCGTTTTCATTTTGTTCAAATGAAACTAATTCATGATAAAAAGATAGTTGCTCGCCTAATGTTTTCGCTTCTTGTAACATCATCTCTTCTAAAATAATTTGATAACACGCAGTTTGTTTTGATGGACTAATCTTTTCTATTTTTTGAAGTAACTCTTCATCGTTTCCGTATTGCGTCGCTCTCATTTGTTCCAATTCTTCTTTATTCGCCTCAGCTATTGTATGAACCGCTATTCTTCCTCTGCAGTTCTCTAATGCTTTACCTGCCAATTTAATTCTTTTTTCCAAGCCTAATTCTCGAAATAACTCCATTGTACGTAAAGTAAGACCGCCTGCTTTCGGATGAATGGCAGTAGACGGATGCCTTTCAATAAGTAAGTACTCAATATTATGTTTTGCAAGAAATAACGCAGACGCTAACCCAGATAATCCCCCTCCAACAATTAAAACTGGTACATAATTCGATTTCATATATTTACCCTCCACATCATTGTTCTGAGCTCAGTGACATAAATATAATCAAAAAAAACATTAAAATATAGACTTATATTTCATTTTGAATTATCATATAAATAGATTACGCCCCAAAATTCCTTTTACCTTTTCATACATCTATAATCCACCTGAATTGTGTCTGTATGAAAGTGTAAAACAAAAGAATGTACTTTACGTTGAACCATGTTCTATCGTAAAAATCAAAAATAATACAAACATTATAAGCGGTCGTAACCTTATGGATTATACAAGGTTACGACCGCTTATTTTATTGTTACATCATTTTTTGTTTTTAAAACTTCATCTATTGTGTTATGTAATCCTTCCAATCCCTTTTCTATCTCCCTATAATTTTCAACAATAAAAAATTCATTCGTCTCGATTTTCTTTCTCAATATTGCACCTCATGCAACAATCATGTAGCATTACCGTATCGAAGTAATGGTTCATCATCTTAAACCTTTCGACTAATTACCTGGAGGCAAAGTGATTGAAATGAATAAACAAGAACAATTAAATATTATAAAAAAAGATTTTATTGATTCTCAAAAAGTATTATTGGCAATTGGTGATGAAACACGTCAAGCTATTTTATTAGTGCTAATGGAAACGGAATGTCAAACAGGATTACGTGTAGGAGAAATTACGAAGCAAACACACCTTTCCCGTCCAGCAGTATCACATCACCTTAAGATTTTACGAGAAGCTGGCATTATTTTAATGAGAAAAGAAGGTACAAAAAACTTTTATTATATTGATATACGTACAAAATTAGGTTTATTAAAAAATCTTGTATTAGATATTGAGAAGCTATTGCAAAACTTTTATTAAAACTTGGAGGTATAAGAAATGAAAGCAATGATAATTGATAGATATGGAAAAGTCCCAATGCGTATGGCAGAGGTACCTACTCCTGAAATTAATGAGTATGAAGTGCTCGCAGAAATTCATGCAGCTAGTATTAACCCAATTGATTTTAAAATACGTGATGGAAAAGTTAAAATGTTACTGAAATATGAAATGCCTCTAATCCTTGGGAATGACTTTTCCGGTGTCATCACGAAGGTTGGATCAAAAGTGACTCGTTTTAAAGTCGGTGATGAAATATATGCTCGTCCAAGAAAAAATAAGATTGGTACTTTCGCGGAGTATATAGCCATTCATGAAGATGATATTGCTTTAAAACCAAAAAATCTAAGTTTTGAGGAAGCGGCTTCGATTCCACTCGTTGGCTTAACATCATATCAAGCATTACATGACATCATGCAATTACAAAAAGGTCAAAAGATTTTAATTCACGCCGGATCCGGTGGTGTTGGTACTTTCGCTATTCAGCTAGCAAAAATAATGGGTGCCATTGTTACAACGACTGCTAGTGAAGCTGGTGCGAATTTAGTAACGTCTCTTGGCGCAGATGAAATTATTAATTACAAAACAGAGAAATTTGAAGATATACTACAAAATTATGATGCCGTATTTGATACAATCGGCGGTGCAACACTTGAAAAATCATTCAATATTATAAAAAGGGGAGGAAACATTGTTTCCGTTTCAGGCATGCCGAATGCTCGCTTCGGTAAAGAATTTGGTTCAGGATTCTTTAAAACTCTCTTATTTTCATTAGCCAGCAAAAAACTTACTGCACTTGAAAAAAAGCATAATGCTCAATATTCATTTTTATTTATGAAGCCAAGTGGGGATCAATTACGTACTATTGCAAACTATATTGAAGCTGGACAAATCAAACCTGTAATCGATCGAGTTTTTCCTTTTGAAGATGCGCAAAAAGCAATGGAATATTCAGAGTCTGGAAGAGCAAAAGGAAAAATAATTGTAAAAATTAAATAATAATAAAACCTCCATTTTCTTAAAATGGAGGTTTTAAATTTGCTGTTAAATAGACATAGTGCAATGAAGTCCTTACAATAGATTGCAAGGGGAAATATTATATTATACTTTTAGTTAACTTTACAAAGAATACATACGTACAAATACATAACTTAAAATACAAAAAGGAGGAGATACAATGACTAAAAATAATGAAACAGGTTGGAATTTAGATAATAGTTATACGACTTTACCACAATCATTTTATACAGAAATCCCCCCTACTCCCGTAAGTTCACCGGAGTTAGTTAAACTAAACCATTCATTAGCGATATCTCTTGGCTTGACCCCTGAAGAACTGAAAAAGGAAGCTGAAATTGCTATTTTCGCTGGTAATGCACTCCCAGAAGGAGCTCATCCATTAGCTCAAGCATATGCTGGCCATCAATTCGGACATTTTAATATGTTAGGCGACGGTCGTGCTCTTTTAATTGGCGAACAAATTACTCCTTCAGGTAAGCGTTTCGATATTCAACTGAAAGGTTCTGGCCCTACTCCCTATTCACGCCGAGGAGATGGTCGTGCTGCACTCGGTCCGATGCTACGTGAATATATTATTAGCGAAGCAATGTATGCACTCGATATTCCAACTACCCGCAGTTTAGCAGTTGTCACAACCGGTGAACCAACATATCGTGAAACAAAGTTACCTGGAGCAATTTTAACTAGAGTAGCTAGTAGCCATATACGCGTCGGTACATTTCAATATGCTGCAGCTCGTGGTTCAATAGAGGACCTGAAATCACTAGCTGACTATACGATAAAAAGGCATTACCCAGAAATTGAATCCCATGAAAACCGATATACTGCATTACTACAAGCAGTCATTAAAAGACAAGCTAGTCTTATCGCAAAATGGCAACTTGTTGGATTTATTCACGGTGTAATGAACACTGACAATATAACGATCAGTGGCGAAACAATTGATTACGGTCCTTGTGCATTTATGGACAATTACGACCAAGGAACCGTATTTAGCTCTATTGACACACAAGGTCGTTATGCATATGGAAATCAACCATATATGGCCGCATGGGATCTCGCACGACTAGCAGAATCTTTAATACCGATTCTGCACGAAGATGATGATGAAGCACTAAAAATCGCTCAAGACGAAATTTCGAAATTTAGCGTACAGTATGAAAACCATTGGTTCCTTGGAATGAAAAAGAAATTAGGACTATTTAGTACCGAAGAACAAGATCAACCACTTATTGAGCAACTTTTAAAAATGATGGAGAAATATAAAGCGGATTATACAAATACATTCCGTTCATTAACTCTTGATGCTATTGAAAATACAGCTCTATTTGAAAGTCCTGAATATAAAGATTGGTACAAACTGTGGCAATCTCGATTAAAAAGACAAGAACAATCGAAAGAAAACGCCTACGAAATGATGAAAAATAATAACCCATCCATCATCCCGAGGAACCATCGTGTAGAAGAAGCACTAGAAGCAGCTGTTACAAATGGAGACTTTAGCGTAATGGAGAAACTTCTTGAAGCTTTATCAAACCCTTATGCGTATTCGACAGATCAAGAAGAATACTGCATTCCGCCTGCACCGACGAATCGCCCTTATCGTACTTTTTGTGGGACTTGATTGTTTAATATGTAAAAAGGTGCGTTCATATAAATTGTGTGAACGCACCCTTTTTATATCCCCCCACTCAACTAAAACTTTAAAATGCACATCCCCCGATGCCATTTCTTTAATCCAAAACAAATTCTACATTATTCCAATAGACTTACTCGTAAGCTTGTTAAACAAATATTGAGAAATATAAAACATCATTTCTAAATATTTTTATTTTTGATACTATATTTTATAAGAATATTCAAAAAGTGAGGGGATTTCATGAACGTTCAACTACAAGGTAATGAACAAATTACAAAATTATTTAATGACTGGTATAGAGCTATCTTACAGCATCAAACTACCCATGCAACAAAAATAAAAAAAGATATTGAAAATATCATCTCTAATTCAGAAGAAGATACAAACCTACAATTGTATTATTCACTTTTTAATTTCAGATACAAAATTTTAACAGATGGTTTAAATATTAATAAAGATGATTTTAATAAAATTGATTCTTTCCCACTTCCAGAGAATGGGCTATTTTCTTATTATTATCATTTTTTCAAGGCTATTCACAATACAATTATTGGAAACTACAATGCAGCAAAACACCTTTTCGAGAACGCTAAAAAGCTGCTAATACACGTATCTGACGAACTAGAGAATGCTGAATTTAACTACCGCTTAGCTTCCTATTATTATCAAACATATCAACCACTAGTAGCAATCCAATCTGCAAATGAAGCTAAAGCGATTTTTTCAAAACATATAAACTGTGAAATTAATGTTGCTTTGTGTGATAACATCTTTGGTTTATCTTGTATTGATTTAAAACAGTTTGAACAAGCTGAAATTAGACTTGATTCAGCATTAAATATTCTACAGAAGTATTCAGAGGAGACTTTATCATTAAGAGTACGACATAATTTAGCTTGGCTATATGCAAGTCAAAACCTTTCAGAGTTAGCAATGCGTCATATTTCAGAGGTTACAACTAAGCAACCAAATCACTTTAAAGCACTTTTTGTTGAAGCACGTGAATACTACAAGCTTGGAGAATATACTCATGCTAAAGAACTTATAAAAAAAGGATTAAACATTTCAAATAAACTAGAAAACAAAGAGTTTCAATATCGTTTCATGATTTTAAGAGAACTAAATAATAAAACTTCTATAAATGATTTAGAAATGATAATTTTGGAAGGAATTTCTTACTTTAAAACAGAAAACCTTTGGGAATGTATACAAGAGTACACTGATGTTCTAGCAAATATGTTTTATGAAAAAGAAGACCATATAAAAGCTAGTCAATACTTTTACATGGCCAATCAAGCAAGAAAAAAACATGAAGAAAAGGGAGCTTTGATATAATGAAAAAGATTAAATTGAGCATCATTGGCTTAGCTGTTATTAGCATCACAACTCTTGGATTAAGCTTCACCTCAGAAACACCGAAAACACAGTTAGGATATGTAGCATTAAACATTGGGGACACCCCGGCACCCCAAAGACCTGACCTTGTTCAATCCGTTGACGTAAGTAAAGACTACAACTCAACAACAACTGAAAAAGCACTTTAAAAAACGGAAGACCTTCAATTAAGAAGGTCTTTTTAAATACGCTTATTTAGAATATTTCCCTTTCATGTAGGCTTTATTTTCTCATCAACTCCGCAATCCTCTTACTCTCCTCACTACCAACTTTCTCAAGTTTCTCCACAACTAAATTCTGTCTCTCTACAGAATGATTTTGACTTAACTTCGCTTTTCCTTCTATTTTATTTATCTTTATTTTGAATCCAACTATTCCCTTACTTAATCCTCCCATATAATTCGGATCTACATCATTAAGTGAGTAGGTGCTCTCTGGATCTTCATATTTATTTACTAAATCTTGAAGAGAATCTACTAATGTCTTCTCATCTTCAACAATTTCTAATTCACCATATACATGCACTGCAACGTAATTCCATGTTGGTACTGCATTGTTTGTTTCATACCATGACGGAGAGATGTAACTATGTGGTCCTTGAAATATAGCTAGTACTTGCTGAGTCCCAATATCTTTCCACTGTTCATTCGGCCGTGCGAAGTGACCATGTAAAGTAAGGGTCTCCCTATTTAATAACAACGGCAAGTGCGTTGCATATGGTTCTCCGTTATGTTGAGAAAATAATGTCGCAAAGCTATTTTGTTCCATTATTTCGTACTTCATCTCTTCATCTTGTATTGCGAAATATTTTGGTATGTACATAAGCTCCCTCTTTTCCGCTCTTTTCTATTTTGTTTCCTATTATATTTAGTAACCGCATCAATCAACAGGGCCAGTTTGTATTTGTTTTATAATGGCAGCTTTCTATTTCAAAACAATAGGCAGCATGTATTCCATGCTGCTTTAGTTTATTTTTTCTAATATATTTGTAATAAATACGGTCTTACCCTCAATATAACTAGATCGATTTTTCGACTCTCTTGCTAACTCTTCCTTCAAGTTTCCATACTCATTAGCTACTTCAGTATGTTCACGAAGGTAATCTCGAAACACTATATGCCTTCTCAACTCTTCACTATTTTTATCACACACATATAAATGATGTTCCATCCAAACTGTATTTCTCTCGTTCCATGGAACGAACGTATCCTTTCTTCCAAACGCCTCTCTTCCTTTAAAGCTCCATTCTAACTGATGATAGTACCCTATCTTCTCAAGTTTTTTTACTACCTCATGAAAAATTTCGTACTCTTCTATTACAATATCAATATCTAGTATTGGTTTTGATGCAAGCCCTTTAACAGATGTACTCCCAACATGTTCAATAGATACAATGCTGTCTTCCATTACATTGTTAATAAGAGTGTATATTTTATTAAATTCACTTTCCCATTTGACATTATATTCTTCGATAGCAATTCTCTGCTTCAACGTACCCCTCTTCTCAAAACAAATTATAACGGTTGAATATGAGTATCCTTAAAATCCGTCTCATATTTCAATCCATATCCAAACATTCGATCCATTCCAATATGTGCTGTCCATATTAAGCCAATCATTATAACGATATCCATCTTAAAATAGACACCTATTAGAACAATTAATATGGATATGATATATGTGTGACATACATTATATATTTTCGCACCAACGTGATTATTAATCCCATATGCTAACATTGATAGATCAGGCGCTAAAAGGAATACAAAAAATATAATCCAACTAAACTCATATATCGAATACATATAAATCGTGGCTAAAAATACAACCATTCCTTCAAAATGTACAATACGTTTTTGCATTATTTATCATTCCTATTTTTCTATATTTATTGATACATTTTCATCGCTGAAAGTATTCTTTTTATTTTTTGACCAGATGGTTGCTAATATTGGCCCTGCAATGTTATGCCCTACTGCCGCTAATACACTTGGGAGTGCAGCAACCGGTCCAAAATGCAAAATACTTTCCAGCTATATTACTTTCATCCACTCAGCCCCTATCTTTTAATTGAAACACCTTTTTCGGATTCAAAATATTTTGCGGATCAAGAACTTTCTTTATTTTCTCCATTACAAATAATGCCGCCCCATGTTCTTCTTCTTGATACTTTCGTTTCCCGATTCCAACGCCATGTTCTCCTGTACACGTTCCTCCTCGTTTAAGAGCATACTGAACGATACTTTCATTTATTTCGTCTGCCTTCTTCACTTCCTCCTTATCATTTGTGTCAATCATTAAGAGTACATGGAAATTCCCATCCCCAACATGACCGAGAATACCGCCAATAAGCCCTACTTTATGTAATACCTCTTTCGCATGTTGAATCGCTCCAGCTAATTCCGAAATTGGTACACATACGTCTGTACTCATTAGCTTTTTACCAGGATAACTATGCACGTAAGAGTACGCTAAGTTATGTCTTGCATCCCACAGCTTATTTCTCGCTGCTGTTTCCGTCTCAAACGCAATTTCTATACATTTATGATCAAGAACGATTTCTTTCGTAAATTCAATATCTTGCTTTAACCCTGCTTCATTGCCGTGAAACTCTAAAAACAGTGTCGGTTCTTCTCTGTAACTTGTTTCATTGTAATAATTTACTTGTTTCATAGATAATTCATCAACAAGTTCAATTCTCGCGATTGGAATACCTGCTTGTAATATGTTAATTACAGCTTCTACTGCATCATTTATAGTTGGAAACGATGCCCTCGCAGCCATAACATGTTCTGGTATACCGTATACTTTTAAAGTTAACTCCGTGAAACATCCAAGTGTTCCTTCTGAGCCTACGAAAATACCATTTAAATGATAACCTGATGATGACTTCGCTGCTAAATTCCCGGTATGTATTACTCCTCCATCAGCAAGAACGACTTCTAAATCTCGAACTTGATCACGCATTACCCCATACTTTACCGCTGTCGTTCCGCTCGCATTTGTAGCAGCCATTCCTCCTAACGTTGCATCAGCTCCTGGGTCTACACTAAAAAATAATCCATACTTTTTCAATTCTTTATTAAGCTGAGAGCGCGTCACCCCTGGCTGTACTCTCACAAGAAAATCCTTTTCTCTTATTTCAAGTATTTTGTTCATAAGAGAAAAGTCCATTGTAATTCCTTTTTCGTAAGGAATTACATGTCCCTCTAAACTGGACCCTACTCCAAATGGAACGACAGCTGTTCCGTGCTGAATCGCTATTTTCATTATCGCGCTAACTTCTTCGGTCGTTTTTGGAAAAACAACTACATCAGGTAAACTACTACTATGGTAAGATTCATCTTTACTATGTAACTCTCGTACTGTCATATTTATTACTACTCGATCTTCAGGAAGTATGCCTTTTAATTCATTTACTACATGTTCAATTGTTATTTCCATAATCAACTCTCCTTTTTAATTTTAAAACAAGTATACCATCTTTATACAAAATAATTAGAAAAATAAGATTATTAAACCTGAACATACAAAAAAGAACCTGCAGCACACGCTACAAGTTCTTTTTCACTACATTTTAAACGATTTCTTTATTAACAACATAAACCAAATTAAAGTAACTGCCATCAACGAATGAGAAAATCCTACAATATAAGTTAACCCTTTAAAGTCAGCTCCATTTAACTGAAGAAGCCCTCTCGCTGCTAGCGAACCTAACATTAATGTTAATGCAATATTATGTAAAACAAACCACTTATTAAACCCTTGCACTTCATGAAACGCGAATACTTTTGCTAATCCTAAAGCAATTAAAAAGAAGAAAAAGCCAAGTATAAGTGTATGCGTATGCAAAAGATTTAACAAAGTAGACCCTAAAATCCCTTTATACTTACCATACTCCCTAGCGAAAATCCCTGATAATAAACCGATAATCAAATACGTAAACGATGCATTATATAATTTCTTCATTATGTACCTCCTTGAGTAGAATGTATAGTGTGTCATATTTAGTAATAATGATAGTTATATAGTAAAAACTCCTAGTCACCTAGGAGTCATTGTATAAGCATCTCACTCTTTACAATTAATCCTAATTATAAGATATCTCTCTATACAAAACAAACGAACTTTATGTGAACAAACACCCCCATTAAAATATGTTGCACTTTTGTTTTACACAATCCATACTAATTGTTATAACTTTTTAAAGGTGGTGTAATTATTGATAGTTCTTGAAACTGAACGTCTTAATCTTCGCTGGTTTGATATAAAAGACGCTCCTTTTATTCTTGAGTTAGTAAACGATCCTGCATGGATTCAGTTTATCGGTGACAAAGGAGTTAGTAACTTAGAAGATGCAAAAAATTATATTGTAAACGGTCCCATCGATATGTATAACAAACTTGGATTCGGCCTTTACTTAGTAGAACGAAAAAAAGATCTCACTCCACTTGGTATGTGTGGCCTTATTAAAAGAGATTCATTAGAAGACGTTGATATCGGGTTTGCCTTTTTAGAGACATTCCGTTCAAAAGGATATGGCTACGAGTCAGCTTCTGCGATAATCGAATACGGTGTACAAAAGCTCGGCATGAAACGAATTGTAGCAATTACTTCTGTAGATAACATCGCCTCAGGAAAGCTTTTAGAAAAAGTAGGATTACGATTTGAGAAAATCATTTCAGATTCAGGAGAAGATTTAAAATTATTTGGGTATAACGCATAGTAAAGAAGGTCGCCGTGAATGGTGACCTTCTTTACTATTTTACTGATCTCGTCATAATACTTTTAGTTCCATTTATAGTTTTGCAGTAATTCTTGTGATTACTACTATGCCTTTCATATCACATTTTTTGGAAATTCATAGAAATAAAACTTTCACATTTAAATAAATTATATTAATATATCAAATAAAGGAAGTGAGAATAAATGGAACAACCGCTATTTTTATTAGTTCTTCAATTCATTGCATTCATATTAATCATTTGTATCGTATATGGAATGTTGTACAATACCGTATTAAATTTAAATATGCCTAAATGGACTGCACATATAGTAGCTACGGTCTTTTCCCTTGGTATTACCTATCAAGCTTTTATAAATTTTATTTGAAAAACTTTTGTAGCAATTACTTCTATTGTTGATGCAGTAAAGCTTTTAGAAAAAGCAGGATTGCAATTTGAGAGGGTTATTTCAAGATCAGAAAACGTAACCATTTTTTATACAGTCTTTCCAGCGCAAAATAGTGAAGAAGTTATTTCCGCTGAAAGTGTGTTTGCATAAAAAGAAATGAATTTAATTGATGCTACAAAAATTTTATTTTAATTCTGGTTCTATTGTTTGGAATCGTTCTAGGGTAACATTTGTGTGGACTTTAAAAATTTTCATTTGCGCACCAAAATGTTGCGTTAAGTAAAATGTATCACCAGTTATTAAATTTCCAATCTTCCAATCAGGTTGATATGTACTTTCCATGGAACTTTCTAAATCCCCAATCATTATTAAATTGATATATAATGAAGATGAACTACTCAACATTTTCGTTAAAGATAGTCTATCAACCTCTAACTACCTAATGAACTCAAGTAAACACATCTTCAGTCATTTTAAGAGGTACAAAAGGCACCCTTTCGGGTGATTTTTGTATAAAAATTCTATTTTTTTATATTCGATACCAACCACGAACCTTTTTAAAATAATAGTATCATTATGTCTCCTTTTTAGAGATTATTTTTAATTACCTTTAATTTTTTGCACCAGAACCGGAAAATCCCTGACTACTCGAAAGATCAACTATCAAGTGCTAATATTCAATAACGCGTACTGAAAATGATTAAACATTTTTATAAACCCGTGGAACATTTAAGAAATCAATTTTTCTCTTATCGAAATTTAATTAGCTTACAGTAATACAGTGGTCATATATTTTTAAGAATAACGGAAGAATATATAGAAATTGCTACAGAAATGTGAAGTTTAATTAATTTAGGAGGAACAAACTTGTTTAATCAGCTTGTAAAAGTTATACCGAATTTATTTACGATTGGAAATTTATTGTGCGGTGTTTTCTCAATCACCTTGAATATGAGTGAATATTTAGGAGCAGCCTCCATTCTCATTTTCTTTTCAGCTGTTTTAGATTTTCTTGATGGAAGAATTGCAAGAAAATTAAAAGTGAACAGTGAGTTTGGCGTAGAATTGGATTCCTTAGCTGATATTGTTAGTTTCGGCGTCGCTCCTGCGCTTTTATTTCATACGATAGCAACACCTTCTATTTTAACTTCTTTGGCATTTATCCTATTCCCAACAATGGGTGCTTTAAGATTAGCTAAATTTAGTATTAAACCAACTATTGGATATTTTAAGGGATTACCTATTCCAGCTGCAGGATTATCATTGGCTGGTATGGCATTGTTTTCATATAGTAATGCATGGATTACTTTAATCCTCGCCCTCTTAATGGTAAGTCCCATTAGGTTTAAAAAATTTTAATGAAGGTCACGCCCAACGCCATTAAGGAGCATTTTAAATGGATTTAACGCGTCAATAAGTATAAAAAAGCAGGACAATAATATTAAATTAGGTGCCCTTCGAAAAATTAAAACCTTGTATTTATGGCTATTGGGTTAATCCATCGATATGTTATTCTGAAACGTCAGTCCACTTTTAACAGGAGCTCCCTTTATCAAGAGAGCTCCTGTTCTTATTTCTTCTTCTTTTCTGTCGGTTGGCTTTGTTTAGCAAAATTAGATGAATCATCAAAATTCGGTTGCTTTTTACCAGCATTATTACTTCTACCTTTTCCCATATGTAATGCACCTCCCCTCCCCCTTACTATTCCCAATAAAAAAATTCTCTTGCATCCAAGAGAATTTTAAATTGGGTTCTTATTGATAATACCTAAGTACTTCCAACACTGCCATTCCATAAAAGATGGATCCAATGTTAAATTATTTAATGCTAAAACAAATATTACATTTTCATATTTAACTGGATAATCAATTAATAATCCTAATGTATTTCCTGAATCTGCGACAATTATGATTCCCTTTTCTAACACGTCATCTATAACTTCTTTTAATTATTCTTACCTAGCATATAATATTTTCCTACACATTGAGATTGCATGTTGTATAAGGAAGCCCTTCTTCTTTCCATGCAAGAAATCCTCCCTTTAAATTCACTACTTCCTTTATACCAGCTCTTTGTAAAATACTAGCTGCTATAGCGGAACGTAATCCGGTTCGACATTGCAAAACTATTGGAAAATCTTTCGGTATATAATCTAGTTGTTCAAATAGATTACCTAAAGTGATATGTATTGCATCATGAAGGTGTCCTTCCTCCCACTCTTTTTTACTACGCACATCGATAACCTTAACGCTTCCACCTTTTATATGCGGATATAATTCAATCGATGTTTTTTCTTTGTAACTTTCAAATCTATCAAGTCTTTGTATTACTTTTAAGGGTGCAAAAGCAATAATATTATCTAACCCAATAGATTCAAATTCTCTAATAACTGCCTCTACTTTAACCTTTTCCTCATCTAGAATTATTAAAGTTTCTTTTTTATAATCTAATAACCATCCACACCAAGTTGTGAAAGAATTGTTATAAGGTATGTTAATTGACTTCTCGATATGACCTGCAGCAAAACTCTCTACATCCCTTATATCAACTATTTGATGAACGCTCTTCAAAATTTCTTGAAGCTCTTCTACTGTATTAATAGCAGTACTTTTTCTCTTCTTACGAATTGGCGGACCATACTTATTTAAATTCTTCATTAATGAAAAATACTTTGGAGGCTCTGGCTGTCCCGTCAATAAAGTCGATATAAAATCACTTTCTTCATTACACTGAAATGCCCAATTGAACATCTTTTCATAACCTAATGTAGAAGTTGGAATTGCTCCTAATGCTTTTCCACATGCGCTTCCCGCACCATGTGATGGCCATATTTGCAAATAATCAGGAAGTATTTTTATTTTTTGTATAGAATTAAATAATTGTTTCGCTCCTATTTTTGCAGTATCCTTAATACCAACTGCAGTTTCTAATAAATCCGGTCTTCCTATATCTCCTACAAATATAAAATCACCTGTGAATATTCCTATCGGTTTATCATTCGTATAATTATTTTGACTTGTATCAGTTACTAAAAAAGAAATACTTTCAGGCGTATGCCCTGGGGTGTGAATTACATTAAATTTTATATGACCTACTTTAAACTCCGTGCCCTCTCTAACCAATTTGTATCGACCTTCGTTAAGATATTGATATTTCCAATCACAATCTCCTTCATCAGATACATATAAATTTGCATGGTAAAGATTAGAAAGTTCTCTAGACCCAGAAAGAAAATCAGCATGAATATGAGTCTCAGCCGCAGCAATTACTTCCATCCCCTCTTTCTTAGCAAACTCTATATATTGTTCTATATAGCGACTGGGATCAATAACGATTGCTACGCCTTCTTTCTGACAACCGACTAAATAGGAAGCATGTGCTAATTTTTCATCATAAAAATATTTTAAAAGCATAGCTATTCCCTCCAATTAGTTATTTCAAATTGATTTTCAATTTTTGTAACCATTTTTTATCTTCTCCTATAGAATCCCTTTCAACATTAAATTCCAATACATATATGGCAACATATATCTTTTAAGTAAAAACATACTATACCGTTCTTTCGCTTGATTAAATGGAAACGTTTCTTGAGGCTCATGTTCATAGTTAAATTCAGCAAGTATAAGACTTTTATATCCTGTAACAATCGGACATGATGTATATCCATCATATTTAGCCTGTAAATCTCTTCCGCTAAGTACGTCCATAAT
Organism: Bacillus sp. XB1; assembly: GCF_053557995.1. Lineage (NCBI taxonomy): Bacteria > Bacillati > Bacillota > Bacilli > Caryophanales > Bacillaceae > Bacillus > Bacillus sp. XB1. Next base: position 241,210 of record NZ_JBNRIL010000001.1, on the reverse strand, counting down.
ATTTTGTTTTAAGACGGGTATTTGTTTTCGAATTGCTGCTCCAGTTTTAGAGGTAGGTAAATTGGTACAATCTCCAAGTCCAAAAATATTTTTATATTGCACATGCTGCAAAGTATAAGGGCTTATATCTACCCACCCCTGATGATCACTTATCTCACTCTCTTTAATAAAATTAGGTGGCCCCATTGGCGGAACAACATGTATCATACTATATGGTACGGTTTCTCTTTTTAGTGTTTGCGTATCTTCAAAAATTGCCTCTCTCTTTTCGGCGATAATTTCCACTAGATTTTTATTATAATTCGTTATAATTTGCTTTCTTTCTAGTACTTGTTCTAAAGTATTTGCATATCGTGGAACCTGAAATATGTTATTGTTTGCAGAATAAAATATTACTTTACTTCTGTTTCTTACACCACTATTACAAAAATATTCCTCTGCTAAGTACATAATTTTTTGTGGAGCACCACCGCATTTAATAGGAGTATTAGGGTGGGTAAAAAGCGCATTTCCTCCTTTAAATTTTTCGATTTCTCTCCAAGTAGAATCAACAGATGTATAAGAATAATTGCTACATACCCCATTAGTGCCAATAGACTCTTTTAAGCCTTTAATACTGTCCCAATTTATTTGTATACCAGCTGCTACAATAAGAATTTCATATTCAAGTAACAGTCCGTCATCTAAAAGTATCTTATTTTCAGATGGAAATAACTTAACAACACTTTTAGGGATCCACGTTGCCCCTTTTGGAATAAGCGATTCCTGATTACGCATCGTACTTTCCTTTGAAACAATTCCTCCCCCCACTAAACTCCATAGTGGCTGAAAGTAATGTTTTTTTGATGGATCAATAATTGCTATACTTTCTTTAAATAGGGGTACATTTCGTAATAAATGTGCAGTAAAAGATAGTCCTGCTGTCCCAGCACCAATTACAATAATTTTATAACTATCTCTGGTCTTCATTATCCTCTTCCTATCTAAAATTGATTTTTAAATTAACTAATTAGTAGCCATTTTTTCATCGTAGTAACATTATTATAAGTTAAAAACACCATAGTTTTGTCTGATTTAAATGAAAATTTTGTTAATTTTACCATCAACATTACTATATGCGTAAATCCCTTATGTTACTTCCATATTTTAGTTTTAATATTAAAACTTTATATTTTTATATAAAATAAAAATAATATATTAAAATACTTTTCATGAATCCGGATAAGTAATGTTAAAAAACAACATCTAACATCTTAGATGTTACAATAAACAAATTCACATACTTCACAAATATGAAAAGTATTAAATATCACTTAAGTTTCGTTACCTTTTCTTCTGTATATATTGATAAAAAATTGTGAAATTTTATCGCATTATGCAAGACATTTAATATCAAATATATTACTTTCACTATGAACTAAATGGTTTATAGGAAATTTATAGATAAATAAAGTGCTAAATTGACTCTTATGCAGTAATTATCGTTTAATTTATCGAAAAATTGAAAAAATATGTGTAGATAGATATCATTTAAAATACATATATAATTAATTTTAATTTTCCGACACGTTTTTTCACATAGTTCTTAAACTAGTTTTTTGCGTGCATTATGAAAAAAATTGTACCGTGTCAATCTTAAAAAATTATATATCATAACTTTAAGAGAGGAAGGAAAACTATGAAGATGAAACGAAAAATCATTATGACAACAGCACTTGCAGCTACGTTAGCTACAGGTGCACTACCTACTACCTCGGTGTTTGCTGCAGAAAAGGAGGCTCCTATTCAACCAAAAGAGGCACAATTAAGTATTCAACCTTTTGCACAAAACAATTTGGAAACAGCCGTTCAAGCTGCCTTAAATGGTCCAGAAGTCAAAAAAATCAAAGTATTTGAACATGAATTTAATGTAAAAGAAATAGAAGTAGTAAATCTAGGTGCAGGAAAAAAATATGTTAAGGGGCAAATCTCTCACCATTTAAGTTTTCGTCCAGATGATCAATTTTATTATGAGTTTACAGTACAAGATGGAAAGGTACTAGATAAACCTGTATTTAATATTGATAGAGGTGGTTGGACACCATTTGCTGCTCCACTTTTATCAATTCTTGCTGCGTATAATGGAATTCCAGTTAATCCAAATGATTTAAATGCACTTGGTCAGCAGATTGGTAAAGTTATAGATGGAAGCTGGGAACATGCAGCTCAATCAATTGCAACTGTAGTTAGTCTAAGTTTTAATGAGTAGAATTTTTCAATTTTTATTAGCAGTGTAGAGATCCGCTTTTTGTAATCAGCCTTGTTATAAGAGATTCTAAAACAGCTATTAATAAATTTTTACCACTCAATCACATTATCTTGATTTGTTTACCACCTTATCATTCATTATATGTCACAAAATAGAAGTCTTTTTTAGGACTTCTGTTTTGTTTGTATTCAATACGATAAACAGTTGTTTTTTGGAGGCTATACTTCGAGTTTTCAAGAATCCGTTTGACTATTAGGGACAATTTATAATAAAAAATTATTAAAGTCTCAAATAACTTACTCCCCCCTATTGTTAATTATTTTTAAATACAAAAATTTATTATCTTAAGAATGAAAAACAATAAATATAGTAAAAAATCATCTAACAATTGTTTAAAGGTCAGGAGAGAAAAAATGAACAAAATAAAAATGAGAAATTTCTTTAAAATTAGCATCCTTACTTGTATTACACTAGCAAGTTTAAATAGACCATCTACTATTTTAGCTGATAGTCATCCAGGTTACTCCTATGAATCCAATATAGGGTATCAAAATCCATCGTGGATGTCGAAAATAGAAGATTCAACAAAAATAAGTGAAATATCTATTCCAGGGACTCACGGTACGATGGCTTTACATGGAGCGAGTTTTCTTGATGAAAATTTGACAAGAAATCAAACTATGAGTTTATCCCAACAATTAAATTCCGGAATTCGATATGTAGATATGCGTGTTAAACGTGTAAAAGATTCTTTTGCAATGTATCATGGCGTTGTAAATCAAAAAGCTGTGTTTGACGATGTGTTAAAAGAGACCATTCAATTTTTAAAAGATCATCCAACAGAAACAATATTAATGCGCTTAAAAGAAGAAACTACTCCTGAAAGTGGATCTCTATCATTTGAGGAGATATTTTTAAAATATAAAAACGTTAATGCTTCATATTTTTGGGATCCTAATTCCGTACCAACTTCAGATAGAAATAACCCTACTTTAGGAGATACCCGCGGGAAAATTGTAATCTTACAAAACTTTACATCCGCTCAATTGTACGGGATTGATTACGAAGGTTTGAATATACAAGATAAATTTGAAATTGGAAGCGGACCAGACGAAATATATACAAAATGGATTGCGATAAAAAACCATCTACAAAATACAAATACTAATTTTAATAATGAAAAAATTTATCTCAACCATTTTAATGGTACGGGAGGCGCAGCCGCATTTTTAAATAATGTATATCCTTGGTTTGTTGCAAGCGGAAAAGAGAGCAGAAATACTGACAGTAGTCCTAAATTGATTCAAACGAATTCCACTAATGCGTGGAGTGATTTTCCTCGCGATAGAAACGGACAAGTATACTATGGGGGGATGAATACACTTGGGACCGAACTCTTACAACAAGGCGCAATTAAACATTCTGGTATCATCGCAGCTGATTTTCCCGGTCCAGGTTTAATTGATAGTATCATTAAATTAAATGGTATACATTCAAATGAAAAAGAAATATTAATTTCACAAATATCATCTGAATCTAGTCCTTTATCAGGGCAACAAAATCGATCCAGCCAAAACTTTAAAATTGATAGTTTACCTGTAGGTACCAAAGAATTAAAATGGGTTATTGAGCCTTCAGAAAAAGATTATCCTTCTACTATTTCTTTCAATGTAATGATTGATGTTTCCCTAGGAATAGATTCTACTCGTTGGAAAAATATTTCACATGAATCTAGGACTGAAGCTTACACAAATACTAAATATTATATTGCAAGTCCAATTGGTCCACTAGCAAATTCACAGTGAAAATATATGCTATTACAAATTAGAAAATAAAGAATCCAAATGGAATTCCTTTTTGATGGAATACCATTCGGATTCTTTTTTGATTTTAATTCGTTAACATTAGGATGATGATTAAATTTATTAATATACCATTTAAACCATTAGATAATTCATGCTTGGAACGACCCTTACTTTTTAAAGAGCAATCCAAAATTGTTAACTACCTTTTTCAGCTTATCACTTATTCAAAACTGGCTTCCAAAGCGATAAAGCAAAAATCCAATTTGAGTCGCCATTTCCTTGATGATTTTGAACCGCTTCGTACACTTTCCCCTCATGTACTACTCTATCACCTTTAGTATATGCTTTTCTTGCATCCCATTTTTCATATGCGGGATCCTCTAACTTTGTTGTTACATTCAAAACATCACTTCTACTAGATTCATTTCCAGCTAAATCAACCGCCGTCACTACATATTTATACGATGTATTAGCCTTCAAATCTTTATCCATAAAAGATGTATTAGCCGCCGTCCCAATTTTATTCATAACCCCAGCGCTTTCTCTATATACAATATAATGGTCAACACCTACATTATCTTCTGACGGACTCCACATTAAATTAACAGTTGTCGCTGTTGTACCCATACTATGTAATCCTTTTGGTTGAGTTGGAGCCTCTATATCTGGGATTGTATGTGTTGTCTTAACCTTCAGTTTTTCACTTTCTTTTGATATGTTTCCAGCAGAGTCTAATGCCTTTATTGTATAAGTATATTCCGTATCTGCTTTTAATTTTTTATCAATAAAAGTTGTACCTGATACCGTATCAATTACTTCTCCATTACGTAACACTTGATATTCTTTTACACCTATATTATCAGTGGAGGCCTTCCATGTTATTTCAACACTATTGGCAGAAACTTTAGAGGCATTTAATTCAGTTGGTTGACTTGGAGCTACTGTATCAGGAGTTTCATTATTTACTAAATTTACATCAACTACATTATAAAAAGCGTTTGACGTATCTGCTACATCCCATACAGCTAAAATAACATGATAACCATTACGATCAGTTGGTACATTAATTGTATGTGTTAAATTATTTGATGCGGCCGAACCGTCATGTTTCACAGTTCCGATTGGTTCTAATTCAGCACGTGTTAATGGTTTGTTAGGATCCCATCCTTTTTTGGTAATGTAATAATGCCATTTACTTGTAGAATGTGGCGCTGTATATTTCCATGTAAATGTATTTACTCCACCTTTAATTGTGTTTTTGAACCAACGATTTGATGTTTGTTGGTCAAGAATACCTCCAAACAATCCTCCTGCCGAAGCAATTTCCCCATCAATCGGTCCATTATCTGGAAATCCTTTAGGTGCTTCTAGACTTTGAGGTTCGTACATTACATTTCCACAATTTAAATTTAATGCCCCATAACTCTGACTACATAAAGCAGCACGACTACTCGGCTTTTCAACAAACCCATGTGCATACGCACTTTGAGGAGTCATTGTGATTGCCGTCATGCCTGCAGCCAAAACACAAGCACCAATCCCCTTTTTACTTGTTCTTAATCTTTCCAATTTAGATGTTAATTTCAATTTCATTTTTGTCCCCCCAATATATTGCTTTCGCTAATATAATAGCAATATAGGGATAAACGAACAAATCGTCAATTAATATATTAATATCTCTCATAAATTGGTACATTTATTATTATTTTTAATCTCCTATAAAAATAAAGTACATACAATTAAGGAATTTTGTAACATTATGTATTAAAAGAAGAATAAAAACCCCATTTAATTTCACAAAAAATTCAAATATTAAAACAAAAAAATCCTCATGTAGGAAAAATAAATTTTTTATATTACAAAAAGCAAAAAAGTCTGGAAGAAACCGATTATATCCGTTTCTTCCAGACTTCCGCTACTTCTATACCACTCACAAATCCTTTAACCTTAAACATATACACTTGAGGTTAAAACACATATAATACCCCTACTAATTCAAACTAACGCTTAATTACTTATAAAATAACTTAAGGTATCTAGCTTAACTGTATTTTCTTTATTAATAGCTATTTTCTATTCTGTATTTCCTTACTTTAAACAGATTATCAAGAAATTGTTAACGTTTAAGAAAAGAGAAAGTATTTAAAAATCTAGTTTTAACTATCAAATTTTAATAATTTATTGTGTTATTTTTATCTAATAAGGCACAGAAACAAAAGATGAACTTCAGTGTGCTTTAGAAAAGGTTCTTAGGGTGAAACGTTTAAAGGGTATTTTAGTACTGGGTTTTTATTAAATGTTCCTGTACCTAATATTTAAATTAACGGATGTCAAAATATTTTACAATACGAGTATTAAACGTTACATATTTTTATATAAAATGATACATTTCATCAACACGCCTCTTCTAATCTTTATGATAAATATAGAAAATTCGGCTCTTTAGGATTTTATTTTAGAATTCTCATAAAAGTATATAATAGATTAGACACATAATTGTCACAAATTAATAGTTTATCTACTTTATGATTACCTATGAAAACTTTATTACCACTTCAATATTTATCGATAAACTAAAGCACTCTATACTTACAATTTCTTAAAACCCTTTTAAATAATCTTTCAAAAGAGTCGCTAGTTTTATATTTTTTATTTTTTTATTGTACATTTGTACATTTGATGTTAGGATTATGCCTATTAAAATTGAATCCTAACGATTCTTCTTTATAATTTCCATGTTTTAATTGTTAAATAAAAATATAGATTCTGATATATATTTAAAATCAGAACGAAAATGTCGTTATTTTACAATGATTTCGTGGAATACCTTTAGAATGGAAAGATATATGCAACAACGTGTTAAGGGCTTACAGGGGGAACAAAAATGAGAGACTTTTTTGATGATAAGTATAAAAATATTGAATTAAAAAGGAGGTTAATAAATTTAATAAGTGAAATTAGCGAATTCAAAGGAAAATTAGCTGCTTATCAGGAACAAAACCCAGACATATTTAATAGCTTAGAAAAAACTATACCACTACATTACATAAAAAATTTCACAACTATTTATGAGGATATAAAAGTTCCTAATAAAAGATTAAAAGAACTTATTTTAGATGATATCGTACCTCAAAATATTTCGGAAGATGCTATTTTTTGCTATTATCAAACACTTTCTTTTGTACATAAAAACTCCTGTACTTTATTAATCAATCCAGCAACTATACAGGAATTACATTTTCAACTAATACATTACATTACCTCTGACAGTGCCAAATGGCGTGAAAAACCTTTTATCATTCCAGGAATTCCAGAACATGGAATGCACTTGAATAGTTACCGCATTCTTCCGCATGAACTTATTCCACAGTTTATGGAGCAATTATGTGATCAATACAACTCATTAAATACTAGTAAGGGGCTACATTCACTTTTATTAATAGCTCGTTTTATATTAAATTTTTATTGCATAGTCCCTTTTAATCAAGGTAATAACAGGCTGGCATTTATGTTAATGCAATTGCTGTTAATTAAGAGTGGACATACATTTGTAAAATATGTATGTTTGGATAAATATATTAAGAAACATGAATCTGATTATTACAATTCGCTTTATAAATCTTCGGTGAATTGGTACTGCGAGGAACATAATAATAGCTTTTGGTTAAAAACGTTTTTAACCATTATATTAGAGGCTTACAAAGATCTTCATAACACAGTTCTAGATTCTATATGTAAACATACTAAAGTTGAGAGAATTCAGGATTTTATACTTAAACAAAAACAACCCTTTACTAAGGAAAGTATTCGTAACACTTATCCAGACATTGCAGAGAGTACAATCAGTAAGGCTTTAAATTCCTTGCAACTGTTTGGCCATATTAAGCTAGTTACAAAAGGAAGAAACGCAAAGTGGATTAAAATTTGACCATACTTTCAAGATATCTGAGCTTCAAAAATTCAATAATAACTTTATCATTGAATTTCATTTTAATTTTAAGCTATTATTACTTTTTTAGTTATTTCTAATTCCAACAAAACAGTTTATAGGAAAAGGTCCGCTTCCCTCCGCCTTTTCCTATAATAAAATTAAATATAGACATAGAATAATTGTCGAAAAAAGTCGTATTTTAATATTTTTTCTTTATTTTCTGGTTGTAAACGTTTCACTTTCATGTTACCATCTTAATCAAACAATAGATGGTAACATGAAAGTATTTCTTTCCCTTAGAAACATATAAACGTACGGTAATATCAAGAAAATAAGGCCAAAGAAATATTTGATACCTACCAAAATAATTAATAGGAATTTTGCGCATTTTTTCTGTTAATTCAGAAAAAACATTTTGTCCCTAAACAAAATTTGTTAGCGCGCAAACTTTAATTACACTAGAACACCCAAATAAATGTACTGTCTTTTTAATTGAGCATTAAGATATGAAAAAAGAGTTCTTCCTACAAAATTCAGCTGATGAACTTAAAGATATCTAAATTACTACCTTAAACACCATCTATTGTTGACAATATATTTATCAACTATGAAAAAGAGCCTATCAAGGGTTCTTTTTTGTTATGATCATTCAAATTTCGATTCTATCTTGATACTTAGATTCCCCCACAAATCACCTCTACTTTTTTTGCTCTCAATTATTAATTTCCGTTCCCAATTTAATTGAATTTGTGAATAAAATTCCATCTTATAAAAATAATAAATACAACTAATCGTTATATATTAAAGAGGTGTCAATTTTGTCTTTAAATGAAGAGATTTTAGAAACTAAAACAGATAAAAACATTGAAAAGATCCAAACAAATAACTTAAAACAACTTAAAAATACACTAGATAATATCTTTGATATTAGTGCAGATTTAATTGAACATCCTTTGCAATTAAAAACAAACACAAATATTTTACTATATTATTTTGAAGGACTTACAGATAGTGTCGCATTAAAAAGCAATGTTGTTACACCATTATTACAAAAAGTGAATGAAGACAGTCAAATATTTAATTCTAATATTATTGCTACTCATACCAAAATAGTATATACATGGAATGAAATTAAAGAAGGATTACTTGAGGGGCAATGTGTACTATTTATGGAAGGAGAAAATCGGTCACTTCTAATAAATACAAAAGGCTGGGCAGAGAGAGCAATTCAAGAGCCAATTTCAGAAGTTACTATTAAAGGATCACATGATGGTTTCATTGAAAATGCCACAAAAAATATAGGCTTAATTCGTCGATATCTTCCTTCTGCAGAGTTAAAAATCAAAAAGTTGACGATTGGAGAACGGGCCACTTCTTTCGTATACTTAATTTACTTAGGTGATGTAGCAAACGCAGATGTAGTCCAAGAAGTAGAAACCAGAATCTGTAAAATTAAAACAGATGCAATATTGAGCATTGGTGAACTATCTAATTTTACAAAGGATCAAAATTGGTCTCCTTTTCCACAGGCTTATTTAAGCGAACGCCCAGATGCTATTTCAAATCATATACTTGATGGAAAAGTAGCGGTGTTAATGGATAGATCCCCTGGCGCAATGATTGTTCCAATGAATTTAATTGGATTCTTTCAAACTCCAGATGATTATAATATTCATTGGCTCGTTGCATCATTTTTTCGCTTATTACGATTTGCAGGATTTATTATAGCTATTTTTTTACCAGCATTTTATATAGCTATAGTCTCTTTTCACTTTGAAATCATTCCTATAGATTTATACACTTCTATTGCAACGTCAAGAGTCAAAGTCCCTTTCTCTCCCTTATTGGAAGCTTTTATAATGGAAATCACACTAGAAATGCTACGTGAAGCGGGTATTCGCTTACCACAACCAATTGGACAAACCATTGGAATAGTTGGAGGAATTGTAATTGGACAAGCGGCTGTTCAAGCTGGTCTTGTTAGTAACGTTATGGTTATCATCGTATCTATTACAGCCATTGCTTCATTTATTGTTTCTAATTATGATTTATCAAGTTCTATACGCCTTATTCGTTTTCCAATGATGTTATTGGCTTACTTTTATGGCATTGTAGGTATTGTTAGTGGATTAATGCTCTTATTTGCTCATTTTGTTTCACTAACTTCATATGGTTCACCATATGGATTGCCAATCGCGCCATTTCGTCTCCAAGAGTTAAAAGATTCTTTTGTAAGATTTCCTATTTCTATGCTTACCAGCCGTTCGAGTACAGGGCAGCCGAAACAAAGAAAGAAAAAAGAAGGTGGTTAACATGGGGAATCTTAAATTTAAAAATATAACTTTATTCGAATTTATTATTTTCATCCATTCGCTGCAACTTGCATCTGGTATGTTAATTATGCCAAGCCCACTTGCAACTACTGCTGGCACAGATGGCTGGATTTCAATCATTCTTGGATGGATGGTTACTTCTATAATCGGTGTATTTATTATATTAATGTTACAAAAAAATCCTAACAAAAATTTCTCACAAATCTTAAAAACATACTTTGGTAAATGGATAGGGACAATTCTTTTTCTTACATATGCCTTTTATCTATTTTTTGCTGGATTTAATACTTTATTAAAGGCAACTGATATTGTAAAAGTGTGGATATTCCCTTCCACTCCTGCTTATCAAATCACCATATTATTACTATTACCTTTTATTATTTTAGCCTTGAGTGGGTTAAGGGCTCTTACTAGTTATTCTATGCTTGTTTTCTTCTTCACTACTTGGATGCCACTATTTCTTCTTTTTTCACTAAAGAGTAACTACAATCCTTTACACCTACTACCTATTTTTAAAGAGGGATTATACCCTATTTTAAAGGCAACAAAAGAAACTATTACTCCTTATGCTGGCTTAGAAATTGCATATTATATATATCCGTTCTTACAAAAAAAACAAAAGGCCATAAAAGGACTACTAATAGCGAATACTGGAACCATGTTTTTCTATCTATATGTTACTATTCTTTCTTATATATACTTTAGTCCAGAGGGGATAAAAGACGTAATTTGGCCCGTATTTCATTTGTTACAAGGGGTTCGTTTTTCTTTCATGGAACGATTAGAAATTATTTATATCGCTTACTATTTAATTGTATTCTCCACTACTTTATATCCGTATTTATTTTTCAGTTTTGAATCTATGACCATATCACTTCAAAAAAACGCCCGAAATTGGGCGCTGCTTGCTTTTATGTTATTTATAGTTGGGCTATTTATTTTCCTAAATCCCGATGTGGATCAATATTTGTTTATATATTCTCTTATGGATATCTTAAATGTCATTTTCTTTATTCTATTACCAATCTTATTTTTCGCTTACAGTATTCTTTTTACTTGGATTACTAGGAGGAAACAACTTTGATTCGAAAATGGATATGGATTGTAATTTGTTGTGTGTATATAATTGGTTGTAGTCAGAGAATTCCTCTTGAGAAGGTTTCATTAATCCTTTTAATTGGCTTGGATAGAACCTCTAATGGAAACATAAAAGTTGGAACAAGCATACCACTCTTTCATCATAAGCAGCAAAAAAGTACTATAGAGCATTGGACACAAGCATCAACTGTATATAATGGATTCAGTAAGATAGATACGAAGTTAACGGGATATCTGACAGCTTCCAAAGCTGAAATCATTTTAATTGGGAAAAAATTAGCGCAAGAAGCAAATTGGTTGCAGGAGCTTGATTCTTCTTACCGTGATCCTTACGCTACCATTAATGCTAAAGTAGTACTTGTAGATGGGCCTGCAGAAGAAATTTTTAAAATTTATAAGCCTAGTAAACCATCACTATCATCTTATATAAATGGTGTAATCGAATCCTCAATTCAAAATAACCAATCCGTCTCTTCTACAATTCAGCAATTAATGAGAGAACAAAATGAAGATGGAATGACGCAAACTGTTCCAATTATCAAAAAAACAAAGAATGAAATCGACACAGTAGGAATTGCATTTTTAAATCGAAAAGGGAAATATTTGACTTATATCCCTAAAAAAGATGTTAAATTTTTCAATCTTATAAATAAGCCAAAAAGTAACGGGCGAATGATACTACACCTTGCACTTCCTCCTAAAAATTCCAACAAAAAAACAAATACTTCTATCTTCGTACAGAACGCGACAAGGAAGGTAGATGTTACTTTTCAAAACGGAAAGTTTGTATTTAATCTCGATATATATGCTAATGTAGCTTTAATAGAAAAAACCAATCCTAATTTAATTAAGGGGTACTATGATAATAAAAAAAATATAAATAATTTAAAAAGTGCTATTCAAAAAGAAATTAATAATAATTTACAAAATATGTTGTATGAAATACAGCAGAATAAAATTGATCCAATCGGATTATCCCTATATGCTAAAGCATTTCAATATAAAGAGTGGAAAAAAGTAAAAGGAGATTGGTCGCAAGCGTTAGCAGAGGCTAAAATAAATGTAAAGACACACGTCAAAATAAAAGATACTGGGACCATTAGAAATTAGTCTAATATTTAATAGCATTTCTTAATAGAATTTTCCCTCTTCAATAATTATTATGTAAAAGATACTAATTCAAAGAAAGATCTAATGGTTAAATGCTAACTACTAGATCTTTCTTTTTATCTAAGTATTTTTTTAGGATTACAATTTTCCTATAGTAAACAAGCACAGGTTTCTAAATTAAGTTACTGGAGAATATATAACTCTGGTGCAATATCCCTACCAGCTTTCATTTCAATAATAACTCCATGATATAACGTCAAAGATGAAATCCCTCAACTTAGGTATTTGACTTTTTAAATTTATACAAATGTCTTAGCTCTATGTACTGTGATATATAGGTCCACATCAATATGTTATTGCATCATATACTGAACAGATAATTTAAATTACTTTTATAAAGGATGATGAGGATGAACTTAGAAGATATACAAAAATCCTATGGCGTAATTGTAAGTTTAGGAGGATTGTGTCAAGTCACCAACCAAATCAAAAGACACAATTTAAGAACATTTTCTGGACCTTTAGATTGGTTTTATTATCCATCACTTTCAGATGTAAACAGATTACTTCAAAATCGATTTAAAAAATTTATGAAGTTGGAAAATATGGTTATAGAAGGTTCAGAAAGTTACGGTCTTATTGAATCAGAATTTGATAATCAAATTAAATGGGCAGAACGAATTACCTACTGTATAAAGGACACTTATTATAATTGTTTTTCAATGCATGATTTTCCTATTAATTCAGAAAAGGATTTGAAATCAACCTATCCTTCTTTTAAAGCTAAATTAGACACTAGAATTAATCGATTCCTTGAAAAAATAAATAGTAGTGAATCCATTTTATTCATTAGAATTTGGGGAAATCGAGATGAAGCGGTTGAATTACAAAACGTATTATCTAAAATTACAAATAAGAATTTTAATATCCTTATTGTTAATTTCAAGGAGGGTATATCTAATATTGTTGAACAAAATTGGGGAATATCGCGAGTTTGTTCAATTGAACTCCCACGTTATCAGGATAGATGGGAAGGTGATGATTCCGATTGGGATGTTATTTTAAACAAAATAACATTAACTTAATAATTTTCTTCTTACTTTTAACATGATTTGGTCCGTAAAATCAAATAGGTGTAGAGAAATAAAATTCCTGTCTAATTGATACACACTTAATTAACAAAACGTTCATATAATAATTCGTAAGTCCTTCTTTATTGAATAAATAGTTCTTTACAAAATTAGTTCTATCACTAGAGCACCTTTATGCGGTGCTCTTTTTTGAATTTATAAAATGTAAAAATAGTTGTTCCATTTTCCTTCAAATGGCTAATTCCCTTTGTTATTCTTCTGTTGATTTCTGTATAATCATTTATGCGATCAGCATATTCTGCTTATGTAGTGCATTCACGACTACTTACTTCCATACTTTATCTTATATTTTGTCTTCTTGGATATTTCATTATAAGCTTCTTCAATTCCCTTGATTTCCTTCCCCTTCTTTTATCTTAAGAACAAGCAATTTCTTTCATTAATATTAAATAAACTAAAGCATAGATTTTAAAAGAACCTAATTTACATATAATTAATGATAAACTACAATGTGTATTCTCCACGTTTAATCAACATCTGAATTATAAATCTAACATATTTTTTTTAGTTGATTGTCATTATGGTACAACCGTGTATACATTTACCAAACAAACTACATAGTTTAAATTAGTAAAATATATTGAGAGGAAGGAAATAAATCTATGAAAGTCATAATTTTGTGTGGCGGAAAAGGGCTTCGGATGCAAGGAATTTTAGAGGACATTCCCAAACCATTAGTTCGAGTTCAAGGAAAGCCTCTCCTCTTGCATATAATGAATTGGTATAGAAAATATGGACATTCTGATTTCATTTTGCCCTTAGGATATAAAGGTGAGAAAATTAAGGAATATTTTATGGACTTTAGCTGGAAAGAGAATGACTTTAGTTTGAATTTTAAAACCAGTCAATATACGCTACTTCAGAAATTAGAAAATTGGAATATACACTTTATAGATACAGGAATTGATACAATGACCGGGGCAAGACTAAAAAAACTTGAATCCTTTGTACAGGGTGAAACCTTTTTATTAACTTATGGTGACGGATTAGCCAATATAGATATTGATCAACTAATAGCATTCCATAAAGAAAAAGGAAAAATTGCTACATTAACTGGAATTAAAAAAAATAGTCAATACGGCCTATTGGCGGTCGAAGATGGAATTGCTATTGATTTTAAAGAAAAACCATTACTTGATGAAGTAATTAATGGCGGTTTTTTTGTATTTAACAAAGAAATATTCGATTATTTAAGTAATAATGATGATTGTGTTCTAGAAGAAGATCCTCTTCGAAATTTAATAAAAGACAATGAGCTCGCAGTCTATGAACACAATGACTTTTGGGCTAGTGTCGATACACCTAAAGATTTAAAAACTGTAAATGAAAGTTGGAATCCAAATAAATTTTAGTGGAGAGGACTGAATAAGCATTGAACTCTAATGATAAAAAAATAAGTTTACCTCGATTGTATATCCCCTCTAATGAGAAAATAGTTAACCCACTTTCAACAGGAATTAAAGCTTCAAATCTCTCCAAAAAAAATACTCAAAAAAGAATTGATCCCCAATTCTATAATCAACAACATGATCTAAATAATCATTTCTGCGTCATTGTAGGTAGTGAGTATGTCTTGAAAATTATTGCTTTACAGCAATCATTAATGCAGTACTCAGAAAAATTCACATTGTGGATTTGTTGTATAGATCCTTTTGCATATTCACTATTAAAAGAAATGAGTTTAATTAATGTAAACCTTTTACAAGTTGAAGAATTGGAAGATCGTGAACTAAAAGCAATTAAGAGAAAAAGAAAAGTAAATGAATATTGTTGGACTTTAAAATCTGTCTTGATAGAATATTTATTGGTCAATTATGATTTACCATCTATTCTATATTGTGATGGTGATTTATGCTTTTTCTCTGACCCTAATATTATTTTTGAGGAATGGGGTGACCATTCTATTTTCCTAACCCCCCAAAGAGATCGTGATTGGGTAGAAAAAATGTATGGAAAATATCAGGCTGGTCTAATTGGATTTAAGAATGATCTCTATGGACTAAAAAGTGTAAGATGGTGGAAAAATAAATGTATAGATTGGTGCAGTGCCGAGGCTGAGGAGGGGAAATTTGGAGACCAAAAGTATTTAGATTATATCCCTATATATTTTCCAAAAGTAAAAATTTCAAATAACTTAGGTATAAATGCTGCGCCTTGGAACTGTATATATAATAACGATTATAAAATTGACAAGACTAAAAACGATATATTTATTGAAAACGACAAACTAGTTGTTTACCATTTTGCATGTATTACTATCTTTACTGAAAATGATTTTGATCTTTGGTCTTTGGGAGAAATTTCAATACCCAATAATATATTAAACCATATTTACACTCCGTATTTAGAGAGAATTCAATTTGTTTTAAAGCAATTAAAGGATAAATTCAATAAAGATACTAAACAATTTTTAAGTAAAAAAGATATAAATAAAGCTCAAACTTTATATAAAGATTCACAATTAAGAAGAAAAATGAATCAATCCAATCATTTTATGAACTTTTCCATGATTATAAGTAAAGAACGATTAATTCAAGGATTGACCTCCTATTATTCCTTAGAAAATTTCAACGCTAAATTTACTGTATGGATTTGTTGTATGGATGATTTAACTTATCAAATATTAGAGAAATTAAAATTAAAGCACGCCATACTAATTCCGGTAAAAGAAATTGAAAATCATGAGCTCCTCAGTATAAAAAATGATAGAAGTTTACAAGAATATTGTTGGACATTAAAAGCGCCCCTATGTCTACATGTCCTTAGTCTTTATCCGGAAGTTGATCACATTATATATTGTGATGCTGATATGTATTTCTTTACAGCACCGAATATCATTCTTGATGAATGGTGGAAGTACTCTGTATTCCTTTGCCCTCAAAGAAGCTCTACTGAAATTGAAAGCATACACGGTATATACCAAGCTGGTTTAGTAGGCTTCAAAAATGATCAAAATAGTAAAGAAATTTTAACATGGTGGAAAGATAAATGCCTAGAATATTGCAATAATCAATATGATGTTGAAATGAATAGATGGGGTGACCAAAAATATTTAAATCACATTCCTAACATCTTTTCTAATATAAAAATCATGACTCATAAAGGTATTGATGCAGCACCTTGGAATGTCATTTTAAATAGCAGTTCTATATCCAAAACAGATAATAAAGTTTTTATTGATCAAGATGAATTAATAGCTTTTCATTTTGGAAGTATGCAAATTATTAATCCAAATGAGTTCGATTTATGGAAACAAGAAACTTTAGAATTACCTCCAGCAGTTTTAGATTATATATACATTCCTTATATCGAACAATTGAACAAGACATGTCATACCCTTCATAATACTTTTCAAAAATCTCCCTCCTCTTTATTTGCTGACCAAATTGATACAACAACAATAAAAAATTATTTTAAATACCCCTCCCCTCATCACAATTAAGACTGATACTTTCCTTATTTAAAAATAAATCTATTTATTTCAGCAACTAAAAATACATCTTAATAAAGGATAGATTATCACTATGATTGCTTCATTTAAAAATAAAACTTTCCTTATTACTGGTGGATACGGTTTTATTGGTTCTCACTTGGCACGAAGACTTTTAAATTTACAAGCAAAAATTGTTCTTTTCATAAGAACACCATCAAACTCTTGGAGACTAAAGGATATTCTAAAATATATTGAAACCTATGAAATAGATATACGAGATAAAAAACAAGTACAAGATGCAATAAAGAAAATTAATCCCGATTATATCTTTCACCTGGCAGCCTATGGTGTAAATTCTGCCCATACAGATTACATCCATGCTATAGAAACAAATGTTATAGGGACTTGTAACATTATTCAAGCAGCAAAATTGGTGAATTGTAAAAAAATCATCAATTTTGGGAGTAGTTCTGAATACGGTAACAAGATGGAACCTATTCATGAAAATATGTTACTAACTCCTGTAGACATCTATGGAAGTACCAAAGCTGCTGCTACTATACTGGCCCATCAAATTGCTAGCGAAAACAATATTAATCTTATAACATTAAGACCTTTTGGCATATTCGGAGAAGGCGAAGAGCCGCATAAAATTTTTAGCTATATAATCTTGCGAGTATTACAAAACAAAGATGTAAATTTAACTTTATGTAATCAATTAAGAGATTATTGTTATATAGAAAATGTAATAGATGCCTGTATCCTAGCAGTAGAAAATACTACTGTACAAAATGAAATCTTTAATATTGGGAGCGGCACTATTCACCCCTTGAAACATTATGTAGAATTATTATTCAAACATTTGAAAACCAATTCCAGACCAAATTACGGTGCAATTTCCTCTAGAACAAATGAAAGATGGGTTCCTGAAGCGGATGTGCAAAAAATAAAAAACTCTCTTTCCTGGGAACCTAGAATTAATATTGAAGAAGGAATTATAAAAACTGTTAATTGGTATAAAAATAATAAACATTTATACCTAACTCCCTAAAAATAGGGTACTAAAGGAGGTGGACTAATTGTTAAACCAAAACTTTAATAATGCTTTTTACGGAAAAAGAATTTTAATTACTGGACATACTGGTTTTAAAGGTTCTTGGTTATCCCTATGGTTGAATGAATTAGGTGCTGCTGTAATCGGATATTCATTAGATTCTAAAAATAAAAATGATAACTTTAACATTACTAACCTTCAAAATAATATAATTGATATTCGTGGAGACATTAGAGATTTTAATAAATTAAATAAGGTTTTTACAGATTATAAACCTGAAATTGTATTCCATTTAGCTGCCCAACCTCTAGTTAAGTATTCATATGAATATCCTAGAGAAACATACGAGGTAAACGTTGTAGGAACTATGAATGTACTAGAGGCAATTCGATTACATGAATCAGCTAAAATAGGAATTATGGTGACAAGTGACAAGTGCTATGAAAATAAAGAATGGCCTTGGGGTTATCGTGAAATTGACCCTATGGGCGGCCATGACATATATAGCTCAAGCAAAGGATGCTGCGAACTTTTAATTTCTTCCTATCGTAATTCTTACTTTTCAGAAGAAAAATTTTCTCAACACAAGAAAATAATTGCAAGTGTTCGAGCTGGTAATGTAATTGGTGGTGGTGATTGGTCAATAGATAGAATTATTCCCGATTGTATACGAGCATTAGAATTAAACAAAAAGATTATTATTAGAAATCCTACTGCTATTAGACCCTGGCAACATGTACTAGAACCTTTAAGCGGGTATTTACTCCTTACAGAAAAAATTATAAATAATGGTATCCTTTTTTCAGGAGCATGGAACTTCGGGCCATCCCTAAGCAATATTGTTTCAGTAGAAAAATTAGTGACCAGTTTACTAGATATTTGGGGCTGCGGGGATTGGACAGCAGAAAATATAGGTCCAATAAATTTTCATGAAGCAAATTTACTAAACCTTGACATTAGCAAAGCAAAATTCAATCTTAATTGGCAGCCAAAATGGTCCCTACAACAGACTTTAGAAAATACAATAGAATGGTATAAACATTATAATTCTTACACCAGTTCTGAGATGAGAAATCTATGTATTAGCCAAATCAAACAATATTGCATGCTTTGAACTACTCCCACTTACCCATACTTGCTGTGAGTTCCTTATGGAGGGAGTCTTCTTGGTTAAAATAATAAAAGATACATTAATTTTTATAGTCTAAATTATAAACCTACTATACCTAAAATTATGTGATTGTCCATTAACAAAAATTTTATTTCTTCGGTTATTTCAAATCAACTATTGACATTATATTGAAGAATAAAGGAATCACGTATTTTTCTAGTGATTCCCTTGTTCTGAGAAAATAATGTCTTGCTTTAACGACAATACAGTATATGTGATTATTAATTTATTTGTTCTAGTTATGAAAAAATCTATTCCTGTCAAAAGAGCTTTCTTCAAAGAAAAACTTCCTTTTTTTCTACTTATCCTACTCGAAAAGTAAATAATGTTATTTTTCAGATGATTACATCTACTATTTATAGAATTACACTGAGCTTTAACAAATTTATGCTTATATATTGATTCTCTTATTTATTATCACCAATGTTGATGAATTTATGCATAGCTTATTCTATACACAAATAGCTTTTTGAATTATCTTTTCAGAATAAATAAAGGAGACTTTCTCTTTTATGCACTTTCCCCTTACCATTCTTAAATTTCCCTTTAATCAACAATAAGAACAAATCTTCAATATAGTACATCTTCTATAAAATAAAACAAAACCATACGTAAGATAATTTTACTATTACAAATAATGACATAGTCTGTTTCACCTTTTACATTATCTAAAAAAGAACTTGTAGGAATTCTTACAAGTTCTTTTTTATTTCCTTTATTCTCTTCTTATTTACATACGCAAGATTTATACATTTGGTGGTGATACATACTATATTTATCCGATAAAATAATCTAAAAATTAACACGTAATTGATCGTTTTAAGAAAAAGAAATTTCATAAATTTTCAATCACAGTTTCTTAGTTCACCTAATAGAACGTATAAAGACTCATATCATCTTTTGATTATTTTTGGATGTTTTATTCTACGTATATTCGACACAAATTGATTGTTTTTTATGAATTTTCTTGAAAAATATTGTAATATCACTCCATTTTTTCTTCTATTTTGTTATGATGTTTATAATTAAATTGGATTAGGATTTTTTTAGAAAATGGGGGCGTATATTATGAGTGTCTCAGTAAAAGGAAATGAGCAATTAACCTCTCTATTGAACGACTGGTATCGATCTATGCTATCTCAGCAAGTTATAAAAGCTACTAATCTAAAAAAGAAAATTGATGAAAAAATTAATAAGTTAAGCATTGAACCGAATCAAGAGCATCAGGATCAAAATTTGTTACTATACTATTCACTACTCGAATTTCGTTACAAGGTCTTAACAGATAGCCTTGGTATTCAACAAAATAGTTTTGATACTATTAGCGATTATGATATGCCTACAGATCAATTTCTACAATTCTATTATCATTTTTTCAAATCCATTCATTCCACTTTTATATCAAATTATACTGAGGCAGAGGAACATTATAAACTAGCAGAAAAAATATTGGTAGCTATACCAGATGAAATTGAACACGCCGAATTTTACTATAGAATTGCTACTTTCTATCACCATACCTATAACAATCTCGCTTCTATCGAATACGCAAATAAATCGAGAGCAATCTTTTCAAAGTACGAAGGTTATGAAGTAAAAACAGCCTTTTGTAATAGTTTGCTAGGTGGTTGCTGCATCTATTTAAAACAGTACGAACAAGCAGAAGAATATCTACATTGTGCAATTGATTTACTACAAAAAAATAGGGAAGAAGATTCCTTGTTATACGTAAAAAATACTATGGGGTGGCTGTATTCTGATCAAAGTATGTCTACTTTAGCTATTCGTCACCTTTCAGAAGTAACAGAGAAAATCCCTACACACTTCAAGGCCATCTTCCTACAAGCTAAGGAACATTATAAGTTAGGAGAACAATCAACGGCCAGCCAACTCATTGATAAGGGACTACAGATTTGCAGAGAGATTCATAACGAAGAATATACACACCACTTCTCTATTTTAAAAAAATTAAACGAAAATATTCCATTGGAAGAATTAGAAAAAATCATTCAAGAAGGAATCTTATACTTTGAGGAAGAAGAATTATGGGAATATGTTGTCGAATACGCCGAATTATTTGCCACAAAATGTAGACAATTAGAGAACCACCAAAAAGTAAGTGACTATTTCCATATTTGTTATCAAGCAAGACAAAAATCAATCGCAAAAGGAGTGTTAAAATAATGAAAAAAATTAGCTTATTATTATCAAGCATTGCTTTTATTGGGGTATTAACGGTGGGAATTTTTCAGTTTTCTAAAACAGATCAGCTTGCTACTCATGGGCATTATCCTGCTCCTTCATATAGTGTTGGCGATTATGGTGGTGCACCACCACAAATTTAATGTAAATGTATTTAAAAACCCTCCAAATGGAGGGTTTTTAAATGGCTTATCTGCCTGTTCAATACGCATAGAGAGTACATATTATACTTATTTACTATGTTATAAGATTTTTCATTTCCACTCTGTAACAAGATTCTAGCATTCTCTCCTAGAATCTCAACTTAAATCTTAAATCCACCAATTAACTCTTGAAGTTCTTCCGCCATCTGTGCTAATTGTATTGCTGAAGAATTTATCTCTTCCATAGAAGCATGTTGTTCCTCAGATGAACCAGCTATCGTTTGCATACTTGAAGAATTTTCTTTTACAGCCATAGCTATTTGATCAATCGATGTATCGACTTTCATTGCATCAGTAGTCATTGTATTAGATAGTTCCACCATACCATGCACTTTTGACACAATATCATTTGCAGATTTTGAAATCTCATAAAAACTTTGTTTTGTATCGTTAGCAACTTTAATTCCCGACTGTACTTCTACGCCTACTTCATTCATAGCTTTTACAGTCTCATGTACGTCTGCTTGTATTTCCTTAATTAAACTTCCAATTTCCATTGAAGATTCGGATGATTGCTCCGCCAACTTTCTAACTTCATCGGCAACAATTGCAAATCCTCTCCCCTGTTCCCCAGCTCTAGCTGCTTCAATCGCTGCATTTAATGCTAATAAATTTGTTTGTTCCGCAATATTTTGAATCGCTTCTAATATACTGCCAATTTGCTGTGATTTCTTATCTAATAATTTTATGACATTATCGGATTGAGAAACAGAGTGATGGATAGACTGCATTTGTGTTACAGTTTGTTCTACTAATTGTTCACCTTCATTGGCTTTTTGTTTAGTGTATATGGATGAAGCCGATACTTCAGAAGCATTCTCAGCTACGTATTGAATATTTCGTGTTACCTCACCAATTAATTCAGCTCCAGACTCAACTTCATTATTTTGAACCTCTGCACTGTTCGAGATTTCTTCCATCTCTTTTGTAATTTGTTCTGTCGCAACACTTGCTTGCTCTACACTAGCAGTTAGTTCCTCAGAAGACGCAGCTACATGTCCTGCAGATGTGTTAATTTGAGAAATAATATTACGTAACGACTCTGCCATTGTATTGAAACTACCACCTAATTGACCAAGTTCATCCTTTGAACGAATATCTATTTTCTCGGTTAAATCTCCTTGACTAATTCTTTGAGCTGAAATGACTAATTGTCTTAGTGGAGTAATTATAGATTTGAGTATGAATAGAATTACAATTCCACCTAACAATAATGAAGCACCTATTATAGTGAGCGTTTTATAAAAAATAGGATTGGTAGCTTCTTCAATTTCTTTCGTAGGCATTACGCCAGCTATTTTCCAACCTGTTTTTTTATTTGTCTTAAAGCTTATGTTTCGATCTTCACCATTGAGGCTATAAGTAATTACTCCATCTTCTGTCTTGTACAATTCATCCACTAAAGTTTTATCTAATTTCTCTCCAGGTTTTAGTGATGGATGAACAACTATAGTTTTATCTTGACTAACTATAGATACAAATCCTTGCTTCCCAATTTTTATCATTTTGGATGTTTTTACGATATCTTTAATATTCAAATCTACGCCAATGACACCACTTTTATCTGCATTCTGCTTTGCAATTGCAATTACCATATTTCCTGTAGACTTTGATTTATATGGAGATGAAACAATAATCTCTCCATCTGCTTTTACTGCATCCTTATACCAACTGCTTTCTAGCGGATTAAACCCTTCTGGTATTTTTCCAACAGGTGCATGAATAAATTGATTGTTACTGGATGCCGTATAAATCGTTTCTATCTCTGGATGTAACTGTATATATTGATCAAATTTATTCTGTACATTTTGCGATTGTTCAGGATTATAATCCCCTTGTGTGAGTACCTTTGCAAAATGAGTGATATCTGTATGCTTATTTTCTAATTCATCATCAACAATCTTATCTAAAATACTTATATTATCTTTTGCTGATTGTAGAATTGTTTCATTAAGATCTGTTTTTGCTTTATTATAAGATGATACTCCTACGATAAGGCTTGGTATAATTAATATTGCTATAAATGCCATAGACAACTTCGTTTTAAGCTTTATTTTCTCCAATCTTTCTTTTATATTAAACACTAGCTACTTCTCCTTTTCATTTTTACTACTTATATAGTTTATTTAAATTTTTCTCCTTTACTTTTCCACATTCATTTATGGTACCATTCGAAATGAAACCACAATTACATCCTATTATCCGCACTTTATAATTTAGAGATTTAATTTTCACAGACAGAGTTTTATCTTCCCTCCTTTCGAATATGTTATTTTTCTAGATTCAGCAATTATTAGACTACGAATTATTCCAAATAAACTTGATGCAACATATACTTCATTTAAAAAATAATTATTGGATTTGTTTGGATAAAAATCTAGTTTAGCGCTAATCCAATCGGATGAAATTCTTACCATAATACATTCACTAAACATAAATAAGTAAATTTATTTCTTTTAATACTTATATTTAACTGCCTTTTAACCATTCTAACTGTATTATTTCATCGTTTTATCTATTTATTACAACCACTTTTGTATTATTGAATCACTAAACTATAAATTCTAAATAGGAGAATAAAATAAATTAGAGAATTACATTGTAACACATATATATAAGTTGTTAATATTAAAATTTAAAACTTTACTATTTTTCATATGCAATATTACATGCGAAAAGCCATAATTTTTTTGTTATACTATGCATGTGGATTTTTCATCCAAAATCCACCCAAACGCATATTTATGTATATGCCACCCTAATTGATGAAAGTGAGAAGAGTGTTTATCATTTTTCTCACTTTTTTATTTAGGCTCTGTTAATATTGATTATTGATAAAAAGTATTAAATAAGGGAAGACACCTTAGAGTTGGTGCTTCCCTTATTTGTTGATTATGCAAATCTAAAATAGGTATTTTCTAAACCTATTCTTTGCTTTAATGTTCTGCCCAAAGCATAATTATTTGGTAATTCTTTTTCAATGACACAAATAATATAACCTGCTTTTCCTGTTGTTAAATTAGTTAGTTGTAAGTAGTTAGTGTTGTCGTAGATATAAGAAATAATATATTCATAGAAATTATTTTCTTTATCTTCTCTATTCATACCAACATTGTACACCCTAACTCTTACTCCTACCCAAATTTCCTCATCATCATCAACATTACTTAAAGGCATCCATTTCGAGTTATCCAATATTTCACCCTTTTCTTAATTCATTCGTTTATACACGAATGTTGCTAGACACAAACTATCATAAGCATCCGTCATTTCATTGATTAGACGACCACCGACAGAGAAAAAAGACTCAACATAGCTTTTTACCCATTGAAACACTTGCTCTTTTAGTTATTTTTACATTTTGAATCTACGAAAATGAATTCCCTTATAAAAACTCTAACAGAGAATCTTCCTTCCAAATTTCACCTAGGGAATTATTTGTTTTCCAAAAAACCTACCAACATCTTTATCAACTCATTTTAGAATATTTAAACAATAATTCCATATACATTACCTGCATAAATTATTCATTTTCTTTTATATAAGACCTACCTTTTTACTTTTGATAGATTATTAGACATTGGATTATTATACATAAATCCCAAAAACATGCGGTATTTTGTAGAATTTTGTCTATCAATATGTATGTACACCCTTTTGTAGTGGATATAGACTGTGAGGTGTAAGGAGATACCTTACAAAATAATAAAAAGGAGATTATAGAATGAGTAGATTAACAAAATTCTCAAAGTTAGTATTTGCAACTTTAATCGCGGGAAGTAGTCTAAGCACCTTTGTTTCGTCACACAGTGTACAAGCTGACACCTTAGATCCTAATTACCAAGACAATATAAAATTCATACCACCTTCTAGTGCTAGGCCAAAATTGGAACAAAAA
The DNA here is from genome assembly GCF_053557995.1 of Bacillus sp. XB1. Taxonomy (NCBI): domain Bacteria; kingdom Bacillati; phylum Bacillota; class Bacilli; order Caryophanales; family Bacillaceae; genus Bacillus; species Bacillus sp. XB1. The sequence continues at coordinate 215,573 of NZ_JBNRIL010000001.1, read as the reverse complement.
AACACTATTGTTCCAGAAGCAAAAGTTGTTAAAAACCATTATGTAAAGTACTCTAAAGCACATTTCCAAACTAAAGAAAGTATACCAAAAGAGATTTATTATTCTTCAGAAGGCTTTAAGGGCTATATACAGGCAAGTACCGTTTGGGATATGGGAGATCATTTCGCAACACTATATTCCGGAACCGTTATTCGATGTTAGACTTTTAATCCATTCTCCCCTAATGCTTAAAATGGTTAATAACTCACTGCCAATACTGTAATATCTATTGTTCATAAAATAAACCACAAAATCTTTCGATTTCATGGTTTATCAAATATAAAGATAATGCTAAACGAATACTCTAACATTACCTTCCCCAAAGTTAATTATAGAGTATTTTCAAAAAAAAGACACTCTTGTAGTGTCTTTTTTATAGTATTTTAAAAAGAATTCCACCTACTAACACCTTTTTGTTGCGCCTATTCGTTTATTTCAATAAAATACTTTTCCATCTCGTATATGCAATAGACAATGATAGCTAAACTCCAACTGACACTATAATAATTATGTGTGTAGAAGTCATAGCCCGCTTTAATACCTTTCTCTATTACAACTAATGTAAATCCTAAAGCCACCCATCTGTTAATTTTCATCTTTATAAACGTTAAAGAGATAATTATTAAAAATAAAATATTTGTAAGATGATTTATCATTAGCTCATATTTTTGAATGTATACTGCCATTATACAAGCAACGATATTAGTCGCAATGCCAAAGGCAATCACCGCTCCCCAAACCCTGTCCGAAAGTCCCACTCCTGAGTCAGTCCCTTCCTAAACAAATATCCCTTTCTTTAATTCGTTCCTACACCCTATTCAAGATATGCTAAATTATCCTTGTCTGATGAATATCTATTTATCTTTTCATATAGAGTAAACAAAATTTCTACCCATAATTTTTTCTTTATTAGACAAACTATGTCTAAGCCGTTTGAACTAGCGGCTTCACTCTTCTGGTAATGAGATAGCACAATTTATTGAATTGACTAACTCATTCAATCCACTGGCACCGGCAGGCAACAAAATAGTTGTCTGCCATTTTCATGTATACTTTTTCTAATTTCATTACAAACCAAATGTGTGCTGTACTGATTTCAAAAGGACAGCATTTCATTTTTAAAAATGTAAAAAAGATAAGATCCTGTCTACTTTTGGTATAGGACTTTTTCTTTTCACACATACTATTTTTGAACCTGTTTACCGATACGTGTCCTAATGGTGTCTTGAATTCCTCCTAAAAAGGGCTGCAGATACGACTGCATGCCCTTTTATTTACGTTGCTTCTCTATATTGAGTAAAATAATTAAAAACTAAATATGTAATATTACATATTTTTTCTGTTCAGATTATGTTAGGATTTACTTCGTAGTCGAATTATGGTTTCGTATCTAATTCAGCAATATGTGAACTGTTTACCTAAAGAAAAGACACCCAAAAGGTGTCTTTTCTTCTTTTAATCTAAAAAACATTTTTTCTGTTCAGTAAGATCCAATTATCCCTCTAACCTAAACCTCATAATTAAAGGCAATTTAATCATGGTACTCAAGAGTTTTCATCCATTTCAATATACCTATAGCTTAATTTAAAATCACATTTCCAGCACTATATTTGCTTTCCTACAGATTTTCTGTCTTGTTCTTAATTCTGTCAAAATCCTCATGTAGCTATACAAAGAATATATGCTACTATGATATTAAGAAACTATGCGTTCCCTTAACCCTGTATCCGGCCCTGTATTTATTACAGGGTCTTTGTTTATTTTATTTACTTTTATTGGCTTATAAAGGTTAATACACAACCAATTTCAATTAAAACCGTTTAAATGTTAGTTAGAATTTGAAATAATATATCTATTAACTTTTTTAACAAATGTAATCTAATATTAAATTTCTAAATCTATACTGTACTATACACCAGTTAACACTATATAAATAGTATTAACTATCTTAATTGAATATTAGTAATAATAAGTATAAACATTATCAATTTACTACATCTTACATTTATGTAAAAATAAATACATGTTAAGCTTTTTCAAAATCTTTCCCCTAATAAAGATTTGAAGTAGCATTTCATGATTCTCCTTACTGTTAATATGCCTTGAAAAAGAACCCTATAGGGTTCTTTTTCTTTTCATTATAACCTCAGTAAGTCCATGCAAAAAGGACTGCTAATTATTTGCAGCCCTTTTACACGTTAATATACACTTGTATTACATGCTTAAAACTTTATTGTATTAGGTATTTATACCAACTAAACATGCCATTATCATTTAGATATATAACACTTCAAGGTTTAGAAGTATACAATAACAAATCTTTCCCAACTTCCAGCTACATAACTAGTAGCTGTTAATTCTCTACCACCATTTGCTGATATATATCTACCATTACTTAGTGCTTGTAATACATATATCCTATTGTCTCCACCATTATATAAGATAAACTTTTCCCATGCCCCAATTGATGTACGATCTGCTACTACTCTACCGTTTGGCTCAAACGAAACGTACTTTCCATTACTTTTTGCTTTTAAAGCAAACGTATATAATTCCCCAGTCGGAATTAATTCAAATTTCTCCCATTCATTAACTGCATTACGATTTGCTACTACATTACCCGATGGCTCAGCAGAAACATATTGTAAATTTGCTGCCTGTATAGCAACTGTCCAACTTCCATTAAATAAATTCACGCCTTTTAGTGAACCTGCTCTTGATAGATTTGCTGCCGATACATCATTCGATGGTGTAATCATCAATATCATTAAAACCATCGGCAACATCATTAAAACTAACTTTTTTGAGATTGTATTACCACTTGCACGTGTTATGAACCTCTTCATTCCCATTCCTCCCTTAATATGCATAGAACTCATATACATCATACCAAATATGTAAAATATTGTAACAGAAGAGGGGTTTTATCAATAAATACCTTACTATTCTGTTTCTTTTTTCTCAAATCTATAGCACTTAAACATTTATCAATTCTCAAGCACATTTTTAAAATCCCCCTGATAAACAAATATAGCAGTTGATAGCAAGGAGAGTATATACAAAAGAGAGAGTATTTTCATTTCACTTTTCTTTAAATAAAAACCAAATAGCCGTTCATAATGAACGACTATTTGCATCTAACGAATAATTAGAAGGTTCTTCATGTTAATCTATTTTGTTTAATCCCGTTGAAGTAACTTGATAGGTTCTTTTTTTGCCTATATATTCTTGTTTATTATTCTCAAGGTTAAGAAGTGTAGCACGTGTCTTTTCCTTTACTGCTTCCCCTTCTATATGGGTAAACTCAATGTAATCCCCCGCTTTTAAGGACACCGTTTGGATTTCAGCAGTTTGTTGTCTGTTTCCCACTATTTCCTTATTATACACAACATTACCGGTTGAATTCTTTACTGTAATACTTGCATATGTCTGATTAAAGTAAGAATGTGGTACGCCTGCTTCTAAATTCACCTGCATTTTCTCTGTTGTCCTATTATAATCAACTTTTGCGATTTCTCTATCACTATATCCTTTTAAAGACCACCTAAAATGATTTCCATCTAAAACCGTTGTTTCTGGCATTTTTTCTACTTTCTTCAAGCCTTCTTTTGTAACTTCGTACATGACTTTTTTTCCAAAACTTTCTTGTTTACTGCTGTCTACATTTATTAAAGTAGCTCTATGCACACCTTCTAGGTGTGTCAACTCAATATAATCTCCTACTTTAACTGGAACTTTTTGCGATTCAGCATTTTGTTGTTTGTTTCCATAAATGTCTTTATTGTATACTACTTTCCCTGTTGCATTTTGTACTTTAATACTCGCATATGTCTGATTAAAATAATGATGCGGTACGCCTGCTTTTAAGTCGATTTGCATTTCTTCTGTCGACTTATTGAAATTAATTTTTGCAAACTCGAAATCACTAATTCCTTTTAGTGACCATGCAAACTGGTTTCCTTCTAAAATACTAGAAGAGTTCGGGATATCTGAATTAAAACCTAAGTTATCTAATATAGATTTTAGATCAGGTAAAACACCTATTCTATCATTCCACGGATCTTGAGATTTTGTTCCTGTATTCGGATTACTTAAGATATTTCTTAATTCGGCTGGTGTATAAGGAGAACCTCGATGTTCTTTAGCAATACCTTGAATCGAAGTTGCTGCTCCAGCAATAATTGGTGAAGCACTTGATGTTCCACTAAATGCTGATGTATATAAATTTGTAGTATTTTGACTTGGATTTGCTGATGTTGTATCAACATTTTCTCCCCATCCATATACATCTAATCGACTTCCATAATTTGAAAACCATAAACGTTGATGTGGAACAGTTGATGATCCCGCCCCAACCATAATAGCACCTGAATCCTTGAAGTCTGGACTATTTCGATTTAAGATCTTTTTTCCATTACGATCTTTAAAATTATCTAAGTCGTTTGAACCATTTGCGCCAGCTTCTATAATAATAATCCCTTTATCTGTACCAACACGAATTGCATCAAAAATATCTGGATGTACTTCTACAGGTAAATATTTATCCCCATACCCATCATACGAAGCTTGTGCCTCTAATAAAAGAATATCTCCCGCTTGTAAATTATGTACAGCACTTAAAATAGCATCCGCTGTATTATAAATTCCATTATCCCTAATCTGGGATATTACTTTTACATTTGCTTTTGGTGCAATTCCAATATTTCCAATTTGATTATCTTCAGATGAAACAATTCCTAATACAGAAGTACCATGAGCTCTATGCTGGCTTATATTTTGTCCCGACATAAGCTTAATATTTTTATTGACTAAATCCTCATGGTTCAATAACCATCCATATTCCATATCCACAAAAGTTGTATCCTTCCCATCACCACCTTTAATGCTCCAAGCATGCGAGGCATTAATTCCCTTTGGTGCCGCTTCAAGATATCCTTGATTTTTAAATCTAGGGTCATCGTACGGATTAACAGATAAATTTGGTAACTGTATTTCAGGAGGGGTCAAAATTTGTTTTTCTTGTATATAAGCCTCCTCTACGAGAGGAGATGTTTCAAATTTTTTCAGTAATAATTCTATTTCTATGTTATTAGGAGCTTGTACAATATAATAATTTAATAAATTATTAGCTGATTCATTAGCAACTGATTTAGATTGTACTGATAACTTTTCAATCTCTATCGGATTTACAGATGAGAACAGACGATTCAAAGTAAGTTTTGTATTTTCGGAAAATAACTGCTTTAAATTGTTATCATAATCCCCATTTTTTATTCGTTTCTCAATACCATCTTCATAAGGTAAGTCAATTTGATTTTTAAACTTTACAATTAATCTTTCTTCCTGTGAATCTCTTTCTTTGTATGTGACATTATTAGATTCAGCGTAAACTTTATTATGAATACTATCATTTTGTAGGATTAAATCTGTTCCTACAAATGTGGTCATTGCAATTGATGAAATTAGAAACCCTTTGAATATGTTCATACTATACCCGCCAATCTATATTCTCTTGAGAATTTTTTAATGCGTATAATGGTTAAGATTTTTATATAATATATATATCTATAATTTAACTTTTGTAGTGAAATCTATGACTTTATTAATAATCCCATAGAGGTAACCTGATATATTCTTTTCTTTCCCATATACTCCTGTTTACTATTCTCAAGATTAGTAAGTGTGGCGCGTGTCTTTTCCGTTTGTGCTTCTCCCTCTATATGAGTAAACTCAATATAATCTCCTACTTTGACTGAAACGGTTTGGCTCTCAGCATCTTGTTGTCTATTTCCTATAATTTCTTTATTGTACAAAATATTACCGGATAAATTCTGGACTTTAATGCTTGCATACGTATTAGTAAAATAAGGATGGGGTATACCCGCTTCTAATTTAAGCTGCATTTTTTCTGTTGCTTTTTTATATTCTATTTTCGCGATTTCTCGATTATTATATCCCTTTAATGACCAAGCGAATTGATTTCCATCTAAAACCGTTGTTTCTGGCATTTTCTCTACTTTCTTCAAGCCTTCTTTTGTAACTTGATATCTTGCTGTTTTTCCAATGGTTTCATTTTTGTTATTTTCAAGGTTAATTAAAGTTGCTCGCGTTTTTTCCTTTGTTGCTTCTCCTTCTATATGGGTAAATTCAATGTAATCCCCTACCTTGACGGGCACAGTTTGGCTTTCAGCATTTTGTTGTTTATTTCCCACGATTTCCTTTTTGTACAGAACGTTACCAGAAGAATTCTGGACCTTAATACTAGCATACGTACTAGCAAAATAGGAATGTGGTACACCTGCTTCTAGTTTTACCTTCATCTCTTCTACCGTTTTATCATAATCTACTTTTGCAATTTCTCTATCACTATATCCTTTTAATGACCATGCAAACTTGTTTCCTTCTAAAATTGTTGCTTCTGGCATTTTTTCTATTTTCTTCAGGCCTTCCTTTGTAACTTCGTATAGGGCTTTTTTTCCAAAGCTCTCTTGTTTACTATTATCTACATTTGTAAGAGTAGCTCTATGTACACCTTCTAGATGTGTTAACTCTATATAATCGCCTACTTTGACTGGAACTTTCTGCGATTCAGCATTTTGCTGTTTGTTTCCATAAATCTCTTTGTTATAGACCACTTTACCTGATGTGTTTTGTACTTTAATACTTGCATATGTACTATCAAAGTAGTCATGTGGTACACCTGCTTTTAGATCAATTTGCATTTCTTCTGTTGATTTATTTAAATTTACTTTCGCAAATTCAAAATCTCCAATCCCTTTCAGCGACCATGCAAATTCATTACCTTCAAAAATGTTTGGAGATTCATTTTTGATTTGTACCTTTTTCTCAACAGTTTGATCAAATATATCCGTTAATACAATTTTTGCATAAGCATTTGTTGGTAATGATATAGATTGACTGATTCCATTTTGATAAGATTTAATATCATTAATTACGTTAATAGGTTGGCCCGTCATATTTTCATTGTTATAAATTTCAATTTTCCCCTTAAATTGCGGTGTACTATTTTCTTTTAGTTTCCAAGATACATTTAATTTTTCATTTTCATAATATATAGATTGGATATCAAAATCTAATTTCCCTATTTCAGGTTGAGTAGGTTGATTTAGCGTGAATATTTTTCCTGCCCCAATAGTAGACTGCGTATTACCTCCTGCTTTGACCCATACATATTCTGAAGTAGATCCTCCATCATATTGATAAGTATTATCATGCGTTCCAGAAATACTTTGATTATTCCAAGAACTCCATTGTTTATCAACTAATTTTCGGCTATAACCATTTTTCAAGCGCGCTTCTCGAACATTCTGTCCACTATCAGCCCAGTCTTCTTGAAACATTCCTAAACCATGATTAAATGCAACATTAGCAACCGGAAAGTCCATAATTGCAATTTGATGCCATTTATTCTTTGTTACATCTTTCATCCATTGTCCAAATTTAGTATGACCATTTTCTTGCCATGAACGCATTGTCATTGTGTACCAATTGTAGTCTTTCCAACCATAAGTTGTTTGAACCTTCATTCCTGTTCCTTCTCCTCCAAAGGGTCCAGCTTGCGAATTCGGAGATAAGTATTCGGCCTTTATTGCTTCTTTAGAGGAAATTGGATCCCATAAGGCAAAATGTAAAGTACGTTTTCCATTTTCATCAAACCCACTTTGTTGTTGAAAACCAGCATATCCTCCAGCTTCACCACCTGCATTCCAGTTGTGTACAGCCCAGTACGTATAAGGTGGTGTCTGAACTGGTGACCAGTCTATACTAATAATATCTGAGGCAGGTATATTTTGGGGACTCACATAAACTGCTGGAGCAGCTGAATGTGTTGCAGCTTTAGTGTGCAAAATAGACGTTCCAAACATAGAAAACATGCTACATGCTGCGGTAATTATAATAACTTTATTAAATCTTTTCTTTGTTTTCTGACTAATCACTAATCTACATCCTTTTCTAATTTTTATTATTGAATACTAACGTAGTAGAGAAATCTATCAAAATTCAAACAACATCCAGTAATTCTTTAAAATACTGGATGTTGTTCTATCTTTACATCTGATTCTTACATATTAATTGATTGTAATTGCTTTCCATAACGATAGTGCAAATATCCAATTCGGGTCACCATTTCCTTGATGATTTTGAACAGCTTCATACACTGTCCCTTGATGTTCTACTTTATCGCCCTTTGTATATGCCTTCTTTGGATCCCATTTTTCATAAGATACATTTTGATCTTTGGTTTTTACAAGAAGAATTTCACTTTGGATTGATGTATTTCCAGCTGCATCTACAGCCTTCACTGCATATTTATATTCCTTATTAACTGTTAAGTTTTGATCAGTAAACGTCGTTCCTTGTACCGTTTGAATCAATTGTCCATCGCGTAATACCTGATATTCTTTTACACCTACATTATCTGTAGAAGGATTCCATTTTAGCTCTACACTGTTAGAAGTAAGGTTGCTTGCATATAATCCTTGTGGCTGTGTTGGAGCTTCTGTGTCCGGTTTCGGATTAACAATTTGATTTACTTTCTTCAGACCTTCCTTTGTAACTTCGTACATGGCTTTTTTTCCAAAGCTCTCTTGTTTACTATTATCTATATTTGTGAGAGTAGCTCTATGCAAACCTTCTAGATGTGTTAACTCAATATAATCTCCTACTTTGACTGAAACTTTTTGCGATTCAGCATTTTGTTGTTTATTTCCATAAATGTCTTTATTGTATACTACTTTCCCTGATGCATTTTGTACTTTAATACTCGCATATGTTTCATTAAAATAATGATGCGGTACGCCTGCTTTTAAGTCTACTTGCATTTCTTCTGTCGACTTATTGAAATTAATTTTTGCAAACTCGAAATCACTAATTCCTTTTAGCGACCATGCAAACTGGTTTCCTTCTAAAATATTATTTACATTAGGCATATCTGGTTTAATTGGATTAGAATCCGTCCCCTTCCAAATCTCTGCTGTTAAAATTGGATATCCTAATGCAGCTACTTTTTGAATGGTATCGTTATTTGGACGTAATCCCCACTTCTCAAAGAAAGGAATCAAATTTTGTTTGGCTACTTTTGATGCTGAAATCATAAATAATTGTTTTTTATTTTCATCAGTTTGTGGAAGTTCACCTGAAGGCATGTCTCTATACAATTGATGCAATTTAGGATAGAAATCCTCTCCATACGCTAACTGTAGTTGCCAAAGCATAACAAGCTTTACAAAAACATCGCTAATTTCATCATAATTTTTATTCACTTGTTCTAGATATTGAAATGCTTTTGGATAAATTCCACTTTTCTCTAAGTTGGATGGTTGATTAAATGCTTTTTCTACAGAAAGGCTGTATATATTATTTTGTACTTCTGTCATATTATAAAACTTCCAGGGCGATTGTTGTCTCAAATGTCCTGCCTCATGCCAAGGGCCCCAACCATCTGTTATAAATTTATTAATATCTAACACGTATTGGATTGCATCTCCTACATATGCTGTTCGATAAGAAGTTGCATACATATAATAATCGGGAGAATGATTTTCTTCTACGTAATGAACATAATGTTTATCTACTTGTTCTTCGGATAATCCAGCTACTTTGTCTTGAATTCGAGTAGCTTCATCCATCTTTTTTAAGAGTTGTACAGGATCTGTATTAGAACCCAACAAATATTTCTTAACACGTGCAAGGCTGGCCGTAATTAATACACGTTCTCCTTTTAACTCCACTGCATGTGCATTAGGATATTGGTCCAGCATGTTTATTAAATCTTGTTTCGTATGCTTTCCTAGTTCAAAGAAAGGCGTAGTCGTTCCACCTGTTGTGATTGTTGTTCGAATGGTACCCCCTTGTTGTTTATTATAAAAATAAATCATCCCCCCACTTGGAGATTGGATTGTGTTTATACCAGGTTTTAATGTAAATGATTTTATCTTAGAATCTTCTCTCCAAGAAGCATCATACGAATAAGTTCCAATATATACCTGAATATCTTGATTACCTTCTACATTAATCGTTATTTGTTCATTTGGCTTTGCATATAAACCAGTTGGTTCATATGGACTAAATGCCATACTTTTTCTTTCCTGTTGTTTCAGTACCTCAACATCCCCTTTTCCTGGGACTGTAAATGTTCTATTTTCTGATTTAACTGACTTTTCTTTTTGCAATGATGTCGATAAATTTTTTTGCTGCTCCTTTTGCTCCGCAAAGACATCCGATGAAAAAATCATTCCAGTCGCAAGCATAGTTACTGTAGCAGTGGCCGCAAGTATTTTTCTAGTTTTATGTTTTGAATTATTCCCCATATTATCTCCCTCATTTTTCCTTAGTACTCTTAAGTTTTTTTGTTTTCTTCTCCATGTTTTTACAATCTAAACTATTCATACTATTTAAATTGTGTCTATTACTCTATATTTTTTCATAAATATCTCCTTTTCTTTATGTATTATTGTATATAAATGTTATTTGATGACACATTAAATAACAACTTTACGATAAACTCATCGATAACAGCCTATTATGTTTTGATTCTGTATTCTAAACTTCCATCCAATTAGAGAAATATATCCAATTGGAGAAATAAGTAAATAAATTACAACATTTAAAGGTTGGGATCTCACGAAAAATTCATAAATTTTTTTTACTTTAAAGGTTTAAACAATTGTGACCACATTTGTTTGAACCTCCACAATTTTTTTCTAAGCTATTCTCTAAAAATCTTATTTTTCGTTGTAAATAAACCTGATTGGTACTCTTTATGCAAAAGAAAAGATGGAACCTTTAATTCAACTCCACCTTTTTTCGAAATAAAAAGCATCTAATTCTATTTGAATTAGATGCTTTTATTTAGTCCTTAAACCTAATATTCTAAACTATTTACGCGTTTGTAAATCTTTTTTTATTACATCCCAGAGTGAATTATCTTGACGCATCGGTTTACCCTCTTCATCCCATTTTATTTTTTCTGTTCCCAATTCATAATTCATCCCTGTCCATGTGTCTTCACGGAATGCATAGAATGATTTATGCCATCCTTTTTGGTTAAAGATAGAAATAAGATCTTGCATGTATTGGGTAGCACCTGGAACAGTACGGTTAATTCCAAACTCCTCTGCAATAATTCGATTAGATGGTACATGATTTTTCTTAGACCATTGTTGAATTGGCTTCAAAAACTTCTCTAATCCCTGTCTATTCCACATTACAGGTTTCTCTAAGTCTCCTACTTTTACTAATCCTGGATATTGATATTCCTTGTTTTGTTTTTCACCTTGGCTCGTTAATTCATATGGTTCATACATATGAAATGCGTATAGTGTTTTTTTATCCTCTACTGGTTTTAAATATTTAAAGGCCCATGGAGTAGCATATAAACCTGAATCTAAAATAATCGGTGTTTCTTTGTCCACTTCACGAATGGAGTTAATCACCTTTTCATAAAATCTGTTTAAATCAGCTGTCGTTCCTTTTACTTTTGCATACCATTTCTCGTAATCTTCCGTCCAAAAATCATTATATCTATTATTTTTAGCTGTTTCTGGATGTGGTTCATTTATAATATTATACCCAACCACCGCGGGGTGATCTTTTAGTTCCAGAGCGAGGTCCTTCCAAAATTGACTTGCTTGTTCTTGATACTTCTCTTCTTCCCATATTCTGTCGTCATTCTTATTATTATTAAATTGGCGCCATCGATCACCAGGTAAGGATAACATTGTAAGAACGACTTTCATTCCTTGTGATTGTGCGGCATCTAAATCCGCCTTTAATTTTTCTAGATCTTCCTTTACTAATCCCCGATAGTTATCTGCATTACCTATCAGAAAATCCTTTCCAGAAGTATCTGGTTTATCCTCAAATAGAAAATCTTTATCTTTTGCCCATTTATCAGGTGCTAAACGTACATATTCAATATTAGCTTCTTTTGCACTTTTATAGTTTTCAGGTAATGACGTACTATTCATGAAATTAGTACCCTTTCTTTTCGAATCCCAAAAACTAATTTTTGAATCGCCCTTGTGGCATGTATCAGCTCTTACATTCATTTCCTGTACCCCAAAACTCATCATGCCTAATAACGCAACAATTGGCAAAACTTTTTTCACAACTTTTCCTTCTTTCTCTTTATATTTAACACACATAACATACCTTTGTTTTGTTACAGGAATATGGCAATTTTCCAAAAATACCTTTTAAATTTATACATTGGTAGTTCATTCATAAAAAAGAAAGAGATAATTAGAACGTTGCTTCATTTTAAAAGAAACAAAAAAGGAATCCTTTACGGATTCCTTTTTGCAATGCACTCTTTTTCAAATGGTACATTTTGCACCTACTTTTAGTATAACTTATAATTCCTATAAAATAAATAAGATTAACTGAAATTTACTTCAAATTGTGATAAAAAACATAATTAAGAAGCGCAGATAACTAAATATCATCCCTTTTATTAAATAAAAAAGATTAAATAATTCCCCCTCCAAACTAGGAGTCCTTTACACTTTTTACAAATATTGTTATAATTAGATAAACTAAAGCATTATCCCATTAACAAAGGGACTCCATAATTGGAGTCCTTTTGTTAATTAGCTATTAAAAATGATAACATGTGATTATTGTATAATTTCTTCCTTTTTTAGATCTGCATATTCTTCTACGAAATCCCATAAACCTTGCTTTTCGAAGTGAGAAATACTTTTTTCACTTCTTCTAAGAGTTTAATTGCTTCATCTTCATTAAGAGAACGTAAAATATTGAAATGATATACATACTCTTCATTTCCTAATTCCATACAAACTGCTAATCCTTTTTCAATAAGTTCTTTTACAATATTTGTTTTTCTTAGCTTATAGTGTTCACGCGCTTGTAAGAACACTGCTTTAAAATGGGCAATATTCTTCTCTGTGACTTCTGATAAATGACGAATTGCTAATTTAGATAAATTTTGAGTTGCATATAATAGTCCTAGATTATGCCTTACTATTAAAATCAATTTTTCTTCATTATGTTTTTGCAAAAGGTCAATGGAACGATTGAAATGTTCTTCCGCTTTTTCAAATTGCTTTAAGAATATACGAGCTGTCCCTAATGCGGTTTCACAAGAAGCAACTTTCACCTCATATCCCATTAGCCCTAAATACAAGGAATATAGATACTTATTTTACTTTCAAAGGCTGAAACCTTGCTGCATAACTACTGAAAATAAAGTGAAAAGACGCTCAAATCCATATGGATAGATCGTCTTTTCACTTTATTTCATACATATACTGATTTTTCACTTATTCATTTTGTATTGTACTTAAAAAACCAATAAATTCATCTTCATTTACAGGTTTACTGTAGTAATAGCCCTGAATTAGATAACATGCATTACGTTGTAACACTGTTAATTGTTCCTTCGTTTCTACCCCTTCTGCTATCACTTTCATGTTTAAAGTATGAGCAAGTGAAATAATGGTTTGTATAATTTCATCTCCATCAGTAGAAGTTCCAATCCTATTAACAAATTCTCTTGGAATTTTCAAAGTATCAATTGGATAAAGAGGCAGATACGCTAATGAAGAATAACCTGTACCAAAATCGTCAATTGATAAATGTACACCATATGATTTTAATGCTTTTAACTTCGATAAGGTTTCCTTTTCATCTACCATTGCTATTCGCTCTGTTAATTCCAAATCAATCGAATTAGCAGGTACTCCTATCTCTTCTATGGTAGATATAATGGTTTGAACAAAATCTTTCTGTTCAAACTCTATAGCTGATAAATTTATCCCCATCTTTAGATTTGAAAAGCCCGCAGAATGCCATTCTTTCAGTTGTTGACACGCTTTCTGTAACGTCCACTTCCCAATTGAAATAATCTGCGCCGTTTCTTCTGCGATAGGTATAAACTCAAAAGGAGAAATCAGTCCAAGCTCTGGATGTTGCCAACGTATTAAAGCCTCTGCACCAATAACCTTACCTGCCTTACTATCAATTTGTGGTTGATACAATAAAAACAACTCATTATTTTCAATTGCATTTGGTAAATCCTGTTCTAATCGTAATCGACGAGTTACTTTTTGAGATAATGTCTCGTCATACATACAAACAGCATTGTTACCTTTTTCCTTTGCGCTATACATAGCGATATCAGCGTGTTGTAAAAGTGTAGTAGTATTTATTCCTCCAAATGGATACACTGCTATTCCTATACTAAGAGATAAGTAAAAACTATGCTGATTTACTACAAATGGTTCTTCAGTTATACGAAATAGAGTTTTACACAAATCCAATAGCTGTTGCTCTGTTTGGTTATGGACAATGATCGCAAACTCATCACCACCTATTCTTGCTAGAGGAATAGTCGGTGACAGACATGTCCTAAAACGTTTGGCAACTTCTTTTAAAACCTTGTCACCAATCGAATGACCCAATGTATCATTAATAGTCTTAAAGCGATTTAAATCAATATACAGGAGCCCAAACTTATCCTGTGTTTTTTGTGCACGCTTAATAGATCTATCTAATTCTTGTTGGAAGAATATACGATTTCCAATCTCCGTCACCGTATCATGGAATGCAAGGTAATTTATCTCTTCCTGTTGTTGTTTCATCCTTGTTATGTCTTTTACCATTACATAGCTCCCAAAGGTTTGTCCTTCTATCATAATAGGAACTATAGTGACATACCAAAAGAGTATATCTTTCTCATTGTTATTTTTCACACGTAACTGTAGTGAAGATGAACTACATCGTTTCCCTTTCTTTATAGCTGCTTCCAATTCAGATTTATCTTCATCTAAAAAAATAGAGAAGCACTCTTTCCCTATCAATACAGCACTTTCTTTTCCTAATAACATACTTCCAGCCTGGTTTATATTTAATACGATACCGCTTGAATCAATCGTTAAAATAGGATCCGGATGATACTCATATAATGACTTAAATCTCTCTTGATTTTTTACTAAATCATTAGATTTATTTATTAAATCCCTTGTTCTTTGAGATACTGTTTGTTCTAATTGATTATTAAACACTTTTAATGTTTTAGTTAACTCTTTGTTTTGCATTCGTACGATTGTATGACGAATCAGTACAAATACAAAAGCAATACAATTTCCCGTAATTAATGTAGCTGAAGAAGTTTGCTCTTTCAAAGTAAAGCCAATTAAGACTGCAACTGCAAGATAAGGGAATATACCAAGAAGTTTCTCTCCAAATGTCGGATTAATAATAAAATAATTTCTTTTAGAAGAAGTATTCTTTTGGATTGTAGCAGCAATAGCGATAAATAATAGGAAAACTCTATACAAACACCTTAAAAATATAACTGAACGCTCTGACAAATCACCTTGTAAGTAAAAATACAAATAGTCCGTAATAGCCAATCCAGTTAATACTAGGATAAAAATAAACAATTTACTTTTTGCATTGAAAATAGCAGGACGAAAGATCAGTGTAACTCCAAGTAATAGAAGCAATAAATCTATAATCGGAAAAATAAATGAGAGAAAAACATCTCCAATTGATAAGAATAAAATATTTGCAGATGGTTTATTAAATAGGTACCACTCTAATGTAAAAATAGCAGTAACAACAATGCATAAATCACAAAGTAAATATGCTTTCTCCCATTTATTACATTCCATCATAATTTTATAAAAGAACGCAAAAAGAAAGAAGAATAAGAAAAACAGTAGAAATACATCAGAAATATTAAAATTTTGTATTGGTAATTCTACATTAAGTACTTGAAAAGCGGATATGAAATTTCCTATCAAAAAACACCCTATTGCAATAGTAATGCAAACCCAGAATACTCCTAACTTAATTTTTTGGGATAATATAGAATACAGTAATGAGATAAATACAGTAGTTTCAACGACTAAAGATGATAGTCGGATATTAAAATCTGATACGAAATAATGATTCGGAAAAACAAATAAAAATATAAAGCAAAAGCTTATATAAGCTATTAAAGCCAATATCAATACATAAAATTGCACATATGCATGCTTACGCAATGGACTCACCTTCTTGAGTTTTTTCTATACTTTTATTAAAAAATGTCTTGATAGTGGCACAACTCCTACTAAATTTAAATGTGTGCTACCTATTATCCATATTATGACCTTTTTAAAAGATTTCTTTCTACATACAACAGTCTTGTTAACTTTTTGTAGATGTTTACAATTATTAATACTGAGGATTCTAAAAAGGATAAGCTGAAAAATGTAGTTTTTTAAGTATTTGCGCATCGTAAATTTGGCGGGTACAACTTATCTACTCTTTACATATGAGATAGAATCTACTCCTCTATTGGATTATAGTTGCTATCTGTCACACTTAAAAAGGAATGAAAATATACTATCATTAAAATAGAAATTCAAATTAGTTTACGAAACAAACTGTAACTATTATAGTTACACAAAAAGTTGATGTCAATTTCATATCCTCCCTTTTTAACGGACAAAAGACATGACCTATTGAACAAAAATGTGATGTTTATAAAAAGGGCGGTAAAGTTTTATCTCCTTACTCAAAGAATTATAAATGATTTAGAATTAGATGAAATTGAAGCCAATATTGCATCTCCCTAAAAAGAATGTTACTCTAAAAATAGAATTATGAAAGGAATGATGGATGAATAATGATTAACTAATTTATATTTTAAGTTGAATTTTATAACTTCAAACTACAAAATATAGGGTTAGTCTATCCATTTTTAAAATTCAGTTCATACTTTATTTGTCATGATTCAAATGATTAATAAGTACTTATTAAGTATAGACGAAAGACTAATCCTTCCGATTACAAATTGGGGGATTTTTTTATTCCCGTTTGTCTTAGTTGAAACTTACTAATTGTTAAATGTACTTCACAAATAAAGGAGCGAGAAAAATGAGTACTTCAGATACTATTGTTACACATGTAATGCTCTATATAAGTCGTTAATATCCATCAAACTTATATAGAGGAATTAAAAAATGGATGGATGTTCCGACTTTATATGAAACGTTTCGATATATAAAGGAGGAATTATTATGTCAATGATAAAGGTCCAAGACTTAACTTTTTCATACCCAGGTAGCTTTGATAATATTTTTGAAAGTGTAAACTTCCAAATAGATACGGATTGGAAGCTAGGATTTATTGGTAGAAACGGACGAGGTAAAACGACATTCTTTAATTTATTGTTAGGGAATTATGAGTATAGCGGGAAAATCCTTGCTTCAGTAGAATTCAATTACTTCCCCTACTCTGTTTCAGATAAGAACAAATTCACTCATGAAATCCTTGAAGAAATTTGTCCCCAAGCCGCAGATTGGGAACTTCTACGTGAGATATCCTATTTAAATGTTGATGCTGAGGTCATGTACAGACCATTTAAAACATTATCAAATGGGGAACAAACAAAAGTGTTGCTTGCTGCACTGTTTTTAAATGCGGGTCAATTTCTATTAATTGATGAACCAACAAATCACTTAGATACAGATGCACGAAAGATAGTCTCCGATTATCTAAGGAAGAAAAAAGGATTTATTTTAATTTCACATGACAGAATCTTTTTAGATGGGTGCGTTGACCATATCCTATCTATTAATAGAGCAAATATTGAAGTTCAAAGTGGTAACTATTCTTCTTGGAAGTTAAATTTTGATAGACAGCAAGAACACGAGAAGGCTACAAATGAGCGTCTACAAAAAGACATAGGGCGATTAAAACAGTCTTCCAAACGTTCAGCAAGTTGGTCTAATGACGTGGAAGCTTCAAAAAATGGAACGAGGAATTCAGGCTCTAAGTTGGATAAGGGGTTTGTAGGTCATAAAGCAGCCAAGATGATGAAAAGAGCAAAAAACCTTGAATCAAGGCAACAAAAAGCTATTGAGGAAAAATCAAAATTACTAAAAAATGTGGAAAAAACTGAGTCATTAAAATTGGAACAATTGCAATTTAAATCAAATGAATTGGTTACTTTAGTTGACGTGTCCGTTAAGTACAATGATCAAATTGTGAATGAGCCGATTAGCTTCATAGTTGAACAAGGTGACCGAATTGTACTTGATGGAACGAATGGGAGCGGAAAAAGTAGTATCCTAAAACTAATTCTAGGACATCCGATACAGCATACAGGCTTAGTTACTTTAGGTACAGGACTCATCATTTCCTATGTCCAACAAGATACTTCTCATTTGAAGGGATCACTATCAGGCTTTATTGAAGAGCACAAGATTGATGAAACCTTATTTAAGTCCATCCTAAGTAAGATGGACTTTGACCGAATTCAATTTGAAAAAGATATATCTCATTATTCTGGTGGACAAAAGAAAAAACTGCTTATCGCTAAAAGTTTATGTGAAAAAGCTCATATATATATATGGGACGAACCACTAAATTTTATAGATATCTATTCCCGCATGCAGATTGAAGAACTTATTCAACAATTTAATCCCACAATGGTTATTGTTGAGCATGATAAAATATTTCAACAAACAGTTGCAACGAAAACTATATCTATGTAGCTCAAAACGAATACTTGAAAATATAATCATTAACTTGAGTCCTTGCATTATAAGAACTTTAATGAATTGATAAAAAAAGCCTAATTTCTCTACAATACATTGAGAAATTAGGCTTTAAATAGTAATAATAGAATTCATAAACACTGAATAATTTACACATTAGGTTTATCTGTTAATGCAGTAACAATCCTGTCCACTAAGTTTTCTGGCATCCATTCATGATTTGTATCATTCGTTTCATTTGGTCCTAAAAAATCAATAAACTTTTTAAACTTTGGAAATAAAACAATAGAAGTGATCCAATGTATTGTATGATTTATGGAGAAGAAATGAAAAACTCCTTGCTTTTCACCCTCCTGTAATATTTCTTTTAACTGTTCAAAATTACCTATAAAATATGGTTGCTATTTTAAATGCCATTCACGCTTAAATATAGGAGTCTTCTTGGCTAAAATGATAAAAATAAGCACATCTTGTTATAAAAACAGATGTGCTTATTTTTTAATTTCTATGCATTTTTACGTTTTAAGAAAATCACTCCACCAACAATTAACAGTAATGCTCCTGTAGCCATAGAGATCCAACTTGTAAGATTAGTACCTGTTTGCGGTAACCATCCAATTTTAGATTGAATTTCTTTCTTAAGTTGTGGTTGTTCTTTTACTTGCTCGTTAGGTTGCTCTGGTGTTGGCGTATTTTCACCTGAATTTGGCTGTTCTGGTTTTGGTTGTTCCGATTTTCCCTCTTTAAATTTCACTGTTTGTCCCTTATCTTCAATTTCAGCGTGAATAGCTACTAATATATTATCTTGATACAGTTCTTCAAATACTACTACTTCTTTACCTTGTAATACAGAAGCATTAAATGTGAAATCTAGTGTGATAGAACCATTTTTCTCTTTAGCAGTAAACTTAGATTCTACTGTTACTTCTTTACCATCAACTAATAATGGCTTGTTTGTTGCTTTATCCACTAGTTTACCTTTTACTACGTACTCTTTACCCACGATTAAGTCTTTGTATTCCACTTTATCTTGGATTGTTACAGTTTTAGAAGCGTCTAACTCTTTAGAACCATCAGCTTTATTTGTAGCTGTCGTTTTAATAGAAGGCTCTACAAATCGAACTGTTTGACCTACATCGTTAATATCAGCGTGAGTTACAATTACTTGCCCTTCATGTAATAAGTCTTCGAACACAACTACTTCTCTTCCTTGCTGTTCAGCACCAACAAAAGTAAAGTCTAATGTTACAAAACCGTTCTTTTCTTTTGCAGTAAATTTAGTCTCAGCTGTTACTTCTTTACCATCAATTAGTAATGGTTTGTTAATAGCTTTGTTCATTAATTTTCCTTTTACAGTGTACTCTTTACCTACAACTAAGTTAGTGTACTCCACTTTATCCTGGATTGTGATAGAATCCTTTGAATGAATCTCTTTTCCACCATCAGCTTTGTTTGTAGCAGTTGTTTTTACTGATGGCTTAACGAACTTAACTGTTTGATCTTTATCATTGATATCAGCATGTGTCGTAACAACTTTTCCGTCTTTCAGTAACTCTTCAAATACTACTACTTCTTTTTCTTCTAAACCAGTTGCATCAAATGTGAAGTCTAATGTAATAGAACCATTTGCTTCTTTTGGTGTAAACTTCGTTTCAGCTGTTACTTCTTTACCATTTACAACGAATGGTTTATTAGTCTTTTTATCCATTAATTTACCTTTTAAAGTGTACTCTTTACCTACTTGTAGGTCTTTGAATTCCACTTTATCTTGGATTGTTACAGACTTAGAAGTGTGCATTTCTTTTGTACCATCTTTTTTATCAGATGCTGTTGTTTTAATTGAAGGAATCTTCTCATCTTTGACAACGTGTTTAATGATTTGACCATTCTCTTTAATTTCAAAAGAAAGCGTTTCTTCATTTAATACATAACCGTTTGGTGCAACAGTTTCTTTATATGTGTATTTTCCAAATGGTAACTTTTCAAATTTAGCGATTCCTTTATCGTCTGTTTTTCCTTTTACTACTTCTTTTCCTGCTTCGTTATAAATCGTAAATTCTGCATTTGGAAGCTTGTTATTTCCATCAGCTACATCTACCTTTGTAATTTCTAGATCACCTTTGATAAGGTGATTAACTGCCAATAACTCAATAACCTTTCCATGTTCCTTTATTTCGAACATAATCGGTTCTTTAACAAGAACGTAACCATTTGGAGAAGCCTTTTCTACAAATGAATATTTACCATACGCTAAATCTTTGACGTTAATCTCACCATTTTTATCTGTCTTATATTCCCCAACTACTTTTCCATTTGCATCTTTTAGCTCGAATGCTGCACCTTCTAATTTTTTACTAATATCTTCATTATCTACTTTTAGTAATTTTACACTACCTTTCACTTCGGTATTTTCCACTGTAAAAGTAAGTGTTTTATTGTGCTCTTTAATTTCAAAAGGATACTTTGTTTTATTTCCAATATATCCATTAGGTGTTTTTGTCTCTAAGAAATAATATTTACCATACGTAAGATCTTCAGCGTTTGCAATTCCATTTTCTTTTGTTACTACTTTTTTCACTTCTTTTCCATCTTCAGTGAAGACTGTGAATTCAACATTTGGTAAAATCTTTCCTGAATCACTAAGCTTTTTAATTTCGATGTTACCTTTTACTTTGTTATTTACTATTTGGACAGCTCCTGTTTCCCCTGTCTTAACTTCAATAGTTTGTGGTTTATCATCTGAAACATAGCCTGTTGGTGCTTTAATTTCTTTTAATGTGTAAGTACCAATTGGTAAGTTGTTTAATTCTGCCATACCATCAGCACCAGTCGTGATTTTTCCGACTGATTCATTATTTGCATTAAAGACCTCAAATACTGCACCAGCTAAAACTTCTCCATTTTCTCCAACCTTTTTAATTTTTAAAGAACCAGCTGCTTCCCAATTTACTGCAAGATCACTACTAAGCTTTTCTTCATTTCTCTCTAATAGTACTGTAGCATTCTGAACAGTATCCGTACCACGATAAGCAATTGCTTGAACTTTAGTTAAATTAGCAGCAACACTTAAATTAAATTCACCCGTTTTTGTATTCTTAGGAATTTGGATACGAAATTTTTCTCCAACTGAAAGCTGATCTTTCACTTCTCCATTTTCACTAACAATTCTAACTCCATTAGGTGCATTTTTCGCTACTACCTTATAAGAACCACTCTTAGCATTTGTTTGTACTGAATATAGATTTGTTTCGAAGAATTCACCCTTTAATTCTGCTTTTTGCTTTTCAGCAGGAATCACATTCATAAAAACATCTTGAGTCTCTTCACTATTGTTAGCATTACTAATAATAGCCTTAGCTGCTTTTTCAACATTTTTATTCTCATGTTTTAATTCATTTACATCGAGTTGACCTAATGCATTCCAAACCGCAAGTTGCGTTGCATAATGCGCTTCATTTTTATTAGCTACTCCCAGCTGTTCAGCACTTTTTTGCGGGAAACCATTTAATAAGACTCTATATACTACATTATCTGTTTTCCCCATTTCAGGAAGATCTTCACCATTTGGTGATTTTAATCCAAGGGTTAAGCAATAAGCAATTTGACCACTTGAATTTTTAATCATTTCAGTGCGAATGTACTTACCTAGACTATTACTATAACTCCAGTCCATTGAATATTTCTCATGCGTCATAACCTCTGCACTAGCCCTAGGTAAAAATACATTAAGGAATAATGCCAGTACTGATAATAATGTAAAAACTCTTATAATGACTCTCTTACCCAATTTTGTAACCTCCCTAAAATAAATTAATCCGAGTATATATCGCAATATCTAAAACATTCACGATCGACCCAATTATCATTATAAAACAATAAATTACAAATATTAAATAATTTTAATAAAATAGTCAAAAAATTTACACATTTTATTATTTATCAAGTTTTTTAACGAATTTACTATATACAAATTCTAAAACACGCCTACAATTTAAAAGACAAATATGTATGTTAAATATATAAATAGCAATTCCTTTACTCCAGTTATTAAGCTTTCCCCTATTAAAAATAGCCTTTTCATTTTCTTGTTAACCTGAGTAATTTATACACCTCTTTTAATCTATTACACTCCTCCATTTAAATATAAAGGTGACTTCTCGTTCAAATAATAAAGCGAAACTTTAATCCGCCCGATTCCCACCTAACTTCTTTGCTTTCATTGAATTTTTGGGCGGGAGTCTTACTGCCCAAAAATAACGGGATATATTATGCAATATTGCATTTGATAATCTTTTTCGTTGTAACTATAATGATTACAGGATTACTATTAATCTAATATTCTACATGGAGGTTTTATTATGTTTAAAAAAATTATTGTATCTTCTATGGCGCTTACTATGTTCGGTGGAGCTGCAACTATGCTAGAGGCACCTACTGCTCAAGCAGCTTCTTATAACTCAACGTCATCCTCTTACTTTGATGTCACTCCTGAAGAGGCCGTGGCTTTCTATCAATCTCAAGACTATAAAAAATTAAAAGTATTTTTGGATGACTTTGAAGCTAGAAACCCTTATACTCCAGGTGGAGGCTACGCTCAAGGGAGTGTACGTATGCAAAAATTCAACGATGCTCTTAGAGATGCCAAATTAACAAATGTCTACCAAGAATTTATTAGAATCTCATACTACAATCATTATCCAGAACCAAAATAATAACAACGGATTAAATGTTTATTATTTCTATAACTTAGCCTAATTTTAAATGTATAACCTAAAAATAATTACTAAAAACCACTCATATAAGGGTGGTTTTTCTATTTCCCCATATAATTTAGCGGAATGTTACATCATCTTTATTTAAATATCTTTTATAGTAGACATTCTCTCGTTGACACAATCTAGTAGGTTAGCAATGGGGATATCAAAATATATTTATAATTATTTTCTGTTTAATAGCAAAAAACGAACACCCTCTCACAATTAGATAAGGTGCTCGTTTTCATTTTTATCGGTAATTCTCAATTCATTTTAGCTTCTTTCCAATAAGCAAAGATTAAATTAACTTAAAAACAAAGCGTTTTAAATTTAATTCATAGATCTTACTGAAACTTGGAATTGCCCCTTAGAACCATCATCATTTGAAACGTAAATTTTATATGTTCCATTCGGTAATGGAGATAAAGCATTCCGTACATTTGTAACATTAATTTGTTGTTCTCCAGGTTTTATATAACCACCAACAATTAGCTCTGTATTTGGACCTTTTACACTATATCCCATTGTATTTTGACCATTATTTTTCATAGAGAAGCTTAAGTCAGTACTCCCATCATATACGAAAGAAGTTACAGCCTCGCCACTATAATTCATTGTTTGGGTTAATAATAAGTCTGCAGAAACATGTTCAACTACATGAATTGGATCATTCGTTTTGTGTACTTCTTCAGCATAAGTATTATTCCCTAACACACCAAGTGTTAATGCTGAAACTACTCCACAACTAAGCACTAGTTTATTTAACTTCATTTTAAGTTCCCCCTTGATGTTTGTATTCTATTACCATCATACATCCTTTTTTAAGTGCGTTTTTATGTAATAATTCATATCTATAAACCTATATATTTTAACTTTTCGCCTTAATAGTTATTGAGAAAGCCCCATAGATAAAGCTACAATATTACACTTCATAAAAAACATGTAAATTTTAAAGTCTTTTTCTAACAAAGTTTTATACGAGTAAGTACCAAAATACTCAAATAAATAGCATTTCTATTTCAGATAAAATGTACTAATAAAATTTTTCTAAAATTTCACTTTGTAATTTGATATATTCCATGTTAATATAACGAAGGCTACAAAACAGGAGTCACCACGCATATCTTTTTCACAGAATATTCATACTTAAAAAGACTTATTTTATCAGTAACTCAATCCAAATTTCACCTATACAAAAGTTAGTTTATGATTTCATATGTACATAAATTTAAATAGATTTTTTATCTATTATTTTTTTCTATTTTCCTTATCAATTTTAATACGAGTAATATAACAGCACTTTTCAAGTACCCTTCCTTTTTTAGATAAAAAGTCTACTAATACTAAACATCTATGTCCAACTCATACATAATTCTACTTACAAACTATCGGAGATGCAAAACTATGGGAATTTCTACTCTTTTATTAAATACCTTTATTATAATAATTTGTATCCTTAGCTATCACGTATTTTGGCTAGAGTTTAAAGAAAAAATAACATGTAATAATATGTTATTTTCTATCCTTTCCTCCATTTCTATTATTTTTTGTATGACTTTTCCTTTTCATTTACATGTGGGATTTATTTATGATTTACGTTTTATTCCTATAATATTAGTTTTTCTATATGGAAATACAAAAAACATTGTTTTTATAGGAATTTTATATCTTTCTTACCGGTTTTACTTAGGCGGAAATGGCGTTCTTCCATCATTTATTATCTTTACTATCATTTCTGTTATAACAATGCTCTTTCGTTACTTATTACCTATGTATTTTAAAGAAAAAAAGATATTATTAAGCTTACTTCTTATTTTAGTATGTACAGCTTCCCTTTCTATTTGCGGTATTGTAACTCAAATAAATACAGGAGGTAAAATAGACTCTACTCTCATAGAATTTTTATTAAATTATATAGTCATTAATATTTTCACAGTACTATTATCAGTTTATTTTATAGAGGAAATGATTGAGAAATATAAAATGAAAGAAAAACTGCAACGGGCTGAAAAATTTTATATAGCTAGCGAACTAGCAGCGTCAATTGCACACGAAATCCACAATCCACTAACCACGGTACATGGATTCACTCAATTATTAAATGAAAAACATGCCTCTAAGCTATCTCAGGATCAATACTTAGAAATCATGTTAATTGAAATGCAGCAAATACAATCTACTATTAATAACTATTTATCTTTAACCAAACCACAGAATACCCTAAAAGAAAAAATAGATATTAATCACATTTTAAATCAGGTGAAAGATACTATTTCACCACTCGCTCTATCATACAAAGTTGAAATCAAACAAAATAGTACAGATTCCTTTTATATAAATGGGGACCCCGAAAAATTCAAACTCTGTCTAAACAACATCATCCAAAACGGAATTGAGGCTATGAAAAATGGTGGATTATTACAAATAAATATACAAAAAGTAAAAGGAAATATCATAATTGATATTATTGATTCAGGAATTGGGATGTCATCTCAACAAATAAAACGAATTGCTTTGCCATTCTATTCAACAACAGAAAAAGGAACTGGGCTTGGTACTATGATTGCTTATAGTATTATTAGAGAATTAAACGGAGATATAGAAATAGAGAGTGAATTAGGTAAAGGGACACGCTTTTCTATTAGTATCCCTTGCTAATGTGATAACAATTTTCTGTTTAGTTAATTACATAAATGAATTTTAAGAATCCCGCTAGCTAGCTTACTTATTAATTATCTTAAATTCATATGCGTTAATTAAATATAATAAGGATCAGAGCCTATCTATTGTTACAGATACACTCTGATCCTTTAGTTTAATTCAATTAAAAACACTTAATATTTATAACTTTTCTTACATCGTGATGAAATACTAGTTCATCTATTTTATCTTATTTACTGATTAAATTGGTTTAATATAAATATAACATCTCGCGACACTTAATTTGTTATTATCATTAGAGACATTGCCTGCAGTTGTTTTTTCATTAAAGTACAGACCTTTTTCCATTCATTGAACAAGATAACTTCCCTTTTACTACTTCACTTCCACCGTATAATTCCCTGTCCCCCCGCCATACTGATACACATGTAAATAATACTTCCCTGGATACGTATAGTAACTACCTACTAGTTTATTCCCTTGTTGCTGAGCATACGTAACATAATTATTTAAATCTGCTTCAGAATAAAGTACCCAGTTCATTCCAATATTATTTTCATTCGTTACGTTAATTTGAAGGTTTTTAGCAGTCTCCACATTAATTTCAAAGAAATCACTTGTATCGCCATTTCCTAAACTAGCACGTAAAACTTGATTTAACTGCAATTTGTTTGCTGTTTGGAATGAGTTATTCGGTTCTTTTTCTACACTGTTATCTTCTTTCTTTTGAACAGTTACAGTCGCTGTAGCAGTATTAGTTGCTCCTTTATCGTCTGTTACCGTTAATTTCGTCGTATACGTTCCTTCTTTTGTATATACGTGAGTTGGATTTTGCTCATTACTTACTGCTCCATCACCAAACTCCCATTTATACGAAGTAATTTTCCCGTCTTCATCTTTTGATCCGTCGCTTGTAAATAAAATTGCTTCATTTACATTTCCGCTATACGGACCGTTTATAACTGCAACTGGTGCTTTATTCTTTGCACCTTCTTCTGTATTAATACCGTGGAACACAACATCATATTCAAATTGTCCTGATGTATTCACGCGATAATTTACAAAGTATGCTGTTACTGTTTTATAGCCTGTCCATTCCTTTGCACTTAAACGTTTTAACGTATCATTAACGTTTTGTGTAATTGTTTTCCAATCTTCATATTCTCCTTTTGCTGCAGTTCCTGTATATGTTCCTTGTAGTGTGAATGTATTAAAGAACTGTGATTTATTTTTCTTCACTGATACATTTTTCAATTTTGCTTCCGCTGTTATTTCTGCTGCAATATCTGAAACTGGCTTCGATGCATGATTCGCTAAATAATCGTCTGATACTAATGGCACATTATATTTCTCACGATTATCAACTAGCATTTGCATATAGTCCTGATATTCTTTATTTAAATTCGCATCTTTACTTAATGTAGAGCGATATGCATCATATGCTGTTACATCATTTTTCCTAATAAGATCATGTATTTTATCGAACATATCATATCTCTTATTGTACATATACGATTGTAAAGCAAAGGAATAATTATAGAAATCCCACGTTCCATACTTTGCATTTAACGTTCGCTCTGCCGTATAACGCTCTGCTGGATTTGATGATAATCCTCCTATAATACTCTTTCTCGGTACAACATTATCCGTTCTCGTTGCCCCTGCAAAAAATTCAGCATTTCCTTCTTCAAACCAAGATAATCTTTCATTTTCATATATTTTCCCTTGTCCCCATAACCCTGGTACTTCATATCTACCTTGTAAATAATGCGTGAACTCGTGTCTGAATAATTCTTCTAAACTATAAATACTTTCTTCTGGCGTACGCTCATAAGTAAAGAACGTACCTGTTCCTTCTATATAAAGACCACCGTTATTCGTTTCATAACCGTACAATTGACGATTAAATTGATATTCTGCTGGGCTATTATAAATAACCATCGTTAATACATCATCAGGATTTCCTTTTTCTAAAGGTTGATCACTTTCAACCGTACGATGGAATTGTGCCTTTACTTCTTTTGCCGCCCAATATAAACGTTTTACTTTTTCTTCTGTCACTTTATCTCCAGCTTTTAAAACAATTGCCCCATCATCAAACGTATACGTTTTTGGCAAATATTTTTTCTTTCCATCTTCTCTTATTTGATCTAAATTCACTACTTTACCATTTGCATCTTTTCCGCCATAATTCGTTGCAATTTGCTCAGCAGCTACGAAATATTGCTCCCCTAAATACGGATACATTTTCATCGCATCTGTTACAACTTGTAACCCTTTCGTTCCTGTACTATGGAACATACCGAGTCTACCTGTATAATAAATGCCATTATTAATAAGCCAACCGGTTTTTTCTGTAATCGTTCCCATTAATGCAAAACGACTTAATTCATTAATATAACTATCTATTTTCTGATACCATACTGTATCTTTCGGTGCTTTCCTCGTATCGTACAAATACGATTGAATGTCGTAATCAACACCTTGCATAATATCGTAAATAGCATTTCCAGCTGAAAGATTATCTACTAATGTAGAAAAATTATCATTATATTGTTTAAAAATCTTTGCAGCTGATGTTATCGTTTCCACATCGCTCGAAGCGTTTCCTATTAACTTTCCGTATGATGATACCACTCTATTTTGCTCTAATGTACCCAGCTTGAAATTTGAATTGTTAGCCATCGCTTTTAATGCAGGTAAGCATTTATCATGATAACTCCGTTCATTTAATTTACTAAGTTCCGAATTATAAAATCCTAAATAAAATCCTGAACGTAATACCTCTACTAATGTCTCAATCCCTTTTGAATCATCCTTCGTATAGGCTTGTCCTTGCTGCTTCAATTTATCAATAATCGCCTGCATCCTACTATCATTTTGATAGAATGCTAGACTGTCTGTATTAAACTGAAATAGCCCCGTAATTTGCTCCCAATCAATTGTTACAAGTAAATCTACTAACTGCTGATTGCTTAATTGATTTAATTCGGCAATTGTATAAGTTTTCGCTACAGCTAATTGCTTACTTCCTTTTTTCACCTCAGGTGGTCTTTGTGATAAATCGGCAAATTGTAACCTTTTCTCAAAAGACTTGCTTTCGAGCACTTTCGATGAATGAGCTAATTCTTGTACTGGTAGTTGTACACCGACTGGCTCCATTTTGAGCACATTTCGATAAGAAACTTGCTCTCCCTTAGTATCTTCTGCCAAACTTACCCATTGAAAACTCCCTAACATTAAACTAGCAAAACTTACCCCTACTAACATTTTCTTTGAATAGCCTTTCATGCTCTCCCCTACCTTACATTTTTAGTGTCCCGCTCCATTATTTTACTATTTTTACTTTTTGTCCTGTATTGAGAAAAAATAAGGTAACGTTCACACATGTATCCATTCCATATAAAATTAACGCTTGACTTTCCGTGCATTTTATATCAAAAAAGATAGATAATAGCAAAATTCCTGCTACATCTATCCTCGTTTTCAACACTATGATTTTAACTTTATAAATGTAACTTCCGGTAATGTTTGCATATGCTGAATAAACTCATTCTTTTCTTCTGACGATATATTTTTCAGTTGCATCCCTACCTTATAAACAGTTTCTGTACCTTGCTGTGAAGCTTCCACCTCATATGAGAGTATTGGGATGCCTTTCACTTGTAGTGTTTCTAATATTTGTTGTACCGCTTCATGTTTATTTACAAACATTTGCACTGTTATATTTTGTGGAAATAAAAATTGCACCTTAAAAATACGACTTACAATTTCTAAACCAATTAAAACGAGAATCGTCGCTCCAATGCCTACTACATACATTCCCGCTCCAATTGCTAATCCTATGCCGGCAGTAGCCCATAAACCAGCCGCAGTCGTTAATCCTTTCACCGCCTGCTTTTGAATAATAATTGTGCCTGCACCTAAAAAACCAACTCCACTAACGACTTGTGCTGCAATACGACTTGGATCTAGAGACATATGCTCTTCAAACACAATATCTGAAAAGGCATATTTCGAAACAACCATTATTAACGCACTTCCTACCGCTACGAGGAAATGAGTCTTTAATCCAGCTTCTTTCGATCGAATTTCTCTTTCAATACCAATCATTGCTCCTAACAAGCCAGCAACACCGATTCGTATAATAAAATCAAAATCTACACTCACGGGCACTTCCCCCTTTCATTCATTATAGATAGATAAAACAAAAATTATCACAAACATCCCTTTATTTACATGTAGGGATACTACTAAAATATACTTAATACTCCGACCGTTTTATGTTAATATTTTAAATATTAACATAAAATAAATAACTTCTAATTTTAAACCTCCACTAATTTTCTAAAAAAACAAAGATGGATTACATGAAATTAGGTTGAGAAATTATAGAAAACGCTTTCACTTTGTATCGTAATTTTTTATAAAAACTATATAAATAAAGGAGCTTACTAACAATGAACGTCTCATTACTCACACCTACTACTGATTTACAAGAAGAATACTTAGATTTCTATAACGAATGGAAAGATAGCGGTGAAACAATGATCCCGTGGGTTATCTCAAAAAATACTGCCAACTTCCCAGCTATGGTTCAAGAACTTCTCGATGCGCATAACGGAATAAATATCCCTGAAACTTGGGTACCAGACTCTACATATTGGCTTGTTACAGATGAAAATAAAATTGTGGGAGCTGTTAATATACGTCATAGTTTAACCAAACATTTATTTAACGCTGGCGGTCACATTGGTTATGGCATTCGCCCTTCTGAAAGAAGAAAAGGTTATGCTACGAAGTTACTAGCATTATCAT
Organism: Bacillus sp. XB1; assembly: GCF_053557995.1. Lineage (NCBI taxonomy): Bacteria > Bacillati > Bacillota > Bacilli > Caryophanales > Bacillaceae > Bacillus > Bacillus sp. XB1. Next base: position 184,765 of record NZ_JBNRIL010000001.1, on the reverse strand, counting down.
TAGAAAAAACGAAGGAGTTAGACATCACGAAAGTACTTGTCGTTTGCGACGCTGTGAATACCGCTTCTGAAAAAACGATTTTGCATAACGGCGGGATTCGTGATGATGATTTCACTGAGGAAGATGGGAATATAGTAAGAAGATATTGGATTGAGCTATGAATAATCACAAATAAGCGAGAAAGTGATTATACACTTTCTCGCTTATTTTACACTGCTTCTATTTCAAACTGCACTGTAATACCACTTGGATCTACCACCACAAACCCATTTGTAGTTTCATTTATTTCATGTTGTTTTTCTATTAATCTTTCTTTCACTTCGTCTAACGCTTCTTTATGCGGTAGTACAATAGCATATACCTTTAGTCCAGTTGCATATACTGGTGGGTGTGGATTGTTTACTCCGTTCCACGTATTTGCACCAATATGGTGATGATATCCCCCTGCTGAAATAAATAAGCAATCCTCTTCACGCTGTTGTACTTCAAAACCTACTGTTTCCACATAAAATTCATGTGATTTCTCTACATCAGCTATTCGTAAATGTACGTGCCCAACGACAGTATTAGCAGGCAAACCATCAAAATCATAATCAACGAGTGTTGCCAATTCTTTTAAATCAAGTGGTGTACTTCCTCCTGATCCTTCTCCCCATTGATCACGCGGACGGTCTGCATAAATTTCAATACCATTCCCCTCTAAATCTTGCAAATAAAAAGCTTCGCTATATGTATGATCACTTGCACTATTAAACCTTGAAATTGGTAAAATTTCATTTGAATATGTATAACGCCCTTCTTGCTCATCCGGGCTGTCAATTACATTCTTATTACGAAGAACCCCAAATAGCGCAGAAGCAAAAGCTTCACGAGTCGGAACTAAAAAGGCTACATGATATATACCAGTCGTACGCGGTTCTTGCAGTACCCCGTCCTCTAACTTTTCAAGAACAAGTAACGCGTTCTTTCCACCTTTTCCAGATAAATATGCTTTATTCCCCTCTTGCTTAATTACCTCTAATCCTACAACATTCTCATAAAAAGCAATTTGACGCTCTAAGTCTTTCACTTTAAATTCAACATGACCAATACGTGTTTTCGGATGAATTTGTACCATGAATAACTCCATCTCCTTATCCCTATATTTTTCCATTACATATAACCGTTACTATGAAGGATACAACTAAAATCATCCTATGTAAATAAGAAAAGTCAGAATTTATATACATTTTTATTTTCATAATAAAAATGCCACCTTTTCTAAATTTCAGAAAAGGTGGCTTTATAACTCTTATCTCATTTTATGTACTTCAGCAACTAGCTTTCCACCCTGAATGCCCATATAAAGCTTCACAGGTGCATCATTCGTATTTTCAAATACTAAATCTAAATATGGATATGCAATTGTAGCATCTCTTCCTTGTGGAACATAACCTACCGTTTTAGAATGTGTAGTTCTCTCCACCATTTTCAGGCCAGCTTGATCTGCTGCATTGTATAAAGTTGAAGATGTTTGACAAACACCACCGCCATATCCATCTACTAATTTACCATCAACTATTTCTTTCCCTAATTGATATCCTTTATCTGGTGTTGTATCACCGATTAATGAATTAAAAGAGAAACGGTCTCCTTTTGCTAACACAACTCCATTTATGCTCGCTGCTGACAAACGAATATTCTCAATACGGCCACCTGTTGAACCACCTAAGTTCGTTTCATATCTACCAATTACCGCACCATTTCCTTGCGCATCACTTAATGTTGCGACTGGTTTTTTCTCCACGATCGGCAACTGATACGTAGCATCCCACATACCAACATTTAACAATTTATCTACTAATTCTTTTTCCATTAATTCATAAGAAGGTTTTCCTTCTTGCCAACTTCCATCAGGTGCTATACGTGAAGGAACCATTTTTTTGTCGACGCTTTTTCCAATCTCACCAACAACCTTTGTGACAGACTTTTTAAATTTCGCTTCATCTTCAAAATAGCCTAAACTAGATAAATCTAATTTTTTCACTTCAGTACCAGTTCGACCATCAACTAAACTAATAGTATCCTGTACTTCTGCTTTAGCCTCTACAGTGTGCCCACCAATATCACTTACCAATGCAACATCACTTACTTTTGCACCACAGCCACTCATTATAGCTACACATAACACCCCAACTAATATACCCTTTACTTTACGGAACAATATACTCTCTCCCTTTCCCCAACATCACTATTATGTATTTATTTCATTTTTATGTATGTTTTGTTACAATCATTTTACAATATGTTTATAAAATGTTACAAGTTATTTTTCACTCTATATAAATTACTCTTTTCTTTTATAAATGTCTATACATATTTACATAAAAGTTTGAGTTTGATAGAATTGTAACTTTTATGTAAACTCTCCCTTTTATCCAGTATATACCATTACACAAAAGAAATACAAATCAAAAACCCTCAAGCTATTTTTTATAAAGTGAAACTGTAATCAGTGGGGGTCTTATTGCCCAGCAAATAGCGGGATAAAGAGAAATCCCGTCAACATAAATAGGTATTTGCCGTGCCACCGCTCCGCTTTTGCACATACATTATGGTGAATTCAACCTATTTTAAAGAAATGGAGGATGTTATTATGTATCCCTACAATCCATATGATCCATATAATCAATATGCGTACCAACAACCACAGTATGACTTACAAACACAATATCAATCTTATATAGATCAAGCAGAGCACACGAATCCATATGACCAAAATAGACAATTCCAACTTCCAATCTCTTTTCCTGGCACTGGAAATCGTCAATTAGAAAGACGCGTAAATGAGCTTGAACAAAGAGTTCGTCAACTAGAAAATACAGTTGAGCGCCATACACGTAGACTAAACCGCTTAAACCAACGTTTACGCACAGTAGAAAACAGACTAAACATTCCATTCGCAGCATTAGAAGACGGATTTTAATCGAGAAAATAAAGATTATATAAAGGAAGGGGCTTCCCCTTCCTTATATAAATTGACGAAAGTTTTTTCCATCTCTATACTGATAAGAGTTAATGAAATGAAACAAGGTGATAAATATGGATTTTGAAATAAATTATCTTTCCTTTTATGTTGTACAAGTAGAAGGAAAAGGTGAAGCAGTTGATAAACGCTACAAACATTTTCAAACTTTAGACGCTGAAGAATATGAAGATAGTTCCTTAAAAGAATTTTTGAATGGTGAGTTATTAAAAATATCGAAGCGAAAAGTAGAACGTCATGCAAAAACAGAACAAGCCCCAACAAAAATTGGTCGCTTTATTGTAGAAGAAGGGCACGAACTTGATTCAAACCCTCATTACAACCTTTTTAATCGTATTCGCTTTGCAGAAACAAAAGAAAACTTTAAAGATATGAGCGAACCTCTCGTTTATACATATCTTGACACAAGCGCTGTACGTGGTGGTGTATTTTTAATTGCTCAGGCAAAACTACGCAAATACTTTGATGATCCATTCGTATTCGTAATGAAATGCGACTTTGAACCAAAGGTTGCTTCTATTTCTGATGAATCAACACTGATTCGTAACGTTGAAATGGCCATCACAACAAAGAATATGAAATCTATCCAATATCCGTACATGCCTGAAGAAGGAATGGTTGAAGTAGGCGAACTAAAAATACATCAAGCATCACATGCCCGCTACTTTGAAGACTTCTTAAAATTCGTCGAATATGAACGCTCTATGCCTGAAATTATGAAAACACAAGTGATGGACATGGTATACGACCAAATTGAAGATGTATTTGAAGAAGGTACGGAAGAACGCGAACAATTCGACCAAGCGATGGAAGTATGGGCTGCCAGTCCGAAACGCGAAATTATGGAACAATTTTCAACTGAAGAAGTAATGGAAGCAACCGCTCAAATCGTCGAGCATGCTCCTGAAGTGGAATTAAAACTAAAAGCCGATCATATCTCTGTGAAGGCGTTGCTTGCGGATTTTGGGGATCAAATACATATTGCGAAGGTAAATGATCGATATGTACTTATGATTGAAGCAGACACACTTACATTTGAAAAAGGCTTCTCTCCTATTGAGTTTCTGAAGCCAGATGAGCTGCAAGATGTGATTGAGCGGATTGAGAATAAGCAGCAGTATTCGTTTGATCCGAGCGGTATTGAATAAAGTGAAACTTTAATCAGTGGGGTTTTGTTCATCCCCCACTAATTATTAGCCCTCACCAATCGGGCTTTTACGGGATAAATACTTCCATATAACTGTTGTTACTGGGCGCTTTTAATAAGCGCTCTTTTATTTATATTAAAAACCGATTCTACTAAGAATTGATTTTTCTGCTTTATAATAAAACATGTTTATTTTCAAATTTTTTTGATGCAAGATGACATTTGTTGCAGAATCAAATATATCCCTTCCTTGTTATACAAGCTTATTTCCATTAGAAATATCTACTTCAATATTTCTAGTTGACCAAGTCCTTCTATAAGTTGTTAAAATGCAAATTTCACTTTACTACCTCAAATTTATTGTACTCGTAAAAAGATAATTGAAAACGATATTCCGGATGTTCTCTCACCCAATCGTAGGCTTCTTCTAAAATTTCCATTTTGTTTTGCAAGTCATTAAGTTCACTACATTCGTCCCTTTTCTGTTTGCACAGAGGGCAGAATCCATTCACTATTTCCGCACTCGTCGCCCTAATAGTTTTACTTTCTAAATCAACTACTAGACGAAGAATAACAGAATGCTCTTCTTTTGTAGTCACCTTCATTTCAGCAATCCGATCCTCATTCCAAAAGACACCGTTTAATTCCATCTTTACTGTGACATCTTTAATATCCAAGTCTACCACTATCATACCTCCCTTGTACAAAACTCAATCTTACTCTTCTATTTTAAACTTTAATACACCACAACTTAAAGAGATATTAAGTTTTTTCCAATTCTTCTTTACTATGAAAGAAAGTGTAGTTAATGCTAATTGTGTGGTAAATATTATCCCAAAAACTAAAACAGTTAAAATGTTAAAGATTGTTTCCATTAAACTACACTCTTTTCTTTATATATATTTTTATTTTATTAATACTGTTTAAAACTCTTATTACGTCTTAACACTCCCAAAGTAATTATAATGTACAATCACAACAACAAGTTGATGCCTATTTAATATCAATACGCTGTTATTACATGTATGTAGTTAGAGATGGAGGAGCAATTCATTTAACCTCTGTATTCTCCTCCATCTCAGCCAAATACCTAATCTGTCGTTCCGCTTTTCTCACTGCTGTACGAAAATGTTTTTTCAGGAGTTCTACTGTATTTTCACTTATATAATATCTTTCCGTTATACTTTCCCACGTGTCACCACTTTCAAATGTACTCCATTCAAAAGGGCGTTCTGTATTTTTCTTTAGTTCTTTAAACACCCATTTTCGCATCTTTTTTTTCGCTTTTTCTGTTAGTTTTCCGTTTTTTACAAGTTCAAGTTCACCATGTCTTTTGTATCGCTTATTAATATCTCTCTCGCTATACACTTTAAGAAGTATATTTGCTGTATTTTCAGCATCTGCTAAAGCACGGTGCTGTTTTCCTTCCCACGTTAAAGCGAGCTGTTCTACCGCAAATTGTAAACTTGGCGTATGTTCAAACAATTCCTCATATGCTTGGAAAACAAATTTTTGCAAATCAATTCTATTTTCTTTTTCTATACTTGGGCATTCAACACCATATAATGTACAATCATGAGATAGAAAGCGATAATCTTCTTTTCCCCATGAAACAAATATAGAACCTTCGCCGATGAACTGAATAAATTTCTCTATAATCTGAGGGAATTTTTCTACACCCATTAAATCTTTTTTCGTAATACCGGTTAATTTTGTTGTATGACGAGTTAATCGTGCACTTGGTTTTACTAACTCCGAAAATTCTTCAATTATCTTCATTGTACCTATTTCTATTTTTACAGCTCCGATATCAACTATTTCTGATGGATCTTCTGATTTATACGGTCTGAAATTCCTTTCAATATCAAACACAATGAAATGTGTAGCGTTTTTCAATTTATTTACCTCTTTCTAAATTCCTTTTCACACAAACACTTTATTTTCAGTATTTATTTATTCATGTACTTTATACAAAAATACTCCGAATAAATAAATGAAAATTCAGTCTTGTTATGATATGTAAGTAGGAGGACATCTATAAAAGTGCAAAAAAAAAGAAGGGCGAGCCCTTCTTTTTTCAAAAATTACTTCTTGTTTACGTTAGTAGCTTGAGGTCCACGGTTACCTTGTTCTACTTCGAAAGTAACTTCTTGACCTTCTTCTAAAGTTTTGAAGCCTTCGCCTTGGATAGCTGAGAAATGAACGAATACGTCTTCTCCGCCTTCAACTTCGATGAAACCGAAACCTTTTTCTGAGTTAAACCATTTTACTTTACCGTTTTGCATGAAAAAAATCCTCCTACAATGTACCTATATGTACATATTCATTTTCAACCACCTTACAATAATAAGCCAGATATTAAAAAACTGCAACCCCTGAGGAGATTTAACATTGCTATCCTCCTCGGAAGTTACAGCTCATTTAAATCTCTATATTATTAAAAGTAAAATGGTTTAAACATACTATATCATATCAATATAATAAAAGTAAAGTTTTTTCTTAAATTATTTTTTGTTCCCACTGCATTGCTTTTAATTCACCTGATCCGGCTACTACATAACCCTCTTTTTGATTAACAATGCGCCATCCGTGCCCTTTAACTGAATCACATACTGTAACAATACCTTCTTCAAGAAGCACACGGCACACACTACTAATACCCGCCTTATTTTGCGTTGAAGTTGTATATAAAACATGTTGATCTACACTTAAGTCTAAATAACTACTTGCTTTCTGCTCACTTTGACATGTGTGCCAATATATTTTTTCACTTGCAATACTTTCATCTATTTTACAATAAGAAATATTCCCGCTAACTCCCTTGCACGATCCACTTGCCGCTACTAAATAAGAATTGTGTAAAGTCAACGCGGAGATCATTTGATTCATCGCAATTTTAATCCTCTTTAATTTACGTGTCTTCAAATCAAAGAGCCAAACACCACCATATTTAGCATGTATTTTCGTACCAATAAATAAGTAATGTTTATATAAAAATAACGATCGAATAGACGGTGCCGCACTGCCATACTCAAGAAACGGATGAATAGTTTCCCATGTCGAACCGAAATTATTAGAAAGATACAGCGTTTTTTCTCCATGAGCAACAACATTTCCTTGTACATTGCTACATACATTCCAACTCGTTGCTTTTGTTGGAAAACGCTGAATTGTCCAGTTCTCTCCACCATTCATACTACGAATAAAAATCCCTTCGTCACCTACACCATAAACTACATTATCTTCGCTATGTAAATCCCTAATTCGTTTTTGAAAACCATTTAAAATTCGTTTCCATTCTCCGTCTTGTTCAACAAATAAGCCATTATATGTAGTAGCTAACAACAGTTTTCCATCTCTTAACTTTGTAATAGCAGTTACACTTAACATTGTCTCCACGTTGACACTCCCATTCTTAGAACTTCTCAGCAAATGCAATTGCAAAATTACTGCATTTTTCAACATCCTCTTCATCTTCTGGAGCTAATTCAATTTTTAGCCCTTCTTGTACAAGCTCTGCACCGCGCTCTACAAGACGTTCTTCAAATATCGTTACCGCTTCACAAAACAGTTCATACGCTGTATCACCCGATCCGAACACCGCTACCTTTTTCCCAGCTAAATCTATATTTTCTAAGTCATCATGAAAATCTTCCGCTTCAAATGGTAATTCACCATCGCCCCACGTATAAGATCCTAAAATGATTCCATCATAAGCTAATAATTCTTCAGCATCCATGCCTTCCATTTCTTGCAATACTACTTCATGATCAAAAGCATCTAAACTAACTTTAATTAAATCAGCAATACTCTCTGTATTTCCTGACATACTTGCATAAGCTATTAAAATTTTTGCCACTTTGGCATCCCCCTCTAACAATAAATGATTCTCATTCTCATTATATTAATAATGAGAATCAATTTCAATTGATTTTTTTCTACTTTTATTTACATTTCACATCTGACTATTTATATTTCATTTTAAATATCTACATTCATATTCAACTATTGCCAAATCTATCTTCAAACATTATTGTATTATCATCATTTCATATTACTTATTTCAAATAAAAAATGTTTTTGTATCATGCTCAATCTCTAATCAATTGTTCACTTTACAGAAAGAGGAGTCCTTATGATGAGAAAGTATTTTATTAGATTTTTAAAAGCAACCTCCCTTTTAACAATATTCTTACTAATAGGAGCTGCTATTATTTTATTCGGTACTTCATACGGTCATAATTTACGTGTTATCGCAGCCGAGAGTATTTTAACTTCTCAGCATCCACAATATGCAAAATTCACGTTATTGTCTGATGAAGAATTAAATGATATTTCTCAATCCATCACAAATCCAAAATGGAAAAATAGTGAATTTTTAACTTCTAAACTTTCAAAAAAAGAGTTAGAAAGACGAAAAGATTTACCACTAGATGTTTCTATTGAAACAATAAAGAAAAAATATAATGATCATTTTTTCGAAGGGAAATTAATGACAATTAGTAATCCATTCAACGTAAAACTTGTTACCCAGCAAGGTTCAGAAGGTAAAGACGTCGGAGAAAAAATATACGTAATGGCAAAGCGAAACCATGCAGTTGCCGCTGTCAATGCCAGTGGTTTTTGGGATGAAACCGGGCATGGTGGTGGTAAAACTGGAATCGGTATTGTTATTGAAAACGGTAAAGTTATAAACACGCCGAAAGATATTAATACCCCTACCCTCACTAGTGGTATTACAAAATATGGACAAATGGTTTCTGGAGAGTTTTCTGCTAACCAATTGTTAAATAAAAATGTTGTTTCCGCTGCTGGATTTATGCCTCAGCTAATTGTAAATGGAGAAAAAATGATTACAAATGATGGTGGTTGGGGATATGGCCCTCGAAGCATTATGGCTCAGAAAAAAGATGGATCGATTATGTTTTTCGTCATTGATGGTAGACAACCTCATAGCATTGGTGCTTCCTTGAGAGATTGTCAAGATATTCTTTATGAAAAAGGTGCTGTCAATGCGATGGCAATGGACGGTGGATCATCAGCAACATTATATGCAATGGGAGATATTTTAAATATCCCTTCCACCTTATCTCATAAATCACGCTATTTACCAAACGCATGGGTAGTTACAGCGAACCCTAAGCAACAAGTTCATGTAACAATAGACGGTAATTCTGCGAGCTCTCAAAAAATTTCTGAATTAACAAAGACGACTGCTATAGCTTTCAATAAATAAAAAAGCACAGATGACTATACAATCATCTGTGCTCTTTTATTACTTTTTAAAAATACCAAACGGCTTTCCAACTGGTAAAACAACTTTTCCGAAGTGTGTGTTTAACACTGCTGCTGCTGAACCATAGAAAGATAATAATGAAATAAGAAGTTCAGAATATGCTGCTAAATTATGCATTGCATGCGGCATAACACCTAAAGTACTTAATGAAAGACCGATAAATAAGAAATCAATAAGGACGAAAATCATAAATAATACTTTATGTGTTTCCATTGCACCAATTGTCATAAAGATTGTGAAAATCAAATATCCGATAAAGGCTACACCAAGCTGTTTTGAATCTGCAGCTTGTGCTAATTTTTCGCCAAATACTCCAAGTTGAATTAACCAAGTCATTCCAACACCTAGCCAAAATAGACCGTACGCACCGAATGCTGTTGTACCGAATGTATTATTATGCTTTGCATCATGAATGCAAGCAAAGATTTGTGCAAATCCTCCTAAAAAGATTGCCCACGGTAATACAAGTGAAACGCCATCTGTTAAGCCTAACTTTTGAGATGATGCTACAAGTGTTACCATTGCTAATCCAAATAGACCAATTCCAGATGGATCTGCTGTTGTCATTTTCACATGATGTGTAGTAGTTTGATTGCTCATATAAACCTCCTGATTATAAACATACTCGAATACAATACTTAAATCAGAAGCCTATGTCAATGGTTTTTTTTGTATGTTGTCAGACGTTATATTTTATAATGATTAAATATATTTCCGACCACTTCATAAGGTTTTATATTCACTTTTTCCAACTCATTTATCGGTAGCCATAACGGAATATAACTTCCTCTACCTTCCCACTGAAATTCCTCAGCTGTTCCACTTCCGAACACTCCGCCTGTAATATAGGCAGCATAATAATATTCATTTCCTTTATATTTTACCTTTGCAATAAGGTGCTCCACTTTTATATGTACCCCTAATTCTTCGTATACCTCTCTTTTCGTTGCCTCTTCAGGCGTTTCACCTTCCTCAATCCCTCCGCCAGGAAACACATAATATGTTTCCTCTTCTCGAATACGTTTTATAAGAGCGATTTTTCCTTCCTGTACAATGATAGCCGCTCCGCGATTTCTTATCATTTTATTACCTCAATACGAATCGCAACTGTTCCCCACTCTTTTTCTTGTTCTTTCGTATATATTTTGTATGTACTTTCTAACATTTCCTCTAAACTATCATTTTCACAATCCAATAATTTTTTATCGATTTGTTCATACATGGCTTTAAAGCTCTCGTATCGCTTTATTTCCGTTACTTTTACCGTCATCATTTCTTTTGTCGTAAGATTCGTAAATACGATTTCATCGCCTTTGTTTATTAGTTGACGTTTTTCATCGTATAGGCGTACTTCATATACTTTTTTTCCTGATTGAATTGACTGAAACGGTTTATTATATAGACCCATTTCGTATCGCATACATCCCACTTCCTTTTGTTCATTTCACCTATTAATACAGTTCACATTACTACATCTTGCATATAATATTCCATACGTATCACTTAATTGAGAAAGGAGGCTGAAGAAGCATGTTATATTTAAATCAAAAACCTGAATATAATAAATATGATATTGGTGATTATACTTATAGTAAAGTAGGGCCAACCATTTTTTCTTGGAACGATGAAACAAAATTAAAAATAGGTAAGTTTTGTTCATTAGCAGAAGAAGTCGTTTTCATACTTGGCGGTGAACATCGCGCAGACTGGATAACAACTTATCCATTTAATGCACTTTTTGATGAAGGAGCACATATTACTGGTCACCCTTCTTCAAAAGGTGATATCGTAGTCGGCAATGATGTATGGATTGGTTATCAATCCTGCATTTTATCTGGTGTTACAATTGGTAACGGGGCCATTATCGGCGCCAGGAGCATTGTTACAAAAGATGTACCCCCGTATGCAATTGTAGCTGGTAATCCTGCAAAATTTGTTCGATATCGTTTCCCGCAAGAAACGATTGACAAACTAGAGAATCTCGCATGGTGGGACTGGGACATTTCTGTTATAAAAGGAGCCATTCCATTACTACTCTCCGACAAAACCGACGAATTTTTCACCTCACCCGAAAAAGAATCTACATGATAAATACAGAAAGAGCATCCTTTTTTCCGGATGCTCTTTCTGTATTTATTTTTTATTTATTTGCAAATGATTACACGGAGAACATTGAAAAGGAATTTTCCCTAAGCAATTAAGATTCGTTTCACAAATTTGTTCTATCGTTGGAACAAATGGAATGACAACTATGTTACTTTCTACCATTTGTGTAACAGGTGGCAATACTGTGCCTACTTGATGTTCGAAACGCATACTCGCTTGATTTATATAATTTCCTGAACCATTTGGCGCGCTCTGCACTACTACTTGGAACGAAACTGTCCGTGCTTCACCTGGATTTAAATTTCCTATAATAAAACCTGATACTGGGTTTACATTTGGCACTGGCGTATTATCAATCGTTACAGTTCCAAGGACAAATTGAACACTACTATCTAACATATCTTGAAAACGAATATTTTGTATTGCTGTATCCCCCGTATTTGTAATAACTGTCGTAAACGTAATAACATCGCCAATTGTTGCTGCCTGTAAATTTGCCGTTTTTACGACTGTCGTTGAGACATTTTGAGAAATAAACGGGATAACAACTGTATTGCTATCACCTTCAACTACTACTGGCGGCTCATTCGGATTTACAGTTGCGAGCCCATTTGCTATAGCAGTATTTGTAACTAAATTATTTATTTGTCCTCCTGTTATTAAAACTTGGAAATTAATAATTGCTGCGTCATTTGGCTGAAAATCACCTAACGGAATACCGGTATTCGGATTAGCAAATGGAAGAGGTACATCATTTACCGTTACCGTGCCATTTATAAATAAAGTATTCGAATCAATGATATCTGTTAAAACAATATTCGTCACAGGAACTGTACTGTCATTTATAACGGCAATTCCATAAGTGACAACATCTCCTACCATCGCTACTTCAAAGTTTGCTCCTTTTGCAACAAATAAGATTGCAGTATTTACCGTCACTATAACTGTATTGCTCGTATCCATCACTGTAACTGGAGGCTCCCCTGGTACTAAAATATATTCTGCTAACGCCCCAGCAACGTTCACTACTGTACCACCATCTGGAAAGCTCGTAATCGTAGCTTCATATGTTACAATCGCCGTCTCACCAACTGGAATGTCTACAATCGTAAATCCAACCTGCGGATTTACTCCCGGACGAGCTACTCCATTTACAGTTACACTATTTGGTACAAAAACAGCTTCCGGAGATAGGACATCGATAAATTGAATATTCATCGCATCAGCAGTACCAGTATTTAATATTCGAACCGTATACTTTACTGTTTCTCCTACTCCAACAATTGAATGATCTACTTCTTTTTGCATATCTAAACTGCCTCTATTTACTGGTGTGACTGTCGTATTACTTGAATTCGTAATTGTAAACGGAGGTTCTCCTGGAATTAATTCAAAATCACCCGTTACTCTTGCTGTATTCATAATGCTACTAGAAGGCGGAACTGCGATTACATTTACTTCAAATGTAATTAATACGCTATCCCCTACTGCAAGATTAGGCAATGCAAAGCCTACAAATGGATCTAAACCTACTTGCGGAATCCCATTTATTTGTACACTTCCAGGAACGAATTCTAAACTAGGTGATGGAACATCGCTAAACTGAACGTTCGTCGCTGTTACCGTTCCCGTATTTGTAACTTGCACACTATACGTTAACGTATCTCCTAATCGTGTCGCTTCTTTATTTACAGATTTTATAACGCTGAATCGTCCTCTATTCACTCTAGTTATCGTCGTATTACTCGGCTCTGTTACTACAACCGGTGGCTCTCCTGGCACTAAAGTAAAGCTTCCTGTTATATTTGCAACGTTCGTAATTGTTCCTGATGACGGGATGTTTGTAACTGTCGCTTGAAACGTCACTATAACTGTTTCACCAACTGGGATATCTCCAACTCCAAATCCAGTAATCGGATTTAAGTTTGGTTGCGGGGCTCCATTTATCGTTACACTATTTGGTACAAATGACGCACCTGTTGAAATCGTATCAATAAACTGAACATTGTTAGCTGTTACTGTTCCTGTATTCGTTATTTGCACTGTATACGTCAATACATCTCCAACTAGAGTAGCGGCTCTATTTACTTGTTTAATAACATTAAAGCGTCCTCTATTTACAGTTGTGAGTGTTGTATTACTTGGCTGATTTACTATAACTGGTGGTTCTCCTGGTACTAAAATAAAGCTTCCGGTAACATTTGCCGTATTGGCAATTGTTCCGTTTGACGGAACGCTAACAACTGTTACTTGGAATGTGACTTCTACACTTTCACCTGGAGTTATATCCGGAAGTGAGAAGCCAGTGTTAGGATCTAATCCAGGCTGTAACACACCGTTTATCGTTACACTATTCGGTACGAATGTTATAGAGGATGGTAATACATCACTATATTGAACATTCGTCGCTATCACTGTTCCCGTATTTTGAACTACTGTTGTATATGTGATTGTATCGCCTACTGCAACAACCGGCTGACTTACTGATTTTAAAACATTCAAACCAGATTCATTTATTTCTGTTAATGTCGTGTTACTTGTCGTCGTTTCAGTAATAGGCGGCTCTGTTTCACTTACAGCAAACGTAGCCGTAACGTCCACAAAGTTAACAACTGTTCCACCTTGAGGTATGCTCGTTACCATCTCTTGGTATGTGACAAGTACAAAATCACCTACAGGTATATCTGGAACTGCAAAGCCTATGAACGGATCTAATCCTGGTTCTGGCACTCCGTTTATACTCACACTTCCTGGAACAAATGCTACACCACTCGTACTAGAATCAAGAAATTGGACATTCGTTGCCGGTACCGTTCCAAAGTTAAAAATTAGTACATCATAGGTTAATATTTCCCCAACCGTCGCTGCCTCTTTATCTACTATTTTTACTGGAAAAATTGAAGCTATATTAATTGTCGTAACGACTAAATTCGTTAATATCGTTTGCGTAATTGGTGGCTCCTGCGGATTCGGTTGTGAAGTAAATGTAACGTCAGCATCATTTAATATGACTTCATTATCAGGAATTTCCGTAATGGTCACTTGGAACGTTACAGAAATACTCGCACCAGCATTTAATAACGGACTAACTGTAAAACCTATTTCTGGATTTAATCCAGGTTGCTGTATTCCACCTATCGTTACACTGTTGTCAACAAACGTCGTCCCTTCTGGAATGACATCTTGGAAGAGTACATCTGTAACAGGGATAATTCCTACATTCGTTATTAGCACTGTATACGTTAATACATCCCCAACAGCCCCAGTTGCAATATTTACTGTTTTTATTGCTGTCACTTCACCAGGAGGAGGTAACGGTATTGTAACTACCGTTGTATTACTTGAGTTCGTTGTTGTTACAGGTGGTTGTAAAGGATTCAATAAGAAAGTAGCTGTAGCAGACGCTGTGTTTAGAACTGCCCCAAGCGTTGATGGTGCAACAACTATCACTTGGAATGTTACTGTCAATGATGTGCCAGCTGCAATATTAGGAAGCGGGAAACCAATATTTGGATCAAATCCAGGTTGAGGCGTTCCATTTATCGTTACACTATTTGCTACAAATGTTGTTTCTGGAGCAATCGTGTCAATGAAAGAAATATTTGTAGCTGCAACTGTACCTGTATTTCGTATAACAACAGAATATGTGTAAGTCTCTCCAAGTGCTGCTTGTTGTACAGATGAAGATTTTTGTATAGTTAGTCTCGCTGTATTTACTTGTGTTACTACAAAATTACTATTTGTAGTAGTCGTTATAGGAGGTCCTGCCGGATTTATAAGGAAACTTGCAGTAACATTCGATTGATTTCTTATATTCCCACCACTCGGAACGCTTGTCACTGTCACTTGGAACGTAATTGTAGCAGTTTGCCCAACTGGAATATTTGTAACAGGAAAACCCACTATAGGATTCGCACCTTGCTGAACGACTCCATTAATCGTTACACTATTCGCTACAAATGTAGCTCCAGATGGGATTGGATCTTGAAAAATAATATTCGTTGCGGGGACAGTTCCTGTATTTTGAATAAGAATCGTATACGTTAACGTATCTCCTACACCTGCTTGTGGTGTATTTACACTTTTTATTACATTAATTGATCCTACATTCACTCGCGTCACAACAATATTACTAATCGTTACAATTGTAATTGGTGGCTGGAGAGGACTTACTTGGAAATCAGCAGTTACATTCGCATTATTCGGAAGAACTCTATTTGGTGGTACACTCGTGATTGCCACTTGGAAAGTAACTGTTACTATACCTCCTACTGGAATATTAGCAAGTGGAAATCCAGTTGTCGGGTTTAAACCTGGTTGAGGTGTCCCGTTTATTGTTACACTATTCGCTACAAAAGTGGTTCCAACTGGAATCGGATCAAGGAATGATACATTTGTCGCTACTACCGTTCCACTATTTTGTATAGCAACTGTATATGTTAGTGTATCTCCTACACCTGCTTCAGTAGCGCTTACACTCTTCATTACATTTAGTCCTGAGGAATTCACAACTGTCATAACAGTATTACTTGGAACCGTCACAGTAATTGGTGGCTCTGTTGGATTTACAAGAAAATCTCCAGTTACATTCGCGTTATTTACAACATTATTCCCTGGCGGAATTTCATCAATTAATACTTCAAATGAAATAATTACACTCGCGCCAGTAGGTAAATCATTTAATGGGAATCCTAGTCCTGGATCTGCCCCCTCTTGTAAAACACCATTAACCAATACACTATTTTCAATAAATAATGTCCCTGGCGGAATTGAATCTTGGAAAAATACACTTGTAGCTGGTACACTACCTGCATTTATAACTTCGATTGTATATACTAAAACATCTCCTACCGTTGCCACATTCGTATTCACTGCTTTCACAACTTCAAAGTTCCCTGATTGTACTGTCGTATTCACAACATTACTCGGTACATTGATTGTTACTGGTGGTTCATTCGGATTCACTTGAAAGCTTGCTGTTACATTTGCTTGATTTAAAATATCTTCATTTTCTGGATTCTGTACAATTACTACGTCAAATGTGACTACAACCGTTTGAGCCGCAGGAATATTTGGAAGAGAGAATCCTGTATTCGGATTTAGTCCACTTTGCTGTACTCCATTAATTGTTACAGAATTTGCAACGAAGGAAACAGCGGAAGAAATAGTGTCTTGAAATAACACATTTGTTAGCGGAACGTTTCCTGTATTTTGAACGGCAATCGTATATGTTAAAGTATCTCCTACTGCTGCTTGTGTTGTATTCACTTCTTTTATTACATTTAAACTGCCTGTATTAACTTGTGTCACAACTGTATTCGTTTGTCTATTAATCGTTATTGGCGGCTGATTCGGAATAACGACGAAATTAGCAGACACATTTCCGCGATTCGGAATCGTACCTCCTGATGGCGTAGAAGTTACTCGTACTTGAAATGTAACTGTCCTAGTCCCACCTGGAGATATGTTAGCAACTGTAAAGCCAGTTGCCGGATTTGCCCCAGGTTGCGAAATTCCATCTACAGTTACACTATTTGTGATAAAAGTCGTTCCAGTTGGGATTGGATCTTGAAAAATAACATTCGTCGCAAGTACATTTCCTGTATTTTGAATTGTTACCGTGTACGTAAGAACGTCGTTAACCGTTGCAAAAGCTTTATCCACTGTTTTTCTCGTTGTTATATCAGCTATATTAATTGTCGTAACTACAGTATTGCTTGTCGCTTGCCCTGAAACTGGTAGTTGACCAGGTACTGGAGTAAAGTTAAATGTTACACTCGCACGGTTTGGAATTGGATTGACAAGAGGGTTTGATGTCACTCGAACTTGAAAGCGCACTACAGTCGTTTGCGATGCATTAATACTTCCAAGATTAATACTACTTGCTGGATTCGCTCCTGGACGTGCTACCCCGTTTACCGTAACGCTATTTGCGACAAATGTTGTTCCAGCAGGGATACTATCAACAAAAATAACATTGTTTGCAGTGATGTTTCCATTATTCGTTACATTAACCGTGTACGTTAATACATCATTAAGTGTTGCCGTCTGTAGATCTACAGACTTTTGCATACTTATAGTTGCTTGATTCACTGTCGTTTGTACTGTATTTGAAGAAGACGTACTTGCAATAGGAAGGCTACCAACGAAAGGACGAAATTGGTAAGACACCATTGCACGATTTGAAATAGGATTTGGATTTGGAAACGATGTAATTCTTACTTGGAATGTAACGATTCTTTGAGCATTATTTGGTATCGTTCCTAAATTAATTCCACTAGCTGGATTCGCACTTGGTTGTGTTACTCCACCAACCGTTACACTACCAGCTATAAATGCTGTGCCGTTCGGAATACTATCTTGTAATATAACGTTGTCCGCACTTCCTGTTCCTGTATTCGGAACTGTAATCGTATAAGTGAGAATATCTCCTATACCTGCAACTGCTTTATCAACAGATTTGACAGGATTTATAATCGGTCCCGTCGCATCAATTTGAACACCAAAACCAGCCGCTGCATAACCATCACCATTTGTAACGAACCGAACGGTTGCTGACGTTTGATTATTTACTAATGATGATGAAGCATCTACGTTTGTAATATCCCATCCTTGTCTTCGAACAGCCAAAGCTATCCCTAATGGCTGATTCAAATCTCCAAACGTTCCGGTTGTATCTAATTCCCCAAAGTCATTACAAATTTGAGATTGAAAGAAATTATTTGCCGGATTTCTCGGTCCGAATAATGCAACTGTAGCATTTGGGTTTGGTCCAAAGCGAAGTTGATCTCCAGAAATGTTGGAATCTCCCTCTTGAACAGTTACGAGTACTCTTCCTGTAACAGCTCCTGTAGCTGGAGTAGCAAATCCTGAAATAGTAGCATCAACAGGCGGGGATGAAGCATCAATAATTTCTTGGCCTGCATAAACTGACAAATTCCGAAGAGGTAAACTTGCATTTTGATATACAACCTCAAGCGTCCAGCCAGCTGAACGACTGATTGTTGGATCAGCTGAAGTTCTTGCAGCGGGCACAGCACCTGTTGTATATGTGCCTGCCCCACCTGCACTAACAAGATTCGTTACATTAGCAGAGCGAGCATAATAAAACTGATTTCCTACTGAACCTTGCTGCGCGGTAGCGGGATCTGGCGTAACAGCAAACGTCCCTGATGGTGTTGTAAATGTAATATCATCATTTAAAAATGGTAAAACATCTTCCGTATCAGTCCGAAAAGTACCAGCCCAAACTAACTCTGCATATAGCACACTACTCCCCGCCGGAAGATTTAAAATTGCACTTGAAGAATTCAATTGCCATTCATCCGTCGTTCCTGCTGGGAACCCTGGTACTTGCAGCGCTGTATTTACCGTAGTAAACACAGCAAGTGTACCAAAAATATTACCTGGCGCAGGTGATGTAGGACTAAGCCCTAACGTGTTCCCAGTGAACGTGACGGCACCAGGTACTGTTGTTGTAAAACGGTTTATAAAAGGCACACAATCATCTCATTTCATTTATAGTAAAAAGTGCTCTATACTATGAAATGTAGACAAACTATGCAATGTACGTTGTCCAACAAAATTCCGCACATACGAGAGGAGTTTATAAAACTATGCGCTACGTTATCATAACAGGAACTTCACAAGGTTTAGGTGAGGCTATTGCCACTCAATTGTTAGAAGAAAGTACAACTGTCATCTCTATTTCTAGAAGAGAAAATAGAGAACTTACTAAACTTGCAGAGCAATATAACAGCAATTGCATTTTTCATTCCTTAGATCTTCAAGATGTACATAACTTAGAAACTAACTTTAAAGAAATCATTTCATCCATTAAAGAAGACAATGTATCCTCTATTCATTTAATTAATAATGCAGGTACAGTTGCACCTATGAAGCCGATTGAAAAAGCAGAAAGTGAACAATTCATTACGAACGTTCACATTAATTTACTTGCACCTATGATTCTTACATCTACGTTTATGAAACATACGAAAGAATGGAAAGTAGATAAACGCGTTATAAATATTTCATCTGGTGCAGGAAAAAATCCTTATTTCGGATGGGGCGCTTATTGTACGACGAAAGCTGGTGTAAATATGTTTACACAATGCGTAGCAACTGAAGAATGGGAAAAAGAATATCCAGTAAAAATCGTCGCTTTTGCCCCCGGTGTTGTTGATACAAATATGCAAGCACAAATTCGTGAAACAGCTAAAGAAGACTTCACAAATTTAGACCGCTTCATTGCATTAAAAGAAGAAGGAAAGCTATTATCACCTGAATATGTTGCGAAAGCTATTCGTAACTTACTAGAAACTGAGGAATTCCCTCAAGGCGAGGTTATTAGAATTGATGAATAACAAAAAGGCGTGCTAAAATAGCACGCCTTTTTGTTTTACTTCTCTAAAAATATGAGCACAGATTCCGCAATTTGTTCATAACCAATTTCTTGATAAATTTTATTAGATGTCGGATTCGCTAGATCAGTATATAACGTAGTCGTCTGATAGCCTTCATCTAACATACGTTGACTAAGTGCTGCTACACAATGAGATGCATACCCTTTTTTCCTTGCTTCTTTCGGCGTATATACAAAATTGACTGTTATATTATTTTTAGTTGGTCTCGTTTTTGCAGCTACAGAAACGAGTTTCCCATCTACTTCCAAACCAAACAGTCGATTTGTAATTATTAATGTATACGCAGTTTGTTTTGCTTCTTCTTTCGTAGTAGGAAGCTTTACGTCTTCACAAAATTGATATATCCACTGTTCTATTAATGGTAATTCATCATTATTTACCGCTCGGAAAAGTCCATTCGCATTACACTTCTTCTTTACTCTGTTCAGCTCATACACACCTTGCTCCATTGCAACATTCGTTTTTTTATTTTCTAATACGGCAATCTCTTCCGCTAATTTCTGTACAATTTTCTTATTACCGATCAATCCAGGAATATCCGGATATACTTTCGTTAATTCTTTTGCAAGTTCCTCAATAGTTACTCCCGCAATTTCAGAAGTTGCAACAATGATTTGTTTCTTCTCTTCTGTTTGCAGAAATACAACCGCAATTTCTTCTCCTTGTTTCGCTATCCCCATAAATATCGGTTCTTGGACCATTTGTAATACACCTAATATGAGATTGTTTTCCTGCTCATTCTTTTCTAGAAATGGTGTAACATCTTCTTTAAAATGAAAAATCTCTTCATATACATGTAATTGAATCATCGACAATCTCTTCTCTCTATTCATAGTTTAATTAAGTATTGGCGATTAATTCATCAAATCCCTCTTTTACGATTCAATAATATTCAAAGCTAATGTATTCAAAGCATTTTCAGCTTGTAAAATTCTCTGTTTTTCCTTTTCAAATACATCTTCTTCTTTTTGAAATGACTCTTTTCGATTTTTGATCATGCGCTCCATCTCTTTTTTACTCGGTCCACCGTATACATTTCTTTTTTGAATAAAAGCTTCTGGCGATATAATTTCTTTCCACTCTTTTTCTAATAAATTTATTTTAAAATGTTCTTGCAAGTACATATTTACCTCTTTGAAGTGTAATTCATGTAGTTCTTTTTTCTGCTCCAATGACATATTTGCAATAGCACTTGCTGCATGATGAGCATGCCGAAATGGAATTCCATAGTTTTTTGTTAAAACATCGGCGAAATCCGTTATCGTTATTGCATGTTTATAGGAACGACTTTTTAACGTTTCTTCTTCTACTTTCATCGTTCGGATCACTGCATTCATCATACAAAAAACACGAATTGCCTTTTCAATCCCTTTATATAAATATGGCTGCAAGTCATCTTCCGTATCGACAATATCACCAAATGGTGTATTATGAATCATTTGAAATACTGTAAATGCTTCTCCTAAAGCACTACTCGTAATTGCACGAGCATGTTCAATTGAAACCGGGTTTCGTTTTTGCGGCATAATACTACTGATTTGTACATATGACTTTGCAACAGTAATACCGTCATATTCTTTCGTTGCTAACAACAAAAAGTCATGAATCCATCTACTCGTATTCGTCATCATTACCATAAGTAGCGAGCTAACTTCTAATAAATAATCCGCTCCAGCAACAGCATCATATGAGTTCTCAATTACATTTGTAAATCCAAGTAGATGAGCAACTCGTTCTCGTTTAATCGGGAAACTTGTTGTAGAGAGTGCAGCCGCCCCCATTGGAGACTGATTTAAAAGCTGGTACGTTTTTTTCATTCGTTCTAAATCTCTTTGCATCGTATCATAAATTGCTAACGTATAATGACCAAATGTTGTTGGCTGTGCTGGTTGTGTATGTGTATAAGCTGGCATGATCGTTTCCTTATGATCAGCAGCAAGTTGCAGTACACTTTCTTGCAATAACAAATGATGTTCTATTAATCGTAATACATATCGCCTTAAACTCATGCGATACATCGTTACGCCCATATCATTTCTACTTCTACCAATATGCATATTACTTACAAAATCGCATTTCGCTTCTTGAGAAATTAAATGTTCGACTAAAAAAAAGAGATCTTCATGCTGCTCTGTATAGAGCAATTGCTCTTCTGGAATTCCCTCTACCTTTTTTAATGCGTGTAATATAACTTTAGCTTCTTCCTTTTTCATTAAATTTTCTTCCGTCAGCATCGTAATATGTGCTTTATGCACTTGAAACATATCTTTCAATAAGTAATTTCGTTGAAAATCAAATACATGTTGTAATACACAATCCACATATGTTTTCCCAGGGAAATCAGCGCCTTCACTCTTTATAAACTCTTCTTTACTTTGTTTCATCACCTTTTCCCCTCTCACCTAAGTATTACTACCCATCATACCCAGAGATAGAAAAAAAGTGCTTGTACATAAAAATAAACTCGGTGCTCTCTGCACCGAGTTTATTTAATAAAAGTCG
This sequence comes from Bacillus sp. XB1, assembly GCF_053557995.1. Classification (NCBI taxonomy): domain Bacteria; kingdom Bacillati; phylum Bacillota; class Bacilli; order Caryophanales; family Bacillaceae; genus Bacillus; species Bacillus sp. XB1. The sequence continues at coordinate 162,263 of NZ_JBNRIL010000001.1, read as the reverse complement.
CATCATACTTATCACTTTGCAACACTTGGAAATGCAAGTTTGCTAAATGCTTCCGTATTTCTGCACTATCGTCTTCATTTAAATTATTCGCCAAAAACACAATTTCTGTACAGTTTCCACGTTTATCCATAGCATAAACTGCTTTTGTAACCGTCCATGGTGTGTAACCATTCTTTTGCCCCGCATGTCTGAATGTTTTACGGTATTTCTTGGCACTCATGTCTGTTTCAACGATATTTGCCCACACTTTTTCTTCAGCCTCTGTCAAGCCACCTTTATGGTTTGCCTTTTGAAGTAATACCATATAATCATTTGCAGAAGCTGCTGGTAATCTATCTGACCAAATTTTGTCGTAACGTTCCTCTAAATAAAGCGGAATTTCCTTCTGTAATAATGGTCCCTTCTTCTTTAAGCGTTCATGAATAATCATCGCATATTCACGATATTGCTCTTGAGACATTTCTTTTAACTTTTTCTCTATTTTATATTTTGGAACATGTAATTCTTTATGCAAATATCCCGGGATATACAAAGATGAAACGATTGGAAATAGTGGTTGATGTGCAGGAAGTGATAAACTTTGTAAATTTCGATTGATGTTATCTAATCCTAACAATTCCATTAAGTATTCAGCATTTGCATTCGAACTAAACTTAACCATTCCTTTTGCCACTTCTTCTAAAGAAACCGCTCCTTCAGTTATCTTGCCCGTCTTCTCCAAATACTTTTGCCATCTATCTTGTGCACCACCATCTGTATTCGGCACATAATAACGATTCACATCATTAATCGACACGAAACTAGAAGAATCAATTTTCCCTTCAGTAACTTGTTTCGTATATTCAAGCGCCACAATTAATTTCATCGTACTAGCAACTGGCAATACAACATTTGGGTTTACAGAATAAACAACTTTATCATTTCTCTTTACTAGAAGCGCACTATTTTTTTCATCTTTATGTTCTTCAATAAAAGATGCAATATACTGTGCATCATCATTATTTGAACTCCACACTTTTTTCACTAAAAAGTTACCCGATATTAGCAAAACAAAAATACCCACAATTACTGCGCATACTATAGTTTTTTTCAAGTAAAATTCCTCTCCTATTGTGTAACTCTTCTCTATTTATCATTTAAAAACAAAATAATGGAGATGGTCATTTAAATAACCATCTCCATTATTTTAACTTGTATGCTCCTATTATGTCTACGTCATAAATTTCACAAAATCCTCAAGAAACTTTTTATAATGTAACGACCAACCAATTCGCACCCAATTTTTTAATGCTTTTGCATCAGGTTGAGGCCGAAAATCAGCAATACTCTCTCCTTTTGCAATTCCAACTGTATCTACATCGACACGACGATATACATAATCTAAAAGGGATGGATTTGCCGCAACCATCATTGTAACGACGTCATGTACTGGACTTCCTTTTATTTTCGGATTTAACTTTCTATAAGCTTTATAATAGTACGTAAATATCGGCTCAATTAACTTATTAAAACTCGTTTTAGAGTGTTTCGTAATATATTTTACCATTTCCGGTGTAATAATTGCTTCAGATGTAACGTTAAGTGGCACTAATGTTACATTTTTGGCATTTTGCATAACTAATTGTGACGCAATGGGATCACCATGAAAATTCGCCTCTGCGACTGGTGTTACATTGCCAGGCATTAAGAAAGCACCGCCCATTATATAATATTCTTTCACATACTTCATCATCGGCTTTTCTAAAATAAATGCTGTCGCTAATGTTGTTGATCTACCAGCATCGACTATTATTAATTCTCCTTTATATTTTTCAAGAAGATCAAAAAATGTACAAAAAGGCTTTATATTTGGTGAAAAAGTTTTTGGAGGTTTAATTGGCCCTAAACCGTCTGTCCCATGAATTTCTGGATAATACGTCGTAATATCTCCGGATAAAGGAATTTTCGCACCATTAATAACAGGTATATCTTCCCGTCCTGCCATTTGCAATAAATATGCGGCATTACTTGTCGCCTTTTCTTGTGTTACATTTCCATATCCCGTTACTACACCAACAATATCAATATCAGGATGCAACAATCCATACATAATTGCTAAAGAGTCATCAATGCCTGGGTCTCCTAAAAATAATACTTTTTTCATCGACCTCAACTCCATCCCCTCAGTTGTTATTAATTTATGAATAACCGTGGATATACAGAATAAAAAATGAACAAATTCACACAAAAAAACGCAGTCTTATAAGGACTACGTTTCTTCAGCTAACCTATACTGTTTTTTTTACAGCACTCATACTTCCAATGATGTAAGCGATAAACGCAAAACAAATCGGGAAGACAACTGTATGTATACCGAACGGATTTGGATAGAAAAGATGAATACACATATATGAGCCTACCCCAACTAAAATAGACGCAAGCGCTCCTGTAGCATTTCCTTTCCTCCAATATAACCCTAATACGATTGGCCAAATGAATGCTGCTTCTAATCCACCGAAAGAAAATAAATTTAGCCATATTAAAAAATCTGGTGGTTTAATTGCCGCTGCATAAACGAGTAGTCCTACAATACCCGTAATCCACAAACTTCCTTTTTTTATCGTACTGTCTGCTGCATCTTTATTTATGTAATTTACGTATATATCTTTAATAATTGACGAGCTTACAAGTAATAATAAAGAGTTTACTGTAGACATAATCGCTGCCATCGGTGCAGCTAAGAAAACTCCAGCTAACCAAGGTGGCAACACTTCCATCGCAAGTAGCGGCATTACTTTATCTGGTACCGTTATACCTGGAAGTACTACTCTTGCAAATACACCTGTTAAATGCATACCGATCATAATTGTGCCAACGACAACGGTTCCAATTATTAAAGCTTGGTGCATCGCTTTTGAATTTTTATAAGACATGGCACGCACGCTAATTTGCGGTAAACCGACAACGCCAATTCCAATTAAAATCCAAAATGATGTAACATATGATTTCGTTAAACTGCCATCTGCTCCGAATGGTGTAATTAACTTTGGATTAATTTGAACAAGTTCCTGCATAATCTTTTCAATTCCACCACCAGCAATGACAGTAGCAATTAAAATGATTGTTGTTCCAACTAACATAATGATTCCTAATAATGTATCTGATAGAGCAACTGCACGAAATCCACCAATTAATACGTACACAAGTACAGAAAAAGTAAATAAAAATAGTGCTGTTGTATACGATAGCCCCGTTAGTGACTCGATTAATCGTCCACCACCGACCCACTGGGCTACTGTCGCTGAAAATAAAAAGATAATAATACATAACGCAGAAAGTATAACAACTGCTTTATTATTGTATCTCCCTTTTAAATAATCGATAAGAGTAATTGCTTCCATCTTCCTAGCGATAATTGCAAACTTTTTACCGATAACCGTTAAAACGATATACCCTGTTACAACTTGAATCGCAGATAACAGTACCCATCCAAGACCCATATTGTAAGCAATACCAGGGCCACCAATAAAGCTACTTGCACTACCGTACGTAGCAATCATTGTCATCGCTAATAATAAACCGCCTAGCTCACGCCCACCAAGAAAATATTCTTGCAAAAATTTATTATGAGCAGTTGCTTGCACGCGTCTTGAAGCATATACACCAATTAAAAATACAACGATAAACGAAATTATCATTGGAATGATTACATACCAATTCATCTATTATTCCTCACTTTTTTCTTCCTCATCGAGTGAAATATCTTGAAATACAAAACGAACAACTAAACTAAGTAAAATAACCATAACGATAAATCCAACGATACAGCTATAAAAAAACCATGCGGGAAAACCTAATACATATGTATATTCATTCGGATTTTTACTACCAAGCCCATAAGCAAATCCGTACCAAATTATAAAATTAATAATAGCAAGTCCAAGACCAATTAACGCTTCTCTATGGGCTATTCGAAAGCGTGGATCATCATGATAATCTTTCATTTTTACCCCTCCTCTCACGATGTATTATTGTACCATTGTTCTTCTAGTTTTTCCTACTAGAAAGCAAAAACAAGCAGGATTTTTTTATAATCATATAGAAGATTCTCTTACATTACATATTTTTTACAATTGTAACACAAATGAAATTTGAATTTTCAGTATTTCTTAATTATGATTTTAATTAGAGGCTTTCCATCTAGTTTCCACATCCTTGATTTCGGAATAAGCGCCGTCTCGTACTGCGTTTACATTATATTTTCAAGGGGGTTATACAATGAGTCAACTAGCTGTAAATCTTCATGAAAAGGTAGAGAAGTTTCTTCAAGGTACAAAAAAGTTATATGTGAATGGATCTTTCATTGAAAGCGCTTCCGGCAAAACATTTAAAACACCTAACCCAGCAACTGGTGAAACACTTGCCGTCGTTTCTGAAGCTGGTCGCGAAGATATTCATAAAGCTGTAGTCGCAGCTCGTATGGCTTTTGACGAAGGTCCTTGGTCTCGTATGAGCACTGCTGAGCGAAGCCGTCTCATGTACAAGTTAGCTGATTTAATGGAAGAACATAAAGAAGAGCTCGCACAGCTCGAAACATTAGATAACGGAAAGCCAATCCGTGAAACAATGGCAGCAGACATCCCACTTGCAATTGAGCATATGCGCTATTACGCTGGCTGGGCTACGAAAATCGTTGGTCAAACAATTCCTGTTTCCGGTGATTACTTTAACTATACACGCCATGAAGCTGTTGGTGTCGTTGGTCAAATTATTCCTTGGAACTTCCCGCTTCTTATGGCAATGTGGAAAATGGGAGCAGCGCTTGCTACAGGATGTACAATCGTTTTAAAACCTGCAGAACAAACTCCACTATCTGCTCTATACTTAGCTGAATTAATTGAAGAAGCTGGATTCCCGAAAGGTGTTATTAATATCGTACCTGGATTCGGTGAATCAGCTGGACAAGCTCTCGTTAATCATCCACTCGTTGATAAAATTGCATTTACCGGTTCTACTCCTGTCGGTAAACAAATTATGCGACAAGCATCCGAATCATTAAAACGCGTTACACTTGAGTTAGGCGGTAAATCACCAAATATCATCTTGCCGGATGCTGATTTATCTCGTGCGATTCCTGGCGCACTTTCTGGTGTTATGTTTAACCAAGGACAAGTATGCTCTGCTGGATCACGCTTATTTGTTCCGAAGAAAATGTATGATAATGTCATGGCTGATCTCGTCCTCTATTCTAAAAAACTAAATCAAGGTGTCGGTCTTAACCCTGAAACAACAATTGGTCCTCTCGTTTCTGAAGAACAACAAAAACGTGTAATGGGCTACATTGAAAAAGGGATTGAAGAAGGCGCTGAAGTACTTTGCGGAGGAAGTAATCCATTCGATCAAGGCTACTTCGTTTCTCCTACAGTATTCGCTGACGTAAATGATGAAATGACGATCGCAAAAGAAGAAATTTTCGGTCCAGTTATTTCTGCAATACCATTTAACGATATTGATGAAGTAATTGAACGTGCAAATAAATCACAATTCGGCTTAGCGGCTGGTGTGTGGACAGAAAATGTTAAAACAGCACACTATGTTGCAAGCAAAGTACGTGCAGGTACAGTGTGGGTAAACTGTTATAACGTGTTTGATGCAGCATCTCCATTTGGAGGATTTAAACAATCTGGTCTTGGCCGTGAAATGGGATCTTATGCATTAAATAACTATACAGAAGTAAAGAGCGTTTGGCTTAACTTAAATTAATGAAAAGAACCTGACCTATCCGGTCAGGTTCTTTTCATTATGTATTCCTTTAAACTTGCAGTCCTCCGCTCACATTTAATACTTCACCTGTAATATAAGATGCGTATTCTGATGCTAAAAAGGCTGCTGCGTTCGCAATATCTTCTGGCGTTCCAATTCTACCAACTGGAATAGCGCCAACCATCTTTTCTTTCACTTTATCTGGTATCGTTTTGGTCATATCTGTATCCATAAACCCCGGACAAATCGCATTACAAGTAATACCGAAACTTCCAACTTCTTTCGCTGCTGTTTTCGTTAATCCTACAACTCCAGCTTTCGTTGCAGCATAATTTGCCTGTCCAATATTCCCCTCTCTACTTATAGAAGAAATATTAATAATTCTTCCATATCCTTGTTGTCTCATATAAAGAAGCGCTGGTTGCATACAATAAAAAACTCCAGTTAAATTCACTTGTAATACTTGTTCCCAAGCAGATTTCTCCATTTTATGTAACATTGCGTCTCTTGTAATTCCAGCATTATTCACCAAAATATGTAATGTACCAAATTTTTGAACCGCATATTCAATTAACGACTTTGCTTCATTTTGATTACTCACATCACATCGATATGAGCACACTTCATATCCTTCATCTGATAACTCACGTGTCGTTTTTTGTAGCGTCTCTTCATTTACATCGCTAATTAATACTTTCGCCCCTAGCTTTGCATAAACCCTTGCAATCTCTTTTCCAATTCCCTGTGCAGCTCCTGTTACAACAGCTGTTTTCCCATTTAAAAACTCCATTCCTATCCCCCATTTCTATTACTTATACTGTATATTTCGGCTTTTTACTTTCCAACTCCTCTTTGTATAAAAAAGTCTATTTGTGTCAAACTAACTTTGCAACGTCGCATAAAGTGAAACTTTAATCAGTGGGAAGTTTGTTCATCCCCCACTGATTATCAGCCCTCACCAATCGGGCATTTAATCTCCCACCTAGCTTCTTTGTTCCATCTGAGTTTTAAGGTGGGAGTTTTACTACCCGTTATGCGGGATAAATTGCAAGGAGATTGTGTCGAATGAATAAAAAAAATTTCAAACAAAGCAAAACAACTGATGGCATTGATGTTGAGTTCTCTCGCGAACTCGCTGACCACAATGACTTAGAAGCAAACGCACGTGCAAATGCCGCTGATGCACGTCAAAAGCGCCAATCAACCGAAAAATAAGGTACATCACAACCTTATTCTTTTCAAAAGGGACCTACTACCCAACAAAATAAACCGAGAGACATCTCTCGGTTTATTTTCTATATTTTTTTGCATAATGAGCCAAAGTAAGCAACGGATATATATGAGCATAACTATGATAACGAATATAAAACCCACCTGGTAAACCTGTTCCAGTAGGATATTTTTCATTTATATAAGGGTTGGAGAGCAAATATGAAATACCTTTTCGAATAACTGGCGTTTCTTTATCATAGTAAGAAATGAGGGCATCTAACGCCCATGCTGTTTGGGATGGTGTACTAAATGGCAAAGTAACAAATCTTTTTTCCACACTACTTTGGCAAGATTCTCCCCAGCCACCATCTTCATGCTGTATATGTTCAAGCCATAAAACGGCTCGTTTCAATGATGAATCGCTAGATGGTATTCCTAGTGACCGTAAACCAGTCAACACTGCCCACGTACCATATATATAACAAATTCCCCATTTCCCATACCACGATCCATTTTCCTCTTGTACATTCATTAACCAATTTATCGCACTTTGTTTTTGTTTCTCGGGCAATTCATTTTGCGTATACGTTCCGAAAAATTCTAACACTCTTCCTGTAATATCTGGTGTAGAAGGGTCTGTAATCATATCACTTGCATTTTCGATTGGTAAATTTGCTAATATACGGCTCGTTACCCCTTTTTCAAAAGCCCCCCAACCACCATCATTATTTTGCAATCCTTTAACCCAATTAACCGCTCGCTTCCAAGCATTATCTACATTTTCGTTCCCTCTACTTCGCGCCAATGCTCTTAACACAGCAGTTGTATCATCAATATCTGGAATCGTCGTATTCACATCCGAAAAGCCCCAACCACCCGGGAAGAGATCCGGTGCATGTACACTCCAATCTACTTTCTTCCTTTGCTGTTTTCTTAGTAAATATGCTGATGCATTTTGAATCACTTTACTTGCTTTCGGAACTTGAGCTTCTTGCAAAGCATAACTGAGTAAAGCTGTATCCCATATAGTTGATGGAGAGTTTTGCAAATGGCTCCCTCTCTCCACCTTCCATATATAAGATGTAATTCCCATTATAGCCTTCTCAATAATTGGTGATTGAATAGAATGTCCTAATGCAAGTAAAGCATAAATCATATAAAACGAGGCAGTTGCGTAGCTATATAATGTTCCATTTTCATCAATACGCTCTTTCATAAAACGTTCTACTTCCTCATATCCTTTATGATGCAAAGAAAGTGGATACGTTATAATTTTCTTCACGTCACTTACTAACGTTTGAAAAACTGGAGACCGATCCTCTCGAAACCATTCTCCGCCCCCGCCTGCAATGTGATTTAAATTTGGCAATAACTTTTTCCCTACTCGAAATCTTTTATTTAAACACAACATCATCGGAATTAAATGAATACGTGCTGAGCTACTCAATTCAAATATACTGAGAGGGGAATCATTCTGCAGAAACATAATTGGTGTTGGCAAATGAAAAAGAGAAGGATATTCATATTCTCCATGAATCGCTAATAAAAACTTCGTCATAAAATGAGCACGTGCTACCCCACCGCGCTCATTTATAAACATTTCCGCTCGCTTCATATTCGCATCTTCTTTTGTGTATTTTTCCGATGCAAGTAAGGCGGCATAAGATTGAATGGTAGCTGATAAATTACCTCCCACCTCATCTTCATACAATTTCCATGTTCCTTCATTTGTTTGAAGTGATGCTAATCTTTTCACAAACGGTTCTATCTCTTTATCTCTACCTAATAATTTTAATAAAAAAATCATATGGCAATCTGTTAATGGAGCTCCTTCAAAACAAAACCGCCACGTACCATCTTGCCGTTGCATTGTTTGAAGTGCAGTTGTTCTTCTCGCTATTTCTTCATGCACTTTTTCATATAATAACAAGTTACTCACCCACCCTTTCGAAATCCGTATAACGATATTCAAAAAGGTAGCTGAATATGTATAAAAACAAAGAAAAGCAGAACATATAAAATGTTCTGCTCATAAACAATACCCTACTCCGACAATAATTCCTAATAAAGCACCGACTACTACTTCATACGGTGTATGCCCAACAAGTTCATTTAACTTCTTATATTCTGTTTCTCTACCGTGAAAAAAGTCATTCAATATTTTTGCTTGTTTACTTACTGCAAGCCTTACTCCTGAAGCATCATACATAACAATAATGGCAAAAATAGTAGCAACCGCAAACATCGAGCTTTCCACACCTTCCACTACTCCAACTCCTGTAGCAAGCGCTGTAACTGTTGAAGCATGAGAACTTGGCATCCCACCTGAAGCAAAAAACTTTGCAAAATCAAATTCACCTGTTTTAACTAATTTAAAGACTACTTTCGTTAATTGTGCTAAAAACCATGAAATTACAGCTGCCATAAGCGGATCATTATGTAAAATTGTTTCCATGTTCTCAGCTCCTTACTAGCTATAATGGAAATCCTATATAGTATCAGTATAAAGAAAAATGCGTAGAAAATACTACGCATTATGATACTTTTGCTGATTTATTTTTTATAAATTTCGGTTGTTTCTGCACTAAAAACTTAGTCTTCGCTACCGAGAATACAAATAATGCAACCCATATACAGAAAAATGCAATCATATGAGTAGATGTGAAATGTTCACCAAATACGAATACACCTAAAATTAAGCTAATTGTTGGTGCAATATATTGTAAAAAACCTACCATATAAAGCGGAATAAGTTGGGCTCCTTTTGCAAAATAAAAAAGTGGTAGAGCTGTAACAATACCCGCTCCTATTAATAGTAATGTCGATAACATTGAGATAGAGCCAAATGAGCCGAAACCATGTACTCCTGTCATTACTAGATAAATAATCGCAAACGGCGTTACTAACATCGTTTCCATCGTAAGTCCAATTGTCGCATCATAGTTTAACAATTTTTTCGTTAATCCGTATAATCCAAATGAAAGGGCAAGTGATAAAGAAACCCACGGGATAGCCCCGAAACGTACTGTTAAAATGATAACCCCCACTCCAGCTAAACCAACTGCAACATATTGCCAGAAGTTTAACTTTTCCTTTAAAACGACTGTACCAAGTAAAATACTAATAAGCGGATTAATATAATAGCCAAGACTCGCTTCAATAACATGATTATGATTAACGGCCCATATGTAAACAAACCAGTTTCCACTAATCAAGACTGAAGCTATTGTTAATGACATTAATAATTTAGGTCGTTTAAAAAGATTCACAAATTCCCCAATAAACTGGCGAAACCTCTTCGTAACACCTAATACGAGTAACATAAAAACAAACGCCCAAACGATGCGGTGTGCTAATATTTCATCTGCTGGAACTTCCTCAACCCATTTCCAATAAATCGGTAGGATTCCCCACATCGTGTAAGCACCAGCCGCATATAGTATCCCTTTTTTTTGCTCTGCTGATTGACTCCCCATCTTCCTTTTTCTCCTCTTCTCATTTTTTCTCCATTATACGGTCTCACATGCTCAATTTACCAATAATCAATCTGCATTTCTTTCGACATTTCTCATACAACGAATAATAAACATACCGTTATTACAACAAGTAACGGTATGCCGAAAACAAATTTCTTTTTATGAGTTTTATGATGAAACATATACATGCCAATCCAAGCTCCAACTGCTCCCCCAGCTGCCGCTGATAAAAACAACGTACTTTCTGGCGTTCTCCACTGTTTCTTCTTCGCTTTTCGTTTATCGAGCCCCATAAGGCTAAAAGCTATAATGTTAATAATAAGAAAATAAATCCATTTCATCGCTTTCTCTCCTTATGAAAAATTCGCTTAATGGTAACACGAAAAAACGACGGAAACAACTGAAGAACTCTTTTTATCCAACTAGTTTCATTCCTTTTTCTTAATTAGTTACCTTCATATTTACATAACCAACTAAAATAGCAGTTAAAGCATTTAATATAGAAAAATGTTATGAGCAGAATCCTATATTTCATTACATTCATCCACTACCATATCATCAAAAAAATTGCTCTCAATCACTTTCTCATCAAAACGAAGAACTACAATTAGCCCTACATATAAAGAAACAAAATTTAGAAACCATTCCCCATTCTCATCTTTCTTAGCTAAGCATTTAAATATCTCTTGAAATTGCATACGCTCATCTGTCGCAACAACCGGTCGCACGCCAAAATATTTCAATACAAGATGTAGGTTGAGCTGCACGGATAATGATAAAATATACTTTAATAACTCGGTATAATGAGCAACATTTTTTTGACTATATAACTTCACAAGCTCTTGATGTAAAGTAGAAATTGATAATTCTTCTTTAGTCACTTTTGTTGCTTCTATCATTTCAATCATCTTTTTCATATCCATTCCATTTACCCCTCCCGTTACAAAACAAAAGCCAAAGTATACTTATTTTATAATCAACAATAATTGATTATTTCTCGTCTCTCTTTCTTCTTCACTTACTAAGTCATACTTTTTTAAAAGATGAAATACATCATTTAATATTTCTTGTGAGTGATTACCTTGTAAAAAATTTTTTAACCCTTTAAAAATCTCTTCTGATAAAAAACTCTTTTGACTTTCAAGCTTATTCATCACATCTTCAATAGAATGATCAATGTTACATGCCATACTAAACTTCCCCCTCTATCCTCTATAAATAATATCCTCAGCTAACGATGTAAACACTTCTCCAACAAGAGAATCTTCATCATATACAGATGAACCATTATTTTCTTCACGTTTCGCAAAAGGTATTTGAGCAATTACTTCTGTTTGCAATTGTTCTGCAAGCATTTCGCCGCCGCCTTTTCCGAAGAGATAATTTTTCGATCCATCTTGTTCTTCATAATAAGCCATATTTTCCACAATACCTAAAATCTCATGCTTCGTATGTTTTGCCATTACACCGACTCTTGAAGCAACGAATGAAGCTACATTGTGCGGAGTTGTAACAATTATTTCTTTCGCTTGCGGAATCATCGCTGCAACATCGATCGCAACATCTCCTGTACCTGGTGGTAAATCAAGTAATAAATAATCTAATTCTCCCCAGTGCGTATTCGCAAGAAAATTTTGAATCCATTTATTTAGCATCGGTCCGCGCCACATAACTGGGTTATTTCCTTCTGTAAAAAATCCCATCGACATGATTTTAACACCGTGACTAATGACTGGAATTGCCGTTTGATCAATCATCGTTGGTTTCTTATTCGTTTCCATCATAGCTGGAATACTAAAACCATATATATCTGCATCTAATATCCCCACCTTTTTGCCCATACGCGCTAGTGCAGTTGCAAGATTAATTGTCACCGTTGATTTTCCAACTCCGCCTTTTCCGCTCGTTACAGTAATAAAACGTACTCCTGAATCCGGGCGAAGCATGCTCGGCATACCAGTTTCTGTTCTAGTATTTTTCTTTAATTTCTCTGTTAAAGCTGTACGTTCTTCTTGTGTCATAGAACCAAATGTTACTTCCACTTTAGAGGCACCAATTGCGTGAAGTGATTCTTCAATATCTTGTTGAATTTTTGCTTTTAACGGACAACCTTGGATTGTTAGTACTACTTCAAGTTTAACCTCTGTTCCGTTCATTTGTATATTTCTAACCATATTTAATTCTACAACACTTTTGTGTAACTCTGGATCCTCTACATGTTTTAATGCATTCATTATTTGTTCTTGAGTAAGCATAGAACTCATCCCTTCTCTTATTCTAATTTATATACAACATTTTCTTGGCGCTTCATCTGGTGAAAAAGCTTATCATCCACCGCTAACAGGCGGGATTAATGCGACTATATCTCCAGCTTTTATCATCTCTTCATTCATTACAAACTCTTCGTTAACAGCGACCATCACTTTATCCAACGATTGTAAACAATAGCTGGCTTTAAGCCATTCTTTTAATTGTTGCACTGTCATTTCTTGCTTTTCTGAAATCACTAATCGATCCGATCCAACTTCCTCACGCAAATTTGCAAACAATAAAATTATAATCATTTTCTCATTCTTCCTTCTTTGGTTTTCCTTCTGGATATGGTGTATTTTCAAGTTGATCTCCAATCCACATCGTTCCATCTTCCCAAAATTCTTTTTTCCAAATTGGAACAATTCGTTTTATACGTTCAATCGCGTACTCATTCGCTTCATAAGCTACTTTACGATGCGGTGATGAAACTGCAATGACTACCGCAATATCCATTATTTCTAGCTGCCCTACACGGTGCGTAATTGCTACTTTTGTATCCGGCCATCTTTCACAAATTTCTTCTCCAATTCTCATAAGTTGTTTTACTGCCATCGGTTTATATGCTTCATACTCTAAATGTAGCGTTCGTTTTCCTTTTGTTAATTCTCTCACCGTACCAATAAATGTTGTAATCGCACCTGCTTCTCTTCTTGCGACTTTATTCGTTACTTCTTCAACTAAAATCGGATTATCTACAATCTCAAATAGCACTTGTTCCATTAAAACCACCTCTCACTTTATGAAATGTCCAAGGCCATTCACTACCTTCGTTATCTTCTAATAAAAGAACATCGACAAACATATCTTTTTTATATCCTCTTGTCCCGCCCGGCAATACGATAAACGCGTTGGATTCTGCCAATGAAGAAACTGAGCTAGATTTATCAAACCCTGATGGATAAACGATTAATTTCCCCTCATCATATTGCAATTCTGCTCGTACAAATCTTGTAAATGGATTCGGTTTTAGAAAATCTTCTCCTAATAACGCTTTTTCTCTTTTTAAATGTACTTTTTCACTAAACATATACGTCCGAATACACGGTCTTACGAATAATTCAAACCCTACGTAACAAGCTGATGGATTTCCTGATAAACCAAATAATAACTTGCCATTTAATTGTGCTACAGTCGTAACACTTCCTGGTCGCATTGCAACTTTATTAAAAAGAACAGATGCACCTAACTTTTCGTAAATAGCTGGTAAATAATCATAATCTCCTACTGATACACCGCCCGTTGTAATTAACATATCTACTTGGCCAAGCGCTTCTTTCACAGCTGTAAAACACGTATTAAAATCATCACTAAACTTCCCAAAATATTTTACTCTTCCGCCCGCTCTTCGAATTTGAGACAATATCATGTACGTATTACTGTTTCGGATTTTCCCTGGCTGTAATGAATCATTGACATCCAGTAATTCACTCCCAGTCGCTAACAGTCCAATTACAGGCTTTCTCGCAACTGGTACTTCACTATAACCGAATGTAGCAAGAAGAGCTGAAATACCTGGATTAATGTACGATCCCTTCTTTGCAAGAACTGTTCCTTTACGAGCATCTTCACCTTGAAAAGAAATATTGTCGCCCGTTTTGAATGATCGCTTCACTTCCATATAATTGTTGCCATTCTTCTCATATTGACGAGTCAGCTCTAACATAACAACCGCATCACACCCATTCGGAATTTGTGCTCCCGTCATAATTCGAACTGCTTGAAACGGACCTACTTTCTCATGGAATAGCGATCCTGCGCCAATTTCACCCATTACTTCAAATACAATTGGCGTTTCATAACTTGCTAAATTAGTATCTTCTGCTCGAATAGCAAATCCGTCATACGGCGAACGATTAAATGACGGCACATCATGGTCAGCTACTAAATCCTCTGCTAATATACGTCCATAAGCTAATTCAATTGGTAATAGCTCCTTTAAGCCTTTATCAGCAAATCCCATCACTTTACGAACAGCTTCTTCAACCGTAATTGGCACTCTTCTTTCCATTATTGACACCCTCTCTATTAACCGAATACGCGATAATATAGTTGTTTCGCTTTCGAAATATCATTTGTACCATGAATAAAAACACGATCATCCTGAAAAACAACGATGCGGTAATCATCGAATCGGCAAGATAGTAAATACGGATTCCGATCTACTTTCCCCAATTTTTTTAATACTTTTTCTATATCATCAAAATTGTATTTCTTATTGTCTACTGTTCTAATTTGAACTGTATTTCTTCCGCATAAAACAGCTGCTTTCGTTTGGTTTTCGTATGATAAATAAGGATAAGTTCGATTTGAACCGCATGAGAGACAAGCGTCTGTTTTTATTTTCCCTAATTTTATAAAATGATTTTGATTACTCCATATATCAAACATGAAAAATGTTTTTCTAATTGCTGAGAAATCTTCCACTAAAATTTTGAGTGCTTCTGCCACTTGATATGCTGCGACGATTTGAACAGTAGGGCTAATAATTCCAGCGGTATCACATGTCACACCTGTAACAGGAATATTTTTAAGCATACAATGTAAACACGGTGTCTCTTGTGGAATAATTGTATAACTCATACCATACGATCCAACGCAAGAACCATATACCCACGGAATATTATGTTTTTGTGATAAATCATTTATTACAAATCGAATATCAAAATTATCTGTTGCATCAATGATTACATCTACATTTTTTAATAGACCTTCCATATTTTCTGAAGTTGCATCCATTACGAAAGCATGTATTTGTACTTCAGAATTAATTTGTTCTAACCGATTTTTTGCAGCAATTGCTTTCGGCATTTTCTCTCTCGCATTTTGTTCAGAGTACAATTGTTGCCTTTGTAAATTACTCCATTCAACGTAGTCACGATCAATAATCGTCAACTTGCCAACACCTGCACGTACGAAACTTTCGGCACTTGCACTTCCTAATGCGCCTGCCCCTACAATTAACACATGTTTATTTCGAATTTTTTCTTGTCCTTTACTCCCAATTGGTTTGAACAACTGTTGTCGTGAATACCGATCAGCCATTACATACCCTTCCTCTCAAGAACTCTATTTCATATTAGAATGTTGTTTCTGATAACAAGCAAAGTAAGCAAAACCAACAAACCCAGCTCCTCCAATTACATTTCCGATAAAAACAGGAACAAAATTTTTAGCCAGATCCATCCACGTTAGATGACCAGCAAAAATAACAGCGGAAATGACAAACATATTTGCTACTACTTGCTGAAATCCAATCACTACAAATGCCATAATTGGAATCCAAATTCCGATGATTTTTCCGACAAAATCACTCGTCCCGTAAGCGAGCCAAAGAGCAAGACAAACGAGCCAATTACAACCAATTGCTAAAATTAAAGTTCTCCCAAATGATTCATGTAACTTCCCTTCCGCTATCGCTACCGTTTTATTTAAATACTCTCCCTCTGTTAATCCGCCAAGATGCCCAAAGCAATACGCAACGAAAATTGCCCCAATAAAATTCATGAGAGTAATCCAAACCCAGTTATTGAGTACGCTTATCAATGTAATTTTCTTTGCATAAAGCGCCATAGACAGTGACATCATATTTCCCGTAATTAATTCTCCTCCTGCTAATACTACGAGCATGAGTCCAACAGGAAATACTGCTCCTCCTAAAACATTCACTAGACTTCCCCAGCGCTCAGGTAAATTCCCTAAAACTCGAATGTTAAGTAAAAAACCTATCGCAATAAACGCTCCTCCTAAAAAACCGAGAATAAGCATCGCTGGCAATGTCTGTCTTACTTTTTGAACACCGGCCTCAATGACAAGCTCAGCAATTTGTTCCGGCTTATGAAATGCCATTACCCATTCCTCCATTTTCTCCAAATAAAAAAGCAGCTTCAAAAAACCTCCTCAAAATAAAGGTTTTTGAATGCTGCTTAATTTCTCTGCACATCTTTTACAGAGATATCAATCATCACTTTTACTATAAAATAGAAAACCCACAACTCTTGTAAATTTTCCATTTTTCACTATGAAGCTAGCTTTATATATTAACCACCGATATGTGACATTTCAATTTTAGGTATTGTTTTCTTATTTGTATGATTTAAGCGTTCATCTGAATAACGATCTTCCCTATTATTCCATATATCGCGTACTACATCTGTAATGTCCTCATCTGTATGTTCAGAACGAAGCAATTCCCTTAAATCATTTCCTTTAGAAGCAAATAAGCAAGTATATAATTTTCCTTCTGCAGAAATACGAGCTCTCGTACATGATGAGCAAAAAGAATCTGTTACTGATGAAATAATACCTATTTCCTCATCGCTTCCTATATAACGATACCTAGTAGCCACTTCACCAGAATAATTTGCTTCTATCCGTTCTAACGGCATAACTTGATGAATCGTATCTACTATTTCTTGTTTAGAGACGACCTCTTTTAAATCCCAACCATTATAATTTCCAACATCCATATACTCAATAAAACGAAGAATATGCTTATTTTCCTTAAAATATTGCGCCATCTGCAAAATGTCCTGTTCGTTTTTTCCCTTTTGAACGACCATGTTTATTTTAATTTTCATTCCAACTTCAGCTGCAGCCTGTATTCCTTCCAGAACCCTTTGCACTTTGCTCCTATTACCATTTAAATAGAAAAACCGCTCTTCTTCTAAGGAATCTAAGCTAACTGTTACACGTGATAGTCCCGCCTTATATAAATCAGGAGCAAACTTTTTAAGTAACGATCCATTGGTTGTTAAACCGATATCTTCTACACCATCAATTTTATTAAGGCGCTCAATAAGCTTTGGAAGCCCTCTTCGAAGTAACGGTTCTCCGCCCGTAATCCGTAATTTTCTCACACCTAAAGAAACGAAAATACGTGTTATCCTTTCAATTTCATCAAAAGATAAAATTTTATCATTAGACAAAAACGAGTAATCAGGACCAAATATTTCTTCTGGCATACAATATCGACAGCGAAAATTACAGCGATCAGTAACTGAAATACGTAAATCCTTTAACGGACGTTGCAACTTGTCTAATGTAACTGATTTCATCTTCATTGCCTCACTTTTATTTTATATTTAAAACACGTTCTGGATGGGTATATACATTTAAGGAGTGATTACGAATAAATCCTATTGTCGTAATACCTAAATCTTCCGCTAGTTGCAAAGCTAACTCAGTTGGAGCTGATTTTGATAGTATAATTTCACAACCGATTTTTGCAACTTTCAATAATATTTCCGAAGAAATACGACCACTAAAAACAATGATTTTATCTTTTATAGAAATATCGTTTCTTAAACAATAACCGTAAATTTTGTCTAATGCATTATGCCTACCAATATCCATTCGACTTAAAATAATACCATTCACATCACATAAAGCTGCATTATGAACCCCACCAGTATGATGAAACGTATCCGCAGATTGCTGCATTTCTTTCATTAACCGAAAACAATCCTCTGCAGCAACCTGTACATGGACACCCTTCATTTTTTTTGCACTTAGTGCATCATTTGCAAAAACAAACCCTTGCCTACTCATACCACAACAAGACGTAATATAGCGTTTATTTTGCATTTGTTCATAATACGGATTTACTTTTGTCGTTGTTACATGCACAAATCCTTCTTTCTCCTGCACCCATACACTATCAATATCTTCATACTTCCGAATGATTCCTTCAGACGCTAAGAAGCCTATTACCATATCTTCTATATATTCTGGAGTACTAACCATTGTAACAAACTCCTGTCCGTTCATTTTAATGGTGACAGGAAACTCTGTTACAATGCTGTCCTCTATATGTTTAAATGCTCCTTGTTCATAACGAAAGATTTCTCTTTCTACCTGTATCGGTTTCACGATCAGTATCCTTCTCTCACGTTATATTTTTATCAAAAACAAATACAGAAACTGCAATATCTTCTTCTACTTTCATATCTGAAAACAAATTCACTAATTTCGCTCCAACAAGTTCCTCCAAATGTTCACGTGAATTCACAGCATACACTTCTTGAATCATTTTCGTTCTAGCCATATGAACCATTTCCGCACCGTCCATCGTACTTGAAATAAATTTTTCAGTAGGTGTTAAGTTTCCATAAAGAGTCGCTATAGCCATATTTTCCGCAAAAACAGTATGAATTCGTTCTGGTCCTTTTCCGAAAAGTTCCTTTCGAAGTTTTCGTATCATATCATTAAATTCATGTACTTTTTTTGACATACAATTATACCTCCCAAAAGCCTCATTTTACTTTATTATATATTTTACCAAAATGAGCCTTCCGCCCAAACTATTTCGTACAAATATTTGGGCAGAAAGGTTCACTTCATGAAGTTTATTCGTCTTTTAACCCTTTCCCCATACCTTTTAAGAAATGAAGCCCAAACCCGATAGCACGGTTAATATCTGGGTCTTTCAAAACTTTCATAAGATCGAATACCCCTACTTTTTTATTACTTTCTAGATGTTCATTACCTTCTTCTAGTCCGACTAATAAACTACCTATAAGCTTTTTCGTAAGTTCTGGGTCAAGTTCAGTTAACGCACCTGCAGCACCCATCATATTATTAATTAAATTTGTAACAGGCTCACGAGTTACTTGACCTAGAACAATTTTCGCAATTGGTTCTTTCGCTTTTAGCATTGAATTTGCAGCTTCTAGCATTCCAATGTCATTTAATTCTCCTACTATATTAAACATCTGATTTAGAGCTTCCTCATTATTAGTTAGAAGCTCTTTTAAATCATCTAACTTTTGCTGTTTTATTTCTTCCTCAGTTAATTCTTGTTTTTGAATCATTTTTATAGGTGCAGCCATAGTTTTCTCCTCCTACTTATCCGTTAAATGCACATACCCTGGACGTGCCCACTTACGATGTACCTCAATTCCAGCTTGAGGGTGACGTTTTTTATTGCGTGGGTTCGCTTTTGGCATCGGATTTTCGCCATCAACTTCTAACACTTCCATACGCACTTTCGTTTGTTTATACGCAGGTGTATTCGTACGTACATCCACAGCAGGACCTGTTAAGAAATTAATTGCCGTTTCGTTATCTGTAGAGTTCATCGGTAAATATAACTCATTCGCTTTTACACGATTTGTAACGAGTGCACGTAATTTTAATGCTCCAAAAGGAGAGACAAGACGAACTAACGAACCTGTTTTTACGCCACGTTCTTTTGCAAGGTCTGGAGAGATTTCAACGAAAACACCAGGTACTTTCGTTTGAATACCTGTTGATTTATTTGTCATATTCCCTTCATGGAAATGCTCAAGCATACGACCGTTGTTAATGTGAAGGTCGAACTCAGCTGGAAATTCAGCTGGACGTACCCAGTCAGCAATCGCAAAACGAGCTTTTTTATCTGGGAAGTTAAATCCATCTTGGAACAGAAGCGGTGTATTTGTTCCATCAAAACTTCCCCAATGGAAACTGTTCCATCCTTCAAGCACTTCATAGTTCGCTTGCGAGAATAATGGTGATAAACTTGCCATTTCAGCAAAGATTTCACTTGGGTGGCTATAATTCCAGTTTGCCCCTAGTTTATTCGCAACCTCCTGGACGATCCACCAGTCTGGTTTCGCATCTCCTAGCGTAGGAAGCACTTGATATAATCTTTGGACACGGCGCTCTGTATTTGTGAAAGTACCTTCTTTCTCAAGAGATGGCGCTGCTGGTAATACAACATCTGCATATTGAGCAGTTTTAGAAAGGAAAACATCTTGCACAACGAAGAAATCAAGGCTCGACAACACTTCATGTACATGATTTGCATTAGAATCTACAAGAGCCATATCTTCTCCGACAAGATACATTGCTTTCATTTTTCCTTCGTCAATTGCGTGAAGCATTTCAATATTATTAAGACCTGGTTCACTATCAATTTTCACTCCGTAAGCAGTTTCAAATTTCGCACGTTCCATTTCGTTAGTAACGTGCTGATATCCTGGAAGCCATCCTGGTAAAGTACCCATATCACAAGCACCTTGTACGTTATTGTGACCTCGAAGTGGGTATGCACCTGCTCCTGGACGACGATAGTTCCCTGTTGCAAGAAGTAAGTTTGAAATTGCAGCGGAAGTATCAGAACCACCTGTATTTTGCGTTACCCCCATACCCCAAAGGATACATGTACCATCTGCATCACGAATCATTTCAGCCATTTGAATAAGTGTTTCTTTTGAAATACCTGTTACTTCTTCTGCATATTCAAGTGTATATTCTTCTAGGCTCTCTTTGAAATCTTCAAAGAAGTTTACATTCTCATTAATAAATTCTTGATCATGCCAACCTTGATCGATCATATATTTCGTAACAGCCATTAACCATACTTGATCTGTTCCTTGTTTTGGACTAATAAAGACATCTGATCGCTCTGCCATTTCGGTTTTACGAAGATCAGCTACAATTAACTTTTGTCCGTGTAATTTATGTGCACGTTTAATACGTGTAGCTAGAACAGGATGACCTTCTGTCGGATTACATCCCACAATAATAACAAGACCAGATTGCGCAATATCTTTAATCGTTCCGGCATCACCGCCCATACCAATTGTACGGAACAAACCATCCGTTGCTGGTGATTGGCAATAACGTGAGCAGTTATCAATATTATTCGTTCCAAATACTTGTCGAGCTAATTTTTGAATTACATAATTGTCTTCATTTGTAATTTTAGAGGAAGAAATAAATCCAATAGAACCTTTACCGTACTCTTCTTTAATAGCGCCTAATTTATTTGCAACTACATTCAGTGCTTCTTCCCATGTAGATTCAACAAACGTTCCATTTTTACGAATTAAAGGTTTTGTTATTCGTTCTTTAGAATTTACGAAATCCCAACCAAATTTCCCTTTTACACAAGTGGAAATTGCGTTAACTGGTGCATCTGAAGATGGCTGTACTTTAAGGATTTTACGCCCCTTCGTCCACACTTCAAACGAACAACCTACACCACAAAATGTACATACTGTTTTCGTTTTCTTCGTACGAGTATCACGCATGGCCGCTTCCACTTCTGATACCGCAAAAATACCGCTATACCCAGGCTCAACTTCTTTAATTAAATCTACCATCGGTTCAAGAATATCTGGTTTTAATCCCGTCATAAATCCAGCTTCACCGAGCATCGTTTTCTCCATTAAAGCGTTACAAGGACAAATCGTTACACATTGACCACAGCTAACGCATGAAGAATCATTAATATTTACTCCTTCATCCCAAATAACTCGTGGGCGTTCCGCTTCCCAGTCTATCGATAACGTTTCATTTACTTGTAAGTTTTGACACACCTCAACACATTGACCGCATGCAATACATTGATTAGGATCATAGCGATAAAACGGATGCGTCATATCAACTTCACTTACATCTACTTTCGGTTCATACGGATATTTTTGATGTTCGATTTCCATTAATTCTGCTGTATTATGCAGTTTACAGTTCCCATTGTTGTTGTCACATACTGTACAGTATAATAAATGATTTTCTAGTAACCGATCCATCGCCTCTGTTTGTGCTTCTTTTGCGCGAACAGAAGCACGTTCAATGTTCATACCTTCCGTTGCTATCGTCGAACAAGAACGCATTAACTTTCCGTCAACTTCTACAATACAAGTGTCACATGTTTGAATAGGATCTACTTCTGGCACGTAACAAATTTGCGGATGTTCAATCCCGTTCTCATTAATAACACCCAATATCGTTGAACCGGGCTCCGCTGTATACTTTTTTCCGTCAATTGTAATATGAACCATGTTGTCATTCATGGTCTTTCCCCCTTTTTGAGAATAAAAAAACTCCACCACGAAAATATACGCACCACATTTTTGGCACGCTATCATCATGGTGGAGTAGTTTATTAGCACATCTTGCTAAAATACCAATCCATTTATTCATAAATAAAACGATAGATTCATAACAGGTCATATCACGATTCCATCTTTAACACTATAATTATAGCGTTAAAGTTAAAAATATACAATATAAAATTTAAACTACGCATATGTCAGCTTGTAACTATCCATAATAATCCATATAAAACATAACAAGGAGTAAGCGAACAAATGGGGTCTTTTAATAAATGGATTCGTGGTGAAAAATCTTTTTCTACCCAAGAGCAAGCTAATCACACATTAAATAAATCTATCTCTTCTTCCCTTTCCCTTAATTTAAAGCACTTGTCCAAACTGTTTAGCGGTATTCCAGAATTAATAACACGCACTTTTCCATTAAAAAACGGACAGGAAGCTGCACTTATATATATGGAAGGACTTGTAGACAAAACTGTTATTAACGTAAACATTCTTCGTCCTCTCTTATTTAAAGAGTGGAATGAAGACGATTTTTGGGAAGCCTCTGTTTCTATCGGAAATATTAAAAAAGTTCAACAGTGGACAGACATTGAACAATCTCTTTTACACGGCAAAAGTATTTTATTTATAAACGGGCAACTATCCGCTTTAGAGCTTGATACGCAAGCGGCACCAAAAAGGAGCATTGAAGAACCTACAACAGAGAGCTCCATAAAAAGCTCACACGAAGGATTTAATGAGGTAGCGAGCGACAGCCTTGCACTTATTCGTCGATATATTCCAAATCGCGAATTGAAAGTGAAGGAATTCACTGTTGGTGAACGAGCTACTTCAAAGGTTTTTTTGCTTTATCTAGCAGATGTTGCGAACGAAAATGTCGTAAAAGAAATGGCATCCCGTATCGAGTCAGTAAAAGTTGATGCGATTCTTACTACTGGTGAATTAGAAGGATTTGTTGAAGATAATTCCTTTACTCTCTTTCCGCAATTATCAATAACTGAACGTCCTGACACAACAGCACATCATATTCTAGATGGGCGAATTGCCGTTATTGTAGATCGCTCACCAGGCGTATTAATAGGACCTATGACCTTTTCATCCTTTTTTCAGACGATAGATGATTACAGCTTCAGACCTATGATTCCATCTTTTATACGACTCCTTCGTTTCACTGGACTATTTATTGCAATATTTGCTCCTGCTCTTTATATTGCTATGATTTCCTTTCATTATGAAGTAATTCCACTTAAATTATTGTTAACAATTGGAGAATCTCGAGCCAAAATTCCTTTTCCGCCTATATTAGAAGCACTTTTGATGGAATTAGTACTTGAAATGCTACGCGAAGCTGCAGTTCGACTTCCCGGTCCCGTCGGACAAACAATTGGCGTCGTAGGAGGGATTGTTATTGGACAAGCTGCAGTTCAAGCAGGAATCGTAAGTAATGTTATGGTTATCGTCGTATCTATTACCGCAGTCGCTTCTTTTATCATTCCCAATCTGGAAATGTCAGCAGGAGTTCGGATTCTTCGCTTTCCAATGATGATAATCGCTTCTTTATTCGGAGTCATTGGAATTATGGTTGGAATGTCAGTTATCATCATCCATATTCTTTCTATGGAATCACTTGGTGTTCCTTACGGTAGTCCTTTTTCTCCATCATTTGCTACGGATTTAAAAGACGTTCTTGTGCGTTTGCCATGGAAACTAATGAAGAAACGACCACTATCCCTTAACTTAAAACAAGAAAATCGACAACCGGATATAGAAGAAAAGGAGGAAGATAAGTGACAAAGCGTGTAAAGAGGGAGATTAGTTTATTTCAATACATTTTAACGATTAGTGGTGTTCAAGTAGGATTCGGTGTACTTACACTGCCACGTGAAGTGGCCCAAGGGGCGAATACAGATGGCTGGATGTCTATTATTATAGGATGCGCTATCACTACTTTAGTCAGTCTATGTATTGTAAAAATCATGGAGAAGCATCCTGGTTACCATTTACTTGATGTGCTAACTCGTTATCTTGGAAAATGGTTAGGAAGAGTAGGAATGATTTTTTGGATTTTATATGCTGTTCTTGCAGCGGTTTCTTTAATTTTTTCCCTCTTATACGTTATTCACATTTGGATTTTGCCTAGATCTCCAATGTTTTTAATCATGATGCTATTATCTATTCCAATGGTAATGCTCGCATGTAAAGGTGTTCTTATTATTAGCCGCTATGCTGTTTTTACTGTCTTATTTACACTCTGGATGCCATTACTATTATTTATCCCACTTAAAGATGGGCATTGGATTTATCTTCTTCCTCTCCTTAAAGAGGGATGGATACCAGTTTTCAACACAGTAAAATCAACTATTATTGCCTTTCTCGGATTTGAGTTTGCATTCGTCCTTTATCCTTACCTCAGTAATAAATCATCTGCAAAAAAAGGGATTGTTCTTGCGAATTTGATTACTTTATTCGTTTACCTGCAAGTGACGTTCGTTTCTTTCCTTTATTTTAGCCCAGATGGTATAACTAAGTTTTTATGGCCGACTCTTTCTCTTGTTACACCATTTCACTTCTCATTTCTTGAGCGATTTGAAATTATCTTTTTGTCATTTTATCTCTTTATTATTTTTGATTCTTGCATTCCTTATATTTTTACTGCTTCAGATGGAATCAATCAATTACTTAACAAAAAAAGGAGTTCATTACCTATTTATGGTTTATTATTCGGGTGTATCTTCATCTTATTCTTTTATATCCCTTCCTCTTACCAAATAAGTGCGTTGCGAGAATTTTGGGGAACTGCAAGTTATTTTATCGTTTTTCTATTCCCGGTCGTATTTCTCTTATACATGACACTTTATCAGCATTGGAAAAGGAGAAGAGTTTAAATGAGGCGCTTTATTCATTTCACTATACTTTACTTTCTCATAACCTTTTTAACAGGCTGTGGAGATCGACTCGACTTAGAAAAACAATCGATTTCATTAATTTACGGCTTTGATGCAAAAGCAAAAGGAAAATTAATTGTGTACCACGTAAATCCTATTTTTAATGAAGACGTAGAAAAAAAGTACGAAACACATGAAGCGAAAGTACGTACACCTCGAGAAGCAAAAGCAACGTTTAATAGTTCAAGTGGCGGTTTAGTATCTACAGAAAAGTTACAGCTCATTTTATTTAGCACAAATTTTTTAAAACAAGAAGGGGCTATGCCTTACCTTGATGTTTGGTATCGTGATCCTAAAAACACTGGAAACATGCGCATGGTTGCAGTAGACGGTCCAATTTCTTCAGTTATATATAATAACTTTAAAGATAAGCCTGCCCTTCCCGAGTATTTAACAGATTTAATTAATACGAACAAACTGTACAATCGGACCGTTTTTACGACATTCCATGAATTTCACAGGCAAACGTTTAATAAAGGTATAACACCTGCTATTTCAGAAATAAAAAAAGGTAAAAAGGATGTTATCGTTACTGGTTCCGCGCTATTAACTTCTCGCGGAATTTATAAAATGTCATTAAATCGTTATGAAAGCGCCCTTCTTCTTTTGTTACAAAAGAAAGCGAATACACCGGTTTCGCTTACATTGAAAATCCCTTCTACTTCAGTTGAAAGTAATAGTGATTTAAAAGATACCGATGGCGGCGATTTCGTAACAATAAATGTTCTTAGCATGGATTGTGATATCCATACAGATTATAGCGATAACCACTTCAAATTTCATGTTAAAATGGATTTGAAAATTGCTGTCTCTGAACTTACATTCAATATGGATATAGACAAAGATAGAAAGAAATTAACTTCTCTTATTACAAAACAACTAAACAAAGATTTGAACGATTTAATCCACAACATTCAAAAACAGCAACTTGATCCATTCGGATTTGGTGATTATGCGAGAGCGTTTCAATATAAAGAATGGAAACAAGTCGAAGATGATTGGCCGTGTGCCTTTTCAAAAGCTAATGTGAAAGTGGCACCAACTATTAAAATTTTAGAAAATGGGATTATTAAATAGAAAAAACACGCTACTTGTTCTTATATGAATAAGTAGCGTGTTTTCATTTCCATTACAAGTATTATTTCAATGGACTATACTTTATTTCTATTTCTAACATTACTATGTTTTTTAGCATATACAAAATATATGAAAACCCCTATTATAATCCATGCCACAAAACTAATTAAAGTAAGCTTAGAAAGGTTCAATGCCAAATATATACAACTTACTATTGAAACGATAGGTAAAAAAGGTACTAGAGGGGCACGGAATGGCCTCTTCATATTAGGATGTGTCTTTCTTAATACAATGACAGCTATAGATACAAACACAAATGCTGTTATCGTTCCCATATTCACTAAATTAGCTAATAAATTCAAATCCACTAATCCCGCTAATAAAGCTGCTAGTATACCTGTAACCCACGTATTAAAAAATGGAGTTTGTAAACGTTTATGGACACTTGAAAGTCTTTTTGGTAACAGTCCATCTCGACTCATCGAGTAAGATACACGAACAAATGCAAACATAGCTACTAACAGAACTGTTGTTAGCCCTGCTATCGCTCCCACCGATAACAACCCAGCAATTCTATCTTCTCCTACAGTGCGCAACGCATATGCAACCGGATCAGCAACATTTAATTCCGTAAACGGAACCATTCCAGTTAGCACGAATGAAACACCTACATATAGAACGGTACAAATGAACAAGGAAACAAGTAGCCCAATTGGCACGTTACGTTGTGGACGCTTCACTTCCTCTGCGGCTGTTGCAACTGCATCAAATCCTAAAAAAGCAAAAAATACAGTAGCAGCGCCCCCTACCACACCGTTAAAACCAAACGGTAGAAATGGTTGCCAATTCTCTGGTCTTACATATTGTGTCCCTACAACAATAAATCCTACAATAACAGCCAGTTTAATAATAACCATTATATTATTAATTCGTGCACTTTCTTTTGCACCACGGCTTAATAAAAATGTAACAACTAAAATAATAAGAACTGCTGGTAAATCAATGATTCCACCCTTCCCCATTCCTGGTGCCGAAGCAAAAACCGTAGGAATGTGAATATTAAAACCTAGTAGTAATGACTGAAAATATGCTGACCAGCCTGCTGCAACCGCAGAAGTCGCTAATAAATACTCCAGCATAACACACCAGCCAACTATAAATGCAAAAATCTCACCTAGTGTCATATATGTATATGAATATACACTTCCCGAAACTGGAACTGTAGATGCAAATTCAGCATAACAGAAAGCTACACATGCACATATAATTGCCGCTAATACAAAAGATAATACAATCGCCGGACCAGCATGTTTCGCTGCTACAATACCAGTTAATACGAAAATACCTGTACCAATAATTGCTCCAATACC
Source organism: Bacillus sp. XB1 (assembly GCF_053557995.1). Lineage (NCBI taxonomy): Bacteria > Bacillati > Bacillota > Bacilli > Caryophanales > Bacillaceae > Bacillus > Bacillus sp. XB1. The sequence continues at coordinate 134,304 of NZ_JBNRIL010000001.1, read as the reverse complement.
TAAAAGAGTTAAATCAATCGCTCCTAAAGTTTGATTCAATACTTTTTTCTTTTCTTCATCCATTGCTTTCTTTATGAAAAGACTCATTCTTTGAAACCTCTTTTTCAAGTTTATCTCTTACTCGTTACATTCTTTATTACTGTTCTATTTTAAAAATAAAAATATACATAGTTCACTTCCCCTATAGACTTAGTAACCCGTCTCAATAAAAACAGAAAAATCAATCTCTTTATACCGTATTGAATTTTCAAAATATTAACCATACCAAAAAACCATTAAGAATGCTGATTGAATTTATCATACAATTAATTATATTGTCAATAATAAATCACTCAAAAATAATCGGCTGATTATGTATCAAATGTTATTTTTATACATAATTATTTTCTCAAAAACATTGTTGTTTTCCACCTTAATATTCATATGCATTTTATTACATTGATTTTCATACAATTTTCATTACATACAATGCAATAAAAATCATAATAACCTCAAATAAATTATTATTTTTAGATAATAATTTATTTGAGGTTATGTCACCATTTTAATACTAACAAAAAAGTGCAGATTTTCATCTGCACTTTTTTTTATTCTTCCACTTCAGCTTCTGCACTACTATTTTCAAGATGCTCCTTCTGAGCTTCCTCTTGCAACTCTGCTGAAATCATCCCATAATAAAGTTCCGGATATAACCCAAATATTTGATATACACTTCCTAAAAACGGCATCAGAATCCCTCTTTTCTAAAGTTGTATTGCCACTTTTAAGGATTCCCTTTTCATTCATTATACATTCGTTTTTGGCGTTTCTTCTTCATCTTGAACACTTAATAAATTTTGCCATTTTTTATACGGAGCGCTATTTGGATCTACATATCCTTTTGCATGCGAGCGATCCCACAATTGTTTAATAAACATTTCTTTCTCTTTCTTTGCCACCATATCGGCACCTGTACCGTAATAGTTCTGGAAATACAACTCGATTTCATCGAGGAATAGTCTTAATAATTCATCTGATGTTTCTTCTAATGTCGGATCATACTTCGCTTCACGGTCATACATTAAAATCATATCTAAAAGATTGTGGACATGTTCTTTTCTAAGCCATCTTACATCTTGGGCTCCTAATACGAACGGATGTGTATATAAATGTCCACCTTGTATCATCGCCTTTTCTTGCTCTTCTTCAAATCGTGACAAGATGTTTTCATAAATAAACGGATTATGAAGCAATGCTCTGTGTAATTTATAACTTTCGCTTGAAATATTTTTCCCCATCGACTGAATTAAAAAGCTACGTCCTACACCGTTATATTGATACACAAATTGTCCATCAACAGCAACTAAACTAATCCAGCGATACATATATGCGTATAGTAATGCACGATTACATTTATCATAATCTAATTTTGTTTGAGTCGCGTTTAAATCTGGCATAAAGGCTGGTAAGTGCCAATACTTATCTAAATGCGGCGTTAAACTAGATTTTTTACTATTTAATTTGTTTACACGGCGATAATACGATTGGAAATAGTCACCTTTATCATTCATAAATCCGTTTGAAATATGTCCTGATGATAATTTAGGAAAGTCCTGCAGCGATAAGCCGTAATGCGCTCGATAACAGATCACTTCAAATGGCGAAAAGGCTTCATGTACTGTATCTTTTTCTTTAAACATTTCTTGAATTAATTCCTCTTGCAGCTCTTTCTTTAAAGAAGGATGTATACCCCAATATTGTAATTCCCTATGATGAGCAACTTTCGGAACGAATGGACTCGCTAAATGGAACAGGTCTTCAATTTTTTCACGAACGTATTCATCGCGATCACGTTTCTTATAATCTGCTTCTTTTCGCAACGCTTCAATGATATTCAGTTCTAATTTATCACGATAGCGTACTTGCAGTTCGTCATAACAATAGCTCAGTATATGTTCTCGGTAGAAATCCTCTACCTTTTTCGACTGAATCTCTTCTGTTTTCGCATCACGACAATATTCCCCGTACAAACTCATATAAATTTCCGCTGATATATCTTTCGGTAGTACACCTAAATTTAAATGTTGCTGCATATCTTGCCATATCTTTTCTTGCAGCTGTTCCTCAGCTAATACATATACATTCGTCGGGTTTGTTTTCCCTTCAAATTCCTTACTGCGCTTTTGGATTTCAAACAGTAAATTTTCACGTGTTTCATGTAAATTATCAAAAAATCTTTCCCAATATTGAATCATTTTATTAACTGCTTGATATAGCGATTGATATACAAGTTCTAATAGCATTTCTTTTCGATATTCATTTAATTTGTGTACATATTGCGTTATAATGTCTTCAAATTCTCTTTTGAATAAACGTTGCTGATTATTAATCATTTTTCCAAACCAGCCTTGTTGTTGAGCAATTTCTACTCGGCGTACAGCCGTTACCGTTCCATCGATATTACCCACATTAAATTTTTTATCGTAGTTTTGAATTACATTTCGCTTTTGTTCATTATTTTCATGTAGTCGATTCATTTTTTCCACTAACTGCTTTCGAATTTCATATAACATAAAACGTGCTGCTACTGGGTGAACTGGATCTGTTTTCTTTAAAAACCATGTATTTAATTGATAGGACTGCCCTTCAGAACCACTTGGTGAAAAGCGGTCTGATTCAATCATGTCATATAAAAGTGTCGTTACATGTTCATGTACACGGCTCGGAATCGCATACGCATATAAACGAACCGCATGATCCACTCTTGCCACTTCACCTTTCATTTGTTCCATCATTTTCAGTTTCGCAGCTGAAATTTTACACTCATGTTGCAGACGATTTAATTCCTCATCTTTTTGCACCGTTCGTTGTACATAACTTTCTACAGCTTCTAAAAACAGTTTTGATTTCGCAACTCCGAGCTTACCACCCTCTGCTCCTTCACGTGTTTCATTGTACATTTGTCTATAGAAAATATGAGCTTGCTCTGGACGGGTAGCAAGATGTTCCAAGTCCTCTAAATAACTTTTACCTCTCTCCGGCTTTTCACGCTGCATCCCACGTTTTACATCTTGGTCATATCTTTGCTTCTTCTCTTGAAACAGTTGATCTAAATGAAGCCACGATTCATCTAAACCTTGCACAGCCCATTTTAAAGCACAATATTTTAACACATGCTCATACGGATAAATGAGTTTTGCCGTTCCTGCCCCGCAATATCGTCCTTTTCCGCTTGATTCTGCTAATTGCTGAATTTGATTGTCTTCTTGTGCAAAATGACTTGTGGACATCGGGCTAAATAACTGTAAATAAATTGTATTTGCCATCTGTTCCATATAATCTGATAAATTGTGTAAATGGTGTCCATGTAGGTTTTCATAATCGTATAAGAAACAATAATTGTACGGTAAATGATGTTGTTTAATTGTATGATTCGTTCTTCCGTCTTCATCTACTTGATCAGGGCGATACTCTAATTCAATTGTTACACCGCCGCGTTTTGATAATTCTCCAGTAGAACCGAGCGTAATAGCATGTAATTCTTTTAACGATGCATAGCCATTTGCTTGCACCGTTTCAAATTCTTTCGCGCTAACTGTTCTCGTCTTTACTAAAACATCCGGCATTAAAAACGCACCGCGTATTAAAATGTTATGATGCTGCAATTTCTTCCGAAGCATTTCACGTAAATATAATGCAATTTGCAGAAACATCCCTGAACCTGTTCCGCCTGCTAGTGATGTTACTATAATGACACGCACACCATATTCCGTTTGATCACTTGTAACCGGAAAAATTTTCTCGATTTCTTGCCAAAAAGACGTCAATTTATCTTCTTTCATCGCAGCACGTAACGCTAAACGTGAAATAACGCGTAACTGTCCTGCTCCTTCTGTTAATGGCTTATCAAGTATAGTCGGATCCATCGGAAACCACTCTGGGATCGTTGGATCTCCTGCAATATACTCCCTAGGCGTTTTACTAGAACTTGTTTGTGTCTTAAACTTTCGAATATGATCAAATTTACTTAATGTATTCACATCTGTATCAAATACGTGCATTGCTACCTTTTTTCGGCGCTCTTCAGGCAGTTTTTCATATATTTGATGCGTCACAGTACTACCGATTCCACCTAAACCAATTAATATTGTTGGAACTTGTAATGTCATGTGAACCACCTTCCTATTCTTGCTTGTTTGAAAAAAGGGAAAGAGAATGAATACTCCATCCCCTTCTTATCCCTACCTACTATTCACATTCGTACTTGTAAATCTCCTTACCATATCCTCTATCAATTAGTAAAAGTTCATTTGGATATAGTGTCTTATGTTCCATTCCTACTTCATCCTCTGTTATAAACATTCCATCAATAATCATTCCAACTACTTGTGATTCTTTCGCTACAAAGACAGATTTCGAACCTTTCTTCGCTATAAATGTAACGGATTGCACAGTTTTTCTTTCTGCTCTAAATGGGATCCCCAAATAATGGTTCCACCATTTATTTCGAAGTAATTCTGGTTCAGATTGATATAGCCAATCTTTCGCTACCTCTTGATCCCATTCATAATACAGTAGTGCTTTCCGGTGAAATCTTGGCCGAACAATCCATCCTAAAACAATGATTCCTACTACTAACAGTAATAAAGTGATAGGAATGACAAACTTAAAAATAAGCGCATATTTTTCATAAAACGGAGCATCTTGAATATGGAATGTTATGTTTTTCTTTACTTCTTGTAACTTTGAATCCTGCATTACGATGGTAGCTTCTACGGTGCCGGTATCTGTAAAATTAAATGTGTCGGAGTAATAGGGACGAGGATAAACATAGATTTGATTTCCATGTTGCTTTATTTCATAGTTGATTGATTGTTTAGATGTGACACCAGTAGATTTTAATAGTTTCTTTACAGCCTCTTCTGTCATCGGCTTACCATCTAACTGTGGTTGTAAAACAAATGGTTTACTATTCTCTAAATTTGTCACTTTTTCTTCATAATCTTTTGTAACAGTTTGAAGTGATAATTTCGGTTTCTCAGCTGTTTCAATTTTAAATTCTTTCGTCTGTCTGTAAAATCCCTTTATGTTCATATGAACTTTCCCACGCACTAGCCCTTTAGCAATCTTCATTTCGTAGTAAAATACATGTTTTTTATCGTCCCACTTCATCGGGTACTGTTTTCCTTCTATTTCTAATTCTGCCTGAAAGTAAGAAGACTGAACTGGCAACTCCGTAGGCTTTGCTTCAATAACAGCAGTAACACCTTCATACATTTTCTCTACATTTTTTTGACTACTATCATCTTTGGCATAAGTAGAAACCGTATAATTAAGCGCTGGTTCAACTAGTACTTGTAGTCCTTCTTTCTCAATGTCCTGGTCCACTTCTATCTTATAAGTTCCTGGTTTAATAACTTCCTCATTTTCCGTACTTATATGAACTATATTTCCGAACAATTTTGCTTCTCCTGGTGCATGTATGGAAAAAGAAGATTGTAATTGTAATGGTTTAGAAATTTGTGTGACCTGATAATCGGGCAGAGAAGGCGATTGTCGTACAAGCGTCATACGCTTTAACGGAAACGGTGTTGTAATCTCTACTCTTTTCCCCACTACTTTCGTTTTTACAATCGATTCAACAGAGGAGAATGGATCACGATTTGCAACTAATGCTGCCACTTGATTTACACTTTTTACAATGCCATCTTCTCCGCTTGACGGCATCGTAACACCATTTATCTCTTTCTTCCATATTTCCTTGAACGTATTTAGTTGTTCTTTTTCTTGTTGTCCTAAATCTTCTTCCATCGTAATTAAGACTGGATGTAACGATATCTTTTTTGCATCCATTTCTTTCTTAAACTGGGCTAATTTCTGCAAAATTTGTTCTTTTCCGCCAACCTTATCTTTCTCTAAATCATTAAATGCCCCGTCAGTTAATACAATAAGCCAAAATTCACGTTTTCCATCTATATCTGCTTCCTTTTTTATAGATTGCATCGCCGTTTCTACCGCGCTAAATGGAGTATTTAAATACGTTTTCCATGCTCCAATTCCCTCAATTTCTGTTTGCCTTTTATCCTTCGTTAACGAAATGTTTAATGGCTCATTCGGCTTACTCATTGGAACGTAAGAAAATTTATCTTTTTCATCCAATAGCGCAACTAAACTTTGCAAAGCATAATTGGCATATTTCCAGCGATCGTTATTTCTCATGCTGCCCGAATCGTCATATACAAGTGAAACGACCCTTTCCTTTGCCTCCTCTCCTTTTGCAAAAGCTGATAAAGGTAAACATATAAATAGAAACAACATGAACGTGGCACAAATTCGGATTTTCATGATGAGGCTTCGCCACCTTTGTAGACAAATTCCTATGTTTAAATTTATGAGAGGAAACAAGATATATGACTTGTATTTTAGGACAACGAACCCAGCATAATTTTATTATGTAAACAGTTATAAGAACTGAATATTATTCCTTCTAGCGTTTTCTATCCGATACTATAAGTAAAAAAGCCTGTTTAAGCTCCACACTTAAAACAGACTTTTCCTACTTTTTATTTTAAAAACACATAACAAAAAGTTTGATTTTTGACTTAACACATCACTTCTATTGTAAATCCACCAGGTGCTTCAACGTAAAACGTATACGCATGGACATGCTTAGGAGGCTCGATCAAAAATCCATCTTCCTTCAATCTTTGATTTATCTTATCTACTTGTTCTTCACTTTCTTGTGGAAATCCTACGTGAAATGTTCTTGGATACTGAACTTCTTTTCCTTTCATTAAAGTTAGTATAAATCCATCATTATCACGCATAACTGCAAAGCCATTTCCCCTTGTTCCACTACAAATTAGACCAAAATACTTCTCTAAAAACTCTCTAGCTGCTGTTACATCTGTAACTGTTAAATTAAGATGTTTAATTCCCAATCCTTCACCTTCTTTCTCAATTTTCTAACATTTTATCATACAAATAAAAAACACGCCTTCCACAGCGTGTTTCATTGCTTTACATACACTTCAACAATCGGATTCTCTTTATTATCCGCATGCAAGCGTATATTCTCTTCACTTGTATTATAAATACTAGCTAATAACATTATCGTTAACACATTAGGTATCTTCGCATCACTTCCGTATTTTCTCTCAAGCGCTTCCTTATATTCAAAATCTAAATCCCCCTGCACATATGTATACACTTCAAAACCATCTTCTAAATTGCAAACTACTGTATCAATAATATCTGTCCCTACTTGCTTCTTCATTTCCTCTCGTAACGCTTCAATAAAATCTTCCCATGGTACTTCGTATGTCTGAAACTGATCTGTAGATTTCATGCCTTTTCCTCCTTATATATCCTCTTCTTATATTTCCCCTTTCCTATAACAATTATGATAGATAGGGCATTCGTACAAGCCGCACTTGTCCCCCTTACATATCGTATTACTGTAATGCGGAAGGAGGAAAGAATATGCATAGACAAAAATGTTATGATACATGCCAACGTTATTTCGGAAAAGTTGTTCGGATTGAAGACCGTGATGGCCGTATACATTTAGGTAAAATAATCGATGTGACACAAAACTCTGTATGGATCGAACCGGTGCAACAGCGCTCATCTTTTGATTCAGGGTTCGGATACTACGACGCTTATGCAAACGGTGGTTGTGACCTTTGTGGAGGCCTTAGCAGGTGTGATAGTTGTGGATTCGGATGCGGTGGTGGATTCAGCAGCTGCGGATGTGGTGGTCGTGGTTGTAGTAGTTGTGGTTGCGGCGGCTGGGGCGGCGGCGGTTGTGGCTGGGGTGTTGAACTCGGATTTGGTTTCATCTTCGGAATTACATTAGCTGCATTATTTTTCATTTAACATAGTAAAGAGTTGGCTACCTTTAGCCAACTCTTTTTCTTTATTTTTCACATATAAAAATACGATGCCCTAAAATGTGTTGGTACATAAGCCGTACATTTTCATGCTGTGCCCACGCCTCATATAACTCATTCGGAATATGTGAGGATACATTCCATTCTGGCTCTTCTACATAGCCAGAGATTGTTTCTGCAATCGTGCCACCACCCGCAATTGTAATTCTTTTAAAATTTGCTTTCTGAAATAATTGTACCCACTCATTCTCAGTTAACAGTTCTTTCATGCCATATAATTGGGCGATTTTTTCTTCCTCACCCTTATCAATGTGCCTATCAATAATCATTTCAATGACAACAAGCTTACCGTCCTGCTGTAATACACGATAACACTCCGAGATAACCCTTTCTTTGTCTGTAAAAGCGATGATTGATTCTCCAAGTACGAACTCAAATGAGTTATTCAAACACGGTAAATGCTCTACATTTCCTTCAATTAATTGTATATCTAACCCTTCAAACAACCATCTATCTTTTGCCTTTTGAATCATAATTTCATTCTTTTCAACCGTTGTTACTTTATAGCCAAATTCCCTTGTCATATACGCCGCTGTTTTCCCCGTACCACAACCTATCTCAAGGACATTCGCTCCATATTTAAAAGGCAGTTGTGCTAACAATTGTTTTGTTAACGTAAAGCCACCAGGATGAGCACTTCCTATTCCGTAATAAGCTAGGAAATCGATGTATGTGTTTCGTTTCATGGGATTCTCCCTTTTTTATTTTATATATTCGAGCACGGAAGAAAAGTGCATAGAAAAAAGGGCGTATTGTACGCCCCTCATCTTACTTATCCTCTGTAATATATGCCCATTTATAGCTGTAGTCTCCACCAACCGGATGGTGAACAATACCTTTTACTTTCTGTCTTTGAACGATAGCATCACCACGTTGATATAATGGTGCAATTACAGCATCATCAAGTAATATTTTCTCAGCTTTTAGTAAGCTATCCCAACGTTCTTTCGTTTTCGTTAATAGCTCGCCTTTACCTTTTTCTACAATTTCATCATATTTTGGATTTGAATATCCAGTTTGGTTATGAGGACCATTTGTAACGAACATATCAATGAATGTCATTGGATCTAAGTAGTCAGGGCCCCAACCAGCGTAAGATAAATCATAATCTAAATCTGATTCTAATTTTAATTTTTGTTTAAACGGTTGATTTTTCAAGTTCACTGTTAACCCTGGTAAGTTTTTCTCAAGTTCTCCTTTTAAGAATTCTCCTACTTTCTTCGCATTATCGCTATCGTAGTTTAATAGCTCAATCGTTACTTGCTCTTTTCCAAGTTCTTTTTTCGCTTTTTCCCAATGCTCTTTTGCTTTTTTCACATCTGTTTTTAAAATATCTCCATTTTCTTTACGGAAGTCTTTTCCATCTGGACTCTTAGCAAATTCTTTTGGTACTAAGTAATCTGCTGGTGTAGATCCGTCATTTAAAATAACGTTCGTTAAGCCTTTTTTATCATATGCCTTTGCAATCGCTAAACGTAAATCTTTGTTCTTTAATACTGTATCTTGCCCACCACGTTTTTGGTTTAAACGTAAGAAGAACGTTGATGGTGTTTTTTGTGTATAAAAGTCTGGATTTGATTTATATTTGTCAACCATTTCAGATGTAAGTCCCGCACGATCGATTTGTCCGCTTTCATATAAGTTTACACGTGTACCGCTATCTTTTACTACGTTAAAGTTGATTTCATCTAACTTAACTGTTTTATTATCCCAATATTGTGCATTTTTCTTTAATTTCCATCCTTCTTCATGTTTCCAGTCTGTTAATGTAAATGGTCCGTTGTATAACGTTGTATCTGCTTCTAAACCAAATTTTTCACCTTTTTCTTTTACGAATTTTTCATTTAACGGATAGAATGTTCCGAATGAAGTTAATTCTACAAAGTAAGGAACTGGATTTTCTAATTCTACCTCTAATGTGTAATCATCTACAACTTTTACACCTAACGTATCAAGTGGTGCTTTCCCATCATTAATTGCTTTTGCGTTCTTTAAATCAAACATAATGTATGCATATTCCGCTGCTGTATTTTTATCTACCGCACGTTTCCAAGCAAACACGAAATCCTTCGCTGTTACAGGGTCTCCATTTGACCATTTTGCATTTTTATTTAATGTAAATGTATACTTTTTACCATCATCACTCTTTTTATATGATTCAGCAACTCCTGGTGTTGCTTTATTATCTTTATCAAGTCGATATAAACCTTCCATTACGTTGTTTAAAGCTAGAAACGATACTTGGTCTGTCGCTTTAGCAGAGTCCATAGATGGAATCTCTTGAGACTCTGTTAAATTAAGCACTTGCTTCGCCGCTAGCTTTCCGCCTTCTTTTTCACCGCTTTTTGGTGTTGTGCTTGCCTTCTCTTTATCTCCTGATCCAGAGCAAGCTGTTAATGCCATACTCATTACTAAAACTGGTGCTACGACCGCTGTCAATTTTTTCATCTTTTTTCTCTTCATTTTTTGTACCCTCCCCAATTATATGTACGATATTAACATTTAGAATTTCTCTACTAACTTTCGTTATCAGAAAATTCTTATTAATTAATATTCTACTATTTTTTAAAATTTTGTAAAGTATTTTTGTAAATTTTCTAAATATTTATTTTTTTATTATAGTAACTTGTTGTTTTAACTACTATATGAATTATCCCCGTCTACTATATGTAAACATCCCTCCCCTTATTCCACTCTATTACTACGTTCTATATTTTTCTTATTAGCATGAGGTCTCTTACTATCATCTGTCTTACTACTTACTGACCTCTCTAAATCCCTCCGATAGAACCTTCCTAATTACCTACCCGATTCTCAATAGGCTAACGAGATTTATTCCCTTATACATACTAAAAAGCATTTCAAAAGCAGCTCAGCCACTTTTGAAATGCTTTCACTTTATTTTTTTCCGCCATCCTCAGTTACATACGCCCACTTAAAGCTATATTCTGGACTGATGTTATGTTTCACAATTCCTTTTACATTCGGTTTCATTACATACGATCTTCCTGTTTGATATAAAGGAACTAACCCTGCATCTTCTTCAAGGAATAATTTTTCAGCTTTCCCTAACGTTTCCCAGCGTTTTTTCGCATCACTCATTAATTCATTACCTGCTTTTCCTACCATTTCATCGTATTTTGGATTTGAATAACTCATTTGGTTGTACGGGCTCTTCGATTCAAACATATCAATAAATGTCATTGGGTCCGCATAGTCTGGACTCCAACCTGCATAAGAAATTTCATAATCTTGCGCAGTTTCTAATTTTAATTTTTGTTTGAACGGCTGAATTTTCGTATTAATCGTTACACCTTTTAAATTTTTCTCAATTTGATCTTTTACATAGTCAGCAATCTTTTTCGCAGTTCCATCATCATAGCTTAGCAATTCAATTGTAACTTGATCTTTTCCAAGTTCTTTTTTCGCTTCTTCCCACGCTGCTGCTCCTTTTTTCGGATTATATTTCAGACCATTTTTAAATGTATCTTGATAATCTTTACCATCTGGTCCTGTCGCAAGTCCTTTTGGAACCAATTGATCTGTTGCTTTTGATCCATTATTTAAAATTACATTCGCCAATCCTTTTTTATCAACTGATAATGCAATTGCTTCACGAAGTTTTTTGCTCTTTAAAGGCGTATCTTGTCCGTTACGTTTTTGATTTAAACGTAAGAAGAATGTACTTGATTCCGCATACTCACCATATTCTTCTTTGTTCGATTTATATTTATCTACAAACTCTCCTGATAGTAATGTAAAATCAATTGATCCTGTATCATATAAGTTTACTTTCGTTGCAACCTCTTTTACTACACTATAGTTAATTTCTTCTAATTTCACAGTCTTTTTATCCCAGTACTTATCATTTTTCTTTAGCTGCCAACCTTGTTCATGTTTCCATGAAGACATAACGAATGGACCGTTATACACAGTTGTATCTGCTTCTAAACCGTACTTATCACCTTTTTCTTTTACGAATTTTTCATTTAATGGATAGTATGATGGGAATGCTAATAAATTTAAGAAATACGGTACCGGTTTTTCTAATTCTACTTCTAGCGTGTAATCATCTACCGCCTTCGCTCCTAATTCAGTTACAGGTTTTTCTCCTTTATTAATCGCTTCTGCATTTTTAATATAGTAAGCAATAAATGCATATTCTGCTGCAGTATTCTTATCAAGTAAGCGCTTCCACGCAAAAACGAAATCTTTCGCTGTTACAGGATCACCATTTGACCATTTTGCATCTTTTCGCAGTTTAAACGTATACTTTTTACCATCTTCACTTTTCGTACTAGACTCTGCCGCAGCAGGAATTGGCTTATTATCTTTATCAAGGCGATATAGGCCTTCCATCGTGTTCCCTAAAATTTGCGAACCTAATGTATCAGTAGATTTAGAAGTATCCATCGTCGGAATTTCTTGGTTTTCCGTACGATTTAATACTTGTTTCGCTGCATATTTAATATCAGATTTTTTTTCTTCCCCACTATTTGATGTAGTAGTCGTTTTCTTTTCCCCACCTGACCCAGAACATGCTGTCAATGCAACACTCATCGCTAAAACTGGTACTACAACTGCCGTTAACTTTTTCATCTTTTTTCTCTTCATTTTTGTACCCTCCCTAATTATATGTACATTACCAACCCTTGAGAGACCCCTTACTAAAGATTTATTTTTCAGAAAATTGCAACTAATGTTATTCTACTCTTTTTTTCGTATTTGTAAATAGTTTTTTAAATATCCTGGTTTTTTTTAATTTAGTAGGATTTATCCCCCATCTACTATATGTACATACTATACACCTTATTCTCCTCTATTTAACCACACTAAAAATTAGTATTTTAAGCTCACAAAAAAAGCATTTAAAAGTAGCTAAGCCACTTTTAAATGCTTTTTCAACTCTATTATTTTTCAGTCACATATGCCCACTTAAAGCTAAATTCTGGACTGATATTATGTTTTACTACTCCCTTTACATTTGGTTGTAAAACATAAGAATCTCCTCGTTGATATAAAGGTACAATCGCTACATCTTCTTCAAGTAATGTTTTTTCAGCTTTTCCTAACTCTTCCCAACGTTTTTTCGCATCGCTCATTAATTCCGTTCCAGCTTTTTTCACCATGCCGTCATATTTAGGGTCAGAGAAGCTCATTTGGTTATGAGAATGTCCAGTCTCAAACATATCTAAGAACGTCATTGGATCTGCATAATCCGGATTCCATCCGCCATACGAAATATCATATTGTTGTTCAGTTTCTAATTTTAGTTTTTGCTTAAATGGTTGAAGTTTAATGTTAACTGTTACACCTTTTAAGTTTTTCTCAATCTGATCTTTAATATATTCGCCAACTTTTTTCGCATTACCAGTATCGTAGTTTAAGAATTCAATTGTAACTTGGTCTTTACCTAGCTCTTTTTTCGCTTCTTCCCAAGCTGCAGCAGCTTTTTTAGCATTTGGTTTTAAACCATTTTTAAACGTTTCTTGGAAGTCTTTACCGTCTGGTCCAGTTGCTAAACCTTTTGGTACTAAGAAGTCAGCTTCTTTTGATCCATCATTTAAAATTACGTTTGCTAAATTCTTTTTATCAACTGATAGTGCAATTGCTTCACGTAACTTTTTACTCTTTAATGGTGTATCTTGTCCATCACGTTTTTGGTTCATACGAATGAAATACGTACTCACTTGTGAATATGTTCCGAATTCATCTTTCTTATTTCTGTATTTATCTACGAACTCTCCAGTTAATAAAGCAAAGTCAACTTGACCGCTATCATATAAATTGATAAGAGTTGCTGGTTCTTTAACAACACTGAAGTTAACTTCTTCAAGTTTTACAGTCTTTTTATCCCAATATTGATCATTTTTCTTTAATTGCCATCCTTGTTCATGCTTCCAATCTTTAAGAACGAACGGTCCATTATAAACTGTTGTATCAGACTCTATACCGAACTTCTCGCCCTTTTCTTTAACGAACTTTTCGTTTAATGGATAATATGATGGGAATGCTACTAAGTTTAAGAAGTACGGTACTGCTTGCTCTAACTCAACTTCAAGCGTAAGATCATCTACTGCTTTTACTCCTAATTCAGTTACAGGTTTTTCTCCTTTATTTACTACTTCTGCATTTTTAATCGGGAATGCGATAAATGCATACTCAGCAGCTGTTTTTGGATCTAATAGACGTTGCCAAGCATATACGAAATCTTTCGCCGTTACTGGATCTCCATTTGACCATTTTGCATCTTTACGTAGTTTAAATGTATATTTTTTACCATCTTCACTTTTCGTGCTAGATTCTGCTGCAGCTGGAATAGGTTTATTATCTTTATCAAGACGATATAATCCTTCCATCGTATTCCCTAGCATTTGTGAAGATACTGTATCTGTTGATTTAGAAGAATCCATCGTTGGAATCTCTTGGTTTACTGTTCGATTCAACACTTGTTTTGCCGCTAATTTTCCCTCTGACTTGCTATCTCCACTTGAGTTTGTGCTTGTCTTTTTATCTCCGCCTGATGTAGAACATGCTGTTAGTGCCATGCTCATTGCCAAAACCGGTACTACAACTGCTGTTAGTTTTTTCATTTTTTTCTTTTTCATTTTCTGTACCCTCCCTAATTCTAAACGATAGCTATTAAAGAATTTTCTGATAATTCTGTTTTTCTCTATATATTTATCAGACGATTCTTACTAATTCTTATTCTACTAATTTTTTAATTTTTGTAAAGTATTATTATTGAAAATTTTTAAAAAATTATTTTTTTACAGTAATATTCATAAAAATTCCATATGTTGTTCAAACCTTATTTTGCATTCATACACATTCGTTGTTTTAATCACTTCGATCTCATTTACCGCTTGAATACTTGTTAATTATTGCTAATAAATAATGCATATATGTAAAAACATCTTTTCTACAAAAATAAAAAAGCAGACATTTCGTCTGCTTTAATTCTCCTCAATTTGCTTTTCACTTAACCCTAGATGTGTTCTAAGAGTATTACTCAAACTCTGTAGATCTTTTTTATTAGGATTATAATAATATACACGTTTCCCGTTTGGGCCATTAGGTAAGTATAAATCATCACCAGCTAATTGTATTTTTTCAACTGAACCGTTTAAACCGTATTTATAAAAAGATAAAATATCATCCATTACTAAATTTGTTTTAAAATCACCATCAACCGCCTAAACTATTTTTTCTAGCTTCGTAATCGATCCTACACTTTTTAATTTACTTAAAATCGCTTCAATAACAAGTTGTTGGCGCTGTCCTCTCATTGCATCACTATCAATATGGCGCGTTCTTGCTAGTGCAAGTGCTTCTTCCCCATTTAATTTTTGTAATCCTTTTTTCAAATGAATCGCATCAGGTTCATCTTTACTATTTTGCTCCGTAAATTCAACTGGGACATCCACTTCAATACCATCTAACCCATCAACAATTTTAGTAAAGGAACCAAAATTAAATTTCACAAAATAATCAACAGGCACCTGTAACAATTTTTCTACCGCTTCCACAGAAGCTTGCGGTCCTCCATCTTTACCATTTTTAACGAAACCACTTCCATATGCATGGGTTATTTTATCTTTTTTCTTTTCAACTGGAACATATGTATATGTATCACGCGGTATGCTTGTTAATTTCACTGTTTTATCGTCTTTATTAAAAGTCGCTAACAATAATGCATCTGTATGAAATGCACCATTATATTCCTTTTGTCGTTCTTGATTTTCATCAATTCCCATAATTAAAAGTGAAACATGATTTGCAATTGGCTTTACAGATTTCTCACGTAAATTGGATTTTTCACCTCGTGCTAAATTCAAATTAGATTTTTGTACAAGACTAGAAGTTTTCATATATACATAGGCTCCATAGCCAATTCCACCAAATAGTAATACCGCCAGTAGTAAACTTGTTATCTTTTTCTTTTTATATTTTTGCTTATTTTTCTCTTCTCTTAAAGATGAATGATTCCCCATTTACTCTCCTCCTGTTTCTATTGATCCAATATGTTTCTCATTTTTTCATATTTAGCGCTATCCTTTTGAAACATACTTTCTTTCAATCCCTTATCTATTTGTATCCATTCAGTCGTAACTGAATATTGAATCAAGCCTTCTTGAAAACTAAGAAATTTCAACATAATCCCTGTATTTTTCTCCACAACCATTTCGAATTTCCCTCTTAAATCTTCAGAGGTGCTAACAGGCATCTCTATGTTTATAACTCCTTCAATTTTGTAACAATCTAATCCAAGATATTTCGTTTCTTTATAATTCCAATCTTTATATCGAATTAATAAATCTGCGAATTCTGATTGAATACTATATTTAGCTAGCCCTACATATTCATCATCATATCTCTTTTTCTCATCTGATTTTCTCACTAACCTTTCCGTAGGATTTAATTTTAATAGTTCATTGTTTCTTTCTTTCGGGTTCCATTTTGTCTCTTTATAGGTATACTTCTCATCATCAAACTCTTTTTTCTTGCCCTCGTTATATATAATTGTTCGTTTTTTGGCTAGTTTATCTTCTTTCGAAGAGATACCTCTTTGTTTCTCCGTATCAATCGCATACTTATATGTTGTAGCAATTCTTGATGAGCTAGAATATTCCTCAAATTGTCCTGAAATATTTTTAAAATAATCAATAGAATCTAGCATTTTTTGATGAATCTTTTCTTTATCTGGATAATGTACATTCGATTTTATTTCTTCTTCATTTTCATAATCAGAAAACGCTTTTTTCTTTACATATTCAAATACTCCACCATTTTGCGCAAAACTTTGTATAGAAAACTCAGACATAGATACCACTGAAAGTATACAAACCGCTGCACTAATTATCATCATATGAATTTTGTAACTCTTCTTTTTTACCTTAAGATTATGTAGCGTACCATTAATCTTTTCATTTAACTCTGGAGGTACTATAACATTTTCATCTTTTATTCTCTTTTTTAATTTCTCATCAAATAATTTTTCATTATCCATCCTTTACACCCCCTATTCCATCTTTAATCGTTTTTGTAGTTGTTCCCTCGCGCGTGATAATCTTGATTTCACTGTTCCTTTCGGTATTTCTAACAGCTTTGCTATACTCTCTTGATTCATATCTTCATAATAATAAAGCACCGTAACAGCTCTTAATTCTTCATGTAACGATTGAATCGCATTACACAAATCTATATCTTCATACTGATCACACGCACTCATATTGTAATCATTCTCTTCTGTCACAATTACATTTTTATACGCTCTAATAATATTGTTACACTCATTTATTAGTATTCGAATTAACCAAGTGTGAAAAAATTCTTCTTTTTTTAATTTTTTTATATTTTCATAGGCTTTTAAAATTGTTGTCTGTATCGCATCCTCTATATTTGTCTCATCACGTAACATCGCCTTTGCTATTCGATACATCTTCACTTTTTCTGTATGTATAAGCGCTATAAAGGCTTCATGATCACCTTTTTTCGCTAAAGAAACATCCGTTTCTTCTTTTATAACCATTTTATATAAAGGGATTACTTTCACAATCGCTCCTCCTGCTTCATCCTCACTTCATCACTTCCAATTTAACTTTACATGTATTAGACGTATGAACCTAGAAAAAGGTTCACTTTTTTGAATATTTTTGTAATTAAAAAGATAAATATCCTTTATAAGGATGCAATAAACATACTAGTTTAAATTTACAAATAAAAAAAGCCCACTTTCTCAGTGGACTTTCTACTCTATAACGGTAAATCCCTCTTCCTAAATACTACAATCGCTACGATAAAAATACAAAGCGCTACAGCAGTTAAACCTATGCTTACCGGCCATATATTATATGATCCTTCAGCAATTTCTTTCGGACGAAACAGCGTGAATAATGATAGGTTTTTCATCCATTCTAACTTATCACTTAACTTCCCTACCATATCCAATACGAAAAATAAGATAGTTAAACTCGCTGAATAACTTAGTGCTTTTCTTTCGTCATTACATATACAAGAAAAGAAAAATGAATACGCACTAACGACTAAAAATATGAGCCCTCCGACTACATTTATCTTCAAAAATAACTCTTTATTTAAGTTATTATCTTGTAAAAACCATTCTGCACCTACTAACCCAGCTACATACGTAACAGATACAATAATCAGAAGTCCCAATATGAGAACAGCAGCTTGTGTAATCGCAATTTGCACTCTAGATACAGGTGTTGCTAGCATGTATGCCATTGCTCCTTTATCTACATGACGAGCAATTAAATGTGTCGCAACTGTTACGCAAAAAATTGTTAAAATGATAATAAACAATAAACTATAGTATTCGCCCGCTAGAAAATCCATTACGTTTTGAATCGGACTTTCCATACCAACGATTTTTTTCACACTATCAGGCATGGCACCTATTAATTCATTTAGCCCTTTCGCTGATACCATTGACGGGAATATCCAAATTAATAACCACAGATATAAAGCTGCACCAGACGCATAACTCAAAATACTTTTTTGTGTTTCTTTCAAACTAGCTAAAAATAATTGCTTATTCATGCGTTATCCCTTCTTTCTTATCGTAATAATGCATAAATAAATGTTCTAAATCCATCGCTCTCGTTTGAAGTGCCGTTACATTGTAGTTTGAAAGTGTTTGTAAAACAGTTTGATAGTTTCCTTGTACAATGATAGATGCCTCTCTGCCTTTTACCGCTTCAAATTGCAAATTACACTTTGTAAGAGACTCAATCTCTTCTTGTGATGATACTGTTACATCTATCACCTGTCTTCTCATACTTTGTAAATCGTGAATATTTTCAACCGTTACGAGTCGACCATCTTTAATAATAGCTACTCTGTCACAAGTTCTCTCAATTTCAGTGAAAATATGCGAAGACATAAGAATTGTTTTTCCTCTTTGCTTTTCCTCTAATATTAAATCTATAAACACTTGCTGCATAAGTGGATCAAGTCCAGATGTTGGCTCATCTAAAATTAACACCTCTGGATCGTGCATAAATGCAGCGACTATCCCTACTTTTTGCTTCATTCCTTTAGACATTTTGCGAATCGGTGTTTTCACATCAAATTGCAGACGCTCTATCAGTTCATCTCGTCTTTTCGTATCCTTTAATCCACGCATTCCTTGCATTAATTTTAAAAACTCTAATCCGTTCATTCCTTCAATAAAAGAAATTTCACCCGGTAGATAACCAACTTCCCTTTGAATTTTCGCTGCTTCATTCCAACAATCTAATCCAAAAATTGTCGCTTTACCAGCTGTCGGTTTTATAAATCCCATTAAATTACGAATCGTCGTTGATTTTCCAGCACCATTTGGGCCTAAATAACCAAATACTTCTCCCTTTTTTACATCAAATGTAATATGAAACAAACCTTTTCCATTCGAAAACTGTTTTGTGACATCTTGAACTGAAATCATAATTCCACCTCATTTTTTGAAATATTTAATATGTGATATTTCAAAATCATTGTACTCCTCATCTTTCATATTCGCAACAACTTTTTGAAATATTTATCAGTCCATATTTCAAAATTATTGTTTTCCATTATTTTTTCTTGTATATTTTAAGTGAGGTGATTGCATTGAACGGCTTTGAAAGAGTAAAAGAAAAGAAAAAGCGTGCCATTAAAGAAGCAGCATTCTTATTATTTTCAGAACGTGGATTTAATGAAGTGAAAATAGAACATATCGCAAAAGAAGCAAACGTTTCTCAAGTTACAATTTATAATCATTTCGGAAGTAAAGATGCGTTATTTAGGGAGCTTATACAAGAATTTATCATATCTGAATTTCAATATTATAAAGAGCTTGCAGAAGAAAAATTACCTTTTCATGATATGATGCAAAAAATGATTGTAAGAAAAATGAATACTGGCGGATTATTTCAACCTGATATGTTACTACAAATGATGCAAAGGGACGAAGAACTCCGTAAGTTTATTTATAGTTATCAAAATGAAAAAATCCTACCCTGGTATTTAGAAATATTAGAACGAGCTCAGCGCAAAAACGAAATTAATCCACACCTTACTAAAGAAATGATGTTACTTTACATTCAAATGTTTACAAAATTAGGTGATGAATTTGGAGCACAACTTCTTAAAGGAGATCGGGAAAAACATATAAAAGATATCGTTACGATGTTCTTCTATGGTCTTTCTGTTCCACAAAAGTAATTTTTCTAAAGAACAAATAAAATCACCAAAAAGCCCCTTGGATATTTAAATCGCAAGGGCTTTTTCATATCAAAAAATGACTAAAACTAACTTTATCTTAAAGAAGTTAAATGCTGCTTTATAGATAACACCTTATTATAGATTAACTCTTTTAGCATCACAGGCTGAATTGAAATAATTGTTTCACCAAAATTTAGAAAATAACTTGAAATAAACTCAATTTCTTGCTTGTTAAAATAGCCTGTTATACTATAATTTTCATTTTCTTTTTGTATCCTCATGGAAGGATAATTCTCTTTATCAAAAATATCTTTTCCTTTTTGATTAACAATGACACTAAAATCAATTGCATCAGGTTTTCTGTGAAAGTTTGTAAGATAACTTAATAGTTCTTCAAGATTTTTTGAATTCGTGTTGCTTGTTTCCTCAATAGAAAGAATTTTATCACATCTAATTATTTGAACACCATTTGTCTCAAAATTAAAGATTTTAGCATACCACTGGCCAAATTTAGATTCGATTCGAATAAATTGGGCGACCAATACTTTCTCCTCATCTTTTTTTAAATATGTTAAATAATAAACTCGCTCAGCAAAAATTCCCTGTAAAATTTCTTTTAAGAACGGACTAAAATTACTATGATTTGTTACTTCAAAGGAAAGCGTTCGTTCCATAATTGAAATATTTTTACTCACATTATCAGGTAATACATGTTTAAATTTATTTTCAAGCGCAATACTTTCTATATTAAATGGTTTTGTCTTGTATCCATTTAGCGTAAGAATCGAAAAGTATAACGCATACATTTCATCCACACTAAAATAAATTGGCGATAACACACTATTTTCTATAATTTTATAACTTCCATTTCTACCTAGTTCAGAATATATGGGTACACCTATTTCTTCCAATGATTGAATATCTCGTAAAGCTGTACTTTTAGAAATATCATATCTAGCCATTAAATCTTTTAAATTAAAATATCTTTTATTATTTAAGAAAATAAGCATGTCATTTATTCGTTCCGTTTTTTTCATATTTACCTCCCGAAAGGTGTCATGTATTGAAACCTTTTTAGTCTATATTATAATTATTAACTAATAAAGGAGTTGTAAATTTATGACATTAGAAATAGCTATTTTTCTCTCAATGAATGGGCAAGCAAAGGAGGCAATTAACTTTTATACACGTAATTTAGAAGCCAAAAAATTAATGGTTGTTACGTATGAAGAACTGGCGAAAAGAGATCGTTCTTTTAAAATTACAAGTGAAAATAAAGAACATATTGCTCACTCTGTTTTACAAATTGGGAACACAAAGCTAATGATAGCAGAAGATACAATGAATACTAATGAACGTTATAACGTTGGAAATAACATGTCACTTTGCATTCAAAGCGCTAATTTAGAAGAAATACAAAGGTTTTATAATAATTTAATTTCCGATAAGCATGTGAAAATAATCTCTCCGCTAGAAAAAAATATATTTAGTGAAGCATATGGTATTATTGAAGATCCTTATGGCATACACATCCAATTAATGTATGATAAACGACTAAACTAAATAATTAATCATATTCACATATTCCTAATAAAAAGACACGAATTTCGTGTCTTTTTATTTTATAGAAATGACTCTACCTTTTTCACTGCTTTCAATCGCTAATTGAATCAGTTTAATAACATCTAAACCTTCTTTTGCTGTTACAGGTAGTTTCTCACCATTTAATATACTATCTCGTACACCTTTATAATAATTGTCATAACAACCGACTTCTGTTGGAATACGCTCTAAGCTTTCTTCTGTTTCTAAAGTAGCAAAATTCTCTTCATCGTCTACTCCATAACCGTTATCACCTGGCTTCATTCCATTTTTTAATTGCTCTTCCTGCGAATCCATACCGTACTTCACGATAGAACCTTTCTCTCCATGCACTATAAAATGCGGTCCAGCTTTTTTCACATAACTGCTACTACGTAAAATGACACGTTTAACTCCGTAATGAAGTACTATGTGGAAATAATCATCCACCTCTGCACCTGGTCGTTGTTTTATTACATCTGCACTTATCGCATCTGGTTTCCCGAATATTGATAACGCTTGGTCAATTAAATGCGACCCTAAATCGTATAATATACCGGAGCCTGGTAGATTTTTTTCTCTCCATCGATCACGTACATGTGGACGGAAACGATCAAAATTCGATTCATATGCGTATACATTCCCTACTCTGTTTTCTCCTAACAATTTCTTAATTGTTAAGAAATCATTATCAAAACGACGATTATGATATACGCTTAACATTACATTATGCTGCTCTGCTAATGAAATAAGCTTTTCCCCTTCTTCAATTGAGACAACAAATGGTTTTTCTACAACAACATGCTTACCGTTTAAAATTGCTTCTTTTACATATGGAAAATGAGTTGTATTAGGTGATGTAATAACAACTAAGTCAACATCAGCTCGCTTCACCAATTCATCAATTGTACTAACAACATTAGCATTTGGTAATGTTTCTTTTACTACCTCTTCTTTTGAGGATAATACAGCACGAATATCATATTCTTCTATCGTTTGTAATAGTGGGATATGAAATGTCGTACTAGAAAAACCAAATCCTACAATCCCTACACCTATTTTTTTCATGTTGCCCCTCCATTTGTCCCGCTTTAACAGGCAGTAAGATTCCTAACCAAAAATTCAGCGAAAGCTAAGGAATTAGGTGAGAAATCAACTGCTTGTTAAAGCCCGATTGGTTCAACTAATAATCAGTGTGGATAAAGAAAATCCCCATTGATTAAAGTTTCACTTTATGAGAACGATTTCATCGAGTTATTATAACAAGATTATTATTATTTACATAATAAATTGCCTAGAAAAAAGCATCTTGCTATTATTCATAGCAAGATGCCCTCTTTATTCTGGTCTTTTCTTCGTCCACGTTTCTACTACTTCACCAGTATCATTAACATCTAGCACTAGGCTACCATTACTATATCGGTCTTTATTTCGATACGCTTTCGGATCAATCTCTTCTACAATGTTTTTCTCTGTCTTCATGTAAACTAATTCATCGTCCCGAACAATTTCAATACCGACAATGCGGTACGGATTACGTTTTAATTCTTTGAAAATAACAAGACCTCGTTTCGCCCTCGTTGATTTTTCAATTTCTGATGCTTTTAGACGTTTTACAGCACCGCGCTGTGTTACGAGAATAAGTTGATCTTTGTCACCATTTAACGGTTTACCAGAAGCGACATAGTCATCTTCTTTTAAATTAATTGCTTTCACGCCAGCAGCTCTTACACCGACTGGACTTACTTCATCTTCATGGAAAATAAGTGCATATGCACCGTGTGTAGCAAGAACGATATCACTCGTTCCATCTGTCGCAAATATATCGACAACTTCATCATCTTTTTTCAAGTTTACAGCAACGAATGCCCTTGAATAACGCTGAACTTTATATTGATTTAATTCTGTTTTCTTTATCATACCATTTCTTGTTACAAATACGATAAATCGTTTTTCTTCCTCAAAGTTCTGTACAACCGTTGCCCAAATGATTGTTTCATCCCGGTCGAGTGAAACGATATTAGCAACGTGCTGACCTAAATCTTTCCAACGAATATCTGGCATTTCGTATACTGGCAGATATATATAGTTTCCTTTATTCGTAAATAAGAGGACTGTCTCTGTCGTATTCGTATCGAATCGTTCAAGTAAGATGTCACCCTCTTTCATACCGAAGTCTTTGCCGTTTGAGGCATTGTGTGAGCGCCATCCAGTACGTTTCACATATCCTTCTTTCGTTACAGTAACGATGACATCTTCTTGTGGGATCATCACTTCTACATCGATTTTAATTTCCTCGATTTGATCTTCAATAATTGCGCGTCGATCATCACTATATGTTTTCTTAACTCTCTTTAAATCTGTTTTAATTACTTGAAGTAATCTTTTTTCACTTTGTAAAATTGCCTGTAGCTCAATAATTTTCTTATTAAGCTCATCTGCTTCTTCTTGTAACGCCGTAATGTCTGTATTCGTTAAGCGATATAATTGCAAGGAAACAATTGCTTCTGCCTGTGCTTCTGTAAAGCCAAATTTTGCACTTAAATTATCTTTCGCGTTACGTTTATCTTTTGAAGCTCGAATTGTTTCAATTACTTGGTCTAAAATCGATAATGCTTTCTTTAAACCTTCTACAATATGTTGACGATTTTCTGCTTTTCTTAATTCATATTGCGAACGTCTCGTAATAACCTCTTTTTGATGTCCAATATAAGCATCTAAAATTTTCGGTAATGTCATAAGTGTTGGACGACGATTATTGATCGCTACCATATTAAAGTTATATGGAATTTGCAAATCTGTATTTTTATATAAATAATTTAAAATACCTTCGGCGTTTGCTTCTTTCTTTAATTCAACAACAATTCGTAAACCAGTACGATCTGTCTCATCACGCACTTCAGCAATACCATCTAACTTTTTATCTAGACGTAATTCATCCATTTTCTTTACAAGATTTGCCTTATTCACTTCGTAAGGAATTTCAGTGATTACAATTTGTTGTTTCCCACCGCGCACTGTTTCAACTTCTGCTTTTCCGCGAATAATAATTTTACCTTTACCTGTTTCATACGCCTTTTTAATACCATCAATCCCCTGAATAATACCGCCTGTTGGGAAATCTGGTCCTTTCATAACTGTTAATAAATCATCAACAGTACTATTTGGCTTATCAATACGCATCATTGTAGCATCAATAACTTCTCCAAGATGATGCGGAGGAATTTCTGTTGCATAACCAGCGGAAATCCCTGTAGATCCGTTCACTAATAAATTCGGGAACGCTGCTGGTAATACAACCGGTTCTTCACTCGTATCATCAAAGTTTGACACGAATTCAACTGTTTCTTTATCAAGATCACGTAATAATTCAGATGCGATTGGTGATAAACGAGCTTCCGTATAACGCATCGCTGCCGCTGGGTCCCCATCAACACTACCGTTATTACCATGCATTTCAACTAAAACATTACGTACTTTCCAAGTTTGGCTTAAGCGTACCATTGCTTCATATACAGAGGAATCTCCATGTGGATGATAATTACCGATAACATTACCTACTGTTTTAGCTGATTTACGAAACGCTTTATCATGTACATTACCTTCTACATACATAGAATATAAAATACGTCTTTGTACTGGCTTTAAGCCATCACGTGCATCTGGAAGTGCACGATCTTGAATAATATATTTACTATAACGTGCAAAGCGATCACCTAACACGTCTTCAAGCGGGAGGTCATGAAACTTCTCTGCTTGCATGTTATTCCACCTCCGTCTCCATAATCATTTCATTTTCTAAAATATTTCCTTCTTCTTGCATACCAAACTGTACATTACGTTCAATCCATTTACGGCGCGGTTCTACTTTATCGCCCATTAATGTTGTAACGCGACGCTCTGCTCTTGCTGCATCATCAATTTTCACGCGAATTAATGTACGCGTTTCAGGATTCATTGTTGTTTCCCATAATTGATCCGCATTCATTTCACCAAGTCCTTTATAACGTTGTAACATATAGCCTTTTCCAACTTTTTTCGTTACACCGTCTAATTCCTCATCTGACCAAGCGTATTCAATTACCTCACTCTTACCTTTTCCTTTACTTACTTTGTATAAAGGAGGAAGTGCGATAAACACTTTACCAGCTTCGATAAGTGGCTTCATATATCTGTAGAAGAACGTTAATAACAATACTTGAATATGAGCCCCATCCGTATCGGCATCGGTCATAATTACAACTTTATCGTAGTTAATATCTTCAACATCAAATTCATTTCCTACACCGCCGCCAATCGCATAAATGATTGTATTAATCTCTTCATTTTTAAAGATATCAGCAAGCTTTGCTTTTTCTGTATTAATTACTTTACCACGTAACGGTAATACGGCCTGGAAACGTCGGTCTCGTCCTTGTTTCGCAGAACCACCGGCAGAGTCACCCTCTACTAGGTACAGTTCATTTTTTTGCGGGTTACGTGATTGTGCAGGTGTTAATTTCCCGCTTAACGTACCTTCTGATTTTTTCTTTTTCTTACCACTACGCGCTTCTTCTCTTGCTTTACGGGCTGCTTCACGGGCTTGTGCTGCTTTAATTGCTTTTCTCACAAGAAGTGTAGCTACATCAGGATTTTCTTCTAAAAAGTATGCTAAATGCTCAGATACAATGGCATCAATTGAAGAACGCGCTTCACTTGTACCTAGTTTCCCTTTCGTTTGCCCTTCAAACTGAAGCACTTCTTCTGGTACACGTACCGAAACGATAGCCGCTACACCTTCACGAATATCTGTGCCTTCTAAGTTTTTATCTTTTTCTTTTAATAGTGCTACTTTACGAGCATACTCGTTAAACACACGCGTCATCGCTGTTTTAAATCCAGCTTCGTGTGTTCCACCATCTTTTGTACGTACGTTATTTACAAACGATAAAATGTTTTCTGAGTAGCCATCGTTAAATTGAAATGCTAGTTCTGCTTCAATTCCATTTTGTTCACCAGTGAAATATACAACTGGATGAATGGAATCTTTTTCTTCGTTTAAATATGAAACGAAAGCTTCAATTCCCGTTTCATAATGAAATACATCCTCTAAATCATTTCGTTCATCTTTTATTGAGATTTTCATTCCTTTTAATAAGAATGCAGATTCACGTAATCTCTCACATAATGTTTCATAATTATAATTTGTTGTGCTGAAAATCGTTGTATCTGGTTTGAAATGCATCGTAGTACCAGACTCTTTCGTCTTCCCGATTTTCTCAAGCGTCGTTACAGGAACACCGCCATTTTCAAAGCGTTGTTCGTAAATATTTCCGTCACGCTTAATCGTTACGACTAACCATTCTGATAAGGCATTTACAACCGATGCCCCAACCCCGTGCAAACCACCACTCGTTTTGTAACCACCTTGACCAAACTTACCACCGGCATGAAGTACAGTTAAAATAACTTCAGGTGTAGGTTTCCCAAGTTTATGCATTCCCGTAGGCATTCCTCGCCCTTTATCTATAACGCTAATACTATTATCTTTATGTATTACGACTGAAATTTCGTCGCCAAATCCCGCTAACGCTTCGTCAACGGAGTTATCTACTATTTCATATACTAAATGATGCAATCCACGGCTGTCCGTGCTCCCGATATACATACCCGGGCGTTTTCGAACGGCTTCAAGTCCTTCTAACACTTGAATCGCATCTTCATTATATTGGAACTGATGCTTCGCCAAACTCCTTGCCCCTTTCCTAATCCAAAATCAGAACATATGTTTCTATTATAGAATAACGCCTCGACTATAGTTTTGGCAAGTTATCTTATCTCTTTTATATACCATTTTCAATAGAAAAATCCTTGTTTTCTCACAAGGATTCCTCTAGGCTACTATTTCAGAAAAATAATCGTTTGTCAACGAGAAATGGATATGTATTCCAAGATTACACATTCCAAACCTTTATTATGATCCAAATGATCAAGATCCAAAATGGGATTACAAATAACAACCCCCAAAAACAGCCTTTAAAAAATCTCATGATGAACACCTCGTTCATCGGCCCTACTTATCTATAATGAGGGCTGAATCAATCTTTCTACCTTTAAATCTATACTATTTTGTCATCGCATGTTCTACTTTAATACAACGATCCATTATTACAGTATAGTCTTTTTCTTTTAAAAATTTGTATGTATCCTCATCTTGTACTCCTAATTGTGCCCAAAAAACATCTGCATCAATCTCTACAAATTCTTTTGCAACATCCATTAAAAACTCTGAGCGACGAAATACATTTACTATGTCAACGTGTTCCTTAATATCCTTTAGTGAAGAAACTGCCTTTTCTCCAAGCACCTCATCTACTGTTGGATTAACTGGAATAATGCGGTATCCAGCATCTTGCATTGCTTTTGAAACCATATACGATGTACGTTCTGGCTTATCTGATAATCCAACAACCGCAATTGTTTTGCTTTTCTTTAACACTTCACCAATTTCCGTACGAGTTGGGTTTTCAATTGTCATAATTAATCCCTCCTATTCCTTTAGTATAGCCGATAAAGAAAGTCTCTTTCAATATGAAAGAGACTTTCTTTTATTTCGATTATTGATTCTTTGTAGCTGAATTATCTGCTAAAGTAGCCGATTTCGTCATTTTTTGACCGTTACGGTAGAATGTAACTTCTACTTTCTCGCCTACTTTTTTCTTTTCATATAAATATTTACGGAATTGAAGCGCATTCTCTACTTTTTGATTATCTAATGCTACTACAATATCATATTGCTCTAAACCAGCTTTTTCAGCAGGTGATATTGGGTAAATTTTACCTAATACAACACCATTCGTTACTTCTTTCGGTACTTTCAATTGATTGACTGCATAAGCTTGCACATCTTCTAATGAAACGACACCTACTCCAAGCGCTGGACGTTTCACTACTCCGTCTTTTTCAAGTGATTCAATAACTGGCTTTGCGATATTAATTGGAATAGCAAATCCAATTCCTTCAACTTCTTGTTGTGCAATTTTACTTGAGTTAATCCCAATTATTTCACCATTTTGGTTAAATAATGCACCACCACTGTTACCAGGGTTAATCGCTGCATCTGTTTGAATAACTTGTGCTTGCCAATCTGGTCGTTTATCGCCATCAATATCAACTGGAATTTCACGTTCTTTACTACTGATTATACCTTCCGTTACACTTCCATCAAAACCTAGTGGGTTACCGATTGCAATTGCTTTTTCACCCGCGCGGATTTTACTTGAGTCACCTAAAGTTGCAACTTTATTCACATTAGCCCCGTCAATTTCAACAACAGCTAAGTCTAACCAAGGATCTTTCCCTACTAACTTTGCATCTACCTTTTTACCATCACTTAGTTTTACAGCAAGTTTATTTGCACCATCTACTACGTGGTTGTTTGTTACGATATATGCTTTATTCCCTGCTTTTTTATAAATAACACCTGATCCTGAACCAGCTTGTTGTTCTTGACCTGTCGGTTGCATTGCAAATGGATCAACACTTTGTTGCATATTAATAACACCTACAACAACATCTTTCGCCCCTTCAATCATACCAGGTAAATCAGTTTCATTTTTCGCTTTATTTACAACAGGAACTACAGTACCTTCTACTTTTGAATCCGAACTAAATGATGATACTGGCGCTCCATTATTTTGAGCCCATGGCATATATGGTGCTGCAAAACTAATCGAAACCGCTCCGACTACAGCCCCCACTAAACCTGTGAAGAAATAGCCTTTTTTACTACCTGATTTTCTCACTTCTCTCGTTTCACTATGCTCTTCATTTAAATTTGGTCCGTCGTAATATCCCATGTTTTATTTCCCCTCTCTGGTGAATTCGTATTTTCAGTATAGTCACGTTTTGTGTCCTTCTTGTGAACTCATCGTGAAATCTAATTAAAAAAATACTCCTATCTAACATTGTAGACAAAAAAAGTATTTTTTGTACATTCTACCTTCAAAAGAGAGTATAAAATCGCCATTTCCCTAGGCTAAATTACACAAATCGTTCTAGATTATTCTTCAAATTTATAACCAACTCGAATAACAGTACCGATATGCTTCGCTTTATCTCCTAGCTTATTTCGAAGTTTTTTAATATGGGTATCAACCGTTCTGTCATCACCGTAATAGTCATATCCCCATAACTGATCTAATAAATGTTGACGTGATAACACGATTCCTTTGTTCTCCATTAAATACACAAGAAGTTCAAATTCTTTATGTGTCAATATAATTTCTTCTCCATCTACTAAAACAGTTCTAGATAGACGATTTACTTCTATTCCAGCTAAAGACATAGCATTTTCTTCCGCTACTCCTACCGCACCATCCGCACGTTTCAATAACGTCTTTGCGCGAGCTACTAATACTTTCGGGCTAAATGGTTTCGTTACATACTCGTCTGCACCTAATTCGAAACCTAGCAATGTATCATCCTCATCCGAACGTGCTGTCAACATAATAATTGGTACTGCTGATTCTTTTCTAATTCTTCTACAAACAGACCATCCATCTATTTCCGGTAACATAATATCTAACATAATTAAATCAATTTCATGCTCTGCAAATAACTCTAACGCTTTTTTTCCATCTTCTGCTTCGATTACTTCAAAGCCTTCATTACGAAAATAATCACTAACAATTTCACGTAATCTTCTTTCATCTTCAACAAGCAATACTGTTTTATTCATATAATCTATCCCGCCTTTTTACTCTTTCAATCGAATAATACGTTGATTGGAGCTTCCGCGAAATGGAAGTGTTAAATCTTTTTTCTCAATTTCAAACCTTCCATCGACTAAAACATCCCCATAATGTAACAACTCTATCATATCATTATTTTGAGAACTCTGTATCTCTTCTAACGTATAACCTGTATACATCCATAGGTTTTTTTTCAAATCTTTCACGATTTTTGCTACCTTTTTCACTTCAGCAGCTTGAAAAAATGGATCTCCACCTGAAAATGTTACATCAGTTAATGGATTACTTGCAATCTCTTTCACAATTTCTTCTACTGTCATTTCCGTTCCATTGCAAATATTCCACGATTTCGGATTATGGCAACCAACGCAACGATGCGGACAGCCCGCAAAAAACACGACTGTCCGCAATCCTTCTCCATCTACTACACTATCATGAATAATATTCATCACTTTCATTTATGTTTCACCCGATCTATCTCTTCACTACGTTTCGCACTATTCCACTTCGACATATCTCCTACAAGATAGCCTGTTATACGGCGAATTCTTTCTATATTAGCCTCATCTTTATTCCCGCAACTTGGACATTCATTCCCAATAACCCCGTGATAACTACAGCACTTACAACGGTCAACAGGATGATTAATTGAACCGTATCCAACGCCATGTTCTGCCATGGCTTGTACAATTTGTTTTAATGCCTTTTTGTTATGCATTGCTGCTCCATCTAGTTCAATATAAGTAATGTGTCCTCCATTACAGAGAGCATGGAACGGGCCTTCTAAACGGATTTTATTTATCGCTTGAATGTTATAATAAACTGGAATATGGAATGAATTCGTATAGTAATTATGGTTCGTTATACCGTTAATTTCACCAAATTCTTCTCTATCTTTTTTCACAAACTTCCCTGATAATCCTTCTGCTGGAGTTGCAATTACTGAGAAATTCAGTTGATGTTCTTCTGTCGCTTTATCCATTCTATCTCTCATAAAGGAAATAATTTCATACCCAAGTTTCCATGATTCTCCATCTTCCCCATGATGCTTTCCTGTTAAAGCTACTAAACATTCCGCAAGACCGATAAAACCAATACTTAACGTCCCTTGTTTTAAAATCGAGGCTACGGAGTCTTCAGGCTGCAACGTTTCTCCACCACGCCATACACCTTGTGAATATAAAAACTGAAAATCTCTTGCTCGTTTCGTACATTGATACGCATATCTTTCTAATAGCTGCTTAATTCCTAAATCTAAATAATAGTTTAGCGCTTCAAAAAACGCTTCTTTTGAACCACTAATTAACGCTAATTTCACTAAATTAATAGACGTAAATGATAAATTCCCTCTACCAATCGCTGTTTCTTCTCCATGTATATTAGACATAACACGGGTACGACATCCCATGTAACATACTTCACTTTCTGGTCTTCCATCATAATGCACTGCATTAAACGGAGCATCTAAAAATGAAAAGTTAGGGAATAATCGCTCTGCGGTTGTCTCTAATGCTAATTCAAATAAATCGTAGTTCGGATCACTTTCTTCAAAATTCACACCTTTTTTCATCTTGAAAATTTGAATCGGAAAAATCGGTGTCTCTCCTTTACCAAGTCCAGCTTGTGTCGCTTTTAAAAGTTGTTTAATTAACATTCTTCCTTCTTTTGATGTATCTGTTCCGTAATTAATAGAAATAAACGGTACTTGTCCTCCGCCCCTACTATGCATACTATTCGAATTATGAACGAAAGCCTCACACGCTTGATACGTATCATTTTCCGTTTCTTTCCATGCGAATTCTTCTATTTGTTCTTTCGTAAGCGGATATGATTGTAATCGTTTTTTATGTCTCTCAATTGTTTTTCGTACATAAGGTGCTAAATCAATATCAAAGAGTGCAAACGATTGACCACCATGCTGCATATTTTGATTCGCTTGAAAAATAATAGACGAAAGAGCCAATGCACTTTTAATGTCTTGCGGTTGTCTCATATGTCCATGTCCAGTATGAAAACCGTTAGCAAGCATTTGCGCTAACGGAATTTGTGAACAAGTCGTCGTTCCTGTTGCATAAAAATCTAAATCATGTGGATATAATATATTTTCATTTATCGCTTTTTTCACTTGATCTGACAATAAATTCTCAACAGCATAATATTTTGCACTCTCAGATGCGAACGTTCCCATTACGCCCATTGGAGAGCGGCCGTCTACATTTGCATTTTCTTGCATCAAATCTTGTTCATTGCCGTGGACTATTGTCTCAAACACTTTCATTAATTCTTCTTCTCCACGTGTATTATTTTGTAACATTTATAACCCTCCACCAATATGTTGTTATCTTTTGATTAAAATGTTACTACATATAGTCTTACTGTTTCTGTGAGAAATGTAACATTACTGTGAATTTTTTTTCACGAAATAATGAATTTTTCATTTACAAAAAAGAAATGTGCTCTTTACAAATGTATGGTACAATATACGGGAAAAACTCTTTTTACCCTTTATCAACACATTTGAATAAAGGAGACTGAACTTATGGTTACTACATATCTTTTATTTATCGTTGCCTACTTACTTGGCTCGATTCCATTTGCACTAGTTGTTGGAAAAATCGGCTACGGAATCGATATTCGTGAGCACGGGAGCGGTAATCTAGGCGGAACAAACACATTCCGCACATTAGGGAAAAAAGCAGGTTTTACCGTTACAATTGCTGACATTTTAAAAGGGACATTAGCAACAAGTCTACCAATGATTTTCGGATTAGATATTCATCCACTATGGTTCGGGTTAGCGGCTGTTCTTGGACATGTCTATCCAATCTTCGCGAAATTCCGCGGTGGTAAAGCAGTTGCAACTTCTGCTGGGGTGCTATTATGCTATTCACCAGTTGTTTTTGCAATATTGGCTGTTGTATTTTTCACCCTTTTATTTACAACAAGATACGTATCACTTTCTTCTATGGTAACAGCAGTTGTTGCTGTTATTGCATCCATTGTTAGCGGGGATAAAATCTTCATTATTGCGATGTGTTTATTAGCAGGTATGGTTATTTATAAACACCGTGCAAATATCGGACGAATTATAAATAAAACTGAACCAAAAGCAAACTTTTCAAAAAAGCAAAAATAAGATCGGAACCCACATAACGCAAAAAGAAAACGTGAAGCATATTAATAGCGTCTTTTTGCGTTATTTTTTATACTAAAGAAAAAGCAACATAATTTGGAGGAACTATACATGAATCTTTCCGTAACAAAAGAAGCAGCACAATGGTATAAAAATGAATTAAACTTACAATCAAATGAAACACTACGCTTTTTCGTACAATACGGTGGTTGCAGTACTGTGCAAAAAGGACTTTCTTTAGGGATTCGTAAAGATGATCCTGCACATCCTGCTGTTCAAATTCAAGAAGAAGGTATTAACTTCTTTATTGAAGGCGATGATGAATGGTTCTTCGATGGACATAATTTATCTGTTACACTTAACGAAGGTGACGACTTCCCACAATTTAATTATGAAAAATAAAAAAACGTGGCTTCTGCCACGCTTTTTTATTTTTTCTTAATTTCCTCATATTTCGCATACCAATCAGGATATAACTTTTTAAATGATACAGGGCGGAACCCTTCTTTTTTCGCACAAATATTCGTCGTACTTGCAGTAATACAAAGTTCACCATCACCATTATATATTTCATATCCATATACAACGCGAAGTGGGCTCACAGTATCTACCCATGTTTTTACGATTGCTTTTTCTCCGTAACGCATCGCTTTACGGTATGAAATTTGTAAATCTAACACAGGAGAAATAATTCCTTCTTTCTCCATTTCAACATATGAAAAACCTAAATCTTGTATAAGTTTCGTGCGACCTAACTCAAGCCACACTAAGTAGTTTGAATGGTAAACAACACCCATTTGATCTGTTTCCGCATAACGGATTTCAACTTCATGTTCTGCTACAAACATATGTATTCGCCTTCTTTCACTTCTGCTACCTTGCATACATTTAATCATAATACAGTGACATCAAAAATAAAATAAAAATAGTGAATCTTTTCCCGAAAGGAGCAAGCATATGATTCAAATTGTAACGGTTCGTAGCGGTGATAGCGTATATAGCTTGGCATCAAAATATGGATCAACACCTGACGAAATAGTAAAAGACAATGGACTAAATCCCGCTGAAACGCTCGTTGTTGGTCAGGCACTTATCGTTAATACGAAAGGAAATAATTATTATGTACAGCCTGGTGACAGCCTCTATCGGATTTCTCAAACATATAATGTCCCCCTCGCTAGTTTAGCTAAAGTTAATAATTTATCTTTAAAATCTATTCTCCATGTCGGACAACAATTATATGTACCAAAAGGCACAAAACGAGCTGTAGAATCCATCGCTTATTTACAACCTTCCACTATACCGATTAAAGAGAGTTTAGTTAATGCTACACGTGCCATCAATCCATTTTTAACATATTTAGCTTATTTTAGTTTTGAGGCAAAAAGAGATGGCACATTAAAAGAACCTACTGAAACAGCTAAAATTGCTAATATTGCAACGCAAGGGCAAACAATCCCTATGCTCGTTATTACAAATATTGAAAATGGTAATTTCAGTGCAGATCTAACATCGGTTATTTTACGCGACGCAACGATTCAAAACAAATTTATTACTAACATTTTGCAAACAGCTGAAAAATATGGCATGCGAGACATTCATTTCGATTTCGAGAGTGTAGCACCCGAAGACCGCGAGGCCTATAATCGCTTTTTACGAAATGTAAAAACACGCTTACCTAGCGGGTACACATTAAGCACAACTCTCGTACCGAAAACAAGTTCAAATCAAAAGGGAAAATTTTTCGAAGCCCATGATTATAAAGCGCAAGGGCAAATTGTTGATTTCGTCGTCATTATGA
Organism: Bacillus sp. XB1; assembly: GCF_053557995.1. NCBI lineage: Bacteria > Bacillati > Bacillota > Bacilli > Caryophanales > Bacillaceae > Bacillus > Bacillus sp. XB1. The sequence goes on along the minus strand of NZ_JBNRIL010000001.1, from coordinate 98,919 downwards.
CATATGACTGGGGTTGGCAGGGCGGGCCACCAATGGCAATCTCTCCTATTGGTCCTGTAAAAGAAGTACTTCAATACGCAAAATCTCAAATGCCTCCCCAAAAAATTATGATGGGGCAAAACTTATACGGATTCGATTGGAAACTTCCGTTCAAACAAGGGAATCCACCAGCAAAAGCAGTTAGCTCTGTCGCAGCTGTTGCACTTGCTCGTAAATATAATGTTCCTATCCGCTATGATTTCACAGCTCAAGCTCCACATTTTAATTACTTTGACGAAAATGGCGTACAACATGAAGTTTGGTTTGAAGATGCGAGGTCTATTCAAAGTAAATTCAATTTAATGAAAGAGCAGGGCATTGGCGGTATTAGTTATTGGAAGATTGGCTTGCCATTTCCACAAAATTGGCGTTTACTTGTTGAAAACTTTACGATTACGAAAAAGGGCTGACAAAAGTCAGCCCTTTTTGTACATTTTGTTAAGATTCATCTTTGATTTCACTTTTTAATGAGTCAATACTTTCTAAACGTCTTTGATTTTTTGCTTCAATAGCAGCACGATCTTTTTCATTAGAAAGTTCCGCTGTTTCTTTTGCTTCATTAAAGTTATCAACTGTATTTTGCACCATTTCTTGTAACTTTTCAGCGTTGTCACTTCGATTATCTGGATTTGGCATGTACTTCCCTCCTAATATTGTATATACACACCATCTTAAATTACCTATCTTTCCTCAAATTTATACATAAAAAAGGAGAATGTAATATTCTCCTTTTCTTTAACCATTATCAACAATCGGTTGTTTACCTGTTTGATCTTGCATTTGCTTTCCTTTATTTCCACCAGCTTTTTTTGATTGTGTTCCAATATGATTCGGTGCAAAGTCTTTTGAATTTTTTTTCGGATTACCCATTACTATCGCCTCCTTAACACTAGTATCGTACTAGTGTTAAGAATTATTCAGCTTGCTTAAAAAGTTTCATTTCATAACGTTTTTCAATGCGCTCTTCAATGCGATCAATTGCCTCACGATCGCTTAATAATTGTTGTTTATTTTCATTTACAAGTTCTTCAAACGATTTACGGCGACTTCTTCTCATGTTGTTCACCCTCTCTCCTTCGCTTTCTTATTACATAGTATGAGCAAACAAAAAACTCTTTAATCAGATTTGCAAGAAAATTTTATGTTTTAGTACTCCTAAAAAAACTCCGTGTACAATATATTGCACACGGAGTTTTTTATACCATAATATTTAAATACTCTTTCAACTTTTCATCTGCATTCATTTCATTTTCTTTATAATCATGAAGCGCCTGTAATACAAAATCATACTGCTCTAAAATATAACTTTCTAATTTCATAACATCCTCTAAGCTATTAAGCATAATTCTCGTATTACCAACTTCACTTTTTAACGCCGGTTCACATTTTAAACTTGTACATATTTCTTTCACATCTTCTTCTAATATCTCTGTTAATACATATTTCTTTCGCCCTTTTACCTTTAATCTCATAACTGGATAAAAAGCTTTTATATCTAAATAACTTCCTACGTTCATACAACGTAGCCATTCTACATTACGTTTATTACATGCAAGTATTTCTTTCACCGCTTCATATACCGCAGTTTCATCAAGCATAGCCTTATTTACTTTTCGTTTCCCTTCTTCTTCAATAGCTGCACACTTTTGATAAACAGCAGCACACGTAATGCAATCGTCAAATGCATTATGAGAGCTTAAACGAATTCCAAGCATTCGTTTTAACGTTTCAAGTTTATGATTAGGCGCATGCTTCATGTATTTCTTTGCTAAAAATACAGTATCAATTACTTTATTTTTAGGTTCAGGCAACCCAAGCATATTTACATTACTTTTCAAAAAGCGCATATCAAAAGAAGCATTATGGGCCACAATAACATTTGTATGTAAAAATGCTAAAAATAAAGGTAACACTTCTTCAATCGTCGGTGCATCTGAAACGCGATAATTAGTAATACCTGTTAAACTCGTTATTCGGTCCGGAATTGGCCGCTCTGGATTCACGTATGAAACAAATTGATCTACTAATTCATGATTACGATATTTCACTGCTGCAACTTGAATAATTTTATCATTATAAGGGTTAAATCCTGTTGTTTCAAAATCAATTACAACATAATCTAACGGTAAGGATACATTCCCCACTCCATACACTCCTTTATCTCTAAACGGTTATATTTCTTACATCATATCATGAAGTGATTACTACTTGAAAAAGAAAAGGCAGAAATGGGAACTCTCCATCTCTACCTTTTCACCATTATTTTAATTTAGCAACTCTTTTCTCCATCTCTTTTTGTGTCATCGGCCCAATAAACTTATCTTGAATGACACCTTTTGTATCTATAAAATACGAAGTTGGAATCGTAATTACTTTATAAGCTGTTGTCACATCAATGTTCTTGTCCAATAAAATAGGAAAAGTAATTCCTTTTTCTTTAGCAAAATTGCTTACCTTCTCTTCCCCCCCACCTTTTTCTGAAGGCGTATAATTGACCGCTAAAATTTCTACGTTCTCTTTATGTTCTTTATAGAAAGCCTCCATATCAGGCATTTCTTGCTGACATGGTCCACACCACGTAGCCCAAAAGTTTAAAATTACTTTCTTTCCTTTTAAATCCGATAACTTTACATTTGTCCCATCTAACTTCGTTAATGTAAAGTCCGGTGCACTCTTCCCTATCTCAATACCATTCCTTGCGATAATCTCTTTCATCGCAGCTTCACTTTTTTCTTGCTTCACTTTTACCGCCTGCTCTTTATGACCAAACTGTTCATAAGCTGCATATCCCGCTAAACAAAGTAACACTACAATAATCGTAAGCTTCCGCCACATTTTATATCACCCTAACGTATTATCTTCTTTTAACACATTCATCAAAATACTATATACCTTATTTTAGCTTATACGGACAAGCTTGGAAATATTCACATTCTAAATAATCAGAATTTTTATAACTAATATGAAATATTTACCTTTTAATCATATAATTAGAAATACATAGAACATTTTACAATGAAAGGAGCTCTCATGAATTTATTTAAAAAAATACTTCTATATATTCTTAGTTTTATATTTTCCCCAATCGGAATTATCACATGGATTATCTCACTATTTAGTAAAGATCCTGAAAAAAAACAAGTTGGACATATTTGTCTCTATATCGCATTAATCTCATTTATCCTTTTGGCAGGCCTCGGCATTATTACTTTTTTCACGATGACTACCATTACTACTATAGAATAGCTATAGAAAGGATGATTGTTTTGGGAGAACACCCTATCACCAAAGAGCTACGCTATATACGAATATGCTTAGTTATTTTAGTAATCGTTCTTTTATTTTTCAACAGTGAAAAAGTCGTTGAAATTTCTACAAATCATGATTCCATAGAAAATGTTCCCACCAGTAATATGACACAAATCGCGGAAAATACATTCGCTATTCAAGAATATAATCCATTACTAAGTAGCGAACATACAATTAAGATTTTCAAATATAATCCAGATACAAATCAACTTACTCTCGTCAAAGAAGTTAATTCTAGTGATTCGAATTCTTATACTTATCAACTTAATGAGACCGAATAAAGTGAAACTTTAATCAGCCCTCACCAATCGGGCTGCCCGGCAAATAGCGGAATAAAGATAAGAGCATTACATATCTCTTATCTTTTTGTTTGCAACTCTTTGTACAATGAGTTGCAATTTAATAATTCTCTAGGATTCCCACATTCCACAATAGTCCCATTCTTTATGACAACAACACAATCTGCTATCATCGCTCTCTCTACATCATGTGTTGCCACAATTCTCGTTACATCTCTTCCTATCCCTTCAATCATATTCCAAACCAGTTCTTGATTGCCCGGATCTAGCCCAGCCGTCGGTTCATCTAAAATAATAAGAGTTGGATTTGATACAATCGCGCGCAATAATGCAAGACGTTTTCTTTCGCCTCCCGAAAACTCTTCACCGCTTTTATGTAGCACAGTTTGACTCCCTTCAGGTAACCCTCTAATAATCGGCGTTGCATTTATAAGTTCACTATTTTTTTCTAACTGATTTTCTAAACCCTCTTCCCCGAAATACATATTCTCTGTTACCGTCGTTCGGAAAAAACGTGGTTCTTGCCACACTGTAGTCATACGAGCTTCATTACCATAATAAGCAATGCTACCGTTAGATGGTTTATACAAGCCCGTTATTAACTTTAAAAGCGTTGTTTTTCCTGCACCGCTTTCTCCCACAATCATAACGAGTTCACCAGGACGAATTTGCAAATCAATATTATGAATTCTGCATTTCTCTTCGTCATTCTCCTGAAATGAAACATTTGTTATCCTGATCCCCATCGCTCTTTCTACATTGCTATCTGCTGCTCGTTTATTTAAAAAGCAAAAAGCTCTATTTGCCGAAGCGACTGCAACTTGTGTCATTATTAATAAATCGCCCACATAACGGACAGGGAAAAAGAGCATCTCAATTGTCGCTAACACTGCAATGAGTGAACCAACTTCTATTTCTCCCCTCATTATTTTTTGTGCACCTATAATGAGAACAACAATATATGCTCCTGTTTCAATCACCGTTCCAACTACTCCAATGCAATGTTGCATCATCGTCTTCTTTACTTCTGATTTATACGATTGTGCCGTTACTTCTTTAAATAAGCGAATTGCCCATTTTTCTTTTTGTAAACTCCGCAAATCTTGTATCCCCTTTACAAACTGTGACACCATCTCTACAACACTTGAGTGATTTTTTTGAGAAACGCTTGCAATATCTCTTACCTTTTCTCCCATCAGTATTGGAACAATTGTACTTAAAAATAAAAACGGAGTTACCCACAATATAAACTGTATATCTATATGTTGTAGTGCTATGAAAGCTCCAATAAATTGGGCAATAGCGTGTATATATTCTATTAATATAGAGCCATATAATCTGACCCAGTTCGGAATATCAGACACGACCAAAGTTTCTAACTCTCCTTGCTTAATCTTCTCACTCTCTTCAAACGGTAATGAGAAATAGTGACGCAATAATTCTATACGTTTCGTTTGTAATATACGTTGACTCGCTTTTGAACTTATATAATCAAATAAAAGATTGTTCGCCCACATTAAAAAGTGACTACCCGCAAACAAAGCTATATATACATACGCACCTTTTAGCTCCCTTTGAATAAGATTGTCTACAATTAATCCCATGAAAATTGGGCGAGATAAATTTAAAATGGCAGCAATTATCCCACTACATACAGCTGCTATTACTAATATTTTTTCTTTCTGTAACGGTAACAGAATTCTTTTATATTCTTTCATGACGTTTCCTCCATTTTTCGTAGTAAAAAAGAAAGGGATGAAACCATATGGTTTCATCCCTTTCCATAAAATAAGGAAGCTAACTATTGTTAGCTTCCTTATTATTCATTTCAATTATTTAGTTCGACACTTTAGACTCTTCAATTTTCTCACGAAGAACCATTTGCAGAATACCACCGTGACGGTAGTAGTCAATTTCTACTTCACTATCGAAACGAGCTACTACTTCAAATTGTTTTTCATTGCCATCTGCATCAGTTGCAACTACTTTCACAAGATCGCGTGGTCTAACTGTTTTGTCGATTTGAATTTCAAATGACTCGTTACCAACAAGACCTAACGTTTCAGCACTTTCGCCATCTTTAAATTGAAGTGGTAGTACACCCATTAACACTAAGTTACTGCGGTGAATACGCTCAAAGCTTTCTGCAATTACTGCTTTAATACCTAGTAAGTTTGTTCCTTTCGCAGCCCAGTCACGAGAACTTCCCATACCGTAATCTTTACCAGCAACAACTAGAAGGCCTGTGCCATCTTCTTTATATTTCATAGCAGCATCATAGATAGACGTTACTTCACCTGTTGGCCAATATGTTGTATATCCGCCTTCTGTTCCTGGTGCGATTTGGTTTTTAATACGGATGTTCGCGAATGTACCACGCATCATAACTTCATGGTTACCACGACGAGAACCGTAAGAATTGAAGTCAACTGGTTGTACGCCGTTTTCTAATAAGTAGCGTCCAGCTGGTGTATGCTTACCGATTGAACCTGCTGGTGAAATGTGGTCTGTCGTTACAGAGTCACCAAATTTACCAACTACGCGTAGGCCTGATAATGTTTCAACTTCACCTGGCTCTTTAGATAATCCTTCAAAGAATGGTGGGTTTTGAATGTATGTTGAATCATTATCCCAAGTATATAACGCTTCATTTGAAGTTTGGATTTCATTCCAACGCTCATTGCTGTTAAATACTTGTGCATATTCTTTCTTGAACAGTTCAGATGTAACAACACTTTGAACTACATCTTCAATTTCTTTAGCTGATGGCCAAATATCGTTGAAGTAAACAGCATTGCCATTTGCATCTTTACCGATTTCATCATTTTTCAGGTCAATATCAACAGTACCTGCAAGTGCATATGCCACAACTAGTGGTGGTGATGCTAAGTAGTTTGCTTTTACAAGTGGGTGGATACGCCCTTCAAAGTTACGGTTACCAGATAAAACAGATGTTACTAATAAGTCGTTTGCTGCGATTGCTTCTTCTAATTCTGGCGCTAATGGACCAGAGTTACCGATACAAGTCGTACAACCGTAACCAACTGTTTGGAAACCTAATTGATCTAAATATGTTGTTAAACCAGACTTATCTAAGTACTCAGTAACAACTTTAGATCCTGGTGCTAATGATGTTTTTACATACTCAGGTACTACAAGTCCTTTTTCAATTGCTTTCTTCGCAACTAGACCTGCTCCAATTAATACGTATGGGTTTGATGTATTTGTACAGCTTGTAATTGCAGCGATTGCAATTGCACCTGTTTTCATCGTTACTTCTTTATCTTCTAATGTAACCTTCACTTCTTTATCGAACTCTTGCTCATTAAATCCAAGTCCTTGTGTTCCAACTGGTGCTAAAACAGCTTTGTGGAACGCATCTTTCATATCTGAAAGTGGAATTAAATCTTGTGGGCGTTTCGGTCCAGAAAGGTTAGATTCGATTGTATTTAAATCAATTTCTACAAGATCAGTGTAGATTGGATCTTTACTGTCTGCTGTATAGAATAAACCGTTCGCTTTACAGTATTCTTCAACAACGCGAATTTGTTCTTCATCTCTACCTGTTAAACGTAAGTATTCTAATGAAATATCATCGATTGGGAAGAATCCACAAGTTGCGCCGTATTCTGGTGCCATATTTGAAATTGTTGCACGGTCAGCTAAAGGCATGCTCTTTAGTCCATTACCGAAGAACTCAACGAATTTACCAACTACACCTTTTTGACGTAATACTTGCGTTACTTTTAAGGCAACGTCAGTTGCTGTAGTACCACTTGGAAGTGTACCTGTTAATTTCACACCGATTACTTCAGGTACTGGGAAGTATGAAGGCTGTCCAAGCATTCCTGCTTCTGCTTCAATACCACCAACACCCCATCCAAGAACGCCGATACCATTAATCATTGTTGTATGTGAGTCTGTTCCAACTAATGAATCTGGGTATGCAACTAAGTCACCTTCAGCATTTTTCACAGCATGAACAACTGGTGCTAAATATTCAAGGTTTACTTGGTGTACAATACCTGTAGCTGGTGGAACTGCACGATAGTTATCAAATGATTTTTGTGCCCAGCTTAAAAATTTATAACGTTCTTCATTACGTTTAAACTCTAAGTCCATGTTGAATGCAAGCGCGTCTGCCGTACCCGCTCTATCAACCTGTACAGAGTGATCAATTACAAGGTCTACAGTAATTTCTGGATTGATTTTATCAGGATCTCCACCCATGTCTGCCATTGCTTTACGAAGCGAAGCCAAATCAACAACAGCTGGTACACCAGTGAAATCTTGTAAAATTACACGAGATGGTTTAAATGGAACATCGATATCTTGCACATCTTTCGTTCCCCATTTCGCTAAATTTGTAACATGCTCTTCTGTAATTACACGTCCGTCTACTTGACGAAGTACTGATTCAAGTAAAACTTTCACGGAATATGGTAATTGAGATACGTTGCCAACCCCTGCATTTTCAAGCGCTTTCAAATCATAATAATGATACGTTTTTCCATCTACTTCAAAAGTTGCACGTGATTGAAATGGATTATGTTTGACCATTATGTTTCCCCCCTGTTAAACGTGACTAAGTTGTCTGAATATAAAATGTAGACAAACTTTTCAATACCTTACGATAATATCTTATTACAACTTTCTAAATAAGTAAATAATAAGAAACTTATAGATTATCATAAGTTTTCTTTATGTTTCTAAATTTGAATAGTGTTCATGCTCCTTATGAATACTATTACCATAAAGTAAAGTGCTCTATTAGCGCTTTACTTATAGTTCATACACACTATGAACTGCTCATCATTCAACATACAAAAAAATGTTATAGAGGTGAAATAAAATGGGTAAAAGAAAAGCAAATCATACTATTTCAGGAATGAATGCAGCATCCGCACAAGGACAAGGTACTGGTTATAACGAAGAGTTTGCAAATGAAAACTTAACTCCTGCAGAAAGACAAAATAATAAGAAACGCAAAAAGAACCAGTAACGAAAAATCCCAAAAGGAACATTCACCTTTTGGGATTTTTTCTAATGTTTATAACGTAACAATTCTGAAACCGTTACAAATCGATAGCCTTGTTTTTTTAGCTCAGGTAAAATTTTTGCTAGTGCTGCTACCGTTTGACTACGATCATTTCCTCCATCATGTAACAATACAATATCGCCACTTTTAGCATTTTTCACTACATGATTTACGATAGATTCCACCCCTGGATTTGCCCAATCACGTGGGTCTTGATGCCACGACCATAGAACGGTTTGATAACCTGCTTCTTTTGCTGTTTTAAATACAGCATCGTTAATATATCCACCAGGAGGACGGAATAGCAACGGTTCTTTCACCCATTTTTCGAAAAATTTCTTTCCATCCAAAATATCTTTTTTTAATTTTTCATCTGATGAACTATTTGCATATAAATGATTCATCGTATGATTTCCAATCTCATGTCCCTCTTTTAACACTTGTTTCACTAAATATGGATTGCGCTGAACTCGAAATCCAATCATAAAAAATGTCGCTTCAGCCTTATATTGACGTAATAAATGTAAAACTTGTAGTGTATACGTTGGATCTGGTCCATCATCAAATGTAATGGCAATAATTTTTTCATTATTAGGTACTTCCCACGTTACATAGCCAGTTGGTTCTAGCTCTTTTCTGAGCAACATTTTCGCTTCCACTTTTTCAACTTGAAATATATGTACTGCGCATAATAAAGAAAAAACGAATAGAAAAATTTTCTGTTTTCGCATAATGTTCATTAAAGTAAGAGGTTGTCAAATACACAACAACCTAATTTACTTTTCTAATTGATCTACATTTCGCATTATATTTTGGAGATTATTTTCATATTGCTCAAGTTGTGGACGTTGTGTTTCTGAAGCTACCTCTAGTGCATTTTGAATTTGTTCATATGCTTCCTGAACCTCTTGGCGTAATTCTTTTAAATCATGACCGTAGTTTGGATCATTTTTCACAATGTTGTTAAATGCATTTTCTGCTTGTGTAACGCCTTGCTGCGCTGCTTGAAACGCTTGTTGTTTATCTTTATGATATGGCATTATATAATCCCCTTTCTGTAATAGTTAGTCCCAATTATCTTTACCTTTTTTTCTAAAAACATTCTCGTATAAATTTGCAAACTTCTCTCATTCTAAAAAGGAAGAGGAGGTGTCACATACAATGGGAAAAAACAATCGTGAAGCGAAAGAAAAAAAAGGACAACCTGAACCATTAAGCGGATCTCATAAAGTAAAAAACCGTAACCATTCACGCCAAAAACATCATGCGCATCATGATATGTAAAACAAAAAGTGCACACTAGCTATCTTTTCCACATACAATGTTTATATTTTTCCATTTATTCTTCACCCCTAATTCATTCATGCATAACATAGTATGAATTGAGATTTTACGGAGGGTGTCTTACATGGGCAAGAAAAAGAAGGATTGTCTTTTTCATGTTGATGGTTTCGAAGAATGGATGGATCAGTTTTGTTCTGACTCTTGTAGTAACTTTAGTTTCCCAAATCAAATTCATATTGACCTTTGCGAAACTGAACAAGAATACATTTTGGAAACAGATGTACCAAATGCCAATGAACAAAATGTAGTCATTAAAAAGATGGAGACAGGCCTAACCATTTGCATACTTCATAAAAACATTTCTTTGCAGCGAACTATCCCTTTACCCGCTAATGTTATTTATAAGAAGATGCTAGCCTGCTTAGAGAATGGTTTTTTGGCCATTCATATTTCCAAAAATGAAGTTGCTGATAAACATGAAAAGAAAGTTCTTTTTTCAAATTAAGAGTTAATATAATACAAACATAAGCCCCAGTTGGTACTGGGGCTTATGTTATTTCGCATGCATTTCTATATTAGAATTTCTATCATATCTTTTTTTCAATAAACCTTTTGTAACTACAAGCACAGGAAATGCCACAGTTGAGAATATAGCTAATGCTGAAAATACTGCAAACCCATTTTGGTACCCGTAGTAATCGAGAAGTACTCCTCCAAACCACGGACCTATTACTGCTCCAATTCCCGAAAAGCCCATCGCACCGAAGTATGTTCCTTTTAGATACGCAACAGCAATATCATCAATAAATACATCCGTCATCGAAAACATTAAGACTTCTCCAATTGTAAAAATAATTGTACAAACGGCAGCACCTAGCATGGATTCTACTATTCCAAAGCCAAATAATCCCCCACTCACAAATAAAGCCCCCACCATAATTGATGTTAACGGTGTATACTTTTTACAAATTTGAATAACAGGGTATTGAATAATCACTACAACAATCGCATTTAAAGCGAGCATATATGAGAATAGCTTCACTCCATCCTCAAATATATGTGCATTTGCAAAATATTGAGATACTGTCGTCGTCAAATGTGAAAAACCACAATTACTCAAAATAATACCGACTAAAGCAACTAAAAATACTATATCTTTTCGTAATATACGCATTGCATTTAGCATTGTAACAGGTTTTTCTGTACTTACTTTCTTTTTTTCCATTGGATACTTCTTAAATTGGAACGCTAATATAGCTGTATATAGAATATATACCCCAGCTGCTACTAAAAAAGGAATTGTTGATTTTGCACTTCCAATCTGTAATCCAACAATTGGTCCAATTGCAACTCCAACATTTATTGCACCGTATCGTAAGTTATAGACGAGTAACCGATACTCAGGCTTTGTTAAATCTGATAATAATGCTCTTGATGTTGGCTCAAAAAACGACCTACATAATCCATTTAAAGCGTTTAATAAAAAGAAACTTAAAACATGATCCGCAAGTGAAAAACCTATAAACACAAAAATCCAAACGATCATGGACCAGAGCATAATCGTTTTCCGGCCAAATCGATCTGATAAATTCCCTCCGATAAAACTAGCAAAAACACCAACAAGTGCACTCGTTCCAATAATAGCACCAGTCATTCCAGCTGATACACCTTTAACAGTCGTTAAATAAATCGCTAAAAAAGGAATACTCATTGACGTGGCGAACCTCGCAAATAAAGTCCCTATTATAATTGTCATTCCTAACGGATGAATATTTTGCAACTTCCCCTTCATCTTAAAAACCTACTCTCCCTGTTCTTACATAAAAAAAGAAAGCAAAGGATCTGCTTTCTTTTCCTTTTCTATACTTGAGCTGTTGATACTCGAGCTGTTCTTGTGATATCCATATCTATGCCATATGTAAACTGTAATTCTTTACAAACATCTTTAATTAATATTGCAACATTATACTTCTCATTAAATTGTAAAACGATGTTCTCCACTTCTTCATATGTATACTTATATTCGCCTGTAATGACACTTTTTAGATCAAAGCATTCGTTAATACAAAGTTGTACAAGTAGCTGGTCATATTTCTCTATTACATCTTCTTTCTTCCAAAGTAACTCTTTTACATATAACCGATCAAACTTCACACTTTCTCGATTACAATCCGTTAAAATCCGGGTCATTTCATTTAATTCTCGATACAATTCAGAAATATTTTTGCTTAAACTAAGCAGTTTATCTACGCCATTTTCATATAACATATTCATTCCACCCCCGCATTTTCTTCTTATTATAGCAAGAAAATTCTAAAAATAGTTTCTTTCTTCTGAAATATTAGGAAACTAATTTCAATTGCTTTACAATGAAACTAGTTAATGCGAGAGGAGAAAGAAAATTGGAGCACAAATTATATTACACTGACGCTTATAAGCAAGACTTTACTACTAAAATTATAAAGCAAGATTATGATAAAAACGGTAACTTATACGTTGTTTTGAATGAAACAGCATTTTATCCGACAGGTGGCGGACAACCATATGATACTGGTACATTAAATGATATCAATGTAATCAATGTAGAAGAGATAAACGGAGAAATTCGTCACTACATCGCAGAACAATTACATACAGAAGACGTAGAAGGTAAAATTAATTGGGAGCGCCGTTTTGATCATATGCAGCAACATGCGGCTCAGCACATTTTATCTGCTGCTTTTTGGGACCATTTTAACATACCTACGATTGGATTCCATCTTGGTAAAGAAACGGTAACAATCGATTTAGAAACAGAAAATCTGCATACAGAAACAGTTGAAAAAGCAGTACAAATTGCAAACAAAATTGTTTTTGAAAACCATCCAATCCGTATAGAGTGGATGAACTTAGAAGAAGCGAAAACATTACCTCTTCGTAAAGAACCGAATATGACAGAAAATATACGCGTTGTTATTATCGAAAATTACGACTACAACGGCTGTGGTGGAACCCATCCGAAACGCACTGGTGAAGTTGGTCTTATTCAAGTACTAGGATGGGAGCGCAATAAAGGTGGTATACGCTTAACCTTTATCGCTGGTTGGCGTACACTTAAATTAATGGGGCAACAGCAACAAATTATGAAAGATGTTTCCAAACAATTAAACAGTAGCGAAACTGATATCCCAGCAAAAGTGGCACAGCTTCTTACCTCTCAAAAGGAAAACGAAAAAACAATACAAACAATGAATGAAAAATTATTATTTGCAGAGGCAAATGAATTACTGCAACAGCCCACCGAAATACATGCTGGGTTACTTATTTCTAAAGCATTTACAGATCGTTCTATGCAAGAAATTGCAAAAATATCAGCTATCATTACAGAACAACAAGAGCATGCAATTACGTATTTCGTTATTGAAAATGATGACAAACTACAATGTATTCTCGCTTGCGGAAAAACAGTAACGCTCGATATGAATGCTCTTTTAAAAGATGCTCTTCCTGCAATTGAAGGAAAAGGTGGCGGAAATAAAAAGAGTGCACGCGGCGGCGGAAAAGCGGTTATGAACGGGGACGAGTTTTTAAATCAGCTTGTTTCTTCTTTACAGTCAGCAGTGTAAAACATGTTTATGAAGGATAGCTAACGGCTATCCTTCAACTATATTTACAGGCCTATATGTTGTTTCAACCCTTGATAACTCCCTGAATTTGCAAAACCGCCACTTATAAGATTGATAAAAGTTTCCGAAAAACCATAATAACTTAATTCGTTAATCGGTACCATTTGCACATCATGAATCGGATTATGATCGAACTCGTTAGAAGGTAGTGTAATTTCACCTTCAATCCTTTCAAGCAGAAACGTAATATGTAACAAAGATGGACTAGCATCTGGTTTATCACAAACATAGAGTAGCTTCTTAATTTTAACTTCTAATCCTGTTTCTTCTCTCATTTCTCGAATCATCGCTTCTTCTAACGTTTCACCATTCTCTACCCTTCCTCCAGGTAAAGACCAATCGCGATTAGCCACTTTTTGCTTTACTAGCAATACTTTTTCATCTTCAATTAAAATTCCCGTAACACGAACTTGCATTATATTTTCTATATATAACCTCCTCTTCCCATTATATTTACACATTAATCCTTCCATAAAAAGAACGTATGTTTTATAATTAAAGAAAATTATGGAAGAAAGTAGTTGTTACATTCATGCGACCATCTTTAACAAAAACTATATCTCTTACAGATTTCCAAAATTATTATTGGTTAAAAGCAGAACTGCAAACATTTTGTCGCGAGCATGGTCTGCCAGCTAGTGGCTCTAAGATCGAAATAACCGAGCGTATCTCACATTATTTAACTACGGGGAAAGTCTTAAAAAACAGCTCTGTGCAAAAAGTGAGCAAAGCTCCCCTCTCTTATAAAGACCTTTCTCTTCAAACGATTATTACTAAAAATCACCGCTGTAGCGAAGAGATTCGTGCTTTTTTCAAAGAAAAAATCGGAACAAACTTCCGCTTTACAGTAGCTCTTCAAAAATTTTTCAAAGAGAATGTTGGAAAAACATATGAAGACGCGGTAGCTTTTTGGCATGAAGAAAACGAACGAAAAAAAGACCCTACATACAAAACAACTATCGGTGCACAATTTGAATACAATCGCTTTACTCGTGACTTTTTCAAAGATCCAAATAATAAAGGAAAAGCAAAAGCTGATGCGATTGCTGCTTGGAACGAAATGAAAGCGAAGCCTGGCAGCAATGTTTATGTTCCTCAAAAAGTAGAAAACTAGTTACCTCACTAGTCTTCTACTTTCTCAAATAATAGCGCAATCCCTATCCCGCCTCCAATTCCTAATGTAGCAATTCCATATTTCATAGACTCTCTTTGAGCCTGATAAAACAAACGTGTTACAAGCATAGCCCCAGATGCACCGTACGGATGACCGAGCGCAATTGCCCCACCATTTACATTTAATTTTTCATACGGAATTTGTAACTCTTTTGCGCAAGCAACAACTTTTGAGGCGAATGCTTCATTTATTTCAAAATAATCGATGTCCTCTACTTTTACATTCATTTCGTTTAATAATCTGTTCACCGCAAATATCGGACCAGTCCCTGGAAGATTGGGATCCACTCCCACTACAGTACTACGAACGAAACGAAGGACAGGTTTATAACCTAACTTTAGGGCTTGTCCCTCTTCCATTACAAGAACAGCACATGCCCCATCATTTACACCACATGCATTACCTGCCGTCACTGTTCCATTTTGTAAAAATGCGGGCTTTGTTCTTTTAATGATTCGTTCATAATTCATTTCTGGCTTTATAGATTCATCTAATAATCCATTAAAAGAAAATATTTCATCATGTATATATCCTTTTTCTAACGCTTGCAGTGTCCGCTTATAACTAAGACAAGCGTACTCGTCTTGCATTTCTCTCGTTATGTTATAACGCTCCGCAACATATTCAGCAGCTACTCCCATGTCAGGATCACCAATTGTTTCAGGTGAAAATCTTGCTCTTTTTTGAAAAGGTGACGTACTTGTACTCTCTACTCCTCCGGCGATATAGCAATTACCTGCCTCGCCTTGAATGAGATGACACGCAGTTCGAATTGCTTCTAAACCAGCACCACATTGCCGATCAATCGTTACACCAGGAATATGATAGCCAAGTCCTGCCTCTAAAGCAGATAATCTTGCAACATTCCCTCCTGGCCCAACAACATTTCCTAATATAACATCGTCTATCTCTCTCTTAATTCCTTTACTTAAAAACGTAAGAAGCGGCGTTGCTAATTGCTGAACTTCATACTCTTTTAATATCCCATCCTTCTTACCGATAGGTGTTCTTTTCGCCTCTACAATAACTGCCTTATTCATATGTTTTCTCCCGGTTTTCAATCATACTTTTTGCTTCCATACGAGCGATTTTCCCACTATTTGTATAAGGTATTCCATCTACAAAATGCCATTCTTTCGGTATTTTAAACGAGGATAATCGTTGTAAGCAAAAACTCTTTAATTGTTGTTTCGTAGCACTTCCTTTTACGATCGCGACGGGCTTTTCACCCCAGTAACTATCTTTCACACCAATTACAACTATTTCATCAACAGCTGGGTGTTCATGTAATACACTTTCTATTTCTTCTGGATAAATATTGATTCCTCCAAATAAAATCATATTCTTCTCTCTACCAACAATATATATAAAGCCTTCTTCATCTTCATAGCCTACATCTCGCACTGTCATCCAGCCATCTGCATTCAACTCCCGTGTTAAAACCCCATCTATTATGTATCCCATAAAAAACTGATCACTTTTCACATAAACAGTTCCTATCTCGCCTTTTTGTACTTCTTCGCCTGCTTCATTACATATTCGAACTTGCACATTGTGACAAGGTTTTCCTACTGAATTTGGCCTTCTTTCGCTTTCTGCATCGACTAGTGCTGTTACAAAACTTAACTCTGATGCACCATAAAATTCATATCTTTTCGCATAAGGAAATATATTCTTTATTTTTTCTTTCGCTTCAGCTTCCCATTTCGCTCCTGATGAAATAATTTTCATTTTATTTTCTATTAATCTATTTTCTTTATATAAAGATTCAAGCATTGTCGGAACTGTATACATAACCGATATATTTTCAGTTTCTAACTTATCTAATACTTGATTCGGAATGAACTTTCTCATAATGTGCACCGTTTGTCCTACATATAATGCACTTATTGCCCCGTATAAGAAAAGAGAATGAACGAGCGTCCCAGCTATTAAAATTGAATCCTCCATTTTCATATGAAAGTCATGTACATTACAATCAAAACTATGAACCCACGATTGCTGTGCACGTAAAAATGCTTTTGCTTTTCCAGTTGATCCTGATGTAAATCCCATATAAAAGGGAGCATTTCGTAAACTTTCTACAGTGGAATGTGTAGGAAGATATTTCTCTATCATTCTTTTCCACTCATCAATTTCAATTACTCTTCCTTCTTCATCAAGTAGATCATTTACCTTATATCGTTCTGTCACAATCATATCCAGATTACTGATCTCAATTCTTTCTCTGAGCTCATCTTGTTTCCACTTTATATCTAACGGAACACAAACCCACCCGGCCATAGCGGCACCAGCAAATAGTTGTAAAAACTCTATACGATTTTCTAATAGGATTGCTATTGTTTTATTCTTTGATTCTGTTGCGTGCAACCAGTTTGCTACTTTACAAACTGATTCGAACCACTCTTTATATGTTAAAACTCTATCATTTTCCTTTATCGCTATTTTATTTGGTTGTAAAGAGGCATGCTTTTTGTATTCTTTTGTAATACCCATATGAGACGTCCTTTCTTTACAAAAATAATAAAAAGAAACACGGAATTAACGTGTTTCTTCCCTTTATCATCCCGCATTTGTATATTTTCCATTCTTTAAAGCGGGCGTAATAATATGTTTCAATGAACGATGTAATTTTGTTACGAGAATCGCCGCGATAATTGCTTTTATACAATCCCCTGGTAAAAACACAGCACTCACTTTCATTGTCTCCCATACAGAAACATCCATTAAAAACGCTTGTACAGTAATACCAAATACATAAACTACGAAAATACCACCAATTATATTAATACATAATACTTTTATAATAGAAACTTCACGTAAACGCTCAATTAAATAACCAATAACAAACGCTCCAATGATGTAACCAAGTAAATATCCTGCACTTGGCCCAACAAATACACCAAGGCCACCGCGTCCACCAGCAAGTAATGGTGCTCCAACTCCTACAATAAGTAAGAAAATAAGCTGACTTAATGCACCAAGGCGTGACCCTAACAATCCACCCGCAAGCATAACACCGAGTGATTGCAATGTAATCGGAACTGGTGTAATAGAAAGAGCAATCGGAGGTATTAACCCTAACACTCCCATAATAGAACTAAATAAAGCGACGAAAACTAATTTTTTTGTATGCATATTTTCTTCTCCTGTTTGTAAACTTAAAAGTGGTTTCAGATAACATATCACGAAAATTATATTATCTTTCCACCCTTCTTTTGTCAACTTTTATTTCATTTAAGTTTACAAATAAGAATTCACTTATTTCTCTCTATGCAAATGCTCCAGTTCTTTCCGAAGCGCCTGTTTTAAAAACTTCCCAACAGATGTTTTCGGTATTTCTTCCATAAAGACAATATCGTCTGGCAACCACCACTTCGCAAACTGTGGTTTTAAAAACTCATATATTTCTTCTTTTGTAACCGTACTATTTTTCTTTTGAACGACGCAGGCAATTGGTCGCTCTTGCCACTGAGGGTGAGGAACTGCAACGACAGCCGCTTCAAATATAGCATCATGTGCCATTAAAGCATTTTCAAGATCGACCGAAGAAATCCATTCTCCCCCGCTTTTAATAACATCCTTCGTACGGTCAACAATTTTCACGCAGCCTTCCTCATCAACCGTAACGACATCTCCTGTATATAACCAACCATCACGAAAACCTTCGACAGTACGATTATCGTTATAATAGCTTTCAGCGATCCATGGCGCTCGTAAACATAGTTCTCCCATCTCCGTACCATCCCACTTCACTTCACCATTTGTACCGACTACTTTCATCTCTACACCAGGGACAAGATACCCTTGTTTTGATCTAATTTCTAATTGCTCTTCATACGATAATTCTGTTTCATAACTTTTTAAACGTGCAAGTGTTACGAGTGGGCTCGTTTCAGTCATACCATATGCATGTATGAATGGAACATTATGTTTCTGTTCAAATGCTTTAATAACGCTTTTCGGCGCAGCTGCACCTCCGCATAGTATTCTCGTCATACTAGATAAATCGTAACTATTATTTTCTAACTCTTGTAATACGCCGAGCCAAATTGTCGGCACACCCGCAGCTAACGTCACTTTTTCTGATTGAATCATCTCTAATAAAATTTTCGGGGTAAACATCGGTCCAGGAAGAACTTGTTTTGATCCAAACCAAGTAGCCGCAAAAGGAAGTCCCCAAGCGTTCACATGAAACATCGGGACAATTGCCATTGCTGCGTCACTTTCCGATAAAGCAGCTGTATCAGCTAAACCGAGTGCTATACAATGCAATACAGTACTACGATGCGTATATACAACACCTTTTGGGTTTCCTGTAGTCGCTGACGTATAACACATACCAGCAGGTGTATTTTCATCAATATCTTTTACAAATTGGAAATTGGGATCGCCTTCTTCTAATAGCTTTTCATAATGATATACAGGCTCCAGCATAGTATTTGGAAGTTCATCTTTATCAGTCATAATAATGTAAGCTTGTACAGTTGATAATTGTGATTGAATATTTTCAACGAGCGGTACGAGATCTTCATCTATAAGTAGAATTCGGTCTTCTGCGTGCTGAATAATGTATGAAATATGTTGAGGAGATAAACGAATATTAATCGTGTGCAAAACAGAAGCAATACCTGGAATAGCAAAATACGCTTCTACATGTCGATGATGGTTCCACGCTAACGTTCCTACACGTTCACCTTCTTTAATTCCAAGCTTTTTCAACGCACTGGAAAGTCTTCTCGTCCTTTCCCCTAACTGCTTATACGTTAACGTTGTAACTGTATCATGTGTCCGTGAAACAATTTCTTTCTTCGAAAACAGTTTCTCTGCTCTTTCCATCATAGAACTAATTGTTAGCGGTACATTCATCATCATATTGGTTATATCCCCCTTTAAAGCGTTTTCATTTTTCGTTTATTATAACAGAATTCCGCAAATGGTTACGACATTTTTCTGTTTTTTCTGAATTATTTCTTTGGAAATAATTCAGAACGATAAAAAACATGTTTTGAATACATTGATTCGAAACATGTTTTTTATCTTTTATAAACTATCTACCTTTTTTCTTACTTTCTTTTTCAGTTTAAAAATAAAACGATTACTGTATTCCTTATTTTCTACTAAAATTCGATATATCTCCCATACTCCTAACACACGAACAAAAAGATAAACTCCGATAGCAATAAGTACAACACAGTACGGATAATACTGAACTAATTCCCCTGAAGTGATATGCTTTTTCTCAAACAAAAACGGGATCGCGCCTGCTGCTATAAAACAAAATCCAACGATCATTACCGCAGCATACTTCTTCTTAATAATCACATATCTTTTTGTCAATTCTTTTAGAAAGTTTTGATCAAATAGTAGTTCTTCCTTTTTCAATACATTGTATCGACTCTCTTCTATCGTTACAGGTGCCATCATTGCTCCAATTCCAAGAACAGCAATGATAATGACAAGAAATGTCGACATTGTTGCATTTTCTTTAAATAATAGATACGGTATTGTAGACAAAATAAGCAAACTAAACCCTAACGCTATATATTTTGAAATCTTTTGTCCGTACACTATATACCCTTCTGCCATTTCCTGACTTACGTAATAGCCATCCACATTTTCATTACTTTGCTCTGCAGTTTCTTTTAATAAATAGTCGAGTGATACTTCAAAAACATTTCCAATCATTATTAACTTCTCAGTTTCAGGAAAACCTTGACCGTTTTCCCATTTACTAACCGCTTGCCTTGTTGTGTTTAATTTTTCAGCTAATGCTTCTTGAGAAAGGCCCTTTTCCTTTCTTAATTTAAAAAGCTTTTCACCAAATCCCATATGTGTGCCCCCCTTTGTTTTCTTACCTAAATTGTATGTAGACATTGCCCTTATCTCTATCTTCCCGGGGTTGCACTTTGTCAACTTACGGTTGCGATTGTGTTATTTAATGGTTTTATAGACGATTTAGCTATTTTCCTTCTATGATTATGGCGTTAATAAACCAAGACCCCTTAACAACCAATTATAATAATTAAAGGTAATTATTGTTATAAAAAATAAAAAAACTCCTTTATTCATTTAAAGGAGTTTTTTATATGAAATATTTCATTTATCCATATATCTTTCTCGAGATATACAATATCTTTTCGTGTCACGATACTTACCTTTAATGAACATATCCTTTTGAATCGTGCACTCGTACTCCATATTCAAACGTTTCATTAATTTTTCAGATGCTTCATTTTCTGAATCACATCCCGCTTCAATACTATTAAGATGCAACTCATGAAAACCATAGTAGAA
The DNA here is from genome assembly GCF_053557995.1 of Bacillus sp. XB1. NCBI lineage: Bacteria > Bacillati > Bacillota > Bacilli > Caryophanales > Bacillaceae > Bacillus > Bacillus sp. XB1. The sequence goes on along the minus strand of NZ_JBNRIL010000001.1, from coordinate 77,814 downwards.
AAAAGCTAATGCAGCCTCCGTAGCTAATCCTCTTCCCCAATATTTTCGAGATAAGGCGTATGCAATTTCTGCTGTATGTGTGACCAAATCATATTTTATAAATCCACACGTGCCTATAAGTTTCTTCTCCTCTTTTAATACAATTCCAAGAGGTGCTACTTGCCCTTCATTATATTGCCCCACAATTTCTTCTACATAGTTATATGTGTCACATAACGATCGATGAGCATCCCATACAGTAAAAGTTGTCATCTCTTTATCTGTAGCATACTCATATATATGTAAACTATCACTCATATTCATTTTCCTTAACATAAGTCGTTTCGTATACAAAGTTGGATATGACCACTTCTCAATAATCATAAAGGTTTCTGTTTAAACCTTTCATAATTCCTTACCTTTAATAAAAGGATATTCCCACAATCTGTACAAATATAAGCATCCACCGGTGAAGATGTGAACATCGTTTCCTTTTTCCGTATTTGTGCATATCCGACAAACTCACCTTCTCCTATATTTTGAGAACCACAATTAGAGCATGTCTGCACGTCTTTCTGTTTCATGAGAGCACCACCTTTAATCTGTTTCTACTCCCTTCGACAGTTCAATTCCATTTCCCTTCCAAAAAACTTCTTATTCTCCTACATTACAACAGGAATCTCAAAACAAAAATCGTATATATACTATGAAATATATTTATTAACGGAGGAATTTTATGACTACTGTTATGACACTCGATATAGCAACAGAAATTGAAAATGCAGAAATTGATATGCTCTCTTCTAGATTAGAGAGACTACAAACAATAAGCGGAAACCCCATGCAAGTGCAAATGAAAAAATTCGGTAGCGCCACTGCCTTTTCATCAAAAATAATTGCTGGTCCTGCTTTTAATACGGTAAAAGGTATTACAAATGCAGATGCGATTGATGCAATCATTTCTTATTATGAATCACTACAAATCCCTTGTCGTTTTGAAATTACCCCAGCACAAGGTACAACTGAATTATTTCAATACTTATCTCAAAAAGGGTTTTATCAATCTAGCTTCCATACTGCTTTGTATAGTATACCGAGAGAGAGTTCATCACTTCTTCCTTCTAATATTACAATACGAAAACTAAAAGAAAATGAGTTTGATATTTTTGCAGACATTTATGTATGTGGATTTAATATGCCATCCTTTACAAAAGATAGCGTGCGCCAAAATAATGAAATTCTTTACAATGAACCAGGATGGCATTTTTTCATAGCTGAAGTTCAAAATATCCCTGCTGGTATTGGTGTCCTGTATATAAATAAGGGTGTCGCATCATTAGCTGCTTCTGCTACTTTGCCAGAATTTCAGCGTAAAGGCTGTCATACTGCATTAATTCAAAAACGAATTAAGACAGCTATTGAATCCAATTGTACTTTAATAGTTGGACAAGCAAGGTTCGGTAGCGGCAGTCAAAATAACATGGAACGTGCCCACATGAAAATTGCTTATACAAAATCAATATGGACCGCAAGAGACATATTATAATTTACTTTATTTCTCCTTCCGTTACATTTTTAAACATTTTATGACAATTCCTTTTCTATCCTATTAATCATTTGAATATTCCAACTAGATTTGTTACGCTATTACTAGGTACATCATTCAACTTGCACTATGAAAAGAGAATTCTAATCAAACTACAAGGAGGAGAAATGTATGACTAAGCATGAACACGGTTTAAAAGAAAAAGTAGAAGGTGCCATTGATAAGGTAAAAGGCGAAGTAAAAGAAGCTGTTGGGAAAGTAACTGACAATAAGAAATTACAAGCTGAAGGAAAATGGGATAAGGTGAAAGGCACTGCTAAAGATACAGTTGGTAATGTGAAAGAAAAAGTACATGAATATAAGGAACATAAATAATAAAAAACACGTTGGATGAATTTTCATCTAACGTGTTTTTTATTTTACTTTATATACATAATGAACCAAATGACATATGATATATTTTTATTTCTCTATGCTCTTTGTAAGCGGTTCTTTAAAGGCATTTCTATTCCATACAACAAAAACAATAAGAGAAATAATAAAGAATGCAACAAGACATATACCCAGATAATCAAAATTAACTACTTGTATGAGATTCCAAAACGGGCCCTGTAAATTATAGCTTTCAATAAGCAAAGATAATAGTTGATATCCCCCTATTAAAAAAGCCGTAATAACAGATATTGAGGTAATTAATACATTATATGAATTTCTTATTCGACTATTTTCCATTGCCCACTTATAATTCGTATTCATGAATGTACTATCTAATGTATCCATCAATGACATTCCGGCAGCAAACAAAACGGGGAAAGCAAATATACTTACAAGTGGAATAGATTGACTTGTTGCAGTTACTGTAGAAAGAGCAATTAATCCAATTTCACTCGCTGTATCAAAACCAAGTCCAAATAAAAAACCGATTATATACAATTGCTTCTGACTATCAATAAACGTAAATAAGCGCTGTGTGAAACGATATATAAACCCTAAATTTTCTGGCTGTTTGTCCTCGTGGCTTCTCAACACTTTAATAAGGTACAACAGATTGGTAAGACCAATAATGATAAGGAATGTACTAGAAACGATTGTACCGATAATACCGCCTATAGTTGAAAAGCTCTCCATTCCATGTTTTGCCGTTTTTCCAATTAAAGCAATTAATACAATCATCGCAAATACTACCGTAGAGTGTCCTAATGAGAAGTAAAATCCCACCCCCTGTGAGTTTTTACCTTTTTCAATTAATTTCCGAACAGTATTATCAATTGCGACAATATGATCACTATCAAACGCATGACGCAACCCTAAAGAATATGCAATAATAGCCATTCCGATTATGCTATTACCTTTATATAGCGCCGGTAATAATAATAAAATTCCAAGCACATGAAGAAATATAATAATAACAAAAAAGTTGGTTGCCTTTTTCAGTTCACTTTTCCACATAGTTACTAACCCTTTCTACTTTAAATTGAATACTCTTGAAAAAGAAAAGTGCCATAATAAAAACTAAAATCGTTATAATAGTCGCTAAAATAATTACAAAATTATTTAACACGTCGGTATGATTTGTAAGTGTTAACAGAGCTGGTACTGTTGCAGTAATCCAAGATTCAATGAAGCAAACAATACCTACATAAATATGAATCTTCTTTTTCAATCCATCTTGTAGGAAAAATAAAAACCAAAGGAATGCCCAAAAGAACCAAATTATTGTACTTTGCAAACTACCACTCTCATGTAATTGATTCACAATTCCCATAACCGTTGCAATGATAGCAACCCAAAGAGAATAGTAACCTACACCTGAAGAATCAAGTTTTAATATATTCGTAAGACCAACATATAAATAAGTAAAACCAAATAAAAAAATAGTTCCATTAGATAGGATAGTCCACTCATCGGATTGACTTCCTGTAAATAATAAATATAATGGTGTCAAAGTTTGTAATGCCCCTACAAATAAATTAAAGTATCCTACACTTTTGCTATCAATAAGTTTAAAAGCTGCTAGTGAATTCATAAATAGAACTGCACCGACAAACAATAATCCCACATTAGTCATAGTATCCCCTTCTCCTACTTAATATTTTCGATAGGATGTTAATTCTTCATGTAGACAATTCTCTCTAACAAAACGATGACACTGAAAAAATATAGACTCCATATCCTCAGTATTATGACTAAGTATGCGAATGACAAAGCCTTTACATGGTGTAGAAGATATTCCAATTTTCATATTGTTAGTGTTAGAAAGTGATGTTTTCAATGTTGCAATTAAATCATTTGTAATGTTCTCATTAATAACTATGAAAGTACCATAATGGGAATATTGATTTAATATTCCCATTTGATCTAACGACTCTTTGAAAGGGTTTAGCAATAAATGATCGTATACTACAAGTTTATTTTCCATATATATTTTTGTTAACGAATCAAAATATTGGTATGTGAACTTCTCCATATTTGGCGACCAACCAGGCGTAACTGAATCGCATAAAATCAATGTAGAATTATTTTGCATATATATATTTGTTTTTTGCTTATATGCTGCATCCTTGTACATAATTAACGGGTCTGGTAAATACTCCATAACAGCATTCTCACCAATATAAAAATTCAATTCTTGCAAAGCATAACTATTTGGAGTCTTGTAAACTTTCGTTGCTGATTGGCTTGTTATATATGTTTTCGCATCTTTACCAACATTTATATTTATAGAATAGAAATCTCCTTTTAAATAGCCTCCACCAGAATTCATAATATAGTAATATGCTCTACCATACTCATCCAAATATATTGGCTGCGTTACTTTTAAGGCATCTTTATGATAAACCTTAATAGGTACGGTTTTATGTCTCTTTTCCATCATATCAATGTTTAAGACACCTGTAGGGGATTTCATTTTTTCAGTCCTTCTAACATAATGTTCTGTCTCATCCAATTTATTAATTCTTGTAAACCTTCCTCATCCTTCAAATTTGTAAAAAAGTATGGTTTATTATGTCGGTAATTTTTCGTATCCTGCTCCATAACTCCAAGATTAGCTCCTACATAAGGTGCCAAATCCGTTTTATTAATTACAAATACATCAGATTTGATCATTCCTTGTCCACCTTTACGCGGAATCTTTTCTCCCTGTGCCACATCAATAATATAAATTGAAAAATCCACTAGCTCCGGACTAAATGTGGCAGCTAAATTATCACCCCCGCTTTCAATAAAAATAATATCTAAATTATTATGTCTAATCATGAGTTCTTCAATTGCTTCAAAATTCATAGAAGCGTCCTCTCGAATTGCTGTATGCGGGCACCCCCCTGTCTCTACACCAATAATTCTATCTTCTGATAAAACACCTGTTTTCAATAAAATCTTTGCATCTTCTTTCGTATAAATATCGTTTGTAATTGCTGCAATTTCATAATCTGTATTTAGATGTTTTGTTAACTTTTCAACTAACATGGTTTTCCCAGCACCTACGGGGCCACCGATACCAATTTTAATAGGCTTTATCATTTTATTCTTCCTCCCTATGACATGAAGACCCTTACATTTACATCTTCATGTTGCATTTGATTTATTTCGAATTCAGGATCATTCAATCCAAAATCTTCTAATGAAAGTATTTGAATTCTATCAATAGATTCGCAGATTAATTCATGGCATTCTTGTAATAGTTTTTGACCATCTGTTTGTCCAAGAGGAATGGCTCTCACACCGTTTTGAATTATACTTCCAACACTTGAGTATAAGAAAACTAAGAGCGTTTCTTCTATTGTCATTTTCAATTCCGCCCCTAATATTCCGTATACAATACTCGGATGACCTTGTAATTTATTACCCATAATATTTTCTTTATATATATTTAAATTTACAAACGAGAACAATTCACACAATAATTTAGAAGTACTTTTACTAATCATTCTATTTGCTTTTCTACATTCAAAAGGCAATGTTTGTGCTGTTATTAAATCATCTAAAAATGTAATTTGTTCTCCCTCATTATTCTTAATGGCTTCGTAAGTATATTTGCAAATTAAGCCGTCCGTGTATGTTAATTGGACTTTTACATATCGATTAACCCATTTGAAAAACCCGTCTTTATTTGTAACTTGTCCCTCTTGAATAAATGTTTCTAATCCAAAAGAGTGACTAAAACTTCCTGTTGGGAAGTTCGAATCACTAATTTGGAGTAGGTTAAGTAGGTTAAATATGTTTGTGCGAAGCATGCTTGAACGGTTTTGGTAATACTCTATTTTCCTTTTGATAAGGAACACCTTCCTTTTTAAGTAAATCTTCTACTAAGTAGTCGTTCGCCAAAATCATGCACCCTTCATCGAATTGTGCTGGTAAATGTCTATTCCCTAAGTTATGAGCAATAATCCCCATTTCTTTTATTGATTTTGGAGTAATTACAATTACCTCTTCTGGTAATACTTCAATATACACAATTCGATTTTCATCTTCATATAAAATATCACCGTTCTTTAATGTTTCTCCACTATCTAAAGACACCCCAATTTCAAAACCAGATTCTGAATATAATTTCTGAACTCTCTTCAGTAAAAGCTCACTAGAAATTAATATCTTATCAAGATGCTTTTTTGTGTTTGAGAAATCATTCATATTGCATACGTTGTTATTAATTTTTTCAATAATCATTTTATCTCCCCCGTTATATCAAAATAAAAAATATCTTTGAGCCATAGGTAGTACATCTACTGCTTCACACGTGATTACTTGTCCATCAACTTTAACTTCATATGTCTGCGGATCTACTTCAATTTCTGGTGTTGCATTATTTAGCTTCATATCTTGCTTCGAAATCTCTCTCGTATTTTTAACAGGTAATACAACTTTATTTAAACCTAATTTTTCTTTAATATTATTCTCATAAGCTACTTTCGATACAAATGTAATCGAACTTGACTGTACTGCTTTTCCATATGCACCAAACATCTTTTTTTCATAATATGGTTGTGGGGTAGGAATTGAAGCATTCTCGTCTCCCATTAATGCCATCACTACCATTCCGTTTTTCAAAACCATATCTGGCTTAACACCGAAAAATTGTGGATCCCATATTACAAGGTCTGCATACTTTCCTATTTCAATAGAGCCCACGTATTCTGAAATCCCATGTGTAATAGCTGGATTAATTGTATACTTAGCTATATAACGTTGAATTCTATTATTATCGTTATATTCTTTATCTCCCTCTAAACTACCAATCTGCTTTTTCATTTTATCGGCGGTTTGCCAATTGCGAATAATAACCTCTCCAACCCTTCCCATCGCCTGTGAGTCAGAGCTAATCATGCTGAAAACCCCTAAATCTTGCAAAATATCCTCTGCCGCGATTGTTTCTTTTCGAATCCTTGAATCTGCAAACATTACATCTTCTGGAATATTCGCTTTTAAATGATGACATACCATGAGCATATCTAAATGTTCATCCAGCGTATTCACTGTATATGGCAAGGTCGGGTTCGTTGATGATGGTAAAATATTATTCAGCGCAGCAATCTTTATAATATCTGGTGCATGCCCACCTCCAGCTCCTTCAGTGTGGTACGTATGAATAACACGATTATCAATAGCTTTTATCGTTTCTTCCACAAAACCACATTCGTTTAACGTATCCGTATGAATAGCGACTTGAATATCATATTTATCAGCAATCTGTAACGAGTGATTAATTGCTGACGAAGTTGCTCCCCAATCTTCATGGATTTTCAATCCGATAGCCCCTGCAAATATTTGTTCTTCCAGGGCAGGTAAACTTGAACTATTTCCTTTCCCTAAAAATCCAAGATTTATAGGAAAAGCTTCTGCTGCTTCTAGCATTTTCCTTAAATTCCAAGATCCAGGTGTTATTGTAGTTGCCTTAGTCCCTTCTGCCGGTCCTGTTCCCCCACCAATTAAAGTTGTTATACCTGAAGCCAATGCCGTATCAATTTGTTGTGGGGATATGAAATGCACATGTGTATCAATACCTCCAGCTGTAACGATTTTCCGCTCACCAGAAATTACTTCCGTTGATGTTCCAATGATGATATCAATATTATCCATAACTGAAGGATTACCACTCTTACCAATTGCTGAAATCTTCCCATCTTTTATACCAATATCCGCTTTATATACTCCCGTATAATCAATAATAATTGCATTCGTAATAACAACATCCACAACCCCCTGTTCTCTTGTAAGTTGTGAATTTTGTCCCATACCATCCCTAATTGATTTTCCTCCACCAAAGACAGCTTCATCACCATATACAGTGGCATTTCGATCAACATGTGCGAATAATTGTGTATCCGCTAAACGAATAGAATCTCCTGTAGTTGGACCATATAAATCAGCATATTGTTTACGTGACATCTTAAAACTCATGCTATCTCCCTCTTTTTGTGTAAGATTGAATATCGCCATCCACTTTATTTTTAAATCCATATACTTCTTGTTCCCCTGAATATGGAACTAGTTCAATCGTTTTTTCATCTCCAGGCTCAAATCTTACCGCTGTACCTGCTGGAATATTTAAATGTTGTCCAATTGCTACACTGCGATTGAATTTTAACGCCTCATTCACTTCATAAAAGTGGTAATGAGATCCAATTTGAATGGGTCTATCTCCCTGATTTATCACTTTGACTTTCATTGCTTTTTTATTTCCATTACATACTATGTCTTCTTTCGCAAGGATATATTGCCCTGGAATCATAACATTCACTTCCTTTAATGAATTGGCTGATGAATAGTTACTAATTTTGTTCCATCAGGAAAAGTTGCCTCAACTTGAATATCTGATATCATGTCTGCAATACCATCCATAACATCTTCAGCACTTAAAATGGTTTTTCCAAGTTCCATTAATTCCGCTACATTTTTACCATCTCTTGCTCCTTCCAAAATTTCATACGTAATAATAGCGATACTTTCTGGATAGTTTAACTTAAGCCCCCTCTCCTTTCGTCGATAAGCTAAATCAGCCGCAACAACTACTAGCAGTTTATCAATTTCTCTTGGCGTTAATCTCATTACAATCTTCCTTTCTGAAGTATTTTAAAACTAAGAATATTCTAAAAATAAAAGGTGTATTTTCAATGTCTTTTCCGTGTTTTCCCTATGTTTTTTTGCTATCAATCAAATAAAAAAAGAGCCCATCGGCTCTTTTTTTATTTTCCTTCATTCTTCTCTAACACGTATAAATCTTCTTCGATATTCGTTAATTTCTCACTTACAAGCTTTCTTGCATCTCCAATTGCTTGATTGTATGCAAATGGTCCAACTAATTTAACCATTTCTTCTATTAAACGCTCTGCTTGGAAACGTCCAATTTCATCTAAATCTTCTTCAACGAAAAATTGCTGAATTTGCGCTACAAGTTCTTCTTTTTTATCATTTGGTATTTTTATATTCATCATCGTTGTTACTCCTCTATATTTAAGATAATATCTTCCTTAACTCTACCATAGAAAAACGATTACCAGGACAGCTTTTTGTAACTCCTTCTAACTCCCTATGACCTAGTATATTTTCTTTCTTTATAGCAAATTGCTTCATAAACATTTTGCATAAAGAATATAATGCATTTACTTGTGCAGGAGTTGGATCGTATTTATCGAAATTTCCCGTCATACATATTCCAATTGTATGGCGGTTATGGTCTTTCGCGTGCGCTCCAATATGTAAACCTCGCCCTTCCACTACAGTTCCGTCCTTTTCGATAAAATAGTTGTAACCAATCCCGCTCCACCCTCTTACAGTTTGATGAAATTCATGCGTTTTATACACGTCCCATCCATCTTCAGCTGTATGGTGGATAATCAGTTGATTTACTTTTTCTAAAGGAACTAATTCATCTTGAAATGTTAGATTGACATATTTAATTTCCATTTGAACTGCCTCCTCTTAAAAATCAATCATAATAATCGTTTTATCATCTGGCCTTATTCTCTTTTCCGCTTCTAGCTCTTCAATGATTGCTACATATTCGTTTATACTATTCTTTCTTATATATGCAACAGTTTGTTCTAATGACCAATCTGGGTGGAATAACCCGTCTGAACAAATAAAAATTCCACTCACTTCATCTATATGTAATTCACCATGTTGTAAATAATGTATCGCTTCTTTCATTCCATTTGCAACTGAGTAACCATTTGGCATATTTGCAAGATAACGATTGTACTTTAATTGTTCTCGAACATCTTGAAAAACAGGTTCTTCCGGCACAGATAAACCTTTCTTACGATCTTCTTCCCTCTTCCTTTTTGCTCGTTTACTAATTCCTTCAACTGTGTCTTTCGTTAATACTTGCATCGTTCCATTTTGAAAAGTTGCGACAATCATACAGTCCCCAAGCTGCGCATATTCAATTTTCTCACCAACTATTTGAACTGCCGCGATACATGTGCACCACAAATGCTCTTTTTTTCTCGTGTCTACTTCATATTCTAACATTTTGCTTTGTAATGCTTCATTTGCTTTGGCAACTGCAAATTGTAAACTATGATTCTCTCGTAATGCAGTAAAATAATTTGCAAATAAATGCGAAGCGATGTATGCTCCATTATGTCCATTTTCATCACGAAACGGGACAAGTGGTGTTGCACCGTCACATACACCATAAATCTTTTTATCTTTATTACAAAAATAAGAATCCTCACATTCTTGCTTCAACGGGCTTTTCTGTTGATATGTTTTTATCTTCACAACTGTATCCCCTTTCAAATGATAAAATACTCAAATTCTTTCGATTAATCTAATTTACCAAAATAAACTGTTTTTACCCAAAACTTTCAATATCATATATAATCTTGAAATAATATGAATTTTTCAGTGAAGGACGGGAAAGAAATGGTCAGATTCCTTGGTGTTATTATCGGTTCTATTATTATTGCGGTTGCCTTTAATCTTTTCCTTATCCCCCACAAAATTTTAAGTAGTGGAATTGGCGGAATTGCTATTATTTTAGGGATTGTAACCCCTGTAAACACAGGCATTATTAACTTTGTATTAAACTTACCTATCCTTATTTTAGGGTACATAGGTCTTGGAAAAAAAGTAATTTTTAACACAGTTGTCTCTGTAGTTGTATTATCTGTTGCATTATACTACGTTCCAGTAAAAGTCGTAGCAACAGATCCATTGTTATCTTCTATCTTCGGAGGTGTCATCGCCGGAGCTGGTATTGGTCTTGTTTTTAACTGTAATGGATCCACTGGTGGATTTGATATTATCGGTATGCTTTTATCCCGCAAGCGAGACATTAAACTTGGCGGATTCCTTATTATTTTAAATGCAGTCGTTGTAATAATCGCAGGATTCTTCTTCACCTGGGATGTTGCACTTACAAGCTTACTTTCAATTTATGTAACTGGTAAAGTAATTGATGCTGTTCATACAAAACATCGTAAAGTTACACTTATGATTGTAACAAATGAAGCAGAAAAAATGAAAAAACAGCTTCTTTCAACTGTTGTACGTGGAATAACGTTACTTGATGGCGAAGGCGCTTATTCAAGCGAGAAAAAGCGTGTACTTATGACGGTCGTTTCTCGTGAAGAATTAGCAAGTATGAAACTTACAATTTCTGAAATTGACCCGAATGCATTCGTTAATATTACAGAAACTGTAGAAGTGTTAGGACTTTTCAGAAGAAGTTAAAGACTAGGTGGGAATACACCTAGTCTTTATTTTGCATAAATTCAATTCTGTTTCCAAACGGGTCTGATACGTAAAATCGAATTACATCTGGCCGTGCATAATCATCAATCACTTTTACACCTTGCTCTATAAGTGTTTGCTTAAATTCATTAATTTCATTCACATAAAAAGCTGGATGAGCCTTTTTAGCTGGTGTAAAGTTCCGCTCGACACCAATATGGATTTCTTGATTTCCACATTTAAACCAACATCCACCTCGTTTTTTCAACTCTTCTGGCTTTGGAATTTCTACCATACCAATTTTATTCCCATAAAAATCACGCGCCTCTTCTTCACACTCTACAGGTGCAGCTACTTGCACGTGATCAATCCCTTGAATATAATTTTTCATTTTCTCTCCCCCTCCTCTACCCTAATGTTATACGGAAAACAGCCGTCTGTAACTTACAAAAGGGTTATAAAACAATATAAGCTCCCCTTATTACCATCCTGCATTCACTTTGCAAAAAAAATAAAAAAACAAAATTTATTCTATAACTTCCATTTTTTATAGAAATACACATCACATCTATATTATAGTTATGAATAGACAAATCTTTTTAGATGCTATTTGTACGGAGGAACTATTATGAGTCGTAAAAAATATTCACCAACTCAAAAAAAACGTCATCCGAACATTTCTAGACGTTTGCGAAACCATATACAAGATCGTTCATTAACAGAAATGTACGCATCTCTGTTCGAACATAATCCTGATAGTATTATTTCATTAAACTTAGAAGGAGTTATTCTACATATAAATCCTTCTGCCGAAAGAATATTAGGTTACACTTCTTTAGAATTAGAACAGAAAAATATTACCTCTATTTTAGGAGCCCATATTTCTGAGCAAGTATTACAAAATATAAAGAATACTGAAGCGGATAATCAACAAGAGTATATCTTATCTATTTATCATAAAAATGGATTCTTATTAGATGTTGTGACAAAACTAGTTCCTATTTTTGTTCAAAATCGTCTTACTGGTGTATACGCTATTATGAAGCCACTTGAAAAATCAGAAAGAATTGAGAATATGCTAAAAGAAAGTGAGAAGAGATTACGTACATTAGTAAACTCCATGCCTGCGTTTGTTATATTTAAAGATCATGAAGGGCGCTGGCTTGAGGCAAATGACTACGCACTTTCTTGCTTCAACTTCCATCATGTACCTTACCACGGGAAAAAAGATAGCGAACTCATTCAATATAATGAAGCATACCGAGAAGCTTTTTTACATTGTGAAGAAGTCGATGAACTAGCATGGCAACAAAGACAAATTCTTCATGGCGAGGAATTTATTATACATAGAGATGATTTCGATTTAATCTTAAGTATATCAAAAGTTCCGCTTTATCATCCTGATGGTTCTCGCAAAGGTCTTATCGTGATGGGGAGAGATGTTACTGAGCTAAAAGAAACTGAAAAGTTACTACGAAAATCTGAGAAGCTCGCAGTAGTCGGACAACTGACAGCTGGAATTGCCCATGAAATTCGGAATCCACTCACTTCCCTAAAGGGTTTTCTAACATTGCTCCTCCCTGAAATAAATGAGGAGCAAAAATGGTATATCGATGTTATGTTAAGTGAGATTTCACAAATGGAATCCATCACGAGTCAATTTATGGCGATGTCTAAGCCACAAGTATTATCTATCCAAACTTGTAACATACAAACTTTAATTGAAGAGGTAGTTACATTTATTTTGCCGACTGCAATTATGCATAGCGTTCATATCATCATGGATCATTTTGATTACGTATATGATATTCAATGTGATGGTAACCAATTAAAACAAGTTTTTATAAACATATTAAAAAATGCGATAGAAGCGATGCCAAATGGCGGAAATATTTTCATCCAAACAAAACCATTAGAGGATAATTTCATCTTAATACGAATTATCGATGAAGGTTGTGGCATTCCAGAAGATCGTATCTCCCGTCTAGGCGAACCTTTTTATAGTTTAAAAGAAAAAGGCACAGGACTAGGATTAATGATGTGTTACAAAATAATTGAAGAACATCATGGTAAATTACACATTTCAAGCGAATTAAATAAAGGTACAGTTGTTGATATTGAGCTACCACTTTCTTCATCTCATCTTGCAATCCAGTCTTAAATAAAAAAGAAGCATCTGCTAATCGTTAGCAGATGCTTCTTTTTTAAAATACTTTGTCATACCACTCTTTTGCTTTTTCTACTTCACCCATCGTTAATTGATGCCCTCGATTTTCCCAATGCATTGTTACATTCGCGTTTGCATTTTCTAATAGTATCTTCAATTCCTCTGACTCTGCTGATGAACAAATTGGGTCATTTGTCCCAGCAGCAATAAACACAAATTTACCTGCTAAATTTGCTAATTGCATTCCTCTTCTTGGTACCATTGGGTGATGAAGCACAGCACCTTTCAATGCATTTTCGTAATGGAATAATAAGCTTGCTGCGATATTTGCCCCATTCGAATAACCGATAGCTACAATGTTATTTCTATCGAATTTATATTCTTTAGCCGCTTCATCTAAAAATTCATTTAATTCCTTCGTACGGAAAATTAAATCCTCTTCATCAAAAATGCCCTCTGCTAATCGGCGGAAGAAACGCGGCATCCCATTCTCTAACACATTTCCCCTAACGCTTAATACCGACGCTTCCGGATCAACTATTTCTGCAAGTGGTAGTAAATCTAATTCATTACCACCTGTGCCATGAAGTAATAACAACACTGGTTTTGACGTATCTTTTCCTTTTTGAAAAACATGTTTCATCATAATCCTTTTCCCCCTTCAATCACTTTAATCTAAATTTCTCACTTCAAATGGTAAAAGCGTTTGTTCAATCTGTTTTCTATGTTGTTCATATTGTTCCGGTAACTTTAATTCCTCACCCATCGTCTCTAACGATTCATCATGAGCGAAACCAGGAGGATCTGTTGCAATTTCAAATAAGATTTCACCATGTTCTCTAAAATAAATCGCGTTAAAATAATTTCGATCTTGTACAGGAGTTACGTGATATCCAAAACGCGACACATGCTCTTTCCAGTCTAGCTGATCAGCATCGTCACTCGCTCTCCAGGCAATATGATGAACTGTGCCAACGCCCATTTGGCCACGACCGATTGTTGATAATTTCAAATCAATAATATTTCCAATGTCAGCAGAAGAACGGAATCGAACAAATTCACCCTCTTCTCCAATTTTCTCAAGACCCATAATATGTTCTAACAATTCAGCTGTTTTTTGAGGCTGTGTAGATAAAAGAACAGCACCTCCAAACCCTTTAATTGCTACTTCTGGTGTAACTTCTCCAAAACTCCAATTATTTAATTCGCCTTTTTCTCTTTCAACTAATTCTATATGCAAACCATGCGGATCATCAAATTCTAAATACTGCTCTCCAAAACGAGTCATTTTTGTATACGAAACATCGAATTTTTCTAATCTATTTTCCCAAAACTCCATTGCACCTTTTGGTACAACGTAAGACGTAATTCCTACTTGACCATCTCCAATAATACCTTGACGAGCACCTGCCCATGGGAAAAACGTAATAATTGTTCCAGGCTTTCCTCCTTCATTTCCAAAATAAAGATGGTACGTACCTGGATCATCAAAATTCACTGTTTGTTTCACTAAACGTAACCCCAATACACCAGCATAAAAGTCTACATTTTCTTGTGGATGACCTACAATCGCTGTAATATGATGGATTCCCATTGTTTTCTTTTCCATTTCTTCCACTCCTTTTTTATTTCATTATAAAAATTCTTTTACATTTAAATTCATTATTCATTTTGTCCATGCTACAAAGTAAAATCCGTCATTATAATTTTATCTCGAATTCGAGATATTAATCGAAAAATTACGTATCGGCGTCTAACCTATTGAATTATCTCGAATTCAAGATAATTCACAAAAAATATTTGTTCGATTTATAACCATAATAAATTTTCATTATGAACATTATTTATCTCGAACTCAAGATTTATTATAAGTTACTTATTTTTTATTGTCAATAAGTCCTTACTTTCATTTTTCTTGTTTTCACTTATGGTTCCCTACCTTAACAAACATTTTTTGTTCTTTCAAGTGAACGAGCACTTTTCATTACATGTGAAAACCTTTATAAACGCCTTTATCCCAGTGGATTACAATGATTTTTCAAGAAATTAAAGTAATAATATTCAGAAAATTAAAGAGTGTTTTTTCACACCTTATTTTCATTCCTTTACCCGATAAATTTTAAAAACTAAAAGCCATACAAATGTATGACTTTTAGCTTATTGACGTCTCAAATTTTGCTTTCTCTACATATACTTTACGAAATTTCATATAGCATCCAATACGCCAAGGTACTATATAACAAACCGCAAGAGTGTAGAAAAGAATGCCGATTGACTTTGGATCTAGACCTTGTAAATGTCTTCTAAAATAAGCACGTAAAAGAACGATAACTAAAAATGTAGCAATAAAAGCGATACTTTTTTTTGCATAAATTTGACCATCTTCTCTGACTTCATACCCACTTAAAATAATAAGTGGAATTGACAATAACAGTCCGATCCCAGCAGCTATACCAATTTGCCAACCAGCAAGTTGTATCGGTGCTGCGTATAAAGAAAAACCTGGTAATAAGAAGAATAATGGCAATAGTAGTCGTCTTCCTTTATTATTAATTGGTCGATTCATAGAGCGCATGCGTCTAAATATAACGAGCCCTATGACGAGTAAAAAAATTGTAATACTGTACGAACCTTGCTGCAAGTGAATCTCTCCCTAAAAATAGTCATTTTCAAAAATACTTCCCTATTATACTCCTAATTTTTCCAAAAATATGATTATTCCTCTAAAAAATCTTACATATCAAATATACTTTTAGGTTTGATTTACTATAGGAAACAATTCCGAAAGTGGAACTACTCTCCCCACCTCGTCTTTAAACACAATATGCTCTCTAGTTAAATGGCGCGGGCTCTTCACTCCCGCCGCTGCCGCTAATGAAAATAAACTATATCTCATACTAATAATATAATTCATGACTCGCCACTTCTTCTCATACGGATCTAACGCTTTTTGATAATGCGG
The DNA here is from genome assembly GCF_053557995.1 of Bacillus sp. XB1. NCBI lineage: Bacteria > Bacillati > Bacillota > Bacilli > Caryophanales > Bacillaceae > Bacillus > Bacillus sp. XB1. The sequence continues at coordinate 61,482 of NZ_JBNRIL010000001.1, read as the reverse complement.
ATTCGTCGTGGCTACACCAGATGGACATTGGCCAGAATTACATTGAAGGGCCATAATACAGCCGCTTGCCATCATAAATCCGCGGGCTGAACTTACAGCATCCGCCCCAATCGCTAAAGCAATCGCCACTTTATCTGGTGTGATTAATTTACCCGATGCAAATACTTTAAACTTGTTACGGACACCATAATGGTTTGCTGTATCAATAAATGTAAGTAATGCTGGAATAAGCGGCAGTCCCATACAATCTGCCATCGATTTATACGTTGCCCCTGACCCGCCTTCTGAACCGTCGATTGTAATAAAATCTGGGTAAATGTTTAGTTCTTTCATTGTTTTTATTAAATCTTCCAAAGGCTCCTGCTGACCAATTACAATTTTCATTCCAACTGGTTTACCGCTGTTTTCTTGCAACTGTTGAATAAAACAAAGTGTATCCGCTGCATTCTTTAAAAATGAAAATCGATTCGGTGAATTAATCGTCTCTCCCTTTCGGACGTTGCGAACAAAAGCAATTTTCTCATTTACTTTTTGTCCCTCTAAATGACCACCACGTATTTTAGCACCTTGCCCAAATTTCAATTCGAATGCTCTAATATTACTTTCTTTCGCTTTCTCCATGAATTTTCCCATTGAAAAATTACCGTCTTCATCACGGTATCCAAATAACCCTGGACCAATTTGCGCAACGATATTCGCTCCTGTATGTAAATGTTCTGGAATAACGCCACCTTCACCCGTATTAATCCACGATCCGCCTGCCATTTTTGCTCCAAAACCACTCGCTAAAATATAATTTTCTCCAATCGCACCGTAAGAAGTCGCAGATGCACCAAACATGCCATGTAGCTTCCACGGATATTTACGGTTCTCACCGACTATAATTGCATCATCTTCTTCGTACAGCCAAAGATTCGTTGTATCCGCTGTCAATTTTTCTCTTCTTGAAAATAACCCTTCTTTATGAATCACGTACTTTTTACCTTCCCGCTCTTGCGTGAGATTCACACTTAATTCCTCAGTTAATATCGGAAATAATGTATTAGCAATATAATATCCAGAAGCTTCAAAATCTCGTTTTGATCCAAAACCAAGTATTTCAGAGCGATATTTCGCTAAAAACATAACACTTTGAAAATCATAACGTGAGAAAGGCTTTCCATCCGTATCATGATCAAACCAATATTGTCGAAATTCAGGCCCTATCTTTTCCAGTAAGTAGCGCATTCTTCCTAAGTACGGATGTAATTTTAAAATAGAATGGTGTGTTCGTTTTTTTATAAAAAATGTAATGATAAAAAAGACGATTAAAAGCAACATTAAAAATAGTAATATACTAATAATAACGAGTAGCGTTTCACTCATCCCGCTTCCCCCTATGAAGTTCCATAATAAAAGGAGAACACTCGACGTGCTCTCCTTTTATCTTTATTCATACTAACGTAGCAAGATGCTCTTTCGCGTCATATTCAACTAAACTTTCAGCGTGTTTAATTCGATGAACAAAGTCTGGATTAGCAATTAACGGTCTTCCGAATGCCGCTACATCAATCGTTCCTTCTTGCAACGCTTCTTCGGCCTCTTTCGGATTTAAATTACCAACCCCAACAATCGTACCATCCCAATATTTTCTTACTAGTTGATGAAAATTCTTTCCATCAGCAATCTCTTGCGTATAATTCATCGTTGAAGGATGGATCATCGTTAGCCCAACCTCTTTAAACATATTTATGAACGTTTCAATTGCAAACTCAGGGTTTTCCCACATATAAGTAGGATTATCACCTTTGAAAGCAGAGAAACGAAGAAGTGTTTTATTAGCTCCAACAGCTTCTATTACAGCCGCCGTTACTTCTTTCATAAACGTTAACCTTTGTTTTAAATCACCGCCATATTTATCTGTTCGCTTATTCGCAAACTCATACGTAAATTGATCGATTAAATATCCGTGTGCACCGTGAATTTCTACTCCATCAAATCCAGCTTCGATCGCATTTTTCGCAGCTTGTGCGTATTGACCGATCACTTCTTGTATTTCTTCTAACGTCATTGCTTCTGGCGTATCAAACGGTTTACGAAAGCGTGGAACATTCCCCTCTGCAGCGATAGCCGACGGTGCTTGTGGCATTTGACCACCAATTATTTCATGATGACTCATACGCCCAACATGCCATATTTGAGCAATAATCGTCCCGCCTTCTTTATGTACTGCCTCTGTAACAGGTTTCCAAGAATCGATTTGTTCTTGTGTATAAATACCTGGTACTCCTGGGTTTCCTTTTGCTCTCGGACTAATGACAATTCCTTCTGTAATAATTAGTCCAATTCCATCCGCAGCACGTTTTCTGTAGTACTCCACTACATCAGCACCAACTGCTCCAGTCTCATTATCTGCAAAGCATCTTGTCATCGGTGCCATCGCTATACGATTACGAAGAGACCAAGTTCCAACTTGAATTGGATCAAACAACTTTGTTTCTTCAACGTTTTCAAAAAATCCCCCAGCATTTACATTTGTTCCTTCATAAATACTCGCTGCTTTATTACTTGAACTTGTCATTTTTCTTCCCCCTAAAAAATCTTACTATAATCGCATCATACTTACTTTTAGATAGTAACGTCAATTTTTACGACTTTACAATAAAAAATTCGAATATCCAAAAAACAAAATGCTATAAATAATATTAAAAAGGTTTCCTTAGGAGGAAACCTTTTTTGTTGACCATATATGGCTGTCAATTCGTTTATCTCTTTAATAAAAAACACCTTATCAATAGAAGTGAAAATGGTTCGGTATTCTTCTAAAAATAATAACTTATATACCTAAAACAATGAAAGCCCTACCTCTCTTTCATCCTTACGGCTCCTCGTCCGTGCCAGTGTGAATCAGGATTGCAAAAATCAAGTAACTATTTTATCGAAGTATTCAATTAAACTTCGAACATTCATAAATGAAATTAAAAAATAAAAATGGATTTGATTGTAGTAATAACAATAGAGGTAATGCTCTAAAAGTGGTTTGAAAGAGTTGAATGTCTTTGAAATGATAAATTTTCTATAATTATGTTCCCAAAAAATTCAAGATCTTTTTTGGGATATAATACATTATTTGTAATGAACCTTAACAAAAGCTTTTTATCTGATTTTCTGTGATACCTTCAATTAATCCCAGTTCACTAATCAAAAATTCATATGCGTTATCTAACATCTTCTTTTCGCTTGCATTAAGTGCTTTTTCTTTCTGTATACGCATTAAATCACGTACAACTTCAGCACCTTCTTGCATTTTACCCGTCTTTATTTTATCAGTGTTCAATTTATACCTTTGTTTCCACGTAAGTAATCTATCTGATTCCCCATGTTGAAAAATATCCATTATGTGTGCTAATGCGGTTATATGCGTAACTGGTCGTATATTCGAATTCAATATTCTCCCTGCTGGAATCATTAGTTCCATATTACTAGCCGACATTTTTATAACATAATACTGTTGTTTTTCTCCTGAGATTTCCTTCTCTTCTATGGCTTTAATTATACCTGCTCCCTGCATTGGATAAACAATGTTATCGCCAATTTGAAACAAATAATCCACCTCCATATATGGTAACCTTCTCAAGCTTAACACACTTTTAGTTTTTTAGCAAAATTTTTATTTTATCATAAAATTATTTTACGCGTCAATACTTAAGAAGCAAGAAATTAAATTTACACAATACACTATAAAAATCGCAATTCCATTAACGGTTCCACATACATTCATTCTCCTTTAACACAAAAACACATCACTACATTTCAGTAGTGATGTGTTTTTGATAAAGCATAAATATCTACTTTTCCGTCTATATACTAACCTGTTTGCTAACCGTTTCCCTCGCTAAAAGAAAACTCATAATCACTTGCGCTGCTACTCTACTCGTCATATCTCTGAAATCAAGAGTTGGATCAATCTCTACTATATCCATCCCTTGAACGAGCAGTTCTTTACCAAGGAATTCAATCGCATCTAGTAAAGTCGTACTATCCATCCCACCAGGCCCAATTGCTGGACAACCTGGTGCAAACGCTTGGTCTAGCACATCCATATCAAGAGAAATATAAATAGAAGTCACACCTTGATTTCTTAATACTTCAATACTTTCCGTGATAATATCTTTTATTTCTCGCTCTCGTACGTCTTTCATTGTATACACTGTTACACCATGCTCTATTGCATATTCATGGTACGCACGTGCATTAGAAAAATTACGAATTCCAATTTGAACAAGTTGTTTTCCAGTAATGACATCATTTTCTAGTAAACTACGGAATGGTGTACCATTTGACGGGCCTCCATCATCTAAATTACGTAAATCATGATGAGCATCAAATTGAATAATTCCGACCTTTCCTTTACTGTTTGCAAAACCTGTTATACTCGGAAAACTAATCGAGTGGTCACCGCCAAGAACGATTGGTATCATGTTCGGGTTTACTTTCGTTACATGCCCAACTGTTTTCGCAATTCGTTTATGACTTTCTTTTATATCCGTCACATGCATCGTAATATCGCCGCAATCATATAAGACACTTTCTTTCATATCGTGTTCTTCTGTAATTGCATATGTGCTATATGCATCTAACATCGCACGAATTGTTTTTGGCGCAAAACTCGCTCCTGAATGACTAATAGACGGTTTAGAAAGGGGTGCTCCAATTAAGGCAGCACCGAATATTTCCACACCTTCCTCCCAATCTTTAATCATCTCACTCCATTTCGTCACTTCACGATCAATAAACTTTGCATTTTTCTTTAAATAGTGGCCGTGCTCCACGATTGTTCACCTCTTGTATATGCAATATTACCATTCTTCCATACTGTATTCACATGACTTACGCCGTAATGATACGGTACGTAAGCATAATTGTAAGCATCCCATAAAACTAAATCTGCCTTACGACCAACTCTAATTTTCCCAGCTACATCACCACGGTTAATGGCATATGATGAGTTAACCGTTACGGCATTCCAAACTTCTTCTGGTGTCATTTTCAATTTTAGCATCGCAATGCTCATAATAAGCTGAATATTTTCAGTTGGACAGCTACCTGGGTTAAAGTCTGTAGCTAACGCAACTGCAACACCTTCATCAATCATTTTACGTCCACGAGCAAAGCTTTCTTTATTTAAATAGAAAGTTGTTCCTGGTAATAAAGTTGCTACTGTATTAGAATTTGCAAGCATTTCAATTCCTTTATCAGAAGCACCAACTAAATGGTCCGCTGATGCTGCACCGATTTCTGCCGCTGCTTCCGCACCACCAAGAGGGTCGATTTCATCTGCATGAATTTTCACATCAAAGCCAAGCTCTTTCGCTTTTAATAAAAATTCTTTTGATTCTTCTACAGAGAACACACCTGTTTCACAGAAAATATCAACGAACTCCGCTAATTGCTTCTCTTTCATTTCTGGTAGTAGGTCTAACATCCATTGTAAAAATTCTTTCGATCTACCTTTATACTCTTTCGGAACTGCATGAGCACCTAAAAATGTTGAAACTAAATCGATCGGATGCTCTTTTTGTAATTGTGCTGTTGCCTCTAATTGTTTCCATTCCGTCTCATCATCTAATCCGTAACCACTCTTCGCTTCTACAGTAGTAACTCCGAAAGATAGCATACGGTCTAAATGGAATTTCGCTTTTTGAACAAGTTCTTCTTTCGACGCCTGTTTCGTTGCATTTACAGTTGAAAGTATGCCTCCGCCTTGTTCTAAAATTTCTAAGTACGGAACTCCTTGTAGTTTTAGTGCGATTTCATTTTCACGAGATCCACCAAATACAAGATGAGTATGCGGGTCAACAAGACCAGGAGAAACCATTTTCCCGCCGCAATCAATAACTTCTCTCGCTTGTAATCCTTTCGCTTCTTCCGCTGTTCCAACGAAAGTAATTACACCATTTTCAATTCCAACCGCACCGTTTTCGATAACAGGAAGCGTGTTCATCGCTTCCCGTCTTAACAAGCCATCTTCTTGATCCATTGTTAGTAATTGACCGATATTTATTAGTAAAGTGTCCAGCATGTTTTCTCCTCCTTATTTCATCATCGGAATGTTAACGCCTTTTTCTTTCGCAGTTTCCACAGCTAAGTCATACCCTGCATCCACGTGACGAACAACACCCATACCAGGGTCAGAAGTTAATACGCGCTCAATTCGTTTTGCTGCTGCTTCTGTTCCATCTGCAACGATAACCATTCCCGCATGAAGTGAATAACCCATACCAACGCCACCACCGTGGTGAACAGATACCCAGCTTGCACCGTTTACACTATTAATTAATGCATTTAAAATTGGCCAGTCAGCTACTGCATCACTACCATCTTTCATCGCTTCTGTTTCACGATTTGGAGATGCTACTGATCCACAATCTAAATGGTCACGACCGATAACGATTGGTGCTGATAATTCACCATTTGCAACCATTTCATTAATGATGCGACCAAATTTCGCTCGCTCACCGTAACCAAGCCAACAAATACGTGATGGAAGCCCTTGGAATTCAACTTGTTGACGTGCCATACGAATCCAGTTACATAAATGTTCATTATCAGCGAACTCACGTAAAATTACTTCGTCTGTTTTATAAATATCTTCTGGATCACCAGAAAGTGCTACCCAGCGGAATGGTCCTTTTCCTTCGCAGAATAATGGACGGATAAATGCTGGAACGAATCCTGGGAAATCGAATGCATTTTTCAAACCTTCATCGAAAGCAACTTGGCGAATGTTATTTCCGTAATCAAATGTAATTGCGCCTTTTTCTTGCATAGCAAGCATTGCTTCCACATGTTTTGTCATACTTTCTTTTGATAATTGTACGTAGCGTTCTGGATCTTCTTCACGAAGTTTCGCTGCTTCTTCTAACGTGTAGCCTACTGGAATATAACCGTTTAATGGATCATGAGCAGATGTTTGATCTGTAACTAAGTCTGGTGTAATATTGCGCTTCACTAGTTCTGGTAAAATTTCTGCCGCATTTCCTAATAAACCAATAGAAATCGGTTCTTTCTTCTCTTTATACTCGTTCGCAACCGTTAACGCTTCTTCTAATGATTCTGTATACATATCACAGTATCTCTTTTCAATACGACGATCGATGCTGCGCTTATCAACATCAATAGCAATGACAACACCGCCGTTCATCGTTACAGCAAGAGGTTGTGCACCACCCATACCACCTAAACCAGCAGTAAGTGTTAATGTACCTTTTAATGAACCATCGAAATGTTGACGAGCTGCTTCACCAAATGTTTCATATGTTCCTTGTAGAATCCCTTGCGTTCCAATGTAAATCCAGCTACCAGCTGTCATTTGTCCGTACATCATAAGACCTTTTTTCTCTAGTTCTCGGAAGTGATCCCAGTTTGCCCATTTTGGTACTAAGTTTGAGTTCGCTAACAAAACGCGAGGTGCATCTTCATGTGATTTAAAAATGGCAACTGGCTTTCCTGATTGAACAAGTAACGTTTCATCGCTTTCTAACGTTTTTAATGAATCTACAATCGCCTGATAACTTTCCCAGTTACGAGCTGCACGGCCAATTCCGCCATATACAACTAATTCTTCTGGTTTTTCAGCAACTTCAGGATCTAAATTGTTCATTAACATACGAAGTGCAGCTTCTTGCACCCACCCTTTCGTTTGTAACTCTGTACCTCTTGGCGCGCGAATTGTTTGTTGTACTTTTTCCATTTCAATCTCTCCCTTTTCTCATTTTATAGTGCTGCGTTTACATCTAATCTTTCTTTTATCGAATAATTCGTTTTTAACCAATGCGCAATATTTTCAATATCTGTTGAGAATATACGGTCATTTTTAATAGATGGCACCTGCTGACGACCTTGATGGTAGAAGCTCTTCGTCACTGTACTCATGTTTTCAATTCCGCGATATTCTGCTGCTTGCATCGCACAAATCATCTCAACAGAAAGAACACGTCTTGCATTTTGAATAATCTGATGTGCATGGCGTGAAGCAATTGTTCCCATACTTACATGATCTTCTTGGTTAGCAGAAGACGGAATTGAATCTACACTCGCCGGATGTGCCAACGTTTTATTTTCAGAAACTAGTGACGCTGCAGCATATTGCATAATCATTGCACCAGACTGAAGTCCTGGTTCTGGACTTAAAAATGGTGGTAAATCATTTAATTGCGGATTCACTAAACGCTCAATACGGCGCTCCGAAATATTTGCAAGTTCTGCCATTCCTACTTTTAAGAAGTCCATCGCAAACGCAATCGGTTGACCATGGAAATTCCCGCCCGAAATTACTTTTTCCCCACCATCAAAGATAAGCGGATTATCTGTTGCTGCATTCATTTCAATTTCTAATTTTTCTTTCACATAATTTAAAACTTGCCAAGAAGCACCGTGTACTTGCGGGATACAGCGAAGTGAATAGGCATCCTGTACACGTAGTTCTCCTTGTTTTGTTGTTAATTTACTATCGTGAAGAATGTCACGAATTCTGCTCGCTACTTCCACTTGCTCTTTATAACCACGTGCTTTATGAACATTTTCATCAAATGCATCAATAATGCCTTGTAACCCTTCAATTGTCATCGAAGCAATTAGTTCAGCTTGATACGCCGTTGCTTCTGCTTCTATATAAGAAAGAACTCCTTGTGCTGTCATTGCCTGCGTACCATTAATTAACGCAAGACCTTCTTTCGCTTCAAGTTCAATTGGCTCAAGCCCTTCTTCTGTAAGAGCAACCATTGCATGAACGCGTTTCCCCTTATAGAACACTTCACCTTCGCCTAATAATACGAGCGCAAGATGAGATAAAGGTGCTAAATCGCCACTTGCACCAAGTGAACCTTGTTGCGGAACGACTGGATGAATTTTACGGTTTACAAACTCAAGAAGCATATTTACAACAAGCGGCCTAACACCAGATACTCCTTTAAGCATCGTGTTCGCTCGTAAAATTAACATTCCACGCGATACTTCTTCCGGGAATGGATCACCAATCCCACATGCATGTGACTGAATTAAATTATGTTGAAGTGCCTTTACATCATCTTTTTGGATAAGCACATCACTAAACTTTCCAAATCCAGTTGTAATTCCGTAAACGACTTTTCCGTCCTCTACAATTTTCTCAACTACTTCGCGGCACTCCGCTACCTTTTGCATACTAGTTGGACAAGCTGTTACACCTTCTCCTTCCAGTAATAACCTCTTCATTTCTTCAACTGTCAATGTATGTCCTGTTAACGTAATCATCATTTTTCCTCCTTAAAAAGGCAAAAGGGGACCTTATCTTTTTAAGACAGACTTCTGTCCTAAAAAAGTAAGGCCCCCTTCTAACTAATAGACTATGGGCAAATCATATGTGATTAATTCCTAAACCAATCGCCTCATGCTCAGATCCTTTTACAGGTGCACCAATCGTTCCATATAATGCAACAGCAACCCATTCGCCTTCTTTTTTTCCGTCGTATGGTGTACCGCGCACAATCGCAAAACGAAGTCCTACTGTACGAAGAACGTCTGCTAACTGAATTTGACCTCTCGTCACTCCGTACAAAGCTTCCATAATTGCATGATAAAGTGCATGTGTTTCTCTGTAAACGTCTGTTTCAATAACTTGGTTGCTTTTAGCCGCTGTTTCCATTGCTGCGACAACCTTTTGCGAATTCATCGAACCCACTTTCCCCGTACAATACTTCCAACCTTTTGGAATGGATAATACAGGACTTTCATTCTCATCCGCAAGTGCCAACAGCATGGCCATACGACCAATTCGATGTGTTCCTTGAAGAAGCATGTGACTCTCTCATTTCTTTTGAATTATTTGAATATTACTTAATTTAAGAATATATGAAAACGTTTAAATCGTCAATAGTTTAAACTCACATTCAAACAATTTTTTCATCCCCTCCATTTGTGTACACAAATTATTTACACAATTTTTCCAAGCATGCTATAGTCTCATTAACAGATGCAAAGGGGCGAGATTTCAGTGACAAAACGAAAAGATATTCATTTTCGAATTGAAGAGAAATTACTTAAAAGGTTTGAATCAGCACTCCATTACGAAGGTTTAAAGAAAACAGATGTATTAACACATGCAATCCAACAATTTTGCAAAAAGGTGGAATGTGACAAAATGAATGATGTAAAACGTCAGTATAACGTTAGCAACCATTTACAAACACGCATCGACACACATACACATTACGAAGAAAAACACGTAGATTTAGATAAGATCGTCATTGAACATTTACAACTTCAAGGGGAAGAAAATATATTAGAGGTTGGGTGCGCTAGTGGAAAATTCCTTTCCCTTTTACAAACAAATGGTCATAAAGGCCCATTAACCGGGTTTGATCAATCCGAAGCTATGCTTGCTGAAGCTGCTAAAACAAATAACTTAATAGAATGGAAACGAGGGGATGCTAGTAAACTTCCTTTCGAAACAAATTGTTATGACCTAATAATTGCAAGACATATGTTATACCATGTGAAAGATGTTGAAAAAACGATTCAAGGATTCCATAAAGTAATTCGTCCTGGCGGAACACTTTTAGCTACAACAAATTCTAGCGTTACACTACCTCGTATAGTTGAAATGTGTAACCGTATGTTAGACGCATTTGATTTACCGAAAACAACATCATCAGTCACTCCATTTTGTTTAGAAAACGGTAAAGAGATATTACAATCTGTTTTTCCAACTGTTGAAGAAACAGTTATTCATAATGCTCTCGTTTTTCATCATGCTACTCCGATTGTAAACTATATTTCTAGCATGTTTCCGTCGCTAAATATACCTGATAATACATACCTTCACGCGGAAATGAAGGTATGGCTAAAAGAAGAAGTAGAAAATGAATTGTCACTTCATAACGGTATATGGCGTGACCCAAAAACGTTAGCCATTTATCGATGTCAAAAAGAAAAAAGCTAGCATTTGCTAGCTTCTACACGTTTTCTCGTAAAAGTTTCTCCATTACTACATTGCCTTTACCACAATAAAAATCTGTATTATGTTCGTCTGCCACTCCAAAATAAGAGGCAATTGCTATTCCAAATGGTACAAATGCATGCCCTTGTGCTGTAATGATATTTGAGTGTTTCACAACTTCTTCATACACGAAATTTTCTACTGGAAAACAATCAAATTTTTGATAATCTATAGTCGCAGTATAAGAAATCCCTTTAAATAACCCTGCTTTTGCTAGTGCATACGGTCCAGCACAAATTGCCGCCACTAATTTTTCTTGTTCATGAAATTGACGAATGATTGAAAAAAGAGGTTTTGCATCTTCCAACTGTCCTTCTTCTCCACCTGGAATAAGTATCCCCTCATACTCATCTACACGTACTTCACTTACTTCTATATGCGGCTGCACTTGCAATCCAGTTTCACTTATAACCAATTCTTTAGTTAAGCCCGCTGTAATGATTTCATATTTATTTTTCAGCAATGCCGTTGCTACTGTTATTTCAAACTCTGCAAATGTTGAGTATACAAATAAAAGTATTTTTTTCATAGCTCTCTCTCCTTTAACCAGTCCATAAAATATACCTCTAAATCGTCCACTGTTAATCTATTCGTGTCCACATAAGTTACAGGAAATTTTTTATACCAGTCTTTTTCAGTTTCTACTAATTTAAATTGCTCCTCAAACGTACTTCTGTTTCTTGTTCTATCATTATTTTTTCTATCATATACATTCTTTTTCGTAACATCTAAGTAAAAAATCACATCCGAACGGCATGCTCTTAATTTATATAATTCATCTTTCAATTCAGTTTCTATATCCCACTCTTCTCCTATAATCGTTGGATAAAAGAGTGTAAAAAACTCAATGTCTTCTGGTCCGCGATCAAAAATTACGACTGAATCTTTCAAATTTTGAAACTCCTTTATTTTTGCTTCCATAAACATTTTTTGATTCATAATAAACCCTACTTTTGAATTCATATCTAAATTCAATTTTTTTCGCTTCTCTACAATTGGATATGGATTTTCATATATAACTCGAAACCCTCTCTTTTCTAACCTTTTTGCTAATGTTGTTTTTCCGCTAGCCATCGGCCCTTGCAATGAAATTACGTATGCCACACCTCTCATTCCCTTACACTTTAGTACACCTATAATATACAGAATCTTGAAAACTCTCAACATTATATATATCATCTTGTTTCTTATTCATATCTAACTTATAATGAAAAATAGAGATTATGACGGACGCATCAATAATGTAAGCTTGGAAATCCAAGCTTACATTATTTTTTGCTTTCCCTTTTCTAATAAAAAGAGTATACTAGATTAGAACGTATGTTCTTAGTAATTACATACAGTAAGGAGATAGAACAATGGTATACGACACAAAAGCAATTTCTTGGAATGAATCTTTAAAACAACTTCAACGCCGCTATACAAACAAACAAGTTGACCGAAAAGAATTTGAGGATATTGAACTGATGGAATTCTTCCGCGATAACGACTACATTTCTTTACCTACACATATAAGCGGCCTATCAAAAACACGTTTTACTTCTTACTCTATTTTCACAACTGAAGATAAAGATCGTAAAGTTGGCACACTTATTATTGAGTATGTTGAAGACGATAATAATAATTTATGTGTTGAACAACTATACTTCGTTTAAACTATAACGCTTGGTCAAAATGACCAAGCGTTCTTGCTTTCTATGAATCTCACTGTATATAATATGAATAAAAGAAAACCGCTATCATTAAGGGGGGATATGCGTGCTCGAAGGATGGTTCAGTTGGTTCATTGTATTATGGACGGTTATTTTATTAGGGCTTATGTCTATCGGTGGATACTTTATGTTCAGAAAATTTTTAAAACGTTTACCAAAAGAAGACGGCATGTCCATTTTGGATTGGGAAGAACACTACATAAATAAAACGAGACATTTATGGGATGATGAACAAAAACAATTGTTAGAAGAGCTTGTAAGTCCTGTTCCAGAACTATTTCGTGATGTTGCAAAATCAAAGATTGCTGGAAAAATCGGGGAACTTGCATTACAAGAAAATGCCTCTCAAATTACACAAGACTTAATTATTAAGGGATATATCATCGCCACACCAAAGCGTGATCATAAATTTTTAATAAAAAAACTACAAGAAAAAAAGATTGATTATTCTAACTATCGATCTTTACTCGCAAAGTAACTTCATATTATTTTCGATAAAAAAGACAGCGCCTTTGACGCTGTCTTTTTATTTGGTACATATACAGTTTTTAAGTTAGCTTCATATCTTTTTCATTATAAAAACCATCTTCTTTTTCCATTTCCTTCTGTAATTTCGTAAAGGAACGATACATTGCAATTCTCCATGACACAATCATCGCAAACGCAAGTAAGAAGAACATGCCACTAAGTTGTCCTAAATCAAGAGATTGACTTAAGTAGGTTTTAAATACAATCCGCACTACAAGTAATCCAATTAATATGAAAACAAAGGCTTTTGAACGCTTCAAATAAATCTCTTGTCCTCTAATTTCAAATTTAGATGTTTTAATAAGAAAAATAGAGAAAATCAAACCGACACCAATTGCTTCTAACATTTCTGCTGGAGTTAATCGAAATTCAGGAAAAACATACATCAATGCACCCGTACTCATAAAAAATGGTGGAAGTATAATTTTTTTCAATGTTGCAGGTTTCTTAGCTGCTTTTAAACGAATAAACATCGCACCGACAGCCATACAAACAGCAACGATACTTGATAAAAGAACTATGTTCATATTTTCTCATCCTTTTTTGTGGCTATATGCAAAATATACTTTCATTATATGCTTTTCCGTTAGTATTTCCAACATTTTCGCAGAATAATACTAAAAACCAGTAAAACCACCAAATAAACTTGAGAAATATACGATAATTTTCGTCATCCAGTTAAAGTATAGGAAGACACCCATAACAATCATAATATATCCTCCGACTTTCATGAAGGCCATACTATTTCTTTTAATCCAAGACATTTTCGTAATAAAGAATGACAGTACGAAAAACGGGATTGCAAATCCAAGTATGTAAGCAATCATATATATCATTGCTGATTCTGGATTTGTTGCTGCTAATCCAATTACAGACACTAGAATTGGTCCGGTACATGGCGTCCACCCTGCTGCAAAAGCTAATCCGATTAGTACTGATCCAAAATAGCCACTTGGACGATTTTTAAATGTAAATTTACGGTCTTGCATTAAAAATTTCGGCTTAAACACCCCGACAATAATTAAGCCGAACACGATGATAAATATACCACCTAACTGTCTGATTAAATCTTTATAGTCAGTAAAGATTCCTCCAATAAAACTTGTACCAAATCCAATTGCAATAAATATAATTGAAAATCCAAGTAAGAAAAACGCTGTATGTATCATACTTCTTTTGCGAAGCATTGCATTTTCTTCTTTCAATTCAGAAACCGACATACCTGTTATGTACGATAAAAATGCCGGATAAAGCGGTAAGCAACATGGGGAAATAAATGATAAGAACCCGGCGCCAAACGCTAAAAAAATACTAATATCTTGCATCATTCCACTCCTCTCCCTAAATATTGTAACAAAAACACATAAAAATACTATGAACAATTCGTGAAATCACTTTTACAACGTGGCAATAAGAAAAACCGCACTTCCTCACAGTTTCTAATAAAACGTTTTCATTTCCTTCTATTATATAGAAAAAACCCAAATGGATTATAAAACTCCTTTAATTGTTATTACCATAACAAAGGTAACATAGTTTCTCAAATAATTAGCACGTTACTAGTACGTCTATATACATATTGGTTTAAAAAATATTTTTTTCAAATGCTATCTCTATACAATGCAAAGTTTATTTTATAATACTTCTACTATTAAAAATTTCAAGATTATGCATAAATATCATACTTTTATTATTATTCTATAAAATGTCATACTTTTCTTTCATTTGACCCTTTATTTCTAATTTTGTATACTTCCCTCTAGTTATATATTTTCGATACGGAACAACTTCATATAGATGGGAGGAATTTTTCATGCTTCGTTATTCTCTTTTAGTTTTATTAGGAGCGTGTAGTTATGGAATTTTAGCTATTTTTGTTAAGCTTGCATATGCAGAAGGATTTTCACTTGGAGAGGTAATTGGCAGCCAATATTTGTTCGGTTGGATTATTTTGCTTGCTATTACACTTCTATTTTCTAGACATCGCGTTCCTTTAAAGCAAGCATTACTTTTATTCGTTGCAGGAACATCTGCAAGTTTTACCGGAATTTTTTATTATGCTTCATTAAAAACTGTACCAGCTTCTATTGCAATTATTCTTTTATTCCAATTCGTTTGGGTCGGAATTATCATTGAAGCAGTCGCAACAAAAACATTACCTTCAAGAGAAAAAGTTATTTCTGTTATTTTCTTACTTGTAGGGACATTTTTATCAAGTGGTTTACTTGAACAATCAGTAGGTGCTTTCGATACGACTGGGGTCATTTTAGGTTTATTATCTGCTGTTACATTCGCAACATACATTTTCGTAAGCGGAAAAGTTGCTGTTGAAGTACCTTCATTACCGCGCGGTGTTCTCTTAATGACTGGTGCTTTAACTTTAGTCATGATTGTATTCCCACCAACATTTATTTTTAATGGTGCCATTTCTCAAGGTCTTTGGAAATACGGTTTAGGATTAGGAACATTTAGTATCGTTATTCCATCTATTGCCTTTACAATCGGGATTCCAAAAATCGGTTCTGGCTTAGCGACTATTCTTGGTGCAGCGGAACTACCAGTTACAACAATTATGTCAGTATTCGTTTTAAAAGAGGCTGTACTATCTTCACAATGGTTCGGTGTATCACTTATATTAATTGGGATTGCAATCCCGCAAATTGCATACGCAATGCGTGGACGTTATCGTAAACATCATACGCATAAAAAAGTCGCAGCATAAAGTGAAACTTTAATTAGTTGAACCAATCGGGCTTTTATGGGATAAACGAGAGAGGATTTTCATTTGAGAATCCTCTCTTTTATTGTTGTATACTTATGATAAATATTTTGCTGAAGAAAGAAGGCATACTACATGGTATCTATTTCAAATCAACTAAAAGAAAAACTTATTTCCATCCGTCGACATTTACATGAGTATCCAGAACTATCATATGAAGAGTTCGAAACAACAAAAGCAATAAAAAATTGGTTAGAAGAAAAAAACATTACTATCATTGATTCCAATTTAGAAACAGGAATTATCGCTGAAGTGTCTGGTAATAAAAACGGACCAATTGTAGCAGTTCGTGCTGATATTGATGCCCTTCCTATTCAAGAAGAAACACATTTGTCCTATGCATCTAAAGTACGAGGGAAAATGCATGCTTGTGGACACGATTTTCATACAGCTGCTATTTTAGGTACTGCTTTCTTATTAAAAGAAAGAGAATCTTCCCTAAATGGAACGGTTCGCTTCATATTCCAACCAGCTGAAGAAAGTAGTAATGGCGCTTGCAAAGTTATTGATGCTGGACATTTACGTAATGTGCAAGCGATTTTCGGCATGCATAATAAACCTGATTTACCAGTAGGTACAATTGGCATTAAAGATGGTCCACTGATGGCCGGAGTTGATCGATTTGAAATTGAAATTCACGGAGTTGGTACACACGCGGCTGTACCAGATGCTGGCGTAGATCCTATTGTCGCATCCTCTCAAATTGTGATGGCACTGCAAACAATTGTAAGCCGAAATATAAGTTCATCTCATAATGCAGTTGTTAGTGTTACAAATATTCATGCAGGAAATACGTGGAACGTGATTCCTGAAAAAGCTACGTTAGAAGGAACGATTCGCACATTCCAAGCTGAAACACGTGAAAAGATTCCCGCACTCATGGAGCGTATTATTAAAGGTGTATCTGATGCATTAGGTGTAAAAACGAAATTCCGTTTTTATTCAGGTCCTCCTGCTGTTCACAACGATAAAGCTCTTACAGACTTATCTACTCAAGTTGCCACAAAGATGAATCTTAATATCATCTCGCCTAGTCCGTCAATGGCTGGAGAAGATTTCTCATTTTACCAACAGGAAATACCAGGTTCATTCGTCTTTATGGGAACGAGTGGTACACATGAATGGCATCATCCTGCTTTTACAATTAATGAAGAGGCACTGCCTATAAGTGCAGAATACTTTGCTTTACTAGCCGAAAGAGCACTTAAACAATTCTCATAAAAAAAGCCGTTCAAAGTGCATCTCAGCACCCTGAACGGCTTTTCTTATTAAGTTAAATCACGTTTTAAAAACACAGTATATGAAATACATAAAAATACGAACAAATAAAGTAACAACATACATGATGCAAACGGGAATGTTACTCCATCAATAAAACTTCCATTCTTTGAAATACTATATAAATCTGTGTTTGCTGGCAATAAATATTTCGCCCAGTTATATCTAGTGGCTGCTAATAGCGCAATATTGCCTGATAAAGCAAGGAATAGTGAAATACCAATTGCACCTCCACTAGATCTTGTTAACACAGAAATCATAAATGCAAACGATGCGTACACAACCGTTGGTAACCATGATAAAACATAATATTTACTTGCTTCTACAAAAATGTTTTGTTTTATTATATTTCCATCTTGGAAAATAAACTCACTCCATGCAGGCTGTTGGAATTTATAAATAACAAGTCCACATAAAGCGGAGAAGATCATATTAAATATAAATAATAAAGCTGCAAATATAACAATTGCTAAAAATTTTGCTGTTAAAATTTTAAAGCGACTCGCTGGTCGTATCGTTAAAAATTTATATGTTCCCCAGCTATATTCATTCGCAAAAATTGTACTTGCATACACGAGGATAAATGGGAGCAAAATTGGAAATACGATAAAACCTGTATCTCTCATGAAAGAAAGTGGAGAACTGCTTGCCGGTGCTGTATCCGTATCTAAATGCTTCATCTTAAGCTGGTATTCTTTTACAAGCTCATCCCCTGATTTTTCTGCTAAAATAGCTTCTTTTTTCATGCCAAGCTTTTTCTCAATTTCTACAGTTCGTTCTGTATAATCTACTTTCCATCCTTTTGTTTCCGGTTCAAAATACTTTACCGTAACCCATCCTAATCCGATTATTAATACTGCAATAACTGCAAATGGAATAATCGTTCGCTTCCGCTTAAATATTTTATACAGTTCGTTATATACTAAATTAAACAATATCTTTTCCCCCTGTTAATTCTAAAAATTGCTCTTCTAACGTTTTTCTTTCTTCATATACACGATACACTTGAATATTTTTCTCAAGCAATGTACGAATAACATTTGGGATTTCTTCATCTTTTACATTAATAAGTAATTCATTATCTTTTACTAAAACATCATGCCCTAATATTTCTGCTGCTTTATTCGCATCATCTACACGTATACGGATCGTCTCCATCTCTTCGCTTTGGCTATGCTGAATATTTTGCGTAGCCACATATTCCCCGTGCTGAATAATGATAACTCTGTCACACATTAATTCAACTTCTGAAAGTAAGTGACTTGATACAAGTACAGCTTTTCCTTGTTCATGTGCAATTTTTTTTATGTACATTCTCATTTCATGTATTCCACTAGGGTCTAATCCATTTGTCGGTTCATCTAGTATCAACACGTCTGGATCGTGAATAAGTGCCTGAGCGATTCCTAAACGTTGTCTCATGCCGAGTGAATACGCTTTTACTTTGCGATCAATTACTTGTCCCATCCCTAACAATTTCACTACTTCATCGATACGTTCTTCGGTCACATTACCATTCATTCGTCCGAAATATGTTAAATTTTCATAGCCGCTCAAAAAAGGATAAAATTCAGGTGTCTCAATTACCGCTCCAATTTTCGCAGCTGTTTTTTCGAATTGCTGTTTCACAGATTGACCATCAATCCATACTTCACCTTCTGTCATACGGATCATACCAACCATCATTCTCATTAAAGTCGTTTTTCCAGCACCGTTTGGTCCGAGTAAACCGACAACCTCGCCTTTTTTCACTTCAAAACTAATATTTTGTACAAGTGTCTTTGATCCGATTCGCTTCGTTAACCGATCGACTTTTACAATTGATTGTTCATTTGTCATTCTATACAACCTTTCCTTCCCATTCTTTGTCAGGTCTTTTCACTGTAACATGATTATTTTTATGTGTAAAATAGAAAAAAGCATGATTTCTCATGCCCTTTCTTTAAACCGCAACGAATTTTCATCTTTTAAATTTCGAACAAATCGATAACATTGCATCATCGATATTAAAACGACAGTCATCATAATTATACTAATAATTACAACTGCATATATTGTAATTGGCGCACTATTTATTCCTTGTATCCCTGCAATTTTCATAAAGATAACCGTGAATAATTTCAAAAATAGCATCCCATTAATTAATCCAAAAACAAATGCTGCTCCATAAATGAATAATTGCTCCTGACATAATACACATATTACCTCTTTTCTTTTCATATTTTCTGCTACATAAGATATAAACTCCTCCCTCCTCACATGCAAAAGGGAGTACATCATTTTATATGTAGTAAAAATACATATGAAAATTAGTACAATAAAAAGTGTGTAAAAATACATTTGAAATACAAATGCATCCCCTACTTTCAAAATAGCTCCTTCATTAAATTGTAACGATATCATAAAAAACAAAATCATAGTACTCATAGCAATCCACATAAATTGCTTCATCCTTTTGGTAGCAAATGTTCTAATATTTTTTCTCGCTAACCGACATAAAGACATAAAATTCTTCCCCTACCTTATTACATACGCATTCTATACTACTAGTGTATAAAAATATGACATTTTAAACATCGCACTACAATCGGAATTTCTTCTAAGCCTTTAGTCCTAGAAAACGAAATGATAAAAAAATCACATTTAGAATATAATTGTAAAAAGGAGGAGGTTGCATGCGTATAAAATTACTATCAATCTTGTCTTTATTATTACTCACAAGTTGTACCCAACTAAAAAACAATGAAGTTGCCATTGTTGAGCCATACAAATTAACAAAAGAGCAAGCTTCTATTTTACAAATGACTCCTTTTCAAGAAGGAAATAGCATGTTTTATAACGTTACGCTTAAAAATGATAAAGATGAAATAAATGCTACAATTGATTATTATAACAATGGTAAGAAAACAAAAGAAATTGCTAATATAGCTACCTCACATTTTTCAAAAAAGAAAGTAAAGCTTTCTTTTTTACCACCACATTTCCAATTTGATAAAGATATACAAGAAAAAAGGCAGTGGTATCTGAATATTGAAGGTGGTTCAACACTTGTTCCTGAAGAAGCGCCACCAAGCGTAAATAGCTCTGCAACTACTACAATCCAATCTATAAAAAATTTAAAATACAATCAAAAAACAACTTTAGCTGCTGTAATCCAAACAAGTAAAGAAACTGTAAGCGTCCCTACAATTGACGAAGAAAAGGGTATTGATTTACTCTTAAAAGAAAATGAACACGTTTATCTATTTAGTATCGAGCTAAAAAAAGAACAATAAAGCGGAAATGCAACTTAAGTTGCATTTCCGCTTTATTGTTTAATAAGGTGTACTTTTATGGATTTGAATTAAATCCATTTTCTGTTACTACTATTATTCATCTTCTACTTCTATTCTTTTCTTCTCTCTTGCAATTTTTAAAAACTCTAGCAGCTCTGGATTACTATTCATTTTTTTGTAAGCCACTGACATTTCTGCAACAAAATTAGAATCATATAACTCTTTATATACAACTTCTGTTTTATATAACTTATTTGCCGACACGGGTATTACTGTAATTCCAATCCCTGCTGCTACAAGCCCCATAACTGTTTGATACTCTGTTGCTTCTTGTACAATACGCGGACTAAATCCAACTTCTCTGCAAAGAGATAAAATTGTATCATACAAAGCTGGCCATACTGGTCTCGTAATAAATACAAACGGCTCATCTCGTAAATCTTCTATATGTATTTCATCTTTATCTGCAAGTGGATGTGCCTTTGGTAAACATAAGGTGCATGATAACCTTTGAATTGGCTCTAATTCTAATAATTGCGTTGGAATTGGTGGACGTAAAAAGCCAATATCGATACGGTTATCATGAAGTGCATGAACTTGATCTGGTGTTGACAATTCATGTAATGCAACAGACACTCTCGGAAATTTTTTTCTATATTCCCTAACAATTGATGGTAAAATATCATATATCGCCGCACCTACAAAACCAATTGAAAGTGATCCTACTTCTCCCCTTTGCGCACTTTGTGCAACTTCTACTGCTTTTTCAATTTGTTCAAACGCCTTTTTTACTTCTTTTAAAAACATTTCTCCTGCTTCTGTTAGTTCAACCTTTCTTTTCGTTCTTGAAAATAATGTAACTCCCATTTCTTTTTCTAATTGCTGTATTTGTTGACTAAGTGGTGGTTGTGTCATTTGTAAACGAGCAGCCGCCCGTCCAAAGTGTAACTCTTCTGCCACAACAACAAAATATTGCAAATGCCGTAATTCCATTTTTGGACACCCTTTTCACTTTCGATTAATATGTCTAATATATTAATAACATATAATTTATATATTAGACAAATATTTTGAATGAACGTATAGTAGAAATTGTTAATTCTTTTTTACAATTTTTATGTAAAAAAAGAAAGAGGTGGTTACTGTATGAAATGGTGGAAGTTAAGCGGACAAATTTTATTACTATTTTGTTTCGCTTGGACAGGTGAATGGATTGCAAAACAGGCACACCTCCCAGTTCCAGGAAGTATAATCGGTATTTTTTTATTATTAATTTCATTAAAATTTAACCTAGTTAAAAAAGAATGGATACAGGACGGAGCAGATTTTTTATTAAAAGAACTTATTTTATTTTTCATCCCTTCTGCAGTCGCTGTCATACGTTACAGAGATACACTAACACAATATGGAATCGATCTCATTTTAATTATTATGATTAGCACTCTTTGCGTTACCTTAGTTACAGGACTTTTAACAGAATTGCTACTAAAGCGGAAAGGATCAACGCAATGATCGGATTTCTTTGTTTACTATTAACACTATTCACATATTGGATATCAAAAAAAATGTATCAACGTTGGAATTGGAGTCTACTTTCTCCTCTTCTCGTCTGTCCCATTATTTTAATTGCTTTATTGCTCGGATTAGATACACCTTATGAAACATATGAATCTGGTGGTCACTGGTTAACTGAATTATTAAAGCCCGCAACAGTTGCTTTTGCATGGCCAATCTATAAATATTTTGATTTATTAAAGAAACATGGAATGGCTATCTTACTTAATGTCATTGTCGGTTCGTTTTTATCAGTCATTACTTCAGCACTACTAGCAAATTATTTTCAAATTGATTCATCACTAGAACATAGTTTAGCGCCACATATCGTAACAACACCAATCGCAATGGCTATTTCAGAAATGATTGGTGGTATGTCACAATTAACTGCTGTATTTGTCGTTTTAACTGCCTTAACAGGAGCATTGCTCGGTCCTTCTCTCATACGTATTTGCCGTATTAAAACAGCAATCGCAAAAGGTATTATGTTAGGAACAAGCGCAAATGGAACCGGTACATCAAAAGCATTCGAAATCGGTCCTGTGGAAGGAACAATTGCAAGTTTATCCATGCTTTTAACAGCAGGCGCTAGTTTAGTTATCGTTCCGCTTTTCTTGTCTTGGATACATTAAAGAAGCAAGTATTTACATACTTGCTTCTTTATCTATATATTGGCACAGCAATTCATAATCCTCTGGAAAAGCTAAACACAATTGTTCAACTTCATGTATCCCTTTCCAAGCAATTTCATGTATTAACTCATCAGGATCTTGGATTTTCATATTACCGCCTATTTGTTTAACAAAATAATAATGGACATACACTGGAACACCGTATGTAATACCCTCTTTTTCATATATTTTATTTACAACTTCCACATTGTAACCTGTTTCTTCCCAAACTTCCCTAATACAACATTCTTCTAGTGTCTCTCCCTTTTCAAGTCCTCCACTTGGGACAGACCACCTTTTTTCTTCTCCCTCCTTGCCCTGCAGTACCATTAAAACTTCCTTTCTTTCATTTACACATACCGCTGCACTACCTATCCATCTCTCCATAAACATCCCTCCCCTACTAAAATTCGCCCTCTTTTTTATTTTCCCCTTGAAAAAAAGAGGAAAAAAATAAAACAATGACGAAAGATTACATCAACTTCATAGGCAATCCCTTCTTAGAAATTAAAACTGGAAGGATGAAAATATGATTTCTAATTATGTTGTGGAATGTGTCTTTTGTGAAGAAAATCGAAAGCCTCGCCAAGCTATTGTCACAGTTCCCGCCACTACTCAGCTACTAGCCATTGAAAAAGTGCGTGCGGAATGCAAACGTCGCTTCGGAAAAACTGTATTATTACAAACAGAAATTAAAGAAAAAATTGTTTTTGAACAAAAAGAAAGCTGACCATCAATTGGTCAGCTTTCATATCCGATCATATTTTCACATGAAGATTAGGGGCATCCTCTTTAAGGATCGGGATTTTCCCATTATGTACGTTCCATAATGGTCATCGAACAATATATTTCTATGCAATTAACTATTGAATAGAATAGGGCAAAACTTGTTCGCATTTTTAGAAAAGGGATAGGGATATAATTCAAGTAGTACTTCGAATACTCGAACTTTACACTCATAATATTAAAACAAATCCTTTTATATGGGAAATATGAATTACCTATATAATTCATTCGTAAAATATATTAATAGTTTGCTATATTAATTTTATCTCGCTATTTGTAAGCATTAACCCCCTACTGATTATAATTTCACTTTATTCCATCAATAGCATACAACCAGCTAAAACCGGTGTCATAATCATCGAAAACCTCAAAAGCATTTGCGGTGCATAATTTGTAAACTTCGCGCCAATGTATGCCCCTAACATGGTCCCAATTAATACTTGTAATAACAATATATAATCTAAATATCCTTCCGAACTATATCCTATCCCGCCTCCAATTGCAATCGGTAATATAACAAGCATTGTTGTCCCTACAGATTGCTGAATCGTAAGTCCCAATAGAACCATTAATCCAAGTTGAATAAACGGTGCAGAACCAATCCCAAATGAACCAGCCATCATTCCAGTAACTAATCCAAGGCATACACATTTCAACAAGTAGTTCACGGAAAACTCTTTATGTTTATATAAAGACGACTTTTCTTTGTTTTGGAACATAATTAATTTAATAAACATAAAAATTGCCGATAAAAATAACATCCCAGCTGTAAACCAATGAAGAAGATGTGCTGGTATAAGTGAACCAAATTTAGAACCAATATAAGAGCCAATTGCGCCAAATCCCCCAACAATCCCGCCTATAATAAGTGCAACATTGCCTTCACGGTAATGACTTACAACACCTGATAATGTCGTAAATGCCATTGCAGTTAAAGATGTTGCAAGAGCAACATGAATAGGAATATGAAATACTAAAGTGAGTATCGCGATAATAAACCCAGCTCCTCCAGCTCCAACAAATCCTAATAAAATACCCATTACTAACATTGTTATAATAATTGCCACAGACTTTCCCTCCAGTAACACAATTATCCATCATATTTATCCTTACATACAAATAAAAAGCATCCTAGACGGATGCTTTTTATTTCAAAAATATGTACTTAATCTTGATTAATCAAAATAACCGCTGGACCAGCGACCACTACTCCAGCTACTTCTATTTTTTCAAATTCCTTTACTGTAATAGATATAACTCCTTCTCTTTCCATCAATTCTTTACTCAGGACATCAGTCGGGATTGCTTTCACCGTCTTACCTCCTTTTCATTTATACAATATGATAAAGTAAAACTTTAATGAGTGGGGTTTTTGTCCGTACTTATTAATTATTACCCCTCACCAATCGGACTAATAATCACCCAATGCATATATATATATGCATCACCTCCGCTTTCATTCCTTATTCCACTCAAAAACCTTCTCCCCCTTCCGTGACATATTGAAAAATAAAAAAGAAGCTATAACATATAGCTTCCCTCTACGTTTCTTTAATCTTTATGCACCGTATATTCCATGACTTTTCCATCTCTATCAAATTGGAAAACAAGCTGTTCGCTATCTATTGGAATAAAGCCACGTTCAGTCCCAAGATAATACAAAGTGGTAACTCCTTCTTCCCCACTTCTCGTTTCCGTTGGAGCTCCTAACAATTGTATAATTTCTTCATTTGATTTCCCTATTAATTTATATTTTTGTAATAGATCATCTACCATATATACCCGCTTATCTGCATGATTTAACCATCTATTTTGATTAAACTTTGATGTATATTCATTTACACTTAGTTGTACAGTGCACACTATTAATGGTATGAGTGCTACTATTAAAACCCCCAACATTTGCTTCTTTTCTTCATTACGATTTTTAGAAACATATAAAATAGCCTTTTGAATCATGACTAATAAAACAAATGGTATGAATACTACAAAAATGCTCCTTACACTTAAGGGTATATGGACCATATCAATGACGAATATAAATAGAATGTACATTACTATATACAAACAAAAATAGATATACAAAATGCCACGTAGCATAGCGTTCAGAAAGATCTCCCCTTTTAACTCACTATATAATTCATCCGGCTAATCATTTCTCGAATCTGTTCTAATTCTTGCACTGTATATACTACTTTCCCTGTTAAGATTTCATTTCTGAAGAACGTTACAATTTGCTCCCGATCTTTTAACCTAGGTGTTTCCTCACTAGAAAGGTCTACTATTGCTTTTCCATTTTTATTATAAAAATATACAACTGGTTTTACCTTTTCTTTTATACTATTAGCCTGTATTTCATTCAAACAATTGTATAAAATTTTAGATAGTTTCTTCGCCTTATATACTGGATTCCCCTCATTTTTCACTTGTATAGTTGAGGAATCTTTACCTACTATATATTCAAATGTCTCTTCTTTATCAACTTCTTGTTGATACTTACCCATTTCATCAATCATAAATGAATATATACCAGCATTTTCTTTCGTTAAACCATGAATTAATTTCTCGTTCCATTCTTTCGTCTCCAGTAGATAAATACCAGTTTTGCACAAGATGAGATGATGGATTCTATTATCGTTTATTTCACTATTATTTTTAATAAAAACATTCGGCATGACTTGAAATTCAGCATCTAATATGATGCCTTGCTCTATGAATCCTCGCTTCATATAATGTAATGTTTCGTACGTATTCATTTCAGCACCGTTTTTAGTATATTCTCGTAAATTTGCAATTAATTTTTGAAACATATGTATTTCGTTATTATGTTTATTTTGCATTTCACTACGTTCTTTACTATGCTGCATAGCTAATTGATTTTTCATCATACGCATATTTTCAATTTCTCTATTTGCACTTACTTGTAAATCATTGTATTTTTTCTGTTCCATATTTTTTAAATTATTTTGTTGTTCTTTATGCTCTATCACCGTAGCTGCAATTTCATTTTTATACGTTTCAATTGCTTGTTTCTTTTCAAATTCTACTTGCTGACTCTCTGATTCTAACTGTTTATTTTTATAAAACAGCACAAATGCTACAGCTAATAATATTAAAATCGCACCTATTAGCACATAATTCATATTTTTACTCCTTTATTTCATTTTCGATTATTTTTTATAAATATATCTACTATAGTATACTATGGTTTCGATATAGACTTTGTAAAAGTTGTATATTTTTAATAAAAGGCACCTCTGACGGGGCACCTTTTATTTTCAATCTATTGTACACCATACTGAATATAACTCGGATCGTAGTATATCCATTGATTTGTCCCTAAGCAAAGCCATCCATCTTGCTTACTCCATACTCGATACGCTTCACCCTGATGTAACTGTCTTATAACATTTCCATTTAATGATGGAGCATCACGCAAATTTACATTATCACCAGTAATAGTCGCCACATAATGTTTATACTGAATATAACTCGGATCATTATATACCCACTGATTTGTCCCTAAACAAAGCCATCCATCTTGTTCTCCCCAAACTTCATATGTTTCGCCACGATTCAATTGGCGAATTACACTAGACTGTAAAGATGGTCCACTTCTCAAATTCACATTATCTCCATTAATTATAGCAACCCCGTACACTGGAGTTGCATTATTAGGCGGGGAAACATTACCTCCACCACTTGCTCCATTCCCTTTTAAAGCTTCTAATGAAACTGCAGCTGATACATCACAATTTCCTACGCCTGAAATTTGTCCAGAATCTGTGTACTGCCACGCTGTCCACGCTGTCCATCCACCAGCATCAGCAGGCGGTGTACTCGAGTATTTAGCAATCCAAAGCGGTATATCACTTAATCCGCTAATTCCGAACTCATTAATATACCAAACTCCTGTATATAACATTACATCTTTTCCAGTAGCCTGTTTCACATAATTTATAAAGCTTCTTGCCCAATTTGATATAGCGTTACCAGTTAAATTACTGTTGCTCGGATCTGTTGGTGATTCTAAATCCAGAACTGGCATTAAGTCTGTCTGGTTACTTTGTAATATACTCACAAAATATTTCGCCTCTGAAATTGCATCATTTTGTTCTGGACGTGCAAAATGGTATGCACCAATTAATACATTCGCACTTCGGGCTCCTTGTACATTTTTAGTAAAAGTAGGATCAATGTAGTTTACACCTTCTGTCGCTTTTGCATACGCTGCTGGAATTCCAGATGCCTTCACTGCATTCCAATCAATATTTCCTTCCCAATGAGACACATCAATAAACGTAACATTTGAACTTGATCTGTTTTGCATATAAAATCTCCTATCAATTTTTTTACTTCGTATACATACAATATGTACAAGTTTCATAAGAGGACACGACATTTATGCTATAGAAACAAAGAGTAAACATATTTTGTATACAAAATAAAAAAGACCTTGTATTACAAGGCCTTTTGCAAACTCACTTTATTTTGTAGCAAGTACATATTATAATACAAACCTTGCTCACTTAGTAATTCTTGATGTGTTCCTCTTTCTACTATCTCTCCATCATGCATCACAAAAATTTGATCTGCATCTTGAATTGTAGATAACCTATGCGCAATGGCTATCGTCGTTCTACCTTTTCGCATTTGTTGCAACGCTGTTTGAATAGCCTCTTCTGTTTCTGTATCGATATTAGCTGTTGCTTCATCTAATACTAATACTTTCGGATTCGTTGCTATCGTTCTAGCAAAAGCAATTAATTGTCGTTGACCGCTTGAAAATGCTGCACCTCTTTCTACTACTTCTGTTTCATACTGTTTTGGTAACTTTTCAATAAACGTATTCGCTTGCACAAATCGAGCAGCTTCTTTTACTTCTTCATCCGTAATTTCTTCATTATACATACGAATATTTTGCTTTACATTTCCAGCAAATAAAAATGCATCTTGCAATACGAGTCCTATTTTCTTTCTAATTTCTCGTTCTTCAAATTTTTCTAAATCTACACCGTCTATTACAATATTTCCTGACTTAATATTATAAAATCGCATTAACAAATTCATAATCGTACTTTTTCCGCTACCAGTATGCCCAACAAAAGCAACCGTTTGCCCTTGTTTCACGTGAAATGATACATTTTTTAAAACGTCACGCTTTCCATCATATGAAAAAGTAACATTTTTAAATTCAATATCCCCATCCACGACTTGAGGATTCTCATTGCCTTTTTGAACCGGTGCTAAATCTTTCTCGTCCATTAAATGAAATACACGTGATGACGAAACAAGTGCCTGTTGGAAAAAGGACAATTTCATCATCATCTCATTTACAGGTTGGAAGAAACGATGTATATAGTTAACAAAAGCATATAAAACTCCTACTTCAACAGGGCTCTTTAAAGCATCAATCCCAAATAAACCTAGTACTAACGCAATAGCTACAATATGCACTAAATCCGTAGCTGGTCGTAAAAGTAATGCGTCTAACTTCAAAGTACGTCGCCCTGCACTATAATGTTTATTATTCACTTCTTCAAACTCTTTTCTCATACGTTTTTCTTGTCTGAACACTTGAACAATATTCATTCCTTGTATGGACTCGTTCAACTTTGCATTTAACACGCTTAGTTGATTACGTACTTCTAAATAAAAAGCTGCACTTTTCCGGCGATATAATACCATAATCGCAAACATTATCGGAATTAATACGAGAGAAAATAGCGCTAATTTTACATCTAATAAAAACATCGCTACTAAAATACCTACTAAAAAGACTACATTTTTCACAAATGTTGATAATACACTAACATAAAAATCTTTAATCGCTTCCGTATCATTTGTTATACGCGATACAAGTGTACCAATCGGCGTACGATCAAAGAAACTTAATGACAGCTTTTGAACATGTTCATATACTTCAACTCGCATATCTTGAACAATCTTAAAAGCAATGTTCTGAAAGTACAATAGATTTAAATACGTAAATAATACTTTTAATAAATGAGCAACTATGTAAATTACAAATAAAGTAACGAGCGCTGATCGTTCAAAATCCCGCGGTACTAGGTGTTCATCGAGGAATTGTTTAATTAAAAAAGGACCCATCATTTCCGTTACTGTCGCACCAACTAAAAAGATAAATGCTAAAGATAGCAACCCTTTATATGGCTTCATATAGGAAAGTAATCTACTTAAATCACTTCGCTTCTTCTCTACCATCATACGCCTCCTTTCTCGACTAAAGCTTCTAATTGCTGGCTTTCATACATTTCCTTATACCAGCCGTTTTCCTTCATTAATTCCTCATGTGTACCTCTTTGTACAATTCTACCTTCATCAACAACAAGAATAAGATTGGCATGCTGAATTGCACTTAATCGGTGTGCAGTAATAATCGTCGTTTTCCCTGCTCTTTCCCTCTTTAAGGCACTTAAAATCGTCTCTTCTGTTTTTGCATCTACTGCTGATAAACAATCATCCAAAATTAAAATTTCAGCATTTGTTAATAAAGCACGAGCAATAGAGATTCGCTGTTTTTGACCACCAGATAACGAAACACCTCTTTCCCCTACTACTGTTTCATATCCTTCTGAAAATTGGAGGATGTCATTATGAATACAAGCAATCTCTGCAGCTTCGGTAATTTCATTATATGTAGCATCCGCCTTTCCAAAGGCAATATTCTCACCAATACTTGCTGAGAATAAAAAATGATCTTGCGGCACGTATGAAATGGCAGAACGGACACCATGAAGTGTTATATCTCGAATATCTCGCTCCCCAATTTTTAATTCACCATTAAAATGATCATACTCACGGATTAAACATTTTAATAAAGTTGTTTTCCCTGCGCCTGTACGTCCTACAACTCCTAGCGTTTCGCCCTTCTTCAAATCAAAGTGAATATCGTTTAAATGTAACAATTCATTTTTCTTATACGAAAATGAATCAACGGCAAACGAAACATTACCGCTCGCTATTGTCTGTACAGCATTTTCGCTATTTACTACATCTGATTTTTGTAAAAGAATTTTTTCTACACGGTCATACGAAGCACGCCCACGCTCCATAATATTGAATAACCATCCAAACGCTAACATTGGCCAAACAAGGGTACCTAAATATGTCGTAAATGTAACGAGATCACCTACTGTTAATTCACCTCTTACAACTAATACCGATCCATAACATACTGCGATTAAAAAAGAAAATCCAACGATAAGAGAGATTGTCGGATCAAATAACGAATCAATACGTGCAACTAACACATTTTTATGTACAACATCTTCTGATTTTCTTCGAAACGCCTGCAAATCTTCTTTCTCTTGTCCAAGCGAGCGAATCACTTTCATTCCACTCATACTCTCTTGCACTTTATCATTGATTTCCGAAAACGATTGCTGTGCTTTATGAAACCTTTTATGTAATAAAGTTCCATAATAATTTGTCGAAATAGCTACAATCGGCATTGGAATTAAACTTAATAATGTTAACTTCCAGCTAATTGTAAAACCCATCGCTACGAGTACACATCCTCCGACAGCTAATGAGTCAACAAGCGTCAAAACACCTGCTCCAGCAGTTTGCTGGATCGCTTGAATATCATTGGTCGCATGTGCCATTAAATCACCTGTTCGATTTGACTGATAGAAAGATGGACTCATCTTTGTAAAATGTTCATATAAATTTTTTCGTAATTGGCGAGCTAATTTTAATGAAGACCCGAAAATCATAATACGCCATATGTAACGTAATATGTACATCGTAATGCCTACAATTACTAATAGTACAACCCATTTTAGTAACTTATCGGTCGTCAATGTTCCATCATTAATTTCATCTACAACGATTCCAATTACTTTTGGTGCTACAAGTTCTAAAAGTGCAACGCCAAACAATAAAATAATTCCAGTTATGTACGCTCGTTTTTCTTGTTTAAAAAACCACGCTAAATTCATAAACACTTTCATTTTTTTCCTCCTCCCTTAAAATGAGCGATGTTTTCAGTTTACCAAAAATACAGAATTTTTAAAAGTTTTAAAAACTATAACTAACAAAAAGAAAGACACTCTTAGCGAGTGTCTTTTAGCGCTTATTTCATTTGTTGCTTGTTCATTGCGCTCATCATTTGATTGATTTTCTTTTGGGAAGGTTTTTGTCCCATTTGCATCATCATCATTTTTAACATTTGTTCGTTAATTGGTGGATTTTTTTGTAAGTAATTCATCATATATTTGCGGGCAATGAAAAATCCTAACGCCACGCCTGCTACTAGTGCTACTACGCCCACTAGAATACCTAACCAAATTGGCATATATTTTCCTCCTTCATGTTGTCTACCTTACAGTGTACTAAAACCTTTTCAATAAGACAAGATACAATTCGACATTTTTTACACATATGTTCGTACTTGTTTTAGAGGATTCAGCCATCCGTACTTTGTATTTTCATAATCCATAGCTAAAAATGTTAATTCACACTTTCTTAACACCTCAAAGAATGTTGTTTCCATAGAGACATTTCCAGAGGTATTCATACGAATATAGTGCGGTTTCACCATTATTTCGCCGTACTCCGCTCCCGTATAAAGTGTATGTGTATGATGTGTTCTATCATATTTACCAAGAACGCGCAAAGCTTGTTCTAATTTATGATGAATTTTCATTACTTGCAATGGCATCGTTATATACATCATTTGCTTATATAACACTTTTTTCTCCGAAAGGGACCCAGATTCTGAAAATCGAGCAAATAAATCAAAAAACAAATATTCACGACCAAAATAAGCTTTCGCAATATCCTCTTGAATTAAATACAATTCATACGTTTTCATTTTTCCACTCCCAATCTGGACAACCTTTTCTCTTCATTATATATAAGAAAATTTGCAATGATTGTCTGACTGCGGAGAGATAAAAAACTTTTTCTGTCGAAAAAACTCATT
Organism: Bacillus sp. XB1; assembly: GCF_053557995.1. Lineage (NCBI taxonomy): Bacteria > Bacillati > Bacillota > Bacilli > Caryophanales > Bacillaceae > Bacillus > Bacillus sp. XB1. Next base: position 28,932 of record NZ_JBNRIL010000001.1, on the reverse strand, counting down.
TACATAGAAAAACCTCTCCATGCCGGAGAGATTTTTCTGAAATCATTAAAGCATTTCTTTTACTTTACGAACAACGTTCTCTACAGTAAATCCATACTCTTCCATAATCTTCTCACCAGGAGCAGAAGCACCGAACGTATCGATACCTAACACATCTCCTTCAAGACCTACGTAACGGTGCCATCCGAATGTAGCACCCATTTCGATTGCGAAACGTTTTGTTACTGCTTTTGGTAATACAGATTCTTTGTACTCTGCAGTTTGAGCTTCGAAGCGATCCATAGATGGCATGCTGACAACAGCTGCGTCAACGCCGTCTACTGCTAATGCTTTTTGAGCTTCAACAGCTAGGCTTACTTCAGATCCAGTTGCAAGTAAGATTACATCAGCCATTTCTTTCTTGCTTGCAGAAACTACATATGCACCTTTTGCTACTTTTTCATACGTATCATCTTTTGCACCTTCTAATGTTGGAAGGTCTTGACGAGTTAATACTAAAGCAGTTGGTTTGTTTGTAGATTCTAAAGCAAGTCTCCAAGCTGCAACAGATTCGTTACCATCAGCAGGACGGATAACAGAAACGTTTGGCATTGCACGAAGCGCTGCTAATTGCTCGATTGGTTCATGTGTTGGACCATCTTCACCAACAGCGATACTGTCATGTGTGAATACATACGTTACTGGCAATTGCATTAATGCTGCAAGGCGAATTGCTGGACGTAAGTAATCAGAGAATACGAAGAACGTACCACCATAAGTTTTTAAACCACCATGTAGTGCAATACCGTTCATTGCTGCACCCATTGCGAACTCACGTACACCGTACCAAATGTTTTTACCGCTGTAATCATCTCTTGTAAAGTCTTTTTCGTTATTCATGTATGTTTTGTTAGAACCAGCAAGGTCAGCAGATCCACCGAAGAATGATGGTACAGACTCTGCAATTGCATTAATTACAGCACCAGAAGAATTACGAGTTGCTGCTTTTGATCCTAATTCATAAGTTGGTAGGTTTTGCTCCCAACCTTCTGGAAGTTGACCGTTCATTGCTGCTTGGAATTCGTTTGCTAATTCTGGGTATGCTTGTGCATATTCACCTAGCATCGTGTTCCACTCAGCTTGCGCAGTTTCACCAACATCTTGTACTGTTTTACGGAAGTTGTCATATACTTCTTCTGCTACGTGGAAGTCTTGCTCAGCAGTCCAAGCATATGCTTCTTTCGTTAATTTCGTTTCTTCTACACCAAGTGGAGAACCATGTGAAGCTGATTTTCCTGATTTGTTTGGAGAACCGAAACCAATTGTCGTTCTTACTTCAATTAGCGTTGGGCGTTTTTCGTCAGCTTTCGCTTCTTCAATTGCTTTCGCGATTGCTTCAATATCGTTTCCATCCTCAACACGGATTACTTGCCATCCGTATGCTTTGTAACGATCTTCTACACTTTCAGAGAATGAACGATTTAAATCGCCATCTAATGAAATATCGTTTGAATCATAAAGCACAACAAGACGACCTAATTGTAAATGAGCAGCTAATGAAGATGCTTCAGCAGAAACGCCCTCCATTAAATCTCCATCACCACAAATAGCGTATGTATAATGATCTACTACACTATACGCATCACGGTTATATTTAGCAGCTAAATGTCTTTCAGCCATTGCCATACCTACAGCAGTTGCAATACCTTGTCCAAGTGGACCAGTCGTTGCATCTACACCAGCTGTATGACCGTACTCAGGATGTCCTGGAGTTTTGCTTCCCCATTGACGGAAGTTCTTTAAGTCATCCATTGTTACATCATAACCAGATAGGTGAAGTAGGCTGTATAATAACATTGAACCATGACCTGCAGATAATACGAAACGATCACGGTTAAACCACGTTGGGTTATTTGGATTGTGTTTCATAAATTGAGTCCATAATGTATAAGCCATTGGTGCTGCACCCATTGGCATTCCTGGGTGACCAGAGTTTGCTTTTTCAATCGCATCGATGGATAATGTGCGAATCGTGTTGATAGAAAGTTGTTCGATTGAATGTGACATGCTATTCTTCCCTTCGCTTATATTAGTAAACGTTTTATACATTTATATGATAGCTTCCCACGCAAGATTATACAACATGTATCGACAAATATGTTGATATTTTTTTGATTTTTTATAAAAAATTCAATGTTTCCGTGAATGTATGGGCATTCAATATGACATACTTTTTCATTATTTTTATTTTGAAAAGAAAGGGAATTATCTGCATATTTATACAAACTTCTTCTATACTTACTTTTTTTAATACGTTTTTAAAAACACAAAAAGCATCTAACTTCGGTGCTTTTCAAATAAGTTAAACAATCCGTTTCCGAATCGAACTTGAAATCCAATCAATTATAATTACCATTAAAATGATACCTAATAAAATAATACCAACACGAGACCAATTCCGTGAACTCAGCGCAAAAATTAAAGGTGTACCAATCCCTCCTGCTCCAATAACCCCTAAAATCGCAGCGGATCGTACATTAATTTCAAATCTGTATAACGTATACGATAGAAAATCCGGTAACACTTGTGGTAACACTGCATACCAAAGTATTTGAAAACGGTTTGCTCCTGTTGCTAGTAACGCTTCCGTCGGTCCTTTATCTATGTTTTCAATTCCTTCTGAATATAGTTTCCCTAACATTCCAATAGAATGTAATCCTAAGGCCAATACTCCTGCAAAAGAGCCTGGACCAACAGCTTTTATAAATAAAAGAGCCATAACTAATTCAGGAAACGTACGAACAAAACTAAGTACAAATTTCCCAGATCCTGAAGTTAATTTTCCACTACTCATATTCGTTGCCGCCCAAAAGGCAAACGGAACAGATAAAAATGCAGAAATAAATGTACCTAATATTGCAATTGCCAACGTATCAATTAATCCATGTAATAAATCTTCACCATCTGGCAAAGATACATACGACCAGTCTGGATTCAATATCCCTGTCATAATTGCTTTCGTGATTTCACCTGCTGTGTCCTTTATCCCCTCTAATGGTACTCCTGAAAAGGCCCATACATATACAACTGTAAGTGCTATTAAAATAATCCAGCGATATATACTCGGTTTCTTCGGTTTTGGCACAATCATCGTCGTTCTATTCATTATAGTTTCTCCCGTAACAATGTACTAATGTAGTCAATTAACAAAACAACAATAAGGGTATAAATAATTATAGAAGCAGTTTGTTTATATTGTAAAAATCCAAGTGTACGATCATAATATAGTCCAATACCACCTGCTCCTACTAAACCTAAAACAGCTGCTGCACGTACGTTCACCTCAAATGTATAAAGAACATAGGAGACAAAATGTGCTTTCACTTGCGGAATTACCCCATAAACAATCCATTGCACCTTATTAGCTCCTACCGCTGTCATCGCCTCTAACGGACCTGGATCAATTGATTCAATTGACTCATACAACAATTTCGCTACAAGTCCAATTGAAAAAAAAGTAAGAGCCAAAATACCTGGAAGTGGCCCAATTCCAAAAATCGCTACGAAAATTGCCGCTAATAATAAATCTGGTATCGTTCGTATCAAATTTAAAATCATTCGAGCTAGACTGTATAAAAATGTGTTAGTAAACACATTACTTGCTGCAAACAGTGCAAGTGGAATAGCTAAAATCGCTCCTAAGGTCGTCCCAATAATCGCCATACGTATTGTATCTAACATCGCTGTTGTAATAACTTGAAAATAACTCCAATCTGGCGGCACCATTTCTTTTAACAAATCCATCATATTAGGAAAACCAACTACTAGCTTTGAAAATGATGCGTCGACCTGTATACTACTTCCCCACAACAGTAAAATGACTAGAATAAACGTTAACATATGTTTTAACTTACTCGGCGGCTTCGGTATCGATTTCGAATATATCGTTACGTCACTCATTTAACTGCCACCTCTAACAATTCATTTTTCTGTGCTACATCTCCATAAATTTCAGCAAATTTTTCATCTGTCGCCTCTTCTACTGAACCATCAAAAACAATTTCTCCTGCATGTAATCCAATAATACGTGTCGCATATTGCCTAGCTAAATCAATAGAATGCAAATTCACAATTGTTGTAATTCCAAAATCTTCATTGATTTTTTTCAAATCATTTAATACTTGCTTTGTCGTAAGTGGATCTAACGATGCAACAGGCTCATCTGCCAATATGATTTTTGCTTCTTGTGCCAATGCTCTAGCTATTGATACACGTTGCTGTTGTCCTCCTGATAATTCATCAGCACGTGCATATGCTTTTTCTAAAATATTCACTCTTTTTAACGCTTGAAATGCGAGCTCCACATCTTCTTTCGGAAACAAACCTAACGTTGTACGTAATGTGGAATGATATCCAATACGACCAGCTAATACATTTTTTAATACTGTTGATCGCTTTACAAGATTAAAACTTTGGAAGATCATACCGATATCCCGGCGCATACGCCTTAATTCTTTTCCTTTCGCAGCAGTAATAGACTCACCTTCAATAATGATTTCTCCTTCGGTAATCTCATGAAGACGATTTACGGATCTGAGAAGTGTAGATTTTCCAGCTCCAGACAGCCCTACCATTACAACAAACTCACCTTTTTGAATTTTCAAGTTTATATTATTCAATCCTTTTGTACCATTTGGATACACTTTGGAGACATTTCGAAACTCTATCACACATCTTACCTACCTTCTATGTATTCAAAACGGCAAACTAACTGAAAACATCCCCTTTCAGCTAGCTGCCATTTCCATATGTATTATTGCGTTTTTACTTTCTTCCCATATTCACGAACGATATCAAATTTACTATCATCAGATTTAACATATCCTTCATGTGAATATACTTCTTTAATGATTTTGTGACCTTCCTCATTCTTTCCAATTTCAATGAAAGCATCTTGTAATTTCTTGCTCCACTCTGCTTCTAAATCAGATCGTACAGAAATTGTATCGTTCGGAATTTTCTCAGTAAATTTCACTATTTTCGTTTGATCAAATATATTCGGATAATCTTTTTTTACAATATTACGAGCATCTTGGAATACAACAGCCGCATCTACGTCACCATTTAAAAGAGCAATAAGCGACTGATCGTGACCTTTTAATGTAACAGGTTTCACATCTTTTAACGGATCAATTCCCTCTTTTAATAGAACAGCTGCAGGCCATACATACCCTGCTGATGATGTTACATCTTGATAACCAATCTTTTTACCTTTTAAATCTTTTACACTATTTATATTAGAGTCTTTTTTAACAACAAACTCAGATTTATAAAAGTCTACTAAATCCTTTGTAGGGGCTCCCGTTTCATCATCTACTCCAAAACGTTGTGCTTGTAAAATTACATTTGCAGCCTTCTTTTCATGTGCTAATACGTACGCTGTTGGCGGTAAAAATCCTACATCTACTTGTTTAGATGCCATCGCTTCTACAATTGTATTGTAGTTCGTTGAAATACTAACTTTTACTGGAATATTTAACTTATCACTTAATAGCTTCTCAAGCGGTTTTGCCTTCGCCTCTAACGTATCCGCATTTTGAGAAGGAACAAATTGAACATTTAAAGTCTTCGGTACATATCCTTTTTTCGTATCTTCATTTTTACTTGCACTTGACTCTTTCGTCCCGCAGCCACTTAATAATCCCGCTGCTAGTACAACTGTTGTGCTCATTGCAAAAACTTTTTTCAACATATTAATGCCTCCATTTTTCATTGTTATAAAATAACCTTTCATAAACATGAAGAAATATATCACATATTTTTACAAATAATTGATTATTTACAGAATCTTTACACATTCTATACACTCACATTAAAATTCTCTTCACATATTTGATATGATGAATTGGAAGATAACAATAGAAAAGGTGAGTCATATTGGAACAAAATCAAACTGTAACTTTAAACATCTTATTAACAAGCGATATACATGGCACTGTTTATCCTATTCACTACCAAGATAACTCCCCAGCAGAACTTGGTTTAGCTAAAATTTCTACTCTTATAAAAAAAGAACGTTCCAAAAATAGAAACGTTCTTTTAATTGATAATGGCGACTTTATTCAAGGCACACCATTTACTTATCATTATGTTACATACGAAAAAAACAAAAAAAACCCAATGTCCTTATTAGCGAATTACTTACAGTATGACGCTGCAATTATCGGCAATCATGAATTTAATTACGGGATGGATATATTAAATAATGCTGTGACTACTGCGAACTTCCCGTACCTATCAGCAAACATTTTAGATAAAAACAGTAAAAAACCTTATTTCGGGAAACCATATGTAATAAAACATATTGAATCAAATATAAAAATTGCTATTTTAGGGGTGACAACGCATTACATTCCCAATTGGGAACAACCCCATCACATTAAAGATTTACTATTTGAAGATGCATTAAAGACTACAAAAGAATGGGTTTCTTATATTCGCGAACATGAGAAACCAGATTTACTAGTCGTAGCGTATCACGGGGGAGTTGAACGAGATTTACAAACCGGGGTACCGACTGAAGTGTTAACAGGAGAAAACCAAGGATATGCAATGTGCCATGAAATTGAAGGCATAGATATCTTATTAACAGGCCACCAACACCGGGAAATTTCTCACACAATGGCTAACGGTGTAACAATTTTACAGACCGGATGCAATGGACACTCATTTGGAAAAGTAAAAGTAACATTCGAAAAAACGAAACATAAATGGGTGAAAAAAGAGAGTTCTTCTGAATTATTATCTGTACAAGGATTTGAGGCGGACCAAGATGTACTTTCATTGGTAGCCGATTACGAAGAGAAAACACAAAAGTGGCTTGATCAACCTATTGGAATCATTCAAGGGGGCATGCAAATTTCAGATGCTATGCAAACTCGTTTGCATGATCATCCTTTTATAGAATTCATAAATAAAATACAGATGAATATAGCTAATGTATCAATTTCTTGTACAAGTTTGTTCCATAATACATCTCCAGGTTTCCCGGAACATGTAACAATGCGCGATATCGTTTCTAATTATATTTATCCAAACACATTAAAAGTAATTAAAATAACTGGAGCAGATATAAAAAATGCTCTTGAACTCTCTGCTTCTTATTTCACATTAAAAACAGATGGATCAATCACCGTAAGTCCTACCTACATAGAACCAAAGCCACAACATTATAATTATGATATGTGGGAAGGGATTTCATACGTATTAAACATTTCAAAACCAATTGGTGAAAGAGTAGAATCTTTACAGCATAACAGTGCTCCTCTTAATATGAATGAAGAATATGACGTTGTAATGAATAATTATCGTGCAAGTGGCGGGGGAAATTTCTTTATGTTTCAAAACAAACCAGTAGTAAAAGATATACCCACAGATATGTCTGAACTTATCGCTAATTATATATTGGAACATAAAACGATAGAAGCAACAGTTAATAACAACTGGAAAGTTATTAAATAACGATTTTTACAAATAAAAAAGATGGGCTTCGCCCATCTTTTAATTTAATTTTGCATTATCTTGCTTTTTTAAAGCTTTTAATTTCGTCGGTGTAACATCTGTACCTTCTTCGTTAACAACTTTAATACCTTTAAGTTCGTTTAACATATTTTGACGAAACCCTTTTAAATATTGTTCACGTAGCGATTGACGCTCACGTTGCTCTTCTTCAGTTAAACCTTCAGCTTTTGCTTTTTTCGCTAAGAAGTTAATGCGTTCAACGAGTTCGTGATTAATCATCTCGAATCCCCCTTCTAATCAAAACTGATTATTATCATACAATAGTTACTCTTCTTTATCAAGCAATTGCTTCGTATACTCTACATATCTACGATGTACAGTCGCCTTTGAAACATTATGACCAAATCCACGTAATGTTGCTGCAATTTCTTCAAACGTGAGTTCACTTTTTCGCAAACGTACAATTTCCTCAATTGGCACTTCTTTTTTCTCTCTTCCTACACTTAAATGACGATTTTTTAAATTTTTTTCTGGACGATAACCTTTTTCTACTGCACGTTGCATACCTCGTTTAATTTTCATATTATGAATCTTTCTTTGATATTCTTCAACAATACCAATAATATCTAATACCATCGAATCAGAATCCGACAATTGTAATTCACCGTTATGTGTATGCGTATATACTTTTATGCCTTCTTTATGTAAACAATGCATTAACGCGATCTTCGCATTTCCTCTACCAAGACGCGTTTCATCTTGTATAAGTAACACATCAATTTGTTCGTCTCGAATTGTATCCAACACCTCTAATATACCGTCACGTTCAATTGTATATCCACTAGCCTGCTCTTCAATCACCTTAGTAACATTCATTTGATAGCGCTCAGCTAAATGCAATAATTCATCTTTTTGACGTAATAATGATGTTTCTTGCGCTTCTTTCGTTGTACTCACACGTGCATAAATAATTGCATTCATTTTGAACCCCTCTTTCTCCCTATTATTTCCCTATAGTGTAACATAAATCCGCCATTTGTTCGAACTTATGTTTGTAGAATGTTTTTTCACATGTTATACTTATTAATAAGAAAAATGAAAGAAAACGAGGTGTTAGAAAACATGGAAAAGTTAACGAAACGCCAGCAAGACATTCTCGACTTTATTAAGCTAAAAGTACAAGAAAAAGGATATCCACCTTCCGTACGTGAAATTGGTCAAGCAGTCGGCCTCGCTTCTAGTTCTACAGTGCACGGACATTTATCACGATTAGAAGAAAAAGGATACATTCGACGCGATCCAACAAAACCACGTGCCATTGAAATTTTAGGTGAAGACCGAATGGATACGGAAACACAATCTGTTATTCAAGTTCCAATTGTCGGAAAAGTTACTGCTGGTTTACCAATTACAGCGGTCGAAAGCGTAGAGGAACATTTCCCACTTCCAGCTAGTATTGTTGCTGGAGCAGACCAAGTGTTCATGTTACGTATTTCTGGAGATAGTATGATTGAAGCTGGTATTTTCGATGGAGATTTAGTTGTTGTTCGCCAACAACAGTCTGCATATAATGGTGAAATTGTAGTCGCTTTAACAGAAGATAATGAAGCAACTGTTAAACGTTTCTATAAAGAAAAAGACCATTTCCGTTTACAACCAGAAAATTCTTCATTAGAACCTATCATTTTAAAACAAGTGTCAGTTATCGGGAAAGTAATTGGCGTATATCGTGATTTACATTAAAAAATAATAAAAAGAAGATAATTACCTTATTTATATACGGTAATTATCTTCTTTTTTGTATTTTGATAGATTTCCATGCATTCTATTTCTTATTAACGAGTTTTAATCGTCACATCTCCAGCAGCCGTTTTACCACTAATCTTTTTACTACCATTTCCAATTGTTACGTTTTTATTTTCTTCATTAAAAATTGTTACATCTCCGGCAGCACTTTGCCCAGTAATTACCGCATCTTGTGGTTTTTCCGATAAAGTAATATCTATATCTCCCGCAGTTGAACTTGCTTCTAGATTATACTTAGAATCATGATCTTGAATATTTATTTCCCCACTTGTTGTTTTTGCGGTCACTTTCCCTAATACCTTCTTAAAATTCACCTCACCAGCTTTTGTCGATCCCTCCACATTCTTAGCCGTTATTTGTTTCAACTCTACTTCTCCAGCAAGTGTTCTAACACTTACGCTATCACTTTTCACATCACTCATTTCGATTTGTCCAGCAGATGAATTTACTTTTACATCTTGGTAAGAGCGTTCGGGCACAAGGAGAGTCAATTTAGACGTTTGAAACCTAAAATCGTAAAAAGAAAAATCAAATGAAGCACCTTTTTCTCTTTCCCCAATAACTTTTAATGTGTCACCATCTTCTGCGATACGAATCTCTTGTTTACGTACATCTCCTGATTGCTTGATATAAAAAGAAGAGTCAGGAGATTTTTGGACAATAATATCCCCGGCATCTAACTTAACTTCTATATTTTTTAATGTTTCGTTTTTAATTACATTTTCTTTATCGCCTTTTTTAGCAGTTTGTACTGCTTTTTCATATGTTTGGGAAATTCCTATTACTCCAATAATGATACAAGCAATAGCGATTAAAAATAGTTTTTTCATCATTTACTCTCCTTTTATCATTTTGAAGTTCCATATTACATATCGTACACACAATCTCTTAAACCACTTTGTACTATAAAAAGCGATAATACATAACAATAAACCTACTCCAACAAACGTTATACTAACGAAAAGATCCAACCATATAAAAGTACCCATAAATACTTTTCCAATAACGAAAAATGGTGTTACTACACTAGCAATACCACCGATCCAAAAAGAAAATATAAAAGCAATAATTGCGACTAACGGTCCTAACACAATAATAAAATTAAACAAACTAAGTCCAATCGCTGCCATAACAGCTCTTGTCACATTTGAAGTCGATGGATTTTTTTTCATTTCATCGAAGCGATACATCGCAAGTAATTCTTTCGCTATTACTTTCGGAGAACCAAGGCCTTGTATTATTTCTGATTCAGTTTTCCCCTCTTCTAGTCCAAACTGAAAGTGCTCTTCATAATCCAATAAAATATCTTGCCTCTCTGCCTCTGGTAACTTTCTAAGATAACTTGATAATTCTTTAAGAAACCCTTCTTTACTCATCCCATTCCACCCCTTCAATAATTTCTTGTACCCCTTTCGCAAAATCACACCATTCTGTTACTAACAAATGAAATTGCGTCTCCCCTTGCTCTGTTAATTGATAATATTTACGAGGTGGCCCTTCCGTAGATTCCTTTAAATACGTTTGAAAATACCCTTCTTTCGTCAAACGACGTAATAAAGGGTATACTGACCCTTCCGATATTAAAAATTTATTAGAAATTTGCTGAACAAGTTCATAACCGTAACTATCTTTACGTTTTACAAGTGCTAATACACAAAGTTCAAGCACACCTTTTTTAAACTGAACGTTCAAGTGCCATCCTCCTTTCCTATCTTAGTACTGTTCAATGCACAGTACCTATCTTATCCATAATATACCACTCGGTATTGTTTATTGCAAGGTACTAAGCTATATTTATTGCCTAAATTTAGAAAATGAATAAACGAACTCCTGAATAAGAACGTATTATCACTAAACATCATTCAAGGTTTCATTTTATTTACATTAATATTGGAATTCATTCACTCTTTCCTCTTGAAGAATCAAACATAACCGTATTCACTATAGATTAATGAGAAAAAGCCCCAATACTTAGCGGTATTAGGGCTTTTTCTCATTAGTATATATTAGTCGAATTTTTACTGGGAAACCTGCATACGCGACAAATAATTTAATATTATATTTTTATTTCTCATCCCCGTTTCCCAAGATTTTTTGTTTAACATCCGATAAATCTCTCGACAACGAACTAAATGCTTTTGCTTGTTCTTCAATGACCTGTTGATTTTTTTCAATAACTTTTTGATATTGTTCTTCACGCTGTTCATTCTTTTTTTGCGTAGTAAACAGCATCCACACAAATAAAGCTGCGAATGCTCCTTGTTGAATCATTGAATTTAAGATCTGCTCTTCTATTATTCTCACTCCTTTTCTAATCTAAATAATTACTCATTCGAGTGACTCTAATCTTTTATCATCTTTTAACACCAATATGTCCTTATCGCTATCTCTCTGTCTTATAATTCTTACTAAAGCTATCTTTTATGTCATAACTTTATAGAATACAAAAACAGTTACTACTGAAGTTTTTATCGCATATCTACAATGTCAAAGTGTTTCTCTGGTGCCCAACGATTCCCACCAATATCAATCCAGCCTTCTTTACGGAAGAATACTGTAAGTGGTTCTTTTGAGTTAATACTGCCTTTGTATGCGCCATTAATTCCATCACAATAGCTTACTTCATATCCTTCTGGGAATTTTGATATTGCTTTGAAAGTTCTCCAATAATAATGCTCTGCTTTTACCCAACGGCTTCTACCTAAATCTAACCATACATCATTATCTTCTCCCCAGTACGCATCCCAATATAATACTTCTGCTGCTGTCGTAAAGTCCCCCAGATAATTACCGTGTGGTCCATCGTAATAGTTAATGCCATATCCTTCCCAGTATATTGATTTTGCGAACCCAATCCCTTCTGGTTGCGGTGCACCAACAACGCCACCCTTACCTGTAAACCATTCAAGAGATTTTTTACTGTTTAAATAATTTAAATCTACATTACCAGTTACGCCTGCAAGACTACCTGTTTCTGTATACTGCCATAAATCACAACTATAAGCTGGTTTATTTCCATAACGTGGAATCCAAAGGAAATCCGCATTCACAGTATTAAGTCCATAGCTTGTATACATGTGGTGTGATACATATAGACCCACTTTCCAACCTGCTGCACGGCACGTATCAATAAATGCCTGCGAAGCTTTTGCTAAGTTAGCCGCTCCACAACTTGCTAAGGTATCATCTTCTACATCTAATACTAAAAATTTTGCTTCTTTATCAGCGCGCGCCATAAAATCATTTGCTTCTACAATAGCATCCTGAACACTTACATAACATCCATAAGCATAGTGCCCAAATGGGACACCATATTCTTTACAACCTTGTACATACTCTTTATAACGTGTATCAATTGTCCTTGATCCATATTGTACACGTATAATAGCAAGTTCAAGCTCTTTACTAGCTGCCGCCCAATTTATTGAACCATTGTGATGAGATAAATCTGCAATTTTCTTCATTTCCATTCGCCTTCTTTCTCCTATAAAAATTTTAGACTAAAAAAACAACTCTTAGCAGAGCTGTTTTTTTATCGAATATCTACAATGTCAAAGTGTTTCTCTGGTGTCCAACGATTCCCACCAATATCAATCCAGCCTTCTTTACGGAAGAATACTGTAAGTGGTTCTTTTGAGTTAATACTGCCTTTGTATGCGCCGTCAATTCCATCACAATAGCTTACTTCATATCCTTCTGGGAATTTTGATATTGCTTTGAAGGGTCTCCAATAATAATGCTCTGCTTTTACCCAACGGCTTCTACCTAAATCTAACCATACATCATTATCTTCTCCCCAGTACGCATCCCAATATAATACTTCTGCTGCTGTTGTAAAGTCCCCAAGATAGTTACCGTGTGGTCCATCGTAATAGTTAATGCCATATCCTTCCCAGTATATTGATTTTGCGAACCCAATCCCCTCTGGTTGCGGCGTACCACCAATGCCACCTTTTCCCAAGTAGTCTAACGGATTCACAGCATTACTCTTATTCATATTCCAGCTGCCTTTATGCATTTCAAAATGTAAATGCTGACCATAGGCTTGTCCTGTTTCTCCCATAACCCCGATTGTTTGTCCTTGTGTAACATAATCACCTTGTTTAACTGTACGAGAACCACTTCGCATATGAGCATATACGGTTTCCCATGTAACTCCATTAATATTATGGACAATCATAATACACTCACCGTAACTAGTTGAAAAATACGAACGACTAACTTGCCCTCCTGCTGCTGCATAAATTGGATGATAGCCTGCTTCGGCAAGGTCTATCCCATGATGATCTGGTCTGTCACCCCTAAAACCACTCGTTACTCTCGTTGTATCTGTTGGATAAATAAATGTTGCCATATAAATCTTCCTTTCTATTTCTATATTTATTATTTTTAAATATATTGTAGGTTTTCCAACCTTAAAATGAACAAGACAGAACATTTCCCTATTGTTATCTACTATTAAAATACCTATCTTGTAACCATAAGTTAAATGTCACTGAAATTAGTCAAAAATATCGAAAGCTATTATTCTATATAACTAACTTTTCTTGCCTAAAACACCGTTTAAAGATAAAAAAACAACTCTTAACAGAGCTGTTTTTTTATCGAATATCTACAATGTCAAAGTGTTTCTCTGGTGCCCAACTATTCCCACCAATATCGATCCAGCCTTCTTTACGGAAGAATACTGTAAGAGGTTTTTTTGAGTTAATACTGCCTTTGTATGCACCGTCAATTCCATCACAATAGCTTACTTCATATCCTTCTGGGAATTTTGATATTGCTTTGAAGGGTCTCCAATAATAATGCTCTGCCTTTACCCAACGACTTCTACCTAAATCTAACCAAACATCATTATCTTCTCCCCAGTACGCATCCCAGTATAATACTTCTGCTGCTGTCGTAAAGTCCCCCAGATAGTTACCGTGTGGTCCATCGTAATAGTTAATACCATATCCTTCCCAGTATATTGATTTTGCGAACCCAATTCCTTCTGGTTGCGGAACACCGCCTGCGGTAAAATCTACATATTGTTTTACAATTTCAGCGTAGAAAAAATTCCCGCCATTTTTATATCGATAACCGCCATTGTACGCCACTGCGATAGGATGACTATATCGAACCATTGTACCATTTGTATTACCAAGAGATGGTGCAACGACGGTTTTAGAATACAAGTCCGCCACAGATAATGAATGCTGTTTATTATTATTTGCTAACCATCGAATGTACGCACGTCCAAAATTATACGATTGCACAATAGCACTTAAATCAGTAATGCCGTAATTCTTTGCATCTGCAAACGCTCCTTTTAGATGCATTACTCCGTAGTGAATGGATTCCTTCGGATTGTTAATTGAATTCGCAGGTCTCCCTTGGGATTCACTTGACTGCATAATATCGGGAGTCGTTTCAGAATCCCCACCACTCTCCACCATAATAATTCCAAGAACATAAGGCACTAACTCTGATACACCTTGTGCATTACATTCTTCTTCTACCATTGTCTTCCATCTCAAAACCTTTTGCGGCAGATTCACTGTTGTAGCTAAAGCGACTAATTGATCCATTACTAAACATCTCCTTATTTTTCTATTATTTTCATCTAAAAAAGTACTACTTTACGAAATATGACTATCAGCCAAATACCAATTAATCTATAAAATCACTACATGTTGCTCACCTTCTTTCACAACAAAAAGAGCAACCATAAAAATAGTTGCCCTTTCGTCGAAATCTTATATTACTACTATAAATCACTTTTTCAATACTTTCTGTACACTGCATGTATCCTACAAAAAAGTAACACTAAAATCCATCTAAAAACTTGACAATCTTCCTTATTTCAGCATGTTTTCGGCGTATATAGCCTGTACTATAATGTAATTCAAACGCAATTTGCTCTAAAGTCATTCCATCAACATATTTCATTTTAAGTATTTGATGATCCAGTCCTGTAAACTTATTAATCAAAAGCTTTAAATCACACTCTTCATTCATTTTATGAGCTAATTCATATTCAATTGCTTCAATACGCCCTTCTACCTTAGCCCCTTCCGATTCAGCGGTTAATCTTACATTTTGCAAATCACCGCTAATCCAACGCTTCAATTCGGCTTTTGATTTATCTAAGTTGTATTCTAAATAAGCAATTTCTTCTTCTAACTTCTTATAATCTTTGAGCCATTCGAACACTTACTGATTCACCCACTTCCATTCTTTTTACAAAGTCTCTTAATACTAATTTAATAGAATGAATATGCTTATTAGCCTTTTCAATCTTTATTACCTGTAAATTATCTTTCATTTTATAAACACAACCCTTTCCTAACATTTTTGACCCTCTATTGATAAGTTCATTACATCTTTAGAATTCCGATATCGTAATTAATTCCTGAATCCTTTTGAAAAAACTTCTAACAGTCCCCATAGAACCTTAAGAAAGAAAATGAAATTACAAATGGTTCATACTTGATCCAAACATTCACTACTACCTTTATAATACTGTTCACTATGCATTGGGAATCTTTAAAGAATATAATTGTATTATTATTTTATTAACATAATATATTTTAAAATAACAAAATCACCTAACATTTTTTCTTATGACTTATATTTATTTAACACTTCTTGTAATCTCTCACGCTCTTCATCAATAGACTGCACGGTTTTTCTTTCCCCTTCTGGATTTGTTGATTCATCATCTTTATATAACCAATCGGGTACAATCTCTTTTCTATTTGAATACTTCCTACCTGTCCCGTTATATTTCTTTTTCTTGCTCATTTCGAAACGTCTATCTAGTGTAGCCACATCAACTAATGTTTTAACTTCTTGCTCCTTCCAATTCCTCAATATAGCCTTAATGTAGTTCCATCTTGGTGCATTCTCATCAACGGCTTTATTAATTGCATGCTGAATTAACTCATCACTAAACAAATTACAAAAATCCCCCAACTCTGCAATTGCAATTTCACTTAACGGAATGCCCATCCCCTTAATAAAGTTACAACTTACTTTAACCCTCTCATTGATGAATACACGAGATTCTAATTTATCCATATCATCATAATGATTAGTATTTCGTTTATTAGTAGTTAGTCTATTAGTATTTAGTAGTTTCTGATTTTCCTCATATGGCTTTACCACATCTTGGTTTTCCACTTGTGGCATGTTCCTTTGTGGCGTTTCGTAAATTTCCGTATCCCACCTTGTAATTTTTTTCGTATTCCCATCACGAACAGGATAACGTTTTACATAACCTAATTCTTTTAATTCCTTAAAACCTGTACGGAGTGAATCTTCTCCATCCTTAGCATGTCGAGCTAACTCGCTAATATGAAAAGTCCAATCGTCTGGTAATGTAAGCGCATAGGCTAAGATCCCCTTCGCTTTCCATGACAACCTTTCATCTTTTAAACCAGTATTATTTATAACGGAATAATTACTATCTTTTTTCACTCGAATAATCCCCATACTAGCCACCTCATAAATTCTCAAAAACGGTATTCAATGTTATACTTATCTAGAGATATTTTTTCTTATAGAATCCGCTGCAACGGATTCTTTTCTTATGCATTCATTCAAAACAATCATGCTATCCATATCTATTTTCTTCTAAACCTCTCTTATTCCTCAAATTCAACATCCACTTGAATTTCGATATTCATTGGAATTTCTTGTGTTATACGAATCACATTTTGACTCATTCCTTTTTGAATAAGCTTTCTAACCTGCTCTTTTGCATCTTCTTTTGTTTTAAATTCACTGACAGTTGGTAACCCTGCTAAACTGCTAGTAATCACTAAAATCTTTCTTTGCATGTTCTTTCCTCCTACTGAATGTCTGCCATATTTATTTGTGAGTTTTTAACTGTAATTTCTTCATTTAAAACAGTTGGAATTGAATATTCTTCATTAATAATTTGTATTGCTCTATCCAAATGATGACGCTTAATAGCTTTATAACTATTCACACCAAATTCCCGATGTAACTGACTGTAAATGTCTCTATATAACTTCCTTCTAAGGCCGATATCCTGATAAGAATTTGAATTTTTACCTCCCAATAATATAACGCCTAACCTTTTTACAGCCCTTGTTATTTCTTCACACTCGATAGCATAAAGCGGCATATTTTCTCGCAATCCCTTCACCTCAGACTTAATCTCTTGTATCTCCTGAGTATGTCCTTCTAACGCAGCAAATGTTAACTTTAAAACCCCCATTGGATCCTTTGGCACATTTTGTTGATTTTGTATATACTGCTTCATTCGTTTGAACTCTTTCATAAATTTAATTTTCATTCCAACCGCTTCTCTACTGGTATATCCCATAACAAGTAACGTGAATGCTTCTTCTGTTAAATCATATTTAGAGATTCGCCTGTTCTTTGAATTAACATAAGTGGACTCGTGAAAATTTTCTCCTCCAAACTCTTCACCTACATATACAATTTGTTTTCGAACTTCCTTCAAAACGTCCAAGTGATTTTTTTTGAGTATCTTCGCAATTACCAAACTATCCGTTACTACTTTGCCATTAACTTCAAATACTAATGAACTATGTACTGATGAGTCAGTTAATTGCCTCATCCTCATCTCCTCCTCACTACTAATTTTGGGCTATCTTTATTGCATTGAGATAATTTCGCACTACCCATAATTCGTTACTTTCTTTTTACAAATTAACTAGTTATCGGAATTTAAATTAAATACTTTGATATGAACCCTCTTATTAAATCATCATTTAATAATTCGATTATAGCGTTACATTTTAAGTAAATCTCCTCCGATTTCAACTCGCTTCATTTTCTTCAAATTCAAAAAGATATTCCAAACTATGTTCTGGAAAAAAAGTTTTCTTAATTTCAAAAGCTTCATCATAATAAAAACGAAATTTACCATTTATTTTGTCGCTCACTGTTGCGTGGCGAAGTTTCAGATGCGAAGAAATTTGTGTAATCATAATTCTTTTTCTCGCCATCTCTGCACGCAAATTCGGATACATTGACTCACCACCTGTTCCCCTTGTACGATATTGCGTTCATTTCCATTTAAATATAAACTCAATTCCGTATTTAGTCAACAAAAAAACGTATTTAAATACTCAATTTCGTATATATTTCTATTTACTAACAATTTTAGTTAGGTTATGATATATACAGAAATACGCAATATCGTATACATTTTAATAAGAAAGATGGTGAAAGTAATGAAAAAAGCAGAGGTTGTAACACGCTTAATAAAAGAAGCTGGCTATAGCAAAAGAGCCTTCGCCGAAAAAATAGGTCTCCCCCCCACAACACTGCAATCCATGTTATCAAGAGGGATTGGTAAAGCGTCTGTTGATAATGTCATAAAAGTTTGTAAGGGATTAGGAATCACTACTGATGATTTAGAAAGACTCGCAACTCAAGAGGACAATACTGTTAAAGAAGAAGTTTCTATTTATGAAACCATCCAAAACGATCAATCAAACATTATTCATATTCCTATCATTGGTTCTGTAGCAGCTGGTACACCTATATTCGCCGAAGAAAATATTGAAGGCTATTTACCCATGCTGAGTACATTTTTAAACAAGCGTAAAAAGTATTTTTATCTTACTGTAAAAGGCACTAGCATGAATCTCGAATTCCCTGATGGTTCTTATGTTTTAGTAGAGGAAACTCCTTATGTTGAAAACGGACAAATTGCTGTTGTAAAAGTCAATGGTTATGATGCTACCGTGAAAAAGATTTCAAAATCCGGAAGCATCATTACTTTAATACCATTGAGTAATGACCCTATCCACGAACCAAAAACTTACGACCTTTCAGCTGAAGATGTAAAAATAATTGGTCGCGTTGTACAGGCAGTAAAGAATTATTAAGTTATAGCACAAGTGATTTAAAAAAAGATAAAATCAATTCTTTTGAAAAGATTTTCTTAGTAACATGATTCAAAATAACCAAAAATAATCCATTACCTAGTAGTTAATATATCCAATAACTTCACTAAAAAAGCCCTGATACCGTAGTATCAAGGCTTTTTCATTTCACAAATTATATAAAACTTACGTTTATCTGATAATGTTTTTCTATGATATCACTACTTGTTATTAATTCGTGGCTTTTATGTGGCTTTTTTCATTTTGCAACCACATAAAAGTGTAATAATTGGGAATTAAAAAACCCTTGATACGAGTTGTATCAAGGGTTCAAGCCTCTTAGTATAGAGACATATATTGATCGCGTTCCCATTGGTGAACTTGTGTTCTAAATATATCCCACTCAATCTCTTTCGCTTCGATGAAGTGCTCAAGTAAGTGTTCTCCTAGTGCACCGCATACTACTTCATTAGATTGTAATGTAACTAATGCTTGCGCTAATGTTGCTGGTAAGTCAACGATACCTGCTTCTTCGCGCTCTTCTTTTGTCATTACATAGATGTTACGATCTACTGCTGCTGGTGGAGTTAATTTGTTTTTAATTCCATCAAGACCTGCAGCTAATAATGTAGCCATTACTAAATATGGGTTTGCAGCTGGGTCAACACTACGTACTTCTACGCGTGTACTAATACCACGAGATGCAGGGATACGTACTAACGGACTACGGTTTTGTGCAGACCATGCTACGTAACAAGGCGCTTCATATCCAGGCACTAGACGTTTGTATGAGTTTACAGTTGGGTTTGCTATCGCTGTAAATGCTGGTGCATGTTTTAAAATACCTGCGATGAAGTGACGAGCATCATCACTTAATTGTAAGTCACCGTTTGCATCAAAGAATACGTTCTCACCATTTTTAAATAATGATAAGTTACAGTGCATACCTGAACCGTTCACACCGTATAGTGGTTTTGGCATAAACGTTGCGTGTAAACCATGTTTACGAGCAATTGTTTTTACAACAAGTTTGAATGTTTGAATGTCATCACATGAGCGAATTGCATTTGCATATTTAAAGTCAATTTCGTGCTGCCCTGGAGCAACCTCATGGTGAGATGCTTCAATTTCAAATCCCATTTCTTCAAGTTCAAGAACGATATCACGACGACAGTTTTCCCCTAGATCCATCGGCGCAAGGTCGAAGTATCCACCGTTATCGTTTAGTTCTAATGTTGGATTTCCTTTTTCATCAACCTTAAATAGGAAGAATTCTGGCTCTGGTCCAAGATTGAAGTCTGAAAATCCTAAAGCTTCCATTTCTTTTAACACACGTTTTAAGTTGTTACGTGGGTCTCCATCAAATGGAGTGCCATCTGCATTGTAAATATCACAGATTAGTCGAGCTACTTTACCTTTTTCAGCTGTCCAAGGGAAAATTACCCAAGTGTCTAAATCAGGATATAAATACATATCAGATTCTTCAATACGTACGAAACCTTCAATCGAAGATCCATCAAACATCATTTTGTTATCAAGAGCTTTCGTTAATTGTCTCACTGGAATCTCTACGTTTTTAATTACCCCTAAAAGGTCCGTAAATTGTAAACGGATATACTTTACATTCTCTTCTTTCGCCAAACGGAAAATATCTTCTTTTGTGTATCTAGACATTATAAATTCCTCCTTAGTCCCTCTAATCGCCTTCAGAATCAGTTATCTTTAGTGAAAAAATCTTGAAATGTCACCTTGTCGCAATGAAGTTCGATTGAATCTACCTGTATGTTGTAGTTCATCTCGAAGTATTTTGCGAAGCTCAGTTTTTGAAATTTCTTTCGTTTCTTCTTTTACTTTCACTGCTTCTGTTTGATTTTCTTTCATTAGTAACACTTGTTTAATACCAGCCATATTCAAGCCTTGATCTAACAAATCTTTAATTTCTAACAACTTATCTACATCGTTAAATGAAAATAATCTACGATTCCCCTTTGTACGGGTTGGAGAAACAAGATTATGCTCTTCATAGTAGCGAATTTGACGTGCAGACAATTGTGTTAAATCCATAACAATACCAATAGGAAACAGCGGGGCAGAACGTCTATCTTCTTTCATTTTTCAGTTCCTCCTTCGCCTTAACTGCTTCTCATTTTATACTATGTTATGTTTAGTGTCAATAGATGTTAGCTTTTCTTACATGATTTTTTATAATTTTTTTTATGAATTTTTTCATTCTTTTTTCTAATCGCATAAATCATTACTTTTATACGAAAAAAGCTGCCGAAATCGACAGCTTCCCTTAAGAAATTGTTAATAATTCTTTTTCAATTAATGCATCAATTGCAGAACAAATCGCAATCTTCACATGTGAATAAGTTAACCCACCTTGGACGTAAGCAACATAAGGCGGACGAATTGGACCATCAGCAGACAATTCAATACTTGCACCTTGAATAAATGTTCCCGCAGCCATAATTACATCATCTTCATAGCCTGGCATATAGTTTGCATACGGAGTAAAATGCGAATTAATTGGAGATGCATATTGAATCGCTTGGCAGAAGGCAATCATACGGTCTTTATCATCAAATTGAACAGATTGAATTAAGTCTGTTCTTGGTGCATTCCACGCTGGTGACGTGTTCATTCCTAACTTTTCTAAAAACGCAGCTGTAAAAATTGCACCTTTCAGCGCTTGTCCTGCAACATGTGGCGCTAAGAAGAACCCTTGATACATTTCTTGCAGACTGTATAAAGACGCTCCAGCTTCCGCGCCAATTCCCGGAGATGTTAAACGATATGCACACGCTTCAACATACTGTTCTTTCCCGACAATATAACCACCAGTTTTAACAATTCCACCGCCCGGGTTTTTAATAAGCGAACCCGCCATTAAATCTGCACCAACATGACATGGCTCTTGCTCTTCAATAAACTCGCCATAACAGTTATCTACAAACACAACAACATCAGGTTTAATTTCTTTAACAAACGCGATCATCTCTTTAATTTGAGAAATAGTAAACGATGGACGAGTAGCATAACCTTTCGAGCGCTGAATACCGATCATTTTCGTATTATTATGAATCGCTGCTGCAACAGCCTCAAAATCAACAAGCCCAGCTTCAGTTAGCGGAACTGCATTGTAACCTATATTATATTCTTTAAATGAACCTACACCTTTCCCACGCACACCAACAATTTCCTCTAACGTATCATACGGTTTCCCAGTAATATACAATAACTCATCTCCCGGGCGTAAAATACCAAATAACGCTGTAGAGATAGCGTGAGTACCTGAAATAATTTGCGGACGAACAAGTCCAGCTTCCGCCCCAAATACATCAGCATACACTTTTTCTAACGTATCACGGCCAATATCATCATAACCATAACCTGTTGTCGGGATAAAATGCGAGTCACTAATTTTATGTTTACGAAAACTTTCTAATACACGAAACTGATTGCTTTCAATTACTTCATCCGCACGTTTATGTACTTCTGTAATCTGACTCTCTACTTCTTTTACGATTGGAGCAATTTTTTCTCCATTTTTCAAACGATCAAACATTTTTATTTTCTCCTTCTTCCACTAAAAATCTCTTTAATTGCACATTAAGCGATGAATGAGTAAAAATATACCCTGCACAATCATATACAAATTTATCTTCTAGAAACTCCATCTTTGCTAATAGAGTTTCCGTCTTTAAAAGCGTTAACAACTTACCTTCACTCGGAGGGATTTCCACTCGATAACGATCCATTTCTTTCTTCATCTTCGTTTCTATCGCTTCTTTTATACGCAATAAATCACTTTCTTCAAAAGCACTAGTCATTAAGAAATCACTTTTCGGAAACGGAATAAAGTTTTGATGTAATTCATCTTTTTTATTATATAACGTAATAACAGGAATATGGTTAATTTCAAGTTCTGATAATAATCTTTTTACTGTTTTTTCATGCCCTATGTAGTTAGGATCCGCGGAATCAACTACATGTAAAATGACATCTGCTTCCCCCGCTTCTTCCAGTGTTGAACGAAAAGCAGCGATTAATGAAGTAGGTAAATCTTGTATAAAACCAACAGTATCAGTTAGTAATACTGTATAACCAGAAGGTAACGGCATCTTCCTTGTCGTTGGGTCTAATGTTGCAAACAGAAGGTTTTCTTCAAACGTATCAGCTTCCGTTAATCTATTAAACAGTGTCGATTTCCCTGCATTTGTATACCCTATTAATGACACTTGAAATACTTTATTATCTTTTCTTCTCTCACGATATCTTTTTCGATGTTCCACAACAACTGCAAGTTGTTTCTTTATTTCATCAATACGCGATCGAATATGACGACGATCCGTCTCTAATTTCGTCTCACCCGGTCCTCTTGTTCCAATACCACCACCAAGACGCGATAAGGACAATCCTTGCCCCATAAGACGCGGCATTGTATATTGCAACTGAGCTAATTCTACTTGAAGCTTACCTTCCCTCGACTTCGCACGTTGCGCAAAAATATCCAGTATTAGTTGCGTTCGATCAATTACTCTTGCATCTAATACTGAGGATAAATTCCGAATTTGACTCGGCGTTAATTCATTATTAAATACAATAACATCCGGCTCTAACTCTTCAGTTAACATTGTAAGCTCTTCTAATTTCCCTTTACCTATGTAAGTTGCCGGATGAAACTTTGGTCGTTTTTGCGTTGTTGACACTAACAATTCTGCTCGTGCAGTCTTCGCTAGTGATGCAAGCTCTTTCATGGAATGCATAAATTTTTCATCATCATCTTGTGGCAATTGACAGCCTACTAATATGACTTTTTCTTTTTCTTCCATCAAATATGTTCACTCATCCTTTTCGAAATTTAAACCTTCTAATATAATAGCAGAGGAAGCACATTTCATCTAGTTAGCGGGGGAGAAAATTCATGGCATGGGAGATTTTTAGCATCATAGGCACAATCGCTTTCGCACTAAGCGGAGCCATTGTTGCAATGGAAGAGGATTATGATATTTTCGGGGTGTATATTTTAGGAATGGCAACCGCATTTGGGGGAGGTGCCCTTCGTAATTTATTAATCGGTTATCCGATTGTCGCGTTTTGGCAACAAGACATGTTATTCCAAATCGCACTTTTATCAATGACTATTATTTTTCTTTTTCCAAATAAGTTAATTAGACATTGGAAAAAGTGGGAAAATATCACTGACGCTATCGGCTTATCGGCATTTGCTGTACAAGGAGCATTATATGCCCAAAAATTAAATTTACCAATTAGCGCCACAATTGTAGCAGCTGTTTTAACTGGTATCGGCGGCGGTATCATTCGCGATCTTTTAGCCCGCAGAAAACCTCTCGTTCTTCGAGCTGAAGTATATGCCTTTTGGACAATTTTAGCAGGTTTCTTAATTGGAGCTCAAATTATTGTTAGCGATTGGGCTCTTTACATTCTATTCATTTTAATTGTTTGCTTCCGCATGGTTTCTATTCATTACAAATGGCATTTACCGCACAGACGTATCGAAACGAAAGAACGTTCAATGCATAAATAGCAATCTAACCTCTTTACATATCGTAAAGAGGTTTTTCTTTTCTAACGATTTTTTCTTTATATAATGTTTATACTAATTTTTAAAGTGAGGTGAATACAAATGACAAACCACGTTAATAAAGGAGCTCAAAAAAGCTCAGTAAATCAATTTGGACACGATCCTAATTCAGCACACGAAAAGAGCGCTAAAATGGAACACTTCCATAAAACACACCAAGAAAAAGCAAAAAAAGAGTAAACGAACTTATACACAAAAATTGACGCACAGTTTATGTACTGTGCGTCTCCTCTTCGAGCATCAAATCCATACTCGATATTCCAATTAAATCATTTTTATCATACGCATCTTCTTGCAACAACCGCATCGCCTGTGTACGAATTGATTTTTCAACAATATTCCGTACATATCGCCCATTACTAAACGATGTAATTTGCGACGAATACTTCACCGCATGTAAATGATCCCTAAATTTCCATTCAGCTTCTTTTGATAACTGATATTCACGATCTTCATACATTCTCTTCCCAATTTCCAATAGCTGATTTACCGAGTAATCCGCAAACTCAATAATAAATGGAAAACGAGATTGAAGCCCTGGATTTAATGAAAGAAAGTGATTCATCTCTCTTGAATATCCAGCTAAAATCAATACAAAACCATGTTGTTTATCTTCCATATGTTTTACAAGCGTATCAATTGCTTCTTTTCCAAAGTCCTTCTCTCCTCCTCGAGCTAAAGAATACGCCTCATCAATAAACAAAATACCTCCCATTGCTTTTTTTATTAAATCTCTTGTTTTTTGGGCTGTATGGCCGATGTACTCTCCTACAAGATCAGCACGTTCAGCTTCAACCAAGTGACCTTTCGATAGAATATTCATCTCAAACAGCAATTTTCCTATCATTCTAGCAACAGTTGTCTTCCCTGTACCTGGATTCCCTTTAAACAGCATATGAAGTACTTGCTTCTCTGACTTCAATCCCTTTTCTTGTCTTTTTTTATTCACATAAATCCAAGCATATATTTCTTTTATTATCTTTTTTATATCCTCCATCCCAACAAGCTTCCCCATCTCTTCTTCAATTCTCTGCAGCATTTCATGTTTAATTGCAGTTTCATTTGAAATTACCGTTTTATTTTCTGCGGCTGGCAAAGAAATTTTCTTTCGATGGTTTAACACAATATTAATTTGATTGTTGTTTTTCTTTCGCATCGATTGTTCCATACAATCACCTCATTTTATCCACTCACCAAATATTATTATTCCTGTCCCCCTTGTAAATGCCTATTTTCAGAAAAGTTTGCTATAATATAAGAAATAATTAAGGTGGTGGGACTATGGAGACAACGGAATTCCATGATACAATACAAGCCTTTTCTATTTTTTTATTGAATAAAGGCCGAAAACCCTCAACTATTAAACGTTATGTTTATGACATTGAAGACTTCGGACATTGGTTAGAAAAAAACAAAAAGCTCCCTTCCAGTAATATATGGGCTACACTTTGTACAAAAGACTACGAAGATTACTTTTCCGATTTAAAAACGAATCGACATTACTCAGAAAAAACGATGCATCGTGTATTTATTGTACTAAATAGAATGCATCATTTTCTAAACATTCCTAATCCATTGAAGAATATGGAAATATCTATTCAACCAGACCGTACACTTCGTAACGAAGATTTCATTTCACCTGATGAAGAAAAAAGGTTAAAGTATATAGTCACTTCATTAGAAGGACTTTCAGAAAAACAACTTCCTGTGCGCCCTTTATTAACGGATCGCAATATTGCTATTTTAAATCTATTGATTGACTACGGTTTATCCTTACAGGAACTTACAGCATTAACAATGCATCACGTTCACTTTGAAACTAATACATTATCAATCCCAGCAACCGCAGGTGTAGAAAGAACAATTACATTAGCAAAAGAAGACAAAAAACAACTATATAATTATTACAAAAGCATCCCAGAACCAGTTCGTCCTAAATACCATAGTGATGATCCATTATTTGTCGCATTCGATTTTAACCGTGGAACATACAGGTGGGTATATGAAAATGATGCACCAAAGGCATTAACGGAAATTGCTATACAAAAAATGATTCGCCTCGAAGTGGCTAGAGCCAATTTACGTAAAGGAATTTCCGGACAACATTTTCGTAACACCTATATTTTAAACTTAATAAAAAAAGAAACTCCTGAATCAGAAATTATAAAACTCGCTGGATTCAAATCAAAAATTTCCTTAAAGCGATATTATCAATACGCAGAAAATAGAAAAAACGCCTTATTGTAAGGCGTTTTTTCTATTTTTTCTTTAAACAAACGATTTTACTATGACCATTTAACTAATTTCTGCATCTACTATGATGAGTTTCGTTCACATTTTCGTGAGAAAGGAGAGATTTAATGTCTCGTTATAACGACAATCAAAACAAATTCTCCAAACCATGCTTTCCAAGTAGCGCCGGACGAATCCCGAATACTCCATCAATCCCAATTACTAAAGCTCAACTTAGAACATTTCGTGCGATTATTATTGATTTAACAAAAATAATCCCAAAACTTTTCGCAAATCCATCTCCCCAAAATATTGAAGACTTAATCGATACATTGAACCTACTGAGTAAATTTATTTGTTCACTAGACGCTACTTCCTCCCTGAAAGCACAAGGGTTAGCTATTATTAAAAACTTAATAACTATATTAAGAAATCCAACCTTTGTAGCAAGCGCTGTATTTATTGAGCTTCAAAATCTCATTAACTATTTACTATACATTACAAAATTATTCCGAATTGACCCTTGCACACTTCAAGAGCTCCTTAAATTAATAGCAGCATTACAAACTGCTCTAGTTAATTCTGCTTCGTTCATTCAAGGACCTACCGGACCTACTGGACCAGCAGGCGCTACTGGTGCCACTGGGCCTCGAGGTAACACGGGCGCTACCGGCGCTACTGGGCCTCGAGGTAACACGGGCGCTACCGGCGCTACTGGACCTCGAGGTAACACGGGCGCTACTGGCGCTACCGGTGCCACTGGACCTCGAGGTAACACGGGCGCTACTGGCGCTACTGGACCTCAAGGTAACACGGGCGCTACTGGCGCTACTGGACCTCAAGGTAACACGGGCGCTACTGGCGCTACCGGTGCCACTGGACCTCGAGGTAACACGGGCGCTACTGGTGCCACTGGACCTCAAGGTAACACGGGCGCTACTGGTGCCACTGGGCCTCGAGGTAACACGGGCGCTACTGGCGCTACTGGACCTCAAGGTAACACGGGCGCTACTGGTGCCACTGGACCTCAAGGTAACACGGGCGCTACTGGCGCTACCGGTGCCACTGGGCCTCGAGGTAACACGGGCGCTACTGGCGCTACCGGTGCCACTGGGCCTCGAGGTAACACGGGCGCTACCGGTGCCACTGGGCCTCGAGGTAACACGGGTGCTACGGGCGCTACCGGTGCCACTGGGCCTCAAGGTAACACGGGTGCTACTGGTATAGGAGTTACCGGACCTACTGGACCTCAGGGACCTCAAGGTAACA
>NZ_JBNRIL010000001.1:0-489 GCF_053557995.1 Bacillus sp. XB1 | reverse complement strand
GCTACTGGACCTCAAGGTGTTCAAGGTAACACAGGCGCTACCGGCGCTACTGGTGCTACTGGACCTCAAGGCGCTCAAGGTAACACAGGTGCTACCGGCGCTACTGGACCTCAAGGCGCTCAAGGTAACACTGGTGCTACTGGACCTCAAGGTGTTCAAGGTAACACTGGTGCTACCGGCGCTACTGGACCTCAAGGCGCTCAAGGTAACACTGGTGCTACTGGACCTCAAGGTGTTCAAGGTAACACAGGCGCTACCGGCGCTACTGGACCTCAAGGCGCTCAAGGTAACACTGGTGCTACTGGCGCTACCGGTGCCACTGGACCTCAAGGTGCTCAAGGTAACACTGGTGCTACTGGACCTCAAGGTGCTCAAGGTAACACGGGCGCTACCGGACCTCAAGGTGTTCAAGGTAACACGGGTGCTACTGGACCTCAAGGTGCTCAAGGTAACACGGGTGCTACTGGCGCTACCGGTGCCACTGGACCT